>CAYFNG010000003.1:0-519498 GCA_964344385.1 uncultured Sneathiellales bacterium
CAAAGCCGTGCCAAAACAGGGAATCACAAATGCCGCTTCCGTGCAAAGGTCTCCACCATGAGGTGGGGGTGGTGCAGGGCGGGGCCACACACCAGCCCCACCTCATCCTGAGGAGCCGTGGCACACGGCGTCTCGAAGGGTGTGGCATGCGAGATTCTCGTTCGTTCCCTCTACTCCGCTGCCGCCTTGGCGGCCTGGCGGGCCAGCTTGTCGGCGCGTTCGTTGCCGGGGTCGCCGGCATGGCCCTTGACCCAGTGCCATTCGACGTCGTGGCGGCCGATCGCCCGGTCGAGCTGCTGCCAGAGGTCCTGGTTCTTGACCGGCTGGCGGCTGGCGGTCTTCCAGCCCTTGGCCTTCCAATTGTGGATCCACTTGGTGATGCCGTCCTTGAGATAGGTCGAATCGGTGTGCAGCCTCACCCGGCAGGGGCGGGTCAGGGCGTTCAGGGCCTCGATCGCCGCCATCATCTCCATGCGGTTGTTGGTGGTCGCCGCCTCGCCACCCTGCAATTCCCGGGTCCGGCCGCGATAGTCCAGCACCGCGCCCCAGCCGCCGGGGCCGGGATTTCCCGAACAGGCGCCGTCGGTGTAGATGTCGACGGTGTCGGTCACGCCGGGTCCAGCCCATAGGCCCCGGGACCGCCGACCGAGCGGTGGAAGCGCAGCTTGGCGATGTATTCGCGCGGGTCCTTGGGCTTGACCAGAGCGCCCGGGATCTGGTTGAGCCAATCGTACAGGCGGGTCAGCAGGAACCTGAGCGCCGCGCCCCGGGCCAGCAGCGGCAGGGCCTCGAGCTCCCGGTTCGAGAAGTCGCGGACCTTGCGGTAGTTCTGCAGCATCAGCCGCGCCTTGGTGACGTTGAAGGCGCCGTCCGGCTCGAAGCACCAGGCGTTCAGGCAGACCCCGATGTCGTAGGCGAAGAAGTCGTTGCAGGCGAAGTAGAAATCGATCAGCCCCGACAGCTTGTCGTCCAGGAAAAAGACATTGTCGGGAAACAGATCGGCATGGATCACGCCCTGGGGCAGGTCGGTCGGCCAGGCCTCTGCCAGCGCCTCGTATTCGCGGGCCAGCATCTCGGCCAGGCCGGGTTCGACCTCGTCGGCCCGTTCGGTGCAGGATTCCAACAAGGTCCGCCAGCCTGCCACCGACAGGGCGTTGGGCCGCTCGATCTTGAAATCGGCGCCGGCCAGGTGCATCGCCGCCAGAGCGGCGCCCAGTCCGGCGCAATGTTCCGGCCTCGGGCGCCTTACCCAAACCCCGTTCAGGAAACTGACGATCGCCGCCGGCCGGCCGGCCGCCTCGCGCAGGGACTGGCCGTCGCGGCCGCGAATCGGGGTCGGGCAGGCGATGCCCTTGGCCGCCAGATGCTCCATCAGGCCAAGGAAGAAAGGCAGGTCGTCCCGGTTCACCCGCTTTTCGTACAGTGTCAGGATGAAGCTGTCGCGGTCGGTCTGCAGCAGGTAGTTGGAGTTCTCGACCCCCTCGGCGATACCCTTGCAGCTGACCACCTGGCCGATATCGTATTCGGCTACGAAGGCGTCCAGTTCGGCATCGGCGATTTCGGTGTAGACGGCCATGGGCGGGGGCTCAGGCTTCCAGGGCCCGGGGCAGACGGAAGTGCATTTCCTCCTCGCGCTCCCGGACCTCTTCGACGACCACGGTGAAGCGGGCCCGGAAAGCCGCGACCACTTCCTCGACCAGTACTTCGGGGGCCGAGGCGCCGGCGGTGATGCCAACCGTTCTGGCACCGGCCATGGCCGGCCAATTGATATCGGCGGCGCGCTGCACCAGTCGTGCGTCGGGGCAGCCATAGCGGACCGCGACCTCGACCAGGCGCTGGGAGTTCGATGAGTTCGGCGCACCGATCACCAGCACCTTGTCGCAGCGTTCTGCCATCGCCTTGATCGCCTGCTGGCGGTTGGTGGTGGCGTAGCAGATATCCTCCTTGTGGGGCCCGGCGATGGCCGGAAAGCGCCGCCGCAGGACATCAATCATGTCGGCGCATTCGTCAACCGACAGCGTCGTCTGGGTCACGAAGGCCAGTTCCCGGTCGCCGGCCACCTCCAATGCCTCGGCCTGGGCGGCATTCTCGACCAGCAGCACGGCGCCATCGGGCAACTGGCCCATGGTGCCGATCACCTCCGGGTGGCCGGCATGGCCGATCAGCACCACCTGGCGGCCGGCCTTTTGGTGGCGCTGGGCCTCGATGTGGACCTTGCTGACCAGCGGGCAGGTGGCGTCCAGATAGAACAGGCCGCGGCGCTCGGCTTCCGCTGGCACAGACTTCGGCACCCCATGGGCGGAAAACACGACCGGTGCGTCGTCGGGGACTTCGTCCAGCTCGTCGACAAAGACCGCGCCGCGCGATTCCAGTCCCTCGACGACATAGCGGTTGTGGACGATTTCGTGGCGGACATAGACCGGCGGGCCGTACTTCTCCAGCGCCGTCTCGACGATCTGGATCGCCCGGTCGACCCCGGCGCAGAAACCGCGCGGGCTGGCGAGAAGCAGTGCGATCTTCGGCTTGTCCATGGTGCCCATCATTCGCTGGTTCCAAGGTTGTGCCCCGGGCCCGGCTTGACTAGAGTCCGGGACCATAACTAGTACAGACCTCACCAAGAAGGAAGATCAGAGATGGCGGATCCGACAATTGCCCAGAAATCCCCGATGGCGGTGGACGTTGAGGAGGGCAAGGCCTATTTCTGGTGCGCCTGCGGGCAGAGCCGGAAGCAACCGTTTTGCGACGGCAGCCACAAGGGGACCGAGTTCGCACCGGTGAAGTACGAGGCGGCGGCGTCCAAGACCGTGTATTTCTGCGCTTGCAAGCACAGCGGCAAGGCGCCATTGTGCGACGGCTCACACAAAGAGCTTTGACGTTCTGTATTGGGTATCTGGCTCGGAGGCTGCGGCGGGCGGCTTTCGCGGGCTTTCGACCGTAACGCGGATCAGATCGGGGATCGACAGATGCGCTGGAAATTCGTATCGACGTCGGGCGTCATCGGCTTGGCGCTGACGGTTGCGGGTTGCACCATGTTCAGCGATCCGCCGCCGCCCTGTCCGCGGGCTTCGGTCCTGGGCGACGCCGCGCGGCTGGTCCGTTTTCAGGCCGGCGAGGGGCGCGACCTGACCGATGTCGAGCACGAAGCCGAGATCGCGGTCGTCGGCCTGGCTTGCGACTATGACGACGATGAGGTGGTCAACGAGGTGACGATCCAGGTCGCCGCCATTCGCGGGCCGGCGGCCCGTGGTTCGGAAACCGAAATGAGTTACTTCGTCGCCTATATCCACGGCGAACGCGGCATCCAGGAAAAGGCGGTCTTCACCAGCGCCATCACCTTCAAGGAAGGCCGCCGTCGCGGCGGCGTGCAGGAAGAGGTCGAAGTGGTGATCCCGATCACCGCCAAGGCCCAGGGTCCGGAGTACGAAATCATTGCCGGCTTCCAACTGACCCCGGAACAGCTCGCTTATAACCGCAGCCAGCGGCGGTAATCGGCAGCTCTATTGACAGGCCGTCTCAGGCCGTTATCCTTCCAGGCGAATCAGACGACTCTTGCGGGAGAGATCGACGCGCGGCCCTGCGGCCGGTGTTGGCGCCGAAGGAGCAACCGCCCCGGAAACTCTCAGGCATCCGGACCGCAAGACGATGGAACTCTGGAAAGCAGGCCGGGCCAGCGCGGTTCGGCCTCACCGAAGGGGATAAGCGTTCGTGCCAAGCGCGCGATGCGCGAAATCTCTCAGGTCCAAAGACAGAGGGGGCAGCCTCCTGACCGGGAGGAAGGCCAACGCTGTCTTTGGGAGAGGGTCATTGAGCGCAGGCGGGGAGCATCTGGAACACACGCCACTGCACGGCTTGCACCTGGAACTGGGTGGCAAGATGGTGCCGTTTGCCGGCTACGACATGCCGGTGCAATTCGCCGGCATTCTGGCCGAACACCAACAGACGCGTGCCGCCGCCGGGCTGTTCGACGTCTCCCATATGGGGCAGGCGCGAATCACCGGCGCCGATGCGGCCAGCGCCATGGAAAGGCTGGTCCCGGGCGACATTCAGGCCCTGGGCGACGGCGCCATGCGCTACACCCAGTTCACCAATCCTGATGGCGGCATCCTTGACGATCTGATGGTGACCCGAATGGGTGACGGCCTGTTCGTGGTCGTCAACGCCGCGTGCAAGGATCAGGATTTCGCGCTGATGCAGGCGGGCTTGCAGGGCGATGCCCATTTCGAGGCGATACCAGACCGGGCCCTGCTGGCCCTGCAAGGGCCGGCGGCTTCGGACGTACTGTCCCGCCATGCCGACGGGGTCGCGACCATGGCTTTCATGTCGATGGCCGAGGTCAGGATCGCCGGCTGCGACTGCCTGGTCTCCCGCTCCGGTTACACCGGCGAAGACGGGTACGAGATTTCGGTCGCCGCGGGAGAGGCCGACGGCCTGGCGCGGACCCTGCTGGCCGAGGAGGAAGTGGCCCCGATCGGCCTGGGTGCCCGCGATTCGCTCAGGCTGGAGGCCGGGCTCTGCCTCTATGGCCATGATATCGATACCACCACGACGCCGATCGAGGCCGGCCTGATCTGGAGCATTTCCAAGCGCCGCCGGGCCGAGGGTGGTTTCCCCGGCGATGCCGTGGTGCAACGCCAGATTGCCGACGGCGTCACCCGCAAGCGGGTCGGGATCCGGCCGGAAGGGCGGGCGCCAGCCCGCGAACACACCGAAATCGCCGATCAGGCCGGCGCGGTGGTCGGCGAGGTCACCAGCGGCGGTTTCGGCCCGACGATCGGCGGACCGGTGGCGATGGGTTACGTCCCGACCGCGATGGCGGCCGCGGACACGCCGCTCAACCTGATCGTCCGCGGCAAGTCGCTGCCGGCCAAGGTCGCCAAAATGCCGTTCGTACCGCAGCGCTATTACCGCGGAAACTGACAAGTCACCAACAGGGGATAAGTACCATGATCAAGTACAGCAAGGACCACGAATTCATCAACATGGACGGCGGTGCGGGCACGGTCGGGGTGTCCAACTACGCCCAGGAGCAGCTTGGCGACATCGTCTTCGTCGAACTGCCCGAGGTCGGCACCGTGTTCGCCAAGGGTGACGAGGTGGCGGTGGTCGAATCGGTCAAGGCCGCCAGCGAGGTCTACGCGCCGGCCAGCGGCGAGGTGACCGCGGTCAACGAAGCCCTGAACGACAACCCGGCACTGGTCAATGAGGATTCCATGGGCAAGGGCTGGCTGTTCAAGATGACCGTGCAGGACGAGGGCGACCTGGCCGACCTGATGGACGAGGCGGCTTACGATTCTTACGTCGAGGAACTGGACTGATGCGCTATCTGCCGCTGACCGAAGCCGATCGCGCCGCCATGCTGGCGGCGGTCGGCGTCGACACCGTCGACGACCTGTTTGCCGACGTGCCCGAAGGGGCGCGTCTGGCCGATCTGGTCGATTTGCCGACCCATGCCGGTGAAATGGAGGTCGAGCGGCAGATTGCATCCCTGGCGGCCAAAAACCTGTCGCCGGGCAGCGCGCCCTGTTTCCTGGGCGCCGGCGCCTATCGCCACCATATCCCGGCCTCGGTCGACCATCTGATCCAGCGCAGCGAGTTCCTGACCGCCTATACGCCGTATCAGCCGGAGATCAGCCAGGGCACCCTGCAGTACATGTTCGAGTTCCAGACCCAGGTGGCGATGCTGACCGGGATGGAGGTGGCCAACGCCTCAATGTACGACGGCGCCACCGCCTGTGCCGAAGCGGTGATGATGGCCAATCGCGTCACCCGCCGGGGGCGGGCCGTGATCTCGGGCGGGCTGCACCCGCACTACCGGGAGGTGACCCGCACCTCGCAGGCCTTCACCGAATTCGAGCTCGACCTGCTGCCGCCGGATTTCGATGGCAGCGAGGACCTGGCCGGTATCGAGCTGGACAAGTCGATTTCCTGCGTCGTGGTGCAGTATCCCGATTTCTTTGGCCGCATCCGCGACCTGCGTCCGATCGCCGAGGCGGCCCATGCTGTCGGGGCGCTGCTGGTGGTGGCGGTGTCAGAAATCGTGGCGATGGGAGTATTGACCGCGCCCGGCGACATGGGCGCCGATATCGTGGTCGGTGAGGGGCAGTCGCTGGGCAACGCGCTCAGCTTCGGCGGGCCCTATGTCGGGCTGATGGCGACGCGGCAGAAATACCTGCGGCAATTGCCCGGCCGGCTGTGCGGTCAGACCGTCGACGAGGATGGACGCCGCGGCTATGTGCTGACGCTTTCGGCCCGCGAACAGCACATCCGTCGGGAAAAGGCGACCAGTAATATCTGCACCAGCTCCAGCCTATGCGCCTTGGCTTTCTGCATCCACCTGACCCTACTGGGCGAGGCCGGCTTCACCCGCTTGGCCCGGTTGAACCACGCCGCAGCGGTCGGCCTCGCCGACCGGCTGGCGGCACTGCCGGGTGTCGAGGTCGTCTCCGAGAGCTTCTTCAACGAATTTGCGGTCCGGCTGCCGAAACCGGCCGACGCCGTGGCCGATGCATTGGCCGAGAAGGGTGTCCTGGGCGGCGTGCCCGTGGCAAGGCTCTATCCCGATGAGGACGCTGCCAGCCAGTTGCTGCTGGTGGCGGCCACGGAAACCGTGAGCGAGGCGGATGTCGACGCCCTGGTCGACGGCCTGACGGAGGTGCTGGCATGACTCCTGTGAAATCCAAAGCCGGACCCGGCACCTTCACCGGCCATCGCGGCCTGGAGCACGAGGAAGCCCTGAGCTTCGAGCAGGGCACCCACGACAATTGCGGCGTCGACCTGCCCGAGCCGGCACCGGTCACCGACCGGCTGGGCGGCATGGAACGCCAGGGCGAGATCGGCCTGCCCGGCCTGTCGGAGCCCGAGGTGGTGCGGCACTTCCTGCGCCTCAGCCAGAAAAACTACGCCATCGACTTGGCCCTTTACCCGCTGGGCTCGTGCACCATGAAGCACAATCCCCGGCTCAACGAGAAGCTGGCCCGGCTGGCTGGGATCGGCGATCTGCATCCGCTGCAGCCGACCGGATCAGCCCAGGGCGCGCTGGAATTGATCGACGGGCTTGCCCATTGGCTGAAGACCCTGACCGGCATGCCGGCCGTGGCCATGTCCCCGGCGGCCGGTGCCCATGGTGAATTGTGCGGGCTGATGGCGATCCGTGCGGCCCTGGGCGACCGCGGCGACGCCAGGGCGCGGGTGCTGGTTCCGGAATCGGCCCACGGCACCAATCCGGCCACGGCGGCGATGTGCGGCTACAAGGTCGATCCGGTGCCGGGCACCGCGGACGGACGGGTCGACCTCAAGGCCCTGGAGGCCAAGCTGGACGACGATGTCGCCGGGGTTATGCTGACCAACCCCAACACCTGCGGCCTGTTCGAACGTGATGTCAAGCGGGTGGCCGATGCGGTCCATGCCGCCGGCGGCTATTTCTACTGCGACGGGGCCAATTTCAACGCCATTGTCGGCCGGGTCCGGCCCGGCGATCTGGGCGTCGATGCCATGCACCTGAACCTGCACAAGACCTTCTCGACGCCCCATGGCGGCGGCGGGCCGGGGTCCGGCCCGGTGGTGTTGTCGGATGCCTTGGCGCCATACGCGCCACTGCCTTACGTCGTCCATGGCGAGAATGGCTTCGATCTGGTCGAACACAATGATGCCGACGGCAAGTCGTTCGGCCGCATGAAACCGTTCCATGGTCAAATGGGCATGTTCGTCCGCGCCTATGCCTACATGCTGAGCCACGGTGCCGACGGCCTGCGCAAGGTGGCCGAGGATTCGGTGCTGGCCGCCAATTATGTCCGCGCCGGGCTCGACGACGTGATGACCGCGGCGTTCCCGGGGATCTGTATGCACGAGGTGTTGTTCGACGACCACTTCCTGCGCGACACCGGGGTTACGACCCTGGATTTCGCCAAGGCGATGATCGACGAGGGCTTCCACCCGATGACCGTCTATTTCCCGCTGGTGGTGCATGGTGCCATGCTGGTCGAACCGACCGAGTCGGAATCCAAGGCCTCGCTGGACGAATTCATCGCCACCTTGCGCGATCTCGCCCTGGCGGCCAAGGCCGGCCATACCGAGCGCTTCACCCAGGCCCCGCGGCTGGCGCCCCGGCGGCGCATGGACGAAACCCAGGCGGCCCGCCAGCCGGTGCTGCGCTGGCAACCACCGACCCCGGCCGAAGCGGCGGAGTAGGTCAGCCTCGCCAGTCGAGCCAGGCGCCGTGGGGTTCGCAAAAGGCGAGTTCGCAGGCGGACGGTTCGCCTGGGCCGTAATGGTGGTGGATCAGCTGCGGCGCATGACCCTCGCCCCATTCCAGGGCCAAACGATCGAAGGGGCGTGCTGCGCCAAGTTCTCGGCATAGCGCCTCGAACCGTTTTCGGTCCACCGCCGTGAACTGGTTCAGGGTGAAGGTGTGCATCAGGCAGACCGTGCCGCTGTCGGGCAGGACCTGGAAAGCCTGGGGGAGCAGGTTTAGCGCATCGCCGGTGAGCATCCTTATGTCGGTGCCGCGTGCTGTGGCGATCGCTTGGGTCAGGTTTCGCCGCCGGTCCTCTTGTTCCGGCCAGATCAGCGCCTGCAGCCAAGCCATGTCGTCCGGGTCGCTCAGCGACAAAGGCGCCGGGTCGATGCCGATGCGATGGCCAATTGGAGGAAGACCAGGCAGGTCGGGGACCGCGCCTTTCAGTTGGCAAGCCAGTTCGGGTCGCCCCCCGGCGGGGCCGGCTTCCAGTTGGTCGCCATAGCGGTAGCGATAGGCGTCCAATGCCAGGTTCAACCCGGCGCTGGCGCCGACGTCGATCAGGTGCAGTGGGCCGCTAAGGCCATCGGCGATCCGTGCGATCGCCGGCAGCAACAGGGCACAGCGCCGGACCTCGTTGGTGTTGACCACGCGCGATCGCAGCAACGCCTGGATCGCTGGGCGGCGGTCCAGACAAAACCCCCGGAATGCGGGGAAGGCCGCGTCCGGTGCGCCAGCCGGTGTCTGGACGCTGGCATAGTGACCGGCCAGCCCCGGCTCGGTTCCGGGCTCGCGCAGCAGCAGGAATTGAACCGCTGCGAACAACAGGTTGGGCGTTGGCTGGTTCGCCGGGGCGGTGCCGGCCAGGTCCAGAAGGTCGCCATCCTCGGCAATTGCCGGGGCCAAGGCGGCGTACAGCGGCGAAACGCCGTCGGCCTCGCGCACCGCGAAGCGTCGGAAGCGGTCGGCCAAGTCGGATGATGATGGGATATCAGGCCTCGTTCGGTTTGCGTTGGGCGTAAGTGTTTCGTGGCAGCCGGTAAAACAGCAGGTCCAGTCCATAGGCCCACCGCCGGCCTTCGGCCAGGAACCCGAGCTTTTGGATCACCCGCTGTGAGCGGCGGTCAGGGTTGGGAGCGGTGCTCTCCCGCTCATAGCTTGGGAAGCTGCCTGCTCATGTCCTCGGCCGCCTCACGCAGTTCCTTCAATGCGCTCGACACCCGCGGCTTGGCGGTGTGATGCAGGGGCAGGTGCGGCTCGCCGCCGCCATTTTCGGAAGCCGGTTTCGACAGGTCGGCCAGCGCCGCCATCGCCCCGTTCATATTGGCCGCCAGGTCGACCACCTGTTCGACCACGGCGCGGCTGACCTGGGCCGCGTCGTTCAGGTCCTGGGCGGCGGCGCCGATCAGCTTGCCGCCGTCTTGCGTTTCGTCGAGCAGGCCGAGAATGGTTTCCTGGGTCTCGACCACCTTATCCAAGGCCGGTGTTGCCGAAGCCGCGAGTTCCGCAATCGCGTCCTTGAGATCGGTGAAACTGGTTGCCGCCTGGCGCAGGTTTTCGCCGGTGGTTGCCAGGCTGCCGTCGGCCAATGTCTGCAGGCGTTCCTGCATGGAGCCAAGCGCGCCTTCGAACGCCTTGGCGTGGCCGTCCACGTGGGATACCAGCGTATCGACGCAAAGCTCGATTGCCGCCACCATCTCGCGACGCTGCTCCAAATCCTGTACCGCGCTGCCTTCCAACCCCGCCTGAAAACTGTCCGCCAGCCGCGCGGTGAGGGAATTCAGCGTTTCCTCGACATTGCCGACCAGGGTTTCGGTGCGACGCAGGGCCCGGTCGATCTGTTCCTGTTGCTCAACGACATGGGCCGACAGGCGGGTGGTGATGTTGGGCAGCGTCGCATCCAGGATCCCCTGGACCGCTTCGCCCTGGTCGCCGGCCAAGGCCTTGGCCGATTTGGCGAGCTCGGCCATCGGTTCGGCCAGGGCCGCCCGGATTCCCTTGGCCAATGCGCGCGCGGTTTCCGCCGACTGATGGCCGACCGCATCGATCAGCCGCGTGTTCTGGTTGCCATATTCGGTGCCGAGATTCTCGAGGCCGCTTTGCACCACCTGGCACAGTTCGGCGTTCTGGGCGTGGGCCGCCATCGCCAGGTCGCGAAGATAATCGGGTTCGGCACCGCCCCGGAAGCGACCGTCGATAATTTGCCAAAGACGTTCGGTCTGCCGATACCGGGTGGCCAGGACCGCGTTCTGCACCACGCTGATCAGGACGGCGGTGGCGAAGCCGATCAATAATGCGACAATCCCGACCTGACCGGCCGTGGCCAGCGGTTCCAACGCCGTTGCGTCGGTTGCCGCCTGGGTCAGCGCACCACGGTACCGGTCGATCCCCTGGTACAGCGCCAACAGGCCGCCGATGGCGCCGACCCCGCCCAGAACCCGGGGCAGGGTGCGGAAGAAACGCATCATCAGGGGGCCGTTGACCACGGCCTCTTTGCTGAAATAGGCATGGGCGGGAACGGTGGTGCGCAAGCCGGTGGTTCGCGGCCCGCCGCTGTGCCAGCCCAGGCTCTCGTCGTGCAGTGTCGCGGCGTAGGCCCGCGCGATATCCGTTAGCGCGCCATTGCGTTCGAAGGCGGTCAGGAACGTGGTCAACGTGACCCGGTCCTGACCGGTATCGGCAACCGGTATGTCCTTGAGATTGTTAGTCGAAAGGCGAACCGTGACGCCGTCGAAGATGGCCGGTGCCAGAAACACCAACCCGAACATCACCAAAGCGCCGGCACAAACCGCCAGCACCGCCGCCGGAAAGGGGCTTTCCGCCAGTACCGTCGCTGGTATCGAAAGCGCAAGGCCATCGGCAAAGGTTGAGATTGTGGACCCGGCTCCACCAAACGCCCAGTAGCCGATCACCAGGGAAAGGATGATCGCCAGGAATGTCCAAATCGTCCGCGCCACCAGGGACCTCTTAGCGTAAAATCGCACGACCCCGCCATTTTCGGCACCGGAGTACCGAAAATCGCAGTTGCCTGCGAACATTATGGTTAATCTAACCCTTAAATCCCACCACAGGCACGTTAAATTTGATTTAAGCCGGGTGAACTTCGCCTGGTGGGATCGCCGGTTTTGACGGTTGTGACAGGATCATGGCCTGTGGCACGGCCAACAGGATCCCTGCCGCCAGCATGGCGATGACATCGGAATAGCCATGGGTCAACACCAGGACCGCCCCGGACAGCAGGTGCCCGGCATAGCTGGCACCGATCCAAGCCCCGGTCCGGCGAAAGCCCAGGCGGGCCAGGATTTTGGCCTGGATCCCGGCGACGGCAGCGACCGGGACCGCCATGGCGATCAACGCGATGGGCAGTTGCAGGGGCGACAGGCCCCACAGAAAGACGAAACCGATCACCGCGATCACGGTTTCGCCGATCGCGGTGACCGGCACCCACCACCAACCAAAGGGTTGGCGCCGGTTGGGCAGGCCGAACCGCTGCACCGCCGCGTACACCAGCGGCGCCAGGAAGGCGGCAAGGCGCAGGTTCGACCCGGTCGGCGCCTGGACGGCGGCCCCGTACAGGGCGGTCGCCGCCAGTGTCGCCAGGATGCTGAATACCAGCCAAATCGTCCCTTTAACGGCCATGATCCTGTGCCTCCAGGGCCTGTCGGATGGCTTCCGGGGTTGCTGCCTGCCCGCCGAGTTCGCCCATGAAATAGCCGAAAAACCGATCCATCCGATCGAGAAGCCACGCCCGTTCGGACGGGTTCGTCACATAAGGCGTATGCCCGGGCTCCAATGACGGGCTGTGGAAACTGTAACAGAAGATCCGCTGCCCGCGGCGAATAAGCGTTCGGGTGAGCCGGATGCAGGCATCCGCCGTCATCCCCTCAGGCGTCAGGCGGACGCGTTCCATCAGGTGAAGGCGGGCCAGGATCGACGCCACGGCCTGGCGTTGGCCGTCACGGTGCAGCGGTTGGTGCAGCGCGGCCGCCGGGCCGGCGAAACCCACGGTCGTTGGGATTTCCAGCAACGCGTTTCCCGGACCGAACCAAAAGGGCCGGGTGGGGCAATGGCGAAAATCCGGGCCTCCGTCATGGCTGAAATCGGTGCCGGGAACCACGCTGGTGTCGATCCGGTAGCCAAGGTCGCCCAGGAGCGCGGGCGTCGCCGCTCCCACACCGTAGCGGCCGGCCTTGTAGACTGTCGGTGGGTTTCCGAAGGCCGCGCCAATCGCCTGGGTAAGTTCGGTCAACTTGGCTCGCTCCAGGTCGGGCTCCAAATTGCCCGGGTAGGAGTTGCGCACATTGACGGTCTCGGTAAAGGGTGGATTGATCCAGGGATGCAGGTGCGCCCCAATCCGGCAACGCCCTTCATCGGCCAATTCCTGCAACGGCCGGTACCCGTCGGGCTGGGTCGCGATGGCGTAGTCGACCACGTACAGCGGCACGATCCCATGGGCGGCAAAAACCCGTTCGGCATCGACCACCTGGCGCATGTGGCCGACCGACGTTGCCTCGCGCGAATAAGCCTGCGACCAGTCGAATTCCGCTTCGGTATCCACCACCACCAGCAGCAGCGGCGGCCGGTCCGGCGGCAAATCGGCGATACGATGCGGATCGGGCTGCAACATGCCGGCATCATAGCCGATCGATCTCGCCATTTCTTAACTCTTGCGCGGGACGATGGCTGCCCCGCACAATGGCCGCATCGGTGGATGGGAGACGCGTTTGTATAGCTGTGCCAATGACCGCGACAACACGTGACGGCGACCGGGCTCCCGCCCGCCATTTGCTGCACGTCTTTCCCAGTTTTGAGCCGGGCGGCGTCCAGAACCGCATGGCCGACGTCATCAACCATCTTGGCAGGCGCTACCGGCACAGCATCATTGCATTGGACGGCAGGCGTCGGGCGGCAGGCCGGGTTTGCATCGACCTCGTTGACTATCCCGACTTGGCCATGGCCGGTATCGGCCGCATCGGCGGTATACGACGGTGCCTGCGGGCCATCGCCCCGGACGGGCTGGCGACCTATAATTGGGGCGCCATCGACTGGGCCATGGCCAACCGAATGCGGCCGGTCTGCCCGCACATCCACTTCGAAAGCGGTTTCGGGATCGAGGAGGCGGCACGGCAACTGCGCCGCCGGGTCAAGCTGCGGCGTTTTGCCTTGGCCCGAACCCAGGCGGTGGTCGTGCCGTCGCAAACCCTGGTGGACCTCGCCGACCGTGCCTGGCATTTGCCGGCCAGCCGCCTGGTCCACATTCCCAACGGTGTCGACCGGGAACGGTTTGCGGATCCGGCCGTGCAACCCTGCTTTTCCCGCAGCGACGCAGAAATCGTCATCGGGACGCTGGCGCCGTTGCGCCCGGAAAAACGCCTCGAGCTTTTGATCGACGGGTTCGCCGCCCTGGACAACCGTTCCTGTCGCCTGGTCATCGCCGGCGACGGCGACCAGCGGCCGGACCTGGAACGGTACGCGTCCAGTCGGGGCGTCGCGGATCGGGTCGCGTTCCTCGGCCATGTGGTGCGGCCTGAGGCGGTGCTCGCCGGGCTCGACCTGTATGCCCTGAGTTCGGCCACCGAGCAGATGCCCAATGCGGTGCTGCAGGCGATGGCGGCCGGTCTGCCGGTGGCTGCGGTCGCGGTCGGTGATGTGCCGCACATGATGGCCGAGGCAAATCGTGACTTCGTGGTTGCGCCTGAGGATTTCGGGTCGGCACTGGCCACCCTGGTTGCCGATGCCGGGCTGCGGTCCCGCCTGGGCGCCGCCAACCGGACCCGTGCCGCCGACTTCGACATCGGGCTCATGCTGGCTGCTTATGACCGCCTGTTCGACCGGGTGTTCGGGGGTGGCTGAGATGATCCGGCTGCTGACCTATACCACCCTCTACCCCAATTCGGTGCGCCCGGACCACGGCGTATTCGTCGAGACCCGGCTCAAACACCTGCTCGATGACGGACGGGTTTCTGCCCGGGTGGTGGCGCCGGTGCCCTGGTTTCCGTTTTCCCATTCCCGGTTCGGCGACTATGGCGACTTCGCCCGCGTACCGGCCATGGAGACGCGAAACGGGATCGACGTGTCGCACCCCCGTTACCCGGTGATCCCCAAACTGGGTACCAACCTGGCGCCCAGGCTGCTGGCGGCGGCAACGCGGGCCAAGATCGCGACAACGCTGTCGGACGGGCCGCGCCCCGACCTGATCGACGCCCATTACCTGTACCCGGACGGGGTGGCGGCGGTCGAATTGGGCCGCCGCTTTGGCTTGCCGGTAGTGCTGACCGCGCGCGGCAACGATGTCAATCTGCTGCCGGACAGTGCCGGTCCACGACGCCGGATATTGACGGCCTGTCGGCACGCCGCGGCGGTGGTCGCTGTCAGCCCGGCGCTGAAGGATCGGTTGGTCGAAATCGGGGTCGCACCCGACAAGGTCACCGTGCTGCGCAACGGCGTCGATCTGGAGCGATTCCGCCCCGCGACCGACCGCGCCGCCTTGCGGGCCAGGCTTGGCTGGCAGGGGGACGGTCCCTGGCTGCTTTCGGCCGGCCACCTGATTCCGCGCAAGGGCCATGACCTGGCGATTGCCGCCCTGGCCGAGGTCCCCGACGCAGGGCTGGCGATTGTCGGCGACGGCCCCGAGATGGCATCGCTACACCGGCTGGCAGGCCGGCTTCAGGTCGCGGACCGGGTCCGCTTCTTGGGCCGCCTGGCCCCGACGGAGATGCCCGACCGGTTCGCCGCCGCCGATGCGCTGGTGCTGGCCTCGTCGTCGGAAGGCTGGGCCAATGTGTTGCTGGAGGCGATGGCAACCGGCACGCCGGTGGTGGCGACGGAAAGTTCGGGCGCCGCCCACATGGTGCAGGACCCGGCGACCGGCCGAGTGGTGGCCGAACGCAGCGCTGCCGCCCTGGCCGCCGCGTTGCGTGACATTCTCGCCGCCCCGCCGGACCGGGCTGCGGTGCGCGCCCGGGCCGAACAGTTCGGCTGGGGTGAAACCGTCGACGGCCTGGTGGCATTGTTCCAGAAGGTCCTGGCCGGGCGTTGAGCGCTACACCCCGGCTGCCTCCCGCAAACTCGCGACAACCCGTGCCGCCGTGCGGCCATCCCACAATTCCGGGACACGGCCATGCTTGTGGCAACCGCAGATCACGGTATCGACCGCTTCTTGCAGGGCGTCGGGGGCGATCAGCCGGTTGCTGCCCTGGGTGACGGTGATCGGGCGCTCGGTGGTGGTGCGCAGGGTCAGGCAGGGGATGCGCAGGTAGGTGGTCTCTTCCTGGATGCCGCCGGAATCGGTGATTGCCAGGCGGGCCCGCATGACCAGGGACATGAAGGCGGTGTAGGGCAGGGGGTCGGTTTTGATCAGGTTGGCTGCACCGTCCAGGTGTGGCATCAGGCCAAATTCGTCCAGTCGCGCCCGGGTGCGGGGATGGACGGGGAAGACCAAAGTCAGGCGCCGGCTGATTGCGACCAGGCGTTGGACCAGATCGGCCAGGGCCTTCCGGTCGTCCACATTGGGTGGCCGGTGCAGGGTGACGACGCCGAAGTCGCGGCCCGCTAGGCCGAGTTTGTCGACCGTTCCGTCGGCTTCGATTTTCGGCCGCTGCCGCTCCAACGCGTCGATCATGATATTGCCGACCCGGACGATACGGTTCGCATCGATCCCCTCGGCCAATAGGTTGTCGTCGGCATCGGCCGACGGCGTCCACAGCAGAGACGACAACTGATCGGTCAGCAGCCGGTTGGTCTCCTCCGGCATCGACCGGTCGCGGCTGCGAAGGCCGGCCTCCAGATGGGCAATCGGCAGGTGCAGCTTGGCCGCGACCAAAGCCGCCGCCAGGGTCGAATTGACGTCGCCGACCACGACCACCCAGTCGGGAGGTTCCGCCAGGCAGAGTTTCTCATAGGCGATCATCACTCCGCCGGTATGGGCGCCATGGCTGCCGCCGGCCACCCCCAGATGATGATCCGGTTGCTTGAGGCCGAGATCGGCGAACATGTCGGCCGACATGGCGGCATCGAAGTGCTGGCCGGTATGGATCAGGACAGGCCGGCACCAGGCTTCGCGCGACAGGGCGTCGAGCAGCGGCGCGATCTTCATGAAGTTGGGCCGGGCGGCAGCGACTAGGTGGACCGTCAACCCGGCCATCACCGCCCCCGTCGCCGGTCTGCGGCACGGCGATAGGCTTGGGTATAGCCTTCCGTGCAGTGCGACCAGTTGCGCTTGCGGTGGACATAGTCGCGGGCCTTGGCCTGGATGTCGGGCCAGGTCTCACGGTGGTCGAGCAGGTGACGCAGGGTGTCGGCGATTGCGGTGGGGGAATCGGCCGGGAACAGCACCCCGGTTTCGCCGTCGGTGATCAGTTCGCGGTGGCCGCCAATGTCCGACGCCATGACCAATTTGCCTTCGGCCATGGCCTCCAGCGGCTTCAACGGCGTCACCAGTTCGGTCAGGCGGACCGAGCGCCGGGGATAGGCGAAAATGTCGATCAGGCCGTAATAGTGCGGCACTTGGTCGTGGCCAACCCGGCCCGCGAATACCACGCTCTCGTCCAGGCCGCGGCGGTGGACCAGTTCACGAAGGGCGCCGTTTTCCGGCCCGCCGCCGACCAGCAACAGGCGCAGGTCCGGCCGTTCGTCCGCCATTGTCGCCATTGCCTCGATCAACAGGTCCAGCCCTTCATAGCTGTAGAACGAACCGATAAACCCGATGACAGTTTTTCCGGTCAGGTCCAGCTTGCGGCTCAGCTCCGGGTCGGGCGGTGCGTTCCAGTCAAAGGTGTCCGGATCGACGCCATTGGCGATGATCGTGATCTGGTCGTCCGCGATACCGCGGCCCAGGATATCATGCTTCAGGCCCTCGCAAATGGTGGTAACCCCGTCGACCCGGCGCAGGGCAAAACTCTCGATCATCCGCGACAGCCGGTAGCGCAGGCCGCCGGGTTTGGCGGCGCCGTGGCTGGCGGCGGCGTCCTCCCAGAAGGCCCGGACCTCATAGACCACCGGCAGCCGTAACAGCCGGCCGATCCAAAGGGCCGGCAGGGCGTTGAGGACCGGCGAATGGGCATGCAGGACATCGGGCTGCCAGTCCTTGGCCAAACGGTAAAGCTGCGCCCCGGTGTACAGCATGATCCGTGCCGGCCGGCCTCCGGGCAGCCGATCCAGCACATTCACCGGCATCAGGACCCGGTGAAACCGGTATCCGTCGACGATCTCGATCTCGGCCGCGGCGCCGGACTGTTTGGCGCTGGTCAACTGACTGGTCTGCCAGCCCCGCGCCCGTTGCTGGCGCAGGATCGCCAATGTCCGGAAGCTGTAGCCGCTTTGCAACGGGACCGAGTGGTCGAGGATGTGGAGGATTCGCATCACCTGTCCAAATTGAAGCTCGGCCGCCGAGCCTATCGCCGATCCGTGAACTTGTCGTGGCCGGACCCGCCACGCACCGCCTTGCGGGCCAGGTGCACGGCCAGTTGCCATGGCGGCATGCGCAGCCAGTGGGAGCGAATGTACAGCAGCCGGCGGGAAATGCGGACCCGGAAACCGACCCGGTCCGGGTCGGTCGGGATCAGAGCGGCGAGGAACAATCGATCCATCAGCCACAGGATCGGTGCCGGTGGTGCCGACTTGGCCAAGGACCGGTCAGGCGCGTCCGGAAACTGACTGGCCAACAGAAGGCGGCAATAGCGAACGGCATAGAACAGCGGCCGGCCGACCCCATGGTGCTCGGCACGCTCGGCCAAGTCCGGCCAGAAACCGGGTTCGTCGCCGAGTTCGGTCATAAGGTCGCCCAGGTCCAGCAGGTCGCGCAGGCCGGAACCGAGGTCCCCGTCATGAAACAGATGGATGGCGGTATGCAGCACCATGTCGGTTGGACACAGCACCCGCCAGCCGGGCCGGCCACTGGCCCGGGCCGCAGCCAGCAGGGACGCCGCGTCGGGGGTCAGCCGGGCGGTGCGGGGCAGGATGGTGTGGTGGATATCCGCGACCATGTCCCGGTCCCGATGCCAAAGTGGCGGCAGTTCGTGCATCCAGGTGCGGTAGTAACGCTGGTCGTAGGCATCCGGCGTCGTGGATTCCCAGCCCTCGGCCAGCATCGCGGCTTCGACGCGGTCGAGGTCGGCCGCCGCCACCAGGATGTCGATATCCGACGCCAGGCGGCCGGCGGCAGGACGGCGCCCGGCAACCAGGTAGGCAGCGCCCTTCAACAGGACCGGCTCGCATTCCAGGGGCGGTAACACCCGCTCCAGGCGGTCGACTTCGAACCACAGCTTGGCGGCGTTGCGTTCCGCCGTGCGGGCGGCGCCGGCCAATTGCCTGCGAACCGATGCCGGCAGGTCCGGCCGGTTGCCGATCCGGGCCGCCAATTTCCCCGCCAGGCCCAACTGCCAGGCCTGGCGCAGGACCAGCGTCCAGGTGGCGGCATCATACCCGGCCACCCGGTCCGGGGTCAGCAGGGCGGTAAGCAGCGGCGCGGTCATAGCTCCCACCCGGCGGTCAGCTGGTCGATGGCGGCCACGGCGTCGTCCAGATCGCCATAGGTCAGATGATAGAAGTCGCAAGCCTCGACCAGATCGGCGATGCAGTCAAAACCGGCCCGGCCGTGCCGCAGATAGTTGACCGAATTGCCGGCCAGCCACAGAAAAGCCTTGGCCCTGGCGATCGGCTCCAGCGTCACCGGCGCGCCCTTGCGCCAGGTCGGGGCGATGACCAGCCGCGGCCGCGCCGGCCGGTCCACCTGGTTCAGGGCCGATGGCGGCTGTTGCAGATAGGCGATGGTGCCTTTGGCGGTTTCCGGGAATTCGGGGCCGATTTCAGCGGCGTCGAACCGCGACCGGATGACGTCGATCCCGTCATTCTTCAACGATACCGGCCGCGGGCAGGGTAGGGCGTTGCCGGATCCGGTGTCCAGGATCGTCATCTCGTCGGACAGCAGCCGCCAGCCCGACAGGCTGAGCGCGGCACACAGCGTGCTCTTGCCGGCGCCGGACGGGGCCGGCAGGACGACCGCCTGGTCGCCCTTGGCGACGATCGCCGCATGGAGGATCAGATAGGCATGGCCGAAGCTGTAAATGCCCCAGTTGAGCGCCGATTCGAGCAGCGGCAGCCCGGTACCCGCGGGAACCGGCAAGAAGGGTCCGGGCAGGTCGAAACGGGCGGTCAGTTGCCGGCGGACATGGCGCCGCCAGATCGACGGCGGCTCGATGGTCAGGACGAAATCCGGAATGGATGCATCCGTGGTTGCCGCGAATTCCCGGTAAGTCTGTTTGATCGCCTTGGCCAGGCTGGCATCGCGCAGACGAACGCGCGCCGTGAAGGGGCCGAGGCCGAGGTCGAACCCGTTTCGGCTCAGCAGGTCGCGCCGTGAAAGATCGCCGATCCGCACGCTACACCGGCGCGATCAAGCCGAGCTCGTCCAGCCTGGTCAGGATCGCGGTCACGTTTTCCTCGACTTGGGGCCCCGGCTCGATCTCCAGGAACGCGGCGATCCGCGCGCAGACGGTGCTGGTGTCAGGCGGGGCCTCGGCCGCCTCGATCGCCTTCAGGACCTTGCCGCTGACCAGGTCCAGCAAATGGGTGCTGCCGGACAGGGGATTGTAGACCACGTATTCGCCATCCCATTCGCGCCAGGCCAGGGGCTGGTCGGTGATCACCTTCCATCCTTGGGCGGCGGCTGTCATGACGGGTACGCGGGAACCGGGCGACGCAGCCGGCGGGTCAGGAGGTTCTGACGTTCAGCATCGACGTCAGGCATGAACCGGAAACGGTCTCGGCAAGCCGTTGCAGATCGTCGGCGTCGTTGGGGTCGAAATCGTGAAACAGCTCGTCATCCTCGGCCACCACGCGGGCGCATGACGGCAGGCTGATCAGCGGATCGGCGCTGGCCCCTTTCAGGGTGATGATGGTCGGAACCAAAGCCGCACCGACGGTCAGGAAGCGCCGCCGCGCGGCCAGGCGCTTGGCCTCGGCCGGGTCGGCCGATTGCTCCGAAACTGGCTGATTACCGCGATCCATGCCGATCAAAGGTCCATAGCAAAATGGCTCGTCCGGCAACCATAGCCGCAAGCCACGTTGCCCGACAAGGATGATCCTGTGCCCCAGCTTGCAAATCCCGCGCCGCAACGGCCAAGTAGCGGCGCTCCAAGGGCGATCCGACGACGCCTTCTTGGCGCGCTGGCACCAATCGTAAAACCTACCGACGGGAAGCGTGCGGTTTTGGGATCTGTTGGGTGATGCAATGGATATTGCCGCCGCCCAGCAGGATCTCGCGCCCCGGCAGTCCCACAATTTTCCGTCCGGGGAACAGTTCGGCCAGTTTCGCGGTCGCGGCAGCGTCGTTGGGGTCGCCGAAGGTCGGGGCGACGATCGCCTGGTTGGCGATGTAGAAATTGGCATAGGACGCGGCCAGCCGGTCGCCGGCCCGGCGTGCCTTGTTACCGGCGATGGTGACCAGGCCGTCGGCCTCTGCCGCTGTCAGGAACATCGGCCGCGGCTGCTCCAGCTTGTGGATTTTGAGTCGTCGGCCCCTGGCATCGACGGCAGTGGCCAGTCGCTCTTGGGCCGCGCGGGAAATCTCGTATTGCGGATCGGCCGGATCGTCGCACCAGGTCAGCGCCACCTCGCCGGGGCGGACAAAACAGGCCAGATTGTCGACATGGCCGTCGGTCTCGTCGTTGTAGACGCCATCGCCGAGCCAGACCACGGCCTCGACCCCGAGATGGTCTCGCAAATGCCCTTCAATGCCGGCCCGGTCCAGATCGGGGTTGCGGTTGGGGTTCAACAGGCATTGCTCGGTGACCAGCACCGTCCCCTGGCCGTCGCAATGCAAGGCGCCGCCTTCCATGACCAGTGGTGCCTGATAACGTTCCAGGCCTTCGTGCCGCAACACCTGGCCCGCCACCTTGCGATCGGCGTCGCTCGGGGTATACAGCCCGCCCCAGGCGTTGAACCGCCAGTCGACGCCGCGCACCCGGCCGGCCCGGTCGACCACGCAGGTCGGGCCGGTATCCCGCATCCAGGCATCGTCATAGGCCATGGGCACGATTTCGACCCCGTTCGGCAGCAGGTCGCGGGCGCTGTCGAGGTCCGCCGGCAGCACCCCCATCCGGACCGGCTCGCTCTCACTGATCGCAGAGGCGACCCGGGCGAAGGCGTCACGGGCCGGCGCCGCCCCGGCCCGCCAGGTATCGGGGCGCGACGGCCACAACATCCAGCAGGCGGTGTGGGGCTCGAACTCGCCGGGCATGGCGAAACCGTCGGCCCGCGGGGTGGATGCCAGCGCTCCGGTCATTCAGCCCAGCCGGCGAACCGAAGTGACCTGTATGCCTTCCTGCTCGCGGATCCGCGCCTCCGCTTCGGCCAGCGGTTCCTTGGCGACCATCATGTGGAAGGCATTGGCGTGCAGCAGGGTCTCGCCATCGGTCATGACCCCGACATGGCCGGGGAAGAACACCAGATCGCCGCGCCGATACCCGCCATCCGGATCGACCGCCTGGCCCAGCTCTGTTTCCTGATGATCGCTGTCGCGCGGGCAGGGAAGGCCGGCCCGCAGCAGCGCCATCTGCACCAGGCCCGAACAATCCAGCCCGGTCCAGCTATTGCCGCCCCAGACATAGGGCGCGCCCAGGAACAGCTCAGCGACGGCGACGAAGTCGGATGCGGTTTCGGTGAAATCAGCCAGGTGGCTGCCGACCACCCAGCCACCGCTGGACAGGCGGCGAAAGCGGCCCTCGGCTTCGGCCGCGCGGACCTGGGCATTCATCGGCAGGGCGCCCCTGGTCGGGCTCTTGGGGTCCGGCTCGGGGAAGATCGGGGTGCGGGGGACCGCCACCCTGTGGCTGGCCGCCGGCATATCGGGGGTCAGGAATTTGCTGCGGCAATAGCCGACATAATTGTCGCGGTGCGATTGGCCCCAACACCAACCGTCGCCCCGGTCGTAGACCGTGAAGGTCTCGCCGAACAGCAATTGGTCGGTCACGTGGGACTCCATATCGGCTTCGCGGCGCAGATCGACCACCTCGCCGGTCACCCGTTCGGCGGTTCCGGTCACGAAACGTGCCGCTGAGACCCTGCCGGCCAGTTCGGCCGCTGCGATGTCATCCCGCGCCGGGGTTGTCCTGGGGTCCAAATCCGGTCCGTTCATGCCCGCTCCTGTTCGATGGCCTTGGCGGCGGCGGCGATCTGACCGGCGAAATCGGTCAGGAACACCGAGCCCTTGACGGTGCGCTGGACCAGGACATTGCGCCGGTCGGCCTCGTCGCGCTTGCGCCGCACCAGATCCAGACGGCTAAGCCGGTCCAGGGCCCGAGTGACGGCGGGTTTCGAGATGTTGAGCTGAGCCGCAAGTCCACGCACCGTATGCGGCGGCGGCGACCGGTAGACAGTCAGCAGCAGGGCCAGTTGGCGGGCCGACAGATCGTCATTGTCCGATGCGACCGAGCCGGTCAAGGCGCGGCGCCACAGTTCCAGCCATTCTTGGGTGTCGAAGGTCATGCTGGTCTCGACCGTTTCCTTCACCCAGGATAACGTGCGGCAAGCTCATGATACAACGCCCGCATCGCCATCGCCTCGCCGCCGATGGGTCGGCCGGGGCGTGCCTTGGCGTTCCAGGCGAACAGGTCGAAGTGGACCCAGGCCTTGGCCTGTTCGACGAACCGCTGCAGGAACAGGGCGGCGGTGACGGCACCGGCGAAGGGGGAATCGGGCGCGTTGTTGAGGTCGGCGATCTTGCTGTCCAGCAGTTCGCGGTAGCCGGGATGCAGTGGCAGGCGCCAGATCGGGTCCTGGTAGTCCGCGGCCCGGTCGGCCAGTGCCGCGGCCAAGGCGTCGTCGTCGGTGAACATGGCCGGCAGATCCGGGCCCAATGCAACCCGCGCGGCGCCGGTCAAGGTCGCGCAGTCGATCATCAACTCGGGCGCTTCGGAATCACCCTCGGCCAGGGCGTCGGCCAGGACCAGGCGACCCTCCGCGTCGGTGTTGCCGATTTCGACGCTGAGACCCTTGCGGCTGCTCAGCACGTCGCCGGGACGAAAGGCGCCGCCGGAAACGTTGTTTTCCACCGCTGGGATCAGGACCCTGAGGCGCACACCAAGCCCCGCGTCCATGATCATCCGGGCCAGGCCGAGCACGGTGGCGGCGCCACCCATGTCCTTCTTCATCAGCCGCATCGCCGAGGCCGGCTTCAGGTCTAGCCCGCCGGTATCGAAACAGACCCCTTTGCCGACCAGGGTGACCTTGGGTGCATCGGGCTCGCCCCACCCGATGTCGATCAGCCGGGGCGGCTTGGCGGCCGCCCGGCCCACCGCGTGGATCATCGGATAGTTCTCGTCGAGCAGGGCCTCGCCGACCACTTGCCGGTAGTCGGCCTTGTATTCGGCCGCCAGATCCGCGGCCCGTTCCGCCAGCTCGGGCGGCCCGAGATCGGCGGCCGGCGTGTTGACCAGGTCGCGGACCAGGGTGACGGCCTGGACCGTGCGGTCGACCAGGGGGGCGTCTGCGGTTTCCGGGATGACCAAGGCCGACCGGTCATCATTCGTTTCCTCAGACGACCGGTATCGGTCGAAATCATAAGCGCCCAACGCCCAGCCGATAGCGCATTGGGTGGTGTCAAGGTCGGTGGTTTCAGCGAGCTTATAGGCGCCGGTCGGAAGGGTGGAGGGCAGACCGCTCAATCCCCAAAGCCGATCCTCCGGCTTGGCGATGGCAAGAACCCCTCGGATGCCACCCTCGTCATCGGGGAGCAGCAGATGTCGGCCGGGTTTGGCCTTGAAACCGGTGGCGTCGATCCAGGCCGATATCCGATCGTCCTGGGCTCCGCGCCAGGCATCGAACCCGCCCGGATAGATGAGATGGATCGGGCAGGCGTCCGTCTGGTCCTGCGGCAAAAAGGCATCCACGTTTCGGTCCTTTCCTGGTGGCCGGTCGCTTGGGCCCGACCTGTCCTATAGGAAGTGGTTCGATCCGGCAACATAGCCTATTGGTCGGTCGTTTCGAAGCCGGCCCGATTGAGATATGGTTCCAGCACGAAACATCTTGGCAGGGGATCCCATGTCCGATCTGACACTGGTCATCGGTAACCGCAACTATTCGTCCTGGTCGCTGCGGGCCGGCCTGGCGGTGGCGTTCAGCGGCGCCGAATGCCGGACCATCGTGATACCGTTGGACCTGCCGGACAGCAAGGCGGCGATCCTGGACCGCAACCCGGCCGGCACGGTCCCGGTCCTGCGCGACGGCGATCTGGTGATCGGCGATTCGCTGGCGATTGCCGAGTATCTGGCAGAGCGGATTCCAAACGCCGGCCTGTGGCCCGAAGAGCTGCAGGCCCGCGCCGTGGCGCGCAGCGTCACCTGTGAAATGCATGCCGGGTTCGTGGCGTTGCGGGGTCGGCTGCCGATGGACATGCGCAACCGCCACAAGGTCGAGATCGACCCGGCAACGGCGGCGGATATCGCCCGGATTTGCGACATCTGGCGGGACTGCCGCGGCCGGTTCGGGGCCGGCGGGCCCTACCTGTTCGGATCGGCCACGATCGCCGATGCCGCCTTCGCCCCGGTGGTCAGCCGCTTCGTCACCTATGGCGTCGAATTGGATGCAGTTTCGGCCGCCTACCGTGACGCCGTCATGGACCATCCGGCCATGCGGGCCTGGCTCGCCGAGGCCGAAACCGAACCCTGGGTGATCGACGATCCTTGAGGCCGGCTGACCCCCGGGCGAATTCGAAGCCTGTTGACGAGTGGGCGGGGGAGACGGGATACGTGCCTACTGCCTATTCCCACCAAGCTGGCAACTCCAACCAGACAATCGCGATTTTTTCACATGCGAATGCGTCTTATTCGCGATAATTGAATTGCCGAACCATTGAAGGGTGGGTGCGCGAATGGACGTGTTTGCGGGTTCGGTTGCGGGAAGGGGTTGGGCCGTAATCCGGGCGGCGGGTTTACCCGTATTTCCCGCCGCGTCGGTTTGATTTTCGCCACGGCTCCCAACACCATGGGGCAGGGGATGTTTGCCAGGCGATGGGGGCGCCTGGTAGGTGCCTGGTTCCAATCCGTCAGGCGGCGAGCGGTACCCGCGAGCGCTGTCCGTCGTGTCGCGCCCGGCTAGCCGACGATCATGTGGTCGGGGCCGAAGGGGAAGTCGGTGATGTTGCGGGCGCCGGTTTCGGTGACGATCAGGATGTCGTGCTCCCGGTAGCCGCCGGCCCCGGGCTCGCCGTCTTGCACCATGATCATCGGCTCCATCGAGACCACCATGCCCGGCGCCAGCACGGTCTCGACATCCTCGCGCAGCTCGACCGCCGCCTCGCGGCCGTAGTAGTGGCTGAGCACTCCAAAGGAATGGCCATAGCCGAAAGAGCGGTACTGCAACAGGTCCCACTCCCGATACATCTCGTTCAGTTCGGCCGCAATGTCACAGCAGCGCGCGCCCGGCTTGATCAGGTCCATGCCCTTTTCGTGCACCGTGCAGTTCTTCTGCCAAAGGTCAAGATGGGCATCCGAGGCATGCTCGCAGAACAGGGTGCGCTCCAGCGCCGTGTAATAGCCGAAGATCATCGGAAAGCAGTTGAGCGAGAGAATGTCGCCGGCCTCGACAATCCGGTTGGTCACCGGATTGTGGGCGCCGTCGGTGTTGATGCCCGACTGGAACCAGGTCCAGGTATCCATCAGCTCGACAAAGGGAAAGCTGCGGCCGATCTCGCGGACCATCGCCTCGGTCGAGGCCAGGGCGACTTCGTGTTCGGCGACGCCGGCCCGGGTTGCCGCCATCACCGCCTCGCCGCCGACCCGGCAGACGCGTGTCCCCTCTTCGATCAGCTTGTGCTCTTCCGCCGATTTCACGGTGCGCAGCTGCATCGCGGCTTCGGCCACGTCGACAAAGTCCGCACCGGGGAAGGCGTCCTCGAGCAGGCGCTTCATATCCAGGCTGACATGGTCGAATTCGATGCCGATGCGCTTGGCTGCGCCCAGGCACTGCTGCACGGCGCGGAAATAGTTGTCACGCCGCCAGTCGGTGTAGATCAGGTTCTCGGCGAAGCCACGCCGCCAGGGCTGGCCGCCGTCGATCGCAGGGGTCACCGTGGTCGCCGCGTCCGGCGTCAGGACCAGGCCGTAGCGGCGCCCGAAATAGCAATACAGGAAGCCGGAGAAATAACAGATGTTGTGATACGAGGTGAACAGGCAGGCGTCGATGTCATTGGCCGCCAGGTGCGCGCGCATCGCCGATTGGCGCCGCGACATTTCACCGCCGGAAAACGGCGCCCAGGCCTTTTCGCCATTCTCCCAGGTTACCAGGTGCTGCAGCTCGCTGCCCATGATTCGTTCTCCTCAGGCTTCATCCGGGACGGTTTACACCATCGCCGCCATATCCCGCCAGAAACGATTGTTCTATGCTGATTGAAAAGCTGGAGGAGTGGCAGATATGGTGGAACCGCGCCTATTTTTTTCGCGGGACGAGTACGCTGATAGGATCGCCAAGACCCGTTGGGTCATGACGGCGCGCGGCATCGAATTGCTGATCGTATCCGACCCGTCAAACATGGCCTGGCTGACCGGTTATGACGGCTGGAGCTTCTATGTCCACCAATGCGTGGTATTGGCGTTGGACGGCGATCCGGTCTGGTTCGGCCGCAGCCAGGACGCCAACGGCGCCAAGCGGACCGTCTTCATGGACCATGCCGATATCATCGGCTATCCCGACCATTACGTGCAGTCGACCGAACGCCATCCGATGCAGTACCTGGTCGAGCGGCTGGTCGAGCGCGGCTGGCATCGCCTGCCGACCGGGGTGGAGATGGACAATTACTACTATTCGGCTGCCTGTCACGCGGTCCTGACCGAACGTCTTCCCGAGGCGCGTATCGTCGACGCCACCGGCCTGGTCAACTGGCAGCGGGCGGTCAAGTCGCCGCGGGAAATCGACTACATGAAAACCGCCGGGCGGATCGTCACCGCGATGCACGACCGAATCCTTGAGGTGATCGGTCCGGGTATGCGTAAGAACGAACTGGTGGCCGAGATCATGGCGACCGGCGTGCGCGGGGTCGACGGGGCGGGTGGCGACTATCCCGCCATCGTGCCGCTGCTGCCGTCCGGCGCCGATGCGGCGGCGCCGCACCTGACCTGGGACGATTCGCCGATGACGGCCGGGGCCGGCACCTTCATCGAGATCGCCGGCTGTTACCGCCGCTATCACTGCCCTTTGTGCCGGACGATCTATCTGGGCACGCCCCCGGACAAGTTCCTGGACGGCGAAAAGGCCCTGATCGAGGGGATCGAGGCGGGGCTGGACGCGGCGCGCCCGGGCAACCGGGCCGAGGACATCGCCAACGCCTTCCTTGGCGTGCTGGCTAAATTCGGCATCGAAAAGACCAGCCGCTGCGGCTATCCGATCGGGCTCAGCTATCCGCCGGATTGGGGCGAGCGCACCTTCAGCCTGCGGCCCGGCGACCGGACGGTTCTGGAACCGGGCATGACCTTCCATTTCATGCCCGGCCTATGGTTCGATGATTGGGGTATGGAGATCACCGAGACCGTGCTCATCACCGAGACCGGATCCGAGACCCTGGCCGACTACCCCCGCCAATTGTTCGTCAAGGACTGACGCGATGGATCATCTGCCCGACAACCCGATCACGCCGACGGTCGATTTCGAACGCGAGGGCGCCCAGCACGGCCATCTCGCGCTGCCGCAATCGACCGACCTTTCAGCCTGGGGGTCGATCATGATCCCGGTCGCCGTGTTCCGGAACGGCGACGGCCCGACGGCGCTGCTGACCGGGGCCAATCACGGCGACGAATATGAAGGGCCGATCGCCTTGCTCGACCTGGCGCAATCCCTCGACCCGGCGGAATTGAGCGGCCGGGTGATCATCGTGCCGATGATGAACTACCCCGCCTTCCGGGCCGGGCGGCGCAACTCGCCGTTGGACGAGGGCAACCTCAACCGCGCCTTTCCCGGCGACCCGATGGGATCCGCGACGGCACAGATCGCCGACTATTTCCAGCGCACCCTGCTGCCGATGGCGGACTATGTGCTGGACATCCATGCCGGTGGCCGTTCGCTCGACTTTCTGCCCTTTGCGGCGGCCCATGAACTGCCCGATCCCGTGCTTTCAGAGAAGTGCCGTGCCGCGATGCAGGCCTTCAACGCCCCGAACGGGGTGATGATGCTGGATCCCGGCGTCGTCGGGCTCTACGACACGGCAGCCGAGGAACAGGGCAAGGTCTTCGTCACCACCGAACTGGGCGGCGGTGCCCACGCCTCTGCGGTCACGGCGGCGATTGCCAAAAAAGGGGTGCGCAACCTGCTGATCCATGCCGGCATTCTGGCCGGGGAACCTGAGACCGCGCCGGCACGCCAGCTCGACATGCCCGACGGGCGCTGCTTCATGCGGGCGGAAAGCCGCGGTCTGCTGGAATACTGCGTCGATCTGGGTGCGTCGGTGACGGCTGGCATGGAGCTGGCCCGCATCCACGATGTCGAGCATATCGGCCGCGCCCCGCTGGTGCAGCGGGCGGCGATGGACGGCCTGTTGCTGGGCCGCCGGGCCCTGGGCCTGACCGAGGTCGGCGACATGATTGCGGTCCTGGCGACCGAAGTGCCAGGGGGAGGCGCCGGGTGAGCGATTTCGAGCGGCAGGAATTCGAAGCCCGTTGCGCCCGGGCTCAGGCCGGGATGCGTGACCTCGGCGTCGAGGCGTTGCTGTTCTGCACCGAAGCCGAAATCCGCTATTTCTCCGGCTTCCGCACCCAGTTCTGGCAAAGCCCGACCCGGCCCTGGTTCCTGGTGGTGCCGGCGGACGGCGAGCCGATCGCCGTGATCCCGGAAATCGGGGCCGAGCTGATGGCCCGGACCTGGGTCGACGACATCCGCACCTGGCCGGCGCCGCGCCCCGACGATGACGGGGTTTCCCTGCTGATCCAGGTGTTGCTACCCTATGCAAGGGTGGGGCTGCCGATGGGTGAGGAGGCCAGCCTGCGCATGCCGCTCGCCATGTTCGACCAGGTGAAGACGGCGAGCGGTTTCGAAGCGGTTGACTGCTCCGGGCTGGTCAAGCGCCTCAGAATGATGAAGTCGCCGGCCGAGATCGCGCTTCTGGAAAAGGTCTGCGCCATCGGCAGCGCGGCCTTTGCCCGGGCACCGGACCTGTTCCACACCGGCCTGCCGGTCAACCAGGCCTTCCGCGACTTCAAGATCGCCTTGTTGCAGGAGGGCGCCGACGACGTGCCCTATCTGGTCGGTGCGGCCGGTCAGGGCGGTTACGCCGACGTCATCTCGCCGCCGGATGACCGGCCCCTGCGCGAGGGCGACGTGCTGATGCTCGACACCGGCGCCACCTTTGCCGGCTATTTCTGCGACTTCGACCGCAACTTCGCCTTCGGCCACGCCGACGATGCCGCCAAATCCGCCTATTCGCAACTGTGGCAGGCGACCGAGGCCGGGCTGGTGGCGGCCCGTCCCGGCGCCACCGCCGCCGACCTGTTTCATGCCATGCACCGGGTGCTGGGCGGTGGCTCGTCCAATGTCGGGCGCTACGGTCACGGGCTGGGCATGCAGTTGACCGAATGGCCATCCATCGCCGCCCATGACAATACCGTGCTGGAAGCCGGCATGGTGATCACCCTGGAACCCAGCCTGGACCTGGGCGGGGGGCGCATGATGGTGCACGAGGAGAACCTTCTGATCACCGACGGCCCGCCGCGTCTGCTGACCCAGCGCGCGGTGCCGGACTTGCCGATCCTGTAGGAGGTATCGATGGCACTGTCCTTTACCACCGATAGCGGCAGCGGCGCCCATGCCGCCTTCGGGATCATCGTGCTGCAGGCGGACGAGACGCTGGAAAACGAGGTCCGCCAGGTCTTCACCGACCCGGGCATCGCCTGCTACCACGCCCGTATCCCCAGCCACGCCCAGGTCACCACCGATACCCTGGCGCGGATGGCAGCCGATCTGCCACGGGCCGCGGCGCTGCTGCCGGACGGCGTCGACTACAACGCCATCGGTTATGCCTGTACCTCGGGCGCCACCGTGATCGGCCAACAGGCGGTGGCGGACGCGGTGAACGCGGCCCATCCCGGGGTGCCGGTGACCGATCCGATGACCGCGGTGATGGAAGCGTGCAGGGCCCTGGACGTGCGGCGGCTCGGCTTCCTGACGCCCTACGCGCCTTCGGTGTCGGCGGCGATGCGCAACCTGCTGACCGAGAACGGCTTCGAGATTGCGGGCTTCGGGTCATTCGAGGAGCCGGAGGAGCGGGTGGTCGCCCGCATCAGCGAGCCGTCGACCTTAAGGGCCATCCAGGAAATCGGCGCCGATCCCGATTGCGAGGCGGTTTTCGCCTCCTGCACCAACTTGCGCACCTTCGGCATCCTGGACGCGGCCGAGCGGGCAATCGGCAAGCCGGTGGTCTCCAGCAACCAGGCCCTGGCCTGGCACCTGATGCGCCTGGCCGGGATCGAAACCTTCAACGCCGGCCCCGGCTGTCTGTTCGGCCTCAGCGACGACCCGGGTTAGCGGGTGGAGCGACCGGCGGGTATCGAAATTGGAAGTTGCGGCAGATCATTGATTGCGGGATCTGGGCCGGTGTAACGTCCGCGCTGGTATGGAGGACGGCACAGATATGGGTGCCAAGGCCGCAAGCCTTGGCATGACCTGGCGGCCGATGGCAGCCCGGCTGGCGCTCGTCCTGTGCCTTGCCTGTTTCCTGGGTTCCTGCACCTACCTCAAATACGCCGCGGTGCATGCGGAATACGGTCGCATTCAGAACGCCAAGCCCGGGCAGGTCAATGTCAAGCACATGATCGACAGGGTTTCGTATTTCGTGAACGGGCGCAGCGTCGATCCCTCCGGCGACTATGCGGGCCTGCCCAAGGCCATTGCCGCCTTTTCCAGCAAATACAAGCCCAATGAACGTGTCGACACGATGTATTTCGAGGTGGCGGGATCGCATTTCGGGTTGAACCTGCCGGAAGGCGGTTACGACCTGCTGGTCTTTGCCGATATCGATGGCAATGGTGTGTTCGAACCGTCGGAGGTTGTCGGGAAACGGTCGATCGAACTGAACGGTGCAGCGTGCCCGGAGAAGGTGCTTGGCCAAGTGGAGGTGGAGCTGACCGAACCCGTCACGGTCAAATGGGATGTTGCCTTCGACGTTCCCGATACGAAAGGGCGAGCCGAATCCCTGTTTTTTCCGTCGGGAACGGTACGGAGCCTGGACGATCCCATCTTCGATGCCGGCTTCTCGACATTGGGTATGTACGATCCTGCGTCGTTCCTCGAACACGCACCAACGATGTTCTATGCCCTGGAGGAAGACCTGGGCTACAAGATTCCGGTCGTCTTCGTCCATGGCATCGCCGGCAGCGCACGCCAATTCGAGACCTTTGTCAAGCGGCTGGACCGGTCCCGGTACAAGCCCTGGTTCTTCCATTACCCGTCAGGCGGCGATTTGGGCCAACTGGCCGAGCTTTTCTATCAAATCTTCCTCTCCGGGAAGCTTTACAAGTCCATTGGCATGCCCATGATCATCGTCGCCCACAGCATGGGCGGGCTGGTGGTCAGGGAAGCGATCAACCGGTACGAAGGCCGGCCGGATGAAAATCAGGTCCATTTGTTCGTCACCTTGGCAAGCCCTTTTGGCGGCGACCCGGCGGCGATAGCGGCGGAAAAGCACGGTTTGATCGTGCTGCCGTCGTGGCGGGACCTGAATCCGGAAAACCCGTTCATCGGCAATCTGTATCGGAAACCGCTGCCCGACTTCGTCCACCATGAACTGATCTATGCCTACCAAGACCCGCGCGCCATCAAGGTCGGCGAAAACAGCGACGGCGTTGTGGCGCTGACCAGCCAATTGCACGCAAAGGCGCAACTTCAGGCCAGTAGCCAAATCGGGTTCGACAACGGTCACGCCGATATTCTGGAAAGCGAAGAGGCCGTCGCATACATTCAGAGCCGGATGAACACAGTGAAGAACGTCTTTCCGCCGGCGCAACTCCATTTGCTGCAGCAAGGCGGCTATGACGTGCCGCTGGATGACGCCTATTCGCCGTCGGCGCGATATTCAATCCGGAACTACGGAAAATACCTGATGGCGCTGACAAACGATGCGATCAAGACCTTCCACCCGGAAGAGGAACGTTTCATCGCCGTCATCAAAGGGGAGAAACCCCCGCGTGACGATGCGGAGGAAGGCTGGCTGCGGTTCGTCAGGGAATATCCGGCGCTCAAGGACGAGTAGCCCCGGGTCGCGTTTTCGGACACCGGGTCCGGGTCAGATAGGTCGCACCAGCGAGAACCGCAACAAAGAGGCGGGTGCCAAACGTGTCAATGGATGCGACCGCCCCGCAGCCAGCTACCGCAGGCGGCCAGCCTCGCGATAGTAGCGTTCGGCGCCGGGGTGCAGGATATCGCGGATGCCGGTCAGGGCGTCGGCCTCCTGGATCAGCCGCGCCTTGATGTGGCCGCTGTCCAACAGTTTGCGGTTGTTGGGATGCCACAGCGCCTTGGTGACCTGGTAGACCAGCTCTTCATCCAGGTCGGCCGCCACCACCCACAGCGCGCCGACGCTTAAGGTGTCCACCCAGCCGATGCCGGGATAGGCGGTGTCGGGGATGCGGTCGGTGGAAAAGAACCGGTGTTCCTGCAGGATCTTGGCGGCGACCTCACCGTCGATCGGCAGCAGATCGATCAACCCCTGCTGGGCCAGCACGCTGATGCCCGATGCCGGGGCGCCGCCGACGAAGAAGAAGGCATCCAGTTCGTCCCGCTCCATCATATTGAGCGCCTGCTGGGGGTTGACGTGAACGGCCTTCATTTGTTTCGCTTTCAACCCGTAGGCGGCGATGATCAGTTCGGCGTTGACGTGGGTGCCTGAACCCGCGGTGTCCAGCGACACCCGCTTGCCGACCAGGTCCGGGACTGAGGTGATGCCGGCGCGCTTGGCCACCACCAAATGCAGGCTTTCGGGGTAGAGATAGGCAATCGCCCGGATGTTGGACATCGGCTTGGCGAATTCGCCCCTGCCTTCCAGCGCCTGGTGGACGATATCGGACTGCGCCAGACCGGATTCATACCGGCCGGAAACGATCGCCTTCAGATTGGCCACCGAACCGGCACTGGTCTGGGCCACCGCGATCAGGCCAGGCACGCCGCAGGCGCCGCCATCATGGCAGGGGCGGCTGCCCGGCGGGTTCGATATGGCGCTGCCGATCAGTGATCCGATCGGGAAATAGGTGCCGGCGGTCGATCCGGTGCCGATGCGGAAAAACTTCAGATCCTGTGCGGCGGCATGGCCGCCAAGGCTGCAAGCCAGGGCGATTGCACCCACCGCCATCCGCCGGGCCAATCGGGATGCTGCCTGCATCGTTCAACCTCCATCGTGGGGCCACAGACATAGCCTTATCGGGGCGCTGGTAAAAGTCCTTTATGCGCATTACGGCAACGAGGTTTGCGAGCTGTTAAGGATATTTCACTAGGTTGGAAATGTGACAGAAATGAGCTGCCAACAAGGCATGGGACGGCGATGTTCTATCTATTTGTGTTGAAACAGGCGGGGGAACGACGGGCTGGAGAACGGCGTGACCGGGTCACCGATTTCGCGATTTGCGTCGAAGCCGACAGCAAATGGCCGGTATTCTGTGATGACCGGGCCAGGATCGAGGAATATTTGCGAAGCCAGGGGGCCGGCGACCAGACGCTGACGGCTTTCCGGCAGACCTACGACGAATACAGTCGCGACCTCGCGCCCTGACGGCGATCGGCCCCGTTACACCCCCCAAAGCCCAACAAGCCGAGAGGGGACCGACCGATGCACAGGATCGTCCTGGCCGCCGCCGCGGTTTTAATCGCCGTTGGCGGTTGCCAGACCACGGCGCCCAAGTCCGGCGCCACCTTCGACGGCTATAACCCGCCCAAGGCCGACATCGCATTTGACACGACGCATTCGGATCCCGACCGCCCGGCGCGTGCCGCCGGCCGCAAGTACCGGGGGCCGATCGTCGACACCCATGTCCACTTGCTGCGCGGCCTGGAGAACACCACGGTTCATCAGGTTTTGGGGCAGGCGGCCGATACCGGCGTCGAAAGGCTGATCGCCCTGCCGACCCCGAATGAGGGCCAGTACAAGCACCAATCGGAGAACGCCTCGGCCCGCCGCACCTTGGCGAAACTGGGGGGTGGGCGGCTTTGCGGCAGCACCTATTTCACCCGCTGGATGCACGGCGCCTACCGCAACGGCTATACCGAGGACGAGTTGCACCAGCGCCTCGCCAAGTTGCGCGCCGATCTGACCACGGGCGGTTGCCTGGGGATCGGTGAAATCGGACCGCTGCATTTCGTCAAGAAATCCGGCATGAGTCTTGTCACCTTCCCGTTGGACTTCCCGCCGATGCTGAAACTGGCTGAACTGGCCCAGGAGCTGGACGTCTGGCTGGACCTGCACGCCGAACCGGTGGCGCCCGACGGGACCAGCTATCAGGCCGCCACGTTCGGTGGTATCGCGGCCCTGTATCGACAGGCGCCGGCGCTCAAGCTGATCCTCTCGCACACGGCAATGACCAGCCCAGGTAATGTCCAAGCCCTGTTGGATCGCTATCCCAACCTGATGCTGAACCTGAAGATCGTGCCGCCAGGCCGTGGCCCGGATTGGCGGAACCTGGAGCCGATCGTCAACCAGGACTACGGGCTGTACGAGGATTGGGCGGCGTTGTTCGAGCGCTATGCAAGCCGCTTCCTGATTGGCAGCGACGCCCGCTTCGGCACGCCGCAATTCGCCGGCCGGCGCTACGCCAAGACGATCAAGGCCCTGCGCCGGCTGTTGGGTAGCCTGGATCCGGATGCGGCCGACCGGATCGCCCACGGCAACGCGCGAAGGATTTTCGCCCGCTAGGATGCATCGCCGTCATCCAGGTTCTGCTGACACAAAGGCCACGGACCCATTGCGACCTACCGAGCCATCCCCCTCCCTAACCCTCCTCCTTGTAGTGGAAGGATGGGGTGGGGGTGAGCCGGCGGTCCCGACCGGCATGTTGGATCAGGCCGGTTTGGCCTCCGGGGTGGCGGTCGCGGCGGCGGCGACGGCCTGCTTGTCTTCCTCGGTCAGCAGCGAAGGGTCGCTGCCGATATTGACCCGGACCTCGCGGCGGGCGAATTCGATGCCGTTCTGGTCGAACGCCTGCTGAACCCGGGAATAGATCTCCTTGCGCAGCGTGAACTGCTTGCCCGGCTTGGCCATGAACTTGCCGCGGACCACGATCCCGACATCGTCGACCTCCAGCACCCCCTGGCTCTTGAACGGCTGCAACATGTCCTCGGCGTATTCCGGGATCGCCGCCATGTCCTTGCCGATCTTCTTGAAGATCTTCTTGACCTTGTTGAGGTCGGTATCGAACGGCACCGTAAAGCGCATCTTCATGATCACCCAGTCGCGGGAATAGTTGGTGATCTTGGGGATCTCGCCGAACGGAATGGTGTGGACCGCCCCCCGGTGGTGGCGCAGCTGCAACGACCGGATGGAGATCTTCTCGACCGTGCCCAACGTGCCTTCGATGTCGACATATTCGCCGACCCGGAAGGCGTCGTCGACCAGGAAGAAGACGCCGGACACCACGTCGGCCACCAGCTTCTGGGCGCCGAAGCCGATCGCCAGGCCGACGATGCCGGCACCAGCCAGCAGGGGGGTGATGTCGACCCCGATATTGCCCAGCGCCAACAGGAAGGTGATGACCACGATGCTGGACAGCAGCACCAGGCGCAGCAGCGGCAGCACGGTCGACAGCCGCGAACCGCCGACCCCGCCGCCTTCGCCGCCGCCGGGTTCGTCGGCGTTAAGGTCGATACCGCGGGCAGTCATCTCGTCCGACAGTTTGCGGTTGATCCACAGCGAGGCGATCTCGTAGGCCAGAAAACCGATTGCGACGATCACCAGCGCCTCGATCAAGGCGGCCGCGACCCGGGCACCGAACCCGGCCGAAGCCAGGTTGTGGAAGTCGATATTCCAGATCTTAGCGACCGTGAACAGGACCAGTCCGAACACCAGCAATCGTCCGATGTGGATGTAGCTGCGATGGGTCGCCTTGAAAGCCTCCTCGGCGACGACGCCCTCGCCCTTCATCGGCGGCACCAGGTGACGCACCAGGCCGCGCACCATTGTGTCCAGGGTCGGGGCCATGATCAGCAACCACAAGGTGAGGTAATGCTGGCCGCGGTCCAACAGATGAAACTGTTCCTGGGATACCAGATACTCGACCAGCAGCCAGGTCAATCCGCAGCCGACGATCACGGCATAGGGATAGGCATTGGCGACCCACAGTTCGCCCCGCGACAGGGACGTGTCGCGGCCCCGCATCATCAACTTGAGCCCGTCGCGCAAGGTGAACGTGATATAGGCGACGTAACCCAGGATTGCCAGGTTCAGCCAGAACCCCAGCCGCAGTTCGCCGAAATTGACGCCGTTGCGGGCGTTGAATTCCAGGATTGCCAATTGGAAACCGACCAACAGGCCGAGAAAGATCGCGTGCCGGTACATTCTCAGCGAGGTCTGGTCGTCGGTGTGGACCAGCCGCAGTTTCGGCTGGTGCGGCGCCGACAGAAACCGCGTCAGCGCGGCCATGGCGAGCGGCAGCGCCACCAGGCTGAGGATGAACAGCTTGGCCATCGACGCGTCGTCGCCGGTCATGGTGTTGATGACTACCAATCGGGTGACGATGATGAAGGCGATCAGGCCCGAGGCATCGGCCAGCAGGCGCATGCCCAGCATGCGTAGGGTTTCGCCCAAAGGCTCTCTGCCGGTGGCGGCGGCGATACGCGATTTCCACCGTCCCATCGCCCGTTGGGCGAGCCAGGCCGCCAGCAAGCCGCAAGCGACCGCGAGCAGGGTCAGCCCGAGGAACTTGACGGTGCCTGAGGCGCCACGGGATTCATAAAAGGTGGCGAAAGCTTCCGCCTGCCGCACCGACAGGTCCGGCAGACTCTTGACTGCCTCCAGCGCCGAATTGCCGATCCCCAAGGTCACGGCCTGGGCAAAATCGGTGATGCCTGCTGCGTTTTCCTCCGGTTGGGCCGCCCGTTTGGCGATGGCGTCCAGCCGTTGCAGCAACAACTCCCGCACCTCGCGGTCCGACATCTTCGAGACCAGTTCGCGGGTCATCTCGGGCGACAGGTTGTCCGGCACCACGACCGCGGCGCCGTCATCGGTTTGGGTCGTCGGCAGAACGGTTTGCGAATGGGCCAAGGTCGCCGGCAGCAATAGGACGACAAGTGAAAAATAAAGAATGCGAAACGTTGCGGTCATGGCCGGCGCGGCCCCCTAATGTTCTCAAGGTCGGTATCGGCGTGGTTGGATCGTTCCCGCAGTTTGCCGTGACGCGGCGGCGTTTCAACAAATTTCTTTTTCCAGTCGCACAGGCGCGCACCGCCACCCCGCTGGTTGCAGCGGGATGGCGGTGGTTGAATACAGTCGAGACAGGCCGGCAATCGGCTAGAACAGGCCTTCGATGACTCCGTTCTCGTCGACGTTGATCGAAGTCGCCGCCGGCTTGCGGGGCAGGCCGGGCATGGTCATGATCTCGCCGCAGACTACGACCAGGAACTCGGCCCCGGCCGACAGGCGGATCTCGCGGATCGGCACCACATGGTTCGACGGCGCCCCCAGCAGCAGCGGATCGGTCGAGAAGCTGTACTGGGTCTTGGCCATGCAGACCGGGAAATGGCCGAAGCCGGCATCGTCGAACTGGGCGAACTGGTCGCGGACCTTCTTGTCGGCAATGATGCCCTGGGCGCCATAGAGGTTCTGGGCGATGGTCCGAACCTTGTCCCACAGCTTCATGTCGTCCGGATAGGCGAAGCGGAAATCAGCGCCGTCCTGTTCCAGGATCTCGACCACTTCGTTGGCCAGGTCCTCGGTGCCGGCGCTGCCATCGGCCCAATGGGTACAGGGCACGGCACGGACGCCCAACTCGGCACAGGCCTGACGGACGATGTCGACTTCGGCGTCGGTGTCGGAGACGAACCGGTTGATCGCAACCACCACCGGTACGCCGAACCCGCGCAGGTTCTCGACATGGCGGGCCAGGTTCTCGATGCCGCTTTGCACCGCGTCCAGGTTCTCGGCCCCCAGATCGGCCCGGGCGACGCCGCCGTGCATCTTCAGGGCGCGGATCGTCGCCACCAGCACCGCCGCGCCCGGCTGCAGGCCGGCCTTGCGGCACTTGATGTCGAAGAACTTCTCGGCCCCAAGATCGGCCCCGAAACCGGCCTCGGTGACCACGTAGTCGGCCATTTTCAGCGCGGTGGTGGTCGCCAGCACCGAATTGCAGCCATGGGCGATGTTGGCAAACGGCCCGCCATGAATGAAGGCGGGGTTGTTTTCCAGGGTCTGCACCAGGTTCGGCGCCAGCGCGTCCTTCAAGAGCGTCGCCATGGCGCCATGGGCTTCCAGTTCCCGGGCCCGCACCGGCGTGCGGTCGCGGGTGAAGCCGACAATGATATTGCCCAGCCGGTTCTGCAAGTCCTTCATGTCCTTGGCCAGGCAGAAGATCGCCATCACTTCCGAAGCTACGGTGATGTCGAAACCGTCTTCGCGCGGGAAGCCGTTGGTGACGCCGCCCAGCGATCCGACGATCGAACGCAGTGCCCGGTCGTTCATGTCGACCACCCGTCGCCAGGTGATACGGCGTTCGTCGATGTTCAGGGCGTTGCCCCAATAGATGTGGTTGTCGACCATCGCCGCCAGCAGGTTGTTGGCGGCGCCGATGGCATGGAAATCGCCGGTAAAGTGCAGGTTGATGTCTTCCATCGGCACGACCTGGGCATAGCCGCCGCCGGCGGCACCGCCCTTGACGCCGAAGCACGGGCCCAGGCTGGGCTCGCGCAGGCAGATCACGGCCTTCTTGCCGATCCGGTTCAGGGCGTCGCCCAGGCCGACCGTGGTAGTGGTCTTGCCCTCGCCGGCCGGGGTCGGACTGATCGCGGTGACCAGGATCAGCTTGCCGTCCGCGCGATCCTTGAGGCCGGCAATATAGTCCAGCGACACCTTGGCCTTGTCGTGTCCGTAGGGCTTCAACGCATCCGCCGGAATATCCAGCCGATCGGCGATGTCCTGGATCGGCTTCAGCGTTGCCGCACGGGCAATCTCAATATCGGAATTCGCCATGGCCTTCTCTCCCTTTGCCAGCTCCGCGTGCCGCGGCGCCATCTCGGTAAAATTTTCCTGTCAATAAATCTATTTTAAAGAAAGGAAAATATCCAATTTACCGAACCACGGCCGGTTCCGTCGATTCGGATGGCGAGAGATTAGTCACTGCGGGCGGTATCTCGCTCACAGACGCGACGCGGATTTTTCAGCCGACGACATCCGCCCCGGTTTAGCGTGAAAACCGGGGTGTTCGCGTGGTTCAGTCGCCGCGTTTGCGGTCCAGAAAGGCCTGGGCCAGGCGGCGGGGTTCGTCGGTTTCGTAGGCCCGGGCCAGGGCCTCGATGCCAGCCTCGATCGCCTGGTCCAGGGGCAGGGTCTCCCATTCGCGGATCAGGGCCTTTTGCAGGCGGACCGCCCGGGCACCGTTGCTCAGGATGCGGCCGATCAGTTCCTCGATTTCGGAGTCCAACTGGTCTTCCGGGACGGCGCGTTCGATCAGCCCCCAGTCGAGGGCGATTTCGCTATCGATGGTGGCACCGGTCAGCAGCAGCTCGTTGGCCCGGCCCCAACCGATCAGACGCGGCAGCAGCGCCGCCTCGATCACCGAAGGGATCCCCAGCTTGACCTCGGGCATGCCGAAATCCGAGACGGTGCTGGCGATCCGGAAGTCGCAGCCGGCCGCCACTTCCAGGCCGGCGCCGAAGGTGTAGCCATTGATGCGGGCGATGACCGGCACCGGCAGCGACCGGATGGCGGCGATCGCCTTGTGCAGGCCGGTGATGAAGGCGCGGGCGCTGTCGATGTCCAATGTGGCCAGTTCGTTGATGTCGGCCCCGCCGATAAAGGCATAGTCGCCAGCCCCGGTCAGCACCACGACCCGCAGCTCCTCGTCCGCCGCCAGATTGGTGAAGGCGGCCTCCAACTGGCCGATCAGCTCGCTGTTCAGGCAGTTGAGCCGCTTCCGGTTGTCGATGGTCACACCGGCGATGCGTCCCTCCGCCAGTTCCGTGATGTGGGTTTCGACACCGATATCGCTCATAGCCCTTCCTTTCCCGACGGTTCTGTCAACTGAAGCGGCGCACCGTGCCGCAGGACGTTGTCTGCCGCGCACGTATACCCGTCTCCGTCGTGCAGCACCAGCCCCGGCAACAGTTTGAACGGCGCCCGCATGCCCTTTCGCGCCTGGATGACGATCCGCTTCGCCGCTTTGCCGTTGCCCGGCAATAGGGGTAGGACGCGGATGTCGCCCGCCCGACCGGCCAGCAACGCCAGCAGTTCGGGCAGACGTTCGGCCCGATAGACCAGGGTCAACGACCCTTTTGGCTTCAGTACCGCCAGTGCAAAGTCGATCCAGGCAGCCAAGCCGGCCTTGCCTTCAATCGCGGCGGTTGCCCGTGATGGCTCCGGGGACGCGGTGGCGTTACGGCCGACAAAATAGGGCGGGTTGGCCATGACATGGTCATAGGTTGCTCGTATTACGCTCGGCGCCGGTGCGGCGATATCCGCCGGTCGCACGACGACGCGGTCCGAGGCCTGATTGGTTGCGGCATTTCGTCGCGCCAACTCAACCAGTTGCGGCTGGATTTCGAACCCGTCAACGGCGGCACCCGCCACCCTGGCCGCCAGGCAGAGCGCCGCAGCGCCGTTGCCGGTGCCCAGTTCACATACCCGATCACCGGCCCGGGCTGGCACCGCGGCGGCCATCAGCACGGTGTCGGCGGTGGCGCGAAAGCCCTTCTCAGGCTGCGCGACCACCACTTTCCCGCCCAGAAGCTGGTCCGAGGAAAGCCGCCCCAAACCGCCAATTTCCAACGTGTCATCAGGTGTCATTGTGATGTGGCACTCCCGCTTGGCGCAACAGGTTGCGGGCCGGAAAGACGTCCTCGTCGGCGACCATCAGGCGGCGCTGGATGGCTCCGATACTGCCCTCGACCAGGCTGGTATGGCCGTCCAGAACGATCGCGTCGATGCCGGCATCTGCCAGCAGCGCCCGGCACCAGGACAATAATACAATGTCATTCGTTCGCAGCAGTTCCTGCATTCCCAAATCCGTGTCGTTCGCCTAAAACCATGGCCGTGGGGCGCTTGACCCGGTCCGATGGCGGTCTCTATGCTCGCCCCGGCGGGAACGGCGCGTCAAGATGCCGTAGGGAGCATGTAAACATGGGTAAGGTGGTTTCGATCGGAGGCGAGCGGGCTCAGCCGCCCAGCCTGGACACGTTGCTGTCGTTGGTGGCGGCCGATCTGGCGCAGACCAACAAGGTCATCGTCGAACGCATGGACAGCCCGGTGGCGCTGATCCCGGAGCTGGCCGGCCACATCATCGCGGCCGGGGGCAAGCGGCTGCGGCCGATGCTGACCCTGGCGGCGGCCCGGCTGTGCGACTATTCCGGCCAGCGCCATATCCAGTTGGCGACCTGCGTTGAATTCATCCATACCGCAACCCTGCTGCACGACGACGTGGTCGACGAAAGCGACCTGCGCCGCGGCACCGCCACCGCCAACATCCTGTGGGGCAATCAGGCCAGCGTGCTGGTCGGCGATTTCCTGTTCAGCCGGGCCTTCGAGCTGATGGTCGAGGACGGCAGCCTGGAAGTCCTGCGCATCCTCTCCCGGGCCTCGTCGGTGATCGCCGAGGGCGAGGTCCTGCAACTGGTCACCGCCAACGACACCGGGACCTCGGAAGAGGCCTATATGAACGTTATCTCGGCCAAAACCGCGGCCCTGTTCGCAGCCGCCTGCCGGGTCGGCGCGGTGGTCGCCGACCGGCCCCGGGTCGAGGCCGAGGCGCTGGAAAGTTTCGGCAAGAACCTCGGCATCGCCTTCCAGATCATCGACGATGCGCTGGACTATTCCGCGGTCCAGGCGACGCTGGGCAAGACGGTCGGCGACGATTTCCGCGAGGGCAAGATCACCCTGCCGGTGATCCTGGCCTACCGCCGCGGCGACGACGAGGAACGCGCCTTCTGGAAGCGCACCCTGGAGCGCGGCAACCAGTCCGACGGCGATCTGGCCCGGGCCCAGGCGCTGTTGACCCGCCACGGCGCCCTGACCGACACCGTCGACCGGGCCCGGCACTACGGGTCGATCGCCCGCGACGCGCTGGGCATTTTCCCCGACGGCGAGATCAAGGACGCGCTGGCCGACGTTGTCGAATTCTGCATCGACCGGGCTCATTAACCATTCTTTGGCGGAACGCGCCTAGAATGCGCATCCGTCGCCGACGGGAAGGCCTTGAAGGCCCGCACGATTGGCGGTATATGAAGCCGTTCAACACCGACGGAGTGTAGCTCAGCCTGGTAGAGCACTGTCTTCGGGAGGCAGGGGCCGGTGGTTCGAATCCACTCACTCCGACCATTTTTCTAAGGGCTTGGTGAAATCTCGCCAAGCCCTTCGTCTTTGCGGTCCTCGCCGTCCAGGGCGTCGCGGATCGCTTCGGCCAGTTCGCTTTTGGTATATGGCTTGGGCAGGACGTTGGCGGCCAATTGCGTTTGCAGGTCGCCGCTGGGTTCTTCGATGCCTTCGCGGTGGGACATGTAACCCGACGTCAGCAGGATTTTCTGGTCCGGGCGGTCTTGGCGGATGCGGCGCGCCAGTTCGAAGCCGTCGATGCCCCCCGGCATGATCACGTCGCTGAACAGCAGGTCGATTTCGGTGCCGTTTTCCAAGGCGGCCAGGGCCTCGTTTCCGTTTGCAGCCCGCAATATGCGGTAGCCAAGCTGTAACAAATGGCCCTCGGCGATGTCGATCAGATTTTCTTCGTCGTCGACGATCAGGATGGTTTCGCTGCCTCGCGGCAGCTCTGCCACAGGCGCCACGCCGGTCGGATCAACTTCGGCGGCAACAGCCTGCGAGCGGGGCAGAAGGATTTCGAACACCGTGCCTTCGCCCGGAACCGAGTCAACGCGAATATGCCCGCGGGACCGTGCCACGAAGCCATAGACCATGCTCAGCCCCAGGCCCGTTCCCTTGTCCATTGGCTTGGTCGAGAAGAAGGGCTCGAAGACGCGGTCGCGGATGTCGGGGGGAATGCCGTGTCCGGTGTCTCTGACGGTGATCCGGACATAATCGCCGGGAAGAATGTTGCGGTCCTCGGACTGACGCGCGCTCAAGGAGATGTTGGCCGTGGAAATCGACAACTTGCCGCCGTCTGGCATGGCGTCGTGAGCATTAATGCCAAGGTTGATGATCGAGGTCTCGAATTCGCCGGGGTCGATTTCCACCGGCCACAGCTCGCCCGCCAGGTCGAGTTCGATATCGACCGACCGGGTCACCGATTTGGCCAGCAGGTCGCGCATATCGTCCAGCAACGCGTTGACCACCAAGACTTTGCCGGCCCGAGTCTTCTTGCTGGAAAATGCCAGCAGGCGTTTGGTCAGATCGGCGCCCCGCCAGGCGCCCTTGAGCGCGTTTTCCACCCGCTTGTGCTTTTTCAGGTCGGATTCTGCCTGGCATTCGAATTCCAGGATTTCCAGATTGCCAATGACGATGCCCAGCAGGTTGTTGAAGTCATGGGCGATGCCGCCGACCATCTGGCCGACCGCTTCCATTTTTTGGGCGCGTCGGATGGATTCTTCGGCCCGTTGCCGTTCGGTCAGGTCCTGTAGGGTGCCGATGAAACTATGCCGGCCAGCGGAGTCGACGATCTCGGTCACGCCGACCAGCAGTGGAAATACCTGGCCGTCCTTACGCAATCCCTGCACCTCGCGGCCGTAACCGATGACCTTGGCCTCGCCGGTTGTCAGGTAGCGTGCCAGAAAGCCGTCGTGGTTCTCGCTGATCGATGGCGGCATCAGCATCTTGATATTCTGCCCGACCACCTCGTCGGCGGCGTAGCCGAATATGGTTTCGGCCGCTTTGTTGAAGCTGCGGACGATGCCGGCCGTATTGATCGCGATCACGCCATCCATGACATTGTCGATCACCGCCGCCAATTCGGACTCGTTCTCGCGCAGTTGCGCGTTGGCGGCACTCAATTGGGCGGTGCGTTCGTGGACCTTGTGCTCCAGGGTCTCGCTATGGCGGCGCAGCGCCGCGTTCTTGTCGCGGATAGATTCCTGCATCGCGTTCCAGGCCTGTGCCAGCTGGCCGAATTCCGAGGTATCGGTCATGGAAACCGGCAACCCGTCCTCGCCCCTCGCCAGGCGGTTCGCGACATTGGTCAATGCCTTCACCGGGCCGGTCAAGCGCCGTGTCGTCCACCACGCGGCCAGTCCGGCCAAACCGACAACGGCGATGACGAGGAAGACGAAGGTCCGGTAGATATTGGCCTCGATCGAATCCAGCTGCCGCCGAGGCACGGCCAGAAAGATCGATCCCGTCGTCTGGGAATCCAGCAATTGCAGGCTCCTGGCCGCCACGAAGTACCTGTCACCCAGAATCCTGGCCTCGGTAATGCCGCCATTGCCGGCCAACAGCATTTGGTATTCCAGATACGGTAGCGGCAATTCGGCGATTGGCTTGCGGCCTTGGGCTTTCAGGGTCGAGCCCATCACGGCCCGATCCCGCACGATGGTGACTTCGACACCCGTATTGGCTTTGATCCGCTCGGCAAACCAGTTGTCGAGTGCGAGACCGACCAGAGCCACGCCGCGCATTTCGCCACCGTCGACAATGGCAACCGACGAGAACAGCATCAAGCCATCGCGTTCGTCGATAATCGACAGGCCCCCGGCCTCGCCCGCCAAGGTGCGCTTGACGATGTCCAAATAGTCAAACCGCTGGCCCCGGGAACCGGTCCCGCTCATTCGGGCGACGACCAGGCCGGACCTGTCCAGAACCACGATTTCATCGATCGTCGGCGAGGCAACATGATCTTTCAGAAACTGCTGCACCCGCTCGGGGTTTTCCGTGGCCATGAGGTGAGCCAAATCCAACTGGTGGCTAACGATCAACTGCGATCTGTCCGCCAGTACGTCGGCCATCGTACCGACGAAATTCTGCGCGACGTTCAGCGTCGTTTCGAATTCGTCGTGAACAATGCGCTCGTAACCCCGGCGCATCACAACGATGCCGGCATAGGAACTCAGCAACACGGCCGCGATCACCAGAACCATGAATGTCAGGGTCAATTTGGTGCCAAAGCGCCGGTATAGCGGCAACCTGGAGGCGCGCCTTTCCGGCATGTCGTAAACCTGTGCCGGGTTTTGGGTCAGATCGCTCATCTACTCGCTACCTTGCCCAGCATGCGCGGAAGACGTCCGGTCAGTGCCGTAAAAGGCCTCGAATTCACGGATCGTCCAATCGACCGACCGGTCGGCGTGACAGCCACCGTTCTGGCAGGAATTCGGGATGCCAAAGGCCTTGGTCGCGCTGGGCGGCACGATCTTGAAGGCGTGGCTGCGGATCGGGAAGGTGCCGCCGCTTTCGACGATATAGGGCATGTGGCAATCGGGGCAGGTGGCGCTGTTGGGCGGCCCGGGGTAGTGGGGCTTTCCGTCGCCCGACGCCTGCCAGGACAAGCCGTCGCCATGGCAACTGCCGCACCGCCCAGTAACCGGGCGGGCGATCTTGAACAGCCGGTCCAGGCCATGCGGTTCATGGCAGGTCGCACAGGTCAACCCTTCCGCCGCCGTTGCCAGCGTTGGTTTGCTCCCCGGCGCAGCCAGGATGTAGTCGGCGCTGTGGCAGGCCAAGCATTCGTCGGTCAATTCGCCGTACGCGGGTGTGTGGTTCCGACGCATCAGAGTCAGGGACATGGCATGTTTCGACAGCGCGAAGTCGGCAAACTCCTGGTGCCTATTCCTCGATAGCCCGACACCCCACCAAAACTTGCCTTCGTTGTCCTTGTCTTTGGTTAAGAGTTCGAATTTGTCCCCGATCGGCTCGCCGGGTGTTATGTTCAACGGAAAGTTGAATGTCGTTTGGATGTGCTCCTTGTCCTGAACCTGACTACCCCGTGTATGGCACTGGCCACAGACCGCCGACTTGATCGAGACGATGACATCCTGCGCCGGACTTACCGGGATGTGGTCGTGGCAGATCGCACAGGTGAGATCGGCCGACGCCCGATACGCGGCGACGTGGTTGCTGGCAGGCCCGTGACAGGCTTCGCAGCCGATACCGAATTCACTGAAATCATAAGTATCGGGGTTGAAACCCGTCGTGTGGCAGCCATTGCATTTTGTCGACAACGGCGTTTCGCGCCAGGTATCGACTTTGTAGGGAACCCATTCTTGCGTCGCCACATACCATTTGGCCGGGAAGGGGTAGTATTCGCCGTCGATCTTTCTTGCATATACCTGCTCCCATTTGTTGCCGATGACGAATTCGATCTGGTCCTTGGTAAAAGTCACCGCAGGGTCGTTGCGCGAAAAATCCGCCAGGATGTCGTCGGGGCCTGACACCGGTCGAAACATCACCGGGTGAAGGGTCTCCTCGCGCCAGGCACGGTAGTGAACCGGATGGCAGTCAGCGCAGACTTCGGACGTGGCGTAGCTTGGTGCCCGACTGTAGACGAGGTGCTGAAGGATCGATCCGGTGACCGCGATAGCGACGAAAGCCGCCACGGCAAACAGGACATATTTCGCGACCCGTCCGGCAGTGGAGGAGGTCCGAGGCCGGAAATAGGGTTTCGCGTTCATATTCAATGCCCGTGAGCAAACGGTTAGGGCGTAAAGCTGCGATTACCCTGAACAGGGGAGGAACCGCGCAAGGGTTTGGCGCAATGTCGTCATCGCCACCGGTTTTTCCAGTTTGGCGACGACGTTGATGCCATAGCTGGACCCCAAGGCCTCGCCGACCTCGAGGTATTTTCCCTGATACCCGCTGACCAGGATCACCTTGGCCTTCGACCCGCGTTCGGACAGCCATTTCATCAACTCGTACCCGTCCATGTCGGGCATGACGATATCCATCACGATCACGGCCGGTTCGATGTCATCGCACAAGTCGATCAACGCCTTGGCGCTGTCGGCGGTATCAACGTCGAAGCCGACACCCTCGGCGACAAAGGCAATCAGCTCACTTAAATCAGGTTCGTCGTCGACAACGATCAAGTGCGGTTTTGCCATGGTTGATCGTCGCTCCCTATGTTCGAGGGACGGTTTCGACGTTCACCACCGGTGCCTGATCGGACCGGCGTTTCCAGCCGATCAAGATTTGTGTCGGGTGGCGAGGATGCCGGGCTTTCACGTCAGCAGCCATCTCTAGAAACATCACCGTCTCTCCAGCACCGACATGACGGGTACCTGGCAGCGCTGGTCTAGATTCTCCAAAACCTGTGCATTTTGCCCAAAATTACTTAACAAAGGTTAACGATACCGAATAAGAAGGTAATCTCACTGTACCGGTTTAAATATATTAGTAATAACTTCGATCTACAACTTAATTATCAGAAGAAAACTCCTGAAGTATTTTAATATACTTTATTGTTCAGAGCCAATTTTTTTTGTTATAATATTCTTCTAGACATGAATTCGGTGTTTGTTGGCTGGGCAAGCCGGTTCATTGGAAATTGGGGCATGGAAACGCGCCAGACCAAGGGTAACCCGAACATAACTTCTTTGCGGCAGAGTATTGGGCGTTGAATTTCTCTGGCCGGGGTTTTCCCGGTCCGGAGCTGGCGGAAACTTTGGCCGGGATGCTGGTCGTTTCGAATAGAGCAGGGCGTGTGGCAATGGCTGTGGACTCAAACACTCTGCCGGACGTGCTGGCGCTGGACGCAGAAACCTGCGACCGCCTGGCCGCCGCTTGGCCGTCGACCGAACGATACTTGCCGGAACTCCTCGACTTGCTGTTCAGTGCTTTCAGTGAGGGCGCGCAAGCATCGTCGGATTCGGAATTGTTGCCCGATACCAATGGGGAACAGGCGCTTCGCCGCGACTGCAACGATGCCTGGCGCGGCCTGCTGTCGGGCAACAGCGATATGCGGTATCTGACCGCCGCCCGGTCCGTCGGGGCCCGCCTCAGCCAGGCCGGGCTGCCTTTGCACGGATATTTCGCCGGGCATGCGCTGGTCCGTGAGAGGCTTTGCCAGGCCGCAAGCGACGACGGAACCGACGCGCGCCTGGCCCTGTCGGACGTCATGTCGCGCTTGTCCATGCTGGACCTGGCGGTCGTTGCCTCGGCCTATTGTGCCCCGCCCGAGCAGCAGAGCGCATTGGTGCGAATTTTCGAGGATCGGGAAGAGATCACAGCAAAGTCTGATGATACCGCGGCCCGGACCGATGACAGGCCGGCGGTTCAGCCTGCGACCGTCGCCGCCGTGGTCGATCTGGGCGAAATGGTCGAGGCGGTTATCGCGGAACGGCAGGACGCGGCGTTCGGCCGGGGACTGGAGCTGGCCGCGTTCATGGCGCCGACGATCCCGAACGGGGTTATCTGCGATGTCGATGAGGTGCGCCGGGTCCTGGGGGCCCTGATCGACAATGCCATCGCGTTTACTCGGCAAGGCGGGGTAGCCGTCGATATCGACGCGTCCGATATTGACGCCGACCGGTTCATCCTGACCTGCCAGGTGGCGGACACCGGGATCGGCATGCCCAAGGAACACAGTCAGGACCTCGTCCGTTACTTCGGCGCGGCCGGCGGCGAGGCCGAGCCGGGCCCTTTCGCGCAGACCCTGGTCGGTCGCGGGTTGACCTATTGTCGCCAAGCCGTGGCCCGGATGGGCGGCGCGATGGCCTTGGAAAGCGAGGATGGGGTGGGCAGCCTGTTCCAAGTCGAATTGCCCTTGCGCAGTGTCGATCCGGTCGCGGGCACGGATGCAACCACCGCCCTGGCCGGGAAATACCTGATCATCGGGCGTGACGGCGTCACTGCCTATTGCCTGGAAAAACAGCTCAGGGCATGGGGCGGCGAAGTCGACACGGTCGAGGTTCCGGCGGTGGCGTTGCGCATGTTGACCGAGGCGCGCCTGCAGCAACGGCCCTACGAAACGGTCTTCGTCGATGATCCGATCCAGGGCATGTCGCCGGCCTCCTTTGTCGAGATGCTGCCCGACTTCGTCGACCGCGACCGCACCAATTTCGTGTGGCTCGCCTCGGCCGCCGGATACTTGCCCACAGGCGCGGACGGCGATGGTCATTTCGACGATTGCCTGCGGAAGCCGATCCGGCGGAGCGACCTCGAACGGGCATTTGGCCCGGCCAAGGCGGACGACGCAAGGGCGGTCGGTCCCCGGATCCTGCTGGCCGAGGACAACAGCGTCAATCGCATGGTGATTGCCGCAATGCTGGGCGATTTCGGCGGTACCATCGTTGCCGTGGAGAACGGTCTCGAGGCCGTCCAGGCGGTGCAGCGCGAAACCTTCGATCTGATCCTGATGGACATCCAGATGCCGGTGATGGACGGGTTGGAAGCGGTACAGGAAATCCGCGGCATGCCGGGCGCGAAGGGGGAGGTGCCGATCATTGCCGTCACGGCCAATGCAATGAAGGGCGACCGCGAGAAATACCTCGAAATGGGTATGAACGACTATGTTGCCAAGCCGGTGGCCCGCGACGTGCTGCTGACCGCGATATCCCGGTTTTGCACAGTGGCTACCCCCTTCAACGGGGCGGGGGCGAAGCAGGCGGCGGATGCGCGTACGGCACCGGAACCCGCGCAAATTCACGAATTCAGCGATGTCATCGTTTCACTGACGCAGCCCGCCAACCGCCTGGTTGACCGCGACTAAGATCCGGCCTGCGACCGGCCTTCCACGACAATCGAATGGTTCCATTCACCGGTCCCCGCGTCGGTGTGGGTAGCGTCCCGCCTATTCCGTTTTGCCGGTTCGCGGTTCCGCGTTAGGATTGCGGCAAATAAATTTCAATGGACCATATGAGGAAGCGCCATGAGTGAATTTCCCTGGCTGAAGAATTACCCCGAGGGTGTCGACTACCACGCAAATTTGGAACCGCGGCCACTTTATGACCTGTTGGACGATTCCGTTGCCGCTTATCCCAACAACAATGCCGTCGATTTCATGGGCCGCAAATTCACCTACGCCCAGATCGGCGAAATGGTCAAGCGTGCAGCCAAGGGATTTCAGGACCTGGGGGTTGGCAAGGGCGTGAAAGTCGGGCTCTTCCTGCCCAACTGCCCGCAGTTCGTGGTCTCCTATTTCGGGATTCTGAAGGCCGGCGGCACGGTGGTGAATTACAGCCCGCTATATTCCGAGCCCGAATTGCTGCACCAGGTCGAGGACAGCCACACCGACATGATGGTGACCCTGAACCTGACCGCGCTGTACCCGAAAATGGCGGCCATGCTGGAGCAGAGCCGGATCAGCAAGCTGATCGTCGGCACCATGCCCGAGGTCCTGTCCTTCCCCAAGAACCTGCTGTTCCCCCTGGTCAAGTCAAAGGATATCGCCAAGGTGCCGCATGACCAGCGCCATGTCTCCTTCCAGGAACTGCTGAACAATGACGGCGACTATGTGGCCGGCGAGGTCGACCCGTTGGAGGACATCGCGGTCCTGCAGTACACCGGCGGCACCACCGGCGTCTCAAAGGGTGCCATGCTGACCCATGGCAGCCTGTACATCAACGCCGAACAGCTCAGCATGTGGGACCCCAAGGTGGAACACGGCAAGGAACGGATGATGGGTGTGCTGCCGTTCTTCCACGTTTTCGCCATGACCGTGGTGATGAACATGACCATCCGGGTGGGCGGCGAGATCATCATGCACCCGCGCTTCGAGTTGGAACCGGTGCTGAAGGACATCAACAAGAAGAAGCCGACCATGATGCCGGGCGTGCCGACCATGTACACGGCCATCAACAACTATCCCAAACTTGGCGATTTCGACCTCAGCTCGTTGAAGGTCTGCATGTCGGGCGGCGCGCCGCTGCCGGTCGAGGTCAAGCAGAAATTCGAGGCCCTGGCCAATTGCAAGCTGGTCGAGGGCTATGGCCTGACCGAAACCTCGCCGGTCGCCACCGCCAATCCGTTCGACGGCGTCAACAAGGAGGCGTCGATCGGCATTCCGGTGCCGGGAACCCGGATCGTCATCACCGACCGCGAGGATCCCCACAAGGTGCTGGAGCAGGGCGAGACCGGCGAGATCTGCATCGAGGGGCCGCAGGTGATGAAGGGCTACTGGCAGCGTCCCGACGCCACCGCGGACACCATCGTCGACGGCCGTCTGCACACCGGCGATGTCGGCTACACTGACGAAGACGGCTATACTTTCATCATCGACCGCATGAAGGACATGATCCTGTGCGGCGGCTACAACGTGTTCCCGCGCCATATTGAGGAAGCGATCTACCAGCACCCGGCGGTCTCCGAGGTGACGGTGATCGGTATACCCGACGAATACCGCGGTGAGTCGCCCAAGGCCTTCATCAAGGTCAAGGACGAAGCCGAACAGCCGTCGGACGAGGATCTTCTGGCCTTCCTGAAGGAGCGCCTGGGCAAGCATGAGATCCCCAGCGAGATCGAGTTCCGCGACGAACTGCCCAAGACCATGATCGGCAAGCTGTCGAAAAAGGAACTGGTGGCCGAGGAGAAGGAAAAATACGAGGCCCGCAAGGCGGCCGAATCCTAAGAATGGTACGCCTCCTTGCCGCGGTCGCCGCGTTTGTTGGGCTGACCTGTTCCGCGTTGGCCCAGCAGCCGCAGCCCGAGGCGGCCAGCGGCTGGCGGGCCAAGCCGGCGGTGACGGCCGAACGCTTTATGGTCGCCGCCGCCCATCCCTTGGCGACACGGGCCGGCTATGACGTGCTGAAGGCCGGCGGCACGGCGATGGATGCGGCAGTTGCGGTGCAACTGGTCCTGAACCTGGTCGAGCCGCAATCTTCGGGCCTGGGCGGCGGCGCCTTCCTGCTGTATTGGGACGCTGCCAGCGGGACCTTGCACAGCCTGGATGGCCGCGAGACCGCCCCTGCGGCAGCCCGGCCGAGCCGGTTCCTGGACTCCGATGGCAAGAAACTGCCGTTCTTCAAGGCGGTGGTCGGTGGCCAATCGGTCGGTGTCCCGGGCACGCCGCGGCTGCTCGAAGTCGCCCACCAACGGTTTGGCAAGCTGCCGTGGAAATCGCTGTTCCAACCGGCGATCACGCTGGCTGAACAGGGGTTTCCGGTCTCACCGCGCATGGCCGGTTCGATCGCCCGGGCCAAGAAACGCGGCCTGACCCGGTTCGCCGCCGCCCGTGCCTACTTTTTCGATCGTGACGGTGAACCCCTGGCCGCCGGAACCATGCTCGGTAATCCGGTCTTCGCCGATACGCTGCGGCTGCTGGCCGAAGGCGGTGCCGATGCGTTCTACCAGGGTCCGATCGCCCGGGATATTGTCGCCGCGGTGGCGGCGACGTCGCTGGTCGCCAACAACATCACCCTGGGCGACCTGGCGAACTACCGGGTCAAGGATCGGCCGCCGGTCTGCATCGAATACCGCGCCGACCGGGTCTGCGGCATGGGGCCGCCGACCTCAGGCGGGCTGACGGTTGGCCAGATCCTCAAACTCTTGGAACCGTTTGATCTCAGGCGCATGGGATGGAGCTCCGAATTCGCCCATGTGTTCGCCGAGGCCGGCAAATTGGCTTATGCCGACCGGGCGCTGTACATGGCGGACAGCGATTATGTCGCGGTGCCGACGGACGGTCTGTTGGACCCGGGATACCTGGCATCCCGATCGCAATTGATCGACCCGGCCAAGGCCGGACCCAAGGCCGCGGCCGGCGAGCCACCACGGCGCAAGGGCGGTTTGCTGGCGCCCAGCGCCAACCCGGACCTGCCGGGAACCAGCCATTTCGTGATCCGGGACGGCTTCGGCAATGCGCTGAGCATGACCACCACCATTGAATCCGGGTTCGGCAGCCGGGTGATGGTGCGCGGTTTTCTGCTGAACAACGAACTGACCGATTTCGACCGTTCACCCACCCGCGACGGGCGGCCGGTCGCCAATCGGGTCGAAGGCGGCAAGCGGCCGCGCAGTTCCATGGCCCCGACCATCGTTCTGCGCGACGGCCGACCGCGCCTGCTGATCGGCTCACCGGGGGGCAGCCGGATCATCGCCTATGTGGCCAAGGCAGCCATCGGCGTGCTGGATTTCGGGCTCGATCCCCAGGCGGCCGTGGAACTGGGCCATGTGGTGCACCGCAATGGCAAGACCCTGGATATCGAGGCCGGACGGCCGGTGGCCGAATGGGCGGCACCCCTGACCGCCAAGGGCCACACGGTCAAGGTTCGGGATTTGAATAGCGGCCTGCATGCCATCTTGATCGGAAATGATGGCAAGTTGGTCGGCGGTGCCGATCCGCGCCGCGAGGGCCTGGTACTCGGCGACTGACGGGGTTGGCAATGACGTCGCAACTGATCGAAGGTAAGGCAAAGCCGCGCGGCAAATACCCGCACATCAAACGGGCCGGAGATTTCCTGTTCGTTTCCGGCACCAGTTCGCGCCAACCCGACAACAGCTTTGCCGGGGTCGAGGTTGACGCCATGGGTACAACCAACCTGGACGTCCGAGCCCAGACCCGGGCCACCATCGAGAACATCCGGGATATTCTCCAGGCGGCCGGGGCGGGGCTTGGCGACATCGTCGAAATCACCGCCTTCCTGGTCAACATGAACGATTTCGGCGGCTACAACGAGGTCTACGGAACCTTTTTCGACTATGACGGCCCGGCGCGGACCACGGTTGCGGTTCACCAATTACCGCATCCCCATCTCTTGGTGGAGATCAAGGCCGTGGCCTACCGTCCGACTGCCGCGCCGGGCGGATCACCGACCGGTTAAGCGGGGACCGAATAGGTCACGATCGTCATCTCGGCCGCTTCATTGCGTAACGGCACGATCGCCTGATACTCCGGCGATTGGAACCAGGCGTTCAATGCCGCCAGGTCGGGGAACTTTATGATCCCCACCGCCTGATGGTCCAAAGCGCCGACCAGGGCGCCCTTGGCTTGGCCGCGGAGCACCGGCTCGCCGCCATGTGGGGCGAAGGTTGCGCCCGCCTTCTGGGCATATTCCTGGAATTTCTCTGGGTTCTTGATGGTTGTGGCGGCGACAAAAAACGCAGTCATCTCTGGTCCTTTCAGTGTGTGTGGACGGCTCGTGCCGCACGGAAGGCTTGACCCGTCCTGTTTTTAGTCATATGTGTATAAAATAGATTTCTGGTTTTGTCCAGTAATGTATAAAAAAGGATTGGCAATGGGCCGGCCCAGCAAGTTCGACCGCGATCAGGCCGTCGACTCGGTCATGCAGGAGATCTGGGACAAAGGCTATGAAGCGAGTTCGGCCAAGGCCCTGTCCGAACATCTCGGGATCACGCGTTCCAGCTTCTACAACGCCTTTGGCAGCCGTGAGGCGCTGTTTGGGGAAGTGCTTCGGCGCTACACCGCCCAGGCGCCGGATCGGGCGTTGTTCGGTGACGATGACCGGTCGGTCGCACGGCTTCTGACCGACACCATGCGGGAAATCTGTCGGGTGCGGGCTGCCGACCCGGCCGCCCGCGGCTGCCTGGCGGTCAACTGCATCGCCGAGCTCGTCGGCGTCAACCCGGCCCTGGGACCATTGCTGGAGCAGGCGGTGGCGGCCAAGCTCGACCGATTGGAGGAGTTGCTTCGCCTGGCCGTGGCGCGGGGCGAGATCGAAGACCGCAGCGATCTGCGGGACAAGGCCCTGGCGCTGCAGAACCTGCTGATCGGCCTCAACGTCATGGCCAAGGTGGTGCGGTCGGAAACCGAGCTGTGGGCCGCCGCCCGCCAGACTCTGGCCGGTCTGGACCTACTCGCCGAATAAGGCTGGGCGCCCTGTTCGGGGCTCAGGTGACGTGCTTGAGCTGCAGCAGTTCCCAGACCTCGACCAGTGAATCGACCAGATGATCCATCAGGTCGTCGGTGTGCAGCGGCGTCGGCGTGATCCGCAGGCGCTCGGTGCCGCGCGGCACGGTCGGATAGTTGATCGGCTGGATGTAGATCTTGTAGTCGGTCAGCAGCATGTCGCTGGCCTGCTTGCAACGGGCCGCATCGCCAACCATGACCGGCACGATATGGGTCGGTGTGTCCATGACCGGCAGACCCTTCTCGCGCAGGCGCCGCTTCAGGGTCGCCGCACGTTCCTGGTGCCGTTCCCGCTCGGCACCGCTCTTCCGCAAGTGCTTGACGCTGGCCAAGGCACCGGCGGCGATGGCCGGTGCCAGCGCGGTCGAGAAGATGAAGCCCGGGGCATAGGACCGTACCACATCGACAATCGCCGCCGATGATGCGATGTAACCGCCCATCACGCCAAAGGCTTTGGCCAGGGTCCCCTCGATCACCGTCAACCGGTGCATGACGCCGTCGCGCTCGGCAACGCCGGCGCCGCCCGGCCCATAGAGGCCAACCGCATGGACCTCGTCCAGATAGGTCATGGCATTGTACTTGTCGGCCAAGTCGCAGATCTTGCCGATGGGTGCGATATCGCCGTCCATCGAATAGACCGATTCAAAGGCGATCAGCTTCGGTGCCTTGGGATCGGCTTCCGCCAGCAACTCTTCCAGATGAACCAGGTCGTTGTGGCGAAAGATCTTGCGCGGCACGCCGGAATTACGGATGCCGGCGATCATCGAGGCGTGGTTGAGCGCATCCGAGAAGATCACACAGCCGGGCAGAACAGAGGCCAGGGTGCTGAGGCTGGCTTCATTCGAAATATAGCCGGAGGTGAACAGCAGCGCCGCTTCGCGCTCGTGCAGGGCCGCCAGTTCCTTTTCCAGTTCAACCAAGGGGTGGTTCGTGCCCGAGATGTTCCGGGTTCCGCCGGCCCCGGCGCCAAAGCGTTCGACCGCTTCCTTCATCGCCGCCAACACGTCCGGGTTTTGTCCCATGCCGAGATAGTCGTTGGAACACCAAACGGTGACATCCTCTTCCACTTCGGCGGAATAGTTCTTGGCGGCCGGGAAATTGCCGGCATAGCGACCGAGTTCGGTAAACACGCGATAGCGATTTTCTGCCTTTAACGCATTGATTGCGCCGGAGAATGCCGCTTCGTAGTCCATCACGAATACCCTTCGAGCTTTGATTGGGGAAGTTCCGACCGTGGCTGTTCACGATACTTTAATAGGCGCCGCATTACATTCCGCTGACGTTTTTCCGGTGTGTCAGGGATCGGACACCCTGCAGCAGTTTGTCGCAGTTTGCCAGTCCGATCCTGTCACGAGGCCGAATATATGCCAGACTGGCCAAACCGGTTACAAGTATTTCCGGGGGGTTCCTTGCAATAGCCCAGGATTCGAGGTCACGGTTTGACGTTAAAGTAGTTTTTCGTGATGCAATTCGACAACCTGACGATTTTGGTCGCAGACGACAACGAGCACATCCTCAAAATGCTGTGCACGATTTTGCGCTCGTTGAAGGTCGGAAAGATTCTACAAGCCCGTGACGGCGAGGAAGCGTTCACGCTGTTGGCTACGGCCGGTCCCGATATGTTGATCTGCGATTGGAATATGAAGCCGATGGACGGCATTACCTTTTCCCGTAAAGTCAGGCTGGACCCGGACAGCCCCAATCGGTTCATTCCGATTATCATGGTCACCGCCCATAGCGAAACTCACCGGGTGATGGAAGCCCGGGATGCCGGGGTCAATTCCTTTATCGTCAAACCGATCTCGCTGGAGCAGATCTACCGGCGCATCACCAACGAGATCATTCACCCCCGACCATTTATCCAGACCGACACCTATTTCGGCCCCGACCGGCGATGGCGGCAGGACCCGGACTATACCGGACCGTTTCGCCGAAAAACCGACACGGGTCAGCGGATATTAGGCGAACAACCGGATATCGTGGATGACACCATCGAACTGGGTTAGTCGTCTCAAGGAGACATGGTCCCGAGCGGGGCGCAAAGGAAAATTCTGACAGGAAGTGAGTAGGCTGGGCAGACTACCCGTCTGACACCGAAATCTTGGCTTTGGCGACCACCGCATCAAGCCCGGTCACCAACTGAGCACCCAATTTGCCACCGTCGCCGGCGACCTTGTTGGTGATCACGGCCCGCATGGCATTGATATGGGCGCCGCAGATCGCGGGATCGATCTTCGAACGGTCCTCAAAGGCCTCGACATAGCGGCACAGGGAATTGCCAATTCTGGTGATCAGGGGGTAGCCAAAGGTTCCGCCCTGTCCTTTGACGTCATGGGAAATATTGAACATTTCCTCGTAGGCCGCGTCGGCGCTTCCGGGGTCGGCTTCGACTTTGTCCAAGGTCGCCTGCAATTTGGCGATATCGTCCTGCACCCAATTGACATAATCGGCGGCCATTTCCTCGACCGCCGCTTCGGCATCCGCCAATAGCTTCGGGTCGATACCCGTGCCCGGGCCCACCTTGGCTTTAAGATGGTTGGGGGGGTCGATGATCTCGACTTTGTTCTTCGCCCGATCTGTAGTCATCTGCCGTTCCTGGTGGAGTGGTGCGCCGTTGTTTCGGTAGCCTACACGTCGGCGCGGGTTCACTCGGTCTACAGCGCGGAACAAGTCCGCGACGGCGTTACGAGTACACGGACACTTCGCCCCGATCCCGCGATTGACTTACGCTACAACGGGGATACTAGATTTTACCAGTTAAGGTTCGGTTACCATAATAATGTCGGGAAAAGCATCTCTTACCGGTTTGTCTAAGGTGTTTCTGACACCAATCGGCGCAACGTGAACTTCTGCACCTTGCCCATGACGTTGCGGGGCAGGGAGGGCAGGAACATCACCGCCCGCGGGTGTTTGTAGCGCGCCAGCCGACCTTTGAACAAATCCAGGACGGCGGCCTCATCAATCTGGTGCCCATCACGCAACACGACACAGGCGACTGGTACCTCGCCCCACTTGTCATCCGCTCGGCCGACCACCGCCACTTCCGCCAACGCATCGCAATCCGCCAGCACGTTCTCAAGCTCGGCCGGGTAAATGTTCTCACCACCCGAGATCACCATGTCGGTTTTTCGATCGTCGACATAATAAAAACCGTCATCGTCGCGATGGCCGACATCGCCGGTATGGAACCAACCGTCCCGCAGCGCTTGTGCCGTCGCCTCCGGATTGTTCCAGTACTCGCGCATCAGATTGGGGCCGCGAACCAGGATCTCTCCCGACTGGTTGGCCGACAGGTCCTCGCCTTGGCCGTCCACGATCCGAACGTCGCAGTGCAGCGCCGGTTTTCCGGTCGATGTGATCGGCGCGGTGCCATCGCCGGGCGGCGTATAGATGGCGGTTGGCGCGGTTTCGGTCGAACCATAGACCTGCGCCACCGCGGTTCCCCGGTCGGCAAATGCGCGCAGCAGCGCCTCGGGTATGGCCGACGATCCGGTCATCATCAGGCGGATCGATGTCAGGTCGGTGCCGGCCCAATTGGGGTGCTCGATCATGGCTTGCATCACCGCCGGCACCAGCAGGATCAATGTGGGCCGGCGAACCGCGATGTCCCGCAATGCCAGGTCGGGCGCGAACCGGCGGTGCAAAGTGACCTGAGCCCCGGCGTGCAGGGCGGGCAGGGTTTGGATGTTCAGGCCGCCAACATGGAACATCGGCAGCACGGTCAGGACATGGTCCTGGTCGGTCAGGCGGTGAGCGTGGGTTGCGTTGACGGCATTGAACAGGATTGCCAACTGGGTCAGCACCGCGCCTTTCGGGCGGCCGGTCGTGCCCGAGGTGTAAACGATCAACAGCGGGTCATCCATTGCGCCTTCACCTTGGGCAAGCGCGCCCGTGTTGCGCAATTCCTCCAGTGCGACCCAATCCGGATGGTCGCCGCCGGCGGCAATGAAGCGGTCGCTTGGCAGGTCGGTCTCGATCTCGGCGGCATGCCCGAAATAGTCGGCGTCGACAATCAATGCCGTGGCCGCGCAATGGCCCAGGATGTAGCCATGTTCGCCCGGTGCCAGGCGCCAGTTGAGCGGAACCAGGATGGCACCGATCCGGGCCGCGGCGAAGACGAGTTCCAGCAGTTCCGGCGTATTTGGCCCGAGATAGGCAAGCCGGTCGCCGCGCCGGATACCAAGACCGTCACGCAAGCCGGCGGCCAGGCGAGCGATGCGGTCGGCCAGCCCAGCGTAGCTGATATCCTGGCCTTCGAAATGGATGGCGGCCTTGTCAGGCGAAAAATCGGCGTGCCGGTCGATCCAGTTGGAAATATTCATCAACGTACGAGCGCGAAACAGGTTTCGGTGACGACCGCGCCAGCCGCCGGGCTGGTCAGCCGAGTTGTTCCGGCGAGTCTAACAAGCCGGTTGGCAATGGGAAACCGCGAAAGCGATGTTGCGTATCAGTTGCCGGGAACCGCCTGAAACCGGCTCGCCCGCAAGGGATCTCCCTCACATGCCGCGCGCCCGGTCTCCACCATGTGGACCAGATGGGCCAACACCGAGCGGGCCGCGGCCGGATGCAGGCCGGCCGGCACATCGGCATACATCCGGGTGACCATGGTCGGGATCTCCTCGATGCCGTCTTCCAGGCAAGCCAGAATTTGCCGTTCGCGGTCCTGCCGGTGGGCAATGAAGCTTCTGACGAATGGTTTGGGATCGCGGATCGCCGGGCCGTGCGCCGGCCAGAACAATTCATCGTCGCGACCCAGCAGCTTGTTGAGCGAGCCCATATAGGCATGCATGTCACCGTCGGGCGGCGACACGATCGAGGTCGACCAGCCCATTACATGATCGCCACTGATCAGCGCGGCTTCTTCCGCCAGCGCGTAACACACGTGGTTCGACGTATGCCCGGGCGTGTGCACGGCAGTCAGGCTCCAACCCTGGCCGGCGATCACCTCACCGTCCCGCACCTGGTGGTCGGGCGCGAAGTCGTAATCGGCACCTTCCTCGACCTGTGGCCCGGCCCGGCGGCTGCCATGGGGGCCGAACCCGTAGGTCGCGGCCCGGGTCCGAGCCTTCAGCGCGGCGGCGGCCGGGGAATGGTCGCGATGGGTATGGGTGACCAGAATATGGCTGACCACTTCACCTTTGATCGCGGCCATCACCGCTTCGATGTGCTCGTCCAGTGCCGGCCCCGGATCGATGATCGCCACCCGGTCCTGGCCGATGATGTAGGTGTTGGTGCCGTAGAAGGTGAAGGGTCCCGGATTCTGCGCGGTGACGCGCCGGATCAACGGCGAAACCTGATAAACCCGGCCATAGGCCACGTCCATGTCCTTGACGAAGGGGATCCCGCCGCTCATCGCAACCTCGTGTTGGTGCCAATGACAAAATAGGCCAAACCGACAAGCGCCGGCCAAGGCCGGTGAGCCGATCATGCTCGATGGGGCCGGCATTCAGCACCATCCCGGTCAGCCTGTCAACCGAGGCGCAGGCGCCATGTGATGGTGGTCACAGACAATGCAGCGTGGGGCTGCGATCCTGGAAACGTTGAGGATTGGCGAGATAAAAACCGTCCGGTTGTGCCGTTCGCCATGGAGGAAATGATGCCGTTTATCTTACGAAGTCCAGCGAGCCGACATTTGGTCGGGCAAAGACTGGCGGTCGCCATGGCGCTTCAGATCCTGTTCATGGTTGCGGCGATCGTGATCGACGCGGCAACGTCCGGCGTCTTGGCCCTTGGATCGTTCGCATGCTAACTTGGCGGCATGAGGTTATTCAGCGCCGAAGAGACACATTCAACTGACCCCAATAGGAAGGACGGGCCCGTCGGAAGTCGGTCCCGTTGGATAGCCACAATCCTGGTGCTGATCGGCGGGCTGGTTTTGGCCGGCAGCGGGCAGGCGACCGATGACGCCGCCGCCGCCGCCCTGATCCGCGAATTGTCCGGCAAGGCGATTAATGTGTTGCAGCGCAGCGATGTCGACCTGGCGACCCGGGAACGAGAGTTTCGTGACCTGCTGGCCAAGGACTTTGATCTCAAGCTGATCGGACGTGTGGCTTTGGGGCGTCACTACCGGACCTTAACGCCCGAGCAGCGGGAAGACTACCGCACCCTGTTTGCCGACTATATCCTGAAGACCTATGCCGCCCGGCTGGGCGGCTATGCCGGCGAAACCTTCGAAGTCATCGGCACTACCGAACTCAACAGTCGCGACGTGGTGGTGAACACCCGCATCCGCCGCCCCGCCGGGCCGCCGATCGAAGCCGGCTGGCGGGTGCGCAACTATAACGGCCAGGCCAAGATCGTCGATGTCGTGGTCGCCGGGGTCAGCATGGCTTTGACCCATCGGCAGGAATTTTCCGCGGTTGTCAGCCGCAATGGGATCGACGGGTTGTTTGATGCCTTGCGCGCCCGGGCCGACAAACTGTCCGCCAGCGCCGCGAACTGAGCGCTATTTAACCTTCGACTTGTGCCGTCGCCGCAATATGGCGCCCAGACCCAGCAAGCCGGCCCCAAGAAGGCTGAGGCTGCCCGGTTCCGGAATACTGTATTCGCCGGAATATTGGACCCCCCTTAAACCGCTGGCCGGCGCGATTTCGCTGATTTGCAGGGTGTAGGCGTCGGGCTCCAGGTGGGAAACCGCGAATGTATCGCCGTCGGCCGTCACGCAGCCCGCCGGCACGCCACCCGATCCGGGCGAGCAGGGGTCATGCTGGACCAGGAACTGGTCGAAGAGCACCACATTGCCCCCGGTCCCCAGATGATCGAAAGACGTGGTATCGGGGGTAAGGACCGGCATCAAGACCTCGCCCGGTGCCGCCAGGATGACGGTTTCGTTGACCTGGCTGGCATCGAAGCCCAGGTCCGCGTCGGTGCCGGACTGGGCCGTCTTGTCCTGACCGGCCGAACCACCGTCGGGGCCAAAAGCCTGGCTGATGGTCAAGCCGGGCGGATCGGCGTTTTCGAGGTTGATGAGGGATGATCCGGCCTGGTCGGCCAAGGTGAGACCCACGACCAGGATTGCCGCCCCGAATGTTACTCTTTTTTTGTACACTACCTGCAACTCCCGGGTTCGCGAACGGTTCGGGCAGACCAGTCCCGCCGTTCACGTAGTATTGATCTACGTTACGCAAGAAATGTGCCGGGGTTGGGAAACTCAGAAATTTCAATGGTTTGGTTAATTTCGCGCGATTGCGGTGTTTCAAAACTGTAAAGAATTGCGGCAATCGCGCCAGGCGTATCAAATGACCTCGTATGAGTGGATACGCACTAGGAAATGGCTTGTTGCATCTCCTGCGGTTCGGCTTTTTGGCCTTCCCGGTCAGCCGCCCGTGGCAGAAACAGGTCAATCGTCGTGCCCTGGTCAATCTCACTTTCGATGGTGATATGGCCGTCGGATTGCTTGACGAATCCGTAGACCATGCTGAGGCCGAGACCGCTGCCCAAACCGATGCCTTTGGTCGTGAAAAATGGTTCGAAGGCACGCCGCGCAACATCATCCGTCATTCCGCCGCCGGTATCGATCACCCTGACACGGACATAATCACCGGGCTCGACTTCTTCCTGTTGCTGTGCATAGGCCTCGGTCAAGGTGACGTTGTCGACCTTGATGAGCAGTTCCCCGCCCTCAGGCATGGCATCCCTTGCGTTGATCGCCAGGTTGATCAGGGCATTTTCGAACTGATAGGGGTCGATTTTCGCTGGCCAGAGATTAACCGCGCGCTCGATCCGCAATTCGATGGTTTCACCCAGCGTCCGGCGCAGCATATCCTCTAAGCTTTCGACCAGTTTGGCAGAGTCGGTGATCACGGGCGCCAGTTTGGTTTGCCGCGAGAACGCCAGCAAACGTTGGGTCAGCGACGCGCCGCGTTTCGACGCCTGCTTGATCGCCGCGACATGGCGCAGAAGCTCTTCATTATCGGCGAATTTGCTGTCGATCAGTTCGGCATTGCCCATGATGATGGCCAGCAGATTGTTGAAATCATGGGCGATACCGCCGGTCAATTGCCCGACCGCTTTCAGCCGCTGGGTGCGGCGCAACGTCTCCTCGGCGGCCCTCAGTTCGGTGATGTCTTCCTTGACCGCCAGAAAGTTTGTGATCTTGCCGTCGGGCGACTTGATCGGCGAGATTGTTGCCGACTCCCAATACAGGGATCCGTCCTTGCGCTTGTTGTGGAATTCCCCATGCCAATCCTTGCCGGCCAGAATGGTTTCCCACAATTCGTGATATTCCTCGCGGGATTTCTCACCCGAACCCAGGAACCGTGGATTTCGCCCGACGACTTCCGCCATGGTGTAGCCGGTCAGCCTTTCGAATTTCGGATTGACATATTCCAGACGTCCTCCGGGATCGGTGATCATCACCGATGACGGGCTCTGCTCGACCGCCAACGACAATTTCTGCAGTGCGATTTCGGCGGTCTTTTGATCGGTAATGTCGGTCAGCGTGCCGGACATCCGCAATGGCTTGCCGTCGGCGGACCACTCCACCACGCGGCCGCGCAGCAGCCCCCACACCCAATGGTTGTCCCGGTGGCGCAGGCGGGTTTCGCAGTGGTAGTAGTCGTTTTCCCCCGAGAAAGTCTGCTTCAGCAACCGTTTGGCCTGCTTGAAATCCTCGGGGTGGCAGCGAGAGGTCCAGGTCTTCAGGGTGATCGGCTCCAACTCCTCCGTTCGGTGGCCGACGATTTCCGCCCAGCGGTCGTTGAACCAGATTTGGTTGCTGCGAACGTCCCAGATCCAGGTCCCGGCATTGGTTCCCCAGATAATTTCCTGCAATCGGTTCTGTTCGTCCGCCAGTTCCCGGGTGCGGCGGGCAACGTTGCTGCGCAACGAGATGATCCAGGCCATGACCAGCGCCGCAAGCGCCGCAACCCCGGCCGCACTCCAGGTCGCGTAGCGTATGATGGTTTCGGTCGGCACCCCGGCCGGGTCGACGATGCCAAACCATTTTTCGTAAATCGCATCGTACTGGCCGGTTTCCTTGACGATCGCCAGGCCCTGGTTCAATTGCTGCAACAGGGCGTAGTCACCTTCCGTCACCGCGAATCCATAGCCGCGGCCATAGACCCCGACCTTCGGCCCGGTGGTTTCGAGGTTGTTCAGGTTCAAAGACTTGGCCGTCAGCAGGCCGACCAGCCGCGGTATCAACGCATAGTCGTGGCGGCCGCTCGCCAACAGGCGCAAGGCGTCGGCCACGGTCTTGACCAGCACAAGCCGGTCGGTGATCTGGTTTTCCAACAGCCAGTCATGGGTCGCGTCGGCCCGCATTGCGATGACCGCTTTGCCGCGCAGGTCTTCGATATCGTCGATATCCGGGCTGTCCCGGCGCTTGAAGACCATACCGTAGGACACGGTGTGTGGAGCGGTGAAATCGAACACCCGCTCGCGATCTTCGGAATACGAAACCAAGGGCAGGGCATCGACCTGGCCGACTTCCAATGCCCTGCGAACCTGGTTCCACGGTCCGACCCGGAAGGTCACCTCGATCCCCATGACCTCGCAGACCGCTTTCATCAGGTCGACCGAGAAGCCGTCCGCTTGGCCGTCCTCGGTGACCAAGGCAAAGGGTGGGTAGTCGAGTTCGCTGCCGACTACGATGGCGGTTTTGAGGCGGCTGGGCTCCTCCTCTTGGGCCAGTGCGGTCAGCGGAATCAGGCAGGCGAGCAGGGCGGCGAATGCAGCGCGCAGGAAGACCCAATCGATTTCGAAAAGTGTGTGGCTGAACCTTTGGGCGGCGATAGCGAAACTGCCGCGTACAGGTGCCCGGTCCAGTGGTTTACAGCGCTTCCGCATCCATCAGCCCAAGAAACAACATAGTACGTCGGTTGGTGCGACGCAGAACTCTTCTAACCGTATGGCATGAATTCCACGCACACCAAAGAAGAAATCGGGCTTTGCACAGTTAAGGTTGACGAAGTTCTAGGTGTTTCTTGAAATAATACGCAGTCACTGCCGCATGGCGACAAATGGTTGGGTAGCGTGCGGGTTGGGGATTTGGAGCGGGCGAAGGGAATCGAACCCTCGTCGTAAGCTTGGGAAGCTTCTGCTCTACCATTGAGCTACGCCCGCCTGTCGGCTCCTGATATAGCAGAATCCGATCGCCGGACAAACAGGGAAAGCGGCGCCACTGCGCGGCCGGTGTCAAACGCTCCGACCGCGCGGTGGTTTCGACGCGCCTATTTCTTCAGCCACAGCATGTCGACCGGATGGGACTTGCGGCCCGCATCCTCGCCGATCAGCAAGCCGCCACCAGCCAACGCGAAGATGTTGTCCGGCTTAGCGATGCCGTTGGGGTCGCACTGCTTCTTGCCGTCGGTCGTGGTGCCAACCTCGAACGGTTCCAGCCGGGTGATGTTGTAGTCCGCGGTCAGCTTGGCGGCATAGACCGCGCCGCAGCCTTCTTTGTCCAACGCGATCGCGCCGTCATTGGTTTTGTCCTTGGCCCCGGTTGCCCAGCCAACATCGCCCCAGCCCTTGGCCATGGTCTCGGACACCTCCGAAGCCGCCAGGTAGAAGGTATGGCGGGTCGCGGTGACGCCTTCCAGCTTGTTCCATTCATTGGTCGCCCCCAAAGCCGCAGCCGCCTTACGGCTTTCCAGGAAGGCCGGCCGGTCGTCCTTGTAGCTGCCGACCGTGCCGTCGCCGTTCAGGTCCTTGCCCAGCTTGCCCTCGGCCCAGTTGTTGACGTCGGCGTCGCTGATATAGTTGGACTGGCCCTCGACATGGGCCGACGTGCCGATGCCGTCATATTCGGCAATCCATTTCCCGATCGTCGCATTGTCGCCATGGGCCAACTCGACCCAGCTGACCGCGAAGCCGGTTTTGCGGATGTCAGAGCCCGCATCCTGGGTCAGCTTGGCGGCATACAGCGTGCCTGAGCTGAGATCGGCCTTGTGGTCGGCCACGAACTTGAACAGCACCCCGCCGGAATTGGTGTTGTACTTGGCGTCGGTGTACTTGGCCGAATCATCGTCCGACTGATAGGCGGTGCGGCCGTCCGGCATGATCGCCGCGTTCTCGTGGCTCAGCCGGCCCATCACGTAATGCTTGACGAACGAGACGTCGTTCTCGCTGGCCGCATTGTTCATTTCAATGTTGTAGCCGTAGCGATACGGGTTCGAGGCCCGGCCCAGATAGCGGTTCATCATCTTGGGCATGTGATAGACCATGTCGTTGCCCTTCTTGTACGACGGGCGCTCGTCCTCGTCGTGCAGGGCCGGATGGTTCCAAAGCGCCGTGTTGTAGAAGTAGTACTCCTCGGCAAAGAGTGGCGTGCCCCAGGGCGTGATCGCGCCGTAGCACATCACCCAGCCGCCTTCGACGCCGCTCAGGTCGATCATCTTCGACTGCCCGAAATCGGCCTGCCATTCGCCCTGGGACCGGATCAGCTTCAGGCGGCTAACCGCCGACACGCCCAGGCGCCCGCCGCCCTCGAAGGCGGTGTAGAGATAGGCTTCCTTGGCGTTCAGCGGGATCAGGGCGTTGAAGTCGACATCGTTGCTGATGAACATCAAATTGCCCTTGGTGTCGTAGACGCCGCCCATCACCTGGCCATTGCCGAACTTGTCGCCCGACTTGGCCAGTACCCGATAGCCGCCGCTGACCGCCTGCACCGACCCCCGGTCGTTCTCGCCCGGGATCGCGATGCCGGCACCGCTGAAGCTGTTGATATCCAGGCTGGGGATGTAGCCGACTAGGGCGGCCGGGCCGCCGTCCTTATGGGTGCTCTTGCCGCCTGGATGCTGGGCGTTGAAGAACAGCTCACCCAGATCATTGACCGCGACCCCGGTGACCTCGGCCCCGGCCGGCATGGTCGCGATCCGCACCAATTTGCCGGCCTGTGCGCTGCCACCGGCCAAGGTCGCCGCCACCATCGCCGCAGCGCCCATGGATGCCCAAAAACCGTTTGTCATACTCCCCCTCCCTGCTTTAATTTGGTTTGAAATCATCGGCCGCCTACGAAATCCCGACTGCGGCGACCGAGCAAACCATACTGCCCCGCCCGGCCTCACCCTTCAACTGGGAAAGGCCGGTGCGTGCCGTTTAGGAGCGGGAGCATTTCTTCGACGGTATTCACCGTCACCGAAGCTCCACCCTCCTGCGTTTCGGTGGGACGGAGGCGGGCTGCGGCGAGGCGCTACGCGGCGCGGATCTCGACCAGGAACTTCTCGACTTCCTGTTTCAGCTGGTCCGACTGGTTGGATAGTTCGTCCGCCGAACACAGGACCTGGGCCGCTGCCTGGCCGGTTTCCTGGGCCGCCGCGTTGACGGTTGCGATGTTGCCGGAAACCTTCTCGGTGCCGGCGGCGGCCTGGCGGACATTGCGGCTGATCTCACTGGTCGCGGCGGTCTGTTCCTCAACCGCGCTGGCGATGGTGGTCGAGACCTCGTTGATATCGGCAATGGTCTTGGCGATCTCCTGGATCGCCTCGACCGTGCCTTTCGAGACATCTTGCACGCCGGCGATCTGGCTGGCGATCTCCTCGGTCGCCCGGGCGGTCTGAGAGGCCAGGTTCTTGACCTCGGAGGCCACCACCGCAAAGCCCTTGCCGGCCTCACCGGCCCGGGCCGCCTCGATCGTCGCGTTCAACGCCAACAGGTTGGTCTGGGCCGCGATATCGTTGATCAGGCCGACCACTTCGCCGATCCGTTCGGCCGCCTCGGCCAGGCCCTGCACCGTGGTATTGGTCTCGTCCGCCTTGACCACGGCGCCGCGTGCCACGGTCGACGCCTGGCCGACCTGGCGGCTGATTTCGCCGATCGAGGCGGAGATTTCCTCGGCCGAGCTTGCCACCGTGCCGACATTGGCGCTGGCCTGCTCGGTCGCGTCGGCCGCTTCGGCCGACTGGGTGCTGGTTTCCTTGGCGGTCATGGACATGGATTCGGCCGCCATCCGCATTTCGTCCGAGGCGCTCGAGACCCGATTGACGACGGCCATGATCGAGGTTTCGAAACGCTGGGCGAGGTCCAGCATCTCGGCCTTGCGTTTTTCCTCGGCCTGTTTTTTCTGGGCTTCTTCGGCCTGGCGTTTTTCCGCTTCGACCCGGCGTTCCCGTTCGGCTTCCTCTTTCATCCGCTCGGTCTCAGCCCGTTGCATTTCTTCCGCCGCGTCGCGCTCGGCCGCTTCCTGTTGGCGTTTCTGCTCCTCGGCGCGCCGCTCGGCGTCGATTTCGGCCTGCCGCGCCTCTTCGGCGACCTTCTGCAGCCGATCGGTCTCGGCCAGCGCTTCGCTCAGGTCCAGCATCGACTGCCGTACCGTCTCGAACTCCTGCAGCCGGCTCTGCCGCATGGTCACGTCGGTTCGCCGTTCGGCGATGGCGTACAGCGCCTTGTTGATGTTGACCAGCGGCACCAGCACTTCGCGGTAGCCCAGGAACGCAAGAGCCGAAAGGACGACCGCCAGGACCACCATTGCGACCCCCGAGCTGTTGACCACGGTTGCGACGTAGTCGACGGTTGCCTTGGACCGGCTGACGCTGCCATCGGCGGCTTCGGCCGCGGCGGTCGTCATGACCGCCGACAATTGGTTCAGGATGGTTTCGGTTTCCGCCGCCTTGGCCACGCTCTCCGCTATCTCGGCCTGCAGTTTGGCCTGTAGTTCGAACGCCGATTCCAGGGCCCGGAACTCCTCGACGGCGGTCGGTAGGAATTCATAGTCGCCCGTGCTGGGCAACCGGCCGATCATGTGCGGCAGTCGCGCACTCAAGGCACGGAACGTCTTGGCGGCCTGATTGATCTCCGCTTCCGTCTCGATCGCGCCGAGGCCTATCAGGACGCCGCGCATGTCGCGCAGGACGGTCAACAGGCCGTTGGCAGCCTCGTTGATCGACCAGACGCCCTGGATACTTTCCTGGATCTCCGTCACTTCGTCGGGCGAGGCGCCTTCCAGGTCGGCGATCGAATCTTCCAGATTGGCGGCGGAATCCTCGATGATCGAGCCCAGCGTATCGTCGACCGTGGCGATGATCTCAGAAGCCTTAGCCAACAATTGGTGCCGTGCGGCCCGCAAGTCATCCTGCACATCGCCATGGACACCGGCCTCGGCAATTGCTTCCGAGGCTTGCCCGACCAGAGCGCGGTCCGCATCTCCGCCACTGGCGGCGATGCGGCCGGCGATCTCCTGGAACGACGCCAGCGCCCGGGCCCGCTGCTGCTTGTCGGGTGCATCGATGGTCGTGTCGGCAAAGCGGATCAGTTTCTCGGCATCCAAGGCGCCCTGTTGCTTTGACATACTTTGCGGGATGGCGGTCATCGTTTCGACGGCTACGGTCTCGATGTCCGCCAATTTCGTGAACACCAACCCGCCGACACCCAGCAGCATGCCGAAGGTCAGGATCGCCGCCGCCGCGGCGACATGCGAGAGTTTGACTTGCCGCCGACGGCCGTTACCGGCCGTCGGCTTGTCGGTTTTCCCAGACGTCATAACCACCTACCGAAATCACCAGATACCGCGGGCGAACCCGCCCGATGCCGAACGGCTTTAGCCTACATGGCGGCGTTGCCGGTCACCAAGGTCAGGGTTTCGGACACGCTGTGCCGCTTGCCGGATACCCCGTTGAAGGCGGCGATGGCGATCTTGATCTTGCCGTTGGCGGGAATGACCGCGTCATCGGCATGGCCGGTGTCCAGCTTGCGGCTCAGTTCGAGGTACCAGCGACCGTCACGCCAGACACTCTTGGCCTTGACGTCGGCGATGCTGCCGGTCGGGTTCATGTTGACCGCATAGCGCGGCATCACCTGATCCTGCTTGACGTCGTATTTGACCGGCTTGTAAAGCCGGTCGCCACTGTCGCTGGACCGGGCCAGGTAAACCGGCTTGTCGCTCTTTGTCTTGAAGGTCTTACCCTTCTCGAAGGGCTCCGACGACACCGTCCACATCTTGTCCTGGGCAACCCCGGCAGGGTCTGATCGCGACGCTTTCCAATGCCACACATCGGCGGTGAAGTTGCTGCCGTCCATCTTGTTGGCGGAGAAGTCACCCGACATGGCGAAGGAGATCGCCAACCGGTCTTCGCGCTGTTTGCCACCTTTGTAGGACTTGCTGGCTTCGTTCCATTCATATGGCTTGTGCAGGCGGTCTTCCGACGAATCGGCCCAACTGGCCAGCACATAGATGGTGTCGCCGTGAATCACCGCCTTGATCTCGACTGCGTCCACCTTTCCCTTGCCGGTCAACGGAACGGTGGTGCCGTCAACCCCGGCCCAGTCGCCGATATCTCCATCCAAGGCCATGGCCTTGTCCGAGGTGCGGGCATGCACGACGTCACTGGCATAGGCAGCCGAAGACAGGCCGGCCAGCAGCAGGGACGCCCCGGCAACGGCGGCAAAGGGCGTAACTTTCCACAAGTTAGACATCCTGGTTATCCTTTCTGAAAATCAGATATTTTTGTTCTCATGACCCATCGAAAGCCGGAATCCACCGCGGTCCCGGGTTTCGCGTATTGCGCTCGTGCGCGTGGAAGTACCAAAGAACTAATGAATTAGATCAGCTAATTTAGGGTTAATAGCGCGACCGGTTCGCTCGCCAATAGTGTGGTGGCCCATAAAAAAAGCCCCCGGGGCGAACCCGAGGGCGCCGTTAATGATCGTTTTTCGTCTTTATTCTCAGTCGAACGTCACCACGCTGCGGATCGACTTGCCTTGGTGCATCAGGTCGAAGGCGGTGTTGATCTCGTCGAGGGGCATGGTGTGGGTGATCAGGTCGTCGATGTTGATCTTGCCCTGCATGTACCAGTCGACGATCTTCGGCACGTCGGTGCGGCCCTTGGCGCCGCCGAACGCGGTACCCCGCCAAACCCGGCCGGTGACCAGCTGGAAGGGCCGGGTCGCGATCTCCTGTCCCGCCCCGGCGACCCCGATGATGGTGCTCTCGCCCCAGCCCTTGTGGCAGCATTCCAGGGCCTGGCGCATGGTGCCGGTGTTGCCGATGCATTCGAAGCTGTGGTCGGCGCCGCCCTTGGTCAATTCGACGAGATGCGCCACCAGGTCACCCTCGACCTCGGTCGGGTTGACGAAGTCCGTCATGCCGAATTTCTCACCCAGGGCCTGCCGGGCCGGGTTGAGGTCGACGCCCACTATCATGTCGGCGCCGACCATGCGGGCGCCCTGGATGACGTTGAGGCCGATGCCGCCCAGGCCGAACACCACCACATTGTCGCCCGGCTGGACTTTCGCCGTATTGATCACCGCGCCGATGCCGGTGGTGACGCCGCAGCCGATGTAGCAGACCTTGTCGAACGGCGCGTCCGGGTTGATCTTGGCCAGGGCGATTTCGGGCACGACCGTGAAATTGGCAAAGGTTGACGTACCCATGTAGTGGTAGATCGGCTCGCCGTTCAGGCTGAAGCGGCTGGTGCCGTCCGGCATCAGGCCCTGGCCCTGGGTCTCGCGGATCGCCTGGCAGAGATTGGTCCGGCCGCTGAGGCAGTATTCGCACTGGCGGCATTCCGGGGTGTAGAGCGGGATGACATGGTCGCCGGCCTTCAGGCTGGTGACCCCGGCGCCCACGTCGCGCACGATGCCGGCGCCTTCATGGCCCAGGATGGCGGGGAAGATGCCCTCGGGGTCCTCGCCCGACAGCGTGAAGGCGTCGGTATGGCAGATCCCGGTGGCCTTGATCTCGACCAGCACTTCACCGGCCTTCGGCCCTTCCAGATCAACGGTTTCGATGGTCAGCGGTTGTCCGGCCTTGTGGGCCACGGCGGCGCGCACCTGCATGGCGGCATCTCCCTTCTTGAATTGGCGTCTCGAGCGGGCGCACGATAGCAGGGGGCGATGGGCGAACCAACGGTGATTGTCGCGTGCCTGCGCCGGTCAGGCAGAAATGTTCAGTGGCGCGGTTTTCACCGGGCGCGTCGCGCGCCGAGGCTTAAAGCCATTTCAGCCGCCTGAGGAGCCAGATTTCCACCGCTGCGAGAGCCGCCAAAACGAAACATACCGCCCAAAACGCCCAAGGCGTTTCCGTGCCGGGAATACCACCGACATTGATCCCCAGCAGGCCGGTCAGAAAGCCCAACGGCAGCATGATCGTCGCAACCACCGTCAGGACATACATGGTCTGCTCCATGCGCTGCGACAGGCGGTTGGCCAACTCGTCTTGGATGACCGAGGCGCGCTCCCGAACCTCGTCCAACTCCTCGGTTATCCGTGTCACGCGGTCGACGGTTTCCCGCAGCCGACCGCGAATCCGGTCATCAAGCCAAGCGGCATCTGTTTGCGATAGCTGGTTGAGAGCATCACGCTGTGGCGCGATGTAGCGCCGCAGCGAAATCGCGACCCGCCGCAAATCGGCCAAGATGTGCCGCAGCTCCCGCAGATTGAGCTGGCCGCCGTCGTCGGTCGCGACAAGACGATCCTCAAGGTCGGCCACCTGATCGCCAAGCGCCTCGATGACCGGGCCCATGCGGTCGGTCAGGCGTGCGGCCAAACGCGCTACCAGGTGCCCGGCGGAAACCGGACCCCTGCCGGCAGCCAGTTGTTCGTCGATATCCTGGATGGCCATCAGGCGCCGCAAACGGGTCGAGATGACCCTCTCAGGTTCGATCCATATCCTGACCGAAACCATATCCTCGGGCTCGGCGCCCGGATTGAGGTTGACGCCGCGCAATATGAGCAGCACGCCATCCGCATAGGCTTCGCAACGGGGTCGGGTTTCGTTGGCCAACAGGCCATCAACGACGAATGTCGTCAGACCGCTTTGCTCCCGGAGCCAGGTTTCGGCGGCTTCTTGCTGGCCGTCGAGATGAATCCAGATGGTACCGGTGTCCGGGGTCCAGCCGGATACCGCCGGCCAGTCGATGGGATTACTTCCCCCTTTGCCATCGAGGTGTTGGGCGAAGATCAATTCCGGGTCCTGTGACATGGGGTCCCTTACCTGGTGCTGGGTTTCGCCTGATCAGCCTTTTAAATCAATAAAACGACGCGGGGATCGCTGCCTGAGTGTAGTGCCAGAAACTGAAAAGGCGAAGTGCGGGCGAGGACACCCTAAGAGCGGCCGCGCCCGACCGGGTCGGGAGACGGTTCAAATTGGACAAAATGCGCTTTTCCCACTAGGCTTTCGCGCCATGCCAGCGGAAAAGCCAGCCCTCCTTTCCGGTTACGATCAGGGGGCTTATTTTTGCGAGATGTTCGGCCGCCGTGGCCTCGGCCATACGCGCCAGGTGCGCAGCCGCCTGAACGCCATGGACCTGGCCTCGTTGAAGCGGCGGTCGCGGGATGCCGACCGGGAACTGTTCAACCTGGGCATCACCTTTACCGTCTACACCGAGCGCGAGGCGATCGACCGGGTCCTGCCGTTCGACGTGATCCCACGGGTGCTGTCGGCCAATGACTGGGATATCATCGAACGCGGCGTCAAGCAGCGGGTCGCGGCGATCAACCAGTTCCTTTACGACATCTACCATGATGAAAAGATCATCAAGGACGGGGTCGTGCCCGAGGACCTGGTCAAGGGCAACGCCAATTACCGCACCGCCATGAAGGGTTTTGAACCGGCGCACGGAACCTACGTCCATATCTGCGGCACCGACATCGTGCGCGACAGCAAGGGCCGGTTCCTGGTGTTGGAGGACAATGCCCGCACCCCGTCCGGCGTCTCCTACGTCATCGAGAACCGGCATATGATGATGCGGGCGTTTCCCGATCTGGCCGACGGTCTGTCGATCGCCAATGTCGATGAATACGGCAAGCAATTGGCCCGGGCGCTGAGCGACGTGGCGCCACCGGGCAGCGACGACCCATCGATCGCGGTGCTGACCCCGGGCGTTTTCAACTCGGCCTATTTCGAACATGTCTTCCTGGCCCGCGAGATCGGCGCCGTGTTGGTCGAGGGGCGCGATTTGGAGATCGACCGCGGCCGGGTCTACATGCGCACCACGGGCGGGCGCAAACGCATCGACGTCATCTACCGGCGGATCGACGACGACTTCCTGGACCCCAAGGCGTTCCGCAAGGACAGCATGCTGGGCGTGCCCGGCCTGTTCGAGGCCTATCGCGACAACAAGGTCACCCTGGCCAATGCCGTCGGTACCGGGGTGGCGGACGACAAGGCGATCTATGCCTATATGCCGCGCATCATCCGCTACTATCTGGATGAGGACCCGATCCTGGCCAATGTCGAAACCAATATCTGCCGCGAGCCCGAGGGCCTGAAACGGACTCTCGACCGGCTCGACCAGCTGGTCACCAAACCGGTCGGCGAGGCCGGCGGCTATGGTGTGGTTATCGGCCCGCGCGCCAGCCGCAAGGAGCTGCGCGAGCTCAAGGCCAAGCTCTTGAAGGACCCGGCCAATTTCATCTCGCAGCCGGTGGTCGACCTGTCTGTCTCGCCGACCCTGATGCGGAACGGCGTCGAGCCCCGGCATGTCGACCTGCGCCCCTTCGCCCTGACCGGCAAGTCGACCTGGGTCCTGCCGGGCGGCCTGACCCGGGTCGCCCTGAAGCGCGGCTCGCTGATCGTCAATTCGTCCCAGGGCGGCGGATCGAAGGATACCTGGGTCCTTGTCTAATCTGTTGGCACGATTCGCTGGGAATGCCTTCTGGCTCGGCCGCTATCTGGAGCGGGCCGAGAGCCTGGCGCGGATCATCGACATCAACGAGACCTACGCCCGCGAAACCCGGGACGGGTCGGACTGGCTGCGGGTGCTCGACCTCTATGCCGATCGTACGCGATTTCACGCTGGCAACGACCGGGTCACGCCCGAAGCGGTGCTGGAGTTCTACGTGCTCGATGCCGGCAACCCGACCTCGATCCGGGCCGCGGTCCAGCAGGCGCGGGAAAACGCCCGCACCCTTCGCCACCTGATCAGCACCGAGATGTGGACCCATCTCAACGTCTTCCACCACCGCATCGCCTCGCTGACCCGGCGCGACATCTGGCGCTCGAACCTCGCCAATCTGTGTAGCGAAGTGAAGATCGGCTGCCAGACCTTCGAGGGGATCGCCGAGGGCACGTTCTTCCGCGACGAAGCCTGGCGGTTCTACCAGATCGGCAAATATCTGGAGCGGGCCGACCAGACCACCCGGGTCCTGGATATCGGTTATGACCGGCTCAGCGGCGATGCCGGCGACAGTCTTTCCGCCATGCACCGTGACGTCCTGGTGCGTTCGGTCGCCGGCTACCACGCTTTCCGGGGGCGTTATCCGACCTCGGCCAAGCCGGCCGACATCGCGCTTTTCCTGATTTATGACGACAAATTCCCGCGGGCGGTCGAACTGTGTATTTCGCGCATGATCGGCCATTTGCGCGACCTTGAGCAGGTCCATGGCCGACGCGCCGGCGGCGCGGTTGAAAAAGCCTGCCGCAGCTTGGAATTTGCGCTTGAAACCGGTATCGACCATCGCATAACGTCGCGCCGGATCCACAAGTACCTCGACGACCTGCAGGTTGCCTTCGGGCTCGTCGCCAACGCGATCGCGGAAACTTATTTCAAATAACCCGGCGCTGGCCGCCGGGATGGAACGACTCTGTTGCAACGCCTGACGGTCAACCACAAGACAACCTACAGCTACCGCCGGCCGGTCCGGTTCGGCGAGCATCGCGTGATGTTTCGCCCCCGCGACAGTCATGATTTGCGCCTGATCGAAGCCACCCTGACAACCAGCCCGGTGGCCCAGATCCGATGGCTGCACGACGTCTTTGGGAATTCAGTTGCCATCGCCAGGTTCGCCGAGCTGTCGGACCGGTTGATCTTCGATTCGACCATCATTGTCGACCGCTACCCGGTCGAGGATTTCGATTTCCCGATCGAGGAATATGCCCGCACCGTTCCGTTCAGCTACCCGGCCAGCGAAGTTCCCGATTTGGGCCGCAGTATCGAGCGCCACTATCCCGACCCGGAACGGGCGATCAACCGCTGGGCACGACAGTTTCTCAATCCGGTCGGCGCCAGCGAAACGGAGAACGTGCTGATCGCCATGACCCGTGGTGTCCATGCCGAGTTCCAATACGAAGAACGCCATGATCCGGGCGTGCAGAGCCCGGTCGAGACCCTGCGCCGCAAGGCCGGGGCCTGCCGGGATTTTGCGGTTTTCATGATGGAGGCGGCGCGCAGTGTCGGCCTGGCCGCCCGCTTCGTGTCCGGTTATCTCTACGACCCGGCGATCGACGGAAATGAAAGCGGAGTCCAGGGCGCTGGCGCCACCCATGCCTGGGTGCAGGTCTATCTGCCCGGCGCCGGATGGCTGGAGTTCGACCCGACCAACGGCCGCCATGGCGGTGCCAATCTGGTCCCGGTCGCGGTGACCCGGGAACCGGCCCAGGCGGTGCCGGTGTCAGGCTCGTTCGAGGGCGACGAGGAGGACGCGCTGGGCATGGAGGTCGTCGTGACCGTTCGCACCCGGCAATCTCCGGGCGAGAGGGTGCGGTAGGTCAAGGCGGTGTAGCACCCCGGTCTTCGCGGGACCTGGACATCGTGAATCCCAAGTTGCGCAGAGCCATAAACAACCCGTCAGTTAACTGGATATAGACATTCCCAATATAAAGTTTGACGGCGTAGTTGACAAAGTAAACTGCGGAGATTGCCGTCATGCATCAACTGGGAATCCTGTCCAGCAGGCTAAAGCGGCGTTACGTTTATGGTATAGCTTTAGCTTTCGGTGCTGTCGTTTTCGCCTTCACGACCGTGATGTATTTGCCTCAACCGATCGCAGAGCGACTTGTTCGCGACGATGTGGCGAACCAGGCGGAGACTTGGAAGCTTCGTATTCTCGGTCTGGTTACAGGAGGCAAGGACTCCTTCGCGAGAGGCGTCATTGCCGACGAAGACAAAGACCGCCTGGAGCAGTTTACGCGAGCATCCGATGTTTTTCGGTTCAAAATGTTTACCGCGGAAGGAAAGGTGTTTTGGTCCTCACGTGAGCCGGACCGAGGAACAATTACGAAAAAGCCGTACTATTTTAACGTCGTAGCAGCGGGAAAAATCTATTATAAACAAGCAAATAAACCCATCACGGAGATCGATAACTTTATCCATCAAGAAAAATTGGGTGTCATAGGTCCGGATGCGTCACGACAAGTTGCTGAGATTTATGTACCGATACTGCTGGAGGGCCGTTTTGTTGGCGCGGTGGAGTTTTACCGAGACATCACAGACATACAATCGGTGTTCTTTCAGCGGGTGCGCTTTGCATTGGCCGTCTTCTCAGCGGTGTTCGTAGCCCTTTTCTTCGGCACGATCGGAACGGTCTTCATTTCCGGGGAGCGCCGCCTGCGGCAAGTTCGGTTGTGGGCTGAGCATGAGCAGCAGATCCGGGATGAACAGGTGCAGTTGTCCCGAGAGGTTAAGTTACTTTCGGAGCTTGGAGAATGGCTGCAATCGAGTCGCTCTCTCGAAGAGCTCTTTGATATGGTAGGAATGTTCATGCGGCACCTGCTGCCGGATTGCGCCGGCAGCGTTTACGTCTATTCCAATTCTCGCGACGTGTTGGACGGGGCTTGCAGTTGGAACGGGGAAGAGCATCAAGATCATATTCGCCCTGAATCATGTTGGAGCTTGCGGCGAGGCCGGACATATGCTTATGGCCAAAGCGAAATCAGCTTTGCCTGTGAGCACGTCGAGCCTCATGATGGTGGACCATACCTTTGCCTACCCATCCTTGCACATGGCGAAACCGTTGGGCTCATGAGCATTCGGCCAACCGGCGACGTCGCCGCTTCCGATTTTTGGCAATCTCGGAAACTGGCTCAGATGGCGGCTGAACAAATCAGCCTCGCGATCGCCAACGCAAAAATGCGTGATCAGTTGCATGACCAGTCGATTCGGGATCCACTGACCGGACTGTTCAATCGGCGCCATTTCATAGAAGCTCTTCGTAATCAGATTGAGAGCTCGATCCGCTCCGGGGCGGCCTTCAGCCTTCTTTCCGTCGACGTCGACCATTTCAAGAAATTCAACGACAATCACGGACACGACGCTGGTGACATGGTTTTGCGCGCCGTTGGGACCGTGCTGGAAAAGTCTTGTGACAGAGATGAGCTTCCCTGTCGAATTGGCGGTGAGGAGTTCATGGTTTTGCTTCCCTCTTGCGACGAGGGGAGCGCGGCTGAGCGTGCAGAGAACCTCCGCAGCGCGATCGAAGCAATTTCGGTTCGTTACGGTGATAAATCCTTACCGCGTATCACAATTTCAGTCGGTATCGCCTGTTACCCCGAACATGGTGCAATGCCCCAGGATTTGATGAAATCCGCTGACGATGCGCTATACGAGGCGAAAGCAAAGGGGCGCAACCAAGTATGCATTGCCGGGGCCCATCATGAGGGGCGATCGGCAGAACAGGTACATAACCGTCCCGCAGCTTGAGTTATAGCATCGACTTTGGCGTAACTTCCAAATTCCGATGACCTATTCCCCAATTGGCGCTGATACCGGCGTTGAAGGGTCGTAGTAAACTTCGCCCAGCCAGTGAAACTCCCGGTCTGGACACTGTCCCTAGATCCGCGCGTGCCGGGCCCGGGCACCGCGTTCGATGGCGGCGGCGGCCAGCCGGTCGACCTCCAGGTGGTGGCGCAGCAGTTCGAGCAGCCTGAGTTCCTCCTGCTCGACGTGCAGATCGGCGGCGGCGATGTCGCAGGCCAGGGCGTAGGCGGTTTCGCGCAGTCGTTCCGGCAGGGCCTGCTTGACCAGGCCGATCACCGTCTCCAGCCCGTCCTCCTCGGCCAGCAGGGCGGCGCAATCTTCCGCCGCCTTGGTCAGCAGATCGGTCTGATAAGCCTTGAAGGCCGGCAAATGCTGGACCACACCACCGATCGCCCGGATTTCCGGATCGGTCATTTCGCTGTCGGCCGCCGACACGATGACCATGGTGTAGATCAGGGCGGTTTCCGGGGTGATGCTCGCGGTCATTGCCTTCTCCTCAATCGAATACCTGCGAGAGGTAAGCGGCGCGGGTGCCGCTGCCAAGTCATTGCGCACAAATTTTTTGCTCAGAGTCTGACTTGAAAGGTGCTGTTCCGTCCCGCTCCACTGCCCAACCACTCACAACGGTACCATCATTGGGTGGTTGGGCAGTGGAGCGGGACGGAACAGCAACCCAAAATGCGTGATTCACGCATTTTCGGTCAGACACTCAAACCTGCGGTGTCAGGAACTCACCGGTCAGCCGCACCGCCTCGGCAAGTCCGGTACGCAGCACTTCTATGCCCTCAGGGAACGCGGAAAGCAAGCGCGAGGGCAACATCGGGTCCAGAACCACGAAGACGCCGCGGTCGCCCTGGCGCCGGAGCATGCGGCCATAGGCCTGTTTCAGCCTGAGCCGGGTCAGCATGTCGTCGTACTTGCCCTTGCCGAACCGTTCGCGGCGAGCCCGGTGCAGGATGGTCGGCCGCGGCCAGGGAACCCGGTCGAAAACCACCAGCTGCAATGACGGGCCGGGAATGTCGACGCCGTCCCGCAAGGCATCGGTGCCCAGCAGGCAACTGGCCGTATCGGCCCGGAACATGTCGACCAGCAAACCGGTCTCGATCGGGTCGACGTGCTGCGCGTAAAGCGGCAGGCCACTGGCCGCCAGGTCGCCGGCAATGCGGTCATGGACGCCGCGCAGGCGCCGGATCGCCGTGAACAGGCCGAGCCCGCCGCCGCCCGCGGCCAGGAACAGCTCGCGATAGGCCGCCGCCACCTGGGCCTCGTCGTCGCGGCGTACGTCCCGGACCACGACCACTCTGGTATTGGCCTGGTGGTCGAAGGGCGAGGCGAATCCGGCCAGGGCCGGCGGGTTGGCCAGGTGCGCCACTCCGGTCCGTGCCGCCGCATTGTCCCAGCCATCATCGTCTTCGTCCTGGTGGTCGCGCAGGGTCGCCGAGGTGATCAACGCGCCGTGGGCCGGTGCCAGCACCAGCTCGGCGAAGGCGGCCATCGGGTCGATCCAGTGGCTGTGATAGCCGATGTCGATCTCGCGCCCGTCGTCGCGGCTGACCTCGAACCAGGCGGTGGTCGAATCCCGGCGCTTGTCGGGCAGGTCGTTCAACATGGTCCGCCAGGCGCTCAACGGCAGCAATGCTCGGCGTTGGATGCCGCGCACTGCCGCCTCGATGCGCTGGCGGGTCGCGGTCTCCAGATCGGCCGCCTGCTCGTCCAGCGACGCCGCCAAACGGCCGGTGAGGCGCGACAGCGGTGCCGACAGTTCGTCCAGGGCTCCGCCCAGTTCCGCGGCGGCGGCCATCAGCCCGTCGACCGGTTCGACGGTGTCGCATTCCAGGCTGTAGCCGCTGGACCTGGCCCGGGCCAGCACCTGTCGGCGCACCAGGCCGAGAAACCGTTCCGCCGGGCCGATCGATTGGTCCTGCCGCAGCCGGGTCTGCCAACCCTCACCGGGCAGGGAGGCGGCGGCACTCAAGGCTTCGTCCAGGGCAGCCAGGCCGGCCTCGTCGTCACCGATCAGGTCCTCGATGCGGCGCCTGAGGCCCCGCGAGCGGCCGCGACGACCGCCACCATCGGCCCGCAGCCAGCGCCTGAGTTCGGCGGTTTCCAGGCCGCTGAGATGGGCCGAGAAGGCGCTGTCAGCGGCATCGAACAGGTGATGGCCCTCGTCGAAGATCAGCCGTGGCGGCACCGCCGGGCCGTCCGGGTTCATCGCCGCCTGGATCATCACCAGCGCATGGTTGGCGATGATGAATTCGGCCCGGCGCGCCTTGGCCACGGAACGCTCGATGAAACATTTGCGCCAATGGCTACAGGCGCTGTGGATGCACTCGCCGCGTCGGTCGGCCAGGTTCCGGGTCACCCGCGCCCCGACCAGTTCGGTCAGCCAGGCCGGGAAGTCACCGCCGAAATCGCCGTCGCGGGAGGCGCCGATCCACCGGGCTAACAGGCCGAGCCCGATGGTGTCGCGGGCCTGGGCCGCGCCGCCGGCCAGGGCCTCCTGGTAGTTCAGCAGGCAGAGATAGTTTTCCCGGCCCTTGCGGACCACCACCTTCTGTCGCTTGATATCCGGGTCGGGATAGACCTGGGCCAGTTCCTGATCGATCTGCCGCTGCAAATTCTTGGTGAAGGTCGAGATCCACACCGCGCCGCCACCCTTGACCAGCCAGGCACTGGCGGCGGCCAGATAGCCCAATGTCTTGCCGACCCCGGTGCCGGCCTCGGCCAGCACGGTCTCGGGCTCGCCCTCATATTGTCGGGGGCGGAAGGCACCGGCCGAGGCGGCGGCATAGTCGAGCTGCTGGCGCCGTGTCTCGGCGTCGGGCGGCAGCAGTTCGACCAGCCGGTCCATGGCCTCGCGCGAACTGATCGTTATATCCGGCGCTGGCGGTTCGGGCGCCGCCTCGCCCCATTCCGGCAGCCGGTTCCAGACCTGCAGCGCGCTGAACACCCGGCCCGGTTCCGCCTCGCCATCGGCCAGCGCCGCCACCACCGCCGGCCCCCAGGGCCAGCCGGCCTGGCGCATGGCAGTGGCGATGCCGGCGCCGTCTTCCCCGGCCGTTTTGCGGACCGTGTCGAGCAGCGCCCGGGTCGCCTGCAGCAGCACCAGGGCCTCGGCTTCCGGCGTTTCGGGCCGGTTCAGGCTCAAGGCGCGGGCGATCCCGGCGGGCGAGGGCAGACAGGCCCGGGCCGGCAGCACGAAGGCGAACAGTTCCAACAGGTCATAGGCGACCAGATCGGGGGCGGCGAGCCGGGCCCGGACGGCGCCGAGATGGCAGATGATGGGCCTCAGCCTACGGGCCTGCGCCGCCGCCTCGCGTGTCGGCAGGGATTCGATCGTGCCGTCCGCATCGACCCAGACCGTCTCTCCGTGCCCGGCGATCATGGCCGGGGCGGTGAAGACATGGTCGGCGGGAAGATGTGCGGCGGGCGGTGACGGCATGGCCCCAATATAGGCGGCCGGAAGTGGCGCGGCCACGCGCATGGTTGGGCGATTGACCTTTTTTGTTCTGCCTCTTAGGTTCTTGCCTCCCTGCTTTAGGAATTTGGACGTTTTCAATGAGTATCGATCGCGAGATCGCGCTGGCCAGCAAGGCCTGGCCGTTCGAGGAGGCTCGCAAGGTGCTGGCCCGGGTCGAACGCAGCGGCAACGACAAGGGCTATGTGCTGTTCGAGACCGGCTATGGCCCCAGTGGCCTGCCCCATATCGGCACCTTCGGCGAGGTGGCGCGGACCACCATGGTACGCCGCGCTTTCAGCCAGCTGTCGGACCTGCCGACCCGGCTGTTCGCCTTTTCCGACGACATGGACGGTCTGCGGAAGGTCCCCGACAACGTGCCCAACCAGGAGATGCTGAAGCAGCACCTGGGCAAGCCGCTGACCCGGGTGCCCGACCCGTTCGGCACCCATGACAGTTTCGGGGCTCACAACAACGACCGGCTGAAGGCCTTTCTCGACCGGTTCGGGTTCGAGTACGAATTCCTCAGTTCGACCGAATGTTATGCCAGCGGCCAGTTCGACACGGCGTTGCTGACCATGCTTCGGCACTACGACCAGGTGATGAACGTCATCCTGCCGACGCTGGGGCCGGAACGGCGCGCCACCTACAGCCCGTTCCTGCCCGTCTCGCCGAAGACCGGGCGGGTGCTGCAGGTGCCGATCCTGGAGCGTGACGAGGACGCCGGTACGGTGGTCTTCGAGGACGAGGACGGCACCCGGACCGAACTGCCGGTGACCGGCGGCCATTGCAAGCTGCAATGGAAAGCGGACTGGGCGATGCGTTGGTTCGCGCTCGACGTCGACTATGAAATGTCGGGCAAGGACCTGATCGACAGCGTCAACCTGTCCAGCAAGATCTGCAAGATCCTGGGTGGCCGGCCGCCGGAAGGCTTCAACTACGAACTCTTCCTGGACGAGAACGGCGAGAAGATCTCGAAGTCCAAGGGCAACGGCCTGACCATCGAGGAATGGCTGGAATACGCCGCGCCCGAATCCTTGAGCTACTACATGTTCCAGAAGCCCAGGGCGGCCAAGCGGCTTTACTTCGACGTCATCCCGCGGGCGGTCGACGACTATTTGAGCTTCCGCGGCAAGTTCCCGGGACAGGGCGATACCGAACGGGCCGGCAATCCGATCTGGCACATCCATGGCGATGCGCCGCCCGAGGAGGAGGTGCCCTTGAGTTTCGCGATGTTGATGAACCTGGCCAGCGTCTGCAACACCGAGGACAAGTCAGTGCTGTGGGGCTTTATCAGCCGCTATGTGCCGGGCGCGACGCCGGACAACCATCCGATCCTGGACGACCTGGTCGGTTACGCGTTGCGCTACTACCGCGACTTCGTCAAACCCAACAAGCATTACCGGGCGCCGGAGCCGGAGGAGGCGGCGGCCTTGGCCGAACTGGTCGCCAAGCTGAAGGAAATGCCGGCGGAGGTCGATGCCGAGGCGATCCAGAACGAGATCTATGCCATCGGCAAGGCTCATGAATTCGAACCGTTGCGCAACTGGTTCAAGGCGCTCTATGAAATCCTGTTGGGCCAGAGCCAGGGGCCGCGTTTCGGCTCCTTCGTCGCCCTATACGGCATTCCCGAAATGGTGTCCCTGATCGAGCGCGCCCTGGCCGGCGAGGATTTGGCCGGCGCTTGAGCCGCCACCTGTGTTCGGCACGAACCAAGTCAAAGTAGCAAGGACGTAAAAATGAAGCGTATCACACCGGAATCCGTCGGCTTTTCCGCATCCAGGCTGAACCGGATCGGCGACTGGATGTCGCGGCAGGTCGACAGCGGCAACCTGCCCGGTTTGCAGGTGCTGGTCGCCCGCAAGGGCGGGGTCGCCTATTTCGAAACCAAGGGCTGCGCCGACGCGGATTCGGGCCGGGCGCTGGGCGAGGATTCGGTGTTCCGCATCTATTCCATGAGCAAGCCGATCACCACGGTGGCGGCGATGATGCTCTATGAGGAGGGACTGTTCCAGCTTGACCAGCCGCTGGCCCGCTACCTGCCGGAATTTGCCGAGATGCGGGTCTGCGTCGGCGGTGACCGCGACAATCCGGTGACGGTGGCGGCGGAAGGGCCGATCACCATCAAGCAGATCATGACCCACACCTCGGGCCTGACTTACGGGTTCCTCGACGAGTCCGTCGTCGCCGGGATCTACCGCCGCAACAAGGTCGAGTTCGACAGCCAGACCATGACCCTGGCCGAGATGGTCGCGCGGCTGGCCGAACAGCCGCTGTGCTGCCAGCCGGGCAGTGAATGGAACTACAGCGTCTCGACCGACGTGCTGGGCCGACTGGTCGAGGTGCTGTCCGGCACCAGCCTGGACCGGTTCCTGACCGAGCGGATCTTCCGGCCGCTAAAAATGGCCGATACCGGCTTTCACGTGGTCCCGGCCCATCGCGCCCGCTTCGCCAATTGCTACGAATATGTCGAAGATGGCGCCTTCAAGCTGCAGGACGCGGCTGGCGACAGCCGCTTCACCAAACCGGCGGTGCTGTTCTCCGGCGGCGGCGGACTGGTCTCGACCACCGCCGACTACCTCAGATTCACACAAATGCTCCTGAACCGCGGCGAATTGGGCGGCGTCCGGCTGTTGGGCCGCAAGACGGTCGAGTTCATGATGCAGAACCACCTTCCAGGCGATTTGGCTGCCATGGGCCAGCCGAGTTTCAGCGAGACTTCGTACGAAGGCATCGGCTTCGGCCTCGGCGGTTCGGTGGTCATCGACCCGGCCCGCTCACAAGTTATCTCCTCGCCCGGCATGTATGCCTGGGGCGGCCTGGCCAGCACCGGCTTCTGGGTCGACCCGCAGGAGGAACTGACGGTGATCCTGATGACCCAGCTGATCCCGTCCTCGTCCTATCCGATCCGCAATGAGTTGCGTGCCCTGGTCTACCAGGCCCTGGTGGACTAGGGTTTCCGGCCCGTCGTTGCACAAAAAAAAATAAAAAAAAGCGACGGCGACTAGCACTCTGAGACGGCTGATCTTTTTTTTGAATTCCTGACCGGTGTGGTCCGTTAGGTTGTGCCGATTAACGGTTCATTAACCATAGCGCACCAAGGCTGACGCCTTCGATCTAGATATTTCGGACAGGATCCGATGGCGATAGCAACCGCGTTTCACGCAATTGTTCGTTTCAGGAACACCGGGCGAACCGGGTCAAACGGGGTGTAGGGGACCACAGCCGTCGTTGGGCCCGACGGCTGAATGAACGCGTGGACAGGCGTGGTTGGAAGGGGAAAGGAGCAACCATGACCTATCGATTTTTGATGATCAGCGCCTCGACGCTGGCCTTGGCCGCCGGGTTCGGCGCGGCCACCCAAGCGGCTGATGTGACACAAAGTGTCTTGGTGAACAAGACCGTTGCGGACAACCAGACCGAGGATTTCGGTTCTCTGCGAAGCAATGACATCGGCTCCAGTCAGGGCAACGGCGCGATCGGTGTCATGCAGCACCAGCAAAACGAAGGCAGCGCCAATGCGCTGTCGGTGACGGTTGACGTGATGGTCAATACCGGCCCGGCCGACATCACCCAGGACATTTCCGTTTCCGCCACCAGCCATGACAATCTGGTCGCGGATACGCCGAACCCGAAAACCGGCGGGAACCGAGACAATCAGATCCGCGACGCCTACAAGCCGTTCTCCGGGGTTTTGTCTGTGCAGCAGAACAATGGCGATGCCAATGTGGTCGGCGCCACCAATGTGGTCGCCGCCAATGTCGGTGGCGAAAACAGTCGCGGCGACGCCAACCAAACGGTCGACGTGACGGGAACGGTCGGCGTGTTCCCGAGCGACGGCGGCTCGCCGGCCTTGGGCAGCGGCGGGTCGTTTTTCGATCACGATGCACCACTACGGCACGCCACGACCGGTAGCCGTGCCAACGGAATCCTGGGTGACGCCTTTCGGGGTGCCGAGGGGATTGTCAACGTGCAGCAGAACAATGGCAGCGGCAACGTCATGAATACCGTCAACGCGGTCCGGGCCAATGTCGACGCCACCGGCCGTGATACACGCGACGACGTAGACGACATCTGGGATACGTTCGAGTTTCGTGACCAGCAGGTCGCGGTGACCAGCCAGGTCGGGGGTGCGGTCGGCGACCACACCGCCGATCGGCATTCCATACTGCGGTACGACCGGGAAAACGATCTCAGCAACGCCTTCCAGGCCGGGAAGGGGATCGTTGCGGTGCAACAAAACAATGGCGACGCCAACGTCCTGGGGGCGGTGAATGCGGTTGCCGCCGATATCCGCGGCGAAGAGGAGTTGGACGGTACCCTCGGTTCGCCTTCGCTGACGGTTACCAGCATCGTCAGGAATGTTCAGACCCGGGACGGCGGAACGTTCCGGGAGAACGCCTTTGCCGGTGCGTTCAGGGATTTTCAGGGTATTGCCGCCGTGCAGCAGAACAATGGTAACGCCAATGCCATGAGCATCGGGAATTCGGTTGCCGCCAATATCGATGTCGGCGAGGGCGACAGTTCTTTTTCGCAAAACCGACAGTCCAGCCAGGCGACGGTGCGGGTCGAGGATGCGCGGGCGCTTGTTCGTGCGCAAGCCAACGATCCCAGCCATCGCATCAACTCGGCAGCCGGTGTGTTTGGCGGCGCCCAAGGTATTGCTGAGATTCAACAGAACAATGGCGACAATAACGCCATTGCCGCGGCCAGCGCGGTCATCGTGTCGACCGGCACCGATGAAGGTCACGGTCCGACCGATGGACTGACCGCCGATTCCACCGATAGCGGTGTCTTTAATTCGTCGGCAGACAGCGACCAATCCTACCGCCACAACTACCTGCTGGGTGCGTTCCAGGGTTTCTCCGGGGTCGCCTCGGTTCAACAGAACAACGGCAACAACAACGGCATGGTCGCCATGCACAGCGTATCGGCGACCATTGACGCCGCCCGTCACACCGTTACGCGGTATTCGGGCCACGCGCGCGACACCCTTGCATCGGTGGCCGGCAACCGGTCTGATGCGCTCGCCGAGGCCGATCGCGGCAACGAGGTTTTCAACAGTACCTTCTCCGGCAGTCGCGGCGTCGCAACAGTTCAGCAAAACAACGGCGACAACAATCTGATGGCGGCGCGCACGGCAGTCACCGCATCAATCGGTGGCTGGGAAGGAACATTTGGTGGGACCGGTGATACCGCGGCAATTTCAGGCCTAGACGTGCGGGGCAACCAGGTGACCGATCATGGGTCGACCCGTTACAACTCGGTCAACGACTCTTTTAGCGGCTATTCCGGGATTGCGACAGTCCAGCAGAACAACGGCGATGCCAATGCGATGAGTGCCAGCACCGCGGTTGCAATGAGAGTTGGTAACCAGGCGGTCCTGCCTTCCGCAGCGACAAGCAACACGACGGCCACGGTGAACGGGATGCTGGGAAATACCCAGTTGCAGACCCAGGTGCTGGGGTCGGCCAGTCGGACCAACAGCGTCGCTGACGGAATCTTCAATGGTGCTGCTGGTCTTGCCACGGTCCAGCAAAACAACGGCGATGCCAATGCGATCGGGTCGGCGCTCGGCTTCCAGGGCGCGGCCGGGTCCAGCGGGGTGCCGTCGATTGGAATCCATCCGCCGTCCGCCCCGGCCAGCGACGCGCAAATGACCGCGACCGTCAGTCAGAACAACGTCACCGTCGGCGGTGAATTGGGGGCGCCGCAGTTCGAGAACTTGGCCGAAGGCGGCTTCCAGGGCTTCTCCGGGGTCGCTACCATTCAGCAGAATAATGGCAACAACAATGCGATCCAGGCATCGGTGAACGTCGTTGCCAACGTCCAGGGCACGATCCGGCCCATTCAATAGCGGAATCGTCGGCGGCCGGATCCGGTCCGGCCGCCGGTCTGTTTGAAGCTTTGGAGGTAAACCGATGCAATGGACCAGGACAGCTTTGGGTGCCGGCCTCACCGCGATGCTGATCGCCGCGGCCGGCCCCGCCCTTACCGAGGACCTGCCGGTCGGTGCGTTGATGGCGGCGCCGGCAGCGGATGGCGGTGAGATGGTGGCGGCACGGGGGCTGGGGTCGTCGGACCTCGAGGACCTGCTCAGTGCCTCCCTGGAAGGCAATACGATGACCGTCACCGGCTCAACCGCGACGTCCGACAACAGCATCTCGTCGCACGCCTTCGACGGTGCCACCGGGATCGTCAATGCGATCCAGAACAACGGCAACAACGTGGTCATCCAGAACGTCACCCTGGTGACCATCGGCCACCGGTTCGGCGATGATGACTGAGCCCGACCGGCCGGTCGGTTTTCTCGGCCTGCCGCTGACTGCCTGGGTCGGCCTGCTGTTCGCGGCCATTGTGACCCTGGCGGTGCGGCTGGCCGGTGCCGCCGAGCTTTCGGTCGCCGGGCCGGGCGGCAGTTATTCGGTCGACGTCACCTCGCTGGCCGAGGCCCGGTTCAAGACCGTCATCGCCCAGGAATACGATTTCAGCTGCGGTTCGGCTGCTTTGGCGACACTGCTCAAGCATCACTACGAGACGCCGGTCGACGAACGCGAGGTGTTCGAGGCGATGTACCAAGAAGGCGACCGCGACCAGATCGGCCGGCTCGGCTTCTCGCTGATGGACATGAAGCGATTCCTGGCCGCGCGCGGCGTGCCGTCAAACGGCTATTGGGCGCCGCTGGACCGCTTGACCACGGTCGGCGTCCCGGCGATCGCCCTGATCGACCTCAAGGGCTACCGCCATTTCGTGGTGGTTAAAGGGATTGCCGACGGTCAGGTGCTTGTCGGCGACCCCGCCACCGGTCTCGGCGTCATGTCGGTCGTGGACTTCGAGGGCATGCGACAGGGACCGCTTTTTGTCATCGAGAGCCATGCGCATCTTGGCCGCAGCCATTTCAACGCGGCCGAGGAATGGGACCAGCAGCCGGCGGCACCGGTCACCCAGGCGGTGCAGCGGACCAGCCTGGCGCTTGCCGGCCTGATGCTGCGCGCGCCCAACGAGTTCTGAGCCATGCAGAAACCAAGACCCGTCACGCTCCAAGGAAACCTTGCCATGATCGGGACCGGGCTGGCGTTCGTGATCGGTATCGCCATTGCCATCGGTCTCAGCGGGCGGGCCAATGGCAACGCCATGGCCATGATCGAATTCGGCGGCGGCCGCATGGCCAGCAGCGCCGAACTGGAATCGGCACGCGGTGGCTTCCTGCTGCCCGGCGATCGCCTGCTGCGTTTCGGTGTCGAAATGCTGACCCTGATCGACGGTGACCGGGTGGCGCATTTCGACTACCAAAGCGACCTGGCGGCCGGGCTCTCGTCAGTCCAGCCCTTCGCAGGCGGTGCCCTGAGCTCGGTGATCACCAACAATCAGGACCAGCGGCTGATCCAGCGCCTGACCGCGGTATCGATCGAATTCGACGGCCGGCAACCGGCCACCAATGGCTGGATCGCCCGCAGCCTGGGCAGCCTGACGCAACTGCGCTGAAACGCGGTTGCGCATCACCGCTCCAGCAAATCCACCGTGGTCGGGATGCGCAAGGTGAACTGTGCGTCCGGTGCATCGTCGGTGATGCCGGCGGCCATCGAGAAATTGATGCTGGTGGCGTCGTTCAGGCGGTAACTGTAGCCAAGCGTCGCCTTGCCGACCTGCAGGGTGCTCGAGCCCGCCACGGTCTGCCCCCGCTGCGTGGTCTTGCCGACGATCTGGTAGTCGCCGCCCAGGCTGATCGAGCTGGTCCGGTTGAGCGACAGCGCGGTTCCGAAGCCGAGCCCGATCGAATCCCCGGGATCGATGGTGCCGAATGCATTGCCGACATCGCGCTTGATGTTCCAGCCATAGCTGAGATTGGCGAACAGGACCGCCGGATCGGTCGGCAGGATCGCCGACAGATTGGGCTCGACGGTCCAGAAGCCGGTTCCGGTCGGCAATTCGCGTTCCAGATTGGTGGTCGGATCACGCGCCACGTTGAACGGGTTCTCGCCGGTCGGCGCCTTGACCCTTAGGCCAGCGACCAGGAACGGTACCCCGCCGCCGCCGTCGTTGACCTGGTGGCGCACCGCCAGTTCGATATCGCCAAGTCCGGCGCCGTCGACATTGCTGGTCTCGTCGGAGGTCGAACTGGCGCCGATGGGCCGGGTCGTGGTGCTGTCGTCGCGCCAGACATAGGGGACCTTGCCTTCGATCTCCCAGTCAGCTCCCAGCCCGTAGCGGGCGGACAGGGCAGCGACCAGCGTGTCGCGCTGAACCTCGCGGATGTCGATGCTGCCGATGGTGATGGCCGGCAGGACCGAAAAGCCGGCGATCTCGACCTTGCGCACCGTGGAGTGAATGAATTCGAGCGACGGCTCCCAGACCATGCGCCCCTTGGGCAACAGGACGCCGCCTGGCTTGGGCCGGGCCCGCCGCACGACGTCGGGGCGCCTGGCGGCGTCGACTTGCGCGGTTCTTTGGACCGCAGGTTTGCGGGGCGGTTGTTGGCGGGGTGTCGGGGCCGGTGGTTGCGCCGCCTTGACCGGTTGCGGAGTGGGCTGCTGGGACACCGATCGGATCTTGCTCTGGGCCGCTTGAGCCAGCGCGGCCTGGAGTTCGACCAAGGCGCGCTGCTGTTCGGCCAAGCGGCGGCCCTGTTCCGCGATCAAACTTGCTTGCCGGTCGAGCCGGCGTGCCTGGTCCTTGAGTTGCGCCAATAAGCTGCGGTCGTCGGTCCGGTCCCTCAGCAGCCGGGTTTCGGCTTGGAAGATATCCAGATCAGCGGCCTGGCTTGGCCCGATCGGCAGACCCGCAACGACTGCGCCAAGCGCCCATGCAAGCGTCGAACGCCGCCCCGTCGGCATCACGCTGCCTCGCTCGTTTCATGGCATATTTAGCGTACGAACGAGATGTTAGTACAACTTGTAGCATCGGTATAGGTTTTTGTCGCGGTTTGGCGGTGCACGTGGACCTTAAGGAACGGTCGCCGGTTCCTTTTCCGCGTCCGTCTCGGCGTCGCCGGGCGTGGCGCAAAAGACATCGTAGACTGCCTGGATGACCTTGGTCGCCTCGTCATCGGAAAGCGAATAGTAGATGGTCTGGGCATCGCGCCGGGTCCGGACCAGGCCGTCGCGGCGCAACCGTGCCAGGTGTTGCGACAGGGCCGACTGGCTCAACCCCACCACTTCTTCCAGTTCACCCACCGACCATTCACCGATCCCCAGCTTGCACAGGATCATCAGCCGGTGCTCGTTGCTCAGCGCCTTTAACAGTGAACTCGCGCGCCGTGCATTGCGCTGCATGTTTTCGAGGTCAATCATGCCTTGTTCCAAGTCGCCAGTTTTTTGCGGAGCCAGCCGGTAGCAGGCACCGCGAAATAGCATTCACAACCCTAGCGCACGACGACGCCATGGCCATAAACGCTGACTTTCTCATAGTGAATGTATAAGGGTTTGCTAAAGTAAAGTCCATACTTACAAGCCCCGCGGGGACGCACCCGAAGGTCGGCGTCAGCCAAAGAACGATGTGATTCGCTCGATCATGAAGTCGATCATTTCGTCGGTTAGGCCGGGATAGACGCCGACGAATAAGGTGTCGTTCATGATCCGGTCGGACGCTGACAAATTGCCGTACACCCGGTGTTCGATGTTGCGAAAACCGGGCTGGCGCAGGATGTTGCCGCCGAATAACAGGCGGGTTTCGATATTGGCGTCCTCCAGCCAGCGGACCAACTTGCGCCGGTCTGTGCCTGGCTCGACCGTGATCGGGAAACCGAAGGGCGAGGGGTCGGCGCGCGGGTCCAGGGTCGGCAGGACGATCGCGCCGTCCAGCCCGGCGAGGCCGTCCTGGAAGCGGCGGAAGTTGCGCCGCCGGTCCTCGATGAAGCGGTCGACCTTCTTCAACTGGGCCAGGCCGATGGCCGCCTGCATGTCGGTGACCTTCAGGTTATAGCCGAGATTGGCGTAGACGTATTTATGGTCGTAGCCTTCCGGCAGGTCACCCAACCGCTGGTCGAAACGTTTGCCGCAAGTGTCATTCTTGCCGGGATCGCACCAGCAGTCGCGGCCCCAATCGCGGATCGAGGTTGCGGTCTTGGCCAGCCTGGGATGGTTGATCGCAACGCCGCCGCCTTCGCCCAGGGTCATGTGATGGGCCGGATAGAAGCTTAAGGACGACATGGCGCCGAAGGTTCCGCACAGCTGCCCGTCATAGGTCGCCCCCAGGGCATCGCAGCCATCCTCCAGCAGCCACAGATTGTGCTGCCGGCAGATCGCGACGATCTTGTCCATGTCGCAGGGGAAGCCGACCGTGTGGGGGATGAAGATGGCCCGGGTCTTGGGCCCGACCGCCGCCGCCACCAGGTCGGGATCGACGTTGTAGGTGCCGATTTCGCAGTCGACGAACACCGGCACCAGGCGGTTCTGGATGATCGGCGTCAGGGTGGTCGGGAAGGTCACGGCCGGTGTGATGACTTCGTCGCCGGCTTTCAGGCGCGGCGGGTCCTCGTCGCGCAGCAGCCCGTCCAGCTCTTCGGCGCACAGGGTCGAGACCATGGTCAAATTGGCCGACGAGCCGGAATTGACCAGCAGGAACCGCCGGGCGTCGAAACGGCGGCGCATCTGTTGTTCGAACTCGGCCGCGTTGGGACCGGCGGTCAGCCAGAAATCGAGCGACGAATCGACCAGGTTGACCAATTCATCGGCGTCGAACACGCGCCCGGAATACTGGACCCGTGACTTGCCCGGCACGAAACGCTGCGGGCGATGGGCCAGCTCGTGGAACCGCTCGGTCAGGCGGAGGATATCTTGTCTCGTGTCAGCCGCCAGTTGCTGCGGCGTCCGCCCAACGCGGTCGTCCATGGTCCGGGCTCCCTGTGGTTGTTCCTTTGCCGATCGGGTGGTAGGCGAGGGTCGGTGGCAGCGCCACGCCGCGCAGCAGGTTGCGGCCGTCGACCACGATCGGGTTGTTCATGGCCTCTGCCGCGGACGCCCAGTCGAGGCGCTTGTATTCCGGGCAGGCCGAGGCAATGACCGCGATGTCGGCGCCGGCCAGCGCCTCCAACGGGGTCGGGAAGATATCGGTACGCACTCCGGTGACGGCGGCGTCCAGGGCCTCGACCACCGGGTCGTGTGCCCGCAGTTTGGCGCCTTCGGCCCCCAGCCGGGTGATCAGCTTCAGGGCCGGGCTGTCGCGCAGATCGTCGGTACCGGGTTTGAAGGCCAGCCCCAGCACCGCCACGGTGGCGCCGGACAGGTTGCCCAGGGCCTGGCGTGCCAGGTCGATAACCTCGTCGGGGCGGCGTTTGTTGATGGCCACGACGCTGTCCAACAACGGCACCTCGGCGCCGACACCGTCGGCATAGGCGCGCAGAGCGTCGACGTCCTTGGGCAGGCACGATCCGCCATAGCCGCAGCCGGGACGCAGATAGGTGACGATCCCGGGTGAGACCCGGACCCCGTCAAGCACCGGTGCCAGCCGCTTGTCCAGGCACAGTCCGTCAAAGACCAGATTGGCGTCGGCCCCTTCGGTGCGCTCGCACAGGCCGGCGATTTCGTTGCTGAACGACACCAACGTCGCCAGCAGTGAATTGGCGGTGTATTTGATCAGTTCGGCGTTGCGCAGGCCGGTGTGGATCTTGGGGCAGTCGAACGGTGCGTAGAGGCGGCTCATCACCTGGCCCGAAGCGAAATCGAGCTGGCCGATGACCACTCGGTCAGGCCGCATGAAGTCCTCGATCGCATCCGCCTCGCGCAGGAATTCCGGGTTCATGCAAAGGCCGAATTCGCCGGCCTGGCGGCCGGATTCGGCTTCGATCGCCTGGCGCACCAGCCCGTCGGTGGTGCCTGGCACCACGGTGCTCTTGACCGCCACCACATGATAGTCGCGGGTGGTTTTCAGGGCCCGGCCGACATCCCGGGCCGCGGCCTCGATCTGGGTCAGGTCGATTTGTCCGTCCCGGGCCGGGGTGCCGACCGCGATCATGGTCAATTCGCTGTCCTGCACCGCCGCAGCCAGGTCGGTGGTGGCCCGGAAGCGGCCCCAACCTAGAACCTTGGTCAACAGCTCGTCCAGGCCGGGCTCGAAGATCGGCGATGTCCCGGCATTGATGGACTCAACCCTGGCGGGAATGATGTCGACGCAAGTCACCTGATGGCCGACTCGCGCCAGGCAGACGCCGGTAACCAGGCCGACATAGCCGGTCCCGACGATCGTCACCTTGACTGGTTCGTGCATGGGGTGCCTCGTTAACCACGTATGTGATTGTTCTATCGGCTATTCGTTAATTTTCAGTAGCGGTTTTTAAGGAAGGTTAAGAGCCATGGTTAATTTTTGACGAAATTTATCCTTTCTTAACGACGGCGGCGGATTCTGGAGGCCGAGAAGGGGGCGCGACGAATTAGAGGGTAGCGTGACCAGCCTGGCGATCCTGATGCGCGGCACGGTGCGGGAAGCAGTGTTCCTGACCCAGTTGCTGCCGCATATTACCGGCAACCATGACTATGACCTGTTCTTGTGCCTGCGGCAGACGGCGGGCGCGGATAAGACACGTATCAACCTGAACGAAGACCTGTTCGACTACACCGATCTGGCGCCGATCCTGGGGCCGAGGGTGTACCTGCAGATCCTGCCGCCATTCGACCCCGACTTCCTGGATGCCAATGTGGTCACGCCGGTGGGGCCCGAGCCGCGCGATGTGGAGCGGAAATGGCTGACCATGTTCGGCGGCATCTTCGCCGGCGTGCAGCAGATCAAGAACAGCTTCCGCCACTACGACTATGTCCTCAGTTGCCGCACCGACTACCTGTTCCCGGCCGGGCCGGTGATCGATATCTGCCTCAACCGCTACGTCGCCAATGGTGGCCGGCCGTTGATCGAGGGCCAGATGACCACCGGCTTCCGCTACCAGGACAAGCCCGGCCTGCCGTGGCAGGGGTCGCTTTCGGACCTGTTCACGTTTTCGAATTACCGCCAGTTCCTGGACCTTTGGGATTTTGGTGACGACCTGCCGGCGATCTGGACCGGAATTACCGAAACCACCCTGTTTCGCCACGCACTGAAGCGGTTCACGGGCGAGACCGTGCAGCACACCCGCAAGAACCAGTCGTTTATCGACCGGTTCTTCGACATCGCCTGGGGCGACTATGCCCAAAGCATCTACTACTTCCGCCATGGCGTCCTGACGCCCGACGAAAAGCACTGGGCGCTGGCCCGCGTCCGCGAAGGACTGGCACCGGGCCAGGCCGTCGACCTGGTGTGGCGCCTCTACCGCAACGCCGAGGCCGGCCGGCCTTTGGCACCCGAAGCCCTGCTCGAACCCGCCGCGCCGGCTCCGGCGCGGACCGGGACCTGACCTAAGGAGATCGACCGGTGAAAGTTGGCATTCTGGCAGGCGGTCTGGGCACCAGGCTGCGCGAGGAGACCGAGACCAAGCCAAAGCCGATGGTCCGCATCGGACCCGAACCGGTGCTGTGGCACATCATGAAAAGTTATGCCGCCCATGGGTTCAACGAATTCGTCGTCGGGCTGGGCTATCGCGGCGAGGTGATCAAGGACTATTTCCTGAATTATCGCGAGCGGGCCGGCAGCCTGACCGTCGAGCTGGCCGATGGTTCGGTCGAGATGCACAGCCCCCCGGTCGACGACTGGACAGTGCACCTGCTGGACACCGGCGGCGAGACCATGACCGGTGGCCGCACCGCCCGGATCGGCCGCTTCGTCGGCGACGAAACCTTCATGCTGACCTATGGCGACGGGGTTGCGGACATCGATATCGGCGCCTTGCTGGCCTTCCACCGGGCCCATGGCAAGCTGGCCACGATGACCGCGGTGCGCCCGCCGGCGCGCTTCGGCACCATGCGTTTCGACGGCGACCATGTTGCCGAGTTCCAGGAGAAACCGCAGGTCGGCGAGGGCTGGATCAACGGCGGCTATTTTGTTTTCGAGCCACAGATCCTCGACTATATCGACGGCGACGCCACCAGCCTGGAGCGCGAGCCCCTGGAACGGCTGGCCCGCGACCGGCAATTGGTGGCCTTCCGCCATGAAGGGTTCTGGCAGTGCATGGACACCTTGCGCGACGTCCGCCTGCTGGAGGATCTGTGGCGCACCGGCCGAGCGCCCTGGATGGTCTGGCAGGCCGCCTGCACGCTCCTGCGCGAGGCCATACCCGCCGAATTGACCAAGTTCACCAAGACCCATGTCGCGTAAGACGTAAAGCTTAAGGAACCGAGTGATGGCAGGATACGGACCGATCATCCGCGAGGATTGTGATCGCATTATCGAGGAAATGGGCGTGCATCTGGCGGCCCTGAGCGGCACCACGTTGCTGGTCACCGGGGCCAGCGGCTTTTTGTGCAGCTATCTGGTCGACGTGGTGGCCCGGTTCAACGAGGTCGGTTCGGGCGCGCCCTGCCGCATTCTGGCACTTGACAACTTCCAAAGCGGCCTGCCCCAGCGCCTGGCCCATCTCGACGGCCGTGACGATGTCACGCTGATCCGCCACAATGTCGCCGAGCCGCTGGACATCGAGGAGACGGTCGATTGGATCGTACACGGCGCCTCGATCGCCTCGCCGATGATCTACCGGAAATACCCGCTGGAGACCATCGACGCCAATGTCGGCGGCACCCGCAACATGCTGAACCTGGCCCGGCGCGGCTGCCGCGGCATGCTGGTGATGAGCACATCCGAAATCTATGGGGATCCGGACCCGGCCTTCATTCCGACGCAAGAGGATTATCGCGGCCATGTCAGTTGCACCGGCCCGCGGGCCTGCTATGACGAGTCGAAGCGGCTGGCCGAAACCCTGTGCGTCACCTATCACCGGCAGTTCGGCACCAGGGTGATGGCGATCCGGCCCTTCAACGTCTTCGGGCCGGGCCAGCGGCTGGACGATCTCAGGATCATTCCCGACATGATGCGGGCGGCGCTGGAACATCGGCCGATCACCCTGTTCAGCGATGGCCGCGCCACAAGGGCGTTCTGCTACGTCACCGACGCGATCCGCGGCATGTTCTTCGTGCTGTTCCAGGGCCAGGGCGGCGAACCCTACAATGTCGGCAACGACGAGGGCGAGATCAGCATCGGCGACATGGCCCGGCTGATGGTCGAAACCGCCGCCGACCCCAAGGTCAAGGTGGTGTCCGAGGTTTCCGAAGACGCCGATTACCTGACCGACAATCCGCAGCGGCGCTGCCCCAATCTCGGCAAGCTGCGCGGAGCCTTCCCCTGGGTGCCTAAGATCACCATGGCCGAGGGGCTGGCCCGCACCCTGGCCAGCTACCGCGCCGCCGGCCCGGCCGAGAGCCTGGTCGCCTGAGGCTACGAACAAAGGGACAGTTACCTTTCGCAAAAGGTAACTGTCCCTTCTTGTACCTACCCGCCCAACTCACAGCGGCCGTTGTTCAGCACCACCACGTCGCGTTCGACCACCGACGCGCGGTAGGATATCATCCCGTCGTCCTGCCACATTTCGGTGCGGACCGTCTCGCCGGGGAAGACCGGGGCCGAAAAGCGCACGTCGAAGCCGGTGATGCGGCTGGCGTCATAGTCCAGCAACCCCTTCAGGATGGCCCGGCAGGCGAAACCGTAGGTACACAGCCCGTGCAGGATCGGTTGCGGGAAACCGGCCGCCGCGCCGACGTCCGGGTCGGCATGCAGCGGATTGCGGTCGCCCGACAGGCGGTAGAGCAGGGCCTGGTCGGGGCGGGTTTTAAGGTCGACGACCTTGTCAGGCGCGCGCTCGGGGATCGGATGCGGCGCCGGGCCCGACCCGGCCGGCCCGCCAAAACCCCCGTCGCCGCGGGCGAACACGGTCGAACGGTTGGTGCACAGTTTCTCGCCGGTCGCCTGGTCGCTGATTTCGGTCTCCAGCAGGATCAGGGCGCCGCGGCCCTCGCCCTTGTCGAAAATGTCGGCGATGCGGCTGCGGGCGACGACGCTTGCCCCCACCGGCAGCGGCCGGTGCAGGGTGATCCGCTGCTCGCCGTGCACCGCCATGACGAAATTAAGGCCGGTGCTCAAGGCCAGGCTGTCATCCCAGAACAGCACCGTCGCCATGGTCGGCACCGCGGTCAGCCCGTTTTCGTAGACGAAGGGCAGTTCGGCCCGGTCCATGGGATCATTGCCGAAGCCGATCCCTAAGGCATAGAGCATGGTTTCGCGGGCCGTATAGGTGTTTTCGATCTCGCGGGTCTGCTGGATCGCGCGGTCATAGTCGATCGCCATCTTGTTCTCACTCCCCTTTGTGTCCGGCCCGAAAGTCGCGTAAAGCGATTTGCGGGACGGAACAGCCACTTTCTAGTCAGTCTCCCGAACGCATGTGATGGTTCAATCTTCGCTCAGCTTGCCGGTCCGGTGGGCCAGGGGCTCGGGCCCCGCCACCTTGCAGACGGTCTGTCCGGGCCGCACCAGCTTGGCCAGTTGCCGGCCGTAGAGGATACCGCCGGCCCGACTCTTCAAGGGCAGGCGGGAGGCGTTCGGGTCATCGGCGGTGGGGTCGATCAGTTCGGCCACCACCTCGCCGGCCGCGACCGTCTCGCCCGGTTGTTTGGTGAAGCTGACGATGCCGGCTGCTGGCGCGGTAATCGAATCGGATCCGGTCAGCGGCGTCGCGTCGCACTTGGGCGCGGGCAGGGGGCCAGGATCGCCGGCCACCAGGTCGCGCCGTTGCAGAAACCGGTACAGATTTGCGGCATCCACGGCCGCCAGCCGGTCATCGACATCAGCGATGCCGCGCAATTCGATGGTCGCCGACAGGCAGGCGTTGGGGATCGGCTTTGCCGGTCCGAAACGCTCGGCCAATCGGCTCCACGGCGCGCTGAAGGCCTCGTCGAACGGGTTACCGCCCGAGGCTCGTTGCAGCATCACTGCCTCGGCCCCGATCTGGGCGCAGAGGTCGGCCGCGTCCGGCCACAGCTCGGGCGCGGTGAAGACGTGCATCACCGCTTCCAGGTCGCAATGCAGGTCGAGCACGAAATCGGCGTCCACCGCCAGCCGCATCAGGGTGCGGCGCAGATCCTCGAGTTCGCTGTCGGCCGGCAGGCTTTCAACCGCCGCCGCCAGTGCCTGGCGCACAATTTCTGTATTGGCCGCCGGATCCGGCCCCAGACGATCGGCGATCCCGTCGTCGATCCATTCGTCGAGATCGGGAAAGCCGCGATTGAAGTTGCCGCCGCCGCTTAGCTCAAAGCGGCCGATATGCTCGGCGTTGAGGTTCTGGCCGATCCCGATCGGGTTGGCGACGGGAAGGACCAGGATCTCGCCCAATATCTCGCCTTGCGCCGCGGCCCGATCGAGCCGTTCGCGCAAATGGTGCAGGACCAGCATGCCCGGGATCTCGTCGGCGTGCAGGCCGGCGTGCAGATAGGCCTTGGGCCGGGCGCCCGGCGTGCCGTAGCGGTGGACCCGCACCTGCCGTGGCTGACCGGGGCTGGCGGCGATCAGGGGGACATGTTCGGTTCGCGTGCTCATCGGCCAGACTCAAGCCAGCGCTATCCCGGCCTGTCAAGCCAGTTGCGGTTGCGCTCCGCCGTGTTACAAGTTGGGCCTTCATTTCAAAGGGCGAGGGGAGGCGTGCCATGAGTTTGACCACGATGCAGCTGGAGATCGCGGAGCATGTCGTGCACCTCAAGCTCAACCGGCCCGAGGCGCTGAACACCATGGTGGTCGAATTCTGGCAGGACATGGTCGACGCCTTCGCCGAGATCGCCGAGCGGCCCGAGGTCCGGGTGGTGGTGATTTCGTCGACCGGGCGGCACTTCACCGCCGGCCTGGATTTGAGCGCCTTCGGCGGCGTCCTGGCGACGGACGGCAAGACCGACCAGGGCCGGATCCGCCAGCAATTGCGCCAGACGGTGCTGGAAATGCAGGAAAGCTTCAACGCCATCGAACGCTGCCGGGTGCCGGTGATCGCGGCAATCCAGGGCGGCTGCATCGGTGGTGGGGTCGACCTGATCAGCGCCTGCGACATCCGCTTCTGCACCGCCAATGCCTGGTTCTGCATTCACGAAGTCAATATCGGCATGACCGCCGATGTCGGCACCTTGCAGCGCTTGCCGCACCTGATCCCGGCCGGCGTTGTGCGGGAAATGGCCTATTCAGGGCGCCGCCTACCGGCCGATCGCGCCCTGTCGGCGGGGCTGGTCAACGAGGTCTACGAGGACCAGGACAGCATGTTGGACGCGGTCATGGAACTGGCGACCGAGATCGCGTCGAAATCGCCGCTGGCGGTGCACGGCACCAAGGAAATGCTGCTCTTCACCCGCGACCACAGTGTCGCCGATGGCCTCAACCACATCGCCACCTGGAACGCGGCGATGATCCTGACCGACGATCTGGGCGAGGCGATAGCCGCCCAGCAACAGAAACGGGAACCGGAATTCGCCGACCTGCTGCCCCGCCGCAAGATCGTCCGCCGCCGGGATTGAGGGCGTTCGAATAGTTCCTGGTTGCTCAAGGTGGGAGATGGGTCTGCTTTGTCGCCGGTTCGCCGTCACCCCCGGGCCAGGACGCCGGTGAGGCAGCCCAGCGCACCGCCGGCCTTTCCATATTCCGAGACCTCGAGTTCGTGAACCTCGATGCCGGCCTCGCGAAACTGTCCGGCGGTGTTGGGGCAGCCGGCGGGCATCACCAGGCGGCGGGGCCCCAGGGTCACCACGTTGTTGGCACGCCCCAGTTCGATCTCGTCCGACGGCGGCAGCTCGATTGCCGTGATCCCATGTTCGGCCAGCAGGTGCTTCAGTTCGTCCGGTGCCCGGGTCCCGTCGACGATGGCCAGGTCGGTGTCAACCATCACCACCAGCCCCATCAGGTGCTGGCGGGCCGTGCCGACGCTGATGATACGGCTTGCCACCCCCATCTCAGCAAGCAGAGCGGAGAGGGTGGCGGCGCCTTCCGCATTGGTGCGCCTGTCGACCCCGATCAGCACCAGGTCATCGGTGAGCCAAAGCGCGTCGGCGCCCTCGAACGTGGCGTTGCCGCGCATGGTGGCCAGGATCGGGACGCCAAGGGTCGCCAGCGCCGCCGCCATGTGGCGGGCCTCGCCGGCCCGTTGTGCCGGGGCCGGCCGACCGACCACCGCGCCCTCCGGCGTCATGAAGAACAGGTCGGCCTGGAAGATGTAGTTGGGCGGCGGCGGTTGCCGGGGCTGGGCGACATGGACGGTGACGCCTTGGGACCAGAAGAAATGGGCGATTGCGTGCATCTGTTCTTGAAGCAACGCAAGATCGGGCCGGGCCAGCATCAGGTGGTCGTTGGGCGACCCGTCCAGATCCAGTTCCTCGCCCGGCAGCGCCAGCAGCACCGCCTGCAGCGGCGCCACCGACGAGGCGACCCGATAGCCGCGCCAGATTTCGCCATCTTCCAGGTCGCCGGCATGATCGCTATCGCGGGTCAGGTATCCGTCGCCGCCATAGGTCGCCGGGATTTCGGCTTGCGGTCTGGTGCGTGGGCCGCTCATAGGACCTTCCAGATCCCCTTGGCGGTCAGCAGAACCCGGTCCTTGCAAAGCAGTTCGCCGCGGCAGAAGACCACCGACCGGGTTTGGCGGGTGATCTCGCCGCGGGCCTGGACCCAGTCGCCGACCCTGGCGCTGGATAGGAAATCGCAGTTCAGGCTGATGGTGGCGCATTTATTGTCGCCAATCGCCCGCCACACGTAAAAGCCCAAAACGTGATCGATGAAGGTAACCAGCATGCCGCCATGAATGACGCCGTTGGGATTGGCGTGCCGCTTCTCGGCCGGGAACCCGAACGTGATCGTGCCGTCGTCGTGGCGTTTCGAATAGAACGGGCCGACCGTGGCCTGGAAGCCCTCCGGTGTGGGGAACTGAACATAGCCGCTCGGAACCGGCGACACGATCGGCGCGACGGTTCGCGGCTTGTCCTGGTCCACCAACGCCTTGGTCATCACGACACCTCCCTTGAACGCACCACCGACCCTGGCAAAGAAATGATGGCGGTGCAAGGGAAGTGTGCGGAGGCGCAAGGGCGACCGGTGTTATTCCTTGGCCGAGGCCTTGCCGGCTTCCTTCTCCATCATGCGGCGGACCATGTTTTCCTCAAGGCTCGGGCGGAACGTGGCCATGGCGTGAAAGGCGATGCCGATGCCCCAGCCGAGCAGGGGATAGAAGAACCACAAATGACCAGGGCTGGTCAGCAGGTTGATCACCAGTAGCATGAAATTGACCAGCAGGTAGGCCGCCAGGTGCTTGTAGAACCCAAGGCGCTGGCGCACCTTGCGTTCCAGGCGCAATTGTTTCAGCCGCTGGTCTTCCTGCTCCGGCGAATCCGGGCCCTCATCGATACCGAGAAACAGTTCCGGCTTGGTGCCGAACACCGCGGCCAGGGCCTTGGCGGTTTCCAGCGAACAGGCGCCGCCATTTTCCAGGCGCTGCACGGTGCGGACGCTGATGCCGACGATTCCCGCCAACTGTTCCTGGGACCAGCCTTTCTCAAGGCGCAGCGATTTCAAAAGACTGTCCATGACAACCACCTTTGTTCGGTCAAGCAGGTCATGGGATAGCATGGTCAGGCAACCGGTGACACGCCAGCAACCTGTCAGCAGCCCGACACCAACCCGACACGACCCGACAGCAACCTGCCAACAGGTGGGCGGTGATCGGCTGGCCGTTTTAGGTTATGACAGAAGGTATGCGCCAAGCCAGTCACAATCTGATCGTTGCCACCCCGGGCCGGGGACTGTTTGAGGTCACCGGCCAGGTCGCGGCCTGGGCCCATGAACAGCCGATCGCGGAGGGGCTGCTGACCCTGTTCATACGGCACACATCGGCATCGTTGACCATTCAGGAGAATGCCGATCCCGACGTGCTGGCCGACCTGCAGCGATTTTTTGCCCGGCTGGTCCCGGATGACACCTCGCTCTATCGCCACACCATGGAAGGGCCGGACGACATGCCGGCCCATATCCGTTCGGCCCTGACCGCGACCCAGTTGTCGATCCCGGTTCAGGCGGGGCGCATGGTTTTGGGCACCTGGCAGGGGATCTACCTGTTTGAACATCGCACCAGCCCGCATCGCCGCCAGGTGGCCCTGCACCTGATCGGCGAGGGATGAGAAGACACCAACAGGAGACGCCATGCCGACCGAGATCGTCCGTACAGCCTGCCCCCATGACTGCCCCAGCGCCTGCGGCCTGGAAGTTGAACGCCTGTCGCCAACCCGGATCGGGGCGGTGCGGGGAATGCGCGACCTGCCCTTTACCGCCGGCGTGGTCTGCGAAAAGGTGGCCCGCTATGCCGAGCGGGTGCACCACCCGGAGCGCCTGACCCAGCCCTTAAAGCGGGTCGGGGTCAAGGGCGAGGGTCGGTTCGAACCGATCGGCTGGGACGAGGCCCTGGACACGGTGGCGACGGCGTTCCGGGATGCCGCGGCGCGTCACGGGCCGGAAACGGTGTGGCCCTATCATTCCGGCGGCACGTTGGGCATCGTTCAGCGCTGGGGCCTGGACCGGCTGCGCCACGTGATGGGCTATTCCGGCGAATTGGGTTCGATCTGCGTCACCCCGGCGGTGACCGGCTGGAAGGCGGGCGTTGGGGCGGTCTGGGGTGTTGATCCCTGCGAGATCGCGGACTCGGACCTGGTGCTGATCTGGGGCGCCAACCCGGTCCACACCCAGGTCAACCTGATGAGCCATATTCAAAGGGCCCGCAAGGCACGCAGCGCCAAGCTGGTGGTGATCGACGTCTACCGCACGGCGACCGCCAAGGCGGCCGACCAGGCGGTGATCCTGAAACCCGGCACCGATGCAGCGCTGGCCGCAGCCATGATGCACGTGATCCTGAAGGAGGGACTGGCCGACCGCGACTATCTGGCCCGCCTGACCGATTTCGACGAACAGGTGGAGCGGCATCTGGAAGCCCGCGATCCGGCCTGGGCGGCGGCGATCACGGGCCTGGACGAAGCTGAGATCTTTGAATTGGCCCGGCTCTACGGGCGCACCGGAAACAGCTATCTGCGCCTCGGCCTTGGTTGCACCAGGTCGCGCAACGGCGCCGTGACGGCGCATGCGATCAGTTGCCTGCCGGCACTGACCGGTGCCTGGGCCCATCGCGGCGGGGGCGCCTTCCTGGCCAGCCTCGACAATTGGGGCCTGGACACCACTATCGCCCACGGCCTCGATCGGCTGGATCCTAAGGTCCGGGTGCTGGACCAGTCGCGGATCGGCGCCGTGCTGTGCGGCGAGCCGGATGCCCTGGCTGGTGGCCCGCCGGTGACCGCGATGATCATCCAGAACGCCAACTCGGCCGATGTCGCGCCCGACAGCGCGGCGGTGCGCCGGGGCCTGATGCGCGACGATCTGTTCCTTTGCGTCCACGAGCAGTTCATGACCGCGACCGCGGCCTATGCCGATATCGTGCTGCCGGCCGCGACCTTCCTGGAAACCGACGATCTGTACATGGGTTGGGGCCACACCACGCTGAACCTGGGCCAAAGGGTTCTGGACCGCTTCGCCGAGGCACGCAGCAACCACGAGGTGGTCTGCGGCCTGGCCGAGCGCCTTGGCGCCACCCACCGGGGGTTCGAGATGAGCGAACCCGACCTGGTCGCGGCGACCCTCGAGGCCTCGGGCAAGGGTGACCCAGAGGCGGCCCGCGACCGGGGCTGGGTCGATTGTGCCCTGGAATTCGATCACGCCCACTTCCTGGACGGGTTCGGTACGGAAGATCGCCGCTTCCACTTCAAGCCGGACTGGGCGGCACTGGGCGCCTACCACCACGGCATGCCGGGCCTGCCCGACCACTGGGATGCCATTGAAAGCGCCGACGACCGGCATCCCTTCCGCCTGGTGACGCCGCCGTCCCGGACCTTCCTGAACACGTCCTTCAACGAAACCCCCGGCTCGTTGGCCCGCGAGCGGCGGCCGGAGGCGATGATCCACCCGGACGACGCCGCCGCGATCGGGATCAGCGACGGCGCCCGGCTGCGTCTCGGCAACCAACGCGGCGCGGTCGAGCTGTGGGCCCGCATCTTCGACGGCGTGCAACCCGGCACCATCATTGCCGAAGGCATCTGGCCGGACGAGGCGTTTCCCAATTGTGTCGGCATCAATCACTTGGTCGGCGGCGACCCGGTGCCACCGGCCGGCGGCGCCGCCTTTCATGACACGGCCGTCTGGGCGGTGGGGGTTTAGTCTTTATTTTCGCGCGCTCGGACCTGGGAACATGGCATCAAGATCGGGGCGCGCGTGTACCCCCCTCCCTAACCCTCCCCCTCAAGGGGGGAGGGGACTCCGCTCTTGCTGATCGTGCCAAATGCTCGAGGTTTACACTCTAACGGGCTTGAGAATCACCGCTGGTATCCCCTCCCCCCTTGAGGGGGAGGGTTAGGGAGGGGGGTACACGCGCGCCCCGGTCTCTATTGCGTGTTCCCAGGTCCGAGCGCGCGAAACAAACTCCCGCGCGCGCGAAAATAAGGACTAGACCCCAACCGGGCGATCGCTCATTTCCAGGTGCAGGGCGGTGTCGTCTTCCGGATAGGGGTTGGCCTCGGCCACCGCTTCGTCCAATTCGACGCCCAGGCCCGGCGCCTCGGGCGGGATGACGTAGCCGTCCTGCCAGGTGATCGGGCTCTTCAGGATTTCGGAATGGAAGCCGCCCCAGTCCTGGATGCTCTCCAGGATCAGGAAATTCGGCGTACAGGCGCTGATCTGGATATTGGCCGCGCCTTCGATCGGGCCGCAATAGAGGTGCGGCGCGATCTGGGCGTAGTGGGTCTCGGCCATACCGGCGATCTTCTTGGCCTCCAACAGGCCGCCGACCCGGCCCAGCGCCATCTGCAGGATCGACGCGGCGCCGCATTCCAGCACCCGGGCGAACTCGTACTTGGTGGCCAGCCTTTCGCCGGCGGCGATGGGGATGGCGGTGGCGCGGGCCACCTTGGCCATTTCCTCCGGCATTTCCGGCGGCACCGGTTCCTCGAACCACAGCGGCTCATAAGGTTCAAGCCGCTTGGCCAGGCGGATCGCGCCCGAGGTGGTGAACTGGCCATGGGTGCCGAACAATAGGTCGGCCCGGTTGCCGACCGCCTCGCGCAGCTTCCAGACGAACTCCTCCGACCGGGCCAGCGCCGCCATCGACGGCTGGCGCGGGTCATAGGCCGAATAGGGGCCGGCCGGGTCGAACTTGACCGCGGTGAAGCCCTTCTCGACATAGGCCGCCGCCCGGGCCGCGGCCAGGTCGGGATCGCCATAGACGTCGTTTGGATCGTCGGGTTCGGGATAGAGGTAGGAATAGCTGCGCAGCCGCTCGTGCACCCGGCCACCCAGCAGCTCGTAGACCGGTTTGCCAAGTTCCTTGCCGACGATGTCCCAACAGGCCATTTCGATGCCGCTCAACACCCCGACCAGCGAGATGTCGGGTCGCTGGCTGTAGCCGCGGCTGTAGACGGTGCGCCACAGATGCTCGATCTTGAAAGGATCGGCGCCGACCACGTGGCGGGTGCAGACATCCTCGATCATCCGGGCCACCGTGTGCGGCCCGAAGGTGGCGGCATAGACCTCGCCATAGCCGGCGATGCCGTTGTCAGTCACCAGCTTGACGAAGATGAAATAGCGGCCGCCGAAATGCGGCGGCGGATTGGCGACGACGAAGGTCTTGAAGTCGGTGATCTGCATGGTTCTTCCTAAACCTCGCTGATCTGGCGCGTGCTGGCCGCCAGCCAATCAGAATTTATCTCGACGCCCCAGCCCGGGCCGTCCGGAATGTCCACCTTGCCGTCCCGGGCAACCAGGGCCGGGGTGAACAGCCCCTCCTGCCAGGGGTAATAGCTCTCATCCTCGATCGAGAACTCGACATAGGGCCCGGCATTGGCGATCGCCCCCATCATATGCAGGGTGAAGACCGTGACCAGCGACAGGTTGGCGCTGTGCGGTGTGCAGGGCAGGTCGGCGGCGGCGGCCATTTCGGCGACTTTCAGGGTGCGGCTCAATCCGCCCAGGTAACAGATATCCGGTTGCACCACGTCGACGGCGCGCATGGCGATGATCCGGCGCCACTGGGCCAGGTCGCAGTCCTGTTCGCCGCCGGTGACGTCCAGGTCCAGGGTCTCGGTCACCTGCCTGGTCCAGTCCAGCTCCCAATAGGGGCAGGGCTCCTCGAAATGGCAGACCCCGTGGCTTTCCAGCATGCGGCCAACCTCGATGGCTTTGGGCGGCGTGTAGCAACTGTTGCCGTCGACCAACAGGGTGACGTCGTCCCCCAGGGCCCGGCGCACCGCCGGCACGATGGCCTCGGTCCGGCCCGGCCATTCGTCCTGGTCGTGGCCGCATTCCCGCCCGACCCGGAACTTGAAGGCGTCGTAGCCGAACCGGTCGTGCAACTCGGAGAGCCTGGCGGCCTCGTCCTCGGGCGTGATGTCGCGGCGCATGCTGGAGGCGTAGACCCGAAACGGCCGCGGCGTGCCGCCCAGCAGTTCGCAGACGCTCTTGCCCGCCAGCTTGCCGCGCAGGTCCCACAGCGCTGTATCCAGGCCGGCCATCGCCCGCCTGAGATAGGAACCGGGGAACTTGTGTTCCAGCTCGGGGATCCGGGCCATCAGCCCGTCGATATCGTCGGCCGGCCAGCCCAGGGCATAGGGCGCCACCTGCCGGTGCAGCACCTGAACGGTGATATCCGCGTGGTAGGGAGAGACCTGCCCCCAGCCCTCGGCGCCGCTGTCGGCCCGGACCCGGACCATGCCCACGAACCGGTTGGCATAGGTCTCGATGGCGGTGATCTTCATGACAGGATTGCCTCTCGGGTACTGTTCCGTCCCGCTCCCCCGCCCAACCACCCACGAGGGTACCATGCCATGGGCGGTCGGGCGGGGGAGCGGGACGGAACAGCGACCATGGGATCACTCATCAAAACAAAATCACGTTACGCAGGGCCTCGCCGCGGCGCACCGCGTCGACCGCCTGGTTGATCTCGGCCAGGGGGTAGCGGCCGGTGATCAACTCGTCCAGCTTCAACCGGCCCTGGCCGTAGAGGTCGACCAGCCAGGGCACGTCGACGGCGAGGCGGGTCGAGCCCATCTTGCTGCCCAGCACCTTTTGGCTCTCGCCGGCAAGCAGGCCGGGGTCGAATTCGGTCTTCACCCCGTCGGCCGGCATCCCGACGACGATCAGCGAACCGCCCCGGGCCAGCAGGCCGAAACCCTGTTCGATCGCGGATTTGGCACCGACCGCGACGAAGACATAGTCGGCGCCGCGGCCCTGGGTCGCGTCGCGCACTGCCTGGGCGGCGTCTTCGGTCCTGGGATTGATCGCGTGGGTCGCGCCCATGGATCTGGCGGCCTCCAGCTTGTCGTCGGCCAGGTCGATGGCGATGATCGTTGCCGCGCCGGCCAGGGCGGCGCCCTGGATGCTGTTCAGCCCGACGCCGCCGGTGCCGATCACCGCGACCGAGCTGCCGGCCCGGACCGAGGCGGTGTTGACCACCGCGCCCAGGCCGGTGATGACGCCGCAGGCCAGCAACGAGGCACTGTCCAACGGCAGGCTCTTTGGTACCGCCACCGCTTGCGATGCGTCGACCACCACCTGTTCGGCGAAGGCGCCGGTACGCAGGCCCTGGACGATCGGCGTGCCGTCGGCGGCGGTCAGTGGGCTTTCCTCGTCCAGGGGAAAGCGGGTCTCGCACATCACGGTGTGGCCCTGGGTGCAGTAGTGACAGGTACCGCAGGCCCGGATCAGGCTGACCACCGCATGGTCGCCGACCGCGACATTGGAAACCCCGGCGCCGACCGCCTCGACCACGCCGGCCGCCTCATGGCCGTAGACCGCCGGCAACTGGCCGCCCCAAGCGCCGTCCATATACAGGATGTCGCTGTGGCAGATGGCACAGGCCGCGATCCTCACCTTGACCTCGCCCTGTTTGGGCTCGGCCAGGTCGATATCCTCGATCACCAGGGGTTTGCCGAATTCCCGGCAGACGGCTGCTTTCATGGCCTTCACCTTTGCTCATTGGACGCCGAACGGCTGTGCGCACTTAAGCGCAATCGCAGCCCTTCGTCAGCAAAATCCAAGTCCGCCAGGGAAATCATTTCCAACACAGTTGCGACGGCTTAACGCCGGGACACGACAGTCGGTCGATACCCGAGGCGAAATCGCCTGGTCGACCCTACGTCAACCGGGCGGGCTGTGTTGCCGGCTTGAATTGTGTCTGGCTGGGCCTTAGCATTTGGCCGCTGCACCGCCCGTGGGGGCTGAAGGGAATATCACCATGGAACTGACTTTCACCGCTGACGATCTGGCCTTTCGCGACGAGGTTCGGACTTTCCTGACCGAAAACCTGCCGGCCGACACCCGCTTCAAGCTGGAAAACGGGCGCAAGCTGGACAAGGGCGACTATGTGCGTTGGCAGAAGATCCTAGGGGAAAAGGGCTGGATCGCGCCGGGCTGGCCGACGGAGTATGGCGGGCCGGGCTGGTCGGCGACCCAGCGCTACATCTTCCAGGAAGAATACGGCGCCGCAAATTGTCCGCGGGTGGTGCCGTTCGGCGTCAGCATGGTCGGGCCGGTGATCTACACCTTCGGCAGCCAGGCCCAGAAGGACCGTTTCCTGCCGCGCATCCTGATGACCGACGACTGGTGGTGCCAGGGCTATTCCGAGCCGGGTTCGGGCTCCGATCTGGCCTCGCTCCGGACCAAGGCCGAACGCCAGGGCGACCACTACATCGTCAACGGGTCCAAGACCTGGACCACCATGGCGCAATGGGCCGACTGGATCTTCTGCCTGGTCCGCACCGATTCGGACGCCAAGCCGCAGGAAGGCATCTCGTTCCTGCTGATCGACATGAACAGTCCCGGCATATCGGTCACCCCCATCATCACCATCGACGGCGGCCGCGAGGTCAATTCGGTGTTCTTCGACGATGTCAAGGTGCCGGCCGAAAACCTGGTCGGCGAGGAGAACAAGGGCTGGACCTATGCCAAGTTCCTGCTGGGGCACGAACGCACCGGCATCGCCGGGGTGTCGAAGTCGAAATACGAGATCGCCCGGTTGAAGGAAATCGCCGCGGCCGAGAAGGACGGCGGCGGCGGCCGGCTGATCGACGTCGACGCGTTCCGCCAGCGGATTTCCGAGACCGAGATCGAGCTGACGGCGCTGGAGTTCACCGAGCTTCGCATCCTCTCCGACCAGCAGGCCGGCAAGGGGCCGGGGCCGGAAAGCTCGATCCTGAAGATCCGCGGCACCGAGATCCAGCAGGCGATCACCGAGCTCTTGATGCAGGCGGTCGGCTACTACGCCGATCCCTATCTGCCGGAAGCTTTCGACGCCGGCTGGAACGAGGACCCGGTCGGCCCGGCCTATGCCGCGCCGCTGGCACCAACCTATTTCAATTGGCGCAAGGCATCGATCTACGGCGGTTCCAACGAAATCCAGAAGAACATCATCGCCAAGATGGTCCTGGGCCTGTGAGGTCGCCATGGATCTGAGCTTCAGCGCCGAGGAAATTGCCTTTCGCGACGAGGTCCGGCAGTTCCTGGCCGAGAACCTGCCCGAGGATCTGGCGACCACAGGCTCCGCCCGCACACATTTGACCAAGCAGGACGTCCTCAACTGGCAGCGCATCCTGTTCGAGCAGGGCTGGGGCGCGCCGGGTTGGCCGACGCAATATGGCGGCCCCGGCTGGTCGCCGGTCCAGCGGCATATCTTCGAGGAGGAATGCGCCGCCGCCGGGGCGCCGCCGCAATTGCCCTTCGGCCTGGCCATGGTCGGGCCGGTGATCCAGGCATTCGGGAGCGAGGAACAGAAGCAGCGCTACCTGCCGCGTATCCTGTCCGGCGAGGATTGGTGGTGCCAGGGCTATTCCGAGCCGGGTTCGGGCTCAGACCTGGCCTCGCTGAAGACCCGGGCGGTACGCGACGGCGACGAATACGTCGTCGATGGCCAGAAGATCTGGACCACCCAGGCGCAGCACGCCGACATGATCTTCTGCCTGGTCCGCACCGACACAGAGGTCAAGCAACAGGAAGGCATCTCCTTCCTGCTGATCGACATGCACAGCCCGGGGATCACCGTCAAACCGATCATCTCGATCGACGGCGCCCATAGCCTGAACGAGGTGTTCTTCGACGGCGTCAGGGTGCCGGCCGAAAACCTGATCGGCGAAGAGGGCAAGGGCTGGACCTATGCCAAGTTCCTGCTGGGCCACGAGCGCACCGGCATCGCCGGTGTCGGCACCTCGAAGAAACAGATCGCACGGCTGAAGGAAATCGCCGGCGCCGAGATGGTGGACGGTCACCCGCTGATCGACGATGCCGGATTCCGCGACAGGATCTCGGCGGCCGAGATCGAGCTGACCGCCCTGGAATACACCAATCTCAGGGTGCTGGTCGGTGCCGCCCAGGGCAAGCCGCCGGGGCCGGAATCGTCGATCCTGAAGATCAAGGGGACGGAGATCCAGCAGCGTATCAACGAACTGCTGATCGAGGCCATCGGTTATTACGCCGCCGCCTTCCCGGGCCAGGCCCAGCCGGGCAGCAACGAACCGCCGGTCGGGCCCGACTATGCCGCCGGTCTGATGGAACAGCACCTCTACTACCGGGCCGCCACGATCTATGGCGGTTCCAACGAAATTCAGAAGAACATCATCGCGAAAATGGTCCTCGGTCTTTAGACCGGGTCGTCAGGAGGCAGTCGAACCATGGATTTCTCACTCTCATCCGAACAACAGCTCCTGGCCGACAGCGTCGACCGTTTTGTCCAGGACGTCTATCCGTTCGAATCCCGGCGCAAGATCGCCGAGAGCGAGCTGGGCTACAGCAAGGAGAATTGGGCCCAATTCGCCGAGCTCGGCTGGCTGGGCATGCCGTTTTCCGAGGATGATGGCGGCTTCGACGGCACCCCGGTCGAGACCATGATCCTGATGCAGTCCTTTGGCCGTGGTCTGGTCTGCGAACCCTTCCTGGCGACGGTGGTGGTCGGTGGCGGTTTGCTGGCCGCCGCCGGCAGCGACGAACAGAAATCAGCCCTGATCCCCGACCTGATCGGCGGTGAATTGCAACTCGCCTTCACCCAGGCCGAGGCCCAGTCGCGCTACAGCCTGTCCGACGTCGCGACCACGGCGGTCCGGGACGGCGGCGGCTGGAAACTGAACGGCGCCAAGAGCGTGGTGGTCAACGGGGCGGCGGCCGACAAGCTGATCGTTTCGGCCCGCACCGGTGGCGATCAGCGCGACGCCGAAGGGATCAGCCTGTTCCTGGTCGATGGCGACGCGGCGGGCCTGTCGCGGCGCGGCTATGCCACGGTCGACGGATTGCGGGCCGCGGAAATCCAACTCAACGATGTCATGGTCGACCAGTCCGCCATGCTGGGGGGCGAGGGTGCGGCGCTGCCCGTGATCGAACAGGTCACCGACCAGGCGATCGCGGCGCTCTGCGCCGAGGCGGTCGGCGCCATGCAGGCGGTGACCGACATCACCAACGAATACCTCAAGACCCGGGTCCAGTTCGGCCAGCCGATCGGCCGTTTCCAGGTGCTGCAGCACCGTATGGTGGATATGTTCATGCACTGCGAGCAGTCGAAGTCGATGGCCTATATGGTGACCCTGAAGCTGGACGAGGGCGCGGCGGCGCGCAGCAAGGCGGCGTCGGCCGCCAAGGTCCAGATCGGTCAAAGCGGCCGCTTCGTCGGCCAGGAGGCGGTCCAACTCCACGGCGGCATGGGCATGACCGACGAGCTGAATGTCGGCCACTATTTCAAGCGGCTGACCATGATCGATGTGATGTACGGCAATGTCGACCACCATTTGAAGCGGTACGGCGGGCTTTGAGGCGAAGCCGGGCGAACCGACCGGCCACAGCGGGCCTGCTGGCCCTGGCCACGGTGCTGGCGGCGCCGGCGCTGGCCGACATGACCATCGAACTGAAATCCGGTGAGATCATCCGGGTGCCGGTCGATCCCGACCAGGTTGAGGCGATCACTTTCGACCCGGTGCCCGGCAAGTCGGTGCCGCAGGTGGAGATCCGGCGTCCGGCCGCCAAACTTTCGCCGGCGGCGCGGGCGGCGGCCCAGCTTGCCAAGCGCTATCGGGTCGGGCCGAGTGAGCGCTGGAAGACACCCGGCGAACTCCAAGACATTGCCCGCGACGGCGACGTGATCGAAATCGCCGCCGGTCTCTATGTCGATGATTTTGCCACCTGGACCCAGAACCGGCTGGTCTTGCGTGGCGTCGGTGGCCGGGCCCGGTTGGTGGCCCGCGGGCCGATCCCCAACGGCAAGGCGATCTGGGTGATCGGCGGCGATGAGGTGCTGGTCGAGAATATGGAATTCTCCGGTGCCCGGGTGCCGGACCATAACGGGGCCGGGATCCGCCACGAAGGCGGCCGCCTGACCATCCGGGACAGCTATTTCCATGCCAATGAGATGGCCATCCTGGCCGGCACCCTGCCGCATGCCGAGATCACCATCGAAGGCAGCGAGTTCGCCCGCCACCGCCGCGCCGGTTCCTTCACCCACGCGGTTTATATCGGCCGGGTTGCGCGTTTCACGATGCGTGGGTCCTATCTTCACCACACCGCCGGCGGCCACCATGTCAAGAGCCGGGCCGACATCACCGACCTGCGCTTCAACCGCATCGACGACGAGGCCGACGGCGCTTCCAGTTACCTGGTCGACCTGCCGAATTGCGGCTTTGCCACCCTGGTCGGCAATCTGTTGCACCAGGGCAGGCGGGCCGACAACCTGGCCGCTATTGCCTATGGTGCCGAGGGCTGCGAGGGCCGCGAGCTCTCGCTGGCGGTGGTCAACAACAGCTTCCTCAACAGCGCCCGCAGCGGCACCTTCGTCCAGAACTACACCAACACCCGGGTAAGGCTGATCAACAACATCCATGCCGGCCCCGGCAAGCTGGTCACCGGTCCGGCCGAGGTCGCCAACAACCTCCGGGCCGAACCGGCGATCTATCGTGATGCCGTGATGATGGACCTGCGCCCGGTTTCGGGATCCGCCGCGATCGACGCCGGGATGGACCCGGGTGAAGCGTTGCGCCCCGGCCGCCACTACATCCACCCGTTGTCCAGTGCAATGCGGCCTTGGGACGGACAAGTCGACATCGGTGCCTACGAGTTCACGGCGGAGTAGGCGGGGCATGAAACCTTTGCGGCAACAGTCCCCTGGGAGCCAAGCCGTCAGGCGGTCTGCGCAATTCTGCTCCCCTCGCGGATCTTGTTCAACTGGTCTTCGGTCATGCCCAGCCATCTCAGAAAGGATTGGTGCGCCTCCGGTGCGTTGCGTTCGAATTCCGCATGCCAACGCCGGATATCCTCGGCGTCCATGCCCGAGGCGGCCAGGACCTGGACCCAGGTTTCCGGCCCGATCACGGCATTGGGTTGGGAATCGTCGATTTTCTTCAACAGGCCGACGATCGCCCGTTGCTGGTTGCGAAGGTTTGAGATTTCCCGGTCCAGTTCGGTAAGGCGGGTGCGCAGCACGCCCATCTCGGTTCCGTCGCGGTCCGACAGCAGGTCCCTGATTTCCTTGAGGCCAATCCCGGTATCCCGATAGGTGCGGATCATTCGCAGCCGCTGGACGCTGTCGGCGTCATAGAGGCGGTACCCGGCTTCGGAACGGGCCACGGGCTGCAGCAGGCCAATGCGGTCATAGTACAGGATCGTGGTCCGCGAGAGGCCCGCTGTCCGCGCCAGTTTTGTGACTGTCAACATCGCAAACGGGAGTCCCTTGCCGAAACCCGCATACTTAACGGTATACCTGGATGTCCTGGCAATGGAAACAACCGGCACCGCCCGACATGCTCTAAGCCATCGCCAACTCTCTGGCCTTGCCGCTGGCAATAACGAAGCCCCAGATGCACATGCCCGATACAAAGGCCTGGTGGATGAACAGAAACTTGATCTTGTCGAAGGGGTAGATCCCGGCCTGAATAGCCAGGACCAGGGACAGTGCGATTCCGATGATGACCGGAACGACGGTGAACAACAGGATGTGCCGCCGTTCGATCGGCGCCTGCGCACCCCAGACCAACAGGACCGTCCAGCCTGCCATCAGCGCTACGGCCGTCCCCTGGAACGAGACTTCGAACGGTGACGGACCGCCCGGTTCCACGCCGAGAACCAGCGCACCGGTCTTGGGCACCAACATCGGAATCAGCGCCAGGGCATCCGTGACCGCGCCCAGATAGAACGCGAATCGCACGATATCGGTTTGATTGTTGAACGGATTGAAAGCCATTACGTCGCCTTTCCTGAACCGAATTCGTTGTACCGGACACTGGTTCTAAACCCTGCACCAATAGACGGGTCAACCCCCGTTCGGTCCGGGAAAGGCGTTGGGTCACGACACCTTCAAATTCTCGCTCAGCACGCGTTTGACGGTCGTGACCAAGGCGGGGTCGGCCGTGTCGGGTGAACCGCTGTCGAAGGGCGGGGCGGGGTCGTATTCCAGGGCTAGTTGGATGAACCGGGCGGTGTCTTCGCCCGCGATCTCGGCGATCACGGTGAGCGCGAAATCGATCCCGGCCGTGACCCCGCCGCCGGTGATCCGGTTGCGATCGCGGACCACCCGGGCGTCGACCGGTTTGGCGCCGAACGCCGTCAACTGGTCCCGCCAGACCCAGTGGCAGGCCGCCCGGTAACCCCGCAGCAGGCCGGCCTGGCCCAACAGGAGGGATCCGGTGCAGACCGATGTCACGTACTTGGCACTTTCGCCCTGGCTGCGGACGAAGTCGACCAGTTCTTCGCTGGCCATGGCGGCGGCCTGTCCCGGCCCGCCGGGGACACAGATCAGGTCCATCTGCGGCGCGCCGTCAAAGCCATGGGTCGGGTTGACGGAAAACCCGGCATCGGTGGGATGGGGTTCCAGCGTCTGGCCGAACACGTGCAACTCCGCCCCCCGCACCTGGTTCAGAAACTGGGCCGGGCCGGCGAAATCCAGCATGGTGATGCCGGGATAGATGACGAATCCGATCTTCATGGCGCTCTCGAATACAGTTCGTTTCCGGGGTCGACCCTAAGCGATTCGCCGTTTGGCAGAAACATCAAAAGCCCATAGTCTCACCGGCGCCGGTCCCGCGCCGGCCCAACGCCGGCCAAGACCAATGTGGGAGGATCGATGATGACCGACGCGCCGCTGGCCGGGATCCGGGTGCTCGACCTGGCGACCTTCATCGCGGCGCCCTATGCCGCCTCGATCCTGAGCGAGTTCGGCGCCGAGGTGATCAAGGTCGAACATCCCGATGGCGGCGATCCGATGCGGCGGTTCGGCACCGCGACCGATCTGCCCGACCGTACCCTGGCCTGGCTGAGCGAGGCCCGCAACAAACGCTCCATCACCCTGAATCTCAAGAGCGCCCAAGGTGCCAGGCTTTTCAAACGCCTGGCGACTGAGGTTGATGTGGTGTGCGAAAACTTTCGTCCCGGCACCTTGGAGAAATGGGGGCTGGGCTGGCAGGACCTGGAGGCGGTCAACCCGCGCCTGATCCTGCTTCGCGTCTCGGGCTACGGCCAGGACGGGCCCTATCGCGACCGTCCCGGTTTCGCCCGCATTGCCCATGCGGTCGGCGGCCTGACCTATCTCTCGGGCCTGCCGGGCGAGGTTCCGGTGACCCCCGGTTCCACGTCACTGGGTGACTACATGTCCGGCCTCTACGGCGCCGTCGGCATTCTGGTCGCCCTGCGCCACCGCGATGCCACCGGCCGGGGCCAGGTGATCGACATGGCGCTCTATGAATCGGTGTTCCGGGCGCTGGATGAGATCGCCCCCCGCTACGCGATGCAGGGCCATGTCCGCGAGGCCGAGGGCACCGGCACCGTCAATGCCTGTCCGCACGGCCATTTCCGTTGCGCCGACGGTGCCTTCATCGCCGTCGCCAGCACCACCGACAAGATGTTCGAACGCCTCTGTCAGGCCATGAACCGCCCCGACCTCACATCGGCCTATGGCGATCAGGCGGTCCGGTTGGCGGCACGCGATGCGGTCAACGCCGAGGTCGCCGCATGGATCGGGTCGCTGCCGCGTGAGGCGGTGATGGCGGCCTGTGTCGCGGCCGAAGTGCCGGCCGGCCCGATCAACTCGATCGCCGACATCTTCGCCGATCCGCAAGTAGCTGCCCGCGGCAACCTGGCCGAAATCGACCTGCCCGGCCTCGGCCCGGTCTGCGTGCCGGCCCCGATCCCCAAACTCTCCGAAACCCCCGGCGAAATCCACAGCCTCGGCCCGGCACTCGGCGAGGCCAATGACGACATCTACGGCACCCGCCTCGGCCTGACGGAAGCCGAGCGGCGGGATCTGAAGGACCGCGGGGTGATTTGAAGCGGTGCGGATGCCTTTCCGACCTCGGGTGCTTCGGGGTAGGTTGGGGCGATGGCTGGTTCTGTGGATCGGGTGGGGATCATTCCCTTTGACATGCGCGGCGGCGACGCGGTGGTGCTGTTCGTCACCTCGCGCACCAGGGGGCGCTGGATTTTGCCCAAGGGGACCGTGGAACCGGGCGAGAGCCACGGCGAGACCGGCCGCCGGGAGGGCTTCGAGGAAGCCGGGGTGCGCGGCGTGCTGCTCGAGGAGTTTCCGCTCCATGCCGCGATCACCCGGCAGACCACCAAGGGTATCGAACGGATCCCCGTTACCTATTACCCCTTCCTGGTTTCGGAACAGGCCGCCGATTGGCCGGAACGGCATCTGCGGCGATGCCGCTGGGCCACGATCGACGCGGCGCTGGGGTTCGCCGACCGGGCGGATATCGTGGGTTTGATCCGCCAATTTGAAAGCCTGGTCCCGGCGCTGGCAAAGCTCGCGGACAGGAAACGGCCGCCCGACGCCCGGAACGATGATTGAAACCGGAAAAGCGCGGTCCCGCACCCACTAAAAGGGCCCGCGACCCGCTCGATGATCGATAAAGTGAGCGAACGCATAGCCGGCGATAGCAGGTTCGCCGGCGACGCGGCGTTGCAGCCTCAAAATGTGCGCCGATTGCCGGGTCATCGATATGGTATTACGGTGACAGTGCATTTAAAAAATTAAAAAATGCACTGTCACCGTAAAACGGACGTAATTCGTCACTATTTACCCGGTTCAGACACTAAGACTCAGCGGCTGGTCCTGCGATCTCGCCACACGTTAATTGAAATCCGCATTCGGCACAGAATTTTGCCCTCGGCGTCCTAAATGGTCGCCCGCAGGCCGGGCAGGGCCTGCCATAGGCGCGGAGACGTACGGCGTAGAGTGCTTCGGGATGATCGAGCCTATGGCCAGTGATCTCGGCGTAGACGGCAAGGGCTTTTGCCCCTTCCGGTATCTTCGCACGCGCCTCGTCGAGGGAGCAGTTGTGCTTCTTGCGATATCGCCTGATAGCCGCTGCGTGATTTTGCAGATACACCATAACTTTCTCGAACTCTTCCTCGGTCAGAAGAGGGACGCACCTCCTAAACCTGAAGCTGTACAATGTGCGGGGCATTTCCTCGTCCTCACCGTCGTCCCTAGGAGTGTAATGGAAAGCCAGACGGATGTCGCGAGCGGGCCAAGCGCAGTTGTTTTTTTAGGTCCCTCTACCAGACAGCCGGTCTCGACCCAGGTCCGGACATTCATACCTCAATTGGTATTCCACTCAGATCTGTAAACTCGCGACGGGATTGCTTTAACTCCCACGTTATGGGGAGGGGGTTATCTCGTTGATGTTGCGGTTAATTTTCCCTCCCCCCTGGAGGCCGGGGGTTAGAATGGCGGGGCGCTCCAATCGTCGATGGAGGCCTGGTCCAATAGGGCAGTGCGGGAGCTTCAGGGACCTGTCAGCCCTTGGAAAACTGGCGCCCGCAACGTGATCGGGAGCCTAACCTACTCCGCCGCGGCCGAGGTGCGGTTGTAGACGTCTTCCAGGCGGACGATGTCATCTTCGCCGAGATAGGCGCCGGACTGGACTTCGATCAGGTGCAGCGGCACCAGGCCGGGGTTTTCCAGGCGGTGGGCCATGCCGATCGGGATGTAGACGCTTTCGTTCTCGCTGAGCAGCAGGAGGTCGTCGCCTCGGGTGATACGGGCGGTGCCGGAGACCACCACCCAATGTTCGGCCCGGTGGTGATGCAGTTGCAGGCTGAGCGCGGCGCCGGGCGTGACGCAGATATGCTTGACCTGGTAGCGCGCGCCGCGATTGACGGTCTCGTAATAGCCCCAGGGGCGGAAGCAGCGGGTGTGGCTCTCGTGCAGGTCGCGGCCCTCGGCCTTCAGCCCGTCGACGATCGCCTTGACGTCCTGGACCCGCCCGCGGTCGGCCACCAGCACCGCATCGGCGGTTTCCACCACCACCACGTCTTCCAGGCCGACCGTGGCGATCAGGGCGCGTTCGCTGCGGACATAGCTGTTCCTGGTGTCCTGCATCATGACGTCACCGATCGCGACATTGCCGTCGGCGTCAGCCTCGCCGATCTCCCACAGCGCCGACCAGGAGCCGACATCGCTCCAGCCCATCTCCACCGGCACCACCACCGCGTCGGCGGTCTTCTCCATCACCGCATAGTCGATGGAATCGGCGGGGCAGGCGGCAAAGGTGTCGTGGTCCAGGCGGAAGAAGTCGAGATCGTCCTGTCCGGCCGTGACGGCCAGGCGGCAGGCGGCCAGGATCGCCGGCGCGTGGTGCTCCATCTCGTCGATCAGTGCGGCGGCCCGAAAGACGAAAATGCCGCTGTTCCAGCTATAGCCGCCGTCGACCAGATAGGCTTCCGCCGTCTGGCGGTCCGGCTTCTCGACGAAGCGGCAGACCGAGAAGATGCCTTCGCCGACGGCCGGGTCGCCGCGGCGGATATAGCCATAGCCGGTGTGGGGCTCGGTCGGGGTGACGCCGAAGGTCACCAGATGGCCGGCCTCGGCCGCCTGGACGGCGCGGGTAAGCGCGGTACGGAAGGCGTCTTCGTCGCGCACCACATGATCGGCCGGCAGCAGCACGACCACCGCGTCCGGGTCGGCCTGATGGGTCAGCAGGGCGGCGACGGCGGCGGCCGGGGCGGTGTTGCGCCCGACCGGTTCCAGCACGATGCGGGGGTGTTCGACGCCGATCTCGCGCAATTGCTCGGCGATAATGAAGCGATGTTCGTCGTTGCAGACCACCATCGGCGGCTCGGCCTCGACCGGGAAAAAGCGCGACACGGTGGCCTGCAGCATGGTGGCCTCGCCGGCCAGGGCCAGCAATTGCTTGGGGTAGAGCGACCGCGACACCGGCCACAGCCGAGTGCCGGCGCCGCCGGACAGAACCACCGGATAAATCTTGGTGTCAGGGTTCGGGGTAGGGGTCATCGCGCTCATCTCCGCTCTTGCTCGGAGAAGTCTAACGGCGCGATGGTTTAGATATTCTTGCCGAGGAGATGAAGCCGAACCTTATAAGTTAAGGTAATTCGAGGCATAATCGCCGCGTTGATGTGATGGGTGAAGGCCGGGGTGCGATGGCTGGGCGGACCGATGTTCTGATCACCGCCGATATCGAGTTTGGCGTAACGGCGGCGGATGACGGGCCCGAACGGGCTGTCGCCGGCCTGTCGGCCGGCCTCGATTTCATCGTCGATACCCTGGCGGCATCGGGGCACAGCGCCACGTTTTTCATCGAAACCGGCCATGCGGTCCGCTTCGGGCCCGGGCCGATGGGCGGCGTGGCCCAACGGCTCCATGCGACCGGCCATGACACCGAACTGCACCTGCACCCGATGTGGACGGCGGTCGGGCCGCCGGGCCCCGACCGGCTGGCCGGGTTGCCGTCCGACCGGGTTTCGGGCCTGGTTAAGACCGGTTTATCCGTCTTTGCCGATTGGGGCCTGCCGCCGCCGATCGCCTTCCGGGCCGGCAATCTGGAGGCCTTTCCGGCGCTTTATCCGGCGATCGCGGCGGCCGGCATCCGGCTCGCGTCCAATATTGGCCTGCATGTCTTTCGCCCCCGCGAACCCGAACTCCACCTGTCCGGCGGGCGGCACTGGATCGCGGCGGTGATGGAGGTGCCGGTGCTTAGCTATTCGGTTCAGGGGTCGCTGGGCAAGGCGTTGAAAACCCTGACGATTACCGGCAGTTCCTTTGCCGAGACACGGTACCTGCTGGAACAGGCCCGGGACGCCGGGGTCGGCCAGGTGGTGCTGCTGACCCACGCCCATGAATTCGTCCGGTCCGGCGGCGCCGCGCCGAACCAGGTGAACCGCAACCGGTTTGCCAAGCTCTGCCGCTATCTGGCTGAAAACAAGGACAGTTTCACGACGGCCACCTTTCGCCAGCGGGCCGCGCGCTGGGCCGAGCAGGGCGAAGAGGCGGCCCCGTCGCTTGCCGTGCCCCTGCGCCTGGCGGTCGCCCGTTCGGTCGCCAACGCGGTGAACGATCTGCAAGGCGCCGGTTAGGGCGGGCGATGGGGGCGTTCTTCCTCAGCCGGCCTGGTTATCCAGGCTTAAGAGACGGGCTCGACAGCTTGGCGATGCAGGGTTTCGGACCACCGACCGTGCTAACCGGATCCGATTTTGAACTCAGGCTGTACGGCAAGACCGCGGCCGCCCAGGACAATCTGTACCGGGACGGAAACGGCGATTTTGCGTTTGCCACCGGGACCCTGATCTATGGCGGGTCGACGGGAGCGGCGGCGCTCAGCCGATTGCTGGAGGATGCGCGACGTGACGCGGTCGACGAAACCCTCCTGTATGGCCAGTTCTGCCTCGGCCTCTCGATCGCCGGCCGGCTGCGGTTGCAAACCGACCGGCAGGGAATCGCCGATCTCTTCCAGGTCGATGGCGGCGCGGCGGCCACCAATTCCTTCCTGGCGGCGGTGGCGGCCCTGGCCGATCCGGTGCTCGACCGCCAGGCCGCCTATGAATATGTCTTCCAGGGCACGGTCTATGGCTATGAAACACTGGTCCGGGATCTGACCTGCCTGGCGCCCGACCAGGTCCTGCCGTGGGGTGAACTGGTAGAAAATCTGCAAACACCAGAATCGCCTGCTTTTACCGGGTCCTTTGACCAGCACCTGGAGCGAATCGGGGAGGCACTTCGTACCCAGGTCCGAGCGATCGCCCAGGCCTTTCCCGCCGGCGCCGATACCGCCCTGTCGGGGGGCTATGATTCGCGCCTGTTGTGGGCCTTGCTCAGGGAGGCCGGGGTGCCGACCCGCCTGCATGTCTACGGTCGTCCGACGGACCCGGATGTCGAAATCGCCAAGGCGATCGCGGCGGGCGAGGGGGTGGCGATCGACCATGTCGATAAGGCGGCGGAGCCACCGTTGGCCCCGGACGCGTTCGCCGCCCAGGTGGCGGAGGCCTATCTCACATTTGATGGTTGCCCGACCGACGGCATCTTCACCGGGCCGGCCGACCTTGCCACCCGGCAAAGCCGCACGGCGTGCGGCATGGTGGCCCTGAACGGCGGCGGCGGCGAGGTGCTGCGCAACTTCTTTCAGCTTGCCGACCGGCCGCTGTCGGCCCGTGACCTGATCCGGGTGTTCTACAGCCGCTACGACCCGGCCGCCGGCACCGTGGCCTTCGACGAGGCTGCCTATCTCGATCGGCTGGAGGTCAAGGTCCGGCGCGTCTCCGGTGCCTCGGACAGCCAACTGACCCGCCGCCAGGTCGAGCGCCTCTACCCGGATTTCCGCCTCAGGTTCTGGATGGGCCGCAATCATGCGATCAACAACCGGCTGGGCCCGGCGCTGACACCGTTTGCCGAACCGTCGCTGATTGGCCCGGCGGCCGATATTCCCCTGGTGTTCAAGGATTTCGGACGCTTCGAGGCCGCACTGATTCAAGCAATCGATCCGCGGTTGGCGGCCTACCCGTCGGCCTACGGCCATCGCCTCGATCGGCCGCAGCCGCTGGTCTCCCGGTTGCGCGATTGGCTGGCGATGCGGCGACCGCCAAGGGTTCGGGCGCTGTCATTTCGTTTGCAGCACCGCAGTCCGGAAACCCTGCCATACGGCCTGGAGCGGCCGCATATCGACGCCGTGCTGCCGCATGGCCTGCAACAGGTATCGGAGCTGTGGAAGATCGACCGGCTGTTCGCCGCCGACCAGTTCGCCCGTGCGGCCACCTTGGAATACTTCCTGTCACGAAGCGGTACGCGCCTCGTCTAGCCCTTCGTGCCGCACTGTCGGGGCGGCGAGTTCCCGCGCCACCAGGCGCCGGGTCGACACCATCAGCACGACGATGTGGTAGGGAAGGTCGAAATAGGCCAGGTTGAGGAAGGCGCCACCGACCGCATAAGCCAGCAGGCTGACCTGCAGCATGGCGGCAAACCTGCTCGCCCAGGCCAGGTCCGGCCGCCCCCTGGCCTGGCGGATGATCCAGGTACCGGTGCGGACCGTCGTAAAGGCCAGCGCCAGGAACAGGACCAGTCCGATGAAACCGTGTTCCCCCAGCATTTGGAAGTAGATGCTGTGCACGTTGTAGATCGCGTCATATTGCGGCCAGTATTTCGGGTACAGGCTTTCCAGATAAAACGCCCCGAATCCGCCGCCGACAAAGGGCCGGTCAATGGCCAGGCTGAGGGCGAAATGCCACATGTCGAGGCGGGTCGAGGCCGACTGGTCCGAGGCATAGGTGCGAATGCTCAGGATCCGTTCGACATAAGCATCCGGCACCATGGCCAGTGCGACCAGAACCAGGATCGTCAGGATGATCCCCAAGGGCAGTTTCTTCGGCGACTTGAACCAGAAATAGACGGCGACCCCGGATGCGGCGATGAAGGCGCCGCGGGAATAGGAACCGATAATGGCGACCGCGGTCAGCGCCAGGCCCGCGGCTAGGGCCCATCGCAGCCAGCGCTGGCCGACCTGGCCGTAAAGGTACCAAGCCAGCGGCAGGATCATCAATAGGCCGATGCTCAGGTCATTGTTGTCCTCGATGAAGGACTCCGGAGGTCCCCAGACCCGGTACTGCCCACCGGTTGCCAGGGTGAACAGCCCGCCCTTGACCCCGAAATAGCCGATCGACAAAACGATTACCCAGGTCAGCGCCTCGACCCGGCGGCGGCTGGTCAGCATGGTCAGGCTGAGGATCGCCATCATCATGATCTTCATCGACCGCTCCCAACCGGCCGGCCCGTCCTCGGCGTTCAGGGCAAACAGGGTGGTGAAGCTGAGCCAGACGGTCAGCAATGCCAGCAGCACGACCGGCGGTGTCCACTCCAACCGTTTCTCCTCCCGGGAAACCAGCCAGGCGATGACCGTGATGGCCGCGATGATGAAGGCGAACCGGAAATCGTAGGCGAACCCCTCGGCCAGGCGGTGCGGGTTCATGTAGGAAATCCATGAAAACACCAGGATACCGACATGCGGCTTGACCAGGATCATCGGAATCGTGGCGAAGATCAGGACGGCGACGAGGATACTGCGCATGGGTTCCTATGACGGGCGACTGGTGCGGCCAGGTTCGATATCAATTTACGCTGTTTGCGGCCGGTCGTGATAGTCTGCATCTCGGCCCGCCCATCGCGGGTGTTGGTGTCGGGGGTTGGCAGTGACCGGAGTGATCGGATCGTGGTTGGGCATCGTCCTGTTTCTGGCCTTTGTCGGGGCCGTGCTGTGGGTCTGCATCGACAGCGCCCGCAAGGACCATCTCGACGACCATGGCCGGCCGGTCAAAAAGAAGTTCAGCCCCTATCGCGACCGGCCGTGACCGGTCCCGCGGCCACCCATCCCCGATCCAGGTTCCGGCGCGGTTGATGCCATGACCGAGCCGGGACCGCCATCACCGGAACCAGTGTTCCGCCACATGGTGCGCGGATCGGCGTGGGCGATCACCACCCGTTGGGGAATCCGCGCCATCGGCCTGGTCAATACCATCATCCTGGCGCGGTTGTTGGTGCCCGCCGACTTCGGCATCGTCGCCATGGGCGCCCTGGCGATCGAACTCCTGATGGTCTTTGCCGATACCGGGGTGATGTGGAAGGTGTTGCGCCAGCCCACTGCCAGCCGCGCCGATTTCGATACCGCCTGGACGGTTCGCCTGATCAGCCTGGTCCTGCTGGGTCTCGTGCTCGCGCTGACCGCGCCGTTGAGCGCGGCCTATTTCAACGAGCCGCGCCTGGTCCCGGTGATGCTTGTCCTGGCCTGCCGTGTCGCGATTGGCGGGTTGGAAAATATCGGCATCGTGGTGGCGCTCAAGGACCTCGATTTCTACACCGATTTTCGCTACGGAATTTTCAGGCGCCTGGTGATCTTCGCCATCGTCATCGTCCTGGCGATTGTCCTGCGGAGCTATTGGGCGCTGGTGATCGGTGAGTTGATCGGCACCGCAATCGCGGTTGGCCTGAGCTATGTCCTGCATCCCTACCGGCCGCGATTCTCGCTGGTCGGCGCCGGCGCCTATGTCCGGTTCGCACTGGCCATGGTGCCGATCAATATCGCGCAATACCTCAACGAAAGGCTGGATGTGCTGGTGGTCGGCGGCACCAATCGGGCCTCCCAGTTGGGCGTTTACAACGTCGCGTCTGAACTGTCGGCGATGGTCACCAACGAATTCGTCATGCCGATCGGCAGGGGGCTGTACCCGACCTATTCCCGGATCACCGATACGGAAAAACTGGCGAGCGCGGTTCGCCATGTGGTCGCGACCATCGCGATCATCTGCTTTCCGCTGGGGCTGGGGCTGTCGGTCGTGGCGGACGATTTTGTCTTTGTCATCCTGGGCGAAAAATGGCTGGCGACGGTACCCTTGGTGCGGTGGTTGGCGGTCTATGCCATGGTGCGCGGGTTGCTGCATTACATGAGCAGCGACATCCTGATCGTCACCGGCCGGGAAAGACTGGCGGCGCTGTCCCTGTGGCTGCGGGTCGGTCTGTTGGCGATCGGTGTGGCGGCTGGCGCCAGCCTGGGCGGATTGCAACAGATTGCTGTCGCCGTGACGATTGCCGCGGTTGCGGCCCTGGTGCCGGTCGCCTTCATCCTGACCCGCGCTGTTCCTGTCGGCCTCGGGTCTCTGCTGGCGAACCTGATCCGGCCGGCGATTGCTGCGTCTGTGATGGCGGTCGCGGTCTGGTGGTTGAAACAGGGGATCGCGCTCTCGCCACCCGCCGCCCTGGCGATCGAAGTGGTTTTCGGTGGGCTGGTCTATGCCGCGGCCAGCGCCCTGTTGTGGGGCCTGGCCGGTCGCCCGGACGGGCCGGAACGGCGGCTTGACGACTTGGTTCGTCGGGCGGTGCAGGGCCGGTGGGGTCAGCCGTGAAACCGTTCCACCCTTATCTGAGAACAGACTTTTAAATAATTGCTTCGGAACAGGTTTTCCGCGTTACCTAAGACCCAGGTTGAGGGCCCAGTCGCGGGTCAGTTCGATCAACTGCTGGCGGCTGTCGGCTTCGCTGAAGGTGTGGTCGGCCTGAGGCACGTCGCGTTTCGTGAGACGCCTTGCGGCAGTCCAGTTACAGGCGGTTTCAAACTTTCGGGCGGTTAAGTCCTGACCGGAAAGGACCAACAGGATGGGGCGGTCGAAACCTGCGGCGGCCTGGTCCAGACGCCGGGGCAGGCTGTTTTGCGCGGTTGGCCCGCCCGGTCGGCGCCGCAAGGTGTTGGCCAGATCCCGCATGGCTCCGGCAAAGTCGACCTCTCCCCGAACCAGGCGTTTCCAGAAGCCCAGGTGTCGCATCTTGGCCCCGTAATAATGGCCCAACTGGCCGGCCGCCATTGGGCTGTCATCGCCCGACCAGGGGTTGACCAGCACCAGGCCGGCGATGGTTGGCGACGCGGCTGCGTAGAGCAGGGCGGCGGTGGCGCCATCGCACAGGCCCCAAAGGATCAATTCGTCAAGGCCGGGGATCCGGACCTGGAAGGCGGTGATCGCGGCATCGATTTCCCGAGCCAGGCCCTCGACTTCGGAAACTGATCCGCCGGAATCTCCAACCCCGCCATGGTCGAACCGCATCACCGGCACTCCGGCATCTGCCAGGTTCCTGGCGATGGCGACGTAAAGGCGATGGCTGCCGGCCCGGTATTGCGGGCCGCCGACCACCATCAGGACACCGCGCCGTGGGTCGCCGGCCGCTTCATGGACGATGCCGATCCGCGAGCTGTCACCGGCGGTGAAGCGCAATGGCGTCTCAATCACGCTCACCATCCGCGCCCCATCCGGTGGCCCGTCGCGTCGATCAAGGACGGTGCCAATGTGGTCTCGGCGGCGGACCAGAAGGCCGGTCCGGCGACGGCGGTCCAGTTGCAACGCGCACCCCAGGCATCCCGGATCGCGGCGACTTCAGGTGCGGGGGGCACCGCTGGATCCTGGACCACGTCCAGCCAATCGATGGGAAGGTCGACCTTAGGCCCGAGGCGGCCCAGTTCCAGTGCGCCGATCTCGCGGGCCAGTTTCGCGCCCACTCGGTACCCGGCGATCTCGACCGGCAGCCCGTCGGCAAGCTGTCGGCGCAAGTCCGCCGGCGTGGCGACCGGGCCGTCATCCATCAGCCGTGCAACGGTCTTGAGCCGCAGAAACCGGGTCATGCTTGTTTCCCCGTCGATCACCGGCTGCCACAACAGCAGCCGGTCCACCCGGTCGCGGCAGACATCCGCCGCGGCGTCCAATGCCAACAAGGCGCCCAGCCTCAAGCCCCAAAGAACCACCGGACCCGGGCCCTGAACCGCAAACCAGTCAACGGCGGCGCCCACGTCACCGCGCCAGATCGCCCAATCGGTATCGCCGAAATCACCTTCGCTGTCGCCGGTACCGAACGGGTCCAGGATCAGCACGTCAAAACCGCGGTCCGCCAGGTCCGATGCCTGCAGGTGCGCCATGCGTCGGCTGCGGTTCATTTCTTCGGCGAAGGGCGGCAGATAGATCACTTTGCCGCGCCTGGGCGTGGTCATGGCCGGATGGTGTACGGCGAACAGGCGCCCGGCCGGCCCGTCAATGAACAGCGGATAGCCGGCGTCGGGCTGGTCGGGGACCAGGGTCACGGGCGCCGCTTGGCGTCGACATAGGCACACAGGCTGTCGACGGTCGCGAAGGTTTCTGCGCTCAGTTCGTCGTCTTCGATGATGATGCCCAACCGCTCCTCGAACAGGGTCAGAAGCGCGACAACCGCCAGGGAATCGAGTTCAGGCAGATGTCCCAGCAGCGGGGTGGAAGGCTGTAACGTGCCGGTGCGGTCGCCGAGCTGCAGGACTTCGCCGATCAGGTCGCGGACGGTTAGGAAACTGCTCATGGGGCGGATTCTAGAGACATTTCCAATCATGCGCGACGATTTGCTGTGCCCCGGCTTCGGCCGAAATTAACGGTTAACCATAATCGGGTATGTTCGGTAGTCGCCATGAGCGACACCAAGCCCACATATGCACCGATCGTCGGCTTCCCGACCATTGACGGTTGCCTCCATGCTGGCGGCCGATCGCTTGCCGACCTGGCGGACGAATTCGGCACCCCGTTCTACGTCTATGACGGCTCGTTGATCGAGCAGCGGATCGCACGGCTGCGCCGGGTCCTGCCGGACGGTGTCGGCCTGCGTTACGCGATCAAGGCCAATCCCCTGCCTCAGCTGGTCCACCGCCTGGCCGGGTTGGTGGACGGTTTTGACGTCGCATCTGTCGGTGAGATGAATTTGGCGCTGGGCACCGGGGTGCCAGCCGGCGGCATTGGCTTCGCCGGCCCCGGCAAGACGGATGACGAATTGGCCGCGGCGGCGGCCGCAAGGGTGACCATCAACCTGGAATCCCGTGGCGAAGCCGATCGCCTGGCCGCCATTGCCGCGCGTTTGGATGTCCGCCCACGGGTGGCCTTGCGGCTCAACCCGGAATTCGAGGTGCGGCGCGCCGGGCTGCGAATGACCGGGCGGGCCATGCCGTTCGGGGTCGACGTCGAACAGGCGCCCGATGTCCTCACGCATATCGGGTCGTTGGACCTGGACCTGGTAGGTTTCCATGCCTTTGTCGGCACCCAGATCCTGGACGTTGACGCGGTGCGTGAAGCCATGAGCGAAACCGTGAAATCGGTCATCCGGCTCAGCCAGTCGATCGGGATGGAGCCCGCCGAACTGGCCATCGGGGGCGGCTTTGGTATCCCCTATTACCCGGGCGAGGTACATCTCGACCTGGAGGCAGTGGGCGATGACCTGGCGGCGCTGATGCCGTGCCTCAGACGCAATCTTCCGCAGACCAGGGTGGTTCTGGAACTGGGTCGCTATGTGGTCGGCGAATCGGGGCTCTATGTGTGCCGGGTCGTGGACCGGAAAACCTCCCGGGAGGTGACGTTCCTGGTCACCGATGGCGGTTTGCACCACCATCTGGCGGCTTCGGGGAATTTCGGCCAGGCGGTGCGGCGCAACCACCCTATCGGCCTGGCATCGCCCGCCAACTTCGAAGACCGCGAAACCGTGACGGTGGTTGGCCGCCTGTGCACGCCACTGGACGTGATCGGCGATCGTGTCGACCTGCCACGGGCCGGGCCGGGCGACCTGCTGGTCGTGTTTCAATCCGGCGCTTATGGTGCCAGCGCCAGTCCACAAGGCTTTTTGAGTCACCCGCCGCCGGCTGAAATCCTGCTTTAGGCTCCGATCGCGATTCCTCGCCATCATGGTAAACGCGTTGACAGGATTGGGACAACCCGCCTAGAGTCGCCGCGACGTAGGGGGATCAGCGGGCTTAGACCCTGCATTTGGCTGTCCGGCGCTAATATTCGGTCGTATATGCGCGGACAGGTCGTGAACTGCGGTAGTAGCCGTGGTTCGGGAGAGGCGTGCCGCGCAATGCTTTGCCGGCGGCCTTGGACGCGGAGCATGTCGGGCGGAAAATCCCCCGCGTTGCCTTGAGTGGAGCCGGCCTCGCAAGAGGGCGGACGATTGAGGAATGAAATCTGGATTGTCGGCCCTCGCCATGGTCTTGATGGTGTTTGGGGTGACGAGTCTGCCCGGATGCACCTCAAGCGACCCCAGCTTGCCCCAGGCTGAGACGGCTTCTTCACCTAATCCGGACTATCTGATCGGCCCCTTGGACACGTTGACCATCTTCGTGTGGCGCAATCCCGAGGTCTCGACAACGGTGTCCGTCCGACCGGACGGGCGCCTGTCGGTCCCACTGATCGAGGATCTCGATGCCGCCGGCAAAACGCCGACCCAATTGGCCAGGGATATCGAGGACCAGCTTAAGGTTTACATCCAGGACCCGATCGTCACTGTGATCGTCAGTGATTTCGTCGGACCCTATTCGCAACAGGTCAGGGTGGTCGGCGAGGCGGCGGACCCGAAGTCGTTGCCGTATCGGGCCAATATGACGTTGCTGGACGTGATGATCTCAGTCGGCGGCTTGACGGAGTTCGCCGCCGGCAACCGGGCCAAGCTGGTGCGGTCGTCCGGCGGCCAGACCCAGCAGTTTGCGGTCCGCCTCGATGACCTGATCCGTGATGGTGATATTTCCGCAAATGTCCGCGTCTTTCCCGGCGACGTGCTGATCATCCCGGAGAGCTATTTCTAGCGCTCTCGGTGGTTGAGGCAGTACGGCGTAGAGCGGCCGGCCGTCAGGCAGGGACGGAATTGTCCGGTTGGCACGGACCCGGCGGCGTCGGGTTGAGCCCGCGCAACGGATTGTTAAAAGCGGCCGAATAGCATGATCGGTCGGGGTCACGGATCAGGCGGGATGCCTGGCTGGTCTGGTTGAAGGAGGAGCCTGAAGGGCGGATGCAGGAGATTTACTCGCAAATCCTGGCACGGTTGTCGGTGATGTGGCGCCGCCGATGGTGGGCCGTCACGGTCGCCTGGGTGGTGTGCCTTGCGGGTTGGGTCATCGTGGCGCGGGTGCCCGATGTCTACGAAGCGTCTGCCCGGCTGTACGTCGACACCGATACCATGCTGAAAAAGCAGATGAAGGGGATTGCCACCGACAGCAATATCCTCAGCGAACTGAAAATCGTGCAGCGCACCCTGTTGAGCCGCCCCAACCTGGAAAAGGTGATGCGGATGACCGATCTCGACCTGCAGGCGCCGACCGTGTTCCAGGTCGAGAGCATCGTCGAGAATCTGCGCAAGAGCATCACCATCAACGTCCAGGGCCCGAAGCTGTTTTCGCTGCGGTTTCAGTACTCCGACCCCAAGGTCGCCAAGGACGTGGTGCAATCGCTGCTGACCATCTTCGTGGAAAGCAATCTGGGGGCTGCCCGCAAGGACATCGTCGTCACCCAGAAGTTCATCAACCAACAGGCCAAGGAACACGAGCGGCTGTTGACCGAAGCGGAAGAGCGGCTGGCCAAGTTCAAGCGCGAGAATGTCGGTTTCCTGCCGGGCGAGGCCAACTATTCTTCGCGCCTGGAAAAGGCCCATGCCGACCTGGCGACGACCCGAGCCCGCCATGATGACATGCTGTCCAAGCTGATGGCGTTGCGCAAACAGCTGGCGGAGGTGCCGCGGTTCCTGGAAACCACGCAGGCACCCCAAGTGGTCATCGGTCGCGACGATTCCGACAAGCCGTCCGAACTGGAAGTGCGGGTTGCCGACATGGAACGCCAGGTCGACAATTTGCTGCTGAAATACACAGAACGGCACCCCGACGTGGTCGCCCTGAACCGGCGCCTGGAAGTGTTGCGGGCGCAGCTCGATATCGAGCTGGGCCGGGCCAAGGCGCCGCGCGCCCAGATGGAACCGGTGCGCAACACCGTGTCCAACCCGGTCTATGAAGGGTTGAAGCTGTCGCTGGTCCAGGTCGAGGCGGAGATCGCCATCCTGGACAGTCGGATCCGCACCCAGATCGCCGAGGTGAACCGGCTGGCTAAGCTCTCAGAGCGGGTCCCGGAGGTCGAGGCCGAACTGGCCAAACTCAATCGCGGTTACGCGGTGATCCAGCGCAACTACAACGAACTGATCGAACGGCGCGAGGCCGCCCGGATCGCCCAGGACCTGGAAGCGTCCAGCGGCCAGATCCAGTTCAAGGTGGTCGACCCGCCCAAGGTGCCGGTCAAACCCAGCGGCCCCAACCGGCTGGTCTATCTGTCGCTGGTCTTGGTGGTCGGGGTCGGGGCCGGTGTCGGGCTGGCCCTGCTGCTGGTGCAGATCGACAGTTCCATCCCCAATCTGATGCGCCTCAGGGAGAATTTCGACCTGCCGATCCTGGGCAGCGTCTCGGCCGTGTTCTCACCGGCGCAGCGCCGTCGCCAGGCGTTGGAAATGGCCGGTTTTGGACTGTTCGGCTGTGGCCTGGTTGGTGCGTTCGGTGGCCTGGTGGCGATTGAACTGCTCGGACCGCTTGGGATCTGAGATCGAGGAAGGATTTAAGGTAAGCGATGAGTTTGATCGAGAAAGTGGTCAAGAAAGCCGAGGCCTCGGGTGGTCAGAGACCCGAGCTGTTCGGCCGTGACCGCGGTCAAGCCAATGCAGCGCAAGGTGAACCCGCCAGAGAAACCCTGGTCGAGAAAGCGGCGACCCAGAGCGATCCAACCGTCCAGTCCCTGGTGCAACCCGAAACCACCCGTGCCCAGACCGTACCTCTGCCGGCCGCCAAGGTGACCACCCGCCGCCGCCTGAAGCTCGATTTCGAAGCCATGCGCCGCCGCGGCCTGTTGACGCCCACCCTGGACCGGACCCGGATCGCCGAGGAATTCCGGCTGATCAAGCGGCCATTGCTGTTGAAAGCCTTTCGCAAAGGGCCGGACCAGATCAAGAGCGGCCACCTGATCATGGTCACCAGCTCGCGGCCGGGCGAGGGCAAGACCTTCAACGCAATCAGCCTGGCCATGAGCATCGCCTCCGAGCGCGACCTGACCGTTCTGTTGGTCGACGCGGATTTTGCCAAACCCAGTCTGCCCGAGGCCTTGGGCTTCGACGCCGATGTCGGCCTGGTCGATGTCCTGAACGACGAATCCCTGGCGATGAGCGAAGTCCTGATCCGGACCAATCTGGCCAATCTGTCGATCCTGCCGGCCGGCCGGCCGCATCCGTCGGCGACCGAATTGCTGGCCAGCGAACGCATGGCCCGGTTTGTCGAGGAAATCGCCGACCGGTATTCCGACCGTGTGATCATCCTGGACGCTCCGCCGACCCTGGCCAGCAGCGAGCCCGGCGTGTTGGCGATGCATGTCGGTCAGGCGGTCTACGTCGTCGAAGAGGGACGGACCAGCGAATCGGCGGTCCGCGAAGGCTTGAGCCTGATCAGCGCCTGCAAACATATCGGCCTGGTGTTGAACAAGTCGCGGTCGCAGATCGGTGCCGAAAAATTCGGGTCCTATTACGGTTATGCGCCACCGTGCGCGCCCGACGGCTGAGCCCGACTAACGGTGCCGTCGATGATGAACGCGCGACATACGGCGGGTTTGCTCATGGCCGCAGCCGCGGCGGGAATGCTGGCTGCGCCGGTTCCGGCGCTTGGCGAGACCGTGATCAGGCCCAGCGTGCAGGCCGAACATGTCGTCTCGGACAATATCGGCCTGACAGCGACCGGCGAACGCACCGGCCATGCCACCGCGGCCGGCGGTGGTCTGTTCTTTCGTCACGACAGTCGCCGGCTCCACGTAGACATCGACTATGAGGCGGTGCGCCGAACCTATTGGTCTGAGCATGACCAGGACGATTTCGCACAGTTTCTGATTGGCAACAGCACCGTCGAGATATTGCCTCGGCACCTGTTCCTCGATGCCCAGGCAGCCATTCAGGAAGCGATCGTCAACAACCGCGAGCAGTTCTCGGCGACCGGTGTCACCGATATCAGTAACCGGCTCAACGTCTCGACGGTCAATCTGGCACCCAGCCTGCGCCACCGGTTCGGTTCGGTGGCCGATGGCGAGGTCCGATACCTGTTTTCCGCAACCCAGACCGACACCCATGGCGTCGCGGACAGCGTCTCAAACGGTGGCAGCGTCAAATTGACCAGCGGCAAGAGTTTTCAGACCCTGCCGTGGGAGGCGACCGCGCAGATCCTCAAATCCTCTCGTTCGAACGGCCTGCCGGACGTCGATGAGCGCCGCGCGGACCTGGATCTGCAGTACGTTTTCACGTCAAGCTTCCGGCTACTCGCCGGGATCGGCTACGAAAAGATCAAGGACCTCACCCTGGTCGATCAGCCGGACGGGGTCACCTGGAAGGCGGGCTTCGAATATGGCGGGGATCGCCGCACGACCCTGAGTGCGACCTTCGGACGGCGCTATGGCGAGGACGCCCTGGACGCGAACCTCAGCTATAAACTGGGTGGCCGTTCCAAATTGACGTTGAGCTATGAACAACAGGCCACCAACGGCCATCGCCTGATTTCCGACAATCTGGGCTTTCTTTCGGTGGACGAATCCGGGGTCCTGGTCGACGAACGGTCGGGCCTGCCATTCGTCGTCAACAATGATGCGTTTTCCTTTGAAAGCCGGACCTTTCGCCGGGATACGCTGAACTTGGCGTTCAAGGCGGAACGCCGCCGCAACGATTTCACCTTGTCCGGCCTGGTCGAAGCCCGCGACAACCAGGCGGTCGAAGGCCGGGAAAAGGTCTGGTCGCTGGCGGGCGAGTGGGAACGGCGGCTCAGCCGGCGGCTGACCTCCAATCTGTCGGCGACCTATCGAAACACCGATTTTGGCACCAGCGACGGCCGGCGCGATGTTCTTTACGTTTGTCAGGCCGGCTTGCGCTATGATGTTTACGGAAATATTAGAGCCAATCTGCAATACCTGTTCACCAAGCGGGATTCGAACTTTGACGACAGTGACCTGGTCGAAAACGCGGTGTCGGTAGGCGTGTTGGCCAGTTTCTAGGAACGTCCGATGTATGTGTCCTTTTACAAGCTCAGCGGCCGGCCCTTTCAGCTAAGCCCCGACCACCGGTTTTTCTTTGAGAGCCGCAGCCACAAAAAGGCGTTTTCATACCTCACCTACGGGCTCAGCCAGGGTGAGGGGTTCATCATCATCACCGGCGATATCGGCGCCGGCAAGACGACGCTGGTCGGCCACCTGTTCGCGCAGCTGGACAAGAGCAAAGTGGTGGCGGCCAACCTGGTGACCACCAACCTGGAAGCGGAGGATACGCTGCGGATGGTCGCGACCTCGTTCGGCATTCAGGTCGAGGGGCGTGACAAGGCGACGCTTCTCATGCAGCTCGAAGCCTTCCTCCTGGAAAACCACCGGGCCGGCAAGCGGGTGCTGCTGGTTGTCGATGAGGCACAGAACCTGCCGATCCGATCGTTGGAAGAGCTTCGCATGCTGTCGAATTTCCAGCACGAGGAAAAGGCGCTGCTGCAAAGTTTCCTGCTGGGCCAGCCGCAGTTCCGCGAAACCATTTTCAGCGATTCCAACCTGGAGCAATTGCGCCAACGGGTCATCGCCACCTACCATTTGGAACCGGTCGATCTGGAAGAAACCAAAGCCTATATCTGCCATCGCCTGGGTCTGGTCGACTGGCAGGGCGATCCGGAGTTCACCGACGAGGCCTTTGAAAAGATCTACAGCCATACCTTTGGCGTGCCGCGGCGGATCAACACCCTGTGCTCCCGCCTGCTGTTGTTCGGCTTTTTGGAGGAAAAACACCTGATCGACGGTTCGGCGGTCGATGAGGTCGTCAAGGATTTGATGCAGGAGGGCAATCAGTCGGTCCTGCCGTCCCCGGCCAGCAAGGCGAACGGCGGGTCCGCACCGATATCCGAGGCTGCGACGGAAAAGCCCGAACCTGCCTCGGAGGCGGAGATGCGGGCGGAAATCGAATCGCTGCGGCGTCGGATCGGCGTTTTGGAAAAATACGTTCGTGCTCACGACAAGACGATCGCGCGCACCCTGGACATCATGACCGACTGGGTGGACGGTCGCGCCGACGAGGCGGAAACCGGCTGACCGGGAGCGGCGATTGGCGTCACCGCAAAGGATAACCGAACCGGTACCGAACCAGCCGCCCGATCGTCACGCCATGAGCGTCGATGTCGAGGACTATTTCCAGGTCGGCGCCTTCGAAAACCGGATTGACCGCCGCGACTGGCCGGACCTGGAAAGCCGGGTCGAACGAAACACCTATGATGTCCTCGACCTGTTCGACGAGAACTTCGTCAAGGCGACCTTTTTTGTTCTTGGCTGGGTGGCCGAGCGCCATCCGGTCCTGGTGCGGGACATCGTCGGCCGTGGCCACGAGTTGGCCAGCCACGGCATGGCGCACCATCGCGTGACGCAGCAAAGCCCCGAGGATTTTCTGGAAGACGCCCAACGTAGCCGTGATCTGCTGGAGCAGACCGCGGGGGTGTCGGTGATCGGGTTTCGGGCCGCCAGCTTTTCCATCGATGCCTCGAACCTTTGGGCCCTGGACGTCTTGAGCGAAGCCGGCTACCGCTACAGTTCCAGCATCTATCCGATCCAGCACGACCATTACGGCATGCCCCAGGCGCCGCGGTTCTGGCACCGGCCGGCGCCGGGCAGCGGACTTATCGAGATACCGGTGTCAACGGTGCCGTTTCTGGGCCGGCGCTGGCCCTGTGGCGGCGGCGGCTATTTTCGCCTGCTGCCCTACAGCCTGTCGCGCCGGATGATGCGGCGGATCGTGGCCGTCGATCGCCAGGCCTGTGTCTTCTATTTTCACCCCTGGGAGATCGACCCGGATCAGCCGCGTATTGCCGACGCCGAGCCTAAGGCCCGGTTCCGCCACTACGTCAACCTTGGGCGGATGCGCGGAAAGCTGGCCGCGGTCATGCAGGATTTCGCCTGGGACCGGATCGATCGCGTCTTTCCGGTGACCGACGAGGTGGGGCCATGACGGAAGACGTCAAAAACCTTGGGCCCGACAGCGCGGCCGCCTGGGACCGGTTCGTCGACGATTGGCCCGGGGCCGGGTTCTTTCATCGGGCCGGCTGGAAAACGGTGATCCAATCCAGCTATGGCCATGATTGCCATTTCACGTATGTCGAACGCGACGGACAGATCACCGGTGTGCTGCCGCTGGTGCATGTCAAATCGCGGCTGTTCGGCAACGCACTGATATCCAACGCTTTTTGTATTGACGGTGGGCCAGTGGGGGATGCGCCAGCCTGCCGCGTCCTGACCACGAAAGCCGAGCAACTGGCCGATCGGCTGGGTGTCGATTATCTGGAGTACCGCGGTTCGGTCCCCGTCGATCCCGGCTGGCGAACCCGCAACGATCTGTACGCCGGGTTTCGCAAGGAACTGGACACCGATCCCGAGGCGCTTCTGGCCGCAATCCCACGGAAGAGGCGGGCGGTGGTGCGGAAGGGGATTGATGCCGGGCTCGCCGCCGAAGTCGATGCCGGCGTCGAGCGGTTCTACCCGGTCTACGCCGCCAGCGTCCGCGACCTTGGCACCCCGGTATTTCCCAGACGCTATTTTGCAAATCTGGTTGAGACCTTCGGGAACGATTGCGAGATCCTGTCCGTTACCCAAAACGGACGGGTCGTCGCTTCGGTCCTCAGCTTCTTCTTCCGCGACCAGGTCCTGCCTTACTATGCCGGCGGCGTCGGCCCGGCCCGCGATGTCGGGGCCTATGATTTCATGTATTGGCAGGTGATGCGCCGGGCCGTGGCGCGGGGCTGCCGGGTGTTCGACTTCGGCCGCAGCAAATTCGGCACCGGCGCGTTCGATTACAAACGCCACTGGGGTTTCGAGCCGTCGCCGCTCAGCTATGCCTACCGTCTGAAGCCCGGGTCGCAGATGCCCGACGTCAATCCCTTGAATCCGAAATACCGTCTGGCCATCGCCGTGTGGAAGCGTCTGCCGCTGCCGATCGCCAATCGGCTGGGGCCGTTGCTGGCGGCAGGTTTGGGTTAGGGACGTGGCCAGTCTGCTCTTCCTTGCCCACCGCATGCCGTACCCGCCGGACAAGGGCGACAAGATCCGATCCTGGCATGTGCTGCGGTTTCTGGCCGAACGCTTCCAGATCTTTCTGGGTTGTTTCGTCGACGACCCCGACGATTGGCGGCATGAGGAAAAGTTGCGCGCTTTGTGTGCCGACTGTCGGCTGCTGCCCCTGAACCGACGCCTTGCCGGTCTCAGAAGCCTGTCCGGCCTGTTGGCCGGGCAGGCGCTTTCGGTCCCATATTTTCACGATGCGCGCCTGCAGGAATGGGTGAACGGGGTTCTTGCCCGATCCGATCTGGCGGGGGTCTACGCCTATTCCTCGCCGATGATGCAATATCTGATGCCGCGTCGCGAAATCGGGCAGGGCGCCACGCTGATCGCCGATTTCGTCGATGTCGATTCCGAGAAATGGCGCCAGTATGCCGATGCGCGATCCTGGCCATCGAATTGGATTTACGGGCGCGAAGCCCGCAAATTGTTGCAGTTCGAGCGGCTGGCCGCCGATGCGGCGGACTTGACCCTGTTCGTTTCGGTCGCCGAAGCGGCGCTGTTTCGGCGCACCGCCACGGCTGGTGCGGCAATCGGCCATATGAACAATGGCGTCGACGCGGACTATTTTTCACCGGACCACGGCTTCGACAGTCCGTTTTCGGGGCCCGGCCCGAATTTGGTGTTTACCGGCATGATGGACTATTGGGCGAACGTCGACGCGGTGACCTGGTTCACCGGCCGGGTTCTGCCGGAACTGCGCGCCGCCCAGCCAAACATCCGGTTTCATATCGTCGGCGCCAGGCCAACGGCGGCGGTGCGCGCGTTGGGGAAACAGCCCGGCGTGTCGGTCACCGGTCGGGTCGAAGATGTGCGCCCCTATCTCGCCCATGCCGATGCAGTGGTGGCTCCACTGAGAATCGCCCGCGGCGTCCAGAACAAGGTCCTTGAGGCCATGGCCATGGCCCGGCCGGTGGTTGCGTCCGGTGATGGCCTGGCCGGGATCGCGGCCGAGCCGGGGCAGCACCTTATGATCGCGGACCGGCCGGATGAGTTTGTCGCCGCGGTGTTGGCGGCGCTGCAACCCGATACCGGCCGCCGGTTGGGGCAAGCTGCGCGGACCTTCGTCCTGGAACACCATGTCTGGTCGGCTGTTCTCAACCGGCTGGTCGCTGATTTTGCCGGCGCGCGATAATGCCGGCGGAGGGGCAGGGGGATCCGGTGAGTCGGACCGGGGCGCCAACCAACAACCAGGCGGCCTGGATGGTCGTTGCCGGGTTGTTGGGGATGGGGTTCGTCCTGCTGGGTGTCTTGTTCCTGGACACCAGTTTGGCCTTTGTTCGGGTGTGGTACCACTCGGCCAGTTTCAACCATGGCTTTCTGATCCTGCCGATTTGCCTGTGGTTGGTTTGGCTCCGGCGGGATGCCCTGTTGGCCACGCACCCCAGGCCCAGCATGTGGGGCATGGCCGCGTTGGTTCCCGCAATCCTTCTGTGGTTGGTCGGGGAAGTTGCCGGCGTCGTGCAGGTGCAGCAGTTTGCCGTGGTTTTCATGTACCAGGCATTGGTGGTTGCTACCATCGGGCTCAAGGCCAGCCGGGCGATTGCCTTCCCGTTGTTCTACCTGTTGTTTGCGGTGCCGTTTGGAGAGGCGATCATTCCGCCGTTGCAGGATATGCTGGCGGTCTTCATTGCGTCCGGCTTGGAATTTATCGGCATTCCCGTCTTTTTGGAGGGCTATTTTCTTTATCTCCCGTCCGGGGTTTTCGAGGTGGCGGAGGCATGTGCCGGGTTGAGGTATCTCATCGCGGCGGTCGCGTTCGGTGCGTTGTACGCCAATCTCACCTACCGGCAGGCTTGGCGGCGCTGGTTGTTCATGCTGCTCTGCGTATTGGTATCGATCTTCGCAAACTGGGTGCGGGGGTTCGTGATCGTGGTGATGATCTATTGGTCGGATTACAAGATCGCGGTGGGCATCGACCACATGATCTTCGGGTGGGTCTGGTTTGGCGTGTTGATCGCTGCCCTGATCGGCATTGGCATGCTGTTCAGGGAACCCGGTGCGGCGCCGATCGGTCAAGTCGACAACGCAGTGACCGTGCCAAGACACCATTCGCCGAATTGGCACTATGCGGCGCCCAACGCGGTTGCCCTCTTCGGCGCGGCGTTGGCGTTGCTCGGGTCCTCTGTCATTGCGGAACGCGCCGAAAACGCCACGCTGGACCTGCGCCTGGCGCCGCCGGCGATTTTGGCTGACTGGCGGCTGGCCGAGGTCCCGGATGACGGGTGGCGGCTGCACTACCCGGGCGCGACCGGCACGACCGGCTGGGCCTATCGATCCGGTGAGAATTGGGTGAGGTTGCGCATCGCCTATTTTGCGAGCCAAAGTCAGGGCCGCGAAGTGGTGGCCTACGAAAACCGGCCCAGCGACAGTGTCGCCTGGGTTCGGGTGGGCCAGGGCAGGCACGATATCCAAGTTCAGGGCGCCCGGCTGACGGTTCCGTGGTCCAACCTGCGCAACAACGGCCGTGGGCGGCTTGTCCTGCATTGGTACTGGGTCGATGGGACGGTGACCGGCAGCCGCTATCTGGCCAAGGCTTTGGAACTGCGCGCCAAACTGTTTGGACGCCGGCAAAGCGCCGCCGCTGTCCACTTGGCCGCCGACTTTTGGGAGGATCCCGCGGCGGCGCTGGGTGTTCTGGAGGATTTCCTGCGCGCGGAACCCGACTTCCAGCCGGTATTCGAAGACGCGTTATCTACAAGGTAGCTGGTCGGTTTTGTGATAAGGTATTGACTTGGTGCTAGAAATTTCCTGTTCGGGTGGTCGTTCGTTGGTCTCGTATTGTGGCCGGTTTCTTTTGGCGGCGGTCGGGTTGTTGTGCCCCTTGACGGTACAGGCCGATTTGGTCGAAACCATTCAGCACGTCAAGCCGTCTGTCATTGCGATCGGCCGGCTGGCGGAGAATGGCCACGAGCCGGCCTTTGTCGCCGGCGCCGGGTTCGCGGTTGCCGACGGGCGCCTGGTGTTGACCGCAGCCAATGTATTCCACTCCCGCAAACGCAGCCGCGTGGCCAAACCGCTGGTTGGCTTCGTATGGCGAAACGCCAAGACCGAAGTCCGGCAGTTGCATTTGGTGCGTGAAGACCGGGCTCATGGGCTGGCCCTGTTGGCGATCGACGGGGCACCGCTGCCGGTTGTCGATTTTACCGCCGATGGGGCTGCCAAAGAGGGGCAGACAGTCGCGTTCATCGGGTTTCCGACCCGGACAAGGTTCGGATTTTATGCGGCAACACACCGCGGCATCATCTCGGCCAAGACGCCGATCACCCTGCCGCAGCCCCAGACCGAACAACTGGATGCCGCGATGATCCTGCAACTGCGAAGCGGGTTCCAGGTCCTGCAGCTGGACGCAACAGCCCATGCAGGCAATGACGGCGGTCCGGTCTTTGATGTGGCCACCGGGCAGGTGCTGGGGATCGTCGCCAATGGCTTCATTAAACGGCTGAAGGAGACGGCACTTCGCCGGCCCACCGGGCTTGCCTATGCGATACCCATCCGCTACGCGCGAATCATTTTGGCGGGCCGAAACGCGGCGCCGACCCAGTAGTGCCAACGGCGATGCACCGATGCCACGCGGAATAGGCCCTAATCGTCGCTCGATCCGCCGGCCGCCGGCGCGACGTTGCCAAGGCGCGATCTGGGCTGACCGTCCGGTTGCGCCACCAAGTGATTGTCAAGCAGCTCGACGAGTTGCCCTCCCGCGATATAGGCCGAATAACCAACTGCACCAACCAGCAGCCAGCCAAGCAAGGCGCCTGCCAGCAGGAACGCCATCGACCCACGAACGGACAGCTTCGGCGGCGGCTCCCCCTTTTGCCCCATACCGACGTCCTTGTCGTGCCAGTTTTCGTGGCCGGAGCGCGTCCCGGCGATGTGCCGATTCGCCTTCCGACCTGGTTGCCGCTGGGCAATCGTCTGTCCGAGTGCCGCGCCAAACCGCTATCAGCCTAGACGGTTCCAACCTATTGGGGAAGTCCTCATGTGATGCGCGCGGTTTCGGCGGCCTGGCAGGGTGGTTCGCCGCTGCCGGTGCAGGTTCCCAATCCAAGGGTCGCAACGGCCGGGCTGGTTTACTATAAATCAAGGAAAAATGGAGAGATTGGCAGCGTCCCATCGCCCCCGAGGCCGGTTCCCGAACGGGGTCTTTCAACGGCGAATTTCACGACGGCCCACTTCGCCTGCAACGGGATCCGAGTAACCCGACAGTCATCCATGCTTAGGATATTCCGGCACTACATATCTCGGGCTTTGTTTATGCTCGGTGCGTCCGACTTGGCGATCCTGGTCGGTGCCGTGTATGCCGGCCATTTCCTGCGATGGGCGAACATCTCGGAGTTTCGGGACCAACTGGTCGCTTTCCTGCCCGAAGCGGTGACCTTCACCAGCGTGTTTTGGCTGACCATGTTCGCGGTCGGGCTCTATCAGCGGGATTCGTCCCGCGATGCCCGGCAGGTGATCACCCGCCTGATCGGCGGGTTTGCCCTCGGCTTTCTGCTGCTTTCAATGGTGATCTACCTGTTCCCGCAGTTGAACATCTGGCGCAGTGCCGTCGCCATCGCCATGGTCATCGCATTTGTCGGCATGTTGGCGGCGCGCCGGCTGTTCCTGCACCTGACCGACATCGACCGTTTCAAGCGGCGGGTGTTGGTCCTGGGGGCGGGGAAATGGGCGTCCCGGATCCAGAAGCTGTGCCAACAACGGCCGTCGGTGGGTTTCCTGCTGCATGGTTTCGTGCCTTATTCGGCCGACCAGAGGGGGGTGGAGGAAAAACTGATCGTCGAACTGCCTGGTGCCCTGGCGGACTACGCCCGGGCGCAGGCCATCGACGAAGTGGTCGTCGCGATCCAGGAACGGCGCGGCAGCCTGCCGCTTAAGGACCTGATGGCCTGCAAACTGGCCGGCATTCGGGTCATCGACTATTCCACCTTTTGGGAAAAGGAAACCGGCGAGGTCGACATCGATGCCCTGCAACCCAGCTGGATCATTTTTTCCGACGGATTTGTCGGCGGCTGGATGCAGTCGGTGGTCAAGCGGACGTTCGACCTGGTGGCCAGCCTGCTGTTCCTCGCCCTGACCTTTCCGGTCATGGTGTTTGTCGCGGTTGCGATCAAGCTGGAAAGCCGGGGGCCGGTGTTTTATCGGCAGGAACGTGTCGGGTTGCACGGCGTGCCGTTCATGTTGCTGAAGTTTCGCAGTATGCACAGGGACGCGGAACGCAGCGACCAGCCCCGCTGGACCGAGCAAAACGACCCGCGCATCACCCGGGTCGGGGCCTGGATCCGCCGGACCCGGGTCGACGAGACGCCCCAGATCCTGAATGTGCTGAAAGGGGATATGAGCCTGGTCGGGCCGCGGCCGGAGCGCCCCTATTTTGTCGAGGATCTGGCCGAGCAGATCCCGTTTTACAAGGAACGCCACGAGGTCAAGCCGGGCATTACCGGCTGGGCCCAGTTGAACAGCCCCTATGCCGCGTCGGTCGATGAAGCCAAGCAGAAACTGCAATATGATCTATACTATATCAAGAACTACAGTATCTTCCTCGACATCATCGTGCTGATGCAGACGGTACGCGTCGTTTTGTGGCCGGAAGGCGTGCGCTAGCGGGATCCGATCGTAGATGCTGATTGGGATAATCACTCACCTTGGTGCCGCGCTGGCCTTTTTCGGTTTGGCCGGGCTGTCGGTGTTGGCGCTGCAGCGCACGAGGCGGGCCCGGCTGTTTTTTGCCGCCTGCCTGATTACCGCGACCTGGGCCATGATGGTGGCCTATGATGAATGGCTGGGCGGGCGGCTGTACCCGTTGGTCGACACGCTGGAGGTGGGGCGCTCGGCGGCCTGGATCGGGCTGCTGTACGCGATGCTGCCGAAAATGGTCGGCCGGCCGGCTGCCAGCGCGATTCGAACCTGGCCGGTCATATCGATCGCCGGCTTGAGCTCGGTCCTGATCGCCTATACCTGGCTGGGCTGGAGCGGCATCGCCGCCGGCTATTTCGACTGGCCGCTGCAACTGGTGGGCGGCTTGCTGTTGGCGGTGATCGGTCTGGTCTACGTGGAGAACCTGTTCCGCAACACGCCAAGCCACGACCGCTGGGCCATCAAGCTGTTGTGCCTCGGCGTCGGTGGCATGTTTCTCTATGATTTTTTCATCTATTCCGACGCGCTGTTGTTCAAATCGATCAATTCCAGCCTGTGGGCAGCCCGCGGTTCCGTGACCCTGGTGCTGGCGCCGCTTCTGGCCGTCGCGGCGCGGCGCAACCGCAAGCTTTCGCTCGACCTTATGGTGTCGCGCCAGGTCGTCATCCATTCCACCACCCTGGTGGTCAGCGGCGTCTACCTGCTGATCATGGCCGGCGCGGGATACTATATCCGCCATTTCGGCGGCAGTTGGGCCACCGTCATTCAGATCACTTTCGTGGCCGGGTCGCTGGTGGTCTTGATGGTATTGCTGGTTTCCGGCACCACCCGGGCCTATCTCAGGGTGTTCCTCAACAAGCATTTCTTCCGGTATCGCTACGATTACCGCGAGGAATGGCTGCGCTTTATCCAGGCGATCTCGGAACGCGCCGAAGGTCCGTTGGGACAGCGGGTGGTTCGCATGGTCGCCGACATCATGGACAGCACCGAGGGCGCGCTGTTTTTCCTCGACGAAGGCGGCCGCTTCGAACTGGCCAATGAATGGAACTATTCCGGCCCCAAATCTCTGGACGACCCGGGCGGCGTGGTGGCCCGCACCCTGGAGCGGGAGAACTGGATCCTCGACCTCGACAACAAGGTGTGGACAGCGGAACGCCTGGGAGGTGCCTCGCTGCCGGATTGGATCACCGACATAAGGCGGCCCTGGCTGATCACCCCGCTCACCCACCACGATACGCTGATCGGCATGATCGTTTTGGGCCGGCCGCGGGTCAACAAGCGCCTGAACTGGGAAGATTATGACCTGTTGCGGATCGTCGGGCGCGGGGCCGCCAGTTATCTGGCCGAACAGCAGGCCGCCGAGGCCCTGGCCGAGGCCCGCCAGTTCGAAGCCCTGAACCGCCGGTTCGCCTTTGTCATTCATGACATCAAGAATTTGGTCAGCCAGCTCTCCCTGATGGTGCGGAACGCCGAAAAACACCTGGACAAGCCGGAATTCCAGGCCGACATGTTGGCGACCGTACAGGATTCGGTGGCCAAAATGACCGCTTTGCTGGCGCAAATGCACCGCGATGGCGATGCCAAGCTGGCCGAGGTCGACCTGCCGCAGCTTTTGGGCCGGGTGGCCAATCGCACGGTGGAACCCGGTGCTACGCTTGCGCTAAACTGCCAGGTGAGGGAGGCCACGGTGATGGCCGATCCCGACCGGTTGGATGCGGTGATCAGCCACCTGGTCGAAAATGCGTTGGACGCGATCGCCGGACGCGGCAAGGTGGAAATCGGCCTGGAGACGCAGGATGGCATGGCCATCATCGAGGTTGCCGATGATGGCCCGGGCATGGACGCGGACTTTATCCGCAACCACCTGTTCCAGCCGTTTCGAACCACCAAGGGCGCCGGGTTCGGGATCGGCGCCTATGAAAGCCGCGACTTTGCCCGCGAATTGGGGGGGCGGTTGGACGTTGAAAGCGAAGTCGGAAAGGGGACAGCCATGCGCCTGCAACTGCCCCTGGTCAGCAAAGGACACGACGAAAATAATGGCAAACTGCAAAGTGGCGGTACATGAGTGACGACAAGCGAAAACTGCTGATCGTTGAAGACGACAAGGGGTTGCAACGTCAGCTGCGCTGGAGCTTCGACCAATACGACGTGACCATTGCCGGCGACCGCAGCGAGGCGATCGCGGCCGTGAAGTCCGAATCTCCGGCCGTGGTGACGGTCGACCTCGGGTTGCCGCCCGATCCGGACGGCGCCAGCGAAGGCCTGGCCACGTTGGAGGATATCCTCAACATCGCCCCGACCACCAAGGTGATTATCGTAACCGGCAACGAGGCGCGCGAGCATGCGCTGCGCTCGGTCGCCGCCGGTGCCTATGATTTCTACCAGAAGCCGATCGACGCCGAAGAGCTAGGCCTGATCATCGAACGCGCCTTCCGGCTGTGGGATATCGAGCAGGAAAACCGCGAACTGACCGAGGCCCAGGGCCAGATGCCGTTGCGTGGCGTGATGACCGCCAGCGACAAAATGATGGGCGTCTGTCGGATCGTCGAAAAGGTGGCGCCGTCCAACGTCACCGTCCTGCTGTTGGGCGAAAGCGGCACCGGCAAGGAATTGCTGGCCCGCGCCCTGCACGAATTGTCGCCCAGGGGCAAGGGCCAGTTCGTTGCCATCAACTGTGCCGCGATCCCCGAAAACCTGCTGGAAAGCGAGCTTTTCGGCCATGAGAAAGGCGCCTTTACCGGGGCCGTGGCCCAGACCAAGGGCAAGATCGAAACCGCCCATGGCGGGACCCTGTTCCTGGACGAAATCGGCGACGTGCCACTGGCGCTGCAGGTCAAGCTGCTGCGGTTTCTGCAGGAGCGCGTGATCGAGCGTATCGGTGGCCGCAAGGAAATCCCCGTCGATCTGCGCGTGGTTTGCGCCACCCATCGCAACCTGTCGGAGCTGATTGCCCAGGGCGCGTTTCGCGAAGACCTGTACTATCGCCTGACGGAACTGGTGATCGAGATCCCGCCGCTGCGTGCCCGCGACGAGGACCCGCTGCTGCTGGCGCGTCACTTCGTCAATCTGTATGCCCGGGAGAACGGCCGATCGATCAGGGGACTGACCGGCGAGGCCAGTTCGGCGGTGATCACCCACGAGTGGCCGGGCAATGTCCGCGAGTTGGAGAACCGGGTCAAGCGGGCGGTGATCATGGCCGATGGCAAGAACATCACCGCATCGGACCTGGACCTGGTCGACAATGAAGAGGAACCGACCGTCCTGAACATCAAACAGGCCCGGGAAATCGCCGAACGCCGCGCCCTGCAGCGCGCCCTGGCCCTGACCGACGGCAATATCACCAAATCCGCCAAATTGCTGGGTGTCAGTCGCCCGACGCTCTATGACCTGATCAAGCAGCACAACATGGAGATCGCGTCCCTGCAAGGGGGTGGCGGTCGCACCGCCAAGTAAGCGGAAAGGCGCAAGGTGGGATGGCCATGACGTGCAGCGCAGATTTGGGATTGGCCAGCCGGTTGGGTGTGTGCGCGCGAGCGCTGGTGACCGTCGTCGCTGGTATCGGTTTGATCTTTCTGTTGGCCGCACCGGCCGGCGCCAACCAGGCCGAGGCGCGGCGCTATATCGAAGATGCCCGCGCCTATCTGGCCAGCGACAATTTCAGCGCGGCAATCATTCAATTGAAAAATGCGTTGAAGCAGGACCCGGAAAACGGCCAGGCTCGGTTGCTGTTGGGCGAGGTCTATGTGCGGGTCGGGGCCGGAGAATCCGCCGAAAAAGAGCTGCTAGCGGCACGGCGCTACGGGGTTTCGGGCCCGCAGACCCTGATCGCCCTGGGGCGCGCCTATTTGTTGCAGCAGCGCTTTGAGCGGGTTTTGCGGGATATCCAGCCGGTGAACGTGCCCGTCGAGCGGGCCGCGGACGTGCACGATGTTCGGGGTCAGGCCCATCTGGGGCTGGGCGACGGGCGCGCGGCGCTGGAGGAATTCGGCGAGGCGCTGGAACTGCGGCCCAATGACAGCTCACCGTTGCTCGGATCGGCCCGCGCCCTGGTCATGCTGGGTGAAATCGAGGAGGCGACCGCGCGGGTGGACGCGGTATTGGGGCAGCGGCCGGACCTTGCCGATGCCTGGGTGCTGCGCGGTGAACTGAGCCGCATTCAGCGCCGGCTCGACGACGCCATCAAGCAATTCGACAAGGCGATGGAGATCGAACCAGATCAGTTCATGGCGCGTCTCGGCCGCGCCGCGGCGCTGCTGGACCTGAGCCGCGACGACCAGGCCAGCTTGGACATCGAAAAGGCGCGGGAAATCTCGCCCCGGCATCCGATGGTCCGCTATTTGACTGCGCTGCAACATGCCAAGCAGCGGCGCTTCAAGGAGGCCGACGAGACCTTGAGCGCCGCCCAATCGCTGGGCGACCGGCACCTGCCCAGCCTGTTCCTGCACGGGGTCGTCAAATACGCCCTGAACCAGCTGGAGCAGGCCGAGGAGAGCTTCCAGCTCTATCTCAACAAGTCACCGGACAACCCCAAGGCGCGTAAGTTGCTGGGCGCGACCCTGATCCGAAACGGCCAGGCATCCCGCGCCATCGAGGTCCTGGAGCCCAGCCTGGACCTGACCCCGGAAGACCCCATCCTGCATTCCCTGCTGGGGGCCGCCTATGTTCAGAGCCGCCACTTCACCAAGGGCACGCGCGCCTTTGAACGGGCAGTCGAACTGGCGCCCGAGGCGGCCGATTTCCGCACCCAGTTGGCCTTGAGTTTTCTTGCCGCGGGCGACACGGCCGGGGCAATCAAGGATTTGGAAGCCGCGATCGACCTTAATCCGTCGGACAGCCAGCCGATGATCCTGCTGGTCATGACCTATCTCAGGAACCAGGAATTCGGGCGCGCCCTGACGGTTGCCGAAAGCCTGCACCCAAAGCTGCCCGACAATCCCCTGGTCCATAACCTGATCGGCGCGTCGAAGCTGGGCATGGGCGACCTTGACGGTGCGCACGACAGTTTCGAGAGCGCGTTGAAGGTTGCGCCCGACTATGTGCCGGCACGCATGAACCTGGCGCAAATCGCCATGCGTCGCGGCGACGGCGAAGCCGCGGAAAAGCGGTATGGCGAGATCCTGCAACATGATCCCGGCAATGTCGGCGCCATGCTCGCCCTGTCCGAACTTGCCAGCCGGGTGGGCGACAAGGGGCCGGTGATTGAATGGTTGGAAAAGGCCCGCGAAGCCAGCCCGAAATCCCTGGCGCCGCGCCAACGCCTGGTCCACCTCTATCTGCGCTCGGGTGAACCGGACAAGGCACTGGCCGTTGCCACGGAGTTCAGCAGCCTGGTGCCCAACAGCCAGGCCGGTCTGGACCTGTTGGGCAAGGCGCAGATCGCCACCGGGAACGCGATCAGCGCGGTGGCGACCTATCGCCGCATGGTCGAGTTGGCGCCCGAATCATCGCTGGCCCACCAGCAGATCGGCACCGCCCAGGCAGCCGCCGATCTGAACAGTGACGCGATCGACTCCCTCAACCAGGCTATTCGGCTCGACCCGGAAAACGACACCGCCAGGGCAACCCTGGTTTCGGTTCTGGCCGAGGCCGGTCAGCACGACAAAGCCCTGAGGCTTGCCGCCGAAGTCCGCGATGGCGCCCCGGAACAGGCCATCGGCCACACCCTGATCGGGGACGCGCATACCGCGGCGGGTAATCTCGAGGCTGCTCTGGCCGCATTTCGCGAGGCGCATGAGATTCAGCCTAGTTCCAACACGGCCCTGCACCTGTTTGCGGCGCGACGCCGATTGGGCAAGCACGATTTGGCAAACACCGAATTGGAAGCCTGGCTGGAAAAGAACCCCGACGACCAGATGGTGCGGATTTCCCTGGCCTCGGTGTACCTGTCGGAAGGGCAGCATGACAAGGCGAAGGCTGCCTATCAGACGGTGTTGAAGGGGGCTCCGGCCAATGTCGTCGCCTTGAACAACCTGGCTTGGCTTTATGCCCAGGCCGGCGACGAACGGGCCCTGGAAACCGCTGAATCGGCCTTCAAGGTGGCACCAAAATCACCGCAGGTCATGGATACGCTGGGTTGGATCCTGGTGCGGGCCGGCGAGTTGGACCGCGGGCTGGGCCTGCTGTCCCAGGCACACAATCTGGCACCGGACCTGGCCGACATCCGCTACCATTTCGCCTTCGCCCTGCACCGCGCTGGGCACAAGGAGCAGGCGCGGCAGGAGGTCCAGGCCGTGTTGTCATCCTCGGTCGACGGCGAGGTTCGCAGGGCGGCGCTGGAACTGTTGCGGGAAATCGACGGCTAGCCTTCTTCGCGAAGGGCGTGCTGCTGGCGGTCCAAGATCGGTCCGATTCCTGCCTGTGAATTCAGGCGTTAGGCCAACCTTTTCGTGTACCCAGGACAAAATATCAACTAATATATGTCGTCCCTTTGCGGTTGGCTGGTGGCTGACCGCCGTTTTTTACGTTCAAGGACGGCTGCTCGTCGGATGCTTCTCCATTTTCTTTTCGACCTTGCCGCAGTGGCGTCGGGCTTCCTGTCCGGCCTTATTGTCAGGCATTGGCGCTCAGCTGTGCCCGCGCCCGAACCCTGGCGGGGTGAGACGCGCTATTGGCTGGTGGCGGTGTTCGGCGCGTTGTTTGGCGCTTTTGCGTTGGGCACCGCCAACATGCTTTTGTCCGGTGAAGCAGCCCCGGCACGAAGCGTGCTGGGTGCCATCGTCGGCGGGGTTCTGGCGGTCGAGGCCTATAAATGGCGGCAGGGCATCACCCGGTCGACGGGTGTCGCCCTGGTCTTGCCTTTGACGGTCGGGATCGCGGTTGGCCGCGTCGGGTGTTTCCTGTCGGGGCTGGATGACTTCACCTATGGAACGCCGACCGACCTGGCATGGGGCCGGGACTTCGGCGACGGGATCCACCGCCACCCGGTGCAGCTTTATGAAACGCTGGCGATGCTGTTGTTCGCCCTGGCGTTCGTGAACCTGTTGTGGCGCAAGCCGGATTTCGTGGCGCGGCGGGGTTTCTATCTGTTTTGCGTTTTCTATGGCGGCGAACGCTTTCTGCTGGAGCTTCTCAAGCCCTACGCCACCGTGTTGGGGCCGCTGAACCTGTTCCAGTTCGCCTGCCTGCTGCTGCTGTTCTATGGCCTCGCGATGATGCGATACATGGGGGATCGCCGTGCCGACCCAGCGACCATACGTCTTTCATGACCAGACCACATCGCTGTGCGAACGATGCCTGGCCATGGTACCGGCCAAGGTGATCAGCGAGGGCCGCGATGTCTTTCTTCTGAAGCGCTGTCCCGACCACGGGGTACAGAAGACCCTGGTGTCGAGCGATATCGACTACTGGAAACTGTGCCGCGAGTTCCGCAAACCCGGCGACCTGCCATTGGAATTCCAGACCGCGATCGACCGCGGCTGTCCCCATGATTGCGGCCTCTGCCCGGATCACGAACAGCATAGCTGCCTGGCCCTGATCGAGGTGAACGACGCCTGCAACCTGCGCTGCCCGATCTGTTTTGCCGACTCAGGGCCGGGGCACGGGACCCATCTCGACCTCGCGCGCGTGGAGGCCATGCTGGACAGGCTGGTCGCCAGCGAGGGCAACCCCGACCTGGTTCAGATCAGTGGCGGCGAGCCGACCTTGCACCCACATATCCTGGATATCCTGGGGGCGGCCAAACGGCGCCCGATCCGCCATTTGATGCTCAACACCAACGGGGTCCGTCTGGCCAACGACCCGGATTTCGTTGCCGCCCTGGCGGATTTGCAGCCCGGTTTCGAGGTCTATCTGCAGTTCGATTCCCTGCGGCCTGGCGCGCTGCGGGCGCTGAGGGGCGCCGATCTGACCGATAGCCGGCGCCGGGCACTGGACAAACTGGACGCGGCGGGGGTTTCGACGACGCTGGTGGCGGTGGTGGCCAAGGGCATCAACGATGACGAGGTCGGCGACCTCATCCGGCTTGGCCTCGCTTATGACTGTGTCCGTGGGGTCACCTTCCAGCCAATCCAGGCGGTGGGACGGCTGGACGGGCTGGCCCAGCGGGACGACCGCATGGTGCTGAGTGAAATCCGCCAGGCCGTGATCGACCAGTCCGGCCTGTTCGGCGCCGAGGACCTGATCCCCTTGCCCTGCAACCCGGACATGATCTCGATCGGCTACGGTCTGCGTGGGGCCGATGGTCTGGTGCCGCTGACCGGCCTGCTGCCCAGGGAATTGCTGCTGCAGGAAGCGCCCAACGCCATCGCGTTCGAGAAGTTCCCCGATTTCCGCGACAAGCTGTTCGAACTGCTGTCCCTGTCGGCGGTGGGCAGTGCCGGTGCCGGGGTCCTGCACGACGTGCTGTGCTGCCTGCCCAAGGTGGAAACCCCGGCCCAGCTCACTTACGCCGACATTTTCCGGGTGGCGATCGTCCAGTTCATGGACCGCTTCAATTTCTGCCTCGCCGGGGTCAAGCGCTCATGCATCCACTTCGTGGTGCCCGACGGCCGCATCATCCCCTTCGACACCTACAACCTGTTTCACCGTGAAGCGACTGCGCCGCGGCATGTGGCCACGGCACACGGGGATTGAAGGGATGGCATAGGCAGCAATGGCAATAGGTTCGAAACCGCCTAACCGAACTGACAGGGAGGGGGAATGGGAAGCCAAGGCCTTTCATGTTCGTTAATGGCGGGGGTTTTGCTGTTGTTGGTTTCCGGCGGCTGTTCCCTGGTCTTTCTCCTGGGTGACAAGAATGTCTGGGGGTTGGTTTTGTTGGTCGGAGGACCCTTCATCCTGCTTGGGTTGATATTGATCGGTTTTGGCGTGGGAAGTGCCAACACTGAAGTGCGATATGGCGAAAAGCGGGACGACCCATGGTGAAGGGGTGGAATTTAACCATCTCGCACAATCGGAGTTGAGATGCGGTACCGATGTTCCTGTTTGGCCGAAAAGGAGAGATGATGGCTCATCCAGCTAGTTCGATATCGCTTTGGATCGGGGTTTTGTTGCTGTTGTTGTCCGGCGGCTGTTCCCTGGCATTCCTGTGGGACAAGCCCAAGGCTTGGATTTTTGCGACGCCGTTCGCAAGCCCGTTTATACTTCTTGGTCTGGTATTAGTTGGAAACGCGGTCTTCCGTAAATACTTGACGTTGTTCGGCGTGGCGATTCTAATTTTACTCGCCGTTGTTATTTCGAATCTGTTAGCGGAACTTTCTAAATATTGGGATATTATTTTGGTGCTAGCTGCGCCAAACATCCTGCTTGGATTTGTAGCGATTTATTTAGGACGCCGCCGCGCTAACGACGTGTTCTAGGCGCGTAACGGAATTAGCCACGAAGACGCCCGGATCGAGCCCCCTTCTGCGGAGGTTAAACAAAAAGCCGGCGCGATGGCCGGCTTTTTCTGCTCCGGATCTGACCTGAACGTCAGTTCATCAGCTTGCCGCGCAGTTCGGAAATGCCCTCGTCGATCAGGGCGTTGGCCTTGTCGCCCTTCATCTCGTCGGCGATCACCTGGGTGGCGGCGGCGACGGCGATGCGGACCGCTTCGTTGCGGACGTCCTGGACCGCCTGGGACTCGGCCTGGGCGATCTTCTGTTCCGCCTGCTCGGTGCGGCGGGCCAGATTGGCCTCCAGCGCCGTGACCGCCTCGGCCGCATGCCGCTCGGCCTCGACCTTGGCATATTCGGCGATCTCGGCCGCCTCTTTCTCGGCGTCGCGCTGCTTGCGCTGGTATTCGGCGAACAGGGCCTGGGCATCCTCGTGCAGGCGCTTGGCGTCCTCCAGCTCCTTGGCGATCTTGGTGGCGCGCTCGTCCAGCGCCTTGGTGATCATGCCCGGCAGCTTGAAATAGGCCACCACGACAAGGAACAGGATGAATGAGACAGCGACCCAGAAGGTGGGATCCAGAAACATCTTACGCCCCCTTGGTCATCTCGGACGCGATCGCGGCCTCGACTGCCTTGGCATCCGCCTCGCCCCCGGTCAGCTTGGCGACGATCGCCGACGCGGCGTCAACCGAAACCTGCCGAACGCCGCTCATCGCTTCCGCTCGCGCGGCCGCGATCCGGGCCTCGGCGGCCGTGATCTTGTCGGCCAGTTCGGCATCCAGCTTGTGCTGGCGGGCCTGGGCTTCCGCCGCCAGCCGCTCACGGGTCGCGGCGGCCATGGCCTGGGCTTCGCCCCTGGCCTTGGCCAGCATCGCCTCGTATTCGGCGATGACCTTTTCGGTGTCCGCTTTCAGCTTCTCGGCCTGCTCCAGGTCCGAGGAGATGCGGCGCTGCCGTTCCTCCAGGACGTTGGCGATCCTGGGAATGGCGACCCGGGCCATCACGAAATAGAGGGCGGCGAACGTCACCAGCAGCCAGAAAAGCTGCGGCGTATAGGTCGCGAAATCGAGTTGCGGCATAGCCGATCCCCGTCAATCCGGCGGGTGCGCGATGGCACCCGCCAAGCGGATTAGAATGCGAACAGGATCAGCAGCGCGATGACCAGCGCGAACAGCGCGATGGCTTCGGTCAGCGCGAAGCCCAACAGCACGTTGCCGAACACCCGCGGCACAGCCGCCGGGTTGCGCAGCGCGCCGGCAACGAAATTGCCGAAGATGTTACCGATACCGACGCCGACACCGGCGAGGGCGATGGTTGCGAGACCGGCACCGATCAGCTTTGCGGCTTCAGCTTCCATGGGTCAGGTTCCTTTCCTCAAAATACCGAATTCGTTGTTGATGTGCTCAAATCTTCCAGCCGGCCCCGTACCTAGTGCCCCGGATGCAGTGCATCGTGCAGGTAGAGGCAGGTGAGAATGGTGAAAACATAGGCCTGCAGAAAGGCGATGCCGATTTCCAGGCCGGTCAGTGCGACGACGAACAGCAAGGGTGCCCAGCCGCCCCACCAGGATAGCGCAATGACGAAGCCGCCGAACACCTTCAGCATGGTGTGGCCGGCCATCATGTTGGCGAACAGCCGGACCGACAGGCTGATCGGTCGCACGCAATAGGAAATGACCTCGATCACCACCAACAGCGGCATCAGCGCCAACGGCACGCCCGACGGCACGAACAGCTTCAGGAAACCGGCGCCGTTCTTGGCGATGCCGATGATCGTCACCCCGACCCAGACCACCAGAGCCAGGGCAAAGGTGACGATGATATGGCTGGTGGTGGTGAAGCTGTAGGGGATCATGCCCAGCATGTTGGCGAACAGGATGAACATGAACAGCGTAAAGATGAACGGGAAATAGGGCCGGCCCTCGGTGCCGACATTGTCCTTGAGCATGTTGGCGATGAATTCGTAGGACAGTTCGGCGATCGATTGCATCCGGGTCGGGACCATGGCGCGGCCGCGCATGCTCAAGGTCAGCAGCAGCGTGGCGCCGATCACGCCCAGGATCATCCAGACGGCCGAATTGGTCAGCGACACGTCCAGGGTGCCGATCTTCATCTCGACCAGAGGCTTGACGATGAATTGCTCGAGGGGACTATGTTGCTCGGCCAAGGCTCACGCTTTCCGTTGCTCACATCACCGGGGGCTCATTCCGCACCGGTGGTATCGCTATCCGCATCCTTGTCGGCGGCGGCGTTGATCTGCCGGGCCGCCCGAAAAACGTTCAACATGCCCGCGGCGGCGCCAAGTACGAAAAACACCAGCAACAGCCAGGGGCCCGTACCCAGCCATTTGTCCAGCGCCCACCCCAGTCCGACGCATACCGCAATAGCGACGGCCAGTTCAACCGACAACCGCCATGCCACGCCCAGAGGACTGTTGGATTCCAGTGCCGGAGCCGGCCTGTCTCGATGCCCCCCGCCGCTTTCGCCGCGTGCCTTCCGGATACGGGCGTCCAACTCATCAAGGGACTTGCGTGCCTTGACGTCGTTGGAGGCCTGCCTTCTGGGATCGTCCATCGACCTTAATCCCGTCCGCCCCCGAACCTGCTTCGGCCCGCCCCGGAAGCGGGCAAAACCTACTGGTCCCCCCAACCTGAGTCAAGGTCGAAAACCGCGCCTGCGAAACTTACCTGTGCGGTGCAGCAATGGCCGGGGGCAGGTGTCGGAATCAGGCAGTTTCGCGCAGCTCTTCGGCGGTTTGCAGGTCGACCGAGACGAGCTGCGAAACCCCCCGTTCGGCCATGGTGACGCCGAACAGCCGGTCCATCCGCGACATGGTCAGGGGATGGTGGGTGACGACCAGGAATCGGGTCACGTTGTTGCGCGCGATATCCTCGACCAGTTTGCAGAAGCGGTTGACGTTGGCGTCGTCCAGCGGTGCGTCGACCTCGTCCAGCACGCAGATCGGCGCCGGATTGGTCAGGAAGACCGCAAACAGCAGGGACAGCGCGGTCAGGGCCTGTTCGCCACCCGACAGCAGGGACAGGACCTGCAGGCGTTTGCCCGGTGGGCTGGCCATGATTTCCAGGCCGGCTTCCAGGGGATCGTCCGAATCGGTCAGCTTCAGGTGCGCCCGGCCACCGCCGAAGACCCGGACGAAGACTTCCTGGAAGTGCTCGTCGACCTTTTGGAAGGCGGCCAGCAGGCGCTGGCGGGCCTCGCTGTTCAGGCTGGAAATGCCCTGTCGCAGACGGGCGATCGCTTTTTCCAGATCGGCCCGCTCCTGGATCAGGGTATCGAGCTGTTCCTGGACCTCCGCCGCCTCGATATCGGCCCGCAGATTGACCGGGCCCATATTGTCGCGTTCCCGCTTCAGCCGCTCCAGGCGCATGGCGGTCGCGTCCAGGGTCGGCAACTCGTCGCCGTCCTTGATCTCGGCCGCTTCCAGGACCTGGTCCGGGGTGCACTCCAAGGTCTCATGAACAGCCGCCACGACCTGGGCGACGATTTCGCCGGCATGTTCCGCATCGGCTTCGGCGCGGACCCGGATCTCCCTTGCCTCGGCCAGGGCGGCCTGGGCGTCCTGGGCCGCCCGGTCGCAATCCGCCTGGGTGCGCTCGGCGACGGCGACGGCGTCGGCGGCCTCGCTCTGCTTGGATTCGGCGGCCTCGATCTGGTGGAACAGGGCGGCCCGCTCCCGCTTGATCTCCAAGGGGCGGTCGGCCAGCGAGGCCAGGCTCTGTTCGGCGGCTGATTTGCGATCCGCCAGGGCCGCCAGATGGGCCTCGGCGGCCTGGGCGCGGTCGGCCCAGGACTGCCTTTCGCGGTCGATCGCCTGCAGTCGCGCCGCCCGGCCTTCGGCATCGCGGCGCAACTGGTCGCGGGCGTGGCGCGCCTCCAGGAAGGCACCGCGCAGATTTTCAAGGTCGACCCGGATCGCGGCCAGTTCCGCTTCGCCGGCATCTTCCGCCGGCAGCGCCTGGCGCTGGGCTTCGATCTGGTCGCGCTTGACCTCGGCCTCGTCACGGTCGGATGCGACTTGCGCCGCGGCTTCGGTCAGGGCGCTCAAGCGACTCATCCGGTCGGTGTTGGCCTGAACCAGGCGAACCTGCTCGGCCCGCGCCTTGGTCAGCACTTCGGCGGCGGCCCGGGCAGCGGCGCGGCTGGCGCGTTCCTCTTCGCCGGCGCCGGCAACGGCCTGGCGGGCGGTCTCGAACGTGTCTCGGGCGGATTGCAGCGCTGCCTCGGCCTTCGTCAATTGGGCCTGGACCTCGTCCAGCCGATTGCGCTGGGCAAGCCGGGTGGCGGCGCTGGTGGCGGCGCCGGCCTTGGCCGTGAACCCGTCCCAGCGCCACAGATCGCCGTCGCGGCTGACCAGGCGCTGCCCGGGCCGCAGTTCGGCCTGTAAGCTGCCGCCTTCCAGAGGGTCGACCACGCCGATTTGCGACAGGCGCCGCGACAGCAAGGGCGGTGCCTGTACCAGTTCGGCCAGCGAAATGGTTCCCGGCGGCAGGGGCGGGGCGATATCATAGGGGGTCAGCGCCGACCAGTGGACCGGGGCGGCATTGTCGGTCGCACCGTTGAGGTCGTCGCCGAGCGCCGCGCCCAGGGCCTGTTCGTACCCCGGCGTCACGGTCACGGCATCGACCAGGGGCGGCCATTCCCCTTCGCCGTCGACCACCAGCAAGGCGGCCAGCGCCTCGGCCTCGGCCCGCAATTTGCCGGTTTCGGTCTCTCGCGCCTGCAACTGGTCGCGGGCCTCGGTTTCGGCGGCTTGCGCGTCGCGCCTGGCCTGTTCCGCGGCCTCCGCTGCCCGGTCGGTCTGTTCCGCCGTCGCGGCGGCGGCGGCGATCTCGGCCTCGATGTCCTCCGACAGGCCCGGCGTCTCGGCTTCACCTTCCAGCCGGCCCCGCTCCTCGGCGATCTCGTTGAGGCGCCCGGCCAGCCGTTCCAGCCGCTGGGCGGTGTCCCGCAACGCCTGGTCCAGTTCCCGGCGCTGGGCCGCTTCCGTGGCCCGGCTGGCCATCAACTGGTCCAGTTCCTGTTGTTTGGCCGCAACTTCGGCCTCGGCCGCGCTCAAGCGCTGCTCGGCGGCGTCGTTGGTTTCCGCCTCGCCCTCGCGGGCGGCCTCGACCTCGGTGTGTTCCTGGTCCAGGGCCTGGACGGCGGTGCCGGCGTCGCGCAACAGGCCATCCTCGCGGGCCCGGTCGTCGGCGATCTGAGTCAGCCTTGCCTTGGCCTCGGCCTCCGCCTCGCGCAGTCGGGTTTCTTCGGCGTCCAGTGCCTCGCGGGCAACCGTCAGCCGATGCAGGGCGGCACCTGCCTCGGCCGCTGTCTGCCTGAGCGGCGGCAGCGCCAGACCCGCCTCGGCCTGGGCTTTGGCCGCGACGGTGGCGGCGGCGGCCAGTTCGCCGACCTTGGCGGCGGCCTGGGTGAGGGCCGCCTCGGCCTCTTCGGCGGTTCCCTTGGCGGCGATGTATTTCAGGTGCAGCAGCGTCGCCTCGGCGCGCCGTATATGGCCGGAAAGGTTGCGATACCGGGTCGCCTGACGGGCCTGGCGGCGCAGGCCCTGCAACTGGGTCTCCAGGCCCATCATCACGTCGTCGAGCCGTTCGAGGTTGGTTTCCGCGGCCTTGAGGCGCAGTTCCGCCTCATGGCGGCGCGATGCCAGACCGGTGATGCCGGCGGCTTCCTCGATCAGCAGGCGGCGGTCATTGGGGCGGGCGTTGATCAACTGCCCGACCCGGCCCTGGCTGACCATCGCGGTAGAGTGGGCGCCGGTGGCGGCGTCGGCGAACAGCAACTGCACGTCCTTGGCCCGGACCTCGCGGCCATTGACCCGGTAGTTGGACCCGCTGGCCCGCTCGATTCGGCGGCCGATTTCCAGTTCGGCGCTGTCGTTGAACGCGGCCGGCGCCCGGCGCTCGGAATTGTCGAGATGCAGGACCACTTCGGCGACGTTGCGGGCCGGGCGCAGGGCGGTGCCGGCGAAAATCACGTCGTCCATGGCGCCGCCGCGCATGCTCTTGGCCGAAGTTTCGCCCATCACCCAGCGCAGCGCCTCGACGATGTTCGACTTGCCGCACCCGTTGGGCCCCACCACACCGGTCATGCCGGGCTCGATCAACAGCTCCGTCGGCTCGACGAAGCTCTTGAAACCGGTCAGACGTAGGCGGGTGAACTGCAAGCTGGGCTCCTGGTTTCTTGTGGTCCGGTTCGCGGCTCTACAACAGGTCGTCGATGATCTTGGCGAAATCCTCGAACGGCATGTCGCCGGCGTGAAGTTCGCCGTTGATCACGAAGGACGGTGTGGAATTGATCCCGTATTTGTTTTTGGCTTCAAGCTGCCGCTCCAGAATTTTGTCGGTCAGTTCCTTGTTGCCCATGCAGGCCTCGAACTGGGCCTTGCCGATGCCCCCCAGGCGGCCGAGCTTCTGCAACGCCCGGGTCGGGTTCTTGTCGTTGGACCAGTTCTTCCGACGCTTGAACAGGACGCTGACGAAGCCGGGGAAGCGCTTTTCACCGGCACAGCGCGCCAGAACCGCCGCCTGGAATCCAACCTGATCGAACGGGAAATCACGGAAGATGAACTTGACCTTGCCGGTGTCCACATAGGCCTTTTTCAGCTCCGCAAAGGTGTTGTTGTGGAAGTCGGCGCAATGCGAGCAGGTCATCGAGGCGTATTCGATGATGGTGACCGGAGCATCCGCCTTGCCGAACACGTAATCACCGATCACGGGCTCGGCGCGGGCCGGGATCGCCTGCATCGCCAACGCCACGGCCAGAACCGCAAAAATCCGGCAGAATTTCAGCATCGTCCGCATGTTCTGGTGCGCCTTCGATTCCCGACCACTATATGTTGGGTCACTAAACGTTTTCATCCGAAGCTCCTCAATAGCCGCTTGGGGTCGAAATTGGGACTCTTTTTTCACGTCAGTAAGACTTTTTTGTGACTGCCCGGTTGCGTCTCACTCGTTACCGGACGCGGCCTTGCCACCGCGGATCGCCCGGCCCAGACCGGCAAGGGCCGCTTTCAACCCGGGATCCTTGGTCCCGGCGACCGCGCGGTCGACGTCAGCCGCTTCGGCCGGGCTCAAGTCACGCTCCGGCGGCGGCGGTTCGGGCCTGGCCGGCTGTTCTATCGGGCCATGAATCAGTTTAATGCGGGTTAACGCCGGATAGCCGTAATACTGGTTGATCCGCTCCAGCAGGATCGGCTCCAGGTGTTGCAGTTCAGGTGCCAGGGCGCCGCTGACCCGCAAATGGAGGACGCCGCCGTCGGCTGATTTGCCGCGGGAGAAGGCGATCTTGACCGGTCGGCATTCCCGCGCCAATTCGGCGCCGACAATGGCTGGCCAGCGGGACAGGATTTCGATCTGGGCAAAACCGCGCTTGCCCAGCGCCTTGCCGGCGACGCGCGGTACCAGGGAGCCTATGCGGCGAAGGCCGCTGCGGGCGGCGGGTTTGCGGGTAGGTGGTCGGGCCATCGCCCGAGTGTAGCGTCAGCGGCGGGTTTTCGGCATGATAAAATCGTGAACGATACACCTGCATCGACCGCGGAAATCGCGAAACCCCTGCTGGCCTGGTACGACCGTCATCGGCGCGACCTGCCGTGGCGCAGCCAGCCGGCCGCGCGGCCCGATCCCTACCATGTCTGGCTCAGTGAAATCATGCTGCAGCAGACCACCGTGGCCGCGGTGGCGCCCTATTTTCGGGATTTCCTGGCGCGCTGGCCGACCGTGCAGGACCTGGCCGCGGCGGACCTGGACGCCGTCCTGCACGCCTGGCAGGGGTTGGGCTATTACGCCCGGGCCCGCAACCTGCACGCCTGTGCCAAAGCCGTCGCCCGGGATCATGGCGGGGTCTTCCCGAATAGCGAATCGGCATTGGCCGAATTACCTGGGATCGGCCCCTACACGTCGGCGGCGATCGCCGCCATCGCCTTCGACCGGCCGGCCAGCCCGGTGGACGGCAATATCGAGCGGGTGGTGGCACGTCTGTTCGCGGTCGAAACCCCGTTGCCGACGTCCAAGCCCGAGATCCGGCGCCTGGCCGCTCGCCTGACCCCACGGCAAAGGCCCGGCGACTATGCCCAGGCGATGATGGATCTGGGTGCCATGGTCTGCCTGGCCCGCAAACCCGATTGCGCCGCCTGTCCGCTGCGCCGGTCCTGTCGGGCCGAGACCGAGGGACTGTCGGCGGAGCTGCCGCGCCGGTCGCCCAAGCGGGCCCGTCCGACCCGTCGCGCCGCCGTGTTTTGGCTGCGGGACGGGGCGGGCAGGGTGCTGTTCCGCCGCCGCCCGGAAAAAGGGCTGCTGGGCGGCATGATGGAACTGCCGTCGACACCGTGGCAGGAGGGCGGCTGGAGCGAAGCGGATTTGCTCCAATACGCGCCGGCGGCCGCGGACTGGCGCCAATTGGGTGGCCAGGTTGAGCACGTCTTCACCCATTTCCGGCTTGAATTGGCCGTGTTTGCCGCCGAACTCAACGGCGACGGTCCGGTGCAGGTGCCGGACGGCGTGTGGCGACGGCCCGAGGCGTTCCACGAATTGGCATTGCCGACCGTAATGAAGAAGCTCTGCCGTCACGGTTTGGGAAGCTAGTGGGTTTCGGCCCGGATCTTTTCGCGCAGGATATTGATAGACACCGGCTGCCCGTCGGCCATGAAGTACCAGAAATCCCAGCCATTGCAGGCGGTGGCGCCCTGGACGTGGGCGGCGATCTTGTGGATCGAGCCGGTCATGTCATGGGCCGCGATCGAACCATCGGCCCGCACCCGGGCGGTGTAGCGGCCGCGGACGTCGGTCAGCACCTGGCCAGGGGACAACAGGCCGCGCTCGACCACTTGGCCGAACGGCACCCGTGGCTTGTCGCGGCGCGATCGGGCGACTTCCAGGTCCTCCGGTGCCGCCGGAACCACCCGGCGGATCCGTTCCAGCGCCAGCTTGATGTAGCGGGCCTCACGCTCGATGCCGATGAAATGGCGGCCCAGGCGCTTGGCAACGGCGCCGGTGGTGCCCGAACCGAAAAAGGGATCCAGCACCACATCGTCCGGATTGCTGGCCGACAGCAGCACCCGATAAAGCAGGGATTCCGGTTTCTGGGTGGCATGGGCCTTGGACCCGTTGACCTTCAGCCTTTCGCCGCCGTTGCAGATCGGCAGCAGCCAGTCCGACCGCATCTGCAGATCGTCGTTCAACGCCTTCATGGCATCGTAGTTGAAGGTGTAACCCTTGTGGTCCTGGCCCTTTGTGCACCACAACAATGTCTCGTGCGCATTGGTGAAGCGGCGGCCGCGGAAATTCGGCATTGGGTTGGTCTTGCGCCAGACCACGTCGTTGAGGATCCAGAACCCAAGGTCCTGGAGGATGGCGCCGACCCGGTAGATGTTGTGGTAGGAACCGATCACCCACAGGGTGCCGTCGTCCTTCAACACCCGTTTGGCGGCGGTCAACCAGTCCCTGGTGAATTGGTCATATGCCGCCAGGTCGTCGAACTTGTCCCAGTCGTCCTCGACCCCGTCGACCCGGCTGTTATTGGGTCGGGTCAACTCGCCTGAGAGCTGCAGGTTGTAGGGCGGATCGGCGAAGACCAGATCGACCGAGCCTTCCGGCAGGCCGTTCATCAGCTGGGTGCAATCGCCGGCAAGGATCCGGTTCAACGGTAAATCGATGGATGTGCGACTCATGAAGCCGCATCCTGATTCAAGGCTGGAATCGCGTCAATCTTTTTTTGAATCAGGGGATTAACAGAGACTCCTGATGCATCGCCTGACGAACCGGCGCGAAGCTCCTTCGGTGATGGGGAGAAATGCCGATATCCACAAGCGCTTGTCGATGTTCGGCGGTGCCATACCCCATATTGTGCTTCCAGCCATAACCGGGAAAGGCAAGATCGAGTTCGGTCATCATGGCGTCGCGTGTCACTTTTGCCACAATCGACGCCGCCGAAATGCTCAACGAAAGGCGGTCACCGCCGACCACGGCATGACCCGGGCAGGGCAGATCGGGCAAGCGGTTGCCGTCGACCAGGGCGTGGTCGACCGCTTGCCGCAGATCGTCCAGGGCGCGGCGCATCGCCATCATGGTGGCGGCCAAAATGTTGAACCGGTCGATCTCGGCGACGCTGGCCTGGCCGATGCCGACCAAGGTGGCGCCGCGGTCCGGGCCGGTCAGCCAGGCGTGCAGGGTTTCGCGGCGGCGTTTGCTCAGCGCCTTGGAATCGTCGAGCCCATCGGGAATGGCGTCACGGTCCAGGACCACCGCCGCCGCCACCACCGGACCGGCCAGTGGGCCGCGCCCGGCTTCGTCAATACCGGCGACCCGGCCGGTCAGGGCACGTTCGCGGCTTAAGTCAGGCACCCTTGTCTTCCTCAGGCGCCGGATCGGTAATTACCGTGTCTTCCTGGTTGCGGTCGGTCAGGGCCGGGGGCGAAGGCGGTGGTGGTGGGGCCTGCCGGCGGATTTGGCGATAAGCCTGCTGGGCCCGGTTGGCGGCCAGCCGGGCCGCGGCGTGGCCATAGCGCCAGGCGCGCCCTGAGACGGATACAACCACATCGGCCTCGCGGCCATACATGGCGTCGAACAGTTCACGGAAACCGGTGATCTGTCGCCAGGCCAGCCCCTGCAGGCGCCGCGCCGTGGCCTGCCACAGCGGGCTGGTGACCAGGCTCAGCGCGATCAGGGACACCATCAAGCGGTTATTGCCTTCGTCCACCAAACCGGCGGCGGCGCCGGCGGCCAGCAGGACGAAGGAGAATTCGCCGATCTGGCCGAGCACCGTGCCGGCCAAAAAGGCCCGCGGCCAGGGTTCGCCAACCAGTTTCAGGATGCCGATGTTGAGGGCCGATTTGACCACCGTGACCAACGCCAGCAGCAGCAATACCGTGCCCAGATTGTCCCAGATGAAGCGGACGTCAATCAGCAGGCCGATCGACAGGAAGAAGGCCATCAGCAGGATGCTCTGCACCGGCTGGGTCGCGTTGATCATCGGCGCCCGTTCGGCGGTATTGCCGATCACCAGTCCGGCCAGGAAGGCGCCATAGGCGGCCGAAAGGCCGAGAATGCCGGAAATCGCGGCCGCGGCGAAGCACAGCGTGAAGGCGGTCAGGGCGGTCAGGTCCTCGTCGCTGGTCAACCAGTTTCCGAGCGGCAGGCTGACCCGCTGCCGACGGCTGAGGTAGATGATCAGCAGAACCAGGAAGACAACGGCGCCGATGATCCGGATCAGCATGTAGAGATTGACCGCTTCCGGGTCCTGCAACATCTCGACCGCCAGCAGCATCGGGATTACCGCCAGGTCCTGGGCGATCAGCACGCCGATGGCGATGCGCCCGACATCGGTGCGCAACTCACCGATATTGTTGAGGATCTTGATCGCCACGGCGGTGCTGCTCAGCGCCGTGGCGAAGCCCAGCAGGATGGCGAACTCCGGTGGCCAGCCGAATCCCATGCCGACCAGCAGCATGACGCCGACCGCCACCAGGATCTGCATGGCCGCTGCCGCCAGGGCGATCTTGAAGACCCGCCGGAAGCCGCGCAGCGACAGTTCCATCCCGATCAGGAACAGAAGCATCAGCACGCCAAGCTCGGCCAGTTGCGAGATTATGGCGCGGTCCTGGACCAGCCCAAGCCCGCTGGGGCCCAGCAACAGGCCGGCCAGGATGTAGCCGACGATCGCCGGCTGTTTGAGGCGCGTCAGCGCAAGGCCGCAGAGTAACGCGGCCACGGCGACGATCGCGATCTGGGTCAGTTCATGCCCGGGCATCGGCCGGAACTTAGCACAGGTCGGGCGGTAGGCGGAGCCTCAAAACAGGGTCAACTGATCGCCGGGCTGGTCGGGGTGGCGGAAGCGGCTGGTATCCAGCTCGAAGCTGCGATCACCGATGCCCAGGCGGCGACAGGCCAGGCGGAAACGATGGGCCAGCAGATCCGCGTAAGGCCCGGATCCGGTCTGGCGTTTGCCAAAGGCGTGGTCGTAAAGGCGCCCCTGATGGGTCGAGCGCATCAGCTGCAAAACCCGTTCCGCCCGGTGGGGCACGTTCTCGCGCAGCCATTCGGCAAACAGGTCTTTGATCTCCAGCGGCAGGCGCAACAGGATATAGCTGGCCTCCCTGGTGCCGGCGTCCTGAGCCGCGGCCAGGATCTCCTCGATCTCGAAGTCGTTGAGCGCCGGGATCAGCGGCGCCACCAGCACTGCGGTCGGCACCCCCGCCCGGTTAAGGCGTTCCAAAGCGTCCAGCCGCCGTTGCGGGGAGGCGGCGCGCGGTTCCATCTTCCGCGACAGTCGATGGTCCAGGCTGGTCACCGAGATGCAGACCTTGACCAGCTTCTGACGCGCCAGTTCCTGCAACAGGTCGAGGTCGCGCAGGATCAGGGCGCTCTTGGTGACAATGGCGACAGGATGGCGGAATTCGAGGAACACTTCGAGGATCGACCGGGTCAGCTTCAGGTCCCGCTCAATCGGCTGGTAGGCATCCGTGTTGACCCCCAGTGCCGTCACCTCCGGCCGATAGGACGGTTTGCAGAAGGCGGCACGCAGCAATTCCGGCGCCTTGGGCTTGTGGAACAGGCGGGTTTCGAAGTCCAGCCCTGGCGACAGGCCGAGCCAGGCATGGGACGGCCGGGCAAAGCAGTAGGCGCAGCCATGCTCGCAACCGCGATAGGGGTTGACCGACTGGTCGAAATCGACATCGGGGGACTGGTTGCGGCTGAGGATCGATCGGCTGGTGTCCAGACCCAGAATGGTGCGCGCCGGCGCCGGCAGCTCATCCGTCGGCCAGCCGTCATCGGCCGCAAAGCGCGCCTCCGCCTCATAGCGGCTCGACCGGTTGCTGATGGCGCCGCGGCCGCGACGGGCCGGAGCGGTGACGGCACCGGATCGGCAGATGCCGTCCGGATCGGGAAGGGCGGGCTGTGGACGTTGCGCGGGCATGACGGGATGCTAGCGGGAGAAATAGAACAAATCAAGAACAAATAGGTGTTCCGCATGGGTCCACCACATGGTTCGAGACGCCGTATAAGCGGCTCCTCACACCATGAGGTGAAAGCTGGAAAAGGAAAACCTGCCTCATGCTGAGGAGCCGTGGAACACGACGTCTCGAAGCAGGAGGCGGGCGAGGCCCCACTATCGGTGTAGCGTTGGACTTATCCCGCGCCGCGCTTCTCGTGCTCGCGCAGGCGGTCGAACAGTTCGACGAAGTTGCAGGGCATGTAGCGGTAGTCCAGCTGGTGCACCAGGATGCCGTCCCAGCCGTCCTTGCAGGCACCGGGCGAGCCCGGCAGGGCAAACAGATAGGTGCCACGCGAGACGCCGGCGGTGGCGCGGGACTGGATCGTCGAAGTGCCGATCTTCTCGTAGGATTGTAACCGGAAGAGCTCACCGAAGCCGGCGATCTCCTTTTCATAGACCCGGGCAAACGCCTCGGGCGTGACATCGCGGCCGGTGACGCCGGTGCCGCCGGTCGAGATCACCACGTCGATATCGGGATTGTCGATCCACTGGTTCAATTTGGCGACGATCTGGTCCTGGTCGTCGATCACGATCGCCCGGTCGGCCAGCTGGTGGCCGGCGGCCTGCAGCCTGTCGACCAGGATATTGCCGGATTTGTCGTCGTCCAGGGTGCGCGTGTCGGAAACCGTCATCACCGCGATGCGGACCGAGATGAAAGGGCGCCGTTCGTCAATTCCCGCCATTGCTCGCCAACCTCATGCTGTGTTCGTCCAGTGACTGATAATATGGCCAGTCACCGGTGGCAACAGCGTCGAGCGATGGCGTCGCTTGCTCGAGGCGCTTGCGATAGGTCCAGAAATTGGCGAAGACCCGTTCGACGAACAACCGCGTCTCCAGGGCCGGGATCAGTTCGATGAACACCAGCGGGTCCTGGGGTCTGCCGGTGCGCTTGAGCCACTTCACCAGATTGCCGGGGCCGCCATTATAGGCCACGGCCATGTACAGCAGATTTCCGGCGACCTCGTTGTTCTCCAGCAGGTGCTGCAGATATTTCTGGGCCAGTTCGATGTTGTATTCGGGCGAGAACAGCAGGTCGCGATTGCGCCGCACCAGGCTGCGGTCGCGGGCGATGAAGCTGGCGGTGCGCGGCATCAACTGCATCAGGCCGCGGGCGCCGACCCGGCTCTTGGCGTTGGTCTTGAAGCCGCTTTCCTGTCGCATCAGCCCGAACAGCAGGGCCCGGTCGATGGTATAGCCGCCCTGTGGCTGCCATTTCGGTAGGGGATAGAGCGCGAAGTCCAGCACCCGGCCTTCCTTGTCGCGGCTGTGGACTCCCATGCGCAGGGCCAGGGCCGGCAGGTGCAGCCGCTCGGCCAGGGCCAACAGGGTATCGCGCTGGTCCTGGTTGAACCGGGGGAAGGTCTTGCGCAGTTCGCGTTCGGCCAGCCGGTGGCGGTCGACCTCGACCAGTGCCATGGCGCGTCGGATGGCCGGGTCGCCGGTCAACCCGTCGACGCCGGCCTGCTCCAGTTCCGGCACCTGCCAGCGGTAGTCCGGCTCGCGGCCCAGCATGCGCGCCGCCAGCAGGCCGTAAAAAGTACGGGAATAGCCGGCCGCCCGTTGCCACAATTCGACGGCGCGTTCGGAATTGCCAAGGCGCATATTGGCGCGTGCGGCCCAGAAGGCCGAAGCGGCGACGTTCCATCCCGACAGCCGCTTTGACGCCAGGTAGGCCTCGAAATGTCGGGCGGACTCGTTCCAGCGCTGCAGTTGCCAGGCGGCCAGGCCGGCCGTCCAATCGGCCTCGGGCACCCAGCGGCGCGAGCGCTTGGCGGCGGCGGCGGCCAGTTTGAAGGCGCGGTCCGGCTTGTTGGAGAACAGGAAGGCGCGCGCGACCCGGCCACGATAGGTGTCATATTCGACGGCGTCGAACTGGGTGCGGGTATCCTTGCGGTTCAGAACCTTTTCGGCGATCGAAGGCCTGCCGCGGCGCACCTGGCGGCGGATGACGTGCTTCAGGTAGCGGACGTTCTTCCGGACCGCCTTGCTGCGCTTCATCTTCGAACGGTACGGTTTGGTGTAGGATATGCCGTCACCGGCCCCGGCGCCGCTTAAATAGCCGGTGATCGGACGCTTCGGCCATTTCCAGTTTTTCGGACGCCGCTTGATGGCCAGCTTATAGACCTCGGACGCGCCTGGATGGTCGGCGAATTCCTTCAGCCACTCATACAGCTCCTTGTACTTTGAGCGGTAGGCGCGCGGGTGCATGTAGCGCTGGTACATCACGTGCCCCAGCAGCAGGTCGTCTTCGAGCTCGCGGATCAGACGGTCGGCGGATTGGAACCGGCCCAAATCCTGGAGCACGAAAATCTTCTTGTAGCGGACGCGATCGGAACTGGACAGGATGCGCGGCAGTATTGCCCAATCATCGGCGTGCGCGGGTTGTTCGTCAGCTTCATGGGGGCGGGCATGGCCGGCATAGGCGGTCAGGGCCGCCGACGCCACAACGTCGCGGTTGTCGGCCAGCGCCGGTCCGCTGCCGAAAATGAAACCTGTTACGAATACGGCAATTGCCCCGATGCCGCGCACCACTTGCTTCACCCGCCATTTTCCCCGTTTAGTTGGGTAAATTGATAGCTGGTCGGGCGTCTTGAGGCAAGTCGGAGGCTGTTGCATCGATCTTACAACCCAACAAAAGCGAGGCCAAAATCCAAGCGGCGGCACTCGAAAAGCGCCGCTCGCAGACCCCTTTAGGATCGGCGATTTCCGTTAAGGAAGATTAAAATCAGGCGTCCAATTTGATCTTTACTTTGAGGAAATCACGCCAAACCTCGCGTTTATGGGCAGGCTGGCGCAACAGATAGGCGGGGTGGTAGGTGGCCATGGCGGGGATCGGCGGGTTGCAGCCATGATAATCGAACCAGCGGCCGCGAAGACGGGTGATGCCCTCGCTGCGGTCCAACAGCGCATTGGCCGAGGTGCCGCCGACAAACAGCAGAACGCGAGGTCCGACCAGTGCGATATGGCGTTCGATGAAAGGCCGCAGGATCAGCACTTCCTGGGGTGTCGGCTTGCGGTTGCCGGGTGGGCGCCAGGGTAGCATGTTGGTGATGTAGGCGGTCGAGCGGTCCTGGCCGATGGCCGCCAGGATGCGGTCCAGCAACTGACCGCTCTCGCCGACGAAGGGCAGGCCCTGGCGGTCCTCTTCGGCACCCGGCGCTTCGCCGACCACCATCAGGTCGGCATTTGGGTTGCCGTCGCCGAACACCAGGTTGGTTGCCGTCGCCTTGATGGCGCAGCCTTCAAATTCCGACAGTCGTTGTCGCAGTTCGTCCAGGGTGTTGCAGGCGGCGGCGATGTCCCGAGCCGTGCTGGCGGCGCCTTCAGCGGATTTCAGGGCGCGATCCACCGGTGCCGCGGCCGGGCGCGCCAATGGCGGCGGCGTTGGACGGACCGGTTGCGACACCGCCTCGACCCGCACGGGTGCCGGCGGCTCCGGCTTGGCCTGGTAGCGGTCGACAGGTTCCTCACCGATCGCTTCGTCAGCGCCGGCTTCTAGGTAAAACTGCAGCAATTGATCGGGATCACGGCCGCTCATGTTCGATAGCTTAGCATTCCGGCTGCATCCTGGGCCAGAAGCGAGGTGCTGCCGGGCAGCAAGCAATTGACCGGGAGTAGCGGAAGTTGGCATAAGGACGGATTAGCCGGCGCGGGGGCGCGTGGATAGACGGTGAAAAACCGGGAGGGGAGCGATGGAACGCGAGTCCATGGAATATGATGTCGTGATCGTCGGTGGCGGGCCGGCGGGCCTGTCGGCTGCGATCCGACTCAGGCAGTTGTGTGTCGAGAATGACATGGAACTCAGCGTCTGCGTGGTGGAAAAGGGATCCGAAGTGGGTGCCCATATCCTGTCAGGCGCGGTGCTCGAGACCCGGGCGCTTGACGAGCTGATCCCGGACTGGAAGGACCGCGGCGCACCGCTGAACACGCCGGTCACGGACGAGAAGTTCATGTTCCTGCGCCCCGGCGGCGCCACCCGGTTTCCCAATTTCATGCTGCCCAAGGTGCTGCACAACCACGGCAACTACATCATCAGCCTGGGCAATCTCTGCCGCTGGCTGGCGACCCAGGCCGAGGAGTTGGAGGTCGAGATCTATCCCGGCTTCGCGGCCGCGGAAGTGCTGTATCACGAGGACGGCAGCGTCAAGGGGATCGCCACCGGCGATATGGGGTTGGCCCGCGACGGATCGCAAAAAGGCTCCTACGAACCCGGCGTCGAACTGCATGCCAAGTACACGCTGTTCGCCGAGGGGGTGCGGGGGTCGTTGACCAAGACCCTGTTCGATCGCTTCGACCTGCGGTCGGATTGCGACCCGCAGGCCTTCGGCATCGGCATCAAGGAGCTGTGGGAGGTGGCGCCGGAGAAGCACCAGCGGGGCCTGGTCGTTCACACTGCCGGTTGGCCGCTGTCCAGCGATGTTTACGGCGGCTCGTTCATGTATCACCTGGAAGACAATCAGGTGGCGGTCGGCTTCGTGGTCGGACTGGGCTATTCCAATCCCTATCTGTCGCCGTTCGAGGAATTCCAGCGCTTCAAGACCCACAAGGCGGTGCGCGACACTTTCGAGGGCGGCAAACGCATCTCCTACGGCGCCCGCGCGATCAACGAGGGCGGCTACCAGTCCCTGCCCAAGCTGGTCTTCCCGGGCGGCGCCTTGATCGGGGACACGGCGGGCTTCCTGAACGTGCCCAAGATCAAGGGCACCCATACCGCGATGAAGAGCGGCATGCTGGCGGCCGAGGCCCTGGCGGATGCCTTCAAGGCAAACGCCGAGGCGCCGGCCAAGGTGTTGGACGGCTATCCCGAGCGCTATCGCAAGTCCTGGCTGCACGACGAGCTGTACCGGGTTCGCAACTCCTGTCCGGCCTTCCATTGGGGGCTGTGGTTCGGGACCCTTTACACCGGCCTCGATCTCAAATTGCTGCGCGGCAAGGCGCCGTGGACCTTCAAGGTGCGTCCCGACTATGCGCAACTGAAACCGGCCGCGGAATGCCGGCCGATTGATTATCCGAAGCCGGACGGGGTGCTGACCTTTGACCGGCTGTCGTCGGTCTACCTCTCGAACACCAATCACGAGGAGGACCAGCCGGTCCATCTGACGTTGAAGGACGCGGAGGTGCCGATCTCGCACAACCTGGCGCTATACGACGCACCTGAGCAACGCTATTGCCCGGCCGGGGTTTACGAGATCATCCGCGACGATGACGGATCGAACCCGCAGTTGCAGATCAACGCCCAGAACTGCGTCCACTGCAAGACCTGCGATATCAAGGACCCGTCGCAGAACATCAATTGGGTGGTGCCGGAAGGCGGCGGCGGGCCCAATTATCCGAACATGTAGTCGGCCCGAGGCTTGCCGATTTGCCAGGGAAGGCGCATATAGGGCTGGGATCGGCGCCTTCAGACGGCGGCTTCGCAGGGTTTGATAAACCGCCGTTAATAAGGCATTAATATGCCCGGCCCAGACTTGGTCAGGGCTGGCAGTCACGGTTCAATGCACATGATGACGTCCAAGCTTCGAAAGACATTCCGCCAGGTTTTCACGCTACCGGTCGCGGCCTTGGCCGGCATTGCCCTGCTGTCCGGTTGCGCAGGCGAGCTCAAGCAAATCGGGACGGCGATCGAGACTCGAATCCTGAAGCGCGGCGAAGTCGATTTCGAAAAGCCTTACGGCGATTATCTGGCTGGCCGCTACGCCAAGGCCCGCCGCGACAGCGCCAGCGCCGCCGACTTTTACGCCACCGCCTTGGCCAAGGACCCGGACAACGTCCCGCTGATGCGCCGCACCTTCCTGCTGATGCTGGTCGAAGGCCGCATGGAGCGGGCGCTGGATCTGGGCAGTCAGATTTACGAGAAGTCACCGCGCGACCGGGAAGTGCCGCTGCTTCTTGCCTTGCATCGCATGAAGAAGTCCGAATACGCAGCTGCCCGGCGCCTGTTGACCGGTGTGCCGGATTCGGGGCTCAACGGGTTCCTGTTGCCGGTGGTGCGTGCCTGGATCGCGGTAGGTGAGGGCGATATCCAAGGTGCCCTCGGCCAGCTGGAGCCCTTGAACTCAAGCAAGGCCCACACAAATCTGCAAGCCTTCCACCGCGGGCTGATCAATGATTTTGCCGGCAATTGGGACGCCGCCCGTTCCGCCTATCAGAAGGCAATGGCAGAAAGTTCGGGGCGTTCGGTCCAGGTCCTGAACGCCTATGGCAGCTTCCTTTCGCGTACCGACAATTCGCTGGAAGGCCGCGCGGTGATGGAAAAGTTCCTGGCGGCGGTACCGAACAACTATCAGATCCGCGACATTCTGACCCGTTTGGAAAGCGGCGAAAAACTCCCACAGCCCGCCGTGTCCCCGATGGACGGGGTGGCCGAGGTGATGTACAGCGCCGGCACAGCCCTGGCCCGCGAAAATGCCCGCGATGCGGCAACCATATACCTGCAATTGGCTCTCTTCGCCCGACCCGACTTCCCGCTGGCACAAACCCTGTTGGCCGAATTGCGCGAGGCCGACCGGCGATGGGCCGATGCCATCCGCATCTACAGGTCGATCAAACCCGGTTCAGCGTTTTCCCATAACGCAAACATTGGTATTGCCTCCAACCTCAATCGTATGGGCGAAACCGATCAGGCTTTGTCCCTGCTGCAGCGGATCGCCGAGCGCAATCCGAAAGACGCTGAGGCGCTTATCACCCAGGGCGACATCCTCAGGTCGAAGGAGCGCTTCGTCGAAGCGGCAGAGGCGTACGGCAAGGCGATTGAGCGTTACCCGTCGTTCCACGAGGCGGATTGGTCGCTGTTCTATGTTCGCGGCATTGCCAATGAGCGGTCGGCGCAATGGGATGCGGCAGAGAAGGATTTCCTGAAAGCCCTGGAGCTGAAACCCGAACAGCCCCTGGTGATGAACTACCTCGGCTATTCCTGGATTGAAAAGGGCCGCAATTTCGACCGTGCCCGCGGAATGATCGAACGCGCCGTCGAACTCAGGCCCAATGACGGCTATATCGTCGACAGCCTGGGTTGGGTGCTGTACCGGCTTGGGGACTTCGACGAGGCGGTGACACAGTTGGAGCGTGCGGTCGAGCTTCGGCCCCAGGATCCGGTGATCAACGACCATTTGGGGGATGCTTTGTGGCGGGTCGGGCGCCGCTTCGAAGCCCGCTTCCAATGGCGGCGGGCTTTGTCGCTGGAACCGGAGGAGACGTTGATCCCGACGATTGAGCAAAAGCTCAAGGTCGGTCTGGCGGCCAGCGACGAAAGTGGCGGCAAGCCAAAGAACAATGGTGGCTGAGACACACGTCGAACTCGCCCCGGCCAAGGTCAATCTCTTTCTCCACATTCAGGGCCGCCGCAGTGACGGTATGCATCTGCTAGACAGCCTGGTGGCATTTGCCGATTACGGCGATGTCCTGTCGGTCGATCCGGCGACTGGGCTCACCCTGGAATTGGCAGGCGAGTTTGCGTCGGCGCTGGCCGGTGAAGCGGACAATCTGGTCTTGCGTGCGGCGAGGCGCCTGCGGGCGGAACTTGGTGTAGATGGCGGTGCTGCACTCCGGCTGACAAAGAACCTGCCCTTGGCGGCCGGCCTCGGCGGTGGCTCCGCCGACGCCGCGGCGGTGGTGCGGTTGCTGTCTCGATTCTGGCAACGTCCAATGGCGGAGGGCCGGTTATCCGAACTGGCACTGTCCCTGGGGGCGGATGTGCCGGTCTGCCTGGCGGGCCGGGCATCCCTGATGTCTGGGATCGGCGAAGTGTTGCACGACGTGGCGCCGCTGCCGCCGGCGCACCTGGTCCTGGTCAACCCGGGCCAGCCGTTGTCGACTCCGGCGGTGTTCGGCCGCTATGCCGCTGAAGTGTGGGGCGAACCAGTATCCGGCGGGCTGCCCTGGCCCGGGGAACCGTTGCCCGATACTGAAGCATTGGCGGCGGAGCTTGCGATGAGGGGCAACGACTTGCAAGCCGCCGCGCAGGCCTTGGTTCCGGAAATCACCAGGGTTATCGAGGGTTTATCTGCGACGGACGGCTGCTTGCTGGCCCGTATGTCGGGCAGTGGTGCGACGTGTTTCGGCCTTTATGCCGCATCCGAGGCGGCATCAGCCGCCGCGGCGAAAGTCGCGGGCGACCAGCCGAAATGGTGGGTCAAGCCGGCGGCCTTGCGGGCCTGATCCCAACTCTCCATCAGCCTTCGCGAGCCTGCCCCTCGGTCGCGGCGGCTTTTTTCAACTGGGCCGCTTTCAGGCGCATAATAAAGGCACCGGGTCCGACATCCGCTTCGATACGGATCGGGACGCTGGGCAGGCCGGCGGCGATCGGGCCGAACCAGATCTTGGCCTCGGCGGGATCTTCCTGGGCTTCGTCGGTCTGCCACCACGACCGCGACTGACGGGACCGCCCGGCGATCCTTTGATAGGTCAGCCGGCACTGCATGGTCTGGCCGCTGAAGGCCTTGCTGTTCAATTGGCGTATTCCAATCGGTTGGAACAGCAGGTCATAACGGCGCCGGCCGTCGAAGACCCGGTACGTTCCCTGGCACTTTTGCTCAGAGGTCGAGGCTAGCGCGGCCTGCAGGGTCGCGGTCAATGGATCGACGCTGCCCTGCAAATGTTTGTTAGGCACGGCGTCGCGGTTGTCCTGGGCAGCCGGCGGTTCGGCGTACCAGCGCACCGGTCCCGCCGGGTCGTATTCGATGTTCACTTCTCGCACCTTGCCTCGCCAGCTGTTGTCCTGTCGGTGATGCCGGACCTGAACCTTGCCGTGATCGATCAGGCCTGTGCTTTCCGCCGTCGAGGTAAATTCGAAAAATGAGTGAAACAGCCCTTCGGTACGAAGCCGCGAGGACAGTCGGTAGCTGGTTTGCTGGAGGTCCAGGTCCAATTCGGCCGTGCCGATCAGGAAGCCGCCATAATGCAGCTGATATGTCAGTGCGGCGTGCGCGCCGTCGTTTCCCGCCCTTGCGGGTTGCCAGGCCATGAGCGCCGTCGCGACCGACATAGCCCAGACCAAACCGGCCAGGCGCCCATGAAACGAGGGTTTGACCTTGTGCATAACGTCTCTCCGTTCAGGTCCTGCGTCGCCCTACTGACCCCGGTTGTCCGCAGACAATCCCCACTAGATTGTCACATATGGTGTGCAGTCTGGGGAATGCAAAATGACGTGAAGCAAAAATAGCGGTTTCATGTTAAATTGACCCTTCATCTTCAACAGCCGGATCCGGTTCATGTTTCGCGGTACTGTTTTCTGTTTCGTTTTCGCCTTTTGCTTCGTGCCATTCCTCTCGGGTCCCGTGTTGGCGGAAGATGCCAAGAACACGGTGGTCCCCGCGACCCAACCGCCGTGGGGGTCGGATGTGCAACCGGCATCGGCCGCTCCCGAATCGGACCAGACCAATGTTGAAGCCGCACCGCCGTCCCCAGCGGAGGTCAAGGCCGGGATCGCGATCGCGGACGCCATTGGCGGGGCGTTGAGCGCCGAACGCAGGAGCCGCCGGGCCGAAACCGGCGGCAATTAGAAAACACCCGATTTCTCAATCAATTTAGGTGCCTGTTTAGGGTTTTTTTAAGGCTTTCGCGGTCCGATCGAACGTGGACGAAGTTCGAGAGTAAAGACCATGCACAGGACAAGATTGGACCAAACTTTTGCCTGCCACAACAGGCCGGCGGAGTTCGCCGAAGCCTATCTGGCATATGTCAGTGAGGTGATCAAACACATCGATGCGGACCAGGTTGCGGCGTTCATCGAACTGCTGATCGCCACCCGCGATCGCGGTGCACAGGTGTTTTTCATCGGCAATGGCGGCAGCGCGGCGACCGCCAGTCATTTTGCCAATGACCTGGGGGTTGGATTGCGCTGCCAGGACGCTCCGCTGCGGGTGATCAGCCTGACCGACAATGTTGCGTCCATGACGGCTGTTGGCAACGATTTCGGCTATGATCAACTGTTCGTGCGCCAGCTGCAGGTTTTGATGCGGCCCGGTGATGTGGTCGTGGCAATCTCGGCGTCCGGCCATTCGGCCAATCTGATCGCGGCTTTCGACTATGCCAAGGAACACGAGGCAACATGTGTGTCGATCACCGGTTTCGACGGCGGTGAACTGCGGCGGATGGCCGATCTGTCGGTGCACGTTCACACCCAGGCCGGCGATTACGGTCCGGCCGAAGATGCCCACATGGTCATCGACCATTTGGTCGCGGCGTATCTGGCACACTATGTGCGCAGCAACTTGGCGTCGGCAGCGGAATAACTCTCGTCTGACTAGGCAAAGGGCAGAGATCACCACAACGTGACGGTGACGTCGCGCAATCTCTGTTGCGCCGAACCCGCCATCCGGGCGAAATAGGTTTTGCCAGGGCGTGGTTGCCCCGGCCATGAGGGCTGCCGTGTCGGATAGCAGGTTACTGAAAATCGGTTTGCTGGGCGGTGCCGTGGCCGCCGCCTGCTGCTTCACGCCGGTCCTGCCGATACTGCTGGGCGGAATGGGGTTGTCGGCCTGGCTCGCATCGGCGGATTTTGTGTTGATACCGCCTCTGCTGATCTTTGCGTCGATCACGGTTGTTGGTCTGTTGCGCAGGAAGCAGGGTGATATTGAATCCGGGGATCGGGCAGAGGCGGAATGAAGCTGTTTTCGACAATCACGTGTCCGCAATGCGGTCATGTGCAACGCGAGATGATGCCGGTCGACGCCTGTCAGTTTTTCTACGATTGTCGCGGATGCGCAGCTGTGCTGCGGCCCAAACCTGGTGATTGCTGCGTCTTTTGCTCTTTTGGCGATGTTCCCTGTCCGCCTGTCCAGGAAACCGGCGACGCAGGGGCGTGTTGTTGAGCGCGGGTTCCTTTTCTATCGTGATTCGCCCCTAGAACCGCTGGTTAAATCGATTTATTCAATGTTATTCTTCGGCCCGGTTTCCTTTTCCGGCTGGGGGCGGCAATGAATGTCGATCATGTCCGTACGTTTCTCGAAATTGCTGCGACCGGCAACTTCAACCGCGCTGCAGAACGGTTGAACATCACCCAATCGACGGTCAGCGCCCGGATCAAGGCATTGGAGGAGCGGCTCGACCGTCGTCTGTTCGGCCGGGGCCGAAACGGGGTTGAAATGACCCATGCCGGCCGCCAGTTCCACCGCTACGCCGTGACCATGGTGCGGGCCTGGGAGCAGGCGCGGCAGGAAGTCGCGTTGCCCGAAGGCTATCGCACGACGTTTGGATTGGGCGCGCAAAACAGCCTCTGGGAGCGGTTGCTGCTGCGTTGGATCCCCTGGATGCGGGAGCGGGCGCCGGATGTCGCCCTGCGGCTGGAGGCCGACTATTCCCCCAGCCTGATGCGGCAATTGTCGGACGGCCTGATCGACGTGGGCGTAATGTACGAACCGCGCACCACTCCGGGGCTGGCGTTCGAACAGCTGCTGGAAGAGCGCCTGATCATGGTCTCGACCGATCGCCGCGCCGTGTCACAGGGCTGGGTTGCGGATTATGTGCATGTCGATTGGGGCAAGGACGTCGCGACCAACTACAAGGCGGCCTTTCCCGAGGCCGGAACCGCCGCGGTCAATGTCGGGCTGGGGGCGATCGGGCTTCATTACATCGTTGAGAATGGCGGGTCCGGGTATTTTCCGCTTCGCGTCGTCCGGCCGTTGCTGGCCGACAAGGTGCTGCACCGCGTGCCCAAGGCCCCGATGTTCCGCCGACGGGCGTATCTGGTCTATGCCGAACAGCCGGCCGACCCGGATTTGCTGGACATGGCGGTAACCGGGTTGCGTCAGATCGCGTTGACGGAAAGCGAAACCTGAACAGGGATAGGTCTAGTTGACCTTCATGGCGTTGGCGGTTGCCTGTCCGCGTACCAGATAGCGCGCGGCGACGAAGCCGTCCCGGCCGTCGGCCGCCCGGACCGCCAACCAGCCATCCTTGGATACCTGGCCGACCACTTCGACCGGCTCAGCCTGTTTCAGTGTGGTCAGGACGGTGTGGCCGGTGCCAGGGCCACTGCGTAGGTTCAGCGAACGGGCCGAGACATAACGTACGTCGGCCGGCTGGTCGGGGTCCCCATCTGCCCGCATGGTCACCATGTTGTCGGGAATGGTATAGGCCAGGCGACGGGCCAGGTCATTGGCAACCCGGATCAACTGTTCGCCCTGCATGTTGGTGGCGGCCTCGAACACACCCAGGGCGGCACCGACCGGCGACAGGGGGAAAGAACCGCCGTGGCTTTGTGCCATATGCTTGCCTTCCCACAGCACTTCGCCGTCCTTGGCCCGGATCAACTGGACCTCGGCGCCCACCGCGACCCGTGAGTAGATCCCGAAAAAGGTGGAGCCGTAGCGCGTCACCGTACCGACCAGCAGGGAATCGCATCCCAGCGCCTTACCGATCCGGCGATAGGCCTCTGGCGTGTTGCGGCGATCGATCGGAAACCGATCGACCACGGCATCAACGCGGCTAAGCTCGATATCCCGCTTGCCGTGCGGGGCCAGGTGTGAATACAGGGCCCTGCGCACGTTTTCCGCCTGTTCCAGGGTCACGTCGTCATTGGCATCGCCGTCGGTATCGGGGACCAGGGGGAGAATGGCGACGCATTTTGGCGGTGTTTGCCCGTAGGCCGGGCTGACTTCGAATATCACCGTGTTGAGGAGGGCGGCCTGGAAGTCGTTGACCGGCTCGTTTTTGTGGACGTAGGACGTGGTGAAACAGCCACTCAGCATCAATCCCGCCAACAGCGGCAGGACCAACGTTGAAACGCAGGACCGCCGCGCCTGGTTTCCCGGTCGCGACGTTACCGAATTTCTTTCATTTTTTGACGATTCCGAACTTCGTAACTGCTGCGAACGACGGATATCCCCGCTATCCTTTTCGCCCATTACCTGCATCCCCGATACTTATTCCCTGCTTCAAACCCGGAGTTGATCGTAATATGGCGAGATTAAGGCTAAGTAAACGCGAAATAAAAAATTGTTAATATAAGTGATTGTCTTATTTATCTAAAATTTTATACATAATTTTTATTTTATGATTTCTGGCTTTTAACCAGTCAGGAATTCTCTTTTTCTAGCAAACGGTTGTCGTTGGTGCCGGTCGACGCCTTCAAACAAGTGCCGGCGGGCGGGCCACCTGGAATTGAACCGGTGTGGCTTGGACTGCGACCGTGCCGTTCGGGCACGTGTTTTTCTTCAGCTTTTTTTAGCCCGCCGCTCGTCGGTGGGGTGGGGTGCTGGGCGGGGGGTTATTGGGCGGCGTCGATCGACGAGCCGGCAATTTGTCTGGCGACCAGCCGAGCGTAGATACCCGCCCGGGCGAGCAGTGCGGCATGGCTGCCTGCCTCTACTATGCGGCCGTGGTCCATGACGACGATGTGGTCGGCGTTGCTAACCGTCGAAAGGCGGTGGGCGATGACCACGGTAGTGCGTTCCTGCATCAATTCGGCCAGTGCCCGGCGGATGGCCTTTTCGCTGATACTGTCCAGATGCGAGGTGGCTTCGTCCAACACCAGGACAGGGGCGTCCTTGAGAAAAGCGCGGGCGATCGCGACCCGCTGACGTTGGCCGCCGGACAGCCTGAGGCCGCGCTCGCCGACCTGGGTCTCAAGGCCGTCCGGCAACGAGGCGATGAACTCGCCAAGGTCGGCGCGCCCGATCGCCGCCGCGACGTCGTCATCACTGGCATCCGGCTTGGCGATCAGGATGTTGTCCCTGAGGCTGGCGTGGAACAGATAGGTATCCTGGGCCACCAGGGCGATCTGGTTGCGCAGGGCGTCCAGCGAATAGTCCTGCAAAGCTGTACCGGCCAGGCGGATCGTGCCTCGCTCAGGATCGAAGAACCGCATAATCAGGTGGGCGATCGTTGTCTTCCCCGCCCCCGAGGCACCGACCAGGGCAATGGTCGACCCGGCCGTGGCGGTGAAGCTGATGCCGTCGACAGCCAGCCGCTGCCGCGCCGGATAGGCAAAGGTGACATCGGCGAATTCGATACTCGGTCTTTGGTCGCTGGTCGTCCGGGTGCCATGATCCGCCACCGCCGGTACTTCCTGGTGGACCGCGTGCAGGCGCCGTGTTGCCCCCAGCGTGTCCGCCAATTGCCGCCCGACATTGGCGATTTCCGCGATCGGCAGGAACGCGGCCATGGCCAGCAGGACCATCAGCGGCATCAAACCGGAGTCCAGCTTCTGACCGGTGACCAATACGGCGCCGGCGATCACCACCGCCAGGCCGCCGAAGCCGGTGGCCAGTTCCAGGATCACGGTCTGCAGCGACAGATCGCGAAAATAGGGCAGGCGGTGGCTGTGGTGGCGGTCGATACGATCGGCCAGGCCCTGGCGGCGCGCCGCTTCATGCCCGAACGCCGCGATCTCCTTCAGGCCCTGGACGGTGTCCACCGCAAACGCATTCAATTCACCCAGAGATTCGCGGGCCCGCGAGCCCAACCGGTCAACCCGCCCGCGCATCAGGAAGGGACTGAGGGCGACCACCGCAAGGAACGGCAGCAGTGCCAAGGCCATGGCGGAGCCATGAAGCGAGAGGATTGCCAGGACGGTGGCGGGCACCAACACGGCGACAAAGGCGGGGGCGATGGTATGGGCGAAGAAGAACTCGACCAGTTCGACGTCATGGGTCGCCATGGCCACCAGATCGCCGCTGCGGCGGCGCAGCAGATAAGCGGGAGCCAGTTTGTTCAACTTGGTGAACAGTGCGATACGCATTTCGGCCAACAGGCGAAACGCCATGTCATGGGCCAGCCAGGATTCCAGCCAATGCAGGATGCCGGCGGCCGGCGCGGCGATTGCCAACATGATCAGCAGTCCCGCAAATGGCTCACCGCGCTTGACCGATGCCAGCAGCAGCGCACCCAGGGCGCTGACCCCGATCAACGCCAGGACCCGGGTCACGCCGAACAGAAAGGTGGCGACCAGCTTTCCACGCCAAGGGGCGATCCAGGCCCCAAGTACGCGCCAGGCACCCAACCAGCCAAGGCCGTCGGCGCGCAGGATCTCGTTGGGGTCGTCATCGGACGCAGGGGCAGGTTCGATTTCGGCAGCATCCGGCGTGTCGGGGAGCAGGATACGGTCCTCCCATGTCTCGGGTCCCGCGCCCAGTTCCGCCGCCTGGTCGGCGATCAGCCGCCAATAGGCGCCGCCCGCCGCCGCCAAGCCGACATGGTCGCCGCTTTCGACGATGCGCCCGTCCTCGACCACCAGAATCCGGTCGGCGTCGATGACACTGGACAGGCGATGGGCAATGACCAGGGTGGTGCGGCCTTGCATCAGCCGCCGCAACGCCTCGCCGATAACCGCTTCGTTTTCGGCATCGACCGCGGACAGGGCCTCGTCGAGCAGCAAGATCGGGGCATCCCGCAGCAGCGCCCGGGCGATTGCGATGCGCTGCCTCTGCCCACCGGACAGCCTGATACCACGCTCACCGATGACCGTGTCATAGCCGTTCGGCAGCGCCTGGATGAACTCATGGGCATTTGCCGCCCTGGCAGCGGTTTCAAGCTCGTCCCGACCGGCCCCCGGCTTGCCGAACCACAGGTTCTCGGCGACCGTGCCGTGGAACAGATAGGTGTCCTGACCGACCACCGAGAATTGGGCGCGCACCTGATCCAGGCCCAGCTCCTTGAGGTCTCGGCCACCGACCCGGACCGTGCCCGCGCTTGGGTCGTAGTGCCGCAGCAGCAGTTGCAGGATCGTCGATTTGCCGGCACCGCTGGCCCCGACGATCCCGACCCGTTCGCCGCTGGCAATCTGGAAGTCCAGTCGCCGGTGCACCGGGCGGTCCGATCCGGGATAGCTGAAGGCCACATCTTCAAACGAAATCGTCGGCGGCAGATCGTCTTCGGTCCTGCTTGGTTTCGCGGCTGTGACCCGGGGTTGCGCGTCCATCAGGGCAAAGACCCCCGCCGCCGCGGCGCGCCCCACCATGCCTTCGTGCAGCATGCTGCGCAGGTCACGCAAGGGTCGGTAGACCTCGATGCTGACCATCAGGATCACCAGCAGGGCCGCCAGGCTCATATCGCCCTGGGCGACCCGCCAGGCACCCAGGCCCAGCGCACCGGCGGCGCCGAGCGCGATGCCGGTATCGGTGATGCCGCGCGACAGGGCATTGGTTGCCAGGACCCACATGGTACTTTGGAACAGTTTGTGGGCCTTGTCGGCCAGCAGCCGGCCGCGGGCCTCGCTCTGGCCAAAGGCCTGCAGCGTCGCCAGCCCCTGCAGGGAGTCGAGGAATTCGGAAGCGAATGCGCCATAGTCCCGCTGCCGGGCCATGGCGTTGTGGCTGTCCCAGCGGTGAAATGCGCCTGGCGCGATCAGCGTGACCAGCGCGCAGGCCACCATCACCGTCGCGACCGGCAGATCGATAAAGGCGATGAAGGCAAAGATCGCCAGCGGCGTGATCAGGGCCACGAACAATTGCGGCAGGTAGCGGCCGAAATAGGTCTCCAACTGTTCGACCCCATCGACCAGGGTCAGGATCGTGTCGCCGGTTCGGTTAAGGCCGAAATGCGCCGGGCCAAGGTCGACGATCTTGTCGTAGAGCAGCAGGCGCAGATTGCGCTGAACGGCCGCCGATGTGGTGTGGGCCTGGACGTCGCGCCAATATTCCAGAACCCCGCGTGCCACCATCACGGCCGACACCAGGACGACCGGTCCCATCAGGTCGCCGAGCCCGGCGCCGGCGAACAACAGCGCCATCAACCAACCGAGCAGGGCCAGCCGTGCCACCCCTGCGGCGGCCGCGACCAGGCCGATGATCACCGAACCGGTGATACGCCCGCGCAATCCCGCCGTGAAGCGCCATAACCTTGGGTCGAAATACACCTTGCCACGCTTCCCAAATGTTCAGCCCGGTGACCCCGGGGCTGCGCTGATTATTCCGCCGCGTCCAGTATTACACCTGTTTTCATGCGGGCGGTGCCCTGCGCCAAGAAGGTTTCGCGCATGGTGAAGCCATTGCCGCCATGGGCGGTCATACGCTCCGGCGGGGTCGGCTCGGTCACCTCGGGCCAGATGCCGGGTTGCGGCCCGGCGCCTTCGGCGACGATGTCGAGCGGCGCGACTTCGTCCATGGCCGGTACCTTGACCAGGTCCATGCAGTCCCATGAGGCTTCCAGGGGGATGTTGTTGGGGTCGTAGAAGTAGATAGACCAGATGATCCCGTGGTCGACGGCGCCGGCAACCTCGAAACCAGCTGCTTCCAGCTTGTCCTTCAGGCCGAACAGGTCCTCCCTGCTGTCCACCGTGAAGGCGACATGGTCAAAACCCAGTGGCTTGTTGGTCGGGGTCCCGTGGCTCTTGCGGGCCATCGGGCTGGCTGCGTCGTATTCGAAAAAGGCGATTTGGGTGTTGCCGGCGCGAAAGAAATAGTGGCGATAGCCTTCATGGCCGATCCCGGCGACCAGTTCCATACCCAGCAAGTCGCGGTAGAAACGGATGGTGGTCACCATGTCGTTGGTAATAAAGGCGAGGTGATTTATTCCGGTCAATTTCATAAGGCTGCTCCTCCATCGGCGGGGTCGGGTGCACGCGCAGATTAAGGGATATGTAGCGCAATCCAACGCAGTTTTGCCACCGAGCCAGGATTAAGCGAAAAGGCGGGTGGAATTTTCCGCAATCAAAGGCCGTGAGCCTGTGCGTCGGACTTGCAATCCGGGGCAGTTCCCGATATATCGGCTGCTTCGGGCGCCGCCGTCCGACGGTCCTTCCGTCGCGCCCGTTCAGTTCCCCGTCAGACGGCACACAAGGGCGCGTAGCTCAGCGGGAGAGCACTACGTTGACATCGTAGGGGTCGCTGGTTCAATCCCAGCCGCGCCCACCATTTTTTCAGGAAAAGTGAAATTGGCGGCCGCAACACCTCGTTGGTGCAACCATGGCCCAGGTGAACAACATGGGCCGCGTTGTTTAGGATAGGCGCCCGCGGATTTGGTGCCGGGTTCAGGCGGATCTTTGTTCTCGCGCGTCGTGGCGGAAATCGCCCTGGTTCAGGAAGGCGATGAAGTCCTGATCCTGGCGGAGGTCGTCGGCCAGGCCGTTGCGCATGTGATCGATGATGCGGCCGAACAGGGGTTCCAACCTGTCTTCTTCGACGTCGGGCAGCAAACGGTCGATCTCCTCAGCCGTCAGCGCATGGTGGTTCCGGTGCGCCTCCAGACCGGGATAGCCCAGCGCCGCCATGATGCGCTCCTCATGGGCGAAATGGTTGATCTCGCGCATCACCACCAGCTTGAGCTGGTCGCGAAACTTGGCCACATCCTGATAGGAGGCCAGAATGCCCAGCCATTCGATGCCGCGCACGATTTCATCGTGCTCGCGGTTCAGAATATCAAAGGCCTCGGGGTACCTGATCATGGCTTCTGCCTATCCAGGTCGAAATCCGACGACGCATTGCATTGCATAAACCTGACATACAAGGGTTAATAAATCGAAAAAAGGGGCGTGCTGGATTGAATTCAACTAACTATTGCCGTCTATTCGGATTTTCGGGAAACAGGGAGAAATCCTAACCAAAAATTAAGCTAAAAATGGTAAAACCCATGGCGTAGACACTTCCATCGATATATGGGGATCGCATGGGCATCACCTACCACATCGATCCTAAGCAACGGATGGTTTTCGTCGAAGCTGCCGGCACTGTGGGCTGCTCCGAGGTGCGACAGTTCCTGGAAAAGCTGGTTGGCGATCCGGGGTTTTCCCCACACTATAGCGGTCTGGTGGATGCGAGCCAGGTCAATGCCTATACCGTGACGCCGACGGAAACCCGTTGGCTGGCGCGGTGTTGTCCCCGCTGCGCCAACGGAACAAAATGGGCTCTGGTTGCCGCCAACGGGCTGGTCTTTGGCATGTTCCGCATGTTTGTCGCCTACGCTTTCAGGTCCGCCGACCATGTCAGCGTTTTCTTGAACGCGGCCCGTGCCCGGGCCTGGCTTGGCCTCGAACCTGACGGTTCAGCGCAGGTGTTGGTTCAGCTTCCCGTGTCGCTGGCCTTTGCAAAATAGGCCATACGCCGGCCAGCGTGCGACAGGCGGTGGCGCGGCTGTCCCGCGGCGCACCGGTTAGGTGCATCGCAGAGGGGACTCATTCGTCTATCGGATACTTTGTTGGGATTCGAAACTAGGCTGGTCCTCAACAATCGAAGCGCCGGAACCGTCAGTCCGTCCGCAGGCCGTCGAAATTCTTTACACCAATCTTACACGAAACTGCTCCGGAATGTCCCGTTGTGTAACATTCTGGTAACCTTTCTTACATCGCCGCCCGAACCGGAATATGCCGGGAAGCCCGGAATACTCCAATATTTCTATTTAATTACACATAATTATTTGTTTAATTCTAACGTGACAATCCTCGCATAGTCATTGCCGGGACTCGCCGCCGAATCCTAAATCATATAAAAAACAACAGGTTATCCGGAAAATTCGATCTGGCACGCGGTTTGCTGTTATGGCGGTCGACCCGGTCGTTGTGCGTCGGACGACCATTGAGACGTCCCTGCCTGGACTTCTACGGCGGCGGCGGCCGGGTCAGAGGGCTAACCCTCCAGCCGAGGTGACGCCCGTTGGCAAACATGAACTCTTGGAGACCAACAATGCGAAAGAACCTCCTTATGACGGGCGTCTCGATCCTCGCACTGACCGCCGGCCTTGCCCTGTCGGCCCAGGCGGACGAGAACTCGATGGCGGGTGCCTTCTTTGGTACCGACGACGACACGGTGATGTACAACGGTGCGGTCGACCTCGGCACCACCCGCAACAACACCCTGAACAGCGGCGCTTATAACGGCGCTGCCGGTATCACCCATGCACAGCAGAACAACGGCGCCAATAACAGCATCGGTGCCGCGACCGCGGTGCTGTACGGCATCGGCGGCAACAACGACGTCACCATCGGCGCCGGCGCCGAGAGCGAGACTTACAGCAACTTCACGGTGGTCGAGGATGGCCAGCGTCGCAACGAGATTGTCGACAGCGTCAACGGTTTTGACGGCATTGCGACCGTGCAGCAGAACAATGGCGACAACAACGAGATCGGCGCCGCGACCGCGGTCTATGCCGGGCTTGGCGCGGCCGGCGATGCCGACCAGAGCGTTGCCGCCTGGGGTGCCAGTGCCGGCCAAGCCGGCGATGGCCCGCACGGCTCGCTGGTCGACGACGGGAGCGATCGGGCCAACGTGATCGATCCGTCATTCACCGGTTCGGCCGGTATCGCGACCGTGCAGCAGAACAACGGCAGCGGCAATGCCATGTCGGCCGCCACCGGCGTGTCCCTGAACGCCGGTGCCGGCGATGTCGACCAGGAAGTCGTGGCCGGCGGTTGGGTCGGTTACCAGGTCATTATCGATGCCTCGGCTGCCCGCGACAACACCATCGCCGACAGCTTCAACGGTTACAGCGGTATCGCGACCGTGCAGCAGAACAACGGCGACGGCAATGTCATGTCGGCGGCCACCGGGGTTGTTGCCAATCTGGGCAATGCCAATGATCCGGCCGGCTCTTCGGTCAGCCAGGGTGCGACGACCGCGTCCGGCACCGAAGGCTATATTGTCGGCGTCGACGTCCGTGATGGCGCGCTGGGTGATCGCGACAACCTGACCACCCGTTCGTTCAACGGCGCCGCCGGTGTTACCACCGTGCAGCAGAACAACGGTTCCAACAACGTCATGAGCTCGGCGACCGCGGTGCATGCCAATATCGGCACCACCGGTATCATCGATCCCGACTTCGAGACGGTGTCGCATCAGAGTGCCAGCAACGAAGGCCATATCGACGGCGTGACCGTCGGCCTGGACCTGGCCGCCCGTGCCGGCGACCTGGACCGTTCCAACCTGGCGACCGACACCTTCAACGGCTACCAGGGCATTGCCACCGTGCAGCAGAACAATGGCGACAACAACATGATCGGCGCTGCAACCGCCGTCGTCGCCAATGTCGACAGCCATGAAAACACCGACAAGGTCCTGGGCTCGGGCGCGGGCAACATGGGCTCAGTCGTCGGCGGTTATGTTGACGATCTGGTGCTTGGCGGCGACCTGCATGCCAATCGCGGCAACCGGGTCTCGGGCTCGTTCATGGGCTCGGCCGGTGTCCTGACCCTGCAGCAGAACAATGGCAACAACAACGTCGTCCAGTCGGCGAACGCGGTGGTTGCCAATCTCAACAGCCAGGACGGTACCGCCAATGAAGCCATGAACGGTGCCGGCGGCTATGCAGCGGTGATCGACAATGTCGCCTTGGCGGCCCGTTTCACCGATCGCAGCAATCACATCAACGGTGGTTCCTTCAACGGTTCGGCCGGTGTCATGACCGTGCAGCAGAACAATGGCGACAACAACGTCATGGGTTCGGCCAACGCGGTTGCTGCCAACCAGGGCGGTTCCGGCTTCGGTCCGGCGGCGTCGTTGGCGACACTTGGTGCCACGGTTGCCGGCAACTTCAACCTGACCGCACCGACGGTCGGTTCGCCGGGTTACCTGAACAGCGTCTCTGGCTCCTTCATGGGTGCCCAGGGCGTCATGGTTGCCCAGCAGAACAACGGCAACAACAACGCCATCCAGTCGGCGATCAGCGTCGTCGCCAACTACTAAGGGCCTCAAGGACGGCCGATGGGCTTCTGCTTCAAGCCCATCGGCTCGTCCGATGCCAGCCATCGTGCAAACGAGGATGTGATGCGAACGAAAATGAAGACTCTGACGAGCGCGATTGCGCTGCTGACGGTCGTCGGGTTCGCCGGCCCTGCGTTGAGCGGCGAGGCACTGGATCAGCGGGTAGCGAACGGTTTTGCCGGGTTCAGTTCCGCCATTGGCGCAACTGAACTGGCGGCTACCAGGGGTACAGGCCAGGACGAGGACTTTGACAATCTGTTCGAAGCTTCGTCCAGCGGCAACACGGCGATCGATGCCGGCAGCGTACGCTCCAACATCATCGTCGACAGTGCCTTCAGCGGTGCCTCGGGAATTGCCACCGTGATCCAGAACGCCGGTAACAACGTCGTCATCCAAACCGCGACGATTGTGACCATCAACCACTACTAACCGGGCTCAGGCCGGTCGCGGCATTGCCGCCCCGGCCGGCCTCCCGGAGACCGATATGCGACGGAATCGACATTATTTGCCGAAACTGCTTGTCCTGGTGGCCCTGATCGGCCTCGCGGCGACGGCGGCCCGGGCCGGCAGCCTGCCGGTGATCGGAGCCGGTGGAAACTTCAACATCAAAGTGGTCAGCCTGAAAGAGGCGCGGTTCCGCAACGTCATCAAACAAGCCTACGATTTCAGCTGCGGTTCGGCGGCGCTGGCCACTCTGCTCACCTACCACTACGCAAATCCGGTCGGCGAGCAGGCGATCTTTTCCGATATGTACCAGCAAGGCGACCAGGAAAAGATCAAGCGGGAGGGCTTCTCGTTGCTCGACATGAAGCTCTACCTGGCACGACGCGGAATCAACTCCGACGGCTTCCGGGCATCGCTGGACAAGCTGCACGAAGTCGGAATTCCGGCCATCGCCCTGATCACGACCCGCGGCTATCGCCATTTCGTGGTGGTCAAGGGGATCAGCGAGGCCGAGGTCCTGGTCGGAGACCCGGCGCTTGGCGCCAAGACCTACAAACGCGACGAGTTTGAAAAGATCTGGAACGGCATTTTGTTCGTCGTCACCCAGGATATCGAAGTGGCCAAGACCCGCTTCAACCGCACCCGGGAATGGCGGGTGCGGGAGAAGGCACCGTTTGGTACGGCGCTGGGTCGCGACGGATTGGCCACCTTTACCATGCTGTTGCCTGGCAACACGGATTTCTGATTGAGGGGAGGAAAACATGCGCGGGGAAATCAAGTGTTTGGCAGTAGCGTTCCTGATTGCAAGTGGAACGTTGGTACCGGCTGCCCAGCCGGCCGCGGCGGCGGACCCGTTCGCCGGCATGGCCCGGGTCGGTGCGGCCGAGTTGGACCAGATGCGCGGCGGGTTCTTCCGTGGCGGCTTCCATATCCGGTTCGGGATCGAGATCAGCCGCTGGATCAACGGCGAGCCCACGGCCCATTACAGCTTTTCGTCCGATGATTTGTCGGGTGCCACCCCGACGACCCTGCCGGGCAACCCGCTGACACAGGTTGTGCAGGTGGGGGACGGCAATGTCGCCGCCAGCTTCGACGACTTCTCCGGCGTGATGACGGTGATTCAGAACACCGCCAGCAACACCACGATCCAGCATTTAAGCCGGATCACCATCGACATCACCCGGGTCGATGCGCTGCGTGCGCGCCTGGCCACGACGATCAACAATCTCGGCTACCAGCTCAGCCTGGGACAGTAGATTAGAGATCGGTGTTGGATGGGGCTGGGCCGGTTGGCCGTCAACTCACCGGGTTGACGGTACCGGCCATCAACTCGGCTCAAGAGCCCGGTAATCTGGGCGGGTCCAGGACCAAATGCTCGATCGACCCGGCGAACGGGTCGTTCGGGTGTTCGCGGCAGTCCCTTTCGATCCAGTGCAGTGCGGCGTGAAGGCTGGCGTCGTTGAGGACGCTGAACACGTCCTTGGTCCAACGATTGTAGGCCGACAGATAGCCGGCCAGCCAGTAGTAATAGTGTTCGGCCTGGCCTTTTTCGCGGGCCTTCAGAAAGTCCACGCAGCTGTGGTTGCCAAAACTGTAGGCCATGTACGCACCGCTCTTGTGTGCGGCCTGGACCGGCTGCGCGCCCAACAGAAGCACCAAGGCGGCGATCTGTATCCTTCGCATGGGGCATCCTTTCGCACGTTTTGATCCCCCGGAAAATCAGCCGCCAGCGGTGACCGCGGCAACAGCCTTCGCCTGGCGACACCAGTCCTGCCCATTGGGATAGGTTGTAGGTCGCTTCCACCGGGTCATCGTGCCCGTTTCGGACCGACGCACATCCCCATAACCGGCGCCATTATTCGCCTGGAACCACTTTTACGGTTCATAGGCTGTGCCGGCTTCTTTATTTCCTCCAATTCTACCACAGTTTCACGGAGATGATGAATTGGAAAGAGCGGCCGTGCTATCTTGGTCGCCATTGGCTGCCACCCGCATGCAGCCAATGGCGCGTTGTCACCGACACGGACCGCAAAATCCAACAACCAACCAGGGAGAAGACAAGCATGACCCGATCAGTCGATACGTCGCGCCTCCAAGGCGTGCTGAACGACGCCGTTGCCGCCGACGACGTGCCGTTTGCCGTTGCCATGACCGGCAATGCGGACGGTGTCACTTGGTCGGGGGTAGCCGGCGAGGCCGCACCGGGTGTGGCAGCGGCCGAGGATACCCTGTTCCGGATTTTTTCGATGACCAAGGCCGTGGGGTCGACCGCCGCAATGATCCTGGTTGATCGCGGCAAGCTGGACTTCGACACGCCGGTGGCGGACATCCTGCCGCAGTTTTCAGAAGTCCAGGTGTTGGACGGCTTCGATGGCGACCAGCCGGTGCTGCGGGCGCCGACGACCCAGGCGACAGTGCGCCACCTGGCCACCCACACATCCGGTTTCACCTATGAGTTCTGGAACCCGGACATACCCAAATATCTCGAGGTCACCGAGCACCCGTCGATCCTGTCCGGCATGAAGGTGGCGCTGAACTATCCGCTGACCTTCGATCCCGGCACGCGCTGGGACTATGGCATCGGGATCGATTGGTTGGGCCAGGTGGTCGAAGCGGTGGATGGCCGTCGCATCGATGCTTTCTGCCAGGACGAAATCTTCACGCCCCTGGGGATGAATGATACCGGGTTCGAAGTCGGTGAGAGCCAGGCGGCGCGCCTGGCGGACGTGAAGATCCGCAACGAGACCGGTGCGTTTGAGCTTTTCGAACTGGCACCGCCGCCGTCGCCTGAGGTCTACGGCATGGGACATGCCCTGTATTCGACGGCACCGGACTATTTCCGCTTCCTGCGCATGTTCCTCAACGGCGGTCAACTGGACGGCAATCGGGTCTTAAGCGAGGCCGGCGTGGCACGGATGCTGGAGAACCATATCGGCGACATTCGACTGCCCAAGATGGTTTCGGTGGCGCCGCCGCTGACCGCCGATGTCGACCTGTTCCCGGGGATCGACAAGACCCACAGTTTCGGGTTCATGCGCAACGAACAGGACGTGCCGGGCATGCGATCCGCTGGATCACAGTCCTGGGCCGGGGTCTGCAACACCCACTACTGGTTCGACCCCAGCGCCGACCTTGCCGGCCTGATCATGACCCAAACGCTGCCCTTCCTGGAGCCGCGATTCCTGAAAGTTTACGAGGCCTTCGAACGCGGAGTTTATGCGGGCTAGCAACGGACACTTTGAAGCCGGCGCAGCTCCATTGGGCGATTTTTCCATGGCCGGGGCTGCGCCGGCTGCTTGATTTGACCGGACGCCGGTTCGCGGCGGAGCAAGCCGTTAAAGGCGGATTGGACGTCAGTTCCAAGGGCCGCCACGGTTGAGTGCCATGACCGGGTGAGGATAGACTGGCGCCGGTTTTGAGAGGAGGGGGAGCGGCGCCATGCCGATCATGATACCTGATGGGCTGCCGGCGGCGCGTATCCTGGCGGACGAGAATGTCGACCTGATCGGCTTTGGCGCGGCGCGGCGCCAGGACATCCGCCCCTTGCGCATCCTGCTGTTCAACCTGATGCCGACCAAGGTCGCCACCGAGGTCCAGATCGCCAGGCTACTGGGCCACACCCCCCTGCAGGTCGAGCTCACCCTGTTGACCACCGCCAGCTATACGCCCAAGAACACCACCGTCGAGCATATGCAGACCTTCTACCGGCAGCTCGACGTCATCGAGGCCGAGCATTTCGATGGCATGATCGTCACCGGCGCGCCGGTCGAGGAGCTCGACTTCGAGGATGTCGCCTATTGGCCGGAACTGGTCAGCATTTTGGAATGGGCAGATCGCCACGTGTTCCGCCGCCTGCATATATGCTGGGGCGCCCAGGCCGAGCTCTACCGCAGCTACTGCGTGCCGAAACGGCTGATGAAGCAGAAACTCTCAGGCATCTACCGCCAGCGGGTTCTGGTGCCGGACGCCCAGCCGATGCACGGGTTTCCGGCCCGTTATTGGGTGCCGGTGTCGCGCAACACCACGGTGCGGGCAGCCGATATCGAGCGGCACGCCGACTTGCGCGTGTTGGCCGGCTCGCGGGTCACCGGTCCGTCGGTGGTCGACAACCGGCGCACCCGGGATGTCTACGTCTTCGACCATATGGAATACGACACCGACACCCTGGCCGCCGAATACCACCGCGACAGCGCGGTGGATCGGGCCGCGCCGATGCCCAAACGGTATTTCCCGGCCGGCGACCCGGACAGGCGCCCGGAAAACATCTGGCGGCCCTATGGCTACCTGCTGTTCAGCACCTGGCTCCAGCTTCTCTACCGCGACACCCCCTACGAACCGGCCGCGATCCCGGAGGCGCGGGCGAAGTTGGGGGAGGGGTGAAAGCGGAATCCTGGAGCTGCGTTGAAAATCCCGCACTACCGGCGTCCGGTGCGCCACCGGACGTATTTGGCCATCCACCGTTCCAGTCGCTTTGGTTCAGTGGTTTCCTCGAGTTCGAGCGTGCCGCCACCGGCGCGGTACATGCCGGCAAAGGCGTCGAGGATGCGGCTCTTGACCATGCCGCGCAGCGGCACACCGGCCATCATGCCGTAGGTCGCGGCGCCGCCGGTGTCGGCCAGTTCCGGGTTGGCGCGGACCGTCTCGACGGCCTGGGCCAGGTCGTCCAGATAGCGTTGCGCGACCCTTTGGTGGTTGGCCGTGACCATGGCGTGGATGCCGTTGGGGTTCTGGACCCGGTTGACGTTCCAGCCCATCTCCTCCAACTGGTCGGCGACGGCGAAGATATCGACCTGGGGATCGGTGGACCCGAAGGACAGCAGGGGGCCTTGCGGGTTGCCGAGAATGCTCAAGCCCTCGATTCCGCCGATCCCGGCTTTCAGCATATCGACCGCCTCCATGGTCCGGGCTGCCAGGTTGCGATAGCCCTGCCGGCCCAGCTTCTGCATCACCGCCCAGGCGGCCGCATAGGCGCCGCCCGGCCTGGTGCCCAGCAGCGCCGGCGAGGCGAACACCCCGCCCGGCCAGTCCTGCTGCACGAACATCTGGTGTTTCAGCAGGTCCAGGGTGCGATAGAGGATGGATGACGCGCCCTTGGCCGCGTAACCGTATTTGTGCAGGTCGGCCGAGATCGAGGTTACACCCGGCACCCGGAAGTCCCAGGCCGGCAGGTCGATCCCGTTCATCTCCATGAACGGCAGGATGAAGCCGCCGACACAGGCGTCGACGTGCAGCGGGACCCCCTTGCGTTCGGCGATTTCGCCCATCTTGGCGATTGGATCGATGGTGCCATGCGGGTATTCCGGGGCCGACCCCAGGATCATCACCGTGTTGTAGTCGATCTTCCGCTTCAGCTTGGAGATATCGGTGTTCAACTGCCGGTCCATCGGCAACAGGCGGGGCGCGACGCCGAAATATTCGGCCGCCTTGAACCAGGCGACGTGGGCGGTGGCGGGGATCACCATGTTGGGGACCTTGACCTTCTTCGTCTCGCGGGCCAGGTCGCGATAGGTCTTGACCGCCATCAGGCAGCTTTCGGTACCGCCGGCGGTGACCACGCCGCAGGTCTCGGGCCCGCCGCGCAGCAGGCCGGCGATCATCGAGATGATCTCGCTTTCCAGGCGCTTCAGGCTTGCGAAGGCGACCGGGTTGAGGCCGTTGGCCGAGGCGAACTGCCGATAGGCCTGGGCCGTGAAATCGTCGTGGGCGTCATCGATGTGGTAGACCAGACTCCAGGTCCGCCCGTCGCGATAATTGGGATCGCTTTGGGCGAACCCGGCCAGATCCCGCAGGACCTCGTCCTCCTGGCGTCCCTGTTCCGGCAGCTTCAGATGGTCCATGTCTAGCCTCCCGACGCCAACAGGAGCGCGATGGATATCGCCAGGTAGTTGCCCAGTGCAAAGCCCAGGATACCGGTGGCGACGCCGGACATCAGCATCCCGGGATTGCCTAAGGATCGTACCACCATCGGCACAAAGGCCGGCGACATGATCGCGGCGACCGAAGTGACCATGAAGGTGTCGCGGTCGATCTTGACCAGGCGGCAGAACAGGGCATGCAGCAACAGGCTGCCGAAGGTGGCGACGGTGACAAAGGCCAGGATCGACAGGTCCATGGTCGTCAGATCGCGAAGGTCGATCGACGAAGCCAAGCAGAACGAAAAGGCATAGATCAGATACATGCCGACCTTCGGCGCGAACCGGTTGGCGCGCAGATACGGGACGAAGGAGGCCGCGAGCCCAAAGCTGGTCAGCAGGACGATCACCATGATCTGTTGGTTGGCGAAGCTGAGCAGCGGCGCGGCCAGGACCGCGGCCGCGACACAGGCACCGGCCGCGATCACCGCCGCCAGGGATTTCAGGAGCGCGGCCCGGTTGAACAGGTCGGCATAGGTGTCGCCGTCGGTTTCGGGTATTTCGCTCGCCTGAAACTCCGTCGGAAAAGACGGCAGGATGCGGGCGAAGATCCGTGGCGCCAGGGTCAGGATGAACAGCAGGTAGAGCGCGCCGATCACCGTGTCGACGGTGGCGAACACCAGGTAGCGGGCGTCCGCAATGCCGAGCGCCAGCTTGATCGCGCCCAAATTGGCGAGGCCGCCAACATACATGCCGATGGCCATGGCCGATAGTTGCTCCGGCTGGTCCATGCCCCGGGCGATGAAGAGGTAGAACAGAACCGCCGCCACCAGGACCACCGCGACGATCGCCAGAACCATCGACAGCATGGCCCGGCCGGCGATCCGTCGCCAGGCGGGCATGTCGACCGAAAACAGCAACAAGGGCAGGGCCAGGGCGAAACTGACCTCGGTGATCGAGGTGCGGACGCCCCCGACCGCGTCGGGCATCAGGCCCGCCAGGCCGATCACCAGTCCGGCGCCGTAGCAAAGCACGATCGGGCCCAGTTTCCGCGCCAGATCGACGTGCCGGACCAGCACCAGGATGGCCGCCGGCACACTTAAGAAAAAGACCGCCGCAAATCCTGCCAACATACGCTACCCCGAAATTGCCTTCCCCTTTGTCACACCGCCGCCGCCAGGTGGCAAGCCTGGTGGATGGCGCGTTTGGCGTCCAACTCGGCGGCTTCATAGGCGCCGCCGATCAGTTCGGCCTCCAGCCCGCTCGCCCGAACCTCGTCATAGAGGCGGCGGTCGGGCTCCTGGCCGGCACAGACGATCACCGTGTCGACGTCCAGCACCTGATAGTCGTCGCCGACCCGAATGTGCAGGCCGGCGTCGTCGATCTTGACATATTCGACCCCGTTCAGCATCCGCACACCACGGCGGCCCAGGGACAGGCGATGGGTCCAGCCGGTGGTCTTGCCCAGGCCCTGGCCGACCGGGCTCGCCTTGCGCTGCATCAGGTAGACGGTGCGATCGGCCGCCGCCACCTGCGGCTCGACCCCGGTGACGCCGCCGCGCGGATGGTTTTCGAAGTCGACGCCCCATTCCCGGGCGAAGGTATCGATGTCCAGCGCCGCCGACGGCCCGTCATGGGAGACCAGTTCGGCGACGTCGAAGCCGATGCCGCCGGCGCCCATGATCGCCACCGATTTGCCGACCGGCGCGGTACCGCGGATGACATCGATATAGCTTACCGCCTTGTCGTGATCGATGCCGTCCAGGTCCGGCCGGCGCGGGCTGATGCCGGTGGCGATGACGATCTGGTCGAAGCCGCCCTCGCGCAGCATTGCCGCGTCGACCCGGGTGTTGAGGCGCAGTTCGATGCCGCGGACCTCGATCATGCGCCGGAAGTAGCGCAGGGTCTCGTGGAATTCCTCCTTGCCCGGGATCCGCTTGGCCAGGTTGAACTGGCCGCCGATCTCGGCCGCCGCATCGAACAGGGTGACCCGGTGGCCGCGCCGCGTCGCCACCTCCGAGAACGCCAGCCCGGCCGGCCCGGCCCCGACCACCGCGATCGATTTCGGAGCATTGGTCGGCAGGTAGTTCAGCACGGTCTCGTGGCAGGCCCGGGGGTTGACCAGGCAGGAGCATTCCTTACCCCCGAAGATATGGTCCAGGCAGGCCTGGTTGCAGGCGATGCAGGTGTTGATCTCGTCCTCACGGCCCTCCAGGGTCTTGGTGACCAGGTCCGGGTCGGCCAGCATCGGCCGGGCCATCGACACGATGTCGGCATCGCCCCGGGCTAGCACCGCTTCCGCCACGTCGGGCATGTTGATGCGGTTCGAGGTGATGGTCGGGATGGAGATTTCCTTGGCAAGGCGCGCGGTCACCCGGGTGAAGGCGGCGCGCGGCACCATGGTGGCGATGGTCGGCACCGCCGCCTCGTGCCAGGTGAAATGGGTGCTGATGATGGTGACGCCTTCCACCTCCAGCGCCTTGGCCAGGGTCACCACCTCGTCCCAAGACATGCCGCCCTGCAGCATGTCCATGGCGGCGATGCGGAAGATCAGGATGAAGTCAGGTCCCACGGCGGCCCGCACCCGGCGCACCACGTCCAGGGGGAAGCGCATGCGGTTCTCATAAGACCCGCCCCAGCGGTCGGTGCGCAGGTTGGTCTTCTCGACCAGGAAGGTGCTCAACAAATAGCCGGCAGAGCCGATGATCTCGACCCCGTCATAGCCGGCTTCCCTGGCCCGTGCCGCGCAATTGGCGAAATCGCCCAACTGCTTCTCGATGCCGGCCTCGTCCAGCTCGGCCGGGGTAATCGGGCTGATCCGCGACTTGACCCCCGACGGGGACACGGCTTGCGGGGTATGGGCCAGGGCGCCGGAATGCAGGATCTGCAGGCAGATCTTGACCTCGGGGTCGGCCGCGTGCACGGCGTCGGTGATCTGGCGGTGCTGGGCCGCTTCCTCGGCCGTCGCCAATTTGGCGCCGAAGCCGCCTTCCTCATTGGGTGAGATGCCGCCGGTGATGATCATGCCGACCCCGCCGCTGGCCCGTTCGGCGAAATAGGCGGCCATGCGCGGAAAGCCGTCCGGCGCTTCCTCCAGCCCGGTGTGCATCGAGCCCATCAGCACCCGGTTCTTGATCGTGGTGAAGCCCAGGTCCAGGGGGGCGAACAGATGCGGGTAGCGGTCGCGTCCGGTCATGGTCGAGAATCCTTAAACAGAAATGGAGGAGGGGGCAGCGGTATCGCCGGGTTGGCGGATTTCCAACCGCGGCGCCACCAGTTCGATCCAGCGGCGGATGTGTTCGGTGGTGGCGTCCGGGTCTTCGGCGAAATGGTCCTGCAACAGGAGCCCGCGCATCATGCAGCGGCTCAGGGTCAACAGCTCTTCCACCTCGCCGTCGTCCCCGCTGATGGCCCGGTAGTGGTCCTGCGCCCAGCGATCCATCGAACGGTTCCAGGTGCGGAAACCCGGGGCGATGCGTCGGTTGAGATCCTGATCGGTCCAGCAGGCGACGACGATTTCCATCAGGGCGCGATAGGCTTCCGTGTTGATGAAAGTGGACCACAGTGCCAGCAGCGACTCCGCCACTGTCTCGGCCCGCTCCCATTCCTTGGCCGGGTTGACGAAGGGCCGCTGTAGCAGCCGCGCCGTCACCTGGGCGATCAGATCCTGCTTGGTCGGGAAGTGGTGCTGGACCGCGCCCTTGGAGCAGCCGGCGATCTCCGCCACCCGTTTCAGCGAGGTCTCGCTGTAGCCGTGGGCGAACAGGCTTTCGACGGTCGCGTCGCAGATTGCCTCGCGGGCTTTCAAGCTCTTCGCCTGCTGCCGCCCCAGATCGCCCTTCGCACCCATCGTGCCGCCACTGATGTTTCCTAGGTGGAATACGTAGCATGAAAAAGTCCATCCGTATGGCTTTTTTCAGAAGCCCGGCAAGAAGGCGATTTGCCTCACTCGCCGCCGGCTTCGTCCACCTGGACAAGGTTGTCCAGCAACTTGTTGAAAAAGTGCAGGGTTTCGACTTGATCGTCGATCGAGAAGCCGCTGAGGGCGGCCTCGTAATAGGTGAAGATCCGGGGCGTCAGGTGGTCGTCCCACAGGGTCCGGCCGGCCGCGGTCAGGCGCACCGAACGGGCCCTTCGGTCACTGCGGTCCGAGAGGCGGGCGATATACCCCTGGGCTTCGAGCCGGGTCAGCAATCCGGCCAGGTTCTGGCGGCTGACCTTCAGGTACTGGGCCAGTTCACCCACCGCCATGCCGGTGGCGGCGCCTTCCCGCGACAGTGCACCCAGGACCGCCCATTGCTGGGTGGTGACGCCCTTGTCGGCGACCGCCCTGGTGCCGGTCTTGTGCATCAGGTTGGCGCATTGGTACAGTCGAAAGAAGATGCGGTTGCTGAGTTCGGCGGCGGTCTCGGCCTGGCGTGCGCTGGTCTTTCCCATGGCGGTTCCCTGGCGTCCGTCATTGCGAATAATGTCAATATATTGACATAAATACCGGGAAATGCCAAATTCGGCGCAAACCCGCCCCGAACCGGGGATTTCTTGCGACAGGAGGATCAAATGCGAGGATTGGCGGACAAGACGGTCATCGTAACCGGCGGTGCCGGAGGGATTGGTAAGGCAACCTGTTTACGTTTTGCCGAAGCGGGGGCCAAGGTCGCGGTGTTCGACCTCAACCAGGAAGGCACCGACGCGGTGGTGTCCGAGGTCCGCGCCGCCGGCGGTACGGCGGAGGGCTTCGTCCTCGACCTCACGGACCATGGGGCGGTGAGTGCGGCCGTGGCAGACGCCGAGGCCAAGCTGGGACCGGTCGACGTGCTGGTCAACAATGCCGGCTGGGACCGCTTCATCCCCTTCCTCAAGACCGAGCCCGACTATTGGCGCAAGATTATCGACATCAACCTGGTCAGCGTCCTGAACATGATGCATGCGGTGCTGCCGGGCATGTCCGAACGGGGCGGCGGGCGCGTCGTCACCGTCGCCTCGGATGCCGGCCGGGTCGGCAGCTCGGGCGAGTCGGTCTATTCGGCCTGCAAGGGCGGCCTGATCGCCCTGACCAAGACCCTGTCGCGGGAACATGCCCGCCAGGGCATCACCTTCAACACGGTCTGCCCGGGCCTGACCGAGACCGCGATGTTCGAGGGCTTCCTGGAAGGCGCCGGTAACCCGGAAAAGCTGCGTGAGGCGTTCCGCCGGGCGATTCCGCTGGGCCGCATCGGCAAACCGGACGACATTCCCGGCGCCATCCTGTTCCTGGGCTCGGACGACGCCGCCTTCATCACCGGCCAGACCATCAGCGTCTCGGGCGGCCTGACGATGCATGGATGATCAACCGAGCGGAAAAGCGCCGTCGGTGCTTTTCCGCTAGCCCCGACGCCGGCCCGCTCCCCCGGCCAAACAAAAAAGGGACAGTTACCTGGCAATCTCATGCCCGACATTGTGTCGCTCGAATTCAGGTCACTAGGTAACTGTCCCTTTTTTGTTGGGCCGGGGGAACGGGCCGGCATCGGGCGACCACCATTGGAGACCAAATCATGGACTATCAGGACATCCTCTACGAGGTGCGGGACGGTGCCGCCTGGATCACCATCAACCGGCCCGAGAAGTACAACGCATTTCGCGGCCAGACTTGCGAGGAATTGCTGCACGCCCTGAACAAGGCGGGCTGGGACAAAGATATCGGGGTGATCGTGCTGGCCGGGGCTGGGGACAAGGCGTTCTGCACCGGCGGCGACCAGTCGGCCCATGAGGGTGCCTATGACGGCCGCGGCATTATCGGCCTGCCGATGGAGGAACTGCACAGCCTGATCCGCGACGTGCCCAAGCCGGTGATCGCCCGGGTCCAGGGCTATGCCATCGGCGGCGGCAATGTGCTGTGCACGATCTGCGATTTCACCATCGCCTCCGAAAGCGCCGTCTTCGGCCAAGTCGGACCGAAAATGGGCTCGGTCGATCCGGGCTTCGGCACCGCCTTTCTGGCCCGTGTGGTCGGCGAGAAGCGGGCCCGCGAGATCTGGTACCTGTGCCGCCGCTATTCGGCCCAGGAGGCCCTGGCCATGGGCCTGGTCAACGCGGTAGTGCCGGACGACGAATTGGACGCCGAGGTGGCCCGCTGGTGCGCCGAGATCATGGAAAAGAGCCCGACCGCCATCGCCATCGCCAAGCGGTCGTTCAACATGGACAGCGAAGGCATTCGCGGCATCGCCTCGATGGGCATGTATGCGCTGAAGATGTACTACGACACCGAGGAATCCCAGGAAGGCGTCAATTCCTTCAAGGAAAAACGCAAACCCGACTTCCGCAAATACGCGAAGTAGGATAGGGGCCGGGGCGGCGCAGTAACGCTGCCCCGCCAATCACCCCGTTCGGGTGACTGTTGTAAGAAACGGTTCGCGGGCTGGACCAACGCAATGCGAATAAATTGCTAAGGCATCAATATAGAAATCCAAAATAAGGTCCTGTAAATAATACGCATTAGCGCCTCTTTGGTTCTTCAAACCTCCTCTAAGCCTAGTGGATTTGCATCCATCAGGTGGTTTGGAATGCGGGCCCGCGCTTTCCATACCTCTGCGCCTTTTACCGCTCGCGCTGGCGGCATCGGGAAATGTAGACCGAACCCGGCTATGGTGCGGGCATTGAAAACCGCGCTGCCGGTGGCATGATGGACGGGCGACATTCAGAGTGGTGCTGAGACGGGGAGGGAGCATGGCGGAGCGGACGGACGACGTGGTGTGGCGGCCCGATGCGGCGACCATTGCCGGGGCCAATCTGACGGCGTTCATGAACCATCTCGGGGTCGCCGACCATGAGGAACTGGTGCGCCGGTCCAACGACGAACCGGCCTGGTTCCATGACGCGCTGATCGACTTCATCGACTTCCGTTTCTATCAACCCTACGCCGAAGTGATCGATGAAAGCGGCGGCCTGCCTTGGGTCAAATGGTGCGTCGGCGGCACCACTAACGTGGCGCTGAACTGCCTCGACCGTTGGTTGGAGGCAGGGCAGGGCGGCAAGACCGCGATCGACTGGGAAGGTGAGGACGGGTCGACCCTGAGCTGGACCTACGACCAGCTGCAGGCCGAGACCTGCCGCCTGGCCGGCGGCCTGCGTGGCCTGGGGCTGGGACCGGGCGATGTCATCGGCGTCTACCTGCCCAACATTCCGCAGGCCGCGGTGGCGCTGTTGGCGATCACCAAGATCGGCGCCATTGCCCTGCCGCTGTTTTCCGGCTTCGCCGCCGAGGCGGTGGCCGACCGGCTGGCCTATGGCGAGGCCAAGGCGGTGATCACCGTCGACGGCGCGCCCAGGCGCGGACGCGTCGCCGGGGCCAAGAGCGTCATCGACACCGCCGCGGCCGCGGTCCCCAGCCTCCGGCATGTCATCGTCTTCTCCCATCATCAGGCGTCTCATGACTGGGTCGATGGCCGCGATCACTGGTGGGCCGACCTGGTGGCCGGCCAGCCCGATACCGCGCCGACCCAGGAAATGGACGCCGAGGCTCCGATGATGCTGGTCTTCACCTCCGGCACCACCGGCAAGCCCAAGGGCGTGGTCCACAGCCATTGCGGCTTTCCGATCAAGATCGCCCTGGATGTCGGCATCTACATGGACTTCAAGCCGAGCGACCGGTTTCTGTGGATGTCGGACATGGGCTGGCTGGTCGGGCCGATCCTGGTCTATGGCGCGCTGCTGCTGGGCGGTACCGTGGTGCTGGTCGAAGGCGCCCCCGATTTCCCGCAGCCGGACCGGTTCTGGCGGCTGATCGACCGTCACCGGGTCAGTTTCCTAGGGGTCGCGCCGACCCTGGTCAGGGCGATGATGGCCAATCCGGCGGCCGACCCGGATCGCCACGATCTCTCGTCCTTGCGGATCTTCACCTCAACCGGCGAACCCTGGACCCCGGAGTCCTGGCTGTGGCTGTTCGACCGGGTCGGCAAGGGCCGGCTGCCGCTGATCAACTATTCCGGCGGCACTGAACTGGGCGGTATCGTCACTTCGACCGTGATCCATCCCATGAAGCCCTGTTCCTTCGTCACCGCGATCCCAGGCACCGGGGCGGATGTGGTCGACCGGGGCGGCAACGGCATCGCCAGGGGGACGGTGGGGGAACTGGCCATGCGCCGGCCGTCGATCGGCCTCACCCGCGGGCTGTGGCAAGACCCGGAGCGCTACCTCGACAGCTATTGGCGGCAAATTCCGGACATGTGGGTGCATGGCGATTTCGCCTCGATCGACGATGACGGCTACTGGTTCATCTACGGCCGATCGGACGATACCTTGAACGTCGCCGGCAAGCGCACCGGCCCGGCCGAGATCGAAGCTTTGCTGTTGGGCACCGAGCGGATTGCCGAGGCGGCGGTGATCGGCGCCCCCGACCCGATCAAGGGTACCGCTATCGTCGCTGTCTGTGTCCCGCGTGACGGGAGTGGCAGCCCGGAAGAATTGCGGGATGCGCTGTCGGTCGCCGTGGTTGCCGGTTTGGGGCCGCCGTTCCGGCCCAAGGCGATCCTGTTCTGCGACGACCTGCCCAAGACCCGCAACATGAAGATCATGCGCCGCCTGGTCCGGTCGGTGCTGCTGGGCGAGGCGCCGGGCGATCTCAGTTCACTTGTCAACCCGGAGGCGGTCGAAGGGTTGAAGCCACTGGCGGGGGAGATTGGCAGCGGTGCGGGTTAATCCAAGGGCCCTAAAACAGGAAAAGCCCGGTTGAAATCAACCGAGCTTGGTTCGAAGCAGGATAGGCCCACCATCCTGAATCAAACCTCCTGTGCCGTTGTCGAGCCCGTCTTTATGAGCGACGGTTTCGTCCCTGCCCAACCGTCGGCGAATGGCTTTATCTTGTTCGTACTACTTTAGAAAGCAATTGCCGTGCCAGGCTAAGCGGTTCAAGAACCACTAGAAAACTGCCCCTCGGGCAACGCGGGAGCGGCTTGACTTGTCATAAAACTATGACAAGTGTCATGAATAAGCGACAGGTGAAAAATTGGCGATCGGATGCACCTTAAGGCGTTTGGGCCGGTGGGAGCGGGGTTCGGAGGTCGATCAGGTCCTGTTTGAGGAAGTCTTCGGCCAGAGTGGTGATCTGAGCGTAGACAGGCAATTTCGCCCAGTCGCGGACTTTCGCGGCGAAGGCCGGAAACCAGCGCCCTAGATGGGCTTGCAGGAACGTTCTTTGGTGACGTCGACAGGTCACCGCCTCGTCGTGATCGTCGGCCCACCATGCGTCCGCCTCGCGAGTTGCCAGCGTGCGCATCACTTCCAGTTCGACGCACACATGGTCGGGCGGCAAGCGCAGATCGTCGGCCGGCGCCAGCCCGTGTTGTGAAAGGAAACGGCCGACTTCGACCGCTTCCTCGCCCCACAGGCTGCCGGTTTCCTGGCCCAGATGGACCGATCCAAAGGGCGCGACGTGCTTGCCGGGGCCGACAAACAGCCTGGTGTATTCGATGGCCAGGGATTCGACGATCTCCGGCACCGGTTGATCTCCGAACGCAGCACTGAGGTCGATGCCAAGACCGTTCAAGGCATCGGCCAACGGCGCTTGTGTCAAGGCGGCGTACCGATCACCGTCGATTTCGCGGCGGAACAGCTCCCCCAGGAACCCATAGAGGTCGGCCCTTGTCTTGGCACTTTCGGCCAAGTCCCCGCCGGAGTTCCCGGGTTCGGGAGCTGTTCCATCCGCAACCGTCATGCAACACCAGTTTTGGTCAGAGTTACCACCGTGTCCATCCAACACTGCTGGCCGTTAATCGGATCGGGCCGATTGGGAATGACCCAGTTTGACAGAGTGCCGAAATCGCTCCACCAAACCCGGTCTCGGGCCGGATCGTCGTCGCCGGCCAAAGGTGCGGCGTTGCCGGAGGCATAACGACCGTACTCCCAATGGCCGAGGTGGTGCGCAAGTGCGAACACCCCGGGCACCACTGCCGACGTGACCCGGACCTCGGCCTCAACTTGACCGATCTCGGACTTCACCAAGACCCGGTCGCCATCGCTGAACCCCATGGCAGCGGCTGTTTCCGGGTTCAGCCAACCCGGGTTTTCGTGGAAGATTTCGGTCAGCCACTTGCAGTTCTGGGTTCGTGAATGGGTCTGGTTAGCCACTTTGTAGGTGGTTAGGATCACCTTGTCTTTCGGTAGGTTCTTGTGCGTCGGGATCGGCCGGTAGACCGGCAGGCCACTCAAGCCCTTTTCCGCCATAATTCCGGAGTAGAGTTCGAAGTAACCGGACTTGTTGACGCTGTCGGGCTTGAACCCTGTATAGGCTTCGCCGTCGATCAGTTGCCCAACATAAGCTTTATAGGACTTCTTGAAGTGGCGATAGCCTTTGGCCCTTGCTTCGTCCTCGCTCTTGGCCTTGGCTTTCTTCCAGTTCCAATAGGTCCCGGTCGCCTCGTCCAGGATGACTCCATCGGCGGTTAGGTCGCCGGCATTGAGGAGCTTGCGGTAGCTGTAGTACTTCGGCTTAGCCTTCGGGTCATGCCAAACGCCGTTTTGCTTCATGTACTCGAAGCCGCCCAGTGCCTTGACAGCTTTGGTTTTCTCGCAGCTCTTTTCCACGAACTCCTTCTTGGTGGAAAAGCCGAGCGGGAAACCGAGCCGGTCGGCTAGGTCACAAGCCACATCGGCGAAGTCCCGGACCTCACCCATCGGTGTCACCACTGGCTGGCGGAAGTAATATTCCGGGATCTGAGCCGGCGAGACCATGTCCTCCCAGTCGTACCGTTCAAGATAGGTTGCGTCGGGCAGGATCAAGTCGGCCAGTGCCGCCGATTCGTCGTAGAAGGGGTTGATGCAGACCAAGTAGGGGATCAGCTTTTCGTCCTTCAAGACGGCGATGTTTTCGGCGACGTCGCCATTGGCGTAGACCGGTGTGTAGCAGTACCACATGTACACGTCCGGCCGACCCATACGGCCGTCCTTAATCAATTTCAGGACGTGATGGCTCATATGGTGGGTCGCGAGTTTCGCTTGCCCGGGGAAGCCATCGACGATCTTCAGCTTTTTCGGTTTCGGCTTTGATTTTGGCCCCTTCGGGTACTTCCACTTGGCACCGACCGCCTTGCACCGGCCGCCGGGATTGTCGATGTTGCCGGTGATTGCCGCCAACATCTGAATAGCCCGTTCTGTGTCATTGCCGTTTTCGTGGGCCACCGCGCCGCGATAGCTTATCAGGCAGGCCGGTTTGGTGGTTGCGAATTCCCGCGCCACTTGGCGGATGGTTTCCGCCGCAACACCACTTTCGTTGGCCGCCCATTCCGGCGTGTATTGGGCCAGGTGGGCCTTCAAGGCCGCCACTTTATCGGCCACCGAGGCATAGGCATCAGGTGTGGCCTGGCAGAATTTGAGGAATTCCTCGCCTTCGCCTTTGTAAAGGTCCTCGGACATGATGACGTTGCACATGGCTAGGGCAACGGCCCCGTCGGTGCCTGGCCTGATCGGGGCCCACAGGGTCGATTTGGCGGCGGTGTTGGATAGGCGCACATCGAACGTCACCAACTTTACTCGCCGCTCGGTCACGGCACGGATCAGGCGATGCGCGACCGAGGTGTGGTTGGTGTGTGCCTCCAGGCAGTTGGACCCGAAGTTCAACACGTACTGGGTGTTGTCGAAATCCCAATTGTCATAGTGTTTGCCCCAGGTCAGTTCCTGGGCGGTCCATTTGCCACCTTCGCAGATCGACGTGTGGTTGCCGATTGTGCCAGTGCCGTAATTGGCCAGGAAGACGCTCTTGATCAGCTTGCTGGAGCTCGCCTTCATGCGCCCATAGTGGAACATGAACTTCTCAGGGTGGCCGCTGTCACGAATGGCGGCTAGCTTGCCTGTCAGTTCCTCCAGTGCGGCATCCCAGCTGATCCGTTTCCACTTGCCTTCGCCACGTTTGCCAACGCGCTTCAGTGGATACAGGATGCGATCGGGATCATAGACCTGGTTGATACCCGCCTGGGCTTTGGCGCACAGCTTGCCTTCGGTCCGGATCGAGTTCGGTTGCCCGCCGATCTTGACCAGGTGGCCGTTCTCGACATAGCCGATCGCCGGGCACCGTGACACGCACTGCCAGCAAGCCGTTGGGATTGCCTCGCGTGCGGCGCCGGTTGCCGGCGAGAAGTCCTTGCCGCCCTTGATCAGTTGCGCCTGTGCTACGAACGGGGCTTCGCCGGCCACGGTTGCAATGGCCGAGGCCGCCCCCAGTTTCAGGAAGTCTCGACGTGTAGCCATTTTCGCCTCCTCAGATTCCGACCGGGCCGGTGACTTGGCCGGCGACAACGACGACGTATCGCAGGAGGAAGCCCCCCACGAGGATCGCCACAGGCACGACCAGTTCAAGAGCGCGGTTGTGTGCGATTGCCTTCTGGTGCAGAAGCCTGGGCGCGACTTGAGCAAATTCGATCAGTGCCGGAAACACCAAACCGATCAGCACCACGCCGACCCAGAACAACATTGCCAGAGAGCCACCGAACAGAACGACCGAGATGGCTGTCTTGACGTCGCCGACGGTAAGATGGGCAAACATCAGGAACAGGAAGATGACGATCAGTTCCAGGCCGATGAACAGCGTATCAGACACTGTCAGGAAATAGCTGGGCTCGCCCTGCTCGGCCGTTTCACCCGTTTTTGGCGCGAAGAGAACCCGGGCCAGCAGGATCGCGGCGATGCCGGTCGACATCGACGAAAGCATGAACAGGAGTGCCAGGACCGGCGAATTCCAGAATGGACGCGACGGCATGGCTCCCAGAAGAACGCCGGTGTAAATCGCGGCGGCCAAACCCAACGGGATCGAAATCCAGGCCAAGGTGCGACGCAGCCCGGCGTTTCGGTCATCGGGTGCAGCGTCTTTGCCCCAGAACGTGTAGGCATAGAGGACACTGACGCCCAGGAAGACAACCAACAGCCAGGACCCAATCGACATCGGCGACAAGTTGACGACCTTGAATAAGTTCAGGAACTTAAACCAGTTACCAACTTCAAACGAGCCGAGTTCGAGTACCAATAGGCCAGTGCCGATGGCGACCGGCAAGGGTGCGATGAAGGCACCGTATCGGGCGACGTTAAAATGGCTGGCGCCAAATCCGCTGCCGCCGCCGCGCAACAACACCGCTCCGCTGGTGGTCAGGGCACCGGCGCCAACGCCGGCCAGGAACAGATATCCGATAACCGGAAGTCCCCAGTGTAGTTCGTGCAACATGGCTACCTCCTGGTTTGCTGCCGGCGATGAGTCGTGACACGGACATACCCGCCGAACCGTGGTTCGCCTTCGTCCGCGTGATCAGCGGCAATGTAGTAAACATTGGGCTCGGTGCCTTGACCCGGCCGTAGGACCGAAACCGGATTGGAGGCCATGACTTGAGCGATCTCGCTGTTGGGATCGTTCAGATCGCCAAAAATTCTTGCCCGGCCAATACAGGTCTCAACGCAAGCCGGAGCGACACCGTTCTTCACCCGGTGCTGGCAGAAGTCGCACTTGTCGGCGGCGCCAGTGACAGGATTTAGGAAACGGGCATCATAGGGGCATGCCTGGATGCAGTATTTGCAACCGATGCAGACTTCTGGGTCGACGACGACGATGCCATCCTGATCGCGTTTATAGGTGGCGTTGGTTGGGCAGACGTCGACGCAGCTAGGCTCCTCGCAGTGGTTACACAGCCTTGGGAGGAAGCTGCGCGACACATTTGGATAGTCCCCTTTCTCGATATATTCGACCCAGGAGCGGGTGTGGCCAAGGGGTACGTCGAATTCGGCTTTGCAAGCGACCGAGCAACCATGGCAGCCGATGCATTTCCGTGCATCGATCAACATGCCATAGCGTGCCGGTCTGGCCGCGGCAGCCGCCTTGTTGGGTGCCGCGGCTACGCTGCCGGCAGTAACAGCCGCCAGCGCGCCGACCGATTTCAAGAAATCCCTACGGCCCGTTTTGTCGTAAGTTGGTGATTTCATAACGGGCTCCTCGATGGTTCGGCGGCAAGCGCCCCACATCTACTTGGCCCGGTCTTTGCTGCAACTTTTCTTTATTCTAGCTAGCTATTGGCGTTTGCCTGCCATTCTTGTTTGTTTTGTAGCAAGTGCTATGCCAGAGATCGTTAATTGCAATTGGTTAATGAATAGTTAAGTGCTTTGTCGACAAACTGCCAATGCGTTTCTATTTTTCTGTCACTCTTTTGTGACAATTGTCATAAAATCACGACACGCCAAGGCGCTTCATTTTCAGGTACAGGTTCTGGCGAGCGATGCCGCTGATGCGGGCGGCTTCGGACACATTGCCGCGGGCGACCAGCAGCAAGCGCCGCAGATAGTCACGCTCGAACTCCTCTCGTTCCAACTGGTAGGGGCGTAACTCGTCGTTGCCGGCCGGATCCTGGGATTCGCTGGGGGTCACCTGGTCGACATCGTCGGCGCCGACCGGGCCGTTCTCGTGCAGCGCCGCCAGCCGTTCGATTGCGTGCTGCAATTGGCGGACATTGCCGGGCCAGGAGAAGCGTTCCAGACGGGCGATGGCCTCGGGCGTGAAGGGGCCGACCATCTTGTTGAACTTGGCGTTGTAGCGGTCCAGGAAGTGGATCGCCAAACGGACGACGTCCTCACGCCGGGCCCGAAGTGTGGGAACCTCGATCGCCACCACATTGATTCGGTAGAACAGATCCTCGCGGAAACTGCCGTCGCGCACCTCTTCGGCCAGTTTCCGGTTGGTGGCGCAGATCAGCCGGAAGTCGCTGCGCTGGATGCGGCTGCTGCCCAACCTGGAAAAATTGTGTTCCTGGAGCACATGCAGGAGGCTGCTCTGCAACTTGCCGCTCATGTCGGCGATTTCGTCGAGAAACAGGGTGCCGCCATTGGCGTCTTCGAAACAGCCGGCCGAGGTACGGTCGGCACCGGTGAAGGCGCCTTTTTCGTAGCCGAACAAGGTGCTTTCCAACAGCTGCTCGGACAGGGCGCCGCAATTGACCTCAACGAACGGTGCCTTGGCCCGGTTGCTGCGGGCGTGCAGGATGCGGGCGGCGATGTCCTTGCCGGTGCCGCTCTCGCCCTCCAGCAGCACGGTGGTGTCCAGCGGTGCGACCTGTTCGAGCTGTTTCAGGAAGGCTTCCGCGGCCCGCGACTGGCCGACGAACACGGGCAGGTTCTCGCGCCCTTCCAGATCGCGCTTCAGGTCGTCAATTTCGCGATAGGCACGGTCCAGTTCCAACGCCTTCTCGACCACGGCCTCCAGCTCTTCCAGATTGTCGAACGGTTTGGACAGATAGTCGAATAGGCCCTCGCGGACCGCGGCGACGGCGTCGCGCACATCGGCATAGCCGGTGATCAGGATCGCCATAAGCTGGGGCCGGGTCCGGCGGAACTCCCGGACCAAATCCAACCCGTTGGCGTCCGGTAGGCGCTGGTCCATCAGGATCAGGTTGAAATCATTGCCCGCGACCAGGTGCCGCGCTGTCGTCCCGTCGCTGGCAAACCTTATGGTCATCGGCTTGTCGCGAAAAAGGCCCTCCAACAGGCTCAGTGTGTACTCGTCGTCGTCGACGACAAGGATCTTCGGCGTTTGGTTCACCATGGGCGCGCCCCGACAGCCATTGTCATGAATTGCTTGGTACGGCTTCCGGAAGCCATATAGCAAAATCCGCGCCACCGGCGGAGCGGTTTTGCGCCGTCACGTCGCCGCCGTGCAGGAACGCGACGTGCTGAACCACGGGAAGGCCCAGGCCAGTCCCCGTCTTGCGGGTGGTGAAGAAGGGGGAGAACAGTTTCTCGTGGACGTCCTTGGTCAGGCCATGGCCGGTGTCCGCCACGCTCAAGCGCCAACCCGGTTCGCCGTCGTCCTTGCGGGCGGATTCGCTCAACGACACGGAGATGGTGCCGTTTTCATCGATGGCCTGTGCGGCGTTGGAAATCAGATTGAACAGGGCATGGCGGACCAGCACCGGGTCGATCTCCAAGGTCGGTCCCGGTTCGGGCAGGTTGAGATCGATGGTCGGTTTGACTTCGGCGCTTTGCAGGAACAGGGACACCGTATCACGAACCAGCGCCGCTGCGTTGGTGGGCGCGCGTTCCATGCGGCTGACGCGGGTGAATTGCAGCATGCGGCTGACGAACATCCGGCAGTGTTCGCCGGCACGGCGGATCTGATTGAGCAGTTCCCGCGACCGGGTCGGGTCATCGGCCTCCCGCTCGGCCAGTTGCGCCATATTGATCACGCCGACCAACGGGTTGTTGATCTGGTGCGCGATTTCGCCGATCGTCCGGCCGACCTCGGACAGCTTCTCAATCTGCACGATTTTCTGGTGTTCGGTGCTCAGGCGTGCGAATTGCCGCTCGATGTCCCGCTGGCGGTTGTGTTCGCGCTCCATGCGACCAAGGATGATAAAGAACAGCACGAATACGATCAGCCCGGCGGCTCCTCCGATGGCACTGATGACCCAGATAAAGCCATGGAACGCGTCGGCCGAGGCGGTTATGTCCCGTATCACAACCAGATCCCCGATCTCGTTTGATTGGATGTCCACGAGCGGTAGGAAGGAAACCAGTTGGGTGCTGCCCTGTTCCTCGATGCGGCGAACAAAGTCGTAGTGGTGGTGTCCCAATTCACCCAGAGCCTGGACCGCCGCGACCGGTAGCGGCGAGACCACGGCGTCCAGGCGGGCCGAATTCGTAAAACGCTCCCATCCCTCCTCAATCCCGAGGTTTCGGGCGGTCGCCTCCCACCGAGCACGGTCGAGGAACATCTTGTAAGCGGTTGGCAGGATCACCAAGTCGAGCGCCAGGTGCACATCGTCGATGATCGATCCGACCGGTTTTTCAGTGACCAGAACCGCCAGCAGTCGGTCGTTGTCGTACCAGGGGAAAAACAGAGTCAGCCTAAGCCCGCCGTCTTTGGACAGGACAAGGCCCGAAGTTGCTGTCCTTTCGTCAATCGCTTTGGCGATCATGTCCGATCGCAGTCCGTCGGGTTCGGATTCTTCGTCCCGCTGACGTTCAGACAAGTCGAGTAGCGGTTCACTTTCGGGATCAAATACTTGCAGTCGCGAGAGCCGCAGGGACTTCTGGAACGTCCCGAAAAGCGGGCTGACAATGGCAGCCAGATCCGCTTGTGCGCCGCGGCGCAAGGTGGTGCCCAGTTCCATGTTTTGGGTCATGGCCTCGATCGCTCCGCGCACGATCGTGCCTTCGTATTCCAGTTTTTGGTCGAACAGTTTGCCGACGGCGCGGACGCTTTCCTCCATCTCGACGACGCTTTGACGTTCCTCGTAGGAGACCACGGTGAGAACAAAACCGCCGACGACAAACAACAGCACCACGGCAAAGGGTACAAGGATCGGCGCACGGACCCATTCGATACCCACCTGTCCCAATATGCCGCGAAACCACATGGCCAATACCCTGCTGTCGAACGGCTATCGTATTCGACACAGGCGCCTGAAAATAGGGTCTTTCTCAGATCGTGAAGGGAGCGGCGAGCGACCGCTTTGCCGGGTCCCACACCAGCCGGTTGGACCGAGGTCGCGGGCGCTCTACCTGGCCGCTGTCAGGTGGCCCGCAGTCAGGCACCGAAATTGATAATCTTGTACATGATGCTGACATACATGAATACGGCCAACCCGACCAGCACGCCGCCGGCGATCCACAGCCCGGTCCGGGATTTCTTGGTATTCGTCATGACGATCAGTCCTGGGTTTGTGTTTCGGGGCAAGAAAGAGAAAGCTGGGACCTAGGTCCCAGCTTTCCCAGTCTATCAACTTATCGGTCAGTTGTAGTCGTAAGGCGTCCACTTCTCATCGACCGTAACCGGTTTCGGGAAGTTGCCCGGACCCGGAGGACTGACGGTGTGGGTCCATTCCAGGGACTTCGAACCCCAGGGATTGGTATCCACGATGGGACCGCGGATCGCCGAGTTGACCCAGCCGATCACCATCAGAATGACGCCGGCAGCGGTGATGAAGGCGCCGACCGTGGCGATTTGATGGTACTGCTCGAACCCCGGGAACATCTCGTAGTTCCAATAGCGGCGGGGCATGCCCTCGACGCCGATCATGAACAGCGGCCAGAACGTCACCTGGGTTCCCAGCAGGTTCAATGCACCGGCAATGTTGGCGATCTTGCCGTCGGCCGAGCGGCCGGTGATTTTCGGGAACCAGTGATAGACGGCCGCGAACACCGAGAAGGTCGCGAACAGGCCCATGATGAAGTGGAAATGGGCATGCACGAACGACGTCTCGGACAGATGCACGGTCATCGAGGTCACCGCCAGCGGGATGCCGGTCAGGCCGCCGAACAGCACCAGGATCATGTTGGCGAACACGTACTTCATGGCGACGCTGTAGGTGATCGAACCCTTGTACAGCGTGCCCCACATCGAAATCACCATCAGACCAACCGGCACCGAGATCATCAGGGTGGTGACCATCTGGCCGATGCGGATCCAGTTCGGCATGCCGGCGATGTACAGATGGTGGACCCAGACCTCGCCAGTGATCACCAGGATGCCGACAATGCCACCCCAAACCGCGGTCTTGTAGTTGAAGATCCGGTTCTTCGACATGGTGGCAATGATTTCGTACATGATCCCCATGGCGGGGAGGAAGATCACGTACACCGCCGGATGGGAGTAGAACCAGAACAGGTTCTGATAGAGCAGGACGTCACCACCGGCGTCCGGATTGAAGAAGTTGGTGCCGACATAACGGTCCAGCAGCAGCAGCGTCACGGCGGCGGCCAGCACCGGCACGAAAATCAACTGGATGACGAACGCGCCGAAAGAGGTCCAAACGAACATGTTCATTTGGTTCCAGCCCATGCCAGGCGCCCGCATATAGGCGATCGTGACAAGGAAGTTGACCGCGGCCAGGATCGACGAGAAGCCGATCAAATGCACGGTGAACACATAGAACGATGTATTACCCGGCGTGGTGATCGAATAGGGCGGATAGCCCGTCCACATGATGTCCGGTTTGTCGGGCACGATAAAGGTCAACAGGGCCACGACGATGCCCATCCAGAACAGCCAGACGCTGAGCGCATTAATCCGCGGAAAAGCAACGTCGGGCGCGCCGATCATGATGGGGATGAAATAGTTGGCCGCGAAGCCGGTCAGGCCCGGGATCAGGAAGGCCAGGATCATCGCCGCGCCATGGAAGTAGAGGGCGACGTTGTAGGCCGTGCCGGTATCCATGGCCATGGTGAAATCGGCAACGAAATAGTTGATCAGTCCGGATTCACCAATGCCGCCCTGTTCGATGCGAATGCCAAGGGCCATCAGGCCGGCAACGAAGAAAGCCGCGATCGACCCGATCAGGTACAGGATACCGATACGTTTATGATCGGTGGTGAAAATCCATTCGGACAGTTTGAAACCGCCGGCCGCGGGCGCGGTATCGGTTACGGTGGTCATGACGAAATCTCCCCTCTGTCCTCAGCGCGCTTCGCCGGCTTCCGGCGTCACACTTGCCAGCATGCGGCTGTTTTTCAATTTGGCTTCCTGGCTCTTTTTGGCGTGCCAGGCGTCATATTGGTCCTGGGGCACCGCAACCACGCGATTGAACATCTGCGAATGCATGGCGCCACAGAATTCGACGCAGACCACGTTCGAAACCTTTGGCTCGTTGGCGACGAACCACAGGTAGGTCACACGCCCCGGCATCATATCTTCCTTCAGGCGGTAGTTCGTCAGGCCGAAGGAATGGATGACGTCTTCTGACGACATCCTGAGCACGACCGGCTTGCCGACCGGCACCACCATGTCGCCGTCCATCAGTTCCTGCGAGGCCAGATCGGCTTCTTCGTCGCGGTCGGCCGAACTGATCTCCAACCCGCCCGGATACTCATAGTTAAAGGCCCATTGCGTGCCAGTAACCTTGATTTCCATGGCATCGGCCGGAACCGTGCGCTGGATGTTCCACAGCGACCAGCCCTTGGCCGAAAGCAGGAAATCGACGGCCAGGAAAAGCGCTGCCGGCACCAGGCACCAGGCCAGGGCCTGTCCCAGCGTCAGCTTGGGCAGTTGGCCGACATCATCCGGGTTCTTGGCGCGGTATTTCACCAGCATATAAACCGCGGCGACACCAAAGATGATGCCAATGACCCAAAGGTCGATCAGGACGCCGTTCCAGGTGTGGTTCCAGGCATCGGTCGGATTGGGGTTCGCCCCTTCGTGGCCGGCCCACGCATTCGCGCCGGAACCCAATGCCAGGAGCAGCCCAGCGGTCAATCTAGGCGATTTGAGCATTTTTCGTTTCCCCTGTTATTTTCCGCCTCTTCCGCTTGAAGACGGCAATCGATGTAATCAGTGAGGTCAGGCCGATAAACAACGCTCCGAAACCGACGAAAATCGGGATGCTGAGCGTGTATTTGCCTTCCTTGTAGTTGTAGCTGTAGCAAAGGCTGACGGCGAAATTGATGATCTCCTGCGGCCGGAACTGCCCCTGTTTGGCGTCAAGCACGGCGAGCTCCAGGTCCGATCCATCGACCTCGGGCGGGTAGAGGATGCGGACCAGGCGGCCATCGGGTGACAGGAACAGGAACGCACCGGGGTGCAGGAACAGCTTGTCGGCCGGTGACCAAAAGAACTTGAACCCGAGCTTGGCGGTCTGCTCCTTTAAATCCTCCTCGGACTTGAAGGTCGCGAACATCCAGTTGTCGCCATGTTCCCCCCGGACCTGCAGGTGCTGGGCGAACTCGGCGGTGGTTTCCGGGTTGTCGTACTTGTCGAAGGACAAGGTAAGAATGCGGAAATCCTTACCCGATTGAACCCTCGTGACCTCTTCCAACAAACGGTCCAGTTCGGCGTTGATCACCGAACAACTGCCGTCGCAGGTGTAATAGGCCAGCACCAGGATCAACGGCTGGCCCAGCATGTCGGAAAGCGGGAAGGTCTTGCCCCCCGCCCCGACCAACAGGGTTTCACCGTCGACTTTGGCGCCCAAGTGCTTCTTCTCGTCGATCACCATGATCTCGGGGTCGACATCCGAAATCGGCTTTCTGTAATACTGGGCATGGGCGGCGGTCGCGTAGGCAGCCAAGGCCGCGACGCCCACGATCACCATATGTCGAATGCCACGCATCACTGGCCGATCCCGACGTTCAATGCCTTTGCGGTCCAGCGCCTACCAGAGATAGACCTGAGAGGCGACGAAGAACCAGACCACGTCGACGAAGTGCCAGTAGATACCGGCCACCTTGACAAACATGCCGTTGACCGGCCGGATCGTAATGCCCACCAGGAGCACGACAAACACCAGCACACCGATCAGCACGTGCGAGGCGTGGAACCCGGTCAGGGAATAGAACGCCGTCGAGTATTGGTTGGTGCCCGGCAGGAAGCCCTCGGCGATCAGGTGATTGTACTCATAGGCGGTGCAGCCGAAGAACAGCAGGCCGAGTACGATCGAGATCAGCAGCCACATCCGGAAGCCACCGGTATCGCCGCTTTCGAACTTTTCCTCGCCGATATGGTAGGTGATGCTCGAAGCCACCAGGACGATGGTCATGAACAGCGGCAACACCAGGCTGATAGCCGGGGTGCCTTCCGGGGGCCACGGATCCCCCGCTGCACCGGCGGCGATTCGCATCATCCAATAGCTGGCGAACAGCGACAGGAAGATCAAAATCTCCGAGATGATGAAGATGCCGATGCCAAGATCGGCAACGTTGGAAATCGCCAGTTTCTGTGTCGCGCCCTCATATATCCAACGCGCCACGCCCGCCAGCACCAGAGGCGTTCCCAGGCCGGCGAAGATGATCGCGGCCAGTGGCGATTCGTAGACGAAATAGGCTGCAAAGGCGAGCGGGACCAGGAGCGTGACGCCGACAGAGACGACGAGTGGTGCCCAACTTACCTCCCAATGGTGTTCGTGAATTGTATCGGTCTCGCTGCTCATGCTTCGGTTCCCCTTGTCGCGTTCGTTAGCAAATTCCGATTTTGTCGTTCGATTTGCTGCTAAGTTTCTTCTAGCTTTGATAGTTTCCTGACGGCTCTAGCAGCCAAAATCGAATAGCCGTCAAGCTAGGCAATGTCAACATAGCCACACTTTTGTTATGGCTATACGGGCGTTGATTGTAAGGTTGAGCCCCTGTTTTTGTAAGTTTCGCAGGTGTCTGCTAACCCGTTGCGACGATTTGACGCGGCGGGTCAAAACCGCGCAAATCGCGGTTCGCACAAACTCGGTTTTGTTAGTTGAAAACTCCGGTCAATGCCCCAAATGCGCGAATGAATCTTCCGGCACATGGACGAACTGGTCGGTGCCCGGCGGTTGCCAATAAAGCTCCAAGGTCGATGTGACCCGACGTTCGAAATAGAGCAGGTAAAGCGGATACCAGCCGGCCTCGGGGACCACGACTTCGATGTTTGGGGAGAAAGTGTCGGAGTGAACCCCGGGATCCTCATGGATCAGAACCCCGCCGATTTTCAACCGGATCCCGTCGTTGGAGTGGGTGGCCATCAGATACGTCCCGGGCGAGGGAAATCGTACGAATCCGGTGATTCTGGCGCCAACACCGTCGAGCCGACCGCTGGTCAACACTTCGCCGTCGCCGGTTTGCCAGTCCAGCAACGGCAGGGGATCGCCCGGCTTGCCCTTGCCGGCGATCTCGATCTCGTCGACATGGCGGACCATGATGTCGAGATATTCCACCGCCAGTCCCGGTTTCAAGCTATCGGCTGCCGGTTGCGGTTGGGCAGGTACAAGGCCGCTGACGGTTTGCGCCCAACTGTTCGTGGCAAAGATTACCAACGCCACCACGAAACTCGTCAGAACCGCCAAATGAAGGGTTTTACTCATGACCAGTCGCCTCCCTTTTGGCCCAATAAACAGCTTGCGACCGGCATTGTCCAACGGTTACCACTGCGGGCCGCCAGTCCGGCCTCCGGTCGGCTGCGAACACCAGGGGGAGTTTTTCGCGTTCCTATTTGCGGCGGTGATTGGTACCAACTCGCCGACTGGACGTTGCCGCTGCCACGCAACTTGAAGGTGCAACGAAGTGCCCGAGGATAAGTCAAGCACGATCGAAAAGGCTTTGGCCTTCAACCTGGACCCGCTGAAATACGGTTCGATCGTCGAGGTCGGAGCCGGGCAGGAGGTTGCACGCTGGTTTTTCCAGGCCGGCGCCGCAGCCGGCACCATCGCCAAAACCATGTCGGCCTACGACATGAATTACAGCGACGAAATCTATGGTGCCGCGGCGGACGGTCGTTACGTGTCGCGTGGCCGGCTCGAACGCATGCTGGAACGGGAGTTCGCGGTCACCACCTCGCGGGTTGCCGAGCACCGTCCCGAGGGGACACGATTCTTCGTGTTCGCCAATACGGTTGCGGCCCAGGGCTTCACCAAGCGTGCCGAATGCCATGGTTGGCTGGGCATCCGCCTGCAAAGCGCGCCGAACAGCCCGCCCGACGATATCATCCTGCATGTACGGATGCTGGACGACACCAACCTCGATCAGCAGGAGGCGCTGGGGATATTGGGCGTCAACCTTATCTACGGCGCGTTCTTTTACAGCGACCGGCCCGAGGACCTGCTGCGCAGCCTGATGGACAATCTGAAATGGGGACGGCTGGAAATCGACCTTGTGGAGTTCCGCGGGCCAACCTTCGGGCGCCTCGACAACCGCCTGATGGCGCTGGAACTGGTCAAGGCCAGTCTGACCCGGGCCGTACTATTCGATCCGGATGGCAAGGTAGCGATCCCGGCGGACGCCTTTTATAGCCACAGCATTCTGGTCAAGCGCGGCGAGTTCCACACTGTCGAACAGGCGGATATCGATGTGTTTGACCGGGCGACGCAGCGCTTCCGCGCCCAGCCGGCGAACGCGGCCTCCGACCTTATCTGCCTGGCGGAACTGACGATGTCGGAATTCGCCAACGACGAAATCATCGACACCAATGATTTCCTGGCCCGGGTCACCCGGCTGGCCAATGCCGGGTACCATGTCCTGATTTCGGAACTCTACCGCTACTTCCGGGTCCGCCAGTTCCTCGGCAGGTATACAAGGGAGCCGGTGGTTCTGGTTACCAACCCGGACGAATTGGCGGAAATCCTGTGCGAGGATTTCTACAGCGGCATGCCGGGCGGCATTCTTCAGGGGCTGGGCCTGTTGTTCCCCAAACCGACCGTTGCTTATGTCTATCCCAAGAACAGTGACGATGGTCCGGTCGACCTGGATGCGCTGCCGGTCGCCGAGACGATCCGCCCCTTGCTCGCCTATCTTCGACGGGGCGGTCAAATCGTCCCGGTCGCCGACGGCAAGCCCGGACCGCGAGTTTGAGCGCTATGCCGGCTGGTCCGGCCATTGCCGGTGATGCAATGGTCAGTCGGTTCCACTTGCCCGGGGCCGGAACCAAGCCAGGGTTTCGTGCAGCGTCACGACATCACCGACCACCAGCAGGGCCGGGCCCTTGATGGTGCTGTTGGCGACATTGTCCGCGATATTGGCCAAGGTACCGGTCACCACCTGCTGATCGGGGCGGGTGCCGTTGTCGATGACCGCCGCCGGCTTGTCCGCCGGAGCGCCATGGTCGATGAGTTCCACCGCCAGCCGATCCAAGGCGCTGAGCCCCATATAGATGACGACCGTCTGGTTGGGCTGCACCAGCGCCTGCCAGTTGAGGTCGATGGCGCCGTTCTTGCCGTGGCCGGTCGCAAAAACGCAGGCCTGGGCATGGTCGCGATGGGTCAGCGGAATGCCGGAATAGGCGGCGCAGCCTGCCGCCGCCGTGACCCCGGGAACCACCTGGAAGGGGATGCCCTCCGACGCCAGCAACTCGATCTCTTCACCGCCGCGGCCAAAAATAAAGGGGTCGCCGCCTTTCAGGCGCAAGACACGCTTGCCCTCTTTTGCCAACCGGGCGAGCAGGGCGCTGATTTCTTCCTGTGGCAAAGTGTGGTCCTTGGCCATCTTGCCGACATAGATCCGTTCGGCGTCGCGTCGCACCAGGTTGAGAATGCCGTCGCCGATCAGCCGGTCGTACAACACGACATCGGCCTGCTGCATCAGCCGCAGCGCCCGGAAGGTGAGAAGGTCGGGATCGCCGGGGCCGGTGCCGACCAGAAATACCTCGCCGATCTCGGTCGCAACCTTGCCGCTTGCGGCATCGGCCAGCAGTTCGTCCAACTGGCTGCGCGCTTTGTTGAACTGACCGGCCATGACGCTTTCGGCGACCGGGCCCTGGATCAGGGCTTCCCAGAAGCGTCGACGCCCGGCCGCGCTTGGGATCATCCGCTTGACCCGGTCACGATAGGCGCCGGCCAGGTCGGCCAATTTGCCATAGGTCGCCGGCACCAGACTCTCCAGCCGGGCTTTCAGGGCCCGGGCCAGGATCGGCGCCTTGCCGCCCGACGATACCGCCAACACGATCGGTGAGCGGTCGATGATGGTCGGCATGAAGAAGCTGCAACGGTCCGGGTCGTCGACAATGTTGACCGATGTATTGGTCGCTTCGGCAAAACCGTGGAGGCGGTGGTTGACGTCCTCGATTTCGGCGGCGCCGAACGCCAAGGTGCAACCGGCCAGGTCAGTCTCGCGAAGCTCACGGTCGATATGCTCGAAACCAGCGGTCTTTTTCAGGTCGTCGAAATCCTCGACCAGGTCGGGGGCGACCACTCGCAACCGGCCGCCGGCCCTGGCGACCAGTTCCGCCTTGCGCGCCGCCGCGCTGCCGCCACCGACGACCAGCACCCGACGTCCTTCCAGGTTCAGAAAAATCGGGAGCTGGTTCATGTTTCTCCCTTTGTCTCGTTTGGTGCGTCGGCGCCGTCACCGGTCCAACCGGTCATGATCTGCAGGCATTGGGCAACGGTGGGGGCATCCAGGTCCAGGATCGTGAACCGCCGACCCTCGCGGATTCGGACCCTGAGCATGCGCAGGCCACTCTCATGCCGGACGTCCTGAAACTCCATTTCGCGCCCGAACGGGGTCGGGAACTTGTCCAGCGATGTCACCGCCTCTTGGGTCACTTGTCGCTCCAATAGAATGCGGTTTCCAGTTTGATTTCCCAGTTGCGGGGGGTGTCGCGATAGTCCGGCTTGACGTCGAAGTTGAGGAACCGTTCGCCGCGCCGGGCAGCTTCGCGGACCAGCCCGACCAGCCCGTCGAAGCTATTCACCTCGGGGTTCTGGATGATCAGATTGCTTAAGTAGAGCATGGAATTGGGTCTCCCATCGGTTCGATGGCTCTAATCTGGGGTTCCAACGCGATCAAGAAAGCGGGCCCGGTACAGCAGGCGGCCGAATTTCGGGTCGCGGTCCTGGAAGGCGGATCGGGTGTGCAGGACATTGTTGCAAATCAGGCCCTGGCCCGGCTCCAGCTTATGCCGGATCACCGGCCCGTTCGGTTGCTCCAGAATGTCCCGCAACGCGGCCAACGCGGCCACGGTCGCATCATCGTCCCGCCAGACCACGTTGCGGGGGCGGGCGGTGTAGCGCATGTGCAGGGCACCGGTTTCGGGGGCGACCGAAAACACCGGTCCTGGCGAATCCGGGCGGTCGAGCTTGCCGGGGATCCGGTTGCCGGGGATCATCATCGTGTCGGCGTGCATCAACGCCGCGACATGACCGGGATCGGCGTCCCGCAGGCCGATATAGGCCAGTTCGGGGTCCAACAGGTCGTTGACTCCACCGTGTTCCGCATTTCGCACGCAATGCAGCATGATCGCATCGATACGGCGTTGCGGTGGATTGTAGTAGCCGTCGGTGTGCCAACTGATTGCCCGGTCGGTGTAGGGGATGTAGCCCGCGCGCCCGGGCGGGTCGCGCACCTCCAGCGCCGCGACCCCCTCAGGCTCGGCGAAAGGGTGGGTATCCAGACGCCGGAGGCCAAACCGTGCCGCGAAATCGCGCAATTCGTCTGGTGTGCAGGTCCGGTCGCGGCAGACATAAACGGCCATGTTGGCACGGCGGCACAACGCACGGATCTGTTCTTGCTGCGCGGCTGTGGGGTTGGCTAGGCTGTCGACCTCAACGATCAGGTCCTCGACCCGCGACGGATAGTCGGCAAGCTTGGCATCGCGCCAGCGTCGATAGGCCGCGTCGTCGGTCAGATCAAATGGCGACCCTTCGCCGACCTGCGGGGGCCCTGCGACATTATATCCTGTTCGTATCGCCGGCATCTGCATTCATAATCTCAAGGCATTGTTGGTTCCAAAGGCCCGATGGACATCGGCCAATCCTTGTACCTGGCGGTCAGTGTTTGTACCCGATTGGCTGGACGGGGCAAAACCATTGCGCCAACTGCTCTTGTCGTACCTTTGCCCCGGTTGAATTCGGCGCCGCCGTCCCATCGCTTGGCCGGTTGCTGGCTTGGAACCTTCAACGTGACCAGCCACCGTGCCGCCCGGCGGGTGTTGGAGCCCTGGCATCTGCTGGCGATGGTCCACGTCCGCAGTTTGAACTTATTTAAAAAATATACGTAATACATTGGAAAAACGAAGGAAAATAATCTTACAACTTGTTTTTGTACATTTTCAGGCATCGTTTGCAACGTTTTTCCTTTGAATATGAGTAAATGATAATATACAAATATACGAGCTTTTCCGGAAGCCAAGAGCCGAACCGCGTTTTGCGGATAAGAACATCCGGCTCTGGCGGCCGGAAACGGGTGCGAAATCGGTGCCTGTCTTTGAACTGGAACCAGGGGGAAACATGCCCAAAAAACCGCATGACACGCCGCTGTTGAACGAACTCAAGTCCGGTCCCTGGCCGAGCTTTGTCGATGGTCTTGAAAGGCTGGCCTCTGAGGAGAGCAAGCCCTACGCCGACATGATGAAGGACCTGCTCGGTCAGCTCGAGCATTCCTACACCAACCGGCTGGGCTATTGGAAAGGCGGTACGGTCAGCGTCTACGGTTATGGCGGCGGCGTTATTCCCCGCTTTTCCGAGGTGCCCGAGGAGTATCCCGAATCCAAGGAGTTCCATACGCTGCGGGTCCAGCCGCCGGCCGGCATGCATTATTCAACCGACCTGCTGCGCCAGATGTGCGACATCTGGGAGAAGCACGGCTCGGGCCTGATTGCGCTGCACGGCCAAAGCGGCGACATCATGTTCCAGGGCTGCACCACCGAAAACGTGCAGAAGGCTTTCGACGAGTTGAACGAGGCCGGTTTCGACCTCGGCGGCGCCGGCCCGGCGCTCAGGACGTCGATGAGTTGCGTTGGCCATGCCCGCTGCGAACAGTCCTGCTATGACGAGCAGCGTGCCCACCGCACCATCATCAACGAGTTCCTCGACGAGATGCACCGGCCGGCCCTGCCTTACAAGTTCAAGTTCAAGTTCTCGGGCTGCCCCAATGACTGCGTCAACGCCATCCACCGTGCCGATTTCGCGGTGATCGGCACCTGGCGGGACGACATGCAGGTCGACCAGGACGAGGTCAAGGCCTATGTCGCCAAGGTCGGCCGCAAATACATGATCGATTCGGTGATCGCCAATTGCCCGACTCGGGCGCTCAGCCTGAACGACGACGACACGCTGGACGTCGACAACAAGAGCTGCGTCCGCTGCATGCACTGCATCAACGTCATGACCAAGGCGCTGTCGCCGGGCAATGATCGCGGTGTCACCATCCTGATCGGCGGCAAGCGCTCGCTGAAGATCGGCGACCAGATGGGCACCGTGGTGATCCCGTTCTTCAAGCTGGAATCGGACGAGGACTTCGAGGCGCTGACAGAGTTCGCCGAATCGGTGATCGACTTCTTCGCCGAGAATGCGCTGGAGCATGAGCGGGTCGGCGAGACCATCGACCGCATTGGCCTGGCCAATTTCCTCGAAGCGCTCGACATCCAGGTTGATCCCAACATGATCAACCATCCCCGCACCTCCTCGTACGTCCGCACCGACGACTGGGACGAAGAGGAAGCCAAATGGCGCGCCCGCCAGGGCGGCGCCGAGGCGGCCGAGTAACCGGTGGCAGGCGCCACGATTAGGACGAGGAGACAGTCATGAGCCAAGCCACCGAAATGCGCCGGCCCGACGAAACCGGGGTGATCGACGCCAAACCCTACATGCATCCGCTGATGATCAAGAACTATGGCGATTGGAAATGGCATGACCGGCCGCGGCCCGGCGTGCTGCGCCATGTTGCCCATAGCGGCGATCAGATCTGGACGGTGCGGGCCGGTACCCAGCGGCAGATGGACGTCTTCACCATCCGCAAGCTGTGCGATATCGGCGACGAGTTCGCCGAAGGCCATGTCCGCTTCACCACCCGTTCGAACATCGAGTACATGGTTTCGAGCGAGGACAAGGTCGCACCGCTGATCGAGAAGCTGGAGGCCGAAGGTTTCCCCGTCGGCGGCACCGGCAACTCTGTGTCGATGATCTCGCACACTCAGGGCTGGCTGCACTGCGATATTCCGGGCACCGATGCGTCCGGCGTCGTCAAGGCGCTGATGGACGAGCTCTACCAAGAATTCGTCAACGAGGAGATGCCCAACCGCGTACGCATCACCACCTCGTGCTGCCAGATCAATTGCGGCGGCCAGGGCGATATCGCGATCAACGTCCAGTACACCAAGCCGCCGCGGATCAACCACGACCTGGTGGCAAATGTCTGCGAACGGCCGGCGGTGGTGGCGCGCTGCCCGGTGGCTGCGATCCGGCCCGCCCTGGTCAACGGCAAGCCGTCGCTGGAAGTCGACGAGAAGAAATGCATCTGCTGCGGTGCCTGCTACCCGCCATGCCCGCCGATGCAGATCAACGGCTATGAGGAAACCAAGCTGGCGGTGTGGGTCGGCGGCAAGCACTCCAACGCCCGCAGCAAGCCGACCTTCCACAAGCTGGCGGTCGCCGGCCTGCCCAACAACTCGCCACGCTGGCCGGAAGTCGCCGATGTGGTCAAGAAGATCCTGTACGCCTACAAGGACGACGCCCGGGATTGGGAGCGCATGGGCGAGTGGATCGAGCGGATCGGCTGGCCGCGTTTCTTCGAGCTCACCGACCTCGCCTTCACCAAGCATCACATCGATGATTGGCGCGGCGCGCGCAAGAGCCTGAACGCATCGACGCATGTCCATTTCTAATTCGGCCCTGGTCCGTGGGCCTTGGTGGCGCGCGGACCCGGCCGACCAGGGGTAAAGGATGAATTTCGGTATTTTAGTCAATGAGGGGCCGTTCACCCACCAGGCCTCGGACAGCGCCTATCAGTTCACCAAGGCGGCGCTGGCCAAGGGGCACAAGATCTTTCGCGTGTTCTTCTATTTCGACGGTGTCAACAACGCCAACAAGCTGTCCGAGCCGCAATCGGACGACCGCAACCTGGTGCAGCTCTGGTCGCAACTGGCCGAGGAGAACGACCTTGACCTGGTGGTCTGCGTCGCGGCGGCGCTTCGGCGCGGCATCAAGGACGACATCCTGGCGCCGGGCTTCCGGATTTCCGGCCTGGGGCAGTTGATTGAAGCCGGCATCCAGGCGGACCGCCTGGTCGTGTTCGGCGATTGATGGTTAGTCACGGGGACTGAAAATGGACGATCCCGATTTCGAATATGAAGGCGGCGTGATCAAGCGCTTCCTATACGTCAACCGCAAGGCGCCCTATGGCACCGTCTATGCGCTGGAGAACCTGGAGATGGTGCTGATCGCGGCCGCCTTCGACCAGGACGTCAGCGTGGTGTTCATGGATGACGGTGTCTTCCAGCTCAAGAAGAACCAGGACACCAAGGGAATCGGCATGAAGAACTTTTCGCCGACCTTCCGGGCGCTTGAGGGCTATGACGTGGAGAAGCTGTACGTCGAGCGGGAATCGCTCGAAGCCCGCGGCCTGAGCGAGGACGACCTGGTGGTCCCGGTCGAAGTTCTGTCCAGCGAAGAGCTGCGCGAACTGATGGCCGCCCAGGACGTCGTGTTGACGAGTTGATGGGGAGCGCGCGAATGCTGCACACGGTCAATAAATCGCCTTTTGAGCGCAATACCCTGGAGAGCTGCTTGCGGACCGCCAGCAACGGCAGTGCGGTCCTGTTGTTTGAGGATGGCGTCTACGCTGCCCTGGCCGGAACCGATGGGGCGGCAAAATTGGCGGCGCGGGCCGGTGAACTCAGCCTCTATGTGCTGGGGCCGGACATCGAGGCCCGGGGCCTCGGCGATCGCCCGCTACTCGATGGAATCACCGTTATCGACTATGATGGGTTTGTCGATTTGACGGTCGAACATGATGCCGTCCAGGCCTGGCTCTGACCCAAGGCCGCGACGGGAACGGAACACCTGATTTAAGGAGGACACCAGCCAATGGCATATCAGTTGAACGGTACGACGGTCGAGGCCGACGAGGAAGGCTACATCACCGACATCAGCGTGTGGAGCAAGGAGCTCGCCGAGCTGATCGCCGAGGATGAGAACATCGCGATGGGCGAGGACCATTGGGAAGTCGTGAATTTCCTGCGTAACTACTACGAGGAATATCAGATTGCCCCGGCGATCCGCGTTCTGACCAAGGCGGTCAAGAAGTCGTTGGGCCCGGAGAAGGGCAACAGCAAATACCTCTACGAGCTGTTCCCGTACGGTCCCGCCAAACAGGCATGCAAAATCGCCGGCCTGCCGAAGCCGACCGGCTGTATCTAAGAGCCGCTGAAGCGGACGTTTAACCGGGTCCGGTCGCGGGGGCGGCCGGACGCAGGGGGGTAACCTTGGCTCTGACGGTGGCATATGCACTGTTGTTCTATGTCGCGACCATCATTTTGGTGGTCGGACTATTGGCCAAGGTTGTGCAATATGCCCGCACCCCGGCGCCGCTGAAAATCCCCACCATGCCGGCGCCCCTGACCAGGGGCGGCGTCGCCTTGCGCATCGGGCGCGAGGTCGTGCTGTTCGAAAGCCTGTTCAAGTCCAACAAATGGACCTGGGTGCTGGGCTGGATGTTCCATGCCGCGTTGCTGCTGGTGCTGGTTCGCCACCTGCGCTACTTCCTGGAGCCGGTCTGGCCGCTGATCACCCTGATCCAGCCGTTCGGCATCTATGCCGGCTTTGCCATGGTCGCCGGTCTGGCCGGCCTGTGGTTTCGCCGTATCTGGGTCGAACGCATCCGCTACATCACCGGGCCCAGCGACCATCTGATCCTGGCGCTGCTGCTGGCGATCGGTGCCAGCGGCCTGGCCATGAAATACCTGGCCCATACCGACATCATCGCGGTCAAGCGGTTCTTCCTTGGCCTGATGGTTTTCGACTGGCAGCCGCTGCCGGCCGACGGGCCGTTGCTGATCCACCTGTTCCTGGTCGCGGCGCTGATGATCGTCTTCCCGTTCAGCAAGTTGCTGCACCTGCCGGGCATCTTCTTCAGCCCAACCCGCAACCAGGTCGACAACGCCCGCGAGCGCCGCCACCTGGCGCCCTGGGCCGCCAAGCTGGAAGGCGGGGGGGACTGAGCCATGGCTGCCGACTACCAGGTCCCCGAAATGGAAGAGGTCCCGTCGATCCCGGCCCTGGCCGAAGGCGGCATGGACCACCTCAAGAGCTTCATCGCGGCGCCGGAGCACCAGGAAGCCCTGGGCTTCCCCGGCGAACTGGTCGAGGACTGGCACGACCAGGCGATCGCCAAGATGGGCGAACTGCTGGGTCGTTCGCGCTCGCTGAGGGTCTATCTGGATGCGTGCGTCAAGTGCGGCGCCTGCACCGACAAATGTCATTACTTCCTGGGCACCGGCGATCCCAAGAACATGCCGGTGGCGCGCCAGGACCTGATGCGCCGGGTCTACCGGCGGCACTTCACCCTGTTGGGCAAGTGGTTCCCCAAGCTGGTCGGCGCCGCCGACCTGACCGAGGAACTGCTGGACGACTGGTACAATTACTTCCACCAGTGCTCGCAGTGCCGACGTTGCTCGGTCTATTGCCCTTATGGCATCGACACCGCCGAAATCTCGATGGCGGCGCGCGAGATCATGGACCATATCGGCAAGGGCCAGAAGTACTGCAACGAGATCATCGGCAAGGTCCACAAGATCGGCAATAATCTGGGCCTGCCGGGTCCCGCATTGGAAGACACGGTGGAGGGTCTGGAAGAGGACATCCTGGACGAAACCGGGGTCGAAGTGCGGCTGCCGGTCGACGAGGCAGGCGCCGACATCCTGCTGGTCACACCAAGCGCCGATTTCTTCGCCGAACCCCATGTCGACGGCCTGATCGGTTACGCCAAGGTTTTCCACCAGGCCGGCGTCAAATGGACCTTGAGTTCCTATGCCTCCGAGGCCGCCAACTTTGCCATGTTCATCGGCTCTTATGAGCAGATGCGCGAGGTGGCGCTACGCATCCGCAAGGCGGCGATCGACCTCGGGGTCAAGCGGATCGTGGTCGGCGAATGCGGCCATGCCTGGCGGGTGGCCTACAGTTTCTGGAACACGCTAGCCGGTCCCTTCGACTTCCTGGATCCGAACTATCCGGTGCCGCAGCACATCTGCGAGTTCACCTACGATCTGATCAAGGCCGGCAAGCTCACCTTCGACAAATCGGCCAATGATCACATGACCATCACTTTCCACGACAGTTGCAACGTGTCGCGGGCGTCGCGTATGGGTGACCGGCCCGGCGGCCAGTACGACATTCCGCGCGAGGTGATCAAGGCCTGCTGCAACAACTATGTCGACATGGCGCCCGACACCATCCGCGAGAACACCTTTTGCTGCGGTGGCGGCGGTGGCCTGCTGACCGACGACCTGATGGAGCTCAGGGTCAAGGGCGCCAAGCCCCGGATGGAGGCCCTGAAGCAGGTGCGGGACGATCACGGGGTCACCCACATGGCTTCGATCTGTGCCATTTGCAAGAGCCAGTTCGCCAAGGTGATGCCGGAATACGGGTTCGGCATGGACGAGATTCTCAGCGTCCATCAACTGGTCAGCAACGCCATCGTGCTGGACGGCCAGGCGACCGGCGACGAAGACGCCGACAATGGCGGCGATGAGGAATAACAAACGGGTCCTGACCGGGACCGGCACACGCGCCGAACGGTGCGGCCAATGTTTAAGGAGGACATAGGGCAATGAACGAGACTTTGTTGACCTTCCGCCGCTACAAGGACGGCGATACCGAGCACCGTCCCTGGCAGGAGGAGATCTTCGAGGCGGACGCGTCCTACAAATGTCCGACCTATGTCCATCGCACGCCGCCATGCCAGGGCAGTTGCCCGGCCGGCGAGGATATTCGCGGCTGGCTGAACATCGTGCGCGGCATCGAGAAGCCGCCGGCAGACATGCCGTGGCAGGAATATGCCTTCATGCGCCTGGTCGAGGCCAACCCGTTCCCGGCGATCATGGGACGGGTCTGTCCGGCGCCGTGCGAAGATGGCTGCAACCGCAACGAAGTCGAGGACCATGTCGGCATCAATTCGGTCGAGCAGTTCATCGGCGACTATGCGCTGGAACATAATCTGAAGCTGCATCCGGCCGGGCCGGATACCGGCAAGAAAGTGGCGGTCATCGGTGGCGGGCCAGCCGGTCTGGCGGCGGCCTATCAGCTGCGCCGCATGGGCCATGCCTGCACGGTCTACGAGGCCCATGCCGAGCTTGGCGGCATGATGCGCTACGGCATCCCCGGCTACCGTACGCCGCGCGACGTCCTGGATGGCGAGATCCAGCGGATCCTCGACCTCGGGGTCGAGGTCAAGGCCAACACCAAGGTCGGGGTCGACGTGCAATTGGCCGATCTCGAGCGCGACTACGATGCGGTCTTTTTTGGCCTTGGAGCCCAGTCCGGCACGGCGCTGCCGGTGCCCGGCGGAGATGCTTCCAACTGCATCAGCGGTATTGCCTTCCTGAAGGCGTTCAACGACGGTCGCCTGAAACATGGCGCCGACCGGGTGCTGGTCATCGGCGGCGGCGATACCGCGATGGACGTGGCCGCGGTCGCCCGGCGCCTGGGTCACATCACCCAAGTCGCCGAAAAGGACCGTCCGGAATATGTCGTTTTGGGCCACACCGCCCATGACGTGGCGACGATCGCCAAACGCGACGGCGCGAACGTGACGATTGTCTACCGTCGGCCGGTCGAAAAGATGCCGGCCGCCAAGATGGAGATCGAGCATGTCACCGCCGAAGGCGTCGAGATCCGCAGTTCCCTGGCGCCGGTCGAAGTGATCAAGGACGACACCGGTCGTGCCGTCGCTTTGCGCGCGATTGAGGTCGACTGGTCCAGCGGCAAAATGGAAATCAAGGAAGGCAGCGAGGTCGACATTGAATGTGACCTGATCGTTGCCGCGATCGGCCAAGTCTGTGACTTCACCGGCATGGAGCACCTGGACAATGGCCGCGGCCTGATCACCTCTGACAACCTGTACCACGTCGAGGGTCACGACAATTTGTTCGTCGGTGGCGACGTGATCAAGCCGCACCTGCTGACCACCGCGATCGGCCATGCCTCGGTGGCGGCCAGCGGCATGGATCAGTTCATGAATGGCGCGGATCCCAGGCGCCGGCCCAAGGTCGACGTCCACCATTTCGATCTGCTGGCCAAGCTGGCGGAGACGGACCTTGCGCCGGTCGAGTACGACCATGTTCAGAAGAGCGGGACCGATGCCGCCGACTATGCGGTCCACAACTATGAAGACCGGTCCTTCGTCGAAATCGTGCCGTCGGACGAGTTGTTCCTGGGCCATTTCCCCTATGAGGCCCGGCGCATCCGCCGCGAGGTCGATATCGGCGCCGAAAACGTGCTCGGCCATTTCGGTGAGCGGATCGAGGGGTTGACAGAGGAGGAGGCGCGGGCCGAGGCGGATCGCTGCATGAGCTGCGGCATGTGCTTTGAGTGCGACAACTGTGTCATTTACTGCCCGCAGGATGCTGTGTTCCGGGTTAAAAAGGACAAATCGACCATGGGTCGCTATGTCGACACCGATTACGACAAGTGCATTGGTTGCCACATCTGCGCCGAGGTCTGCCCGACCGGGTACATTCAGATGGGGCTTGGGGAATAGACGGTCATGTTTCGGCGATCGACGGTATTGGGCGTTTTATTGGCCGCATTGACCTTGGCGACCGCATATGGCGCCAAGGCGGACGGAGTGCCCGCGCCCGAGATTGCCAAGGCCAGGGGTGAGGCCTGTGTCGCCGAGACCGGCTATATGCGCCGCAACCATATGCGGGAGCTGAAACACCAGCGCGACGAGACGATGCACAACGGCATCCGCACCAAGCGCTTCAGCCTGACCCAATGCCTGGACTGCCATGCCGTGCCCGACGCCGAAAAAAAGCCGGTCGGGTATGACGATCCGAAGCACTTCTGCCGCAGTTGCCACGATTTCGCGGCGGTGACCATCGACTGCTTCAACTGTCACAACAGCAAGCCCGGCGACAAGGCTGGGCCGCAACGTTGGGCGCGGGCCCATCCGGTCTGGGGGGTAAAGCCATGACCGCCCCGAACCAGGATCGCCGCCGCTTTCTCACCACCGGGGCCGCGGTTGCAACCGTGACATTGGCGCCGGGCGTGGTTCTTTACGGCGTTCCCGGCACGTCGGCCGCGAAGGTACGCTCACCCGACCAGCCGGTCAGTGACAAGAACCGTTGGGGCCTGTTGATCGATGTCAACAAATGCGCCGATGGCTGCACCGCCTGTGTCGATGCCTGCAAGACCGAACATGGCCTGGAAGGCCATGACCGGCCGGCCACCGATGCCCAATGGATCCGCAAGGTGACGTTGAAGGATCCCAAGAGCGGCGCCAGCCGCACCCTGCCGGTGATGTGCCAGCACTGCGCCAATCCGCCCTGTGTTGATGTCTGCCCGACCGGTGCTTCGTTCAAGCGGGCCGACGGGATCGTCCTGGTCGACAAGCATATTTGCATCGGCTGCCGCTATTGCATGATGGCCTGCCCCTACAAGGCCCGGTCCTTCATCCATGAGCCTGTGACCGACCAGAAAGCCCATACCCCGCGCGGCAAGGGAACGGTGGAAAGCTGTACCCTGTGCGTCCATCGGATCGACAGCGGCCAGCGGCCGGCCTGTGTCGAGGCCTGCGCCGGTAAGGCCGAGGGCGCCATCCTGTTCGGCGACCTGAACGATCCGTCGAGTGCGATCGCCAAGCGGATCGCCTCCTATCCCAGCGCCCGTATCCGCGCCGACCTTGGGACCGACCCGGGCGTGCGCTACCAGAATCTGTAGAGGGGGCGGGATGGCCGGCAAATTGGAATATCGTGAACTCGACGGCCGCAGCCCGGGCTATCTCGGCCTGTTGGTTCTGCTGGGGTTGTTGCTGGTCGCGGCGCTGTTTGCCGCCTGGCGGATGGAACATAACGGCCATGTCATTACCGGCATGACCAACCAGATCGTCTGGGGCATGCCGCACGTGTTTGCGGTCTTCCTGATCGTCGCCGCGTCGGGTGCCCTGAACGTCGCATCGATTGCGTCGGTCTTCGGCCGCACGCCCTACAAGCCCCTGGCGCGCCTGTCGGGGCTGTTGGCGATCGCGCTGCTGGTCGGCGGGCTAGCGGTGCTGGTGCTGGACCTGGGCCGGCCCGACCGGCTGATCGTCGCCATGACGACCTACAATTTCAAATCCATTTTCGCCTGGAACATCTATCTGTATGTCGGTTTCCTGGGCGTCGTGGTGGTCTATCTGTGGCTGCAGATGGAGCGCCGCATGAATGCCTACGTCAAACCGGCTGGCTGGTTCGCCTTTGTCTGGCGCCTGATCCTGACCACCGGTACCGGTTCGATCTTTGGCTTCCTGGTGGCCCGCCAGGCCTATGACGCGGCGGTGATGGCACCGCTGTTCATCGCCATGTCGTTTTCGTTCGGTCTGGCGATCTACCTGCTGGTCCTGATGATCGCCTGTGCCGGTGCCGACCGGCCGCTGGGCGACAGGCTGCTCAGGCGGTTGGGCCGGTTGCTGGGGGTGTTCGCCGGCGCCGTGCTGTATTTCACCGCCGTCCAGCACCTGACCAACCTCTATGCGGCCGAACATGCCGGGGTCGAACGCTTCATACTGGCCGAGGGTGGGGTTTTCACGCTGCTGTTCTGGGTCGGCCAGGTGGTTCTGGGCGGGCTGGTGCCGATCGCCCTGATCTACCATCCCGCGACGGGCGGCCGCCGGCCGGCCTTGGCCGCGGCTGCGATCCTGGTGGTGCTTGGTGGACTGGCCCAGGTCTACGTGATCATCATCGGCGGCCAAGCCTATCCCCTGGTCCTGTTCCCGGGCATGACCGTGGAAAGCGGCTTTTTCGACGGTGTCGTCATGAGTTATAAGCCGAGTGCGGAAGAGATCATGTTGGGCGTTGGCGGTATTGCCATTGCCGGTTTGCTGGCCATGTTGGCTATGAAGGTCCTGCGCTTCCTGCCGGCAAGCTTGGCCGACCATATGGTCGACTCCCACCATAATCGGCCGGAGGATGCGCCGGCCAAGGCGTGACCGGCAACAAGAGGCTCTGAGACATGGCCGAGGAACATCCCTTTGCCGCCTATGTCCGAATTCTCGGACGCGGCAAGACCCTGACCCGTTCACTGACCATCGACGAGGCCGAAGCGGCGATGTCGATGATCCTGGCCGGTGAGCTGCGGCCCGAGCAATTGGGCGCCTTTCTGATGCTGCTTCGGGTCAAGGAGGAAAGCCCGGAGGAGATCGCCGGCTTCGTACGCGGCTCGCAGTCAACGTTCCAGGTCCCGGCGGACGCGCCTTCGGTCGATCTCGACTGGTCATCCTACGCCGGCAAGCGGCGGCAGTTGCCCTGGTTCCTGCTGGCCGCACTTGTGCTGGCCCGCGGCGGTGTCCGGGTGTTCATGCATGGGGCCGAGGGCCACACGCCGGGCCGGCTCTACACCCGCGAAACCCTGCTCCGGCTCGGGTTTCCGGTCGCCTCGACCCTGGCCGAGGCGTCAGCCCAGATCAAGCGCAATAATTTCGCCTATATCGCCCTGGAAGACCTCAGCCCGAAGCTGCACGAGATCATCGAGCTGCGCCCGATCCTGGGCCTGCGCTCGCCGGTCCATACCCTGGCCCGGATGCTGAATCCGTTCGGTGCGCCCTATATGCTGCAGGGCATCTTCCATCCCGGCTACATGCATATCCACCAGGAGGGCGCGCGCCTCCTGGGCCAACCCCATATGGCCGTGTTCCGGGGCGAGGGCGGTGAGATCGAGCGCCGTCCCAACAAGCCGTGCGAGGTTCGCACCGTCCATGACGGCACGCTGGGCGAGGAGAACTGGCCGGCCCTGCTGCCGGAACCGCGCCAGCCGGCCGAGGAACAGATGGACGTCGGCCGCCTGGAGGCGGTGTGGCGGGGTGAGGCCACTGACGATTACGCCGAGGCCGCGGTCGTCGGCACGCTGGCCATCGCTCTGAAGGTCATGGAACGGGCATCCGATCTTGATGATGCCTTGATTCAAGCCAAAGCGATGTGGCAGGCGCGGGATCGGACCAGCTTGGCCTTTGCGAGCTGATGCCATGGTCACGTCGCCCGGCCTGCTGATTTCTGCCGCCCACAAGTCGTCGGGCAAGACGTCGGTGAGCATCGGGCTGGCGGCGGCCCTGGCGGCGCGCGGGCTGACGGTTCAACCCTTCAAGAAGGGGCCGGACTATATCGACCCGGCCTGGCTCAGCCTGGCGGCGGGCCGGCCTTGCCGCAACCTCGACTTTTACACCATGGACCGGGCCGAGATCCTGTCGACCTTTCTCGGCCATGGCTGCAACGCCGATGTTGCGCTGGTCGAGGGCAATAAGGGCCTGTTCGATGGCCTGGATGTTGCCGGCAGCGACAGCAACGCCGCCCTGGCCGGTATGCTGCATCTACCGGTCGTTCTGGTGATCGATGCCCGCGGCATGACCCGGGGTGTTGCCCCGTTGTTGCGGGGGTATCAGTCCTTCGATCCGGACGTCCGCATTGCCGGCGTGATCCTGAACAAGGTTGGCGGACCACGCCACGCCGGCAAGCTCGAAGCGGTGCTGGAGCGTTATACCGACCTGCCTCTGTTGGGCGTGATCGAGCGCAGCCCCGACTACGCGATCGTCGAACGGCATCTTGGCCTGGTGCCGCCGAACGAAGCGGCGGCAGCGCGGACGGTGATCGAGCGCCTGGCCCGCAACGTCGCGGCGCGGGTTGATCTCGACCGTATTCTGCAACTTGCCGCCGGGGCGCGACCCGATTGCGGCGCGCTGCCGATCCCGCCGGGGCGGCCGGTTACCAGGGACCTTCGCATCGGCATCGCTCGCGACGCGGCGTTCGGCTTCTACTACCCGGATGACCTGGAAGCCTTCGCCAGGGCAGGGGCCGAGTTGGTTCCCATCGATACGTTGAACGACCGCGCGTTACCCGACCTGGACGGACTGTTCATCGGCGGCGGCTTCCCCGAGACCCAAATGGCGGCGCTGTCGGCCAATCGGGAACTCAGGCAGCTAATCCAGTCGGCGGTGGCCGGCGGCCTGCCGACCTATGCCGAGTGCGGCGGTCTGATGTATCTGTGCCGCAGCTTGACCTGGCGTGGCGAGCGCCACGAGATGGTCGGCGCCGTGCCGGGCGATGCGGTGATGTCCGAACGGCCGGTAGGGCGTGGTTATGTCCGGCTGGAGCCGACCGGCGCGGCACCGTGGTCGGTGGAACCACCGGGGCGGGACCTCAGCTTCGCGGCCCACGAATTTCATTATTCATCGATCAACAATCTGCCCGATGGCCTGAGCTATGCCTATCGGGTGCACCGTGGTACTGGAATCGACGGCTCCAATGACGGGCTGGTGCTGGGCAACCTGGTTGCCGGATTCAGTCATCTGCGCAGTGTTGGCGGCAGTGATTGGGTCACCGCCTTCACGCGGTTCGTGCGCCGGCATAAGCTACAAGCCGGAACGGCCGCGAATTTGGCCAGCAACACCCGCTGAAATCAAACAGCTCGTCTACCCTCTAATTTCCGGCGCTGGGTTCGAACCCGGCCGGTCAGCAACCTTTTAGACACCACTTTTAAGGGAAAAACTGCGCTGCCGGGAGTGGCGCGGTCAAAGCTGGCAATAATAGTGGCTGTTTTGTCAATCAGTTAGCATGAGGAATTTGGATGGACGCTACTCAAAAGTTGAAAACGTTTGCAAGCAAGCAAAATGCTAACAAGAAATTATGAAATTTATTGCTTAAGTAATCAATAAACGGAAAATCAAACAGTATTGGAAGTTGAGGCGTGTAAATAAATGCCATTCTTTTCTGATTTTATTTTTTAAAACATGAAATGAAAGGGCAATGTAATGTTAATTTTTATTTGAGGTGTTTTGCCCTTTCGTGGCATAAGAAAGCGGAAAGGATTTTTCGCTAGGTTTTCTATGTGCGAACTGTAAGCAAGTAAAATCACCGCAAAGTAGCACCGATAATCGGAAGGGGAGAATGGGGTACCGATTCGGAGACGTGCGCTGCCTGATAGTGAAGGACAATCCGCAAATGCGGATGTTGCTGCGCATGGTGATGAAGCCGGCCGGAATCCTGGACATCAGGGAAGCCAGTGATGGCCGGCAGGGCTACCAGATATTGAAAAGCACGCCGATCGATTTCTGCATCGTTGATTGGATGATGGAACCGATGAACGGCATCGAGTTCGTCCGCATGGTTCGCCAATCCGACGACAGCCCCAACCACTACCTGCCGATCATCATGCTTTCGGGGCACACCGAAATGTCCCGGGTCACGGCCGCCCGGGATGCGGGGGTCAGCGAGTTTCTGGCCAAGCCTTTCTCCGCACAGGCGCTGTTCGATCGGATCACCGCACTGATCGAACGCCCGCGACCGTTCATCAAGGCCCAAGGCTATGTCGGCCCCTGCCGCCGTCGCTTTGTTGCGGATTTCAGTGGCATGGACCGGCGGGCCTGCGAATTCGAACTTGTCGACTCGGAAGACCTGGCATCAAGCAGCGGCTAAGCCCTTTTCTCACGCTGGATAATGGCCATCGACCGGTCAGGGTCCGTTTTCCCCGTTCTCGATGCCGCGGCGGCGGTGCCACCAGACGACCAACCGGCGGCGGGTGCGCCGGACCGGTGGCAGGTCGATCGACAACACGATCAAGCCCAGCGGGATCATCCAGAACCCCAGGATCGGTAAAAAGCCGAACAGCCCACCGACGATCAGCAGCCCGCCGATGGCGATGCGCAGCCAACGGCTTTCCGGCAGCCTGTCGCGGTGCAGCCAGGAGGGGTTCATTCGGATCGCCGGCGAATTGGGGCTAAGGGCACGTCGCGGGTGCCGCTGCTTAAATTCGCGGTGCCACGACCTGCCACCAGGCGCGGGCTTCCGCAACCGTCCATTCCGGGCCGTGGCCGCTGAAAAGGACCGTGTCGGGTGGCAGATCCTCCAGCACGCGGGTGATCGAATCCAGCAAATGCTTGACGTTTCCCCCGGGAAAATCGGTGCGCCCGATGCCCTGGTTGAACAAGCTGTCGCCGGTGAAGGCAAAGCCGTCGAACACGTAACACACGCCGCCCGGCGTATGGCCTGGCATGTGCCTGGTGCCGATCTTCATGCCGCCGATCTCCAGGTCCGGTTCCCCGTCGAAGAAATCGCAACGCGCCGGGGTCTTCAGTTGCATGCCCATCAGGCCGGATGCAAAGGCGGATGCACCCTCGATCACCGTTTTCTCGTCGGCATGCGCACGGGTCGGGATGTCAAGCTGGCTTTCCAGGTCCGCGACGCTGGTGATGTGGTCGGGGTGGCCGTGGGTCAACAAAATGGCGCCGACCGAACCGTCATCGGTTTCGGCTTCCGACATGAAGCGCGTGGCCTCGGCACCAGGATCGACAATGACTTGGGATCCGCTGGTCAGGTCGCGGATGACATACCCGTTCTGGAAATAGGGTGGTCCGCTGACCACGACGCTGACCTGCATGTCGCCAAAGGCGAATCTCTGATTTTCCGATGCCATGATGGAAGCCGCTGCTTGGTTATTGGTTGAAGCAGAGGGATAGCGGGTGGTGCCGGTCCCGGTCAAGGCCAACCGCTAAACCACTGTCAATGATCGGCGATGCGATGCAGGCGGGCGTCGTGAGTTTTGAAATGGTCGGTGAACCACGCGTGCAGGCGATCCGACAACGCCGCATCCAACTGGGTAAAGGCACCGGCGTCCTGGTCGTCCATGATATCCCTCAGATCGTCCAGCAGTTTGTTGTGGTCGGCCTTGTGTCCCAGATAGGCGTCATAGCGCAGGTCGCGCATGACCTTTTCCTCAAGCGCGAAGTGCGCGCCGATGCGGGCATGGATTTCGCCAAGGAAATCGGCAACCTCCTGGTCCGACGGGTCAGACCCCAACTCGTCGTGCAGGGTATTCAGCAGGCCGATCATTTCACGGTGCTCGAAATCCACCGAAGGGATACCGACTTCAAACTCTTCACGCCACTCGATCAGGGCCATCCGAACTCTCTCCTCGGCGATCGCTTGATTGCGAAAGCCGCAGCGTTTTATTCAAACAAGAAATCGCCACTATCAGCGTGGAAGTCAATGGACAGGTTTTGCGTCGGCCTGAGATCGACGTCGACCGTGGTTTCGTAGTCGAAGCCTTCCGTGCGGCCACTGTCGCGCAAACGGGCGGTCAGTCGGTGCCGGCCGGGCTCCAGGGTGAACTTCTCATAGACCCGGGCGGCGCCGTCCTTGAACAGGCCGCTGGGTGGCAGTTCGCGGCGAAATATCAGATTTCCGTCGGTTTCCAGCTCGATCAACGCGACATGCCGCTCGCGCGGACATTCCACCGGGACGCGGGCGTTCGGCGGGAGTTTGGCCAGTTCTTCGCGGGTCCGCCTTATGCATTCGCCGATGCGTTTCGCCCCATGGGCAAAGCTCATCTTGACCATCGCTTTGTCGGCCGGGAAATGGTTGTAGGTTGGCGAACTCGCCAAATACCCGATCAACAAGCCAAAGGCGGCATAGACCACCAACTGTCCGGCATATTGCAGGATCCTAGTCATTGCCGACCGCCTCCAGATTGGCGCCTGACGAAGCTTCTGGTGGCGGCTGCTGTGCCTCGGTGGCGATGCTACGGCGCAGGTCGCTCACGACGTCTTTCAGGTCCTTCGGGTCCAACGCGCTGGCCCAGCACGTGGCGATGCGGTCCCGCGGCACCCTTTTGCGCAAATGCGGATCGCGGGTCCCCGCCATCCTTGCCTCGGTCCAGTCGATGCCCATCCGGTGATAGCATTCGCCCTCTCCGCAGCCGCTGATCACCACGCCATCGGCTAGGTCGCGGCTGATTACGAAATCGATGAACGACGGCGGCAGCATTGAAATACAGGGCAGGACCACGGTCACGGTGTCGTCGTCCGCCACCGATTTCACCGGCACGCCATGTTCGCATCCGAACACGACAATGCGGGTATCGCCGCTCAATCCGGCGGTACGTTGGGTCAGGTCCTCGCGGATATCCTTTAGCGATTGGTCCGGCAGTTCGATACCGGCGACCAGTTCGCTGGCCCGTCGGAACGGGGTCGCGGTCGGGCAGGCACCGACGCAGATGCCGCAACTGACACACAGCTTGGTGTTGACCACCGCTTGGGCATCGAACGGCTTGCCGTCAGTCCGCGGACCCATGGAGATGGCATTGAACGGGCAGTCATCAGCGCAACGGACACAGCCATTGCAATTGTTCAGATCGACCGCGGCAACGGTTGCCCGCCGCATCGGTGGCAGCCAGGGAAGCGCGAACAGGACCAGGGTGATAATGCCGGTTATCGCCCAGGCGGTTCCTGCCGACCAGGTATCGACCACCGGCAGGATCACCAGATAGAACCAGTCCAGGTCCAACTCGGCCGGCACCTTGGCCAGGTCGGCCGGTGCGTGGCTGACCGCCGGCTGCACGATCGAGATCGCCATCATCATCAGGAACGTGCCGATCGCCAGGCCGCGCGGCGGGTTGACCCGCGGCCGGCTGACCCGCTGCAGGTGGATCCACAGGACGATCAACAGGAACAAGGGCACGAAAATGTGCATGAACACCATCAACGTGAAGAAGCGGTCGTCGAGGGTGCCGGGCGACAGGAAATTGCGAGCCACGGGTTCGCCGAATATATCCAGCCAATCCAGCCATTCTGTGGTGCCGATCGCGATGTATTGCGCCAGTTCGTCCCACACCAGCCAATAGCCGGTGACGCCGCTGGCGAACACCATCATCAGGATCGGAACCCCGGTGAACCAGGTGAACCAGCGCGGTCCGCGATAGCGGTCGAAGGCAAACTCGCGGACGATGTGGACCAGCATCATCAGCATCATGCCGTCCGAGGCATAGCGATGCAGGCTGCGCATGACACCGGCCAGGTACCACTGGTCATTGGTCATGTATTCAACCGATTCATAGGCTTCGGTGACGCCGGTATCGAAAAAGATGTAAACGTAGAACCCGCTGACCGCGACGATCCAATAGTAGAAGAAGCCGAGTGTTCCGAGATTGTGCAGCGGGTTCCAGGTCGGGCCGAACGCTTTGTCCAACCAGCCCTCGATCCACAAAAAGCCCATACGCAGCAGCTTTTTCACGCCAATCACTCCAGTTCCGTCTTGTTTGCTTATCGGGTCAGTTCCACTAGGCGTTCCTGCGTGTTCTCCAGTCGCGATACAGGATGCGAAGAAGGAGAATTGCCAGACCCAGGATCGTCGTCAGGCCGACCGCGCCGGAGATGAAGATCGAATAGTCGAAGCGGTACTTCTCGGCGGCCGGGTCGTAGATGGTGCAGAACAGCCGGATACGGTTGATCAGCCCGTCCATGTCGGTCAGCGAACTGCGGCGTCCGTAGATCAGGTCCTTGAGCGGTTCCATGACTGCCGGCGGATCGAAATCGTCACCATAGATTTGCCGATAAATGGTTCCCTTGCTGTCGATCACCGTGGTCTGGGCCAAGTGGTCGAACCCTTTGGCCGAGGGGAAGAAGATAAACCCGAGTTGCTCAACCAGCCGGTCCACGGTCATGGCATCGCCGGACAGGAAGTGCCAATTGTCGTAGTCGATACCCTGGCCACTGGCAAAACCGCGCATCCGATCGGGCGTGTCGCTACGGGTGTCGAAGCCGATGGTGACAATATTGAAGGCGTCTTCGCCAAAGGTCTCGGTCGCCGTATCGGCGGCCTTGTCGAGCGATTGGATGATTAACGGACAGGTGTAGAAGCAGCTTGTGTAGATCAAGCTGATCATCAGCGGCTTGCCGGCATAGTCCGACAACGTGACCGGATCGCCCTTGATGTTGCGGAACGTAAAGCTGTCCAGCGTATTGCCAAGCACCGCCTGGCTGCGATTCAAAGCTTCGCGTTCGCTGAACTTTTCGGTGGCGGCCTGCAATGGCGAAAGCTGACCCGATGCCAGGAGCGCCAGGGTCGCGCAGGCAAGAAACTGGATGAAACAGCGTTTGGCCATGACAAACCCCGAATCAAACCGGGTCGAGCCGGTGAGAATAGAAGGGCTGGGCGGTGACAATAATCCTCATGGCTTCGGCAACGTTCTGCTTTGTTTTTCCTAGAGTGTAGTGGGGCGGCCCGAGAGCCGCCCCAACTTTCTATTATGACAACGGCCACACCTCGGACAGGTATTTCCAGTTGACGAAGTAGTAGAGCACGAAGATGACGAAGAACAGGGCCACCAACATCATGGTTCCCGGTATTTTGACACTGTGCTCGCTGCCATAGTTTGCGACGGCTTCGCCACCGCTGGGCGGCAGTACCGGATTGGCCTTGGCGTAGGCGTCATCGCGTTTGGTGCCGAACAGCACCGACCCGACCACGATCAGCACGTACAGGATCCCGCCAAGCGTCGCCATCACACCGAAGATGCCGTTCAGGCCCATCATCAGGAACGCGGCCTGCGGGTAATCGAAGCTGATGACCGCGTCGGTCAACGCCAAGTCATGATGGCGCCGCGAGACACCAAGCGTGCCCGCACCCATCATGAACAGGGAAATGCCCGCGCTGCCGATCCCGAACAGGTAAGGCTGCCATTTGGCCAGCCCCGGCATGATGATTTCACGCCGGAAGATCAGCGGTACCACCAGATAGGTGATGGCCATGAAGGCCAGGGTGGTTCCGGCCACCACCGTGCCGTGGAAATGACCGGGGACATACAGCGTGTTATGCATGATCAGGTTCAGCTGCTCGGTGCCCATGACCACGCCGGAAATGCCGCCGATAAAGCCGAAGATGATCAGCGACAGGAACATGCCCGCGAAGGCGGGATTGCCCCATGGCGCCTTGCGCAACCATTCGAAAGCGCCGCGGGTGAAGCCGCGTTTGCGTTGTGCCGCCTCGATCGCACCCGGGACACTCATGCCGTGGATCATGCTGCCCAGCACCGCCAGGTAAATGGCGTACGACGTGTTGAACACTTTCCATTCCGAGCTGATGCCCGGCTCGACCAGCAGGTGATGGGCCGAGGCGAGCTGCAGGAACAGGATGTACATCAGGAACGCGGTGCGGCTGACCTTTTCGGACAACGGCTTGGCGCCCAACACCATGGCCGCGATCGCGTACCACACCGCGACATGGGCCGAGACGTTGATCTGCTGCGACGAATGACCCATGCCCCACCAGATCGTCTTGTAGAGCAGTGAGTCGATGTTGCTGATGATCCCCATTGACCATAGCCAAGTCGGCACCAGGATGATGGCGCCGGACGCGATGGTGAAGACCGCGATGATCGCCGCCGCCACCGCGCCAAAGGTGACCAACGGGATTGAGCCTTCATAGGTTTTCTCGGCCTTGGCGACCACCAATGTGCCAAAGAAGATGAAGCACCCCAGCAACGCCCCGACCGCGAACAGGATCAGGCCGAGATAGAAATGCGGTGCCGCCATCAAGGGTACGTAGGACGTGAACATCACACTGGATTCGCCCTGCAGCACCGCGACATTGGCCATCAAGGCCCCGACCAGCATCAGGAAAAACGCCAGCCAGCCGATCTTGGGTGCCGCCAGGCGACTGTTCAGCAGGATGGCGGAGGCGAAGTAGAGCACCGCCATTTCGAAGAAGATGACCCAGAACAGCAGCACGTCGGCGCCGTGTGCGGTCAGGGCCAGGTAGAACATCTCAGCCGGAAGCAGATGGATTTCCTGCCACCGGGTCAATGCCACCAGCAGGCCGAACAGGCCGCCGATGGCCAGGAACACCACCGCGATGACCGCATTGGCCTTGATCAGCGCTTCCGCGTGTTTGCAGACCTTGAGGCCGGTATCGGGGCAGGTTCTGAAATCAGCATTGTTTGCCATTGTTCGGCCCCCTATTTCTCGACCACACGGATCTTGCCGACCATCACATGGTGGGCCAGACCGCAATATTCGTTGCAGACCACGCCACGGTCGCCCGCCCCTCGCGGGGTGATCGTCAGGACCATGTCGTAGCCAGGATGGACTTGGATATTGATATTCTCAGGCTGCAGCGAGAAGCCGTGCTGCACGTCCATCGACGAGAGGTGAAGCCGATACTGCTTACCGGATTCCAGTTCCAGGACCGGGTACCATTCGAATTGCCGGGCCAGCATGTAGACATCGCTGCCGGCCGGCGGGCGCACCACCGGGACACCGGTCGTGCCTTCTTCCCCGACCTGGTATTTTTCAACCATCGCCTCGGTACGTTCGGCGTAGGTTTCGGGATTGATTCTGTAGGCTTCGTTAGACAGGTTCTGTTCGCCGGTGACGTGCCAGAACACCATCGTCAGGAACATCACCACGCCCCATAGGAACGCAATAACGATCCAGGCGAGCTCCTTGCGGTCGAGTGGCTCGTTCCACCAGATCCGCGTTTCGGGAGATTGAATAGCCATGGCCTAGTTTCCTCCGTTCACTTGCCGATCGGGATCTGGGCCACTTCGATGACCCCCCAGATCGTGTACAGAACGGCGGGCACGGCCACGCCGAGAAACAGCAGGATGAACGGATTGTCCAACAACCGCTGCATGAAGGGGATGCTTCCGTCTTGTCCGCCCCCCGGACCTTGATTTTCGGACTTTTCCGAATCGACCATCATTTCCTCCACCAGCAGGGACGGCGGTGGTAGAAACGACCGCCATCATTGACTTTTACAGGCGGGATAAGCGTACAAGCGGGGTTTGGCCGCACCTTGACTTTCGTCAAGCCTTACCTAGCAGCGGGGTCGGATGAGGGGGGGCGGAGGGTGGTGACCGTGGTTTTCCGGACGCGCCGTGGGCCGAAACCGACCCGTCTAGTTTGGCGCCAGGAACTGGCGAATGACCCAGAACGTCAAGACCGCGGACCCCAGCAGAATGGCGAAAAAGAAAACCGATCGGTTGGGCAGACGCTGGCCGACGGCGGCCTCGATGCGCTCCAGGATCCAGTCCGAGAAGAAGTACAGCGCGACCGCCGCAACGGTGTAATAGACAAACTCCACGTCTTGGCCTCTTTCGTCGGGTTGTCCTGTCGCCGGCTAGGGTTGGACCTCGACGGTTCCGATCATACCTTCCTTTTCCCAATGCGGTCCGCACAGATAGGGATAGGTTCCGGCCGAGGCGAAGGTGAACTCCCAGGCTTCCTCGCCGAACAGCCGCTCCGATTCTTCCACGCCGGCCTCTTTCAGCCAGACGCTGTGGCTGGTGCGCTTGTCGACATTGATCCAGCGCACCGTCGCGCCCACCGGCACCGTCACCGTTTCGGGGCAGAAGGTGTACTTGTGCATCAGCACCACTGCCTTGCCGTCGTCGGGTGGGTTGGGGAACAGTTCGGCGTAACGTGCGGCCGCCTTGTCGCAGATCTTTGCCTTCTTGGCGGCATCATTTCCGCCAGCCTGGGCCGACGTTGCGGCCAGCACCAATCCAACCAAGACCGCGAATAGATGAACTGCGGGTTTACCGGTCATGACGCCCTCCTTCCCTAGCCGCATTGTCGGTGTTCGGGCCACCGCCACCGATCCTCTCGAGTGCGGCCGAGATAAGCCCGATCCGCCTTCGGCTATTTCTTGACCACGTTGATCTCGGCCGCGGGATCGTCCAGTGCCATGCGGTATTCCAGCGACACGTGGTGGTACCGCGCGATGCTGTAGTCGTCATGGATCGCAATACCGACCAGATAGGTCTGGCCCGGCGTCAGGGCAATATCTCCCGGTGCCGAAGCCGCCAGCGGCCGCGACATGGTGACCGTCCAGGTGCCGTCAGCCAACCCGCCCTTTGCCGAGAAATCCCCGCCGCCGGTGTTGTGGCGCTGCTCAAGAATGTGACCGCGTTGGGCCGTGTCTTTTGATCCACTGCGGTAGCGCAGCAACTCCATGTAGGTGTTGCCGGCCAGGGCGGCGTCTATTTCCTCCTTGGGTTTCAAGCGGTTCCAACCGCCTCGTGGTTTACCGCCGCGGCCCCGCACCTCGATCTTGGTCCGGCTGTCGCCGATATATTTGGTGACGCCGTCGCTGAGGTCCAGCCGTTGCGCCACGTCGCCAGCCGCCGCGATGGCGTCCGGTTTCGGCGCGTCGGGCATATAGCGGGAATCGTGGTGACAGGTGACCCAGCAGCCGCTGCGTTCGACATCCTTGACGCCGGCGCCGGCAATCATCATCGCCACCTTGACCTGGTTGTCGGGGTCCATTTTGCCGCCTTCGAAGAAGGGGACCGGAGCGTGCGGCGTGTCGGGGAACTGGATCCGGACATGGAACCGATCGCCGTCATGGGCGGTTTGCACCTTGGCGACGATATCGCCGCGCTTGCCGGGGATCGGTTTCGGCTCCAGCTTCTCGCCGGACACGATCTTGGCACCGATCGCCTGTTCCTCGCGCTTGTGGCAATCGGCGCAGCGTTCGCCCTTCTTATAGGCGCGGGCGCCGCTGTGGTCGCTGCCCTTCAACACCCACTCGTACGAGGACTGACCGGGATAGAACAGGGCGACATCGACGGCCGCGACCTGGGTCCAGTCGATTGCGCCGTCACCACCGGGAGCGGCTGCCCCGGCTGTCGGTGCGGGCGTTTCCTTCGGCGCCTCAGCCGTCGGGGCCTCGGGCTGCGGCTTGGCGACCTCTGCAACCACCGCCGGCGCGGTCGCCGGTTCGGTGGTCTCTTCCACGTCTTCCTCGTCCTCCAGGTCTTCCGCGTCCTCCAACTGCTTGTGCACCGGTTTGTGGGCGATACCCTTGTGGCAATCGATGCAGGTCATCCGTTCCGCCACGGCGAATTGGTGCTGCTTCATGGCGCGGCGTTTCTGCTTCGCCTTGTCCATGGAATTGAAATTGTGGCAGTTGCGGCATTCCCGGGAATCGGTTGCCTTCATTGAGGCCCAAACCCGCTTGGCAAGCTCCAGCCGCTTGGCTTCGAATTTGTTAGGTGTGTCGATGCTGCCCATCAGCTTGTGGTACAGCTCTTTCGATGCCTGGATCTTGCGGATCACCTTGTAGATCCAAGGGTCGGGGACGTGACAGTCAGAACAAGTGGCGCGAACACCGGTGCGGTTCTGGTAATGGATGGTCTTGCGGTACTCCTCGTAAACCGTGTCTTCCATTTCATGGCAGGAAATGCAGAAACCCAGCGTGTTGGTCGCCTCCATTCCGGTATGAAAGGCGCCCCAGCCAAGCACGCCAACCAAAATGAAGAACACGGCCCCACCAAAGCCTACCCGCGCCATGCGGCCCCGCAGCCACTCCCTTGTCCGCTCTGCCCAAGCCATCTTCCACTCCCCGCAAAATGTTGTCTGGGGTCAAATTGACAAAAAAAAGAGGAAGGAGGCGGGCAACGCTACGCGCCCACCTCCCTATATTTGCGACGCTACGTTTTATGATGTACGCGGTTATAGACGTTGAACTTGCCGGTCGGGGTCTCGAGGCCCTTGATCCGGGTGATCTCTTTCAAGGTTTTCGAATCGTAGACCACGATCTCGCCCTTCAGCCAGTTCTTCTTGCCGCCGCGAACCCAGACGGACACCCAAACCTCGGTGCCATCCTTGTTGAACTCGGAATGCACGGCAAGCGCCTTGTCCATCTCGGTGACGCGGATGGTTTTGACGATTTCCCGGGTCTTTTTGTCCAGCACCTGAATGCTCTGCTGGATTTCCGGCTCGGGATGCTTGGTCTGATCGGCAAACACGTAAGGCGAGTTCGGGTGGGTGCGGATAAACAGACCCGGCCCGTCGGTCTCGGTCTTGTAGCAGATCTTCCAGGCGTTATCGGGATTGCCCTTGGGATCGTTGCCCCAGACCGTGATCATGCCTTCGCCCAGATGCACGGTACCGGCAACCGGACCACACTTGTCGTCGACCCAGTTGGCGCCCGGGCCCGGATGCGGCTTCTTGCCGGTTTCGATCGAGGCGACGAACTTGCGTTCGACCGAATCCATGATTTCAATTCGGTTCGAGGCGTTGGCCGCGATTTGGAAATACCTGAGCGTCGGGTCGAAGAAGCCGTCGTGCAGGAACTTGTGGCTGTTAACCTGCTCGATGCGCAGATTGTCCAGGTCGCTGTAGTCAACCTGCCACAGCTGCCCCAATTCCTTGACCGCGACGATCCAACTCGGCGCGTTCGGGGTGTTGTAGACGGCGGCAACCCGCGCTTCGTTGACATAGGCGCCGTCGACATTGACGCCACGGGTCGAGACCACTTTCAGCGGCTCCATGGTCACCGCGTCAAGGATGACGAAATGCGGTGGCCAGTAGGCGCCACCGATCACGTACTTGTCCTTCCACGGGCCGAAATGCGAGACCGCGACGTCACGGGCGTCGGATGCGATCTGGGTTTCGGCGACCAATTGCGGCGGGTCCATCCACAGATCAATCTTGGTCATCCGGCCGTCACGGCCCATGGTGTACCAGAACCGCCCGTCGGACGATTCCTTCATCACGTGCACCGCATAACCGGTGTCAATCTTGGCGACCACTTCCTTGGTGTCGCCGTCGATGACGCCGACCTTGCCGGCATCACGCAGGATCACCAGGAAGAAGTTCTCCCAATTGCGGTTGTGCGCGGGTTTCTTGGGGTAGTCCGCGGGCTTGACCAGGGTCTTCCAACGCTTCTTCATGTCCGCGAGAGACATCTCGGCCGGCGGCGGCACGTCCATCTGGATGTAGGTGGCAAGATCCGCGATCTCCTCTTTCGAGAACAGATCGTCGAAGTTGTTCATACCGCCTTCGGTGCCGATCGTGATAATCTTCTCAAGACGCTTCTGACCTAGCTTCTTGGTCTCTTCGGGCTCCAGGTTCTTGCCTGTCGCGCCCTTGCGCAGGACACCGTGGCAACCGGCGCAGCGTTGGAAATAGAGCGTCTTGGCGTGTTCAAACCGTTCCTTACTCAAAGTGGGTTCCGCAGCGCTGGCGCTGGTTGAGCCGAAGCTCACGCCAATGGCTGCGGTCAGGCCAATAATGGCAGCGCTGACTAGCAGTTTCCTCATTTCATCCGCCCTCCGTTAGCGGTTTTGCTTCGGGTGAAACGCACTTTGTCCTAGACCGGGCAGAGGGGGCCCGCCTTGACAGTTGTCAATTGCCACAATTTCTTTGCGGTCTCTCTTTTCGGAATTTTCTGACCTGCGTTTTGGGCCGACCGGCCGGTGCGACCGGCTATTGACGTACGTCAAGGTGGGCCGATGGGGGAAGTGATAGCGCTTTGTTTCAAGGTGTTGATTGCGGCATTGCAAGCCTGGTCAAACACCGCGCGTCTGACGCCAACCAGGTAGGGAACGCACCATGACAGGGACAAAAGAAGCCGCCAAAGTCTTCCTCGTAGGTGCCGGGCCCGGTGACCCGGAAATGTTGACCGTCAAAGCCATGCGCCTGCTGCACCAAGCGGATGTGGTGGTCTATGACCGACTGGTATCGGACGAGATCATGGAGTTGGTGCCGCCGGGCGTCAGCCGGATATTCGTCGGCAAGGAATCCGGCTATCACTGCGTTCCGCAGGACGAGATCAATCGGCTGTTGGTGGGGCTGGCGCGGTCGGGACGGACGGTGGTTCGCCTGAAAGGCGGCGATCCGTTTATTTTCGGCCGCGGCAGCGAGGAGACCGCGGTCCTGTCCAGTCATGACATCGCCTGGGAGGTGGTGCCCGGTATCACCGCGGCGTCGGCCTGTGCCTCCGCCATCGGCGTTCCCCTGACCCATCGCGGCGTGGCCAGCGGTGTCCGGTTCGTCACCGGGCACCTGCGCGAAGACCAGCTTCTCGACCTCGACTGGCGCGCCATGGCCGATCCGTCCACCACATTGGTCGTCTATATGGGGCTGGGCAATCTGAAACGCATCGCAGGCGAATTGATTGCGGCCGGCCTGCCGGCAACCACGCCGACGGTGGCCATTGCCAACGGTACCAAGGCCGACCAGCAGACCTGCCGGGCCGATCTCATCGACCTGCCGGCGGTGGTCCGCGCCTCGGGCTTGAAGCCGCCGGTGCTGTTCGTCATCGGCAAGGTCGTTGCCCTGAACCAGGTTCAGGCGGCGGTGGACGAACCGCAACTGCAGGCCCTGGTGGGCGCGGCGATCGAGGCCTCGCTCGGCGAGACGCTCTCACATGGCTAAGCCGCTCGGCATAGCCATGATGCTTGCCATGCTGATGCCCGGGCCGCTGGTCGCGGAACCGAACGGCGCACGGCAGGCGGAACTGATGCACCGGCTGAAACATGATTGCGGCTCCTGTCACGGCATGACCATGAAGGGCGGGTTGGGTCCGGCGCTGCTGCCCACCGATCTGGCTGAGCGCGAAGACGCCGAACTGATCCACGTCATCATGGAGGGTCGCGAGGGAACCCCAATGCCGCCCTGGGCCTTCGAACTGGCCAAGGACGAAGCGGCGTGGCTGGTGCGCCGACTGAAAGAAGGGCTTGAGAAATGATCGTGCGACGTATGTTGTCGACCCTGGTCGTGGCCCTGGCCGCGGTGCTGGTGGCCGGTTGCCAGACCATGACGCGCGGCAGCGGCGACTTGGGGCTGGTCATCGAACGGGCGATTGGCCAGGTCAAGGTTGTCGAGACCACCAACCGGACCACCCTGGCCACCATCAAGGGGCTCGGGGACCTGTCGCACGCATCCGTGGTCTATTCCCGGGATGGCCGGTTTGGCTATGTCTTCGGCCGCGACGGTGGCCTGACCAAGGTCGACATATTGAGCGGCCGCATCGTCAAGCGCGTGATGCAGAGCGGCAACAGCATCGGCGGTGCGATTTCGGACGACGGCGCCCTGGTCGCGGTCGCCAACTACAAACCCGGCGGCGTCAAGGTGTTCGACAGCGACACCCTGGATCTGGTCGCCGACATCCCGGCCGGCTATGGCGATCCCGGTTCCTTCTCCAAGGTGGTCGGCCTGGTCGACGCGCCGGGGCGCAAGTTCGTCTTCAGCCTCTATGACGGCGGCGAGATCTGGATTGCCGACATGGCTGATCCGGGCAAACCGAAGGTCCGAAAATACGAGGATATCGGCGAACTGCCCTATGACGGCTTGGTAACCCCCGATGGCCGTTACTACATCGCCGGGCTGTTCGGCGAGGACGGCTTGGCCATGGTCGATCTGTGGCACCCGGAAAAGGGGGTCACGCGGATCCTGGACGGTTATGGCCGTGGTGAAAAGAAGCTGCCGGTCTATAAGATGCCGCACCTCGAAGGCTGGGCCAGTGCCGGGGATCTGCTCTTCCTGCCGGCGGTCGGCCGCCACGAGATCCTGATCGTCGCGCGCGACGGATGGCGCGAGGTCGGCCGCATCCCGGTCCACGGCCAGCCGGTGTTCGCGGTGGCGCGGCCCGACGGCCGCCAGATCTGGGTCAATTTCGCCCACCCGAAGAACGACGTGGTGCAGATCATCGACGTACCGACCCGGCAGATCATCAAGACCCTGACACCGGGCAAGGCGGTGTTGCACATCGAATTCACGCCGCGCGGCGAACAGGTCTGGATTTCGGTTCGCGATGCCGACCGGGTCGACGTTTACGACACCAGGACCCTGGAACGTCAGGCAATCCTGCCGGCCGACAAGCCGAGCGGAATTTTCCTGACCTACCGGGCCCACCGGATCGGGCTGTGACCATGGCACCGGGCATGCAGACCCCGCCGGCCGAACGGGACCTCAACGACCTGGAGAAGCGGCTGCTGGACGCCTTCCAGCGGGATTTCCCCTTGAGCCCCAGGCCATATGCCGAAATCGCCGACCTGCTGGGCACCAGTGAGGCGGGGGTCATCGATGCCCTGGGTCATCTGCAGGACGGCGGCCGGGTTTCACGCATCGGCGCGGTGATGACGCCGCACCGGGTCGGCTGGAGCACGTTGGCGGCGATGGCGGTGCCGGATGACCGGCTGCATGCGGTGGCCAAGCTGGTCAGCGCCTACGACCAGGTCAATCACAATTACGAGCGCGAACACCGGTTCAATCTGTGGTTCGTCGCGACCGGGCCGGACCGGGAGGCGGTGCGGGAGACCCTTGCCGAGATCGAAGCGGCGACGGGCCTCGAAGTCATGGAACTGCCGTTGGTCGAATCCTATCGGCTGGATTTGGGATTCCCCCTGAAATGGAGCTGAGTCACACAGACCTGAGACTGATTGCCGCCATCCAGGACGGCTTGCCGCTGGTTTCCCGGCCCTACGCCGAGATCGGCCAGGCGATCGGTCTCGACGAAACCTCGGTCATCGCACGGCTCAGGCGGCTGATCGAAATCGGCGTCATCCATCGCTTTGGCGTCATCGTGCGGCACCGCGAACTGGGCTATCGCGCCAATGCCATGGTGGTGTGGGACGTTGAGGACGAGCGGGTCACCGAAATCGGCCGGCGCCTGGCCAAACTGCCTTTCGTCACCCTGTGCTATCGCAGGCCGCGCAAGCTGCCCGACTGGCCCTATAACCTGTTCTGCATGATCCATGGCCGCGACCGCGACGTGGTGTCGCGTTGGGCCGACGAGGCGACCCAGGATGTGGGCTTGAGCGGCCGGCAGCGCGCCATCCTGTTCAGCCGCAACCGCTTCAAGCAGCGGGGCGCGCGTTACCTGGCGGCCGGTGACGCCGTGCCGCTGGTGGGAGCCGCGCAATGATCGACGATACCGACCGGTCGCTGATCAATCTGCTGCAGGGCGGCCTACCATTGGTCGACCGGCCGTTTCGCGACATCGGCGAAACCCTTGGCCTGAGCGAAGCCCAGGTCATCGGGCGGGTCCAGTCGCTTCTGGACAATCGGATATTGAGCCGCTTCGGCCCCCTGTTCGACGCCCAGCGCATGGGCGGCGGCATCACCCTGGCCGCCATCGCGGTGCCCGAGGTCCGGTTCGACGAAGTCACCGAGATCGTCAACGGTTTCGACGAGGTCGCCCACAACTATGCCCGCGAGCACGACTTGAACATGTGGTTCGTGGTCGCCACCGAACGGCCCGAACGGGTCGGGCAAGTGCTGGCCGAGATCGAGGCGGCAACTGGACTCGACGTGCTCAGCCTGCCGAAACTCGACGAATATTTCCTGGAACTGAAACTGACAGCATGAACGACACCCACGTCATAGGCGATACACCCGAACTCGACGATGTCGACCGCCGGCTGGTCACCGCCACCCAGGCCGGCCTGCCGCTGGTGCCGGAGCCGTTTGCCGCGGTGGGCGAGGGGCTGGGGATATCGGCCGAGGACGTCAAAACCCGCCTGCAGCGCATGCTCGAGATGCGGGTCATCCGCCGCATCGCGGCGGTGCCCAACCATTATGCCCTGGGCTACCAGGCCAATGGCATGTCGGTGTGGGATGTCGACGACGATGCCATCGACGATCTGGGGCGTCAGGTCGGCGGCTTTGAATTCGTCAGCCATTGTTATCGGCGGCCGCGGCGACCACCGCAATGGACCTACAATCTGTTTGCCATGGTTCATGGCAAGGACCGGCCGGAGGTGGAGCGCAAGGTCGAGAAGATCGCCATGTTGCTGGGCACGGCCTGCCGCGACTACGAGGTGCTGTATAGCACCCGTATTTTGAAGAAGACGGGGTTGCGCGTTTCCGGCTGAGGCCGGGCGCGGAAGGCGGAGAGATGTTTCGACTGAGCCAGTTCATGCGGGAGATCCAGGCGCCGACCCCGGTGCGCCATGCCAAGCCGCCCGGCCCGGTGGTGATCTGGAACCTGATCCGCCGCTGCAACCTGAACTGCAAGCACTGCTATGCCCTGTCGACCGATGTCGACTTCGCCGGTGAGCTGAGCACCGACCAGGTTTACGACGTCATGGACGAGCTGAAGCGGTCCCGGGTGCCGGTGTTGATCCTGTCGGGCGGGGAGCCGCTGCTGCGCCCCGACATCTTCGACATCTCGCGCCGCGCCAAGTCGATGGGCTTCTACGTCGCGCTGTCGACCAACGGGGTGCTGATCGACGCCCCGATGGCCGACCGGATCGCCGAGATCGGCTACGACTATCTGGGCATCAGCCTGGACGGGATCGGTGCCGTGCACGACCGTTTCCGGCGCCATGACGGGGCTTACGCGGCGTCGATGGCGGCGGTGCGCCACTGCAAGGACCGCGACATCAAGGTCGGCATCCGCTTCACCATGACCGAAAACAATGTCGAATCCCTGGACCCGCTGCTCGACCTGCTGGACCGGGAGGAGATCGACAAGTTCTACCTCTCTCACCTGGTCTATGCCGGCCGCGGCAACCGCTACCGCGACGACGATGCCGTCCACCGCACCACCCGGGCCGCCATGGACCGGATCTTCGCCCGTTGCTGGGACTATGTGACCCGCGGCATCGACAAGGAGTTCGTCACCGGCAACAACGATGCCGACGGCGTCTATTTCCTGCACTGGGTGCGGGCCAACTTCCCGGCCAGCGCCGACCACATCCGGGCCAAGCTGGAAGCCTGGGGCGGCAACGCGTCCGGCGTCAACGTCGCCAATATCGACAATCTGGGCAATGTCCACCCCGACACCATGTGGTGGCACCACGACCTCGGCAACGTCAAGGACCGCCCCTTCGGCGAGATCTGGAGCGACACCTCGGACCCGATCATGGCCGGGCTCAAGGCCAGCCCCAGGCGAATCAGCGGCCGTTGCGGCGCCTGCCGGCAGTTCGCGATCTGCGGCGGCAACACAAGGGTCCGGGCCCTGCGCCTGCTGGACGATCCCTGGGCCGAGGATCCGGCCTGCTATTTGACCGATGCGGAAATCGGCATCGAAGGAGACGCCCATGCCCCGGCTGCGGAATAATTCCGCCGGTCCCATGACCCTGGTCAGGGAGCCGGTGGCATGCGCGAACGCGCGTCGGCGCTTATGCGCCGGAGCCCAAGCGAGCGGAGGCGAGCGGCCGGCGATTGAGGCCCAACGACAGCGCGCCAATCTTTTGGTGCGCTGGAACAGAACCGCCTTGGCGGCGGTTGCAGCGCTCTTTGCGGTGCTTCTCCCAGGCGCTGCTGAGGCCGACACCCAGGCGCTGTTCGTCACCCATTGCGCCGAATGCCACGGTACCGACCGGTTGGGCGGGGTGGGGCCGGCGCTGCTGCCCGGCAACCTGAAGCGGCTGCGCCAGAAGCGGGCCGCCGGGGTGATCGCCAAGGGCCGCCCGGCCACCCAGATGCCGGCCTTCGAGGAGAAGCTTTCCAAGGATCAGATCGCCGCCCTGGTCGAGCTGATCTATACCCCGTTGGCCGAGATGCCGCGCTGGGCCGAGGCCGAGATCCGGCAAAGCCACGTGGTCGAGGTCGACCCGGCGACGCTCCCAAAGAAGCCGGTCTTCCAGGCCGACATGCTGAACCTGTTCGTGGTGGTCGAAACCGGCGACCATCACGTCACCATCCTGGACGGCGACAGGTTCGAGCCGATCACCCGCTTCCAGAGCCGTTTCGCCCTGCATGGCGGGCCGAAATTCTCGCCTGAGGGCCGCTTCGTCTACTTCGCCAGCCGCGACGGCTGGATCACCAAATACGATATCTACAGCCTGCAGGTGGTGGCCGAGATCCGGGCCGGCATCAACACCCGCAACATGGCGCTCTCGGCCGACGGCAAATACGCCATTGTCGGCAACTACCTGCCGCACAGCCTGGTGGTGCTGAATGCCCGCGACCTCAGTCTGGAGCGGGTGATCCCGGTCACCGACGGCAAGGGCAACACCTCGCGGGTCAGTGCGGTCTACACGGCGCGGCCGCGGGCCAGCTTCATCGCCGCGCTCAAGGACCTGAAGGAGATCTGGGAGCTCTCCTACGACCCCGACGCACCGCCGGTCTATGCCAATTTCGTCCACAACTACCGCAAGGGCCAGGAAGAGGGCGTGGTGGTCGGCGAACAGCCCTTCGCGGTGCGGCGCATCCAGATCGACGACTATCTCGACGATTTCTTCTTCGATCCCGCCTATGCCGAGGTGATCGGGGCGGCCCGCAACGCCAAGGCGGGGCGGGTCTACAACCTGGATGCCAGGCGCAAGGTGGCGGAACTCGACCTGGTCGGCATGCCGCATCTCGGCTCCGGCATCACCTGGCAGCGTAACGGACGCCTGGTGATGGCGACGCCGCACCTGAAGGGCAACCAGGTCAGCGTCATCGACATGGAAAGCTGGGAAACCATCGCCCGCATCGAGACCTTGGGCCCCGGTTTCTTCATGCGCAGCCATGAGAACAGCCGCTACGCCTGGGTCGACGTCTTCTTCGGCCCCCACAAGGACGCCCTGCACGTCATCGACAAGCAGAGCTTAAAAATCGTCAAGACTGTCCGCCCGGCACCCGGCAAGACCGCGGCCCATGTCGAGTTCACCCGCGATGGCGCCTTCGCCCTGGTCAGCGTCTGGGACATGGACGGCGCCCTGGTGATCTACGACGCCAAGACCCTGGAAGAGGTCAAGCGCCTGCCGATGCGCAAGCCTTCCGGAAAATACAACGTCCACAACAAGATCACGCTCTCGGAGGGGACGAGCCACTGAGGGGTGGGGGCGGGGCCAAGGTTGGGGACTTGTAGCTCTGCCGCCTCTTTTTCCTTGGGCTGCTGAACAGTCGCTGAGATACGTCAATCTGCCGTTTGTGGATTTAAAGGCAGGGTCGGGACGTAATCCAGCATGGTCACCGCCGAACACAACCTAACAATAGGCAATCATCGTTTGAGATTGGCTAGAACAGCGTCAACAACGTCGGCCTCGAAACCTGCATTGCTCACATTACAATTGTAAGTGATGAAGAGTGCTGTGGAACCCGCCCGCAAGAACCAAAGGCGCCACCAAATTTCCTGAAATTCGTAACAGAGTTCGAAGCCGGAAAACTCTCCTAACGTGACGGGTACTGGATTTGCGGATCGGTTCAAGTGATCTTCAGCGAATTCAAGCAAATCACTATCCGTTACAGGACTGTCCTTCCGTGCTGTACTGAATTGCAGTGCTCCGACACCGTCGGATTGCCACACAGATAAACAAATGTCGTCTTGTTCGACTTCCCAATCCTCAGGCAGCTCGAGCGACCAATTTTCAGTTTGAATTGTCTTCATTCTGAAACCGAAACTGGCGAAGTACTATGGGCGAAAATGCAATCCATCGACCAACACATTCCTCAAGCCAAATCTTCAAAGACTCAGTTATCCAAAAGAAAAATAACTCTCTTCCCACGCCTGTACCAGGGTGACGTTTTAGGTGGAGGGCAGAATTGCCCTGAACTTGAAGGCCATGTGTGTTTTCGACGTTGAGCGCCCAGAGCTTGGGGTTTTCAGTGAACAACCCGGAGTCATGGGCGATCCTCAGTAACGCCAAGACCCTGGAGGAAGTCAGGTGCCCGCCGATGCGCAAGCCGTCAGGCAAGTACAACGTCCACAACAAGATCACGCTCTCGGAGGGGACCAGCCACTGAGGGGGGCGGGCCTATACCTGGCCTTGTCGCCGATTGCCGCCTATCGTAACCCGTCCTTGCCTTCGACGTCGCTGACGGCGAGCCCGCCCATGCGATCGTGGATGCGCGGGCCTCGGCTCATGGCCAGCGCGAGCATAAGCTCGTTCGCGCGCGGCCCGTCGGGCACGCCGACCTCCATGGCATCGAAATGGCTGCGCACATAGGCCGCGTTGATATGCCCGAGCGGCACGTCGATGCGGGTTCCCGGGCCGCCGACTTTCATGGCTGACGGCACAATCGCCTTCGCTTCGCCCAGGCGTTCGCGCATGGCATAGCCGCCCGGGACATGCCAGAGCGCCGTATGTTCGAGCTCGCCGGCCTCGCCGGCCATGGCCGCCTTGCCGTAGCCATCGACACCATCCAGGCCGCCCATGGCCTCGATCAGCATATCGGTCATGAGGAGTCCGAGCGGCTTCAGATCGTCCATGGCGCTGAGCAGGTCTTCGTGGTAGGCGCCGGCAAAGGGGTTCCTGACCAAGGCAATGACGGCTGCCCGCCGCCTTGGCCGGGTCGGCGCCGGCCCGTATTCATGATGGATGTCCTCAATGAACGCAAGGGTCTTGCGCAACGTGAATTCAGGCATGGAAACTTGTCCTCCGACGCATAGGATTCCGCAGGCTCACCAACAGGGCGTCGCTCGATCGGTTGGTTTCGGTGGCGGTTGACCCGATCTCCGGCTACCGCCGAACCGAGGTTGGAGACGAAAATTACGTAAACCCACCGGCAATTACAACGTCCACGACAAGATCGCGCTCGTCGAGGGGACGCGCCACTGAGGGGAGGGGGACGGCCGATCCGAACCCTGGCAACCCTTAATCCCGATCTTTGACGCCCGATACCACCGACCGCGACCCGTTTGCCGCCGACCTCGTATTTCATGGTCTGCCGATAGCTCAGGCCCAATTCCCTGCCCGAACAGGCCTGGCTGGTACCGATTGGCCCGCGCTTCAGGTGGATGCCGGCGTGTTGGTCCATGATTGATTGCCATGGGGCTTGGCGGTGTCGACAAGGTATTGGGGTGAGTCGTGGGGGGCGGTAGTAAATAGCTGCGGCCTGAAAAATATTCACGTATGGAATAAGTATAAGTAATCGCCATCACAAAATATTTGAAAAAATTTTATATAAATACAGCATAAATACTTGTTATTGGCATGTATGTTTTATTTTAATCAATAAAAAATATTTTCTAGACAATATTTTCTATTCGGGCATGGGTCTCACAACAAATTAAACGAAGTGGGGAATAGCTAACTATGAGAAAGATCATATCATTGATCGCCGCTATCGGCCTTTCCGTGCCGGTGATGGCCTTTGCCGATGACCATAAACATGAGAAGGATGCGGACAAAAAGCATTCAGAGGAGCGTGAGGAGCATGGCAAACCGTTCCGCCGGCTTCAGCGACAAATCAACGAACTCCGTGGCCAGATCTTGGATTTACAGGGACAGGTTGGAACATCTCCGGCGCTGCAGGGCCAAATCGATGCATTGAATGCGCAATTGGTAGCGCTCCAGGCGCAGGTCGATGGAATTCAGCAAGGACAAACAATAAACCTGACAATCGATCCGCTGCAGTTCCCGGGCATCGTCGCACAGGATTTTGTGACGTTGTTTCCCGATGCCGTCAACAATACGGCCTTGGTGAAGGTAGGGTTCGTATACGGCGATTTCATTGAGGCCGTCATCATCAATGGTCCAGGTGTGGAAATCCAGAAGGTGCCGGGTTTCGACGGCTTGGGACGGGCCGATGATCACTCAGGACTGGCCCAGGAGCTGCCGATCATGTTTGAGGTGGCCGACCCCCTGGCGGTACAGGCGCTAAGCCAATACGTTGCCGACTATCAAGCCAGCGCCGACCCAGCCGCTGGTCCGGGATTTCAAAACATAGAAATTGTGGTCAGAGATATTGCCGGCGCGGGGCAGGTGTTTTGGATAGCGAGGAACTTCGCGCCCTATGGGGCGACACCAATGTCACCAGGTTTCGACGGCCGCACGCGGTTTGTATTTGGGCCGTCCGCGCCACCGGACAACACTATGGATATTACACGTAATCCCCAATTTCTTGGTACAGCGAACTCCTTCAATCCGGTGACAGACCGTTTCGCTGAAGTTTTAGCCAACTATTCCGGTATGGGCTATCATCCGGCGGTTCAAATCGACAGCACCGACCCCACACGGCTGATACTGACCTATGACTTCGTCGAAGGGGGATATCTTCTCGAATGGGTCCGAGCCACCACCGAGATCGGCACGATCGGTAGCGGCGGCATCACATATATCAAAGACCGCATCTACCTTTCGGAATTCGACCCGATTACGTCAATGCCGTTTAACACCATCAACTATGTCGGCTGCTTTCCGGTGAAATACGAGCAATTCACGGGCTTCGGTCAAGACATCAAGCTGAAGGAACGGGTCACCGTTGACTGTGACTATGTCGAAACCGGTACCGGCCCGTAACCAACGATGTGATGCCTGGGTTGTCGTGCCGGTTCCGCACGGCAACCCGGGCCCAAACCCGCTGGTCGGAAAGCAGGAGAATTGGCCGCCCTTGCCGACCAGATACCAAATTGCCGACACGGTTCCTCTAGTCCGCCCTGCATTGGCTTTCTTCAAATTCCTGCAAATGGCTACAAGCAGACCGCGATCACAGGCCCCCCTCCCGTCAAGAAGCGCGGCGCGCACGGCGCCGGCCGTGACGCCGAGACCCTGGAAGTGGTCAAGCGCCGGCCGATGCGCCAGCCCTCAAGCAAATACTTTCTCTAATACAAGATCACCTTGTCGGACGAGACGAGCCACTGAAGTGGGTGGGGGCCAAGATAGGGCCCGGTAGCCCGATTGCCACTTTTCCCATTGGCTGCCCAATCGCCGCTGTGAGACGTAAATCTGCCGTTCGGCGGTCCATACGCGAAGTCGGGACGTAAACCGAAACGGACAAAACGTACCTTCAGTTCGAATCCAGGTTCGTTCGTCACGTTGCCGCGACAATCCGCGTAAGGCTGCGATCGCTGTGGCCCTTTGGATCGGGCCTTTGATGTCCCTTTCTGCGTCATCGTGTTCGAATTCAAAATATGTTCTTTAACATATTTTGACGGTTGCTAGGGTCGGCGCATTGAAGGAAAGGAGAGTCAAATGACGCAATTCGTACTCGTGTTCCGTGGAGGCGTGCCGTCGACCCCGGAAGAAGGAGAGAAGATCATGGAAGCCTGGGGCAAATGGGCAGCCGGTCTGGGTGAAGCGCTAACCCCCGGATCCATTCTCGGCATGTCGCGCTACCTGACCGCGCCGGGGGTCGAAGAGGCATGCCCTGGGCCGGTTTCCGGTTATTCGATAGTCGAGGCGACAGACATGGAGGCGGCGCTGGAGATGGCTGGCAAGAATCCGATCTTTTCTGCCGGTGGCACCATTGAGGTTGCCCAAGTGGTGGAAATGTAGTCCATGGCGATTTTGCCAATTTCCACCGGTTTCTTGGCGGGTGCCGCTATTGTCGTTTTCGGGTTTGTGGCGATGATAGGTATGCGGCGCGGCGCGCTGGGTGTGTTGCGTGGTCATGGCGGCGATGCCAGGCTCGAAAAGCTCGTGCGTCTGCATGGCAATTTTATTGAGAATGCGCCGCTGATGGTACTGGCGCTGATGGTTGGCGAACGTGGCGGGATTGAAGATACCTGGCTGTGGCTGGCTATCACTGCGTTTGTTTTCGGGCGTATCTACCACGCGCTGCGTTACGATCACAAAGACCGGGGCCTAGGCTTGATGTTTACTCAGGTTCCGATGATTGCCCTTGCTGTGGCGGCGTTGGTTGTTTGAGTGTCATTTGGCAAGGGCCGCCGCCTGCCCCTCGACGCGAATGTGACGCTAAATTTTTTGGATTGAGCATGAACCGATAGACCCCTGTTGTGCCGGCTTTTGGCTACGAGCAGACAACGGCGATCACGGACCCCATGCCCGTCAAAAATGGGCAACGCAGGCATTGCAGCCGACGTGGCGTCCGTGAGGCCAAGACGCTGTAAGAAGTCAAGCGACTGCCGATACACAATCCATCGGGCAAATACAACGTCCGCAACAGGATCACGCTGTCAGAGGGGACGAATCACTGACGGGGCGGGGGCGCCGGGATTGGGCGCCCTCAAACCCTGCCTTTACCGCCCGATACCGCGCTTCGCGCGGCAATGAAGGCGCGGACGGTTCGGGTCACGTCTTCGGTTGTCGTGGCCCAGGAGCAGACGCTGATCCGAACCACGGGCTTTTCGAACCACAAGGACCCGCCGACCCAGGCCTCGCCCGACTGTTGGACTTGAGCGACGAAGGCGTCGGTCCGGGACTGGTCGCCGACCGCGACCAGGACCTGGTTGAACACCACCTCGTTGCAGATCCGGAAGCCGGCCTCGCGCAGCTCGTCCGAGAACTGCCTGGCCCGTTCGTGCAGCGACAGGATCATCCGGTCGACGCCGGCGCGCCCGAGATATTTGAGCGCCGCCCACAGGTCGATGGCGCGGGCGCGGCGCGACATTTCCGGGGTGTAGAGCATGGAGTCGCGCTGGTCCGAGTACATGATATAGGCGCCGGAGTTCTGCAGCGCCTTGACCACCGCCTCGGGATCCGCACACAGCGAGATGCCGCTGTCATAGGGCGTGTTCAGGGTCTTGTGGCCGTCGACGCTCCAGGACCGGGCCAGCTCGATCCCGTCGGTGAGGTGCCTCAGGCTCTTCGAGGCCGCGGCCCACAGACCGAAGGCGCCGTCGATATGCACCCAGGCGCCGGCCGCGTTGGCCCGCTCGCAACAGGTCCGGATCGGATCGAAGGCGCCGGAATTCACATTGCCGGCCTGGAGGATCAGGATGGTCCGGTCGTCGAGTTCGGGGAGGCTATCGGGGCGCAGGCGGCCTTGCCCGTCGACCTCGGCCCATTCGATGTTGGCGGTCCCGAACCCCAGCAGGGCGATCGCCTTGAGGACCGTGCTGTGGGCCTGGCGGCCGGTGACGAGGCGCAAATTGGGGGCACCGGCCAGGCCGCCGGCGTTGATGTCGTAGCCCAGAAGCTGGCAAAGCCGCCAGCGGGCCGCCGCCAGGCCGCAGACGATCGCCATCGAGGTGCCGCTGACAAACCCGGCCACCGTGTCTTCCGGCAGGCCCAGCAAGCTCCGGACCCAATCCTGGCAGGTCTCCTCGATGACGGCGTTGACCGGCGAGACGCCATGCAGCACGGCGTTCTGGTCCCAGGTGTCGGCGAGAATGCGGGCGGCCAGGGCGGCGGGGACGACGCCCCCGTTCACCAGGCCAAAGAAACGGCCGCCGGTCTGGGCCACGGTGCCGGGAGACCCGGCCTCGTGCAGCGCGTCGATGATCGCGACGGGATCGCTTTGTCCTTCCGGCAGCGGCTCGTGAAACACCGCCAGCGCGTCCTGGGCTTCTCGGGTCGGCGCGACATTCCGGTCGTGGCTGCCCCGCAAATAGTCGCGGCCATGCGCCAGCGCACGCTCGAACAGCGTGCCGTCTTCCAGTTGCGCGCGCATCTCATCGTGCAGGGTTTCGCCGGTCAAACGGGTCATTGTCCTGGGTCCTTAGCGGCAGGTGCCGGGGACCGTAGCACAGCGCGATTCAGGAGTGCGGATTAACGTTGCGGCCCGGGCTTTTAAAGTTGGACCCTAAGTCATTTCATGAACAGGCGCTCGAAGTTCCGATAGGCGATCTGCTCCGCCTTGTCCCGGGGCAGCAAGCCCAGAAACTGCCGGTAATAAGCCAACAGTTTCGGCACCTGTTTGGCGCGGAAGGCGGCGTAGTCGGTGCCGATCAGGATGCGGTCGGCGTGACGGGTCAGCAGGGCCTCCCATTCGGGCCGCAACCGCCCGTCTTTCAGGGGGAGATTGGCGAACCTCGAGATCATCGGATTGAAGATCAGCGAGGTCTCGGCGTGGAGGTTCGGAAATTTGTCCATCAAGGCGCCGAGTTTTTCCGGTGGCATATACCCGCAATGGGCCAGGACGATGGTGACATCCGCATTGTCCCTGAGCACCTGCTCGAGCTCCGCGACATGATCGCCGTCCAGATGGATCTGCACGGGCACCTTGTAGGTCCTGGCCACCTCGAACAAGGATTTGGCCGCCCGCCCGTCCACCGATGTGCGGATGCCCTGCGGTGCGAAGGGAGCGTAGCCGAGCCGGAAGTAGATTTCGCCGAAGCCCGCCACCTGGCCGGCTTCCAGCGCCTCCCGGATATCCGCCAGCCGCTTGTCGGAGAACGAATAATAGATCTGCATTTCGTGTCGGCTGATTTTGATCTTCTGCCGCTTGAAGGGGTCGACAAACACTAGGATCTTGCCCGGCGGCAGTTTCAAAACCTGATCGATGCGGTCGATGTCGACAAACAGAACCGCCTTGTCGAAACCCGCCTCGATAACGTGGGCGTAGGCCTTTTCCGGGTTCGAGGATTTGGCGAGATGGGCGTGTCCATCGTAAATCGGCCCATCATAGGGATCGGCCGCAATCGCCGGGCCGCCGACAAGGACGGCGAGGACTGGCAGGATACGAAAGGATCTCATGGCCCAACCACCTGTATGTCGTGAGGGCATTTGCGCCACCATGACACAGGGGAATTGCCGGACCCTTAAATTCAGGGTGGAAAGGGCTCATGGCGGATCGCCAGATGTCGACGTCGCCGCCTGGACGACCAACGCCGGTGCCAATCATCCTCCTTCGGGTGACAGCGTGCAAAACAGAGCCTTTAGGTCAGACAGCGTCTTCAACAAGACCATGATCCCGAATGGCACGCTCTGCTGAAGAGTGGGTGACTATTTGGCGGGGACCGGCATCAACTGGTCGCGTTCTGCGGGTTCACATAGTGCACTGAGGCGCAATTTTTTGTACTGAATCGATGAATCTCTCTCTCCGGAAAAGTGGGTAACATAGATCAGCGTGCCGTTTTCGAGGTTGAAGAGCAGTTTGTAGCCTTTGGTTGGCCGAAAAAAACCGCCGGGTCGAGGTAGGCGGATGTTGATGTAGGGGGGCAGTTTGCTGCGCCCGCCCAGATGATACCACGAGGCGGTAATCTCAATGCCCGGTTTGGGTGGTACATCGAAGAGCTTGCTGAGGCAGGGCGGCATTTCGACGCGCCAGCCACCGATCCGCAGAACGACTTGCAAATTCGAACCATCGCTTGACGTGTCCCGGGTGATCTTGAGCGTTGCCGGCTGGTACTTGGCGGGCAATCTGTCAAGTTCCCCGGAATCAGACCTCGGGATGATCATGTCTTGGTGTGCAAGGGCGGGGACAGTGCACAAGAGTGCCGCCAAGAGGGCTCCCAGGGCACTTAGGCCTGCCATCCGGATCAAAGTCGTTCGATCGATGGAAGTGCCGCGGCTCATTTCTCAATGGCCGTGATGGAACTGACCCAGGGTTCGAAACGCCGCCCCCAGGTGATCGTTATGACGTGGGTCGGCACGCAGGGAGGAGACGAGTACTCCTCTCCCGTCTCATTGGCTCTTTTTCTCGTTTCCTCCAGCAAACGCAATCTTGCCTCTCGGATCTCATTGGCGATTGTCCGGTGCTGGCTTTCAATTGGGACCCAGGGGTCTTTCAAGGACCAATAGACGGCGCGGTCGCCTGACCCATTCACAGAGTATGAAGACCCGCGACCGACCATGATCACCCTGTTTTTAAAGTTGGTGTGCCGTTGCAGGAGGGGTTCCGGATCGTCGGCGGCGTCGACAACGATAAGCCGAGAATAGGCGGTGCCGAGGAATCCCGGACCTTTTCTGCGTGCTAGGGTCTCAAAATACTCATCCCACTCCGGTCCACCATGTTGCAAAACGACATATTGTTGCCGCTTGTTCCATTCCCTCATGATCAAGTCGGTATCCAGGCCTAGGTCGCCATGCTCCTTGTAGGTTTGGTTTGAAGCTACGCGAAGCTGGAGGTTACGCACTGATTGTTCTTCGCCCGACCAGTCATCGAAGGAATTGATCTCACATTGGTTCAACGACAATTGCCCTGTAGGATCGCCGGTGCGGTTCCAGGCAATGCCGGCAAATACCGAGACATTGGTCACGATCAGAACCAGAAGGGCGGCAACTGGTTTGAGCAAGGTCATCCTTCCTCCTGCCGCAACGCGGTCCTCAATCGGTTCAACAGAATAATGACGACTATGGAAATGCAGCCGAGCGCCAGATAGAAGGCGTAATTCGGCCATGCCTTCCAGAACCAATCGAAAAACTTGTGAACCATGAAAATGACAAAAAAGACAGCCGACAGATAGGTGCCACCGGCCCATTGCGCTTGGACGCATCGCCAGATTCCGAAGCCGGCTGCGGCAAAAGCAAGGACCGTGTAGAACCATTCAACGGCCCAAACCGGGACCGGAAGCAGGCTTTCCTCGGGAAAAGCGACCAACCCTTCCAACGTGAAAAAGGAAAACAGGAGACCGATGAAAAAATAGGTCCGCCGATATCGGCCGATGACCGATGTTTTGGCTAAGATAGGAAGGGCCATACACAAAATGCTGGGTGCAAAGTAGTACTCGAGACGTCCTGCGTTCGGCCATTCGAAGCCCGACAGATCGATGAAAAAGCCGGCGACGAAGGCGATCAAGGCAATCAACGAAAGACCCAACACGATGACCAGGTCATGCCGGTACGCGAGGAATAAGCCGAACAAACCCCATGCCAACAGGGCATAGGGCGATGGCGTGACGTTGTAGATTTCGCCAACGACTTGAAGATCCACAACAAAGCATGCAATGGCGACAAGGACGGCGAGGGACGTGTAGTGGGTGGTCTTGAATCGTGCGGCCACGACCTCGCTGAGGCCCCAGCCGAGAAACGGTGCGACGCTCACCAGTCCGACCTGGACCGGTGTCGAAAAACTATCCCAATAATGTTCGAAGAACAGGAACACCGCCAAGGAGAAGGCAATGGCGCCAAGGGTGGATACAACGCGCATCCCCCCAAGACAGCTGGCGCTCGGAATCCGAAAGATCGGTGTCGAACCTGCGAGCAAAATCCTTGAGCAGTTGATCGTGGTAGGACCTGACGCGGTCCAAATCCGCCCCTGTCAAATTGAGGACGTTCTCGAGGTTCAGTTCGGACAACTCTTCCCGAAACGCAAGAATTCGACCGACCCGTTTCTGCGCCTCAAGTTTGTTCATTCCGCATTCTCATCAACCAATACAGGCAGAACCGTAATCGCGAGAGCGGATGGATGCAAGCACTCAGAGCGTTCCAAACCCTCCTGTCAGAGGTGGCAAAATCAGTCGCGGGGACAAAACCGGTCTGCAGCGGCATCACCCAGGCACCACACCGCGACGGGTTGTTCGCGGCCGCGGATCGATTGGGCGTCGCCGGGCTTGAACTCGGCCGTCAGGGCGGTGGCCCTCTCGGTGGACTCGGCACCTGCCGCGGCGACCAGGTCGTCGCTGATCACCATGCAGCAGTCCAGCTCCCGGGTCAGATGCTCCAACCGGCTTGCCACATTGACGACATCGCCCAATACGGCAAATTCCAGCCGCCGTTCGGAGCCGATATCGCCGAGCAGAACCTGGCCATGATGGATGCCGACCGACAGCCGGATCGGGGCCAGGCCCTCCGCGGTCCGCCGTTGGTTCAATTGAGCGACTGCGGCAAGCATGGCATGCCCACAGGCGATCGCGTTGCCGGCGTCGGCCGCCGACGTATCGGGAGTGCCGAAGGTCGCCATCACACCGTCGCCCAGAAACTTGTCCAGCGTGCCACCATGGTCAAACACGGCGCGTTCCAGCCGGCCATGAAAGTCGCGCAGCAAGTCGAACACTTGCTCGGGCCGACTGCTTTCGGCGATGCGGCTAAAACCGACGATATCGGCGAACAACACCGCGACCGGCTGGGACTTGGCACTGCCCAACGGTTCATCCATTTCGGCCAGGCGGTCGACGACGGTGGGTGGGAAATAGCGCGCCAGATTACCGCGCTCACGCGCGGCCTGAGCCTGGCCAAAGACCAATCTCCGCGACCGGGCGATCACGCCGGCCAGGGCCCCCGACACCATCGCCATGACCACCAGATTCTGCACCCACATGTCGATGTTGACGAAATTGGGGTCCAGGAAGATCGCAAGCTCCTGTTCCGAAGTGACCGTTCCGATCGGTGCCGCGGTGATTGTGGCGGGATGGTTGAGAAGCCTGATGATGCCGACGCTCCACGTCCCGGCGCACGCCGCCCCACCCCACAACATCAGCGATGGCGAGTAGTTGAAGGTCAACGGCACCAGGAATACAAAGCCAAAGACGAACAGGCCGAAACGCTGCTGCATCTGCGGCGGCCAGGGTGTGCTGTCCAACGGGTTTGGAACCAGGGCGCCGAAAGCGAAAAGGCCATACAGTCCCAGCACGATTACGTAGCTGTGCCAGGGGCGCGCGAACCGGCTGCTCTTCAATGTGCTGTCGGCCAGGATAATGATTGCGACCCCGGTCAAGATCGCCTCATAGAAAAGGGCTTCGCGGAACGGCAACATCACTTGAAGCCACACAGCGATGATGATCAGCGTTACCAACGCCGCATTCCGCGACCGGCGTGTCGCCTTCAACTCCTCGACCTGGAAGGCGCGAGCGATCTGGTCCGACAATTCGAAAGCATCGGGCCCGGCATTCCGGCCCGTGAGAGTCCTGATTGCGGCAAGGCTTGTCATGAGCTTTCCCTCCAACAGCGTCGCCGGCCGGCATGTCGTTGAAGTGGGCAACGGTGGTCGCCGACGATGGTACAGGCTCGCGGCCGGCTGAAGTAAAGGTCGGTCTCGCCCCCGGCGCCGTGTCGGAACAGACTGGCACCTCGGCTTTGATGGCCGGGCGATACCGCAAATCCCGCGCTGCCCATCCAAGACAGGACCCGGATTGGCCTTTTGCCGTCGCTCAGAAGACTGTGCAGCCGGCGAAACTGTCGATCAAGCCAATAGTGCCCAGGCGGCGAATTGGGTCGAGGACGCCAAGAGCGCAGCCTGCGGCGCCGGCCTTTCGGTGCTGCTCGCTGATCGCATTTCGGCGTATCATCCTTGACGACAATGACAAACAACACCGGGGAGTGAACGGCCATGGCACCTGAACCTTCGATCGGGATCATTGGCGGCAATGGCGCCTTGGGCGGGGCGATTGCGCGGGCACTGCTGCGCAACGGCTATGTGGCGCCCGAACGGGTGTGGATTTCCAGCCGGTCGGGCAGCCGGGTCGGTTTCGAGGGTTGGCCGGGCTTGCAGTCGACGACACGCAACCAGGACCTGGTCGACGCCTGCCAGGTCGTGGTCCTGTCGGTGCCGCCGCACTTGGTGCCGTCGCTGGCGATCGCGGTGGGGGATCGGCTGGTGATCTCGGTGATGGCGGGGATTTCGATCGCCCGGATCCAGGCGGAGACCGGGGCGCGGCGGGTGGTGCGGGCGATGTCGAGCCCGGCCGCCGAGATCGGGCAGGCCTATTCGCCCTGGTGCGCCGGCGAGGGCATAAGCGAGGCGGATCGCGAGCGGGTGCGCGACCTGTTCGCGGCCTGCGGCCTGACCGACGAGGTGGCGAACGAGGACCAGATCGACCTGTTCACCGCCATGACCGGCCCGGTCCCGGGCTTCGTCGCCTACTTTGCCGATTGCATGGTGAACTATGCCGTGAAACGCGGCATCGATCCGGCGATTGCCGAGCGGGCCATGCGGCAGCTGTTCCGGGCGAGCGGGGAGGTCCTGGCGGGATCGGAAGCTGCACCCGGGGACCATGTCAATGAGATGATCGCCTATGCCGGAACCACGGCCGCGGGGCTCCTGGCAATGAAGGACTCGCCTCTGGCCGCATCGGTCGAGCAGGGGCTGGACGCGGCCTATCACCGGGCCCAGACGATTGGCGGATGAGCCAAACGCGTCGGGCGATGCTATAACACGTCGACCGGCCCGGGACATATCGGGTGATGTGGATTGTTGGCCAAGTAAATACAGGGTAGGGGTATGGATTTCGAGTTGGAGGATTTGACCTGGGCGGTGCGCCACGGCGAGGCGGAGACGACGGTTGAACTGGTTGAGGAAGGTCTGCGGGAAGGAACCGCTCCCCGTGCCGTGCTAGACGCGATGATCACCGGCATCCAGGCACTGGGCGAACTGTTCAAGGACGGCCAGGTGTTTCTGCCCGAGGTGCTGATCTCGGTGCGCGCCCTGAACCGGGGCCTCCCCCTTCTGGAGCCGCACCTGAAAGGCGAGGCGGCCGAGGCCAAGGGGACCGTGGTCCTGGGCAGCATCACCGGCGACATCCACGACATCGGCAAGAACCTGGTCGGCATGATGCTGGCCGGCAACGGCTATCACATCGTCGACATCGGCATCGACGTCCGGGCCGACAAATTCCTGGCCGCGGTTGAGGAGAACCGGCCGCAGATCGTCGCCATGTCTGGCTTGCTGACCACCACCATCCCGCATTTCGAAACCGTGATCGGCGAGCTGGACAAATCGGGCCTGCGCCGGGACCTCAAGATCATGGTCGGCGGCGCCCCGGTCACGCCGGACTACGCCCGTGACGTCGGCGCGGATGGCTATGCCGATGACTGCGTCACCGCCGTCGACGAAGCCAATCGCCTGCTGCAGATCCTGGCGGAAACCGGTTAGCTGCGTCAGCCAAGGGTCGGAAATCGCCAACCGAAGCCCCGACCAGGGGCTGAGGTAAGCGCGAATGCGCGTCGGCGCTTATGCGCCGGAAGCCCAGCGCGCGGAGGCGCGCGCCCGGCGCCTGAGGGCCCAACAAACCAAACCGAAGCCACGACCAGGGGCTGAGCTATCCCCCCCTCCCTAACCCTCCCCTCCAGGGGGGAGGGGAATTATTGCTCAAAATCAACAGCTTGCCCCCTCCCCCTTGAGGGGGGAGGGATGGGGTGGGGGTGAAACCGGGGAGCAGGCGCCTAAGGACCAGGAGAATCACCAACCGAAGCCCCCATGGGGCTGAGGCAAGGCCGAACGGCCGTCGGCGCTTATGCGCCGGAAGCCCAGCGCTCGGAGGCGCGCGCCCGGCGCCTGAGGGCCCAACAAACCAAACCGAAGCCCCCATGGGGCTGAGGCAAGGCCGAATGGCCGTCGGCGCTTATGCGCCGGAAGCCCAGCGCGCGGAGGCGCGCGCCCGGCGCTTGAGGGCCAAACAACGGTCATCGCAGATGACCGTTGGAATTACTGTATCGCCGCCGCCACCATGGCCTGGACATTTTCCAGCTTGGCGTTGGTCGGGATGTCGCAGCCCGATTGCAGGATGAAGCCGGTTGGCCCGAGTTCGCCGACCAGGGCCGAGGCATAGTCATAGACCTGGTCGGGCGAGCCCGAGAACAGCAGGCTGGCCGGCACGTCGCCCATGACGCACATATGGCCGTCCAGGACTTCACGGGCTTTTCGGATGTCGCTTTCGCCGTCCAGCGCCATCACGCAGGCTCCCCGGGGCAGTTCCCGGAAGCGCTCGAATTCCCGGGTCCAGTCGGAATCGAGATGCAGATAGGCGATCAGCCCGGCCTCGGTCACCTCGGTCACCACCCGTCGGAAATAGGGCCAGACGAAGCGGTCCCACATCTCGGGCGAGAGGTTGGCCGGGGCGGTGCGCCAGCCGCCGACCCAGACCCCGTCATAGCCGTATTTGCGAGCCCGGCGGATGGCGGTACGGGTCAGGTGCGGCACGATCACGTCCATCGCCGCTTCGACCTTGTCGGGGATGGTCATCAGGTCGACGCAGAATTCCATCAGCGAGCGCGAACCGCACAACAGCTCGAACGGGGTCGTCACGTCGCCACCGCTGAGCACCGGCACGCCTTTGGCCATCCAGGTGCCGCGGGCGTCGGGCGACAGCCATTGCGGCGGCTTGAACTCGGCGGGCACGTCGTCGAGGACCCGCTGCTCGAGAAAGGATCGGAAATAATCAGGCCAGTCCGAGCTCAGAATGACGTCATAGTCTTCCGGCTTCATCAACTCGGTCTCGGCCACCTGCCACATCTCGTCGTCGGGCAGGTCGACGCCTGGCACCCGGACCTTGGAAAAAAAGGAATAGCAGAGCCCATAGGGCCAGAACGATCCGTAGTTGATCGCGTCGCCATCGCCGACCCGATCCCAGGCTTCCAGCATCACGTCCAAATTGGTGTCGGGCCGTTTGAGGAACTCCGCCATCGGTGTTTCGGTGACGTGGGCGGCGAAGCCGGAATATTCCAGCACCACCGGCACCCGGTCGGGTTCCTCCAGTCGGGCCGCCTTCATCACACGGTCCTTGCGCGCCTGGTATGTTTGTTCGGGGGGCATGGCGTCACCCTGCTTGCTACGAACTTGCGATCGGGCCCTTTCACCCGGACGAAACTCAGTCCGCCAGGAAATGACGGCGAACGGACCATTGTTGTGCCTCGTTGGCCCCAGGTTAGCGGCATTACGGCGCGATATCCAGTCAACCGGTGCGGGTCGGCTCGTCTCCGGCCGTGGCGTGAACGCGCACGCGATACAACAGCGAATAGACCACGGGTACGAATCCCAGGGTGAGGACCGTCCCGACGATGAGCCCGAACGCGATCACGCTGGCCATCCCATAGAACAGCGCCCCGCCGAACAGGATCAGCGGCACCAGGCCCAGCACGGTCGTGAGCGTGGTCATCAGAATCGGTCGCAGCCGTGCCAGACAGGCGGTCACGATGGCATCGCCTGGCTCCCGCCCGCCAGCTTCCTCGGTCTGGATCCGGTCGATCAGCACGATCCCGTTGTTGATCAGGATCCCGGCAAGGCTGAAGAAGCCCAGCAGCACCATGAACCCGTAGGGCGCATTCATGACGATAAGGCCAAGGGTGCCACCGATCACGATCAAGGGTATCGAAGCCAGTATGATCCCGCCCTTGCGGATCGAATTGAACTGTCCGATCAACAGCAAGACGATGCCGCTCAGTGCAATCGGCAGCAGTCCGAACAAGTTCTCATTGGCCTCGGCTTGATCCTCGATCTCGCCGCCGATCTCCCACCGGTGGCCGGCCGGCAGGTCCAGTGCCGCCAGGGCGGGCCCCAGCGCGTCGAGCAACTGAGGCGCGGTCAATTCCAAGTGCCGGCCTTCAACGGTGACGGTACGCTGCTGATCGCGTCTTTTCAAACGGCTGAACTGCCATTCCGCGCGAATCTCCGCGACCTGGCCCAGGGTCACGTATTCCCCCTGCGAGGTTGAGTACATCCGGGATTCCTGCAGGCCCGCGAGGGAGAAGCGGATATCCTCTTCGCCGCGAACGACGACGGGAATCACCCTGTCGCCTTCGCGGTAGTCGGTTACCGCTGCCCCGGAGAACGTGGCATTCAGGGCGCCGGCAACGTCCTGTGACGAAATGCCGGCGCGGCTGGCTCGGACCTGGTCGACGTCCACGACGATCTTGAGAACCAGGTTCTCCCAGTCCTGCTTGATACCGACGGTTCCCGGAATGGCATGCAATGCGTCGACCAGGAACTTCGCCTTTTCGAACAGAAATTCGCTCTTGGGACCGGTCAGGCGGATCTGGACGATGCCGGGTTCCGTCGAACCGAACCACATCTTCTTGGCGTCCGCCCGGGCCCCGGGGATCGAGGCATCCATGAAGCCGTTGACGCGGGCCAGCACCGGTCCCACGTCATCGGACGTTTTCGTGTTGATCAGAACGAAGGCCCGTTGCGGGTCGGGGTCGACCGGTGACAGCGCCAGGAAAAACCTGGGACCGCCAAAACCGACATAGGCGACGTTGCTGACGATTTCGGGGTTGATCCTCTTGTCCGAAAGCCAAGCGGTCAGGGTTCTCAACTCGCGTTGTGTCTCACGAATGTCGGTTCCGGCCTCGAAGTCGAGGTAAACCAGAAACTGGTTGCGTTCTCCAAGCGGAAAGAACTCGGTCTTCACCGTTCCCAGCAGCTGAACCGATCCGATCAGGAGCGCCACCAAAACGCCAACCACCAACAGGCGCACCCGCAACATGGCCAGCAGGATCGCGCGATAGGCCCGGTAGAACACACCGGTATATTCCTGGTCGCCATTTTCGGGAGTTTGAGCGGGTTCGGATCCGGGCCCCGATCTCAGGAACCAAACACACATCGCCGGCGTGACCGTCATCGACAGCAGCCAGGACGCCAACAGAAGGATGGCAACCACCTGGGCCAGGGACCGCACATATTCGCCCGCGCCTCCCTCGGTAAGCAACATCGGCAAAAAGGCGAAGATCGTGGTCAGGGACGAAATCAGCAACGGGACCGCCAGCGAACGGACCGACTGCGTCGCCGCTACCGCCCGCGAAACACCCCGTTCGATCCGCACCCTTATGTCCTCGGCGACCACGATCCCGTTGTCGACCAGCAGCCCCAGCGCGATGATCATCGCGGCGATCGACATGCGCTGAAGTTCGACTTCGATATATCGCATTACGATGATCCCGAGCAGCATCGTCAGCGGTACGAACGACCCGACGATGAGACCGGTCCTGAGACCCAGGAACAGCATCACCACCACCAGGACAATGGTGAGTGTCTGGTAAACGTTGCTGACCGCCGACTGGACCGATTCCTCGATCAGGCCAGGTTGAAAGGTTGCGTATTCGAAAACGTAGCCGATCGGCAGGTCCTGCTCGATCTCCCGCAGCAGTGCCGTGAGTTCCGTGCCAAAGGCGACGTTGTTGGTGCCTTCGATCGTTGAAATCGCGAGAATGATGGCCGGGCGGTTGTTGAAGAAGGCGGGATAATCCGGTGGGTCAACATAGTCCCGGCGTAGCGTCACGACCTCGTCCAACCGGAGTGTGCGATCCGTGTCGGGAATGCGGAACGAGACCGCACCGATCTCTTCGACGGACGACAGGTTGCCGGTGGGTTCGATGGCCACGGTTCGGCCGCCGGCGTTGATTTCGCCACCGGGTTCGATGATGTTCTGGGCCGACAGGGTGCCGAAGATCTGTTGCGGCGATACCCCCAGTTCGGAGAGGCGTGCAGGGTTCATCTCCAGGTAGACCCGCTCATCCTGGACACCGAACAAATCGATCCGCCGGACCCCGTTGAGCGTATAGAGGACTTCACGCGCGTCGCGGGCCACATCGCTCATTTCCGACATGGAAAACCCGTCGGCCCACAGTGCCACGGTCGCGATGGCGGTCAGGCCTTCCTCGTCGTTGACAAACGGTCCGCTGGTCCCCTGCGGCAGCTCACGCTGGACGTCGTCCGCCTTTTCGCGAATATCCTGAAACACCGGGTCGAGGTCCGCGACGTCATCCCGTATCGTCAGGTTCAGCTTCACCGAGCCGGGCTTGGCCGTGGTCTCGATCGTGTCGATTTCCGCTATCTCGCGCATTGCGGTTTCCAGCGGAACCGCGATGAGTTCCTCGATCCGCTCCGCCGACATTCCGGGATAGCTGGCGGTCACGCTGGCCGAGCGGATCTGAATGGTCGGGTCTTCGGCGCTGGGATAGTTCAGATAGGTTGTCAGCCCCAGGGCGATGATGCCCAGGATCGCGATGGCCGTGATGCGGGAGTTTTTGAGGGCGAGTTCCGCGAGGTTCATTGGCGGCTACTCGCCCATGCGCCGGACACGTTGACCGTCCCGCAGAAAACTGACGCCGGCCGAGGCGACAACATCGCCGAGCCCGAGGCCCCCGATGATTTCCACGAAATTCCCGTCAACGCCGTCGCCGCCCTGCACCGGGACTTTTCGGACCACTTCTGCTTTCGGGTCGAACACGAACACATAACCCTGGGCCGTATCGTCACCCGGCGCGATCGCCGTCAGAGGCACGAGAAACCCCTGTTCCTTGCTATCGTCCGACAGCGGAACCGTGACATTGGCCGCCATACCCGGCAGCATCCCGTCATTGGCGTTCAACAGGGACGCTTTCACCTGAACGGTGTTGGCGTTGCCCGACGCACTGCCGATTTCGGAAATGATCGCCGTGCAGCCGCAAAAGTCGATCGTTCCGACGTCCACGATCACGTCGACGCCGATGGACATCCGGTCGATCACCTTGTCGGGAACCGAAAACACCGTTTCCAGCGCGCCTTCCGAATTGATCTGGAACAGGGGCGCGCCGGCCTGTACCTCCTCGAATGGCTCAACCGAACGCTCGGCGATCAAGCCGTCGAATGGCGCTCTCAAGACCGATTTCTCGAGGTCACGCTGCGCGGTTCCAAGACGGGTCCGCGCGAGATTCAATTCTGCCTCGGCCGACTGATGTGCGGCAAGCGCCTGATCAAGCGCGGCCTTGGCTACCCAACCCTTGTCGAAGAGTTGCTGCTGGCGATCCAGTTCGCCCTTTTTTTCGGAGAACCTGGCTCGCGATGCAGCCAGTTCCGCCTTTGCCGCCTGAACGTTGAGATCAAACGGTGTCGAATCCAGCTTCGCCAAGACCTGACCGGCGCTGACACGTGCACCCTGGGTAACCTTGACGTCGGCAACCGTCCCGGAAACGGCGAAAGCCAATCCCGACGTGTCGGATGCAACCAGCGTTCCCGAGAACCGTCGTTGGTCCGCTCCGGCACGTTCGCTCACGACGAATGCCTTGATCGCACGAACCCGTTCGGCAGTTTCGGCCGGTGGAGCATCGTCACAGCCGGCGAGCGCGAGCCCGATCGCCAGAGCAGTGAAGACGGTGATTTTTCTTGCCATTTTGCAGTGTCCCCGTGTGCAAGAAACGCGATGTAAACCCTATCGAAGCGACGGGTGTTTGACCAGTGATCCCCCGATTAGGTCACTTGGCCAGGTTTGTCTACAAGTTCTCGGTTGTGTTGTTGACCTGCTGATTGCCAATCCGAACGTACCTCAGCCGATGGCGGCGGCGAGTCGGCTCAGTGCCGCTTCGAGGCTGGACCGGGTGCAGCCGATATTGACCCTGGCGAAACCGGCGCCTTCCTCGCCGAAGGCGAAGCCGCGGGTCACTGCCCAGCCGGCCTTCAGCCTGAGAAACGTCATGAGTTGGTCGGGTGGCAACCCGAGTCCCCGAAAATCGACCCAGAGCAGGAAGGTGCCTTCCGGCTCGATCAGTTCGATCCCCGGCATCGCGTCAAATCGACTCCGGACCAGGTCGACATTGCCCTCGAGATAGGCCAGGACTGCCTGCAGCCAGGCGTCACCATGGGTGAACGCGGCTTCCATCGCCACATTGGCGAACGCGTTGTTCTTGTTGACCGTCAAGCGACTGTTCTCGGCCTGAAACGCGGTGCGTCTGTCATCGTCGGTGATGATGGTGAAGGCGGCACAGCAGGACGCGATGTTGAAGGTCTTGGCCGGCGACAGACAGGTGATGCAGTTCGCCGCGAATTCCGGCCCCACGGCGGCAAAGGGCGTGTAACGGTAGCCCGGGAACACCAGATCGCCATGCATTTCGTCGGCGACCACCAGGACCCCATGCCGGGCACAGATATCACCCAGGGTCCGAAGTTCCTCCACGGTCCAGACGCGCCCCACTGGGTTGTGCGGGTTGCACAGATAGATCATCTTTGTGTGGGGCAGGGCGGCCTTGCGCTCCAGGTCTTCGAAATCCATGCCGTAGCGGCCGTCGCGCAGCACCAGCGGGTTGTGGACGATGCGACGGTGGTTTTCCCGCAAGACGTCGAAGAAGTCGAAGAATACCGGTGGCTGAACGATTACCCCATCGCCTTCGCCGGTGAACAGGGATGCGGCAATAGCCAGGGCATTGAGGATGTTCGGGGCTCGCAGGATATGCTGCTCTTCAACCCGCCATCCATGCTGTCGGTCGAGCCAACCGGTCAGCGCCGGTATCAGTGTGTCCGGTACCGTCTCATATCCGAACACGCCGTGGTCCAGCCGTGCCTGCAAAGCGGCGAGAACCGCCGGCGGCACCCGGAAATCCATGTCCGCCACGCCGGCCGCGAACAACGCTTCGCCGCCGTGGCCCAAAACCATGGGGTGGACTTTCAGCGCCGGTACGGCACGACGGTCGATGGGATCATCGAAGGATGGTGGGATTAAGTCCTGATCCACTGGCCAGCGTTCCTTTGCCCGGGTTTGAGATATGCAGGGAACTGTAAAGGCGAAACTCTATCCTGGAAATCCCATGTCGGGACCAGGGAGTCCGGCCAACCTCCGGCAACGGCACGGCGGGTGCGCTTCGAACCGCGTTCCGTCATGGATAGGGCGCGGCGATGCCGTGCTGTTGCTGGGCATGGCTGGAACCCAAGCCGGGATCGGCGATCGCCGCGATGATCTCGGCCGGGCTCGCCCCCTGTTTCTGGAGTTCGTCGCCACGCCGCCGGGCTTGCCGGTTCGAAGCTGCCTGGGAGACGATGATGCCCTTGCCGAGAATCAGGCCGAAGATCGCCGAGGCCCAGAGGGTGCAAGTGGGGCCGACGCCGCTGATTTCACCGGTCGCCGGAACGACAGCGACGACCGACCAAGTGTCGGCCGCCGGCACTGCCCCGAGAAACAAGAGCAGAACCATCCAAATTCAGAAGCTCACTGCCGCATGCGTCCCGCCTGCGCACCGGTTTTCATTTCAGATCATCCGGATACGTAATTTTGGGAAAAAATGGCAGTCTTGTCAATGGGTTAAAACTCGTCAAACTGGGCGCCGCACGCCAACTGCAGTCGTCGAAAGACCCGGTCATGAGCTCTAAAACCAAGCCCGTATCTTTCCTTGTGGCGGCGGCCGTCATGCTGATGGCGATCCTGCTGTATGACGTCATGGGCGCAATCATCAAGCATCTCAGCCGGGACTATCCCACCCCGCAACTGGCGATGTTCCGCAATGTCTTCGGTCTGATCCCGACCCTGTTCATTCTCTTTTGGTCGCAAAAATGGAACCGGGCGGGCAGGCCCTTCGTGATCCGGCAGTGGCGGCTCGCCATGGCGCGCGGTGGCTTGGGTGCGTGCGCTCAAGTCAGTTTCTACCTGGCACTGCGCCACCTGGAATTCGCTACCGCGACGACGATCCTGTTTGCCGGTCCGCTGTTCGTGACGGCACTGTCCATCCCGGTACTGGGCCATCGGGTCGGGCTGTGGCGTTGGCTGGCGGTGGCGATCGGATTTTCCGGCGTCCTGATGGTGCTTCGCCCCGGGTTCGAAGTGTTCACCTGGCATGCCCTTCTGCCGCTGTGCGCCGCACTTGGTTTTGCCGGCACCAGCGTCACCGCCCGGCTGTTCGACGGCGCGGTGCCGACCCCGTTGATCAACCTTTATTACAATGCCGGAACGCTGGTTGCCGCGGTCGGGTTGGTTGCGTTCACCGGGGGCTTTGTCCCTGTCCTGTCACCCTGGGACTGGCTTTGGCTCATCGCCTTGGGGGTGGCCGGCGGCCTCGCCGCCTATTGTCTGATCTCAGCCTACCGGTTGGCTGAACCCAGCAGCTTGTCCCCGTTCGAATATTTCGCGATCCCGTTTTCCTTTTGCCTGGGCTGGATTTTCTTTGCCGAGGCGCCGTTCGACCGTTTGATCCCGGGTGCGTTCCTGATCGTCGGCGGCGGTCTGTTCATTCTGTGGCGCGAGCGCGCGGGTGCGCGAAGCAGAAATGAATGAACAGGGCAGGCCGGTTCCACACGGTCAGGGATCGGCGAACCTCACCCCTTTGGCCTGGCCACGCAGCCTGGGGTCGTCGGATTTGACCAGAACAGGGCGTCCTTCCAGGATCTCGAAGCAACGCTCCAGGGTCTCGCTCTCCAACCGCTGCATGGCCGCCTCGGTGTAGAAGGCGAGGTGGGGCATCAGGATCACATTGGGGCGGTGGAACAGCCCGCTCAAGGGATGACCCTCCAGGGCCAGCGGCTCCTGGCTGTAAACGTCGAGGCCAAGGCCGGCGATCCAGCCCCGGTCGACAGCCCTGACCAGGGCGGCTTCATCAATGATCGCACCCCGCGAAACGTTGATCAGCACGGCCGTGTCTTTCATCGCCTTGAGCTCTGCCTCACCGATCAGGTGGCGGGTCTCGGGGTTGAGGACGCAATGGACGGAAACGAAATCGCACTGTCGCAACATCGCCTTGAGGTCCGCACATGTCTCGACCCCGGCCACCTGCATTGCCTCGGCCGGCACATGCGGGTCGTAGGCCAGAACCCGCATGCGAAAGCCGGCCCCGGCCATGCGGGCCATGCTGCGCCCGATCCGGCCCAGCCCGACCAGGCCGATGGTCTTCTCCGCCAGGTCGGCACCCATCCAGGTCGGCTCGGGCCAGGCCCAGCCCCGGCTGCGCATTTCCCGGTCCAAGGGCAGCAATTGCTTGGCCAGGGCGATCATCAGGGTGAAGGCACCTTCGGCCACCGTCTCCTCGGCATATTCCGGAACGTTGACCACGACGATGCCGCGAGCCTGCGCGGCCGGGATGTCGATGGCGTCGATGCCGACCCCGTATTTAACGATACCTCTTAGCCGTTTCGCGGCCGTGATCACGGGCTCCGGGATCGGGGTGTAGCACATCAACAGCAGGTCGGCGTCGCCGACCGCGGCGATCAGGTCCGCCTCGCCGATACCGTCGGGCAGCAGGACCAGGTCGTGGCCGGCGGCACGCAGGCCCGCATCGATCCGGGGTGTGTGCAGTTCGGCATCGGTGCGGACGATCTTCAACCCTGCCACCGCGCGCGACCGTCTCAGCCAAAGAACACCGGTTGGACCCCGAACAGGAAGCCATGTGCCCACCACACAATGCCGAACAGGACAAGGCCGACAATGACGGCGATCAGGTCGTGGGTGGCGTTGGCGGTCTCATAAGTCGGCACCTTGCCGCGACGGTTGGCCGACAGAATGGCGAAAACCGAATAAAGGGCAAAGGGGCCGAATAGCAGGATCGATGCCAAATCGCCATTGTTGAGCAGGTGCACCAGCGCCCACAGCAACACCCCGATCAACATCGGGTGCTTGAGCTTGCGGCGGATATGGCCCTTCTGGTTGGCCGCCACCTGCAGGATGAAGGCGATCGGCATGATGGTCAGGGTAAGGTGTTTGGCCCAGACCTCGGACAGCCAGAATTCCTGATACTCCATGCTGGCATAGCCGATGATGATAAGCGTGAGGCCCGCCAAGGACAGAAGCGCAAAGGCGCCCTTGTAGCCATTTTCGCCCAACCGCCCGACCAGTTGGTCTCGCAATGCCGGTCGCGCCGGAACCAGGTGCAGTCCGAAAAATAGGATCATACCCAACCAAATCATGCCACTTCCCCCTCTGTGAATGTCTCCATCGCCAGCCGGGCCGTCAATCGGCTGCGTCGTCTGCGACGAACAGGCGTCTGGCCGTCGCTTTCATGGTTGCCACGTAACGCGACTGCGGCCAGCCACAATCGCGGACTAAGGACTCCCAACTGCGGACCGACAACAGGGTCCACAACAGATCCGTCGCCTGTTCCGATGTCTGCCCGGCTACCAACCGGCCGTCGCGGGCCAACGCGTCGATCGCCGCCTGACAGCCCTCGCGCATGTCCTGCATCCGTTGCGACCAGGCTGCCTTGGCCGCCTCGTCGCTGTCCTGCATCGCCATCAGCGCCCGGCCGGCGCCATAGACCTCTGGGATATAGTTACCCCAGGCGTCGATGAAAGCCTCCAGGCGCTCAATGCCCGTCGCCGCGGTTCGACTGGCAACCAAACGCCGGTCGCTGTCCTTCAAGGCATCCAGGTAAAAGGTGGTCGCAACCAGCAAATCGGCACGGGTCGCGAAATGCAGATAGAGCGCCTGCCGCGACACGCCGGCCCGCTGGGCGATATCCGACATCCGGACGGTGTGGCCCGGACCGGCCTCCAGCAGATCCAACGTGGCTTTCAGAATTCGGGTCCGCGTATTGGTTTCGTCTCTTGACATGCTGTAAAGTACCGCCTACTTGACACTATGTCAATTTACACTGTGTCAAGAAAAGGAGAGAACTATGAAACTGGCGATCTTTGGCGCCACCGGAAAGATCGGGCGGCAGGTCGTGTCCCAGGCTCTCGCGTCAGGCCATGAAGTGACCGCCCATGTGCGCAGGTCAGGGAAACTGGATCAGGACCACCCGGCGCTGCGAATTGTTGAGGGTGACGTGTGTGACCAGGATTCGGTCCTGGCGGCTATTCGGGGGCAGGATGCGGTGTTGTGCACATTGGGTAAGCCGCTGATGAACCGGGAAGGACTGAGAGCTACGGGAACACGGGCCATTGTCGAGGCCATGGCGGCTGCAAAAGTCGGGCGTATCGTCTGCCTCTCGGGTTTAGGCGCCGGCGACAGCCGGGATCTCCTGCCGTTCCATTACCGATACATCGTGTTTCCGCTGCTGATGCGGCACGTCTATGCCGACCACGAAGCCCAGGAAGCGTGTCTGCGAAGCACAAAACTGGATTGGACGATCGTCCGCCCTGGCAACTTTGCCAAGGGCCGGCACACCGGTTCCTATTGGCACGGTCAGACGCGCCCGGACCGGCGGCTGAAGCTGAAAATCTCGCACCAGGACGTCGCCGATTTCATGCTGAAGCAGTTGGACGACAGCACCTACCTGCACCAGTCACCAAGCTTGTCCTATTGACCCTCAAGTGGGATGCCCTGGGAGAACTACGGACCGGAGTAGGAGGCAATTTCGCCGGCGCGGCATGGTGGCGGATGGCGGAGACGGCATTTCGATATCTGTCGCAAAACGGTCGTATGCGGGCAAGACCCCACCATCGGTTGGGCGAAAATATGCATCAAGTAAAAAACATTGATGAAACCTCAGGGGGAAGCGACCGATGACCGAAAGAGTGGCACAGGAAGCGCTTTACGACACCGATTACGAAATCGGGCAGGACAACCTGAAACGGTGGGGGATGGACGTCCATCACCCGGTGTTCTGGATCTCCGCCGGGCTGGTTCTGCTGTTCGTGCTCGGAGTGTTGATGGCACCGGAGGCGGCCAAGGGCGCTTTCGACGGCGCCAAATGGTGGTCGATCGGGGCCTTCGACTGGCTGTTCATGCTGGGTGGCAACATTTTTGTCGTGTTCTGCCTGATCCTGATCGTGCTGCCGGTCGGCAATATTCGCCTGGGCGGGGCCGACGCCAAGCCGGAATTCACCACCATCAGCTGGTTCGCCATGCTGTTCGCGGCCGGCATGGGCATCGGCCTGATGTTCTGGAGCGTGGCCGAACCGACCGCGTACTACACCGGTTGGTACGAAACCCCGCTGGGGGTCGAGAAGAACACCCCGGCGGCCGCCAAGCAGGCGATGAGCGCCACCATGTTCCATTGGGGCCTGCATCCCTGGGCGATCTATGCCGTGGTCGGTCTGTCGCTGGCCTTCTTCTCCTATAACAAGGGCCTGCCCCTGACCATCCGGTCCGCCTTCTACCCGCTGATACGCGACCATTCCTGGGGGCCGTTCGGGCACCTGATCGACACGGTGGCGGTTCTGGCGACCCTGTTCGGCCTGGCGACCTCGCTGGGCTTCGGCGCCCAACAGGCCTCGGCCGGGCTGGCCTATCTGTTCGGCTTCGAGGCCACGGTCGCGACCCAGATCGCGATCATCACCCTGGTGACCGCGATTGCCTTGATCTCGGTCCTGCGCGGCCTGGACGGCGGGGTCAAGGTGTTGAGCAACATCAACATGAGCCTGGCCGGCCTGTTGATGCTGTTCGTCCTGGTGGTCGGACCGACCGCGGTGATCTTCTCGACCATGGGCACGACGATCGTCGGCTATCTGGGCGATATCGTCAGCTACAGCAATTGGGTCGGCCGCGACGACGAGGCCTGGATGCAGGGCTGGACGGTGTTCTACTGGGCCTGGTGGATTTCCTGGTCGCCCTTTGTCGGCATGTTCATCGCCCGGGTCTCCAAGGGCCGCACGGTGCGCGAGTTCATCATTGCGGTGTTGCTGATCCCGACCCTGGTCACCCTGGTCTGGATGAGCGTCTTCGGCGGGTCGGTGCTGGACCAGATCCAGAACGGCGTCGGCGCCCTGGCCGGTGGCCTGGACAAGGTCGAACTGGCGATGTTCCAGATGCTGGAAAACCTGCCGGTCGCGACGGTGTCCTCGGCCCTCGGCATCGTGCTCGTCCTGGTCTTCTTCATCACGTCGTCCGATTCCGGGTCGCTGGTGATCGACGCGATCACCGCCGGCGGCAAGGTCGACGCACCGGTGGTGCAACGGATCTTCTGGGTGGTGATCGAAGGCGTGGTGGCGGCGGCCCTGCTGTTCGGCGGCGGGGCGGACGCGCTGACCGCTCTCCAGGCGGCAGCAATCACCGTCGGCCTGCCTTTCACCGTGGTGCTGATCGCCATGTGCCTGTGCCTCTATCTCGGGCTCAAGCACGAACAGAAATACGGCTCGGCGAGCCTTTGAGCGGCGGTGTGTTGGGGGATTCGTTGGCGGCCGCTAAACTCCCGCTATGAAAACCCGAGACGCACGTTGTTCATGCGGCTGCCTGTCGGTGGTCTGCGAGGGGGAGCCGACGCTGGTGGCGCTGTGCCATTGCCGGGACTGCCAGCGCAGGACCGGCAGCGCCTTTGGCGTTGTCGCGTTCTTTGATCGGGATCGCGTCCGGATATCCGGCGAGGCGTCGACTTATGCGCGGCCCGCCGACAGCGGGTATCCGGTGACCTTTCATTTCTGCCCGACCTGCGGCAGCAGCGTCTATTGGTACCCGTCCCGCAAGCCGGACAAAATCGGGGTCGCGGTCGGCGCATTTGCCGATCGCGACTTCCCGGCCCCGGCGAAGCGCGCCTATCCCGACCATCGCCACCCCTGGGTCCAGGTTTCCGATTAGAACGGCGTGTTCGATGGCCGTTTGGTGTTGCGTGCCCAGGATCGCCGAACCACGTCCAGCAAACGGTTTTCGGCCGCCGCCGACCGATGCGTCTGGTCGGGGCCAAAGCGGAAATTGAAGCCGGTGACCTCGGCCGCGAATTCGGGGTAACTGGAGGTCCACTCCCAGAGAATCTGGTTGATGCCCCTGGCCTCCAGCATCGCCATCTGGTCGGCGAGGAAGCCGTCGGCGCCGGGGGCCCAGCGGTGGACCCCGAACTCGGTCACCGCCAGGGGCCGCTGCTGTGCCTTGGTGAAATTATCGAGCGGCGCCATCAGGTCGGCCAGCACCTGGCGGTCGAAGGGCTGATCCTCGCCGTCGCCGTCGACATCCATGCGGCCGGGATAGGCGATCCCGGCCGTCGCGTCCTGGTGGGTGTAGTCATAGGGCTCGTATTGGTGGACCGCATAGACCGACCGTCGATCGCGGCCAGGTTTCAGGAAGGGGAGCCACCACGCCCCGCTATAGCCATTGCCGCCGACCAGGATCGGCGTGTCCGGGTCGACCTCGCGGATCGCCGCGACAATGCGCGGGTAGAGCAGGTTCCAATCGCGAAAGCCGTTGCCGTGCCGTTCGTGGAATGCCTCGGGGTCCCATTCCGAAGGCGTGCCAAAGGCCGGGTTATCCTCCAGGTCGTTGGCGTTGGGCTCGACCATCAGCTGATAGCCGACCACCGCCTTGTGGGTGCGATAGCGCGCCGCGGTGGCCCACCACATGGCGACCCAGCCGGCCTGTGCGCCCGGCTCGGCCCAGACCCGGTCGTTCAGGTAGCCGCGGTCGAACCAGTCACCGGCGCCTTCCGACATCAAGGTGAATTCGCTGCGCCCGGGACCGGTGCGGAAACCGATGACCGCGAACAGATCGGCGTCCAATGCCATCGCCAGCAGCCGGTCCAGATTGTCCTGAATGGCTTTGTCCAGGGTATAGGGCGGGGTCTCGCTGAACAGGCCGGGATGGGAGATCAGGACAACGTTCGCGCCCGATGCCGCGAGCCGCCGGAAATCATCCGGTTCAAATGGCGGCCCGACCGGACCCGGCCCCATGAAGGTTTCGCCGTCCAGTTCGGTGTAAACCCGCCGCTGATAGATATTGGCACCGCGCAAATGCGGTCCGTCCGTGTTGCGCCACAGCGCCATCTTGTCGGCGGCAAAGGCTTCGCCGCTCAGCACCCAGGCCATCAACAGGATCAACCCCGCCAACCATCGCATTTCGGTTACCCGCGTCGGTCATGCCTGGGCACAGTATACACGGCGCAGCTTTCCTGGCGGCAATCCCCTCGTCAGACGGAGCGCGTGATGCCGCCATCGACCCGAAGGTTCTGGCCGGTGATGTAGCCCGCCCCGTCGGACGCCAGAAAACTGATGCAGGCGGCGATCTCGTCCCTGGACTTGCCATATCGGCCGAGCGGAATGCGGGCCCGGAACTCCTCCTTTTCCGGCCGACTGTCGATGAAACCGGCTTGGATGTTGTTCATCCGGATGTTGTCGGCCGCATAGCGGTCGGCATAGAGCTTGGCAAATGCCGCCAGGCCGGCCCGGAACACGCCCGATGTCGGGAAGACGGGGTCCGGCTCGAACGCCGCAAAGGTCGAGATGTTGATGATCACCCCGGATTTCTGCGCCTGCATCACCGGCGTCACCAGGCGGGTCGGGCGCACCGCGTTCAGGAAATAGACCTCCATGCCGGTGTGCCAGTCCTCGTCGGTCAGGTCCAGGACCGGTGCCCTAGGGCCGTGGCCGGCGCTGTTGACCAGGACGTCGATGCGCGACCATTTCTCCAGGGTCAGGTCGACCAATCGTTGGAGATCCTGGTTGGACTGGTTCGACCCGGTGACGCCGACCCCGCCCAGGTCCTCGGCCAGGGCCTTGCCCTTGCCCGATGACGACAGGATGGCGACCTTGAAGCCGTCCTCCGCCAGCCGTTTGGCGGCGTCCGCCCCCATGCCGCTGCCGCCGGCGGTGATCATCGCGACCTTGGTATCCGTCATATCCAACCTCGACCTGGTTCTCCGCGTCCAAGGCCGATTGATACAAGACGCCTATTTCATTTTCCAGGCATGTTCGGCCGAGACGCTGATGTCGCCTGGAATCACGCCCAGGCCGATCGCGCCGCTGAGGCCGAAACCCTGGAAGTCCTTGAACTTCTCGTCGAAGGCGACGTCAACACCGGCGCTGACGATCTTGCTCGGCGGTCCGCCGGAAACCCCGACACCCCAGCCCCAACCCTTGAAGTCGTCGAGGCTGACCTTGGGGAAGAACTGCAGGCCGATCGGCGAGACGTCGACCGAGGCGTTGGTCACCAGTTGCGGCCCGACCGCCAGGTAGCGCCCGCCATTGCCCCGGAAATCGGTGACGAACAGCATCGAGACCTGGACACCCAGCCCGACCGCGCCCGAGACCCCGACCTGGTAGCCCATGTAAAAGCGGTCGTGATTTTCGGCATGGGCGCGGCGGATCAGGATGCCGTCGTCCAGCCACGAGGCCTTGCGGCGCGGGAAGCTGGGCTTCAGGCCCAGCCGGGTCAGCCGCCGGTCGATCTCGGCCGAGGACAGGCTGCAGAAATTGTTGGTGTCGAACAGCGCTTCGACCTGTTTCTTCCTGGCCTGCATCCGGGTCATGATCCGCTTCAGCTCCGGGATCACGTGCTTGTGGCGGTTGATGTCGTTGGTGATCTGCTGCATCAGCGCGTTGCGGTTGCCGCCATTGCGGTACTTGTCCCGGCCGCTCTTGGTGCGGGACTTGGAGGAAGAAAAGATCTTGGTGAACCCGGCCACCGTCTTGCCGGCCTTGACCGCCGCCACCGTCGCCTTGCAGATCGCGGTGCCGGCATCGAACGGTGCGCAGACGTTCTTCAAATAGTTAGGCAGGAAACCCTTGCGGCACGGCAGGATGTTCTCGGTGATCTTGCACAGTCGCTCGCCGCCGCGACCGCACGCGGCGCTCTGGCAGGCCTTGGCCGATTTGACGCTCTTCAGGGTGCGGACCGGTGCGTTGGCCGGGCAGGTCCAGCAGGTGCCGCCCTCGGCCAGATCGAAAAATCCCCGCTTGCAGACAAGACTGCCGCCGACCCGGTTGGCCTTGGAATATTTCTTGGGCGATTTCCGGTAGCAGACCCCGGTGGCGGTACCGAACTTGGCCGGGTTGTGCTTGTAACCCTTTGGACAGCGGTAGCAATTGCCGTTGTTCAGGCTGACCCAGCCCTTCTTGCAAACGCCCAAGATCGACTTGCCCACCTTGATGCCCTTGCGCTTGGTTGTCGTGCCGGCTTTCTCGCAGACTTTGTTGTGGGTCGGCGGCAGCAGGATGTTCTTGTGCTTGTAGCCCTTGGGGCAGGTCCAGCATTTGCCGGTGATGTCGGGAAAGCCGCCCTTGCCGCAACTCGGCCCATGGGCCCGGCCGACCTTGGTGGCCTTGGTGTAGGTGGTTGCCGCCAGCGCCGGTATCGTGAACGTTAGCACTGCTGCGATCAGAACGAGCGGAATCCCCAAGAATCCAGACCGTTTCATGCGTCCCCCCATTCGCTGTGTCCGGTAAGTTCTCTGGCTTTGACGAGTAAACTAGAGCTGCTTTTTGTTTTGACCACTCCAGTGGGTCGGGAATTCCGCCGATGCGGTCTGGCGGACCTCCCATGACTGTGTTAGGAAGCGCGCCATGACCCAGTTGAAGCTTGGAATACCGAAGGGCAGCCTGGAATCCGCCACCGTGGACCTGTTTGCCCAAGCCGGCTGGACCATCCGGTCCCGCGCCCGTAACTATTTCCCGTCGATCGACGATGACGAGATCACCTGTTCGCTGGTGCGCTCGCAGGAAATGGGTCCCTACGTTGCCAGCGGCACCATGGATGTCGGCCTGTGCGGCATCGACTGGGTCAAGGAGACGCAGGCCGATGTCGAAGTGGTTTGCGATCTGGTCTATTCCAAGGCCTCGGACCAGCCTTGCCGCTGGGTGCTGGTGGTCGACCGGGACAGTCCGATCCAGACCGTCGAGGACCTGGAAGGCAAGGTGATCTCCACTGAGTTGGTGAACTACACCCGGCGTTATCTCGAGGAACGCGGCATCACCGCCACGGTGGATTTCTCCTGGGGCGCCACTGAGGCAAAGGTGGTCGAGGGGATGGCCGACGCAGCGGTCGAAATCACCGAGACCGGCACCACCATCCGGGCTCATGGCCTGCGCATCGTTTGCGACCTTCTGCACACCCACACCGTCATGGTCGCCAACCGCGCTGCCCTGGCCGATCCCTGGAAAAAGGCCAAGATCGACCAGATCGCCCTGATGCTGAAAAGCGCCCTGGCCGCCCGCCACCGGGTACTGTTGAAAATGAATGCACCGGTCGATGCCCTGGACCAAATCACGGCCGTGCTGCCCAGCCTGCACGCGCCGACGGTCAACCGCCTGACCGATTCCGATTGGGTGGCCATCGAGTCGGTGGCCGAACGTGCCGAGATCCGCGATCTGATACCCAGATTACGCGCCGCGGGCGCTTCAGGTATCCTGGAGATCGACCTCAAGAACGTCTGCTAAAACCGCTTCACCCGGCGGCTTTTTCGACCTCGCACAGCAGCGACTTGAAGACCGGAAAGCCGGAGATCGGGTCGCGATTGTCCGCGTCGGTCAGCTCGTTGACATTGGCATTGCGCCATTCCGGCGCGCCGATGATGCCGCCGCCGCCCATATTGGCCTCGACCACACCCGGCACGATGTTGCGGTTCACCTTGGCCCAGAACCGCACCCGGCCGCGCGGCGAAATCACGTCGACCGCGTCGCCGTCGGCGATGCCACGGGCCGCCGCGTCGTCGGCGTGCATGTGCACCTGGGGCTTGGGCTGTCGGGCTAGCAGCGAGGGGATGTTGTGGTGCTGCGAACGGAAGCCGAACTGGGTACGGGCACCGGAGTTTAGTACCAGGGGAAACTGCCGAGCCAATTCGGGACTGGCGAGCGGGCCTTCCTTGGGCTCCGTGTAGACCGGCAACGGTTCGTAGCCATGGGCGCGAAACCATTCTGAGACGATCTCGAACTTGCCGGTCGGGGTCTGAAAGCCCGGCTTGCCGTCGGGTCGGATATCACCGGAGGCGTATTTCCGGTGCCGCATCTTCGGGACGGCAAACGGCACGCCCTGCGGATTGTTTCGCAAGTCGTTTAAGGAAATGCCCGAACCTGTTAGGGCCCAAGTGATCTTCTCGTCCTCGGTCTGCGGCCAGCGGTCGCCATAGCCCAGCCGCCGCGCCAGTTCGGCGAAGATCAGGTAGTCATTGCGGGCTTCGCCGCGCGGCGGCAGGACGCGCGATCGTAATTGCACGTGCCCGTCATGGACCGCGTAGGACTGGGTCTCGAACATGGTTGTGGCGGGCAGGATCAGGTCCGCGAACCGGGAGTCGGCGGTCGGGAATCGGTCGACCACGACCAGGAATTCGAGCGCCGCAAGAGCCTTGCGCCAGAGCCCTGGATTGGGCCATGAGGTGAGGATCGAGGCGCCGCTGATGATCAATGCGCGGATCGGGTAGGGGTCGCCGTCCAGAATGGCTTTTGGCAACAACGCGGCGTGCGCTTCCCTGCGGGTCGCGTGGTAGAGCGGATATTCCGAGGCTCCGATCGGTTTGCGGCAATCCTGCGGCGGGTCGGTTTCCAGTCGGGCGAACAGCCGGCGGCTGTTCATCCGGAACTGCTTGCCGCCAGGTACGTCGAGATGGCCACCCAGGGCTTGAAGAACCCAAACGGCGCGGATCGCCTGAACGCCGCTGTTGGAATATTCGAGCCCGGTGTACATCAGGATCGAGCACCCTTGCGCTGCGGCCACGGACCGACCCAAGTCGCGAACCCGCTCGGCCCGCACCCCGGTGATGCCGGCAACCCTTTCCGGTGTGAAGTCCCGGACATAGTCGCAAAGCTCGGCGAAACCGTGAGTCCAGTCTGTGGCGAAGGCCTGGTCGTGCAGGTCTTCGCCGATCATGACGTTGAGTGCACCCAGCGCCAGCGCCCCGTCGGTTCCCGGGCGGATGCCGATCCATTCCGCGTCGACCGCGATGGCGGTGTCGCTGCGCCGGTGATCGATGACGATGACGCGGGCACCGCGCTGCTTGGCCTGTTTGACGCGCAACAGGTTGGCGGGCGGCGAGTCGGTCGATGGGTTGGCCCCCCAAACCAGCACCAAATCGGCATTCTCCACATCCTCATGCATGCCGCGCATGTGGCGCCCAAAATTGGCTTGAGGCGCGATCATTCCCTGGGCGGCGTAGCACAGCGATCCGACCCCGGTGACGTTCGGCGATCCGAACGGAAACAGGACCGCGTTGGCCGAAGATTCCGACGTGCCACTGGGGGCAAACTGCTCGTTCAAGCCGAACTCGAAATTGCCGCGACCAGTGTAGTGGCAGACCGCCTCGGGGCCGTGCTCCGTGGCGATCTTTCGGATTGCACCGATCCAGATCTCGTAGGCGTCGTCCCAGGTGATGCGCTCCAGCCGATCCCCAATCCGGCGCTGGGGAAACAACAGCCGGTCCTTGGAGTAGACGACCTCGCTGGCCCGTGCGCCTCTCGGACAGACAATACCCATCGGGTGGTTCTTCAAAGGCCTCAGCCGTCGGATGCGGCCGTTCGAAACGTGCGAAGTGACACCGCAGCCGGCGGGGCAGATCCCGCAAACACTGTCGACGGTGTGGTTCGAGGCTTGGGTTGCTGCGGTTTCCGGGTTCCCGCCATCAACAGGATACAGATCTGCCACTCTCATACTCACGCTTAAACCTGGCTCTTCCGCCAGGTTATAAATTTCTCCAAATGGCCAATTCTAATATCACAAGAAATAATTTCACAGAAAATACGTGGATTTGAGATTCGAGAATCAGCGCGACATTTCAGCCGGTTCGTTGACTGTTTCTAGAGCAAGTGTTGGGCCCCATGGTCAGCAAAATCCCTAGAGGCCCAGTCCGCTCAGATCCAATGTTCCGTCTGCGACCGGCGGGCACCAGAAATAGCTGCCTGAAATCGGTCGGGTAAAGCGGAACAGCCCGTCCGTGATGCCGTCGTCCAGGCCGGCCATGCGCCTGAGTTGGGCTTCGAACGCATCCAAGGTCTTGCCGAAGGCAACGAACATCAATCCCTCGCCATGGGCATCCGCCCACGGCATGGAGCGGCGCACCACGAAGGCTTCGGGCTCGAAGCTCTCTTGCGCGGTGCGCTTGACATGGGCTGAAACCGGCGCGTCGTCCAACTCCTCATTATCGCTGATCCGTCGGCCGATGATGTTGTCTCGGGTCGCCTGGTTCAAAGCCTGGAACCGGTCGAGGTCGTGGCGCCAGCGCTGCACCGCAACAAAGCTGGCGCCATCGGGTGCGATCGCCGCGGCATGGGCGTCATCACCCTCCGGATTCTCGGTGCCGTCCTCATAGCCGCTGAGGTCGAGGCCGGATCCGTATGTAAACCCATCGACCATGCGCACGACCGTGAAGGCGGGCGCCAGGATACGGGTCAAGTCGCGACCCAGATGCAGGGCTTCGCCGCGATCCGCCGCCCCGATCCAGCACCAAAGATCTGCCTGGGTCGAAGGGATTTCGACCCCGGGACCGGTGAGCGCGGGAAAGGGCCGCAACCCGTCGATGCTCCGCCCCAGGCCCTGTACCAGTCCGGGGCCGAGGCCGACCACGACGCGTGGGTCGATCGGCCGGTCGGCCAGTTGCTTCAGGGCCGCGCCGGCATCGCTGTCTGGCAGGGCGCGGAATTCCAGATATCGGGCGGTTGCGGGAACCGGGGCCAGAATGCCGGGCTGGTGGTTGTCCATGACGGGATCTCCTGCCGGTTGGGGGCCGACCTGCAACGTGCGGGGGCAAGTGTTATCCTGACCCGTCAACCGTCCCGGTGCAACCGTTAGGGAAAGTCTTGCCTGGCCGGCAGAATGGTGCCCGTCGCGGCGCCGAACCCGATGCGGTAGCCGTCACCCTGACACCAGCCGCGCAAGGTCAAGTCATCGCCGTCCTCGATAAAGGTCCGTTGCGCTCCATCGGCAAGGTTCAAGGGGTCGCGGCCGTTCCAGGTCAATTCCAGAAGACTGCCCAGCGAATCCGGTGTCTGGCCGCTGATGGTGCCCGAACCCAGCAGATCGCCGGTGCGCATGGCGCAGCCGCAAGCCGCGTGATGGGCCAATTGCTGGGCGCTTGACCAGTACATGTGCCGGAAATTGGTGCGGCTGATGGTGCTGGCCTGCGCCCCGCCCGCCGCCAGCATGTCGATTTCCAGATGCAGGTCGAAATTGTGTGGACCGTCCTGCCTGAGATAGGGCAGGGGAGCGGGGTCCTGCGCCGGGCCTTCGACCCGGAACGGTGCCAGCGCCTCCTGGGTCACCACCCAGGGGGAAATCGTGGTGGCAAAGGCCTTGGCCTGGAAGGGGCCCAGGGGCTGGTACTCCCAAACCTGGATGTCGCGGGCGCTCCAGTCGTTCAGCAGCACGAACCCGAAGATCATGGCGTCCGCCTCTGCCACGGACAGCGGCGAACCGATCTTGCTGGGCAGGCCGACCACGGCGCCCATTTCCAGTTCGATATCCAGCTTGCCGCAAGGGGCGAAGACCGGCGATTCCGCTCCCGGCGGCTTGATCTGGCCCAGTGGCCGACGGATGTCGGTGCCGCTGACCACCACGGTACTGGCCCGGCCGTTATAGCCGATCGGGATGTGCAGCCAGTTGGGCATCAGCGCGTTGTCGGGGTCGCGGAACATGGTTCCGACATTGGTGGCATGTTCCTTGGACGCATAGAAATCGGTGTATTCGGCGACCTGGAACGGCAGGTGCAGTCGCGCCTCGGCCTGCGGTACCAACGCCCGGGCGGCCAGGTCGCTATCGTCCCGCAAACTGGGGTCGGCACCCGACAACAGGCGCGACAGGCAAAGCCGGGTCGCCGACCATTGCTCGCGGCCCAGGGCCATGAACGGGTTCAGCGCCGGTTGGTCGAAGATGCCGGGCGGTGTCGGCAGCAGGCCCGCCGCTTCCAACAGGCGGAGATCGAGGATCTGATCGCCGATCGCCACCCCGACACGCGGGCGCGGTTCGCCGCTAGTGGAAAACACGCCAAAGGGCAGGTTCTGGACCGGGAAGTCGCAATCCGCCCGGCTGGCGCTGTCGACCCAGCTGGTCAGTCCCGGGTCGTGGGTTTCGTTCAATTCGGACATGGCAGGATCCGTTGGTTCGTGTGTGGTGGCTCAAGCGGTTCACCCCCACCCCGGCCCTCGCCCGTCAGGGGGGGGACTCACGCGGGTCCGGCGCGGCCCTATTCCCTCCCCCCTTTGAGGGGGAGGGTTAGGGTGGGGGGCCTATCAGGCCGGTTCGCGATCTTCCCTAGTCGTAGGTGCCGTCATGCATCCAGCGGGCATGCTCGGGCGCGACCTTGGTTTTGTCCCATTCGTTCAGCATGTCCCATTTCACCTCATCGAGGCGCCGGTGCATGTCCGGGGTGCCGGTATTGGCAGCCAGTTCCAGGCGGTGGCCGTTGGGGTCGAAGAAGTAGATCGACTTGAAGATGGTGTGGTTGGTGATCCCAACCACCTCGATGCCGTCGGCCTCCAGCCTGGCCTTGGTTTCCTCCAGCACCTTGACGCTGTCCACTTCCAGCGCCATGTGCTGGACCCATTCCGGCGTGTTGGGATCCTTGCCCATCTCCGGGCTGTTGGGCAATTCGAAGAAGGCCAGGATGTTGCCGCCACCTGCGTCCAGGAAAATGTGCATATAGGGATCCGGTTCGCGGGTCGACGGCACCTGGTTTTCACCGATCGCCAGGACGAAATCCATGTTCAGGTATTTGCCATACCATTCAACGGTTTCCTTGGCGTCCTTACAGCGATAGGCGACGTGGTGCATCTTTTTGATTTTCATGTGTTGTCCCTCCCTTAGTCGGCGGCCGTGCCGATCACGCCACGGCGAACCTGGTCGCGCTCCATGGACTCGAACAGGGCCTTGAAATTGCCCTCGCCGAAACCGTCGTCACGCTTGCGCTCGATGAATTCAAAGAACACCGGCCCCAGCAGGGTTTCCGAGAAGATCTGCAGCAGCAGCCGGGGATCGCCGTCGGCGGTTGAACCGTCGAGCAGAATGCCGCGCGACTGGAGCTCGGGAACCGGTTCGCCATGACCCGGCAAACGTTCGTCCAGCATCTCATAATAGGTTTCGGGCGGGGCGGTCATGAAGGGCAGTCCCCGGGCCTTCAGCTTGTCCCAGCTATCGATCAGATTGTCGGTGGTCAGGGCGATGTGCTGGATTCCTTCGCCGTTGAACTGCATCAGGAATTCCTCGATCTGGCCGGTGCCGCTGGATGCCTCCTCGTTCAGGGGGATGCGGATCTTGCCGTCGGGCGCGGTCATGGCCCGCGAGGTCAGGCCGGTATATTCGCCCTTGATGTCGAAGAAGCGCAATTCACGGAAGTTGAAGAACTTCTCGTAATAGGCGGCCCAATAGTCCATGCGGCCGCGATAGACGTTGTGGGTCAGGTGATCGATGGTGTGGAAGCCACAGCCTTCCGGATGCCGGTCGACGCCGTCGATGAACTCGAAATCTATGTCGTAGACCGACGAGCCGTCCTCGTACCGGTCGATCAGGTAGATGGGCGCACCGCCGATGCCCTTGATCGCCGGCAGCCGCAATTCCATCGGACCGGTCGGAATCTCGATCGGCTGGGCGCCCATCTCGATCGCCCGGTTGTAGGCGAGGTGGGCATCGCGGACCCGGAAAGCCAAGCCGCAGGCCGACGGCCCGTGCTCCTCGGCGAAGAACGCCGCCTGGCTTTTCGGTTCCTTGTTCAGGATGAAATTGATATTGCCCTGGCGATACAGGGTGACGTCCTTGGATCGGTGATGGGCCACCGCGGTGAAGCCCAGCATTTCAAACACCGGCTCCAAGACGCCGGGTTGGGGGGAGGCGAACTCAGCGAATTCGAAGCCTTCGAGCCCCATCGGATTGTCGAACAGATCGGTCATGTCGTGTCTCCGTCATGTGCATGCTTGAATAAGTCCCGTGACGTGGCGCACGGCCGCGCGGTGGCGCGCCCGAGACACCGCGGGAACTTCTTGCCAAGCAATGTCCAATGAACAGAAACACGGATCGGTCTCTCTCTTTGCATCTGGCCGATCGGGTCGGATATCCCCGAACGACGCGGACTGACATACAACAAATTGGGCCGTCTGACCAGTTTTCCAATTCCAATTCGCATTAGCAGGGGCGGCTTATCCCGGTTTACGCCTCGGGATCGTCCGGGTGGGGTGCCAGTTCCGGGGTCAGGGGGGCCTGGGCGCTGATCGGTTGGTAAGGTTCGGCCAGTTCCTCGATCGGTGCCGCACGGACGGTGAGGCGATAGGCAACAAAGCCGCCATACAGCGCAGCCACGGTCATCGCCACGTACATATAGGCCTTCGGCCCCACCGCCTGGGTCAGCAGGGTGGCAATACCCGGCAGGACGATACCTGAGACCGACCAGGCGACCAGCAGGGTGCTGGACAGCGAGACATAGTATTGCGGCTCGGCCCGGTCATTGGCATGGGCGTTGGCCACCGCATAGATGGTTTCGGTGGCACCGCCCCAGATTCCGAAGACCAGGATCAGCCAGATCAGCGCGGCCCCGTCCATGCCGGTCGCGACGATCCCGCTGGCCACGCCCAGCACCGCCGCGGCAATCAGCACGTAGCGCCGGTCGATGCGGTCCGACAGCGCTCCCAGCGGCATTTGCACCACGATCATGCCGAACTGCATCAGGAACATCAGGGTGGCGATGTCGCTCTGGGAGTATTGGTTGGCGGCGGCGTAGATTGGCGTGAATCCCTGGACCATCATGGTCAGGCCACCGACCGCCAGCAGGCCGACCAGGCCAACCGGTGAAATCCGCCAGACACTGGCGACCTTGATCGACACTTCCTCGGGCGGGGGCGGGGAACTGAGGCGGGTCAGGCCGACCGGCAGGATGGCCAGCGCCGTGAACAGGATCGACATCAAGGGGCCGGACGGCCCATGAAGGTCGATAAAGGCCAGCAGATAGGCGCCGCCGCCGATGGCAACCACATAGGTGGTATAGAAGATCGCGATGACCCGGCCGCGCCATTGGTTGTCGGAGGCGTCGTTGAGCCAGCTTTGCGCAACGATGAAGACGCCCGTGGTCGCGGCACCGTACAGGCCTCGCGATACCACCCACAGCAGCGGCTTGGGGCTGAGAGCCAGGATCAGGATCGACAGGATCACGCCAGCCGACAGGGTCGCGAACACCCTGGCATGACCGACCCGCCGGACCAGGGACCCGGTCATCAAACAGCCGCCCAGGCCACCCGCCGCCATCGCCGTGATCGCCGCCCCGGCAACCCAGGGCGCGACCCCGTCGGCGGCCAGTTTGACCGGCACATAGGCGTGCATCATGCCGTTGCCGACCGCAAACAGGCCCATGGAGATGATGATGCTGGCAACCGCGAAGGGTGGCGAGGACGCGGCGGGCGCCGCCGGTTCGCTCACCTGGGTGCCCCGGACACGTCGGCCAGGGGGCGCATATTGACGACTTCCTGGTAGGCGACCGGCCGCAACGGGCTGTCGGGCCGGAACCAGACCTTGCCGCCGGTGGTGAAATCGCTCTCCGGCAGCATGCCGTCATAGCGCCAGACCGGCTGGTAGTAGGCGATTTCCCGGGCCACAAGGTCGGCCGGAAACCGGGCCAGGAAGCGTTCCCCGATCAGGGCCTGGATGTCACCGGGTTCGGCGTCCTTCATCCACGCCAGGCTGTCGTGCAGAGCGCCGAGATATCTTTGGGTCAGGTCGACATAGCGGGAGCTGGTTTCGGCCAGGCTGTAAACCACCGTGGTCGGGAACGGGCCGCCGAACACGTCCCGCCACCGGGCTTCGGACCCGGCATCGAACAGGACGCGCGCAACGCCCTTGGTTTCGGCCACGAACCGCCAGGCCGGCAGTGCCATCATGGCGTCGAACTCGCCGTTTTCCAGGCCTGCGATCATGGCGTCGGGCTTGCCGCCGGCCACCCAGTCGACGGCGCCGTCCGGTGCCAGGGTCTCCAGAATATGGCGGCCGAACAGCCACGAGCCGCTGCCCCGGCCGGTGGCGGCAATGGTCGGCCGCGACCCGTTGGCGTGGGTCATGGTGGCCAATGCGCGCAGGTCGCGGATACCGACGTCATGGAGGTCCCGGCGGACGATGATATTGGCATAGGCGCAGCGCCGGTCCAGGGCCATCAGAACGCTGACCGGCTTGCCGCGATTGGCGATCTGCAGCGCCTGGGCCATGTCGCCGATGGCGAAGTCCACCTGGCGGTGGTCCAGCATGCGGCGGACCCGCGAGCCGCTGGTGCCGGTTTCGATATCGACGTTCAGACCGCGCTCCCGGAAGGCGCCCCTGGCCTGGGCGACCAGATGGGGGGCGTAGAGGGTGGTCGGGGCGGGCATCGCGACGGTGATCGACTTGGGCTCGGCCGCCCTCGGACCGCCAGGTAGGACCGCGGCCGCGAAGCCCGCCCCCGCGCCGGTCAGGACCCCGCGTCGATGCCACAAACTCGCCAAATTTACCTCCGAATAAGCGTTCCGCGCTAAATACAGGTCCAGGCCGGCACATGCTAATCGCGAGCCGCACGCGTTGCAATCGTGAGGCCAATGGGTTGCTCGTCCTGGGGTTCGGGCGGGACACACAATTGTGCGGCGATAAACGCGAAACCATGCTGGCGCCTGGATTTGTTTGTCATTAGGCTAAGGGCCGGTTTTGCAAGGTCGAGACAGACAAGGGGAGTTCGGGGAATGGCGGAAAACCAATCCCGCAGGCTTTATATCGACGAAGGTGAGGATTTCTCCAAACCGCATTCCTACGGTCGCCGCGTGGTCACGCCGGTGCGTTATTCCACCGACCCGCGCGATGTCGGCTGGGTCCGCGAAAACGTGCCCTGCCAGACCGCCTGTCCGGCCGACACCAACATCCCGGCCTATATCCGCACCATCGTCGAGGAACGCTACGGCCGTTCCTACGAGCTGAACCGGATCGCCAACGTGCTGCCCGGTGTCTTGGGCCGGATCTGCAGCCGCCCCTGCGAGGATGCCTGCCGCCATGGCTGGCCCGGCAATGGCGAGCCGGTCAATATCTGCCACCTGAAACGGGCGGCGGCGGACATGAAGACCGCCGGCCACCGGATCACCGAGAACCTGTATACCCCGTCGGGCAAGCGGGTCGCCGTGGTCGGCGGCGGACCGGCCGGGTTGGCGGCGGCCCATGACCTGGCCACCCTGGGCCATGAGGTGACGGTCTTCGAAAAGGAGGAACGGGCCGGCGGCATGCTGTACTACGGCATCCCGGAGTTCCGTCTGCCCCGCGACGTCCTGGATGTCGAGGTCCACAACGCCACCCGCCTGGGAGTGACGGTCAAGACCGGCGTTGGCGTCGGCAGCGGCGAAGGCGAGGTGCCGCTCAAGCAATTGCGCAAGGACTATGACGGCGTTTTGCTGGCCACCGGCTGCATGGCGGCGATCCCGCTCCCTTTAAGGGAAATGGCGGATGGCGGCGCGTCGGTGACCCAGGCCCCCAATGTCGAATACGGCCTGGATTTCCTGGTCGAGCTGCATCGCGGCGAGAAAAAGACTGTCGGCAAGCGGGTGGCGGTGATCGGGGCCGGGTTTACCGCCCTGGACTGCGCCCGGGTGGCGCTCAGGCTGGGCGCCGAATCCGTCGACGTGCACATTCGCACCACCGAAAAATACATTCCCGTCACCCATGACGAGATCTTCGAATCGAAGCGCGAGAACATTCGCATCCTGGGCCTGCGCACGCCGGTCGGCATGGTCACCGACGATGAGGGGCGGGTGAACGCGGTTCGCTTCGCCCAGAACCGTCTGGGTGGCTGGCGGCCCAATGGCCGTCGCGAAGCGATCCCGATCCCCGGGTCCGAGTTCGAGGTGCCCTGCGACACGGTGCTGATCGCCATCGGCCAGCGGACCGTCAACGACTATCTGGACGAGACCTTCCAACTCGACCGCTGGGGCAATGTCGAAATCGGCGAGGACGGCATGACCTCGGTCGAGGGCGTATTCGCGGCCGGTGACTTCGTCAGCGGCGCCTCCACCGTGGTCGAGGCGGTCGGCCACGGCCGGGAGCTGGCGGTCAAGTTCGATACCTGGCTGATGGGGCGGGTGCGGCGCAAACAGGTGGTCAAGGTCGAGGCAGTGGACGAGCCGCTGCGCGAACGCGCCTATGATTTCATTCCACGCCAGCCGATCCCGACCGAAAGCTTGCAGAAGCGCTTCAAGAACCTGGTGACCGAGGTCGAAACCGGCATGACGCGGGAGCTGGCGCTGGAAGAGGCCAAGCGCTGCTACCTGTGTTACCTGAAATACGAAATCGACGTCGACAACTGCATCTATTGCCGGGCCTGTATCGACGTCGCGCCCCGGGACTGCATCAAGCTGGTGTCGGGCGTCGAGATCCAGAGGGACGGGACCTATGGCTCGCTGGAGGAGACCGGCGAATGGAACGCGGTCGGCGCGATCTGGATCGACAACAACCAGTGCATCCGGTGCGGCGCCTGTCACATGGTCTGCCCGACGCGCTGCATTTCGATCTCCAAGAACGAAATCTATTATCAGGACGTATGAACCATGGCACGGGCCCAGCATAAGGTGGTTATCGGCAACGGCGTCGCCGGCAGCCAGGCGGCGATCCTGTTGCGTGAACGTGATCCGGACTGCCGCGTTACAGTCATTTCAGCCGGCGCGTTGATGTTCTACAATCGGTACGAATTGCCGGACGTGTTCCGCGGCCGGCAGGACTGGCGCGACTATCTGGTCTATCCACCGGAATTCTATCAAGACAACCAGATCACGCTGCGGCGCAAGAGCATCGTCAGCGAGATCGAAACCGCCAACCAGACCATCGTCATGGCGCATCGCGAGCAGATTGCCTACGACCAGTTGCTGGTCGCCACCGGCGGCGGCGGCTACCTGCCGGAGCGGCTGCAGGAATCGGCGAAGCTGATGAGCCGTTTCACCACTTTCCGCGACGCCATGGGTGTGTTCGAGCAGCTGCCCAAGGGTGGTCGCGCGATCATGCTGAACGGCGACATGATCGGTCTGGACTTGGCCCGGACCCTGATCGATACCGGCTACAACGTCACACTGGTGGCCGGCGAGCGCACCTTTTGGCCGCACGAGATCGCGCCAGAAAATCGACCGAAGTTCCTGGCGGCGCTGGAACGCATGGGGATCGAGGTGATCGACGGGCGGGAGGTCGCCCGTGTGGAGGCCGGCGGCAAGGGCAAACCGCCGCGGCGGGTGGTGTTCGACGACAAGACCGACCTTCACGGCGACGTGGTGATGCCGTCTTACGGTCTGATGCCGGCGCTCGATTTCATGGCCCAGTCGGGGGTGGATATCGAACGCGGCCTGTTGGTCGATACCGAACTCAGGACCACCAACAAATCGATATGGGCCGCCGGCGACGTGTGCCAGATCTGGTCGGAGGAGGAACACAATTACCGCTTCTACTATGGCTGGAAGAACGTCCGGACGATGGGCGAGGTGGCGGCCCGCAACATGTCGGGCGAAAAGGTCCCGTTCACCACAGACGTCAGCGAGAAACTGGTGATCACCAAGAAGGGCCACATCAAATCGCCGTTTTGGGAGTATGAATAGTGACCGCAAATGTGACCGACATCCAGATTGCGATCTGCGGCTCGGCCGGTGACGGTACCATCGCCGCCGGCGACATCCTGAAACAGGCGATGGCCAAGGCCGGTTATCGGGTGATCGCTTTCGATCAATACCCGGCCGAGATCCGCGGCTTCGGCAAATGTATCGCCCGGATCCGGATCACCGCCGAACAGGTCTATTCCATGAAGCAGCAGTCCGACGTGCTGGTTTCGCTGCATGACGGCCACGCCATCGGCCATGTCCGCGAGGTGCGGGATTATGGCGCGGTGGTCTACGATTCCGCGCCGATCAGCCTGATGGCCGAAGGCGCCCATATTTCCGGCCACCTCAATCCCGGCCAGATCCCCTACGGCCTGCCGATCCGTGAACTGTCGGAGCGGGCGACCAGCGCCAACCGGTCGCGCAACATGGTGGTTCTGGGCTACCTCGCTGCGCTGTACAACATGCCGCCGTCGGTGTTTCACGAGGTTATCGCGGCCAAGTTCCAGACCAAGGCGAAACAGGTCACGGAAAGCAATGTCGCGGCCTTTGACGCTGGCTACCAGGAAGGGTTGACCTCGTACCGGTTCGACGATGTCGAAATCGGCGAGCCGCCAAAACGGCGCAAGGGCGAGGCGGTGATGATGACCGGCAACGCGGCGACGGTGCGTGGCGCGCTGGACGCCGGGATCCGCACCTTCTTCGGCTATCCGATCACGCCGGCAACCACGATCATGGAACGGCTGGCGACCGCGATGCCCAAGGCCGGTGGCCGCCTGTTACAGACAGAGGACGAAATTTCGGCGATCGCCGCCACCATTGGTGCCGGGTATGCCGGGTCGCGGGCGGCAACCGCAACCTCGGGCCCCGGACTGGCCTTGATGGCCGAGATGCTGGGCCTGGCGGTGATGGCCGAAATCCCGTCGGTCATTTTCGTTTCGCAGCGCGGCGGACCCAGTACCGGCATGCCGACCAAGACCGAACAGTCGGACCTCAACCTGGCGGTGTTCGGGGGCTCGGGCGATGCCCAGCGCATCGTGATGGCGCCGACCAATGTCGAAGGCTGCTGGCGCTGTGCCGGCAAGGCGTTCGAAATGGCCGAGCAGTACCAGACGCCGGTGATCGTGCTGCTGGACCTGTATCTCTCCAACCGGTACGAGACCGTGGTCTTTCCGGCCCGCAACCCGTTCAAGGCCGATTTGACCAAGCGGCCGAGCAAAGCGGCGCTCAAGAAACTCTATCAGCGCTACGCGGTCACCGACGACGGGGTCAGCCCACGGACGGTGCCGGGGGATCTGGGTGGCATCCATACCGAGACGGGACTGGAACACAACGAACTGGGGCGGCCCAGCGATCCGTCGCACGAGGTGATGAACGACAAGCGTCACCGCAAGCTGTTGCCGGCGTTGAAGCACCCCAACATCACCATCAGCAAGCGCTTCGGCGACGAGGGGCGGGTCCAGGTCGGCATCCTGGCCTGGGGCTCGACCTTTGGCGAGGCGTTGGAGGCGATGATGAACGCCCGCGCCGAAGGTATTACCTGTGCCGCCATGAAAGTGGTGATGCTGTCGCCGCTACCGCTCGACGAAATCATTGCGTTCTACGAGGATTGCGACGAGGTGCTGGTGCCGGAGCTCAATCACGAGGGGCAGTTCGCCAATCTGGTTTCTGGTGCGATTGGGCGGCCGGTGACCCGCCTCAACCAGACCCCGGGCTCACCGATGCCGGTGTCGGCGATCCTGGACGTGGTTCGGGCCCTGGCCAACGGCCAGCACAGCGAAGCGGCCGAATAGGCCGGGAAGAGGAGTTGCGACCATGAGTGCAGATCTGCAAAACCCGGTCTATCTCGAGGAAAAGCTCGACGAGATCAAACAGTCTGGGCGGCTCGACTACCGCTCGAAATCCCTGCCGACCTGGTGTCCGGGTTGCGGCTATTTCAGCATGACCGAGGGTGTCACCGATGCCCTGAACGTTCTCGACCTGGATCGCAAGGACGTGGTGGTGGTCTCGGGTATCGGTTGTGCCTCGCGCTTCCCGTTCTTCATGGACACTTACGGCATCCATACCCTGCACGGCCGCACCTTGCCGGTGGCGACCGGCATCAAGACCGCCAATGACGATCTGACGGTGATCGTGGTCGGCGGCGACGGCGACGGGTTCGCCATCGGCGGCGGTCATATTCCCCATGCCGCGCGGCGCAATGTCGACATCACCTATCTGTTGTTCGACAACGGTATTTACGGCTTGACCAAGGGCCAGACCTCGCCGACCTCGGCGCACGGTTTCCGGACCTCGACCTCGCCCTACGAGAATGTCGACCAGCCGCTGAATCCGCTGATGATGGTGATCTCCTACGGCGCCAGTTGGGTCGGCCAGGCCTATGCCGGCCAACCCCACCATTTGCGTGGCATGATCCGCCAGGCGATTTCCCATCGCGGGTTTTCCTATCTGCACATCCTGTCGCCCTGCGTCACCTTCGACAAAACCAACCGCACCTACCAGAACCTCAACATGGCGGTGCGCGAACTGCCCGAGGATCATGATTTCGGCAACCGGATGGCGGCGCTGCGCGAGGCCCAGAAAGTCGACCGCCCGGCGATGGGGGTCTTCTTCCGCGAGGACCGCCCGACATTGGCCGACGGCCTGGACGACATCTGCCGCCGCGCCGGCGGCATGCCTGAGGCTAGTCAGGCGGCGGAGTAGGGGGCGTAACCAGCAGACCCTTTCAAGGGAGGGGAAGGAGCACGGTGCCGACAGGCAAAAAAGCAAGGCTCTTGCATGATCGACACAGCCGCTGTTGTCGAGCGCTTTGAAAGGGACGGCAGGGCCTGGTTGCGTGAGGTGGTCCCGCCGGACGAACTGCGGAGGTGGCGGAGGCTTGCGTCCCTGGACGGACGGCCTGGGGCGCGAATTCCCCCGAGCAATCCGTTGTTCGACGCTATCGCGAACTCGACCCTTTCCGAACACCTCAAGGCCTTGTGGCCGGAAATGCTGCCCGTACGGCTGGTGTCTTTCAACAAGTCCCCCTCGGCCAATTGGGGCGTACCCTGGCATCAGGACAGGGTCATCTCGGTCGAGCGAAAAGCTGACCTGCCCGGCTATTCCAACTGGTCGCGGAAGTCCGGGATATGGCACTGCGAGCCGCCGGCCGCCATCCTGGAGTCAATGTTTTTTGTCCGGGTACACCTCGACCGGCATGGTGCTGACAACGGCGCCATGGAAATTGCCTTGGGCAGCCATCGTGCGGGCAAGGTAGCGGCCGAAGCCGCCGCCTCGGTTGAGACGCGCCATCGAACCGAACTGGCAATCGCCGAACCGGGAGACGTCCTTGTCCTGGCCATGCTCACCCTGCACCGCTCGCTGCCATCGATATCCAAGGAAGACCGGCGCGTACTGAGAGTGGACTACGCCCGGTGTGAGTTGCCCGCTCCTCTGAGATGGATTTCTTGAACCCTGGCCGCAAAGCAAACTAAGCGGCGCCACGTCTTGAGGACGATTGGACCTGCAGGTGCAAGAAAACACGCCCGCCCCTCACCAGGGCCGGTGCGGGCGCAGCGGCCAGCACCAAGCCGCCTAGGCCCAAGGCGGCGGAGTAGAGAGAACTGATACGTAGAGGTGTTCCTCGAACTTGGCGGTTGAATGACAAACAAGCTCTTGACACTGCCGATCGCCGGTGTTTTCCGAAGACCGCGGGTGAATCTCGCGTGTCCCCGGCTTCGCTGCATGATTCAAGCATTTCGTGTATAGCAGTTTCTTTCTTTTGATAATTCCGCTGATTTTGCTACCGTAGAGGGCGAACCACATAGTGGAGTCGCAATATGATTTGGAGAATTATCAGTATTTTCTTGGTTGTTTTAGCGCTCTCGGGTTGCGCCCAGGAATTCACCAAGAAATCAAAAGATAGCGGCGGTCGAACTTCCTACTACACTCAAGCTAGAACCGCGAACGAACCTAAGTTTAATGCGGTTTCGTATTTCACCGGCACACCGCGAATAGAGCGCGCATACCGCGACAACTCGGCAATGGTATCTGAGTATGTGAATGTGAGTGGTAAGAGAATCGTTGCTATCGAGCACCATCAAACCTTGTGGTATAGCTCTGCATCAACGCTACGTATTCAAGAGAGATCTCGATTTGCTTCTTGGCTCGCAAAGGCAGGTATGACTCACCTGGAGAATCGAATTCGGGTTATTCGTGACAGGAGTATTCCGGGTCTGGTGGCCGAAGACGGCAGGTGCGTAGCGGCAACGTTCGGCAAGAGGTTGAAGAGCGGCGGTATTTACGACAACGATACGGGACTTCCGGATACCTATGTGTACCTGGCTTCATGTTCCGGGATGAATATCTCGGTTGATGAATTCGTCCAGCGATTCGATTTCGCCACTGCAGCGGACGTCGCCACCTACCGAATGTCTTTAAGCCAAGCCGGCAAGTCCTCGACAGGTAGCACTTCGTCCGGAGAGTCGACCAGGCCTATCGTGGTGACCTGGGAGGGAGTCGGTCAATCTATGCCGGGTGAGGTCAGATTTGCAGCTGGGGATCTATATCGATTAACCGTCCAACTACCGAACGCCGGAGCCAAGTGTGGCGGTACGTTCGAACCGAAGGATGAGCAGCGCGGGTTATGGCAAGCGACCTGTGACAATGGTCTTAGCGTTCAAGGCAGGTATTGGGCGTCTGGTTCGGACAACGGTTATCGCGGAGAGGGATTTGACGGTCGTGGCCGTCAAGTCTCGTTTACAGTCAACCGCCGGTAAATCTGCAGTTCCTACGAAATGCCCGCCCCTAATTGGGGCGGGCGCTTTCATCCATCCAACCCAACCGGATGGCCGGTGGCTCAGTCCTCTTCGTAGCCTTTCGGCAGTTTGTGGGCGATGCCCTTGTGGCAATCGATGCAGGTCTGGCCCTTTTCACGGCCCTTCTTATGTTTGCGCTTGGCCTGGCGGCCCTGGTCTTCGGGATTGAAGAACGCCTCGGAATGGCAGTTGCGGCATTCCCGGGAATCACTGGCCTTCATGCTGGCCCAAACATTTTCGGCCATTTTCAGGCGGTGTTCCTCGAATTTTTCAACCGTGTCGATGGTTCCCATCACCTTGTGGAGCAATTCGTTGGTCGCCTTGATCTTGCGGATTACCTTCAGGTGCCAGGGTTTGGGTACGTGGCAGTCGGAACAGATGGCCCGCACACCTGAGCGGTTGGAATAATGGATGGTTTCCCGCCATTCCTGATAGACCGCCTGGCGCATTTCATGGCACCCGATGCAGAACTCCTCGGTGTTTGTCATCTCCATGGCCCAGTGATAGGCGCCCCAGAACAGAATGCCGCCGACAAAACCGACGACCAGCAACAGGCCAAGGGAAAAACGCGCGGTCGGCTGCCAGAACGTTTTCCACAGTTTGACAATGAAATTGCCGCCTCCGTTATCCTGATTATTCTCGGCCATCCCTTACCTCCTTTTGCTCCCGCGCCGGGCATCGCTTGTTTTTTTGGTCAGGCCCGTCCCCTCCGTAAGCGTGGGTCTGATCGCGATCGCCTTGCGTATTCTGTACGTTGAAAAACTTTACGAAGCACCCCGGACCGGCACTGGCCGGTCCGGGGCTACGCTTACTCCTTACTGTGATTCCGCCGCCATCAGGTCGGCGTCGGCGTCACCGCCGATCCCGATGGTAAAGGGCAAAGCGGTGTGGTGATGACGACCGCCGACATTGTTGTCATGGACGGCGATACCCAGGCTGTAGACGCCGCCAACCTTCATGATCTTGTCGTCTTTCGGGTTGCCGGTGTCCAGCTTGCGGGCCAGCACCACGGTGTAGGTTCCGTCTTCCCAGGTGCCTTCCAACACCTTGACATCGGCCCGCGAACCGCTGGCGTCCTTGGCGCTGAGGATCCGGCCCGGCAGGATGTCGCCATCGGCCCAGCCGGCGCCGGCGTCATAGGGCTTGGCGTTCTCTTCCTTGATCAGGGCAGCCGGCTTGGAGGCGTCGCCGATATCGTCCTCGGTCAATGCCTTGGCGCCGACCTTGCCTTCGTCGAACATGAACTTCGGCGTCATGGTCGCCTTGTCGACGTTCCAGCTATAGGGGCCTTTGCCGGCATCCGAATTGCGATAGGCCATGATGTTGCCGTCATCGGCCAGGCCGACCGGGTTGCTGCGCGCCGCGCGCCACTGGATCAGATCCAGGAACACGCCCGAGTCCTGCAGCTTGGCGATCTCGTCGGCCGATTTGGTCTTGTCCCAGCTCGCCATCTCGTCGGTGCGGCTCTCGAAAATGTACTTCCGGATTTCCTTCTTCTTGCCGAACATCGGATGGGCCTTGATGTCATCTTGGGAGACTTCGCCGTCGGTTCCCGGCATGCCTTCATGGCAGGTCAGCCAGCAACCCTGTTTCTTGAACAGCTTGACGCTGCCATCGTCGATCATGATCGCCAACCGGTCTTCGTAAAGTGCCGGTTCCTTGTCGCCGGTGATCGCGCCACCCCAAAACGCCCATTTGCCGCCTTCGTAGCGCATATAGTTGTGCATGCGGCCTTCGCGTTCGGCCTGGGTTGCCCATTGGAACCGCAGATAAATGTTTTCCGCATCATAGGCGGCCTGAACGGTCATCTCGGTCGACCCGTTCTTTTCCGCGATGCCTTCGTTTTCTTCGACCTCGACACGGGCATCGCCCATATCCGGCTCATCTTCCTCGTGGCACTTGATGCAGGGGGCGCCGTTCGGGACCTTTTTGTAGCCCTTCTTGTGCTCTTTCGTGAGCAGCCAGTCATAGGTCGAAAGACCCGGATAGAAGAGCGTGATCGTCCGCCCCTCGATGCCGGACCAGTCCGACGGTGCACCAGCCAGGACCGGTGCGGGCGCAGCGGCCAGCACCAAGCCGCCTAGGCCCAAGGCGGCAAGTCCCTTAATTGTCTTCCAAAAAGGCATGTCCATGGTGATACCTCCTGTCATGCACTAGACATTGGATCATGGCACATGGTTGCGCGCCATGTGCTTTGTTGAATGCGAAAAAGAAAGACGTCTACGCCTCATTCTTGCTTATGCTTATTGTTGGTTCTATCCCCGATCGGTCGGGATTGTGAATCCCAACCTACCATCCGAGTTTCGCTCGGAGTCTTGATCAGAATCAAACCGTTTTTGGTGATTTCGACAAATTCTTTCACCATGTTTCAAAATCGATACAATGCCGAATGGATGGGGCTGCACGGATTTCAGCCGTGACAAGGGGCATTTTTTTGGGCAGGACTCGGTGGCTTGACCGGTATCCGCGGCACGGTAGTGAGGTTGCAGTGATGAACAGATTTGCGTCGAACGAGAAGCATGGCGTCGGTGCGGCTCCTTTAACCAGGACCCGTGGCTGGCTGATGGGTGGGCTGGTCGCCGTGGTGGTGATGGCCGGCCTGACCGGCTGCGCGACCGCCCCCGAACCGACCAAGACCATGGCGCCCGAGGACCTGGTCTGGCCTCTGCCGCCCGAAGAGCCCCGGATCGGCTTCGTGCGCGCGCTGAGTTCCGACGAGGATGTCGGTGCGTCCGGCGGCAAAGGATTTTCCCTGAAGAGCGCGCTCTTGGGCGAGACCGAGGACGAGCAGCGCCTGAAAAAGCCCTATGGCGTTTACGCAGATCCGTCGGGGCGGGTCTTCGTCTCGGACACCGGCTGGGGCAGGGTGCTGGTATTCGACGACAAGGCCAAGACGTTTCAGATCTGGGGCAATGAGGGGGCCGGCATCCTGTCGCGCCCGGTGGGGATCGCCGGCGACGCCGAAGGCCGGATCCATGTCACCGACATTCAGCAGGCGCGGGTGATCGTCTATGACGGCACCGGCAAGTTCGTCAACGCCTATGGCGGCAAGGAAGAGATGGACGCGCCGGCCGGAATCGCCATCGACAGGGAACGGGGCCGGGCCTATGTGGTCGACGCCAAGCGCCACCACGTTGCGGTCTACGACATGACCGGCCGAAGGGTCGACACGTTCGGCAAGCGCGGCGGTAAACCGGGTGAGTTCAACTACCCGACCAATCTCGCTGTCGGCGGCGACGGCAGGATCTATGTGATGGATTCGCTGAATTTCCGGGTCCAGATCCTCGACCCCAGCGGCAAGGTTGTGAGTCATTTCGGCGAAGTCGGCGACGGATTCGGGCGGTTCGCCCGGCCCAAGGGCATCGCGGTCGATTCCGGTGGCAACATCTACGTGGTCGACGCTGCCTTCAACAATTTCCAGGTATTTGACGAGGACGGAAAGCTGTTGCTGTTCGTCGGATCGTCGGGACAGCATCCGGGACAGTTCATCCTACCCGCCGGCGCCTACATCGACGGCCAGGATCGGATCTATATCGCCGACCAGTACAATTACCGGATTCAGGTGTTCCAATACCTGAAAGGGAAGGGCGGCAAACCCGCGTCCTGAGCATCCTCGGTAACCCGGCAATTTTGGGTCGGGCGGGCCGGTCGACAGCGACTCGTTGGACCGGGCGGCGGCCGTTCGGGCTGTTGCCGCATCGGAAAATCCGGCAATTACTGTCCGCGGAATGAAAACCAACCAGTTTTACTGTTAACCTTAACAGGTTCAACTTTGGTGGTAGGTGAAATGGGAGTCGGGTGTTAAACATACCAGTATTAACATATTGAAAAATAACATTTTTATCTCAACTGCCCGGTAAGAATTTGGCCCAAAATGTGGCCTGTTTGCGACAGGCCGACCAATAATTCACAAGACCGCGACAATTTTCGACGGACGGGATTTGGTTAACGATGGCCCGAAAAACCGGTGCTGATGCGCGGCTTCCAGCGTGGCTCATCTGAAACAGGGTCATAAAAAACCGTTTAATAACAAAGACATAACATGGTGCCTCGGGCTGCCTGGTATACGGCGTGACATGGCCGCAAATATTCGGCGAGGGCAAACAACGGCAACTTTGATTCTGATCAACGCCAAAATCCCGTGTCATGTTATTATTGCATTTGTTCTAAAGGTATGGAACATTTCGAGTCGGGGAACGGCTAAACATAAGAGTAAACCACCTGTAAGGTAAGTAAAAGGAAGCAGGCGATGAGAAAATATCTAACAGCAGCGATTGTGGCTGGTGCGATGGTGATCGCCGGAAGCGCCAATGCTGCGGACAATGTTGTCGCGACGGACCACAATCTGGCGAATTCGTCAAACATTGATGACGTTTGTGTGTTCTGCCATGCACCGCATACGCCGACTGGAGCGATCGCTACGGAAACCCCGTTGTGGAACCGTACGACCAACGACACCGGCTATACGATGTATTCGAGTCCCACTCTGGACATGACCATTGCGGGGGCGCCGCAGGGCGTGTCGCTGGCCTGCCTGTCCTGCCATGACGGTGTGATCGGCTTTGACCAGTTGCTGAGTGGACCGACACCGACGATGACCGGCGATACGGTAATGACCGGCGGCGCGGTGATCGGCAAGGATCTGACCGGCGATCACCCGATCTCGGTCACCTACGATCCTGCTGCCGAACCTAATGGCTTCAATGCTGCGACGTCGGTCGTGGCGGCGGGGCTGGAACTGTTCGGTTCCGGTGGCGATCAAGTGGAATGCAGCACGTGCCACGATCCGCACGAAGCCGACAATGGCGACTTCCTGAGGATTTCCAATACGGCCAGTGCGATCTGCACCACGTGCCACATTAAATAACAACAACGGCGCTTCGACATGGAGGGACACGGCTGGATGGGGGGTGCAACCAGCATAGCGCGCTTCTGCGTGCTCGCAGCGGCTCTTATGTTGCCGGTGTCGTGCAGCGATTCGACTCTGTCGTACCTGTTCGACATCCCCGAAAAGGAAACAGCTCCGGCGCCCGCACGGGCGCCGGCCGCTGCTGCGCCAGGCGCAACCGCGCCGACGGCCGCGGCGGAGCAAGAACGGCCGATCGCCGAATCCGCCAAGACGTGGCAGGAAGCGCTGAAGCTGTTGCCGTTGGACCGGCCCGTTAGGAAGGGCCGAGTCAATTGGACGGAAGCGGTGCGCAAGGGCATCATCAAGCCGCGCGACGGCATCGATGGCAAACCGCCCAAGGGCCATTTCGTCTTTAAATATGATTTCTACTATCCGGCACCGCCCAAGGACCCCGGGTTCGAGGTCTATTTCCCGCATTCGACACACACTGAATGGATGGGCTGCGAAGCCTGTCACCCGCGGATCTTCCCGATCCGTGGTGGCGAGAAATTCACCAAGAAGGACCTGAAGAAAGGCGAATATTGCGGCGTCTGCCATCGCACCAAACAGGGCACGGCCTTTTGGCTCAGGGCCTGTGACCGTTGTCACCCCAAGGCCGAGGAGAGCGAATGATGCGGGCGATGCGCTTATTGTCGCTGTGCGTCGCCATCCTCGCCCTCGTGGCAGCGGGAACGGCTGACGCGGCGAAGAAAAAGGCCAAGCTGGAGGCGCCGGGCGATATCGCCTACAGCCGGACCGCTAAGGCGAAGCAGTACCCACCGGCGGTTTTCCAGCACTGGCGGCACCAGATCAGGTTCCGGTGCTACGCCTGCCATTCCGGAATTTTCGAAATGCAGGCCAGCGAGCCGAAGAACGCCGGCGAGCGGATGCACAAGGAAGGCGCCTGCGGCTCCTGTCACAATGGCCGGACCGCCTTCAAGGTCGATCTGCAGACCTGTCAGAAGTGCCACTCCGAGCCACCTAAAAAGAAGAAGAAGAAAAAGAAAAAGAAGAAGAAAAAGAAGAAGAAGAAATGAGGCCAGATTTGTCGGGGCCAGGCAGCATGAGCTGCCAGGCGGCCTAGGTAGTTGAAAGCGAGGACATGAAGACGTGGTCTACGGGGGATCGGCAAAAAATCGGGTTTCGCGGGCAAGCGCGAACCGATGCCGGGTGGGCCAAGGAACCAAAAACAACAATGAGATTGCAAGGCCCGACATATTCCATGCTCTTCCTGGGCTGCCTGCTGACCGCGGCGGCCGGTGCCCGGGCGCAGGATAGCGTCCTGCAGCAGGTGCGGTTCGACCCCCTGGAATGGGAGGTCGTGCTGGAGTTCGACGGGTCGCGCGAGAAAGTCGAAAGCAGCGGCACCACCACCGACCTTGAGTTCAAGGAGGGGCTGCGCCTGAAACAAGGCGGCTATGTGGTCGATCCGCGTATCGCCAATTTCAGCGTCGAGATTTTCCCCACCCTGTCGCAGGAGCGGGTCGACGGGCCGGGCTACAACCAAGACACCAACGGTACGTTTGTCGACTATGCGGTTTCGCTGAGTGCCTTCAACGGTGCCAGGACTCTGTTCGGCTTCAATGCCGAAGCGTCGCGCAACACCGGCACCTTGGATGGCAGCCTGGGCAGCCGCACCGAATTCACCACGGACAACCGCTATGTCGGGATCAACTACAAGAACCTGGCCTTCCCGACGACGCTCAGTTATTCCGAGAACGTCCAGGACCAGAGTTTCCGCTCCGGCCTGACCTCGGCCTCGTCGGCCCGTGACGATACCCTGCGCACGGTCCGCCTGCACGGCCGCAGCAGCAAACTCGACGCCATTGTCGAGCAGAACTGGTTCGACGACCAACTCCTGGACAATGACTATCAGGCCTTTCGCGAAAGGCTGGCGCACACCTTCCGTTGGGGAAAGAACAGCAGCGCCCGCACTGACCAGGAATTCTATAATCGCACCGGCCATCGGCCCTACGAGCGGCACCGGTTCTCAGAGGCCGTGCGTCTGCAGCACCTGACCAACCTGTATTCGACCATCGACTACGATTTCTTCAATCTGCAGCAGGACACGGATACCGTCACTCACACCGGGCTCTACAGTATCAACCACCAGCTCTACACCAACCTCAACACCACCGCCGCGCTGCACTACAACAACACCGATTTCGATGTTGGGACCGAAGAGGAGTACGGCGCCGACCTGGATTTTGCCTACCGTAAGAAGATCCCCTGGGATGGGCGTCTGAGCCTGGGCTTGGGGGGCGGCTACGCCTTGACCGACCGCCAGGCGACCGGGGCACCGCGCAGTGCGGTCGATGAATCCCATGTGGTGCCGGCTTCGTTGGTGGTGCTGTTGAACCAACGGTATATCGACACCGGCACGATCGTGGTCACCAACCAGACGTCGACCCAGACCTATACCGAAGGCAGCGACTATCTGGTAAGGGCGGTTTCCGCCAGCCGCACCGAGCTTCTGGTCCTGGGCGGTGGTCAAATTGCCGCCGCGCAGACTATCCTGGTGTCCTACCAGTTCAACTCGGCGGCGACGGCCGAGTTCTCGACCCGGTCGCTGCGGTACAATGCCGGCCTCGATTTCGGCTGGATCAACATCTACCACCGCTTCGACGCCGACAACGAAGTCCTGGAATCCGGTGCCGATCCCACGGTCCTGCATGACCGTCGCGACCGGGTTACCGGGGTCAAGCTGCGCTGGTCGGGACAGTCGCTGCGATTGGGCTTTGGGGCCGAACGGCACGAACACCGGGCCGGTGACTTCAATACCGACACCGATACCCTGACCCAAACCCTGGTCTATGGCATTTCACGTAACGCCCTGCTTTCGGTGACAGGCAGCGAGACCTATTTCGAAAGCGACGGTCGCGATGTCGAGCTGCTGCAAATGGACGCCAACCTCAGATGGTTGCCTTATCGCGATCTCGTGGTCGAACCCTTTATCGGCATGTGGCGCCGGGACGACGAGGGCGGGGCGGACGAGGAGTTCTTCACCGCCGGCGTCGAACTCGATTATTCGCTCAGGCTGTTCGATTTCCGGCTCAAGCTGAGCCGCGAGGACCGCAGTGGCAATAACACCGACCGCACCGAAGACCGGCTGATGCTGAAACTGGTCAGGAGGTCCCGTTGATCCGGCGCGTTTCGGCGCTGGTTCTGGCGGTGGCGATCCTATCTGGCTGTGCCACCAGCGACCGCTCGCTCGCGCCCGCGGCACTGGGCGGCGGCGCCCCGCAGGAGGTCCGCCTGTGGCCGGATCCGCCGGCTACGGCGCGGATCCGGTATCTGTTCTCGGTGCGGGAGCCTGGCGACCTGGGCTATCGGGCATCGTTCCTGACCCGTCTGGTTGAATTTGTTTCCGGCAAGATCGATCGTTCGATGGTCCGTCCTTATGCCTTGGCGACCGCGGGCGACGATCTGGTGGTGGCCGATCCCGGAGCTGCCGCCGTGCATCTGTTGAACCTGACGGGCAGTTCCTATCGGCGCCTGACCAAGATCGACGAAGAGGAATTGCAATCACCGGTCGGCGTGGCTTATGGCGCGGGGCTGTTGTTCATCAGCGATTCCGCGCTCAACAAAGTGTTCGTTTTGACACCGAGCGGCGAACCCGTGCGCTCGATCGACGGACTGAAACGGCCGACCGGTATCGCGTTCGATCCGCAGTCCGAGCGCTTGTACGTCGCCGAGACCCTGGCCCACCAGGTGGCTGTCCTGGCCCTCGACGGCACCCGTCTCGCGACCATCGGCGAACGCGGAAAAAACGCGGGAAACTTAAACTTTCCGACACATTTGTCGGTGCACAATGGGACCCTTGTGGTCAATGACACCATGAATTTCCGCCTTCAGGCGTTTGGTGAGGAGGGCGAATTGCGCTGGTCGTTCGGAACCCATGGTACCGGCAGCGGGCACTTCGCCCAGCCGAAGGGCGTTGGTGTCGATCGACAGGGGCATATCTACGTAGCCGACGCGGTTTTCAACCGCGTCCAGATTTTCGACAAACAGGGACGGTTCCTGCTGGCATTTGGGGGAACGGGGAGCAAAGCCGGTGACATGTACCTGCCAGCCGGACTCGCGGTGGACCGGGATCGGATATTCGTAGCCGATTCCTACAATCGCCGGGTTCAGGTCTTCGAATTCCTAGGAGGGAGTTGAGATGCGCTGGGTTTGGCTTGTCGCGGTTGCCGTGACGTTGATGACCGGCCAGGGGTGGGCGGCGCAGGATGTGGCAAACACGCCCCACAATCTGTCCAGTTCCGGGCAGTTTGAGATCAAGAGCGCGACGATCGACGAGATTTGCGTCTTTTGCCACACCCCGCACAATGCCTTGCCGCAAACCCCGTTGTGGAACCGTGATTTGCCGGGTTCGATTTACAACGAGTACCAAAGCACCACCATGCAGGCGACGCCCGGCCAGCCGACCGGCAGTTCGCTGCTGTGCCTCTCGTGCCATGACGGCACGGTGGCGATGGGGTCGCTGCGCAATCCGCCGAACAATGTCACCAATGACCTGTTGACCACCTTCCTACTGGGCCGGCGCTCGGATTTGGGCACCGACCTGACCAACGACCATCCCGTTTCCTTTGCCTATGACACCGGCGTGCAATCCGCGGACGGCAAGCTGGCCCACCCGTCGTCTATTGGCCTGCCGCTGGAGCCCGGCAATCTGCTGCAGTGTTCGTCCTGCCACGATGCCCATGAAGCCGACATCATTCCGTTCCTGCGCAAGACCACACTGAACGGCGAACTGTGCACCACTTGCCACCTACAGAACGGAGCTTCCTGGTCGTGGGCAAGTTCGGCCCATGCGACGTCGACGGCAAGCGACCCCAGCGGCACCGCCTGGCAGGAGCGCAAAGCGGAATGGCGTGGCGCCAACGTGGCCCAAAATGCCTGCTTCAACTGCCATACGCCGCATGCCGCCAGCCAGGCGGAACGGTTGATCAAGGCGGAGGAAGAGAACGCCTGCTACCTGTGTCACGGCAGCGGCGTGGCGGCGACCGACATCCAGGCGGAAATGCAGAAGAGTTCCCGGCACCGGGTCGGCAGCTATTCCAGCATCCATGATCCGGCCGAGAGCTTCGTACCGACCGGTCCAACGAAACACGTGGAATGCGCCGATTGCCATAACCCGCATGCCACCAGCGATGCCACCGCCTCGGCGCCGTTGGTGACGGGTGCTCTGGCCGGCCTGCCGGGTGTCAGCTCCAGTGGCGGTGCCCTGCCTGAGGCCACCAACCAGTTTGAAACCTGCTACCGGTGCCATGCCGACAACAACATGCTGACCGGCCCGACGGTTACCCGTGGCATCAACGAGACCAATGTGCGTCTCGATTTCAGCCTGTCCAATCCGTCATACCACCCGGTCGAAGCGGCCGGCGTCAACAAGAATGTGCCCAGCCTGAAGGCGCCGTGGACGGTGAACAGCGTCCTCTACTGCACCGATTGCCACAGCAACAATGAAGGGCCGGGCGCCGGTGGTGCCGGACCCGCCGGGCCGCATGGGTCGATGTTCTCACCTTTGCTGGAACGCAACTACACCACAGCTGACAACACCACGGAAAGCGCCCAGGCCTATGCCATGTGCTACAAATGCCACGACCAAACCAGCATTCTGGCTGACGAGAGTTTTGGCGAGCACAGGGAGCACATCGTCGGCCAGCGGGCGCCCTGTTCGGCTTGTCACGACGCGCATGGCGTCAGTTCCGCCGGGGGCGGCAATGCGACCAACAATTCCAACCTGATCAATTTCGATTCCACGATCGTGTTTGCCAACGCCGCCAATGTCGGGCCGTTGTTCGAGGATACTGGCCTGTTCCAAGGCCGCTGTTACCTGAGCTGCCATGGCGAGAATCACAATCCCTGCGCCTATGGCGGGGCACCTGGCGGTGGCTGCTGACCGAATAGCGGACACCGACAGAACAGCAATAGGCACGGGCGGCTACGGCCGCCCGTGTTGTTTTAGGCCGATGACTGGCCGCGATTTTCTGAGCGATTTATCGACTTGAACCACCGGGGCGGTGCTCTAAACTCCCCGCGGCGTAAAATGATAACGGAGGGTCGTGGCCATGCGGGCAGTGGTGTGTCGCAAGTTCGGGGGACCGGAGGATCTGGAACTGGCGGACGTTGAGCCGCCGCAATTGAAGCCGGGGGCGGTGCGCATTGCGGTCAAGGCCTGCGGCCTGAACTTCGGCGATTCCCTGATCATCTCGGGCGGCTATCAGGTCAAGCCGGAATTCCCGTTCAGCCCGGGCATGGAAGTGTCGGGCGAAATCATGGAATGCGGCGACGGGGTCGAGGGCCTTGCGGTTGGCGACCGGGTCATGGGGATGCCCGGTTTCGGTGGTTATGCCGAACAGGTCGTGGTGCCGGCCAGTGACGTGCTGGCGATGCCGGACAATATGGGTTTCGAAGAGGCGGCCGCGTTTCCGGTGGTCTACGGCACCTCGCACCTAGGGCTCAAGGAAAAGGCCCGCCTGCAAGCCGGTGACATATTGCTGGTCCACGGCGCGGCAGGTGGCGTCGGCCTGACCGCGGTGGAAATCGGCAAGCTGATGGGGGCGACGGTGATCGCCACGGCCGGTGGCGCCGAGAAATTGGCGGTGGCGGGGGACTATGGCGCCGACCACCTGATCGACTACCGGACCGAGGATGTCAAAGACCGGGTCAAGGAGATCACCGGGGGCCGTGGCGTCGATGTCGTCTACGACCCGGTCGGCGGCGACATCTTCGATATCTCATTGCGCTGCGTCGCGCCGGATGCCCGCCTGCTGATCGTGGGCTTTGCCGCCGGCAAGATCCAGCAGATCCCGGCCAACCTGCTGCTGGTCAAAAATGTCTCGGCCATGGGCTTCTATTGGGGCGGTCATCGTCTTTTCGCGCCTGAGGCCATCCAGCGTTCGTTCGACGAACTTGTCGAATGGTACGCGGCCGGTAAATTGCGGCCGCACATCTCGCACACCTTCCCGCTGGAACAGGCAGCGGAGGCCTTGGAGACGCTGAAAGCCAGGAAATCAACCGGCAAGGTGGTTCTGACCAAGGCCTGACTGGACGGGTGGGGGAGCAAAGGCCTATGACTGAATCCAACGAACAGCTCGGGTCGGGAACCGGGGCCGGCCGTGACGTAACCGTTATCGGGGGCGGCATCGTCGGCATGAGCTGTGCGCTGTTTCTGCGGCGCGACGGCCACAACGTCACCGTCATCGATCCGCAGGTCGCCGAAAGGGCCGCGTCGTTCGGCAATGCCGGGCTGATTTCGTCGAGTTGCGTTACGCCCCTGGGCGTGCCGGGCCTGTGGCGCCAAGTGCCTGGCATGCTGCTGAACCGCTCCGGTCCCTTGCGGATCAATTGGTCCTACTTGCCGCAGATCACGCCCTGGCTGTTGCGTTTCCTGGCCGCCAGTTCACGCCGTCGGGTTGAAGCCAGCGCCCATGCCATGGCCGCCCTGTCGGCCGATATCATGACCGCCCATGACGAACTGGCGGCTGAGGCCGGCGCCGATGACCTCCTGCGTCGCAACGGCTCGATCAAGCTGTTCCGATCCGAAGCGGAGTTTGCCGGCTCGGCCCTGGACCGTGAGCTGATGGACCACCACGGCGTTCGCTATGAGGTGCTCGACGGGCCGGGCATCGAACGCATGGAACCCAACCTGTCGGGCCGCTACGGTTTCGGCATTTATCGGCCCGACTGCGTGACCACCGTCAACCCCGGCAAACTGGTCAAAGCCTATACCGCGCGGTTTCGCGCATGTGGCGGGACCGTGCTGGAATCGGAAGTCGTCCGCATCGAAGACAGTGGCTCTGGCGGCCGGCAGGTCGTGACCAAATCCGGCACTCACAGCTTCGATGTCCTGGTGCTTGCCGCGGGTGCCTGGTCGAAACCGTTGGCGCAACAACTTGGCGTGCGCCTGCCGTTGGATACCGAGCGGGGCTACCACCTGAACATGAAGGTCGAGCCGGCGCGTGGTCCCAGTCGACTCTTATTCCTGATGGACCTGGGTCTGGTCCTGGTGCCGACCGACGAGGGACTGCGCCTGACCAGCGGCGTTGAATTTGGCGGCTTGGCCGCGGCCCCCAACTATCGCCGCATCTATCGCATGCGGGACGCGGTCGGTGCCGCTTTCCCCCATTTGAAGGGGGAGGTCGACCGGCAATGGATGGGTTTCCGCCCGTCATTCCCCGATTCGATGCCGGTGATCGGCCCCGTGCCCGGCAAGCCCTGGGCGGTGCTGGCATTCGGACACGGGCATCTGGGCCTCACCTTCGGGCCAACCACCGGTCGGCTGGTTTCCGATCTGGTGGCCGGGCGAAATCCGCCGATCGATCTGACGCCGTTCCGGCCCAACCGGTTCTGAGCGCGACTGGCGCGCTGCACAACCGGTAGCGGTCCTGGGGCGGGGAAGTCTTCACGAGAATGTGAATATCGGACTTGACCGCTTCCGATTCTCGTGACCAAGCGCCACGAGATCAGCCCGATTCGTGCGCCTTTTTGCCCAAATTCGAACAAATATTAAATACAAGAACGGTCGAATTAACTATTTTCACGGCAATGTGATAATAATTCGACTAATTGCGAAATCGTAACGATCGCATTGTTGTGATGTCGAGTAAATGTTTTTGATCTAACCTTTTTTCTCGTTTAACCAATACTTAATTGTAGAAAGGCAGTCTGTAGCAAAACTGCAAAGAGATGAGGGAATACAACTATTTTGTTAGTGCGGGAAACAAAAAAGCAACTTGAGGGTGGGACTGCTTGCCTGTGTCCATTACAACGGAGACCTGATCATGGTCGCGACAAAAAAGGACCTTGCGGCAATCATTCGCAAGGATCAGGAGGATAAGAGCAGACAACCGTGGCGGGGTAGTTTCATGGACTACCTCGAAGTGGTCCGCAAGGACCCGAATATTTGCCGGCTGGCCCATGCACACCTCCACGACGTCATCATGCGGGCCGGGGTCAGCGACACCAATGCCGATGGCGACGCCCGGATGGTCCGGATCTGGGGCGACGAGCCGGTAAAAGTTTACAACTTCTTCAAGGAAGACTTCTTCGGCATCGAAGACGTGATCGAACGACTGGTCCGTTATTTCCATGCCGCCCGCATGAAGGGCGAGGAAAGCCGCCAGGTCCTCTACCTGATGGGTCCGGTAGGTGCCGGCAAGAGCTCCCTGATCGAGCGCATCAAGGAGGGGTTGGAGGACGCGCCGCCGATCTATGCCATCGATGGCTGTCCGATCAACGAAGAACCGCTGCACCTGATCCCGCGCCACCTGCGCCGTGAGTTCGAGAAAATGCTGGACGTCCAGATCGAGGGCGAACTGTGTCCGGTCTGCCGCCACCGGCTGGAAGAGGAATTCAACGGGCGCTACGACGATTTCCCGATCTCGATGATGTCGTTTTCACGTACCGAACGCCGCGGCATCGCGGTGGTGCCGCCGGTCGATCCCAACAACCAGGACACCTCCGTGCTGATCGGCTCAGAGGACATCTCGAAGCTGGATCGCTTCTCTGAGGGCGACCCCCGGGTCTTGGACCTGAACGGCGCGTTCAACCGCGGCAATCGCGGCATCGTCGAATTCATCGAGGTCTTCAAGAACGAAACCGAATACCTGCATTCGATCCTGACCGCGACCCAGGAGAAGTTCGTGCCCGCGCCCGGGCGCCACGGCACCATCTATGTCGATACCGTCATCCTGGCCCACTCCAACGAGGCGGAATGGCAGCGCTTCAAGGCGGATCACACCAACGAAGCCATCCTGGACCGCATCGTCGCGATCAAGGTGCCCTACAATTTGCGCATCACCGACGAGGTCAAGATCTACAAGAAGATGCTGCGCCGATCCGGCTTCGATTGCCACATCGCGCCGCATACCATCGAGATCGCGTCGATGTTCGCCATCCTGTCGCGCCTGGAGACCAGTGCCAAATGCGACCTGATGACCAAGCTGAAGATCTACAACGGCGAAGAGGTGGTCGAGAAGGGGCGGACCAAGAAGATCGACGTCCGCGAATTGCACGAGGACGCCAAGCTGGAGGGCATGTTCGGGGTTTCGCCGCGCTTCATCATGAAGGCGCTGGACACCGCCCTGACCCAGAACGCCGAAGGCGTGACCCCGGTGCATATCCGCGAGGTGCTGATCCGCATGGTCAAGGATGCGGAACTGCCCGATGACCGGCGCAAACGCTATCTGGAGTTCCTGCAGGACACCATCCACAAGGCCTATCTGGAAATCCTCGAGCGGGAAATCACCAAGGCCTTTGTGTTTGCCTATGAGGAGCAGGCGGAAACCTTGTTCCAGAACTATCTCGACCATGCCGAAGCCTTCGCGACCAAGACCATGGTCAAGGACCACAACACACGCGAGGAACTGCACCCGGACGAGGATTTCCTGAAGTCCATCGAGGAACAGATCGCCATCGTCGGCAGCGCCGCGGAAGGCTTCCGCCAGGAAGTGATCGCCTTCCTGTGGTCGGCCGGCCGACGCGGCGAGACCATCAGCTATCGCTCGTACGAGCCTCTGAAGGAGGCGATCGAGAAGAAGCTGATGGAATCGGTGCGTGACATCAGCCGGATCATCACCAAGGCCCGGACCCGGGACGAGGACCAGAAGGGCAAGTACGAGGCGCTGGTCGAGAACCTGCTGAAGAACGGCTACAACGAGCACACGGCGGAAGTGGTCCTGAAATATGCGGCCAACAATCTGTGGAGGGATTGAGCGGGGAGGGCGTGAACCATGACGGATAAGGGCAACCCGTCCGGCGCGGTCTTCCGGCCCTATTCGCCGTCGGATTCTCTCCACTCCGACCGCAGTTCCGGTGATCGGCAGCGCCATCGCGAAAAGGTTCGCGAGGCGATTCGCGACAACATCGCCGATATCATCGCCGAAGAGTCGATCATCGGCCGCAGCGGTGACAGCATCGTCAAGGTCCCGATCCGCGGCATCAAGGAATATCGGTTCGTCTATGGCGACAACACGCCGGGCGTCGGCCAGGGCGAAGGCGACAGCCAGCCCGGCGACGTGGTCGGCAAGGCCGGTGACAAGGACGGCGAACCGGGCGCCGCCGGCGACAAGCCTGGCGTCGACTATTACGAGACCGACATCAGCCTGGACGAATTGATCGAGCTGATGTTCGAGGATCTCGAACTGCCCGACATGGAACGCAAGGCCCTGCGACAGACCGTGGCCCAGCGCAGCACCAAGCGCAAGGGCTATCGCCGGGCCGGGATCCGGGTCCATCTCGACAAGAAGCGGACCATGAAGTCGCGGGTCAAGCGGCGCCTCGCCACCTCCGGCCCGTCGGGCACGGCCAATCTGGAAGACGATCGCTTTCCCTTCCACCGCGAGGACCTCAGATACCGGCGGCGCCAGCCCGACACCGCCTATGAGTCCAATGCCGTGGTGATCTGCATCATGGACACCTCGGGCTCGATGGACCGGATGAAGAAGTACCTGGCCCGCAGCTTCTTCTTCCTGCTCTACCAGTTCGTCCGCACCCGCTACGACCAGGTCGACATTGTCTTCGTGGCCCACGACGCCCAGGCCCAGGAGGTCAGCGAGGACGACTTCTTCCACAAGGGCGAAAGCGGCGGCACCCTGATCTCGTCGGGCTATGCCAAGGCACTTGAGATCATCCAGGAGCGCTACCATCCAAGCCTTTGGAACGTTTATGCCTTCCACTGCTCGGACGGGGATAATTTCGACTATGACAACCCCAAGGCCGTGAAGCTGGCGCAGGAGCTGTGCGATTCCTGCAACCTGTTCGGCTATGGCGAAATCAAGCCGCACGGGTCGTTCTACGCCGGTTCCTCGATGCTGAGCCGCTTCAAGGAGGTCAAGGCCGACAACTTCGAAGCCCTGACCATCAAGGGCAAGGAAGAGATCTGGCCGGCCTTCAAGGCCTTCCTGTCGAAGGAAGCCCAGGCGGTGGAACCATGAGCGCCAACTACGACGTCAAGGACCTGGCCTATTGGGACGATCGCATCCGCGACAAGGTGGCCGAGTTCGGGCTCGACTGCTTTCCCCAGGAATTCGAGCTTTGCGACCACGCCCAGATGCTCAGCGTCATGGCCTATTCCGGCATGCCGTCGCACTACCCGCACTGGTCCTACGGCAAGTCCTTCGAGCGCCAGAAGACGCTCTATGACCACGGTGCCAGCGGCCTGCCCTATGAGATGGTGATCAACTCCGACCCGTCGATCGCCTATCTGATGCGTGACAACACGCTCTGCCTGCAGATCCTGACCATCGCCCATGTCTATGGGCACAACGATTTTTTCAAGAACAACTTCACCTTCAGCCACATCAAGGCGGAACGGGTGGTCGGCCGCTTCAAGGCCAATGCCGATCGGGTGCGGCGCTATGTCGAGACCCCGTCGATCGGTCGCGAACGGGTCGAGGCGACCCTGGATGCCGCCCACGCCCTGTCGCTGCAGTGTCGCCGCAACACCGGCATCCGCAAGCTGGAGGGCGAGGAGCACCGCGACTGGATCTGGTCGCAGGCGATGCCGGCCCGCGACCCGTTCGGGACGATCCACAAAGCCGATGACTTCGAGGAACCGGACCTGAGCCGGGTACCGCTGGAGCCGGAAGAAGACATCCTGCTGTTCATACGCGACCACAATCCCCGGCTGGCCGAATGGCAGCGCGATCTGTTGGGCATCGTCCACGAACAGACGCTCTATTTCATGCCGCAGATCGAGACCAAGACAATCAACGAGGGCTGGGCCTCCTACTGGCACCGGACGATCATGAACAGCCTCGACCTGCCGCACGACATCCAGCTCGAATTCCTGGTCCGGCACAACCAGGTCGTCCGTCCCATCCCGGGCGACATCAACCCCTATCACCTCGGCCTCAAATTGTGGGACGCGATCGAGGAGAAGGACGGCCGCGAGGCGATGTTCCCGGTGCGCGAGGTCGACCGCGACGTTTCCTTCCTGCGCCGTTTCCTCACCCCTGAGATCCTGCGCGACCTCGACCTCTTCGAATATGAGAAGCGGGGCGATGAATACATCGTCTCCAACGTCGCCGACGAGGAGCATTGGCAGACGGTCAAGGAGACCCTGATCCGCGGCACCGGCATGGGCCGCATTCCGCGGATCCGGGTGATCGACGCCGATTTCGGCGGCATCCGCACCCTGTTGCTGGACCATGAGTTCGACGGCCGCGAGCTCGACGCCGGCTATGCCGAGAAGACCATCAAGCACCTCTTCGCACTGTGGGGCCGCGACGTGATGCTGGAAACCCGCTTCAACGGCGAGGCCGTCACCCTGATCTACGACGGCGACAGCTTCACCCAGCGCAAGGGCGACGCCGCGGCCTGAGAACCTTGCCGGCAAGGCCTCGGACGCGATATGCGAGCAGGGAGACGGGGCGGTTCGTGAAGAACACTGCCCTTGGAATCCAGGCCATCACTACCCCCTCAACATGAAATCGGTTTGCTGCTTCGACGCACATGGCGGCTATTCAGGAAAAATTTCATATTTTCGCCTTAAAATGGCCGAAAAGTTTCATAAATGTTCCTGAATAGCAGCATGAGGTTGTAAAATCCTTATTTTATCAAATCAATTTATGTAACATCAGGGTATGGCAATATGGCGCGACACAGGGATATTCGTTTGAGGCAACCGATCGGACCGTCGCTATGGGTGGATCGCGGGGACCGGCGCGAGGTCAACCGGGCACTCGGTTTTCTCGGCTTCCTCGACCGCCGGGACGCGAATGACAGCGAGGTCCTGGATCCGCCGCTGCCCGCCGGCATCCGGGATTTCCAGCGGCACAACCGCCTGGCCGAGGACGGCCTGATCTTCCCCGGCGGCCCGACCGAGCGGGCCCTGGCCGAACGGGTCGGACCGGCGATCCCCCGCGACGGCTATCTCTGGCGCAATGGTGGCTGGGAGACCTGGCGCGGGACGAAGGGCTGCTCACGCCATTCCAGAACCGGCCCGGCAACCCCCAATCGGCCGAGGTGCGGGCGGCCCTGGCCGGGATGCAGAAACATTTGGCCCGGTTTCGCGCCAATGGCTGGACCGACGCGGCCGAGAACCTTGAGTTCTACCTCTCTCCCCAGATCACTCCCCGGGAACGCCGCTTCAGCCGCGAAAAGGCCCGCAGCTTCGAACAAATCCGCAACGCCGAAGAGCGCATCCGGCGGCATTTCGAGGAGGGTACGTTCATTGGTGTGACCGAAAACAACCCTGCCCCTCGCGCCTTGCGACACATGGGTGAAGGTGGGGATATCAGATTTAAGGATTCTTGGGATGGGGCCTATGAAAATCTTGAATTCTGGATAGATATCATTGGCGGCGACGGCAATTTTGCCAACGCCTTCGGTGAGACTTTGCTGGTAGGAAAAGGCGATTTCCGGGCCAGTCGCAGAGGAGAAAATATCCACGTTTCAGGAACTGTTACCTTCACGTGGAGGGATGAGTACGATTTCAATAAGGGTGCGCCGGGGAGCGAACAAGCTCAAATTCTTGAGACAAACGGGTTGGCATCTCAGTTTACTATCATCGCGGAATGGCGGCAAAACGTACAAGGTTTTGTTCGGACCGAACATCAGTCCTTCCTGTCATTGTTTGGCGCACCTCCCCTGGAGTTGCATGGACCGGAGTTCACATGGACGGACCTCAACTAGACCGGCAAGAACCGGTCCTGATTCGAATTTGGCGGGGAACCCGACGGTGGCAACGTTGGACCTTGGCCGCGGTAACAGTTCTCGTGCTGGGGTTTGGATTTCCATGGTTTCCCTACCAGCCGTTTTGTTCAGGCGTTTGGCTTTACGAAGAGCAGCCGAAGGGACCGAAAACTCGTCGGTCTATGCCAGATTGGTTGGTGTGGGACCGGAGGGTCAATGGGTTGGTGATTCAGGGTCGTATGTCGCGAGAATATGCGGCCAGTATTACAAAAAGTCTGATTTGGTGGAATGTCCCCACGCTGCGCTTTGGATCGACGGTCCTGATCCCGTGGCACGAGTGGGAGTTCGATGATGCAATGGTAAACGCCAACAATAAATCGATCCACTATGCGATATTCCCAAGTCTGGAAGAGAACCCGAACTGGCAGCGCATGCCGGCCGATCTGATAGCGCGGTTTTTGAGTATGCCCCCTGACGAGAGGGTCAGCGACGATTGCGAACTGTCGCGCGCGGTGACGATGGAGAATTGGGGGCGGGGGGCGGTGGAGTAGGGGTGCATTCGGTTGGTGGTTCCCGCCACCCGGTGTCGTTGCAAAGACAGGCGTTTATTGTAGACTCCTCATTTTTTGCAGCGAAGTTGGGGCTTGTGGGCCGATGACCGCGCCGATAACAGACAGCGATAACCGGACCCCGTCCGCGGCGCGGCGCGGGCTGGCCCGGGTGCTGCTCTGGTTGGCGGTAATCGCGGCCTTTGGCGTGACCCTGTGGCAGACCGAGCAGGTCAGCCGCCGGCTGGTGCTGACCGGCCTGGCCGAGACCAGTGGCCACACCCTGGACCTGCATGTCGCCAACCTGCGTGGTGAGCTGGAGAAATACCAGACCCTGCCGCAGGTATTGGCTCGTGACCGGCGGTTGGTGTATGCGCTGTTGGGGGCGGACGACCCCGAAGTGATCGCGTCCATCAACCGCCACCTGGAAGCGGTCAACCGGATGACCGGGGCGGCCGATACCTATCTGATGGACCGCGATGGACTGACCATCGCGGCCAGCAATTGGCGCTCGGAAAAGACGTTCATCGGCGGCAATTTCAGCTTCCGGCCCTATTTCCAGGAGGCCATGGCCGGCCGGCTGGGGCGCTACTTCGCGCTGGGAACCACGTCGATCAAGCGCGGCTATTACTTCGCCTACCCGGTGATGCGTGGCGACGAGCGCCTGGGCGCCGTCGTGGTCAAGGTCGATATGGCCAACCTGGAAGATGCCTGGCGGGGCGCGCGCAACGAGGTGCTGGTCACCGACCCGGACGGGGTGATCTTCGTCACCAGCAACCCCGACTGGCGGTACCGGGCGCTGGCGCCGCTGTCGCCGGAATCCCTGGAACGGCTGCGCGGCAGCCGCCGCTATGTCGGCGCGGCTTTGACGCCGATGCCGGTGGTCGCCGAAGGCGGGTTCGAAGACATCGCCCGACTGGTCACCTTGCGCCGCCGCGTCGCGGGCCAAACGCCGGATCAGGGTCCGGGGCGGGTGCAAAACATCGGCTATCTGGTTCAGGAGCGGCAGATGCCGGAGGCTGGTTGGACGGTTCATCTTCTGACCGATCTCGCCCCGGCCAAGCGGCAGATCTGGGCCTCTGTGGTGATTGCCGCCTTCCTGTTCGCGATCGTCGTGCTCTCGGCGGTTTTCCTGGCCCAGCGCCGCCGCAATCTGCAACAACGCATGGCCTATGAGAAACAGGTTCAGGACACACTGAAACGGGCCCGTGACGAGTTGGAAGTCCGGGTCGGCGATCGCACCCACGACTTGCGGCTGGCCAACGAGCGGCTGCAAGAGGAGATCGCCGAGCGCCGCCGGGCCGAAAGCGAACTGATCCAGGCCGGCAAGCTGGCGGTATTGGGACGCATGTCGGCCGGGATCAGCCATGAACTGAACCAGCCGCTGGCGGCGATCCGCAGCTACGCCGACAATGCCGCCGTGCTGATCGACCGCCAGCGCACCGGCGAGGCACGATCCAACCTGACCCTGATTTCGGGTCTGGTCGGCCGGATGGCGGAGATCATTGACCAATTCAAGATATTTGCCCGCAGTGACGCGGGCGAGGCCGAGTCGGTTCCGATCCGTTCGGTCATAGACAGTGCGGTCTCGATGTTGGAATCCGCGACCGCACTCTCGGATGTCGAGATTGAGGTGCGGATACCAGATGGCGGCGTGCACGTCCTTGGCGATCGGGTGCGGTTGGAGCAGGTGCTGGTCAACCTTTTGAGCAATGCTCAGGACGCGCTGGTGGACACCTCGATGCCCCGCATCGAAGTTGTCGTGACGCGGTTACCATCGGCGGTCGAACTGCGGGTCTCGGACAATGGCGCTGGCATTCCCGATGAACATTTGGGGCAGATCTTCGAGCCGTTCTTCACCACCAAGGAGGTCGGCAAGGGTTTGGGCATGGGACTGGCCCTGGTCTACGGCATCGTCAAGGATTTGGGCGGTACGATCACGGCCGGCAACCGCGCGGGTGGTGGAGCCGAATTCGTGGTGACCCTGCGGCCTGCGGAAACCGCGACGGAGGCGGCATGACCACCCGCGGCCAGGTCCTGCTGATCGATGACGAGGAACACGTCAGGATGGCCGGCAAACAGGCGCTGGAATTGGCCGGCTTTGAGGTCGCCTGTCACGGTTCGGCGGAAAGCGCCCTGGAACACCTGTCGCTGGATTGGCCCGGTGTCGTGGTCTGCGACATCAAGATGCCGCGAATGGATGGCCTCGCCTTCATGGAACAGGCCCGCCAGATCGATGCCGACCTGCCGGTGGTGCTGATCTCGGGCCATGCCGACATATCGATGGCGGTGCAGGCGATCCGTGACGGGGCCTATGACTTGATCGAGAAGCCGTTCCCCTCCGACACCCTGGTCGAAGTCGTTGCCCGGGCCGGGGAGAAGCGCCGTTTGACGTTGGAAAACAGGGCCTTGCGCCGGGAACTTGACGTCGAGACCGCGCCGGGCCCGCGGATCGTCGGCAAGACCCACGTGATGCTGAAGATGCGCCGTCGGATCGCCGAGATCGCGGAGGGCGACACCGATGTGCTGATCCACGGCGAGACCGGGACCGGCAAGGAACTGGTTGCCCGTTACCTGCACGAGCAAAGCAAGCGGGCCAAAGGGAATTTTGTTGCCGTGAATTGCGGTGCGCTGCCCGAAACCATGGTGGAAAGCGAGTTGTTCGGGCATGAGGCGGGTTCGTTCACCGGCGCCAGTGGTCAGCGGATCGGCAAGTTCGAGCACGCTAATGGCGGCACCATCCTGCTGGACGAAATCGAGAGCATGCCACCGGCGATCCAGGTCCGGTTGCTGCGTGTGCTGCAGGAGCGGGTGGTCGAACGGCTGGGCTCCAACGAGGTCATTCCGCTCGACCTGCGGGTGGTTGCGGCGGCCAAGGGCGACCTCAAGGAGGCGGTGGCCCAGGGCGGCTTTCGCGAGGACCTGTTCTACCGCCTGAACGTGGTGACCGTCGAAATCCCGCCACTGAGGGAACGGCGCGAGGATATCCCGCTGCTGTTCCACCATTTCGCCTTGGTCGCGGGTGCCCGCTACCAGCGCGAAGTACCGCAGCTGAGCTCGGATCAGACCACGGCGCTGATGGCCTATGGCTGGCCGGGCAATGTCCGCGAACTACGCAACGTCGCCGAACGTTTCGTCCTGTTCCGCCAGGGCGGTGAGTTCGATCTGGACGAACTGGTCGACGGGTTAGGGGCGGACCAGCCGATGCCGTTACCGCTGCAGGTCGAGGCGTTCGAAAAGAGCGTCATTGCCCAGGAACTGGCACGCCACAAGGGCGATATCGGAAAGACCACTGACGCCCTAGGCATGCCGCGAAAGACGTTATACGATAAAATGAAGAAATACGGGCTCAGCCGGCGCACCTATATGTGACGGCCTGGCCGTTCAACAATGTGCGGAAAACCGCACAGACAAAAGAGACGTCGTGCGGGGATCCAGCCAAACTGATCGCCGCTGGGGGAGGGAGGCACACAACCAATCCTTTGAATGAAAAAAGAAAACCGTCCAAATGCCAGGGCCGGCGCCGATTTGGCATCACATTTGCTGAATAAACGGTAGACGGCAGGTACATGCGGTCTCAACAACATTCATCGACACCGCATGCCGGCTGGCTGAATCGATGAAACCTTTTGGGAGGTCAAGTTATGAAGAAGCTGTTTGTTGCCGCCGCAGTGTCGGTGGCTGTCATGGCCGGGGCGCCCGCTCAGGCGAAGGAAATCGTCATCAAGTTCAGCCACGTGGTGGCCGAGAACACGCCTAAAGGCCAGATGGCCAACAAGTTCCGCGACCTGGTTGCCGAGCGTCTGGCCGGCAAGGTCAAGGTCGAAGTGTTCCCGAACGCGCAGCTCTACGGTGACAACAAGGTGTTGGCGGCAATGTTGCTGGGCGATGTCCATCTGGCCGCCCCGTCGCTTTCGAAGTTCAAGAAGTACACCAAGAAGCTCCAGGTCTTCGACCTGCCGTTCCTGTTCAAGGACATGGCCGCGGTTGAGAAGTTCCAGTCGGGGCCGGCCGGTCAGAAACTGCTGAACTCGATGAAAAAGCGGGGCCTGTTGGGCCTTGGCTATTTGCACAACGGCCTCAAGCAGTTGTCGGCCAGCAAGCCGCTGCAGGTACCGGGTGACGCGTCGGGTCTTAAATTCCGCATCCAGGCCTCCGACGTGCTGGCGGCCCAGTTCGAGGCGATCGAGGCCACGCCGCTGAAGAAGCCGTTCTCGGAAGTCTTCACCCTGTTGCAGACCAAGGCCATCGACGGCCAGGAAAATACCTGGTCGAACATCTATTCGAAGAAGTTCTTCGAAGTGCAGGATTACATCACCGAGTCCAACCACGGCCTGGTCGATTATCTGGTCGTGACCTCGGCCAAGTTCTGGAACGGTATGCCCGCCGACATCCGGGCTGAGGTCGGCAAGGCCCTGTCCGAGGCCATTGCCCATGGCAACAAGGTCGCCGCCGACAAGGCAGTCAGCGATCGCCAGCGGATCATCGACAGCGGCCGCTCGAAGGTGCTGCAGCTCTCGGGTGCTGAGCGTGACCAGTGGGTCTCGGCGATGAAGCCGGTCTGGAAGAAGTTCGAGGGCCAGGTCGGGTCCGACGTCATCGAAGCCGCCGTCGCCTCGAACAACTAAGCAAACCTGCCGTCAGGCAACACCCCGGGGATGCCAGACCATCCCCGGGGTATCCTTCAAAAATAGCAAGGGAGACGTGATCCGATGGCCGCACGGTTCACCGCCCGCCTGGAAGAAAACGTTCTGGCAATCCTGCTGGTCTCCATGACCCTGCTGGTGTTCATGGAGGTCGTGCTGCGTTTCGGTTTCAACACCGGTTTTCTATGGGCCCAGGAATTGACCCTGCATATTTCCGCTTGGTTCGTGCTATTCGGCGCGTCCTATGGCGTCAAGGTCGGTGCCCATATCGGTGTCGATGTGCTGGTGGCGCGCCTGCCCCGGGACAAACGCCGCATCGTTAGCATGGTCGCGGCCGCATTGTGTTTGTTGTATTGCCTGCTGTTCCTGATCGGCAGTTGGAATTACCTGTCCGGCATCTACGAGGCCGGCGAGTCGCTCGAAGATATCGGCTTCCCCCATTGGATCGCCAATATGTTGGGCGAGGAACAGGCCTGGGAACTGCTCAAGGTCGACACCGAGGACCCCCTGCTGCCCACCTGGATGGGGCACAGTTCGCTGATTTTTGGCTTCCTGCTGCTGGTCTACCGGTTCCTACAGGCCGGCTGGTCGTTCGCCACCGGCAAGGCCGACAGCTTCGCCCATGCCGACGAAGCCAAGGAAGCGTTGGAACACGACCTCGTCGCCCATGACGAGGAGAACGGGGAGGCCAAGCCATGACCATCGCCACCCTGTTCCTGTTGCTGTTCGTTTGCATGTTCCTGGGCATGCCGATCGCGGTCGCGCTGGGTTTCTCCAGCATCGCGACGATCATGATGTTTTCCGATGATTCGCTGGCCTCGGTGGCGCTGAAGCTGTTCGAGGCGCTGTCCGAGCACTATACCCTGCTGGCGATCCCGTTTTTCATTCTGTCCTCGGCCTTTCTGTCGACCGGCGGCGTCGCCAAGCGGCTGATCCGCTTTGCCATCGCCATTGTCGGTCATATCCGCGGCGGCCTTGCCATGGCCTCGGTTCTGGCCTGCATGCTGTTTGCCGCGGTCTCCGGTTCGTCGCCGGCGACGGTGGCGGCGATCGGGTCGATCGTCATCGCCGGCATGGTCAAGGCGGGCTATCCGCAAAGCTTCGGGGCCGGCGTGATCGCCAATGCCGGCACGCTGGGCATCCTGATCCCACCCTCGATCGTGATGCTGGTCTATGCCGCGGCGACGGAAGAATCGGCGGCTCGCATGTTCATGGCCGGGTTCGTTCCGGGCATCATGATGGGCCTGATGCTGATGGTCGCGATCTACATCGCGGCCCGCATCAAGAACCTGCCGGCCCAGCCCTGGGCCGGGTTCGGCGAAATCTTCCAGTCCGGCGCCACGGCGCTGGGCGGCATCATGCTGATCGTCATCGTGTTGGGCTCGATCTATGGCGGTATCGCCAGCCCGACCGAGGCGGCGGCGGTGTCCGCGGTCTATGCGACCCTGATCGCCACCCTGGGCTATCGCGACATCGGCCCGATCAAGGGCGTGCCCTGGCGCAAGGACGACGAGGGGCTGGGTACCGCCGTGGGGCGCAACCTGGCTCAGATGACCATCGCGATACCGCGCCTGGTCGGCGACCAGGAAGTCCGCCGAGTGATCATGGACGCGACCAAGGTCAGCATCATGTTGCTGTTCATCATCGCCAACGCCATGCTGTTCGCCCACGTCCTGACCACCGAGAAGATCCCCCACACCATCGCCGCGGCCTTGGTTGACTGGGGCCTGCCGGCCTGGGGCTTCCTGATCGTGGTCAACCTGCTGCTGCTGGCCGCCGGCAACTTCATGGAACCCTCGGCGATTATCCTGATCATGGCGCCGATCCTGTTCCCGATCGCGGTTCAGCTCGGCATCGACCCCATCCACCTTGGCATCATCATGGTGGTCAACATGGAGATTGGCATGATCACCCCACCGGTCGGGCTCAACCTGTTCGTCACCGCCGGCATCACCGGCAACAGTATCGGCTGGGTGATCAAGGCGGCCCTGCCATGGCTTTGGATCCTGTTGATCTTCCTGATCATCATCACCTATGTGCCGCAGGTATCGCTGTTCCTGCCCGAATTCATCGATCAGATGAAGGGCTATAAGTAGGTCGGCCCGGGGCGCGGTTTCCGCGCCCCGGCACGGCAACCCAAGGCAGCCGGTAACCGCGTGGGTCGGCCGGGCAACCACCAAGGCTGCTATCACCACCCGGGACATCAGTGACCGATGGCGGCTGGGCGATCTCGCCGGTTGGCACTTCAAGCTGTTCGGCCGGACCGGTTTCGGCGGCAATTGAAGGACAGGTACGGCAAACCGGCCCTAGGCGCTGCTGCCGGCAGCGGTTAAGCTTGGCACGCGTGATAAGGGAGGGGCGAACCACCATGACGGACGCGTTCGAACAGGCGGCATTGCGCTATCACCGCACGCCGCGGCCCGGCAAGCTGGCCATCCGGGCGACCAAGCCGCTGGCCAACCAGCGCGACCTGGCGCTGGCCTATTCGCCCGGTGTCGCCACCGCCTGCCAGGCGATCGTCGGCGACCCGGCCGAGGCGGCTGGCCTGACCGCGCGGGGCAACCTAGTCGGCGTAGTGACTAACGGTACCGCGGTGCTCGGCCTCGGCGCCATCGGGCCGCTGGCCGCCAAGCCGGTGATGGAGGGCAAGGCGGTTCTGTTCAAGAAATTCGCCGGCATCGACGTCTTCGACATCGAGATCGACGAGACCGACCCCGACAAGCTGGTCGACATCATCGCCAGCCTGGCCCCGACCTTTGGCGCCATCAATCTGGAGGACATCAAGGCGCCGGAGTGCTTCATCGTCGAGAACAAGCTGCGCGAGCGCATCGACATCCCGGCCTTCCATGACGACCAGCACGGCACGGCGATCGTTGCCGGGGCGGCCTTGATCAACGGCCTCAGGGTGGTCGGGAAGGACATCGCCGAGGTCAAGTTGGTCTCGACCGGTGGCGGCGCGGCCGGCATCGCCTGCCTCAACCTGATGGTCAGCCTGGGACTCAAGCGCGAGAATGTCACCCTGGTCGATATCGCCGGCGTCGTCTATCGGGGCCGCCAAGAAGAGATGAACGACTTCAAGGCGGTCTACGCCCAGGACACGGATGCCCGCACCCTGGATCAGGTAATCGACGGCGCCGACGTTTTCCTCGGCCTGTCGGCGCCTGGCATCCTGACCCCCGAAATGGTGGGGCGGATGGCGCCGCGCCCGTTGATTCTGGCCCTGGCCAATCCGACGCCGGAGATCCTGCCCGACGAGGCCAGGGCGGTGCGCGCCGATGCGGTCATCGCCACCGGCCGTTCCGACTACCCCAACCAGGTCAACAATGTGCTGTGCTTCCCCTTCATCTTCCGCGGCGCCCTGGACGTCGGCGCCACACGGGTCAACGAGGCGATGAAAGTGGCCTGTGTCGAGGCGATCGCCGATCTGACCATGGCGGCGGAATCATCCGACGTCGTGGCCCGGGCCTATGGCGGCGAGGAGCTGGTGTTCGGCCCCGACTACCTGATCCCGAAGCCTTTCGACCCCAGGCTGATCGTCGAGATCGCGCCGGCGGTGGCCAAGGCGGCGATGGACAGCGGCGTGGCGACCAAGCCGATCGACGACCTGGCTGCTTATCGCGCCAGCCTGGGCGGCTTCGTCTTCCGTTCGGGCATGCTGATGCGCCCGATTTTCGACCAGGCCAAGCGGGCACCAAAGCGGGTGATCTTTTCCGACGGCGAGGATGAGCGGGTCTTGCGGGCGGTGCGGGCACTGAGGGACGAGGGGCTGGCCTGGCCGATCCTGGTCGGTCGCCCGGCGGTGGTCGCCCGCGGCATCGAGAAGGTCGGGCTGAGGCTGGTCGTGGGCGAGGATTTCGACCTGATCAACCCCGAAGACGATCCCCGTTTCGAAGAGTACTGGCAGCTCTACCACCAACAGATGGAACGCAAGGGCGTGTCGCCGGAAGGGGCCCGCACCAGCGTCCGGACCAACACCACGGTGATCGCCGCGCTGGCGGTGGTGCGTGGCGAGGCGGACGCCATGATCTGCGGCGCCTATGGCCAGTACCATTGGCATGTCCGGCACGTCTTGGACGTGATCGGCCTGAAGGAGGGAGTGCGGGACGTTTCGGCGCTGAGCGCCCTGATCATGCCCAAGGGCACGGTGTTCATGTGCGACACTTACGTCACGCCCGACCCGTCGGTCGAGGAACTGGTCGAAACCACCGTGATGGCGGCGGACGAGATCCGCCGTTTCGGGATCGAGCCAAAAATCGCTCTGATATCCCATTCCAGTTTCGGGTCCGCCGCAACCCCGTCGGCCTTGAAAATGCGTGAGGCGGTTCGGCGCCTGGGCGAAGTGGCACCGGACTTGGAGGTTGAGGGCGAGATGCACGGTGATGCCGCGATTGATGAGGAGATCCGCGCCCGGGTCTTCCCCCATTCGCGGCTGTCGGGGCAGGCCAATCTGCTGGTCATGCCGACCCTGGATGCCGCCAACGCCGCCTTCAACCTGTTGAAGTCCCTGGGTGACGGGCAGCCGGTGGGGCCGATCCTGGTCGGTGCGGCCAAACCGGTCCACATCCTGACGCCATCGGTGACCGCCCGCGGTATTCTGAACATGGCGGCCCTGGCGGTGGTCGACGCACAACTGCATCAGGCCAAGAACGGCGAGGAGGGGGCGAACCATGCTGGTTGACGGCGTACCGTACCGGACGATCTGGTTGGCCGAGGACGGCCACACGGTCGAGATCATCGACCAGACCCGGCTGCCCCATGAATTCACCATCGCCCGGCTGACCACGGTCGAGGACGCCGAGCGGGCGATTCGCGACATGCTGGTACGCGGTGCCCCGCTGATCGGGGCCACGGCGGCGTATGGCATGTGTATCGCCCTGGCGCGCGATGCCTCGGACCCGGCGATGGCGGCGGCGCATGACCTGTTGCTGGCGGCCAGGCCAACGGCGGTGAACCTGCGCTGGGCGCTGGACGAGATGCGCCGCGAACTGACGCCTGTGCCGGCCGATCAACGGCTGGAGCGGGCCTACGCCAAGGCGGCCGAGATCTGCGATGACGATGTCGCCACCTGCCATGGGATCGGCGTGCATGGCGAAACCCTGATCCGTGCCGCCTGGGAACGCGGCGGCCGGTCGCGCCCGGTCAACGTGCTGACCCATTGCAACGCAGGCTGGCTGGCGACCGTCGATTGGGGTACCGCGTTGGCCCCGATCTACATGGCCCATGACGGCGGCGTGCCGGTCCATGTCTGGGCCGACGAGACGCGGCCGCGCAACCAGGGCGCTGCCCTGACGTCCTGGGAATTGGGCCGCCACGGCGTCCCACATACCGTGATCCCGGACAATGTCGGCGGCCATCTGATGCAGCACGGCATGGTCGATCTGTGTATTGTGGGCACCGACCGGACCACCGGATCAGGCGACGTCTGCAACAAGATCGGCACCTATCTGAAGGCCCTGGCGGCCGAGGATAATGGGGTGCCGTTCTACGTCGCGCTGCCCCACAGCACCATCGACTGGACCCTGGACGATGGAGTTGCCGACATCCCGATCGAGCAGCGCGACGGCGAGGAGGTTTCCCATATCAGCGGCCTGGGCCCCGACGGCAAGGTGACCACCGTGCTGCTGACGCCGGCCGGCGCGCCGGTCGGCAACTATGCCTTCGACGTGACGCCCCGGCGGCTGGTCACCGGCCTGATCACCGAGCGTGGGATCTGCGAGGCATCTCCGGAAGGTCTGCTGGGACTGTATCCGGAGCGCCGCGCTTAAGCCATAGGCCCATGTTTCCCCTCCACGACGACAACCCGACCGACCTCAAACCGGTCGTCACGGTTATCCTGATCGCGGCCTGCGTCCTCATGTTCCTGTGGCAGTTGGGCCTGGACCAGCGGTCCGAGGTGGAGGCGATCTATGGCTTGGGCATGATCCCGGCGGTACTGTTCGACATCGGCGAACTGCCGCCCGAACTGGTCCTGGTTCCGGCCGAGGCGACCCTGGTGACATCGATGTTCCTGCACGGCGGCTGGATGCACCTGATCGGCAACATGCTGTACCTGTGGATCTTCGGCAACAATATCGAAGACGCGATGGGCCATGGCCGTTTCGTCCTGTTCTATCTGTTGTGCGGGGTCGCCGCGGCCTTGGCCCAGGCGCTGGTCAACCCGGGGTCCGAGATCCCGATGATCGGGGCCAGCGGCGCCGTCTCGGGTATCCTGGGCGCCTATCTGCTGCTCTACCCCCGGGCCCGCGTTCTGGTCCTGGTCTTTCTCGGCTTTTTCGCCACGACCTGGCGCCTGCCGGCACTGTGGGTTCTGGGCTTCTGGTTCGTCTTTCAGGCGTTCAATGCCGCGATCGCTCCGGACGGGCCGGGTGTCGCCTGGTTGGCCCATATCGGCGGCTTTGTCGCCGGGATGATCCTGATCCCGTTCCTGCGCCGGCCCGGCCACCCCCTGTTCGGCCAGGGCCGGATGCGCGGCCCCTGGTCGTAGGAGTTTGATACGGAAGTGGCTGTTCCATCCCGTTACCTGGAAAACGCTTTGTCGGTCTGACGCCAAGGACTCCTTGGCAATTGCAATGACCGGCTGAATCCGGTTGAATACGGCAGTCGTTGGTTCCCGATAGGGATTGAAAGGGAACACGGTGCGACGGCCGTCCGATCGGGATGGCAGGTCCAAGCCGTGGCTGCCCCCGCAACTGTAAGCGGCGAGCTTGCGTCCAACATCTGGCCACTGGGCAACTGGGAAGGCCGGACGCAGGCAACTACCCGCAAGCCAGGAGACCTGCCGGCGATCGTCACCCTGCTGTGGAACGGGGGTTCTCTAGCGTGGCGCAGGCCTGCGGTGACGTTGTTTGCAACGACGCCTGGGGCAGGGTGCGTCACATGGGTCGCCGGTATTGGAGATTTCGCCACGGTTCCCGCCAGCCGGCGGCCGTCCGTCATGGGGGACGGCCGTGAACTGGCAGTTCTTGGCGATCAAGGCTCCGGCCTTCACGCTGTCGGCCCTGGTGCATGCCGGGATCTTCGGGGCGTTGATCGGGTTCGGGCAGGCCAGCCGGCCGGATCCGGTTACCGAGATCAATGTGGTGTTGGTCACTGATCGGCCGACCGGTGGGACCAGCCAGCCGGCACCGCGTGCCGAGGCGAACCAGCTTCCGCCCGAGCCGGTTCTGATGGCCGAAAAACCGCCGTTGCCGGTCCCCGACACAGCGCCTGTCGAAGTCCGTCAACCGACAGAGTTCCGCGAGCCGACAATTGCCCGAGCAGAACCAGAGCTGCCACTAAGCCAACCGCCCAGCGACCCCGTCCGGTTCGATGACTGGCCCCACGAAACGGTCAGCGATCCCATTATTCCGGTTCGGACCGCCGCCTTGGCTGAGCCGGTGCCGATCCCGCCGCCAGCTGCGGCGAAACCGCCACCCCAATTGGAGCCGCAGCCTGTAGTTCCGCAGCCCGCGCTCAGTCCCGAACTGCTGCCACCCATCGCTGACGAACCGGTTGCGGCGGTCGCCGCCTTGCCGCCACCCACCGTCGTGCCGCGACCGCCGGTTCCGGCCGCGCAGGTGAGCCAGCCACGACCGGTCCCGACGCCCAAGGCCAAACCGCGCCGGCCGCGGCCAACCGAGACCAAGCTCGCAATATTGCAGGACATGGTGCCGCGGCCGGTCCGCGCGTCGGTGGTCGAGTCACGACCGGATTTGGAACAGGGTATCGTCGATCCGGCGGCGGCGCCTTTGATGGATCCAGCGAAGCTGGAAACCCCGGCCGCGAGGGAAGAACCGAGACTGCAGGTTACCGCATTGCGGCGGGCCTATGCCGCGTTCGGTGCAGGACAGCCGAAGCGCGTTTCGGCCCAGCCGGCGGCCGGCAATGCCAAGCCGCGCTACCCGATGACCGCGCGGCAGCGCAGGATGCAAGGGCGGGTGCTGCTGCGGGTTGCGATATCGCCCGACGGGCGCAGCGAACGGGTGGAAGTGCTTGAAAGCAGCGGTTTTGGTATTCTGGATCGGGCGGCGGTCAAATCGGTGCGGAAATGGCGCTTCCAGCCGGCCCGTTTGGCCGGCCTCGAGGTCCGCGCCACGCTCGACCTGCCGATCAGGTTCCAACTGCGCGACTAGGGCCAGGCGAAGACTGACACACCCCGCGTCGAGAAACTTTACAGTTTCTTAATGGCAGTTCACCGAGATCGCGAATTTCAGCCTGTAAGCTGTTGAAATTAAAACGCTTGCCGAATCTGGTATGGGTTCTGCAACAGGTCTGGCTCGACGTCAGTGTAACCGAATGGAAGGACACCGATCGTGCGCAAGCGGCCAGCCCGGAAAACTGCCACCAGCATTGCCATCAGCCACGACAAGTGGATCGCGCAGCGTCGAAAAACCATGATGGCCTGGGCGCTTCCTCTCGGCCTTGCCATCTTGCTCACTTTTGTGCTTCTCGCCCAGGCTAACGCCAAGACCCTGGCTGGGGAGCGGGCAACCGACCAGACCCAGGTGGCCGAGGCGCCAGTGGGCATCGATGGCGGCACTTTTTTCGATCCCATGTCACGCGAACTTATTCGCCTGGTGGCCAGTTTGGACGCCGGGGAGCTGAACCGGCCGGTTCTGGCGACACGGCTTGGCGAGATCGCGGCACGACCGCAGCGGTTCGGTGAAGATGTTGTTGTTTTCCTGGCTTTGCGCACCGCCTATTGGAACCTGGTTCACGAGCCCTGGGAAATAGATACCAAGCGGATCCGCGGGCTGTTGTGGGAAACCGCGCTCAGGATCGAGGAACGTCGGGTCTCGGTGGCGCGTAATTCGCTGATTTCCGCCCAACGTGAACTTCTGCAGGCGATCGTCCAGAAGATGAATCAGCTCGAGCTGGACAAGCGCGCCGACCGTCTGGTTGATGCCATCCGGACCTATGAAGAGGTGTCCGGGCACAGCGTGTCGCAATCGGTCCTGCCCAAGTACCGGGCGATCTTCCCCAAACAGACCGACAACAGCGGACGCTAATCCAAATCCGGAACTAGGACGACGCGGCGCGCGGCCACTCGCCACGCTCGAGCACCCACGACGTCACCAGGCCGGCGATCAGGCCCCAAAACGCGGCGCCGATATTGAACAAAGGCTGGTCGGCGACGGTGACGATGAATGCCGCCAGGGCACCTAACCGGCACCCGCCACCGAACGCGGTGGCGAAAGACGTCTCCAGCACCTTCAGCATGGCCAAACCGCCGAGCACGACGATGAAGGCGCTTGGCAACGCCAAGGCAAGCTGGGTGAAGAATGGCGAAAACACGCCAAAGGCCAGCATCAGTAGTCCGAAGATTAGCCCGCCGACATAGCGTTTGCCGCGATCGCCCGAACTGTTGAGGATGGCGTTCGAGGGGCCGGTAATACAGGCTGGAACTGAACCCAGCACCCCATAGACCAGGGTGCCGAGGCCACAGGCCAGGGTCAGGGCATTGCCGGGCGGCGTATAACCTGCGGCGCGCAGGACGGTGAACCCCTGGACGTTCTGGATGCCGATGACGGTGAGGGTCAGCGGGATCACCAATTCCACCAGGGCGGCCGGCGAAAGTTCCGGGGCCCAGATCTTGGGTTGGACCAGGATCGTATCGACGGTCAGATCAAAGCTGGCCTGTCCCTCAATCAGAATGGCGGCAATGCCGGCCAGCATGGCGCCGAGAACCGGCGGCACCAGGCGGGCTACCGGGGGAAACAGTGAAACCGCGATGAAGCCGCCGACCGTCGCCCCGGCGACCCAGGGCGCGGGGCCAAAGCCGGTGACGATACCCAGCCCCAGCGGTAGAAAGACACCGGCAACCATCCCCATGACGATAGGCAACGGAATCGCAGCCATGAGCCGATCGACCAACCCGGACAGGCCCAGGACGGTGATCAACAGACCGGTCGCCAGATAGGCACCGACGATTTCGTTGTAGCTGAGATGGCTGAACGCCGGGGTCAACAGGACGGCGCCGGGTATGGTCCAAGCCAGGGCGATCGGTTGCCGGTAGCGAAAACTGAACAGGATGCTCATGCCACCGGCGATGCCGTACGAGGCGAAAATCCAGGAATTGATTTCGGGGCCGCTCAGCCCGCCACTGGTGGCGACCGTTAACAGGATCGCCAATGGTCCGGTGACAGCGAACAGGAAGGCGACGAAGCCGTTGGTCAGCGCGTGCCGATCGAAATCATGTGCGACGGTAGCAAACTTCGTCGCAGGTGAGGGGCCGGGTTCCAGGATCATACCGCGTTCAACCGCTTTCGCGTTCACGTATGAATTCAAAAATGCGGGTGAAGTCACTGCCTGGTAAGGCTTTGTCTGCGGCGTTCCAGAGCTCGGCGACGGCATCGCCAATGCTGTGTGCCGTGCCGGCGGCAGTCGTACTTTTGTGATACAGCGCCACGTCCTTGGCCATCAGCGCGGTGTGGAATCCGGCATCGAAGCTGCCGGTTTGGATGCGATTGGGGAACTTGTCGCTGGTCGCCGTATTGCGACCGGTGGAAACGTTGAGGACGGCCATCATGGTTGCCATGTCCAGGCCTTGCGCCAGTCCGAACAGCACCGCCTCCGAGGTTGCCGCCATCGCCGTGGCCGACAGGAAGTTGTTGAGAAGCTTCATTGCCTGGCCCTGGCCCGGGCGGTCGCCGACATGGAACAGATTGCCGGCCATCGCCTCCAGGGCCGGCCGATGGTCTTCCATCAACGTCTTCGGACCGGACCAGATCAGCGACACCGTACCCGCCCGTGCCCCGGCCTGACCACCGCTGACCGGTGCATCCGCATAGACCAGACCGGCGTCCCGACAGGCTTGGTCAATGGCCTCGGCCGCCACGATGCCGGTGGTGGAAAGATCGACTATCGCCGAGACTCGCCGGTCGGGCTGAGCGATCAGCGCCTGGACGACCTCGGTGGACACGCTGCCGTCTGGCAGGCTGAGGAAAACCACGTCGCATTTGGCCGCCAATTCGGCCAGCGATTCGGCAACGACGCTTCCCGGTGGCGCCAGCTCGGCGGTGCCGGCGCTGTCGTAAACCGTCAAATCACAGCCGGATGCGGCAATGTTGGCGGCCATTGGGCCACCCATGTTGCCCAGCCCGACGAAACCGTAAGCTGTTGTGTTCATGGTCCTGATGCTTCCCCGCTACCGCTGCGGCGCCGTTGATGCCTTTGGGCGCTCCGGCGCTATTATGCGCTTTGCCATTGATCTCGCCAATCGTCGTGCGCAATCTGGCGGGGCGAGAAATAACTGGATGGAAAAACCGTGACGGGGCGTGTCGAGGACAAGGTCTGCCTGGTGACCGGCGGCGGACGGGGTATCGGGGCCGCGACGGCCGCGGCTTTGGCCGCCGAGGGGGCCAAGGTGGTGGTCAGCGATCTGGACGGTGCAGCCGCGAAGACGGTGGCTGAAAGTTTGCAGTCCAATGACGGCGAATCTCATTTTGCCCACGATGTCGGTTCGGAAGCTGATTGGCAGCATGTCATCGATGCGACGATGGCGCGTTTTGGGCGATTGGACGTTTTGGTCAACAATGCCGCCGTGACGCATGCCCGGCCGATGCCTTTGGAAGCGCTGACACTGGCGGAATGGCGGCGCCTGATGCAGGTGAATTTGGACGGTGTCTTCCTGGGTGTTCGCCTTGCGATCTCGGTGATGAAGGATCGCGGCGGTTCCATCATCAACCTCTCGTCGGTGGCGGGCCAGCGGGGCCTGGCCTTTGCCGGCGGCTATGCCGCTTCCAAGGGAGGCGTGCGCCTGTTGACCAAGACGGCTGCCTTGGAATGTGCTGAGCTTGGCTATCCGATCAGGGTCAATTCGGTCCATCCCGGCTTTGTGAACACACGTATGGTCCGGGACGAGACCGACCGCAACGAGATGCTGTTGAACCATTTGCTCGAGCGCCATCCCATGGGACGATTGGGTGAAGCCAAGGAGATTGCTGCCGGGGTCGTCTTTCTTGCCTCGGACGAATCGAGTTTCATGACGGGGGCCGAATTGACCATCGACGGTGGCTATACCGCGAAATAGGAACAAGGGACAAAGTGCGATGACCGAACCACAGATCCACCGGGTCTATGCCATTCGCTACGCCCATCGCGTCGGACAGCGGGCCGACAATTTCCTTGGCGGCGATCCCCATGACGGTCCGATGGATATGGATTATTTCGTCTGGGCCATCGTCGGCAAAGACCGAACCTGGGTGGTCGACAGCGGCTTCACCGCCGAGGAGGGCGCCAAGCGGGGCCGACAGGTTCTGCGATCAGCGGCGGAAGGACTGGCGCTGATCGGCATCGACGCCGCGACCGTCGACGATGTCATCATCACCCATCTTCACTACGACCACATCGGCGGCTATGAACAGTTTCCCAAGGCGGTCTTTCATCTGCAGGACCGGGAGATGGCCTACGCCACTGGCCGCCACATGACCTCTCCGGTCTTCAACCACGCCTTCACGGCCGACCATATCGCCGGCATGGTTCATGAAGTCTTCAAGGGCCGGGTCGCCTTCCATGATGGCGATGTCGAGCTTTCGCCGGGCCTCAGCCTGCATCTGGTTGGCGGCCATACCATGGGATTGCAGGTGGTTCGGGTGTGGACCCAGCTGGGCTGGATCGTGCTGGCGTCCGATGCCAGCCACTACTACGAAAACATGGAAGGCCCGCGCCCGTTTCCGATCATCTACAATCTGGGGGACATGGTGCAGGCCTATCGCACCATGCGGCACCTGGCCGATGATCCGCGGTACATTGTGCCCGGTCACGATCCTCAGGTCCTGCAGCGCTACCCGGCGGTCTCCGATGAATTGGCGGGGATCGCCGTGCGTCTGGACGTGGAACCGGGCCCCGGCTAGGCCGTTACGATGCGCCGGTGCGCAGCCAGGCGCGCATATCGTTGCCGAATTGGCTGTTTGCCTTGGGGTCCAAGTTCTCCAGCCAACGCCGAAAGCCGGCCCGTACCTCATCCTCGGTAACGGTCAGGTGCTGGTCGTCCAACAGGGTTGCCAGGTAGTCGTCCAACCGCTTGCCGTCGCCCCCCTCTTGAAGGGCTGCGATCCGCTGGGCGATCTTCGGTCGCCCGGTGATCGCCTCGAATAGGATCTCGCCTTCCAGGTCGAACCCGCCCCATTCCAACCACCAGGCATTGCTGTCACCGGCTTCCCGGTTCCAGGCATAGGTGACCTGGGCCCCGATGTCGCGGGCGCGGGCCTTGGCCGCCTTCTCCAGCGCCTGGTCGTTGGGTTGGCGGCCCAGGCGAATGCGGCCCACCTTGAAGGTTACGACTCCATCCTCAAGCCAGATGCTGATCCAGATTTGGTTTGGGTCTTTCGGGGTTGGGCGGTGTCGCCTTTGCGCCATGGCCGGTCTCATTAGCGGGGCGGGAGTCGGGCCAACCTATGCTAGGTTCCCGGAACCTGCAAACCGATAACGTCAGGCCCGCGACTGGGAGGGTAAAAATGGCTGAGATGAGACTGTACGATGCAAGGCTTTCAGGCAATGGCCACAAGGTGAGGCTGCTCCTCGGCATGCTGGACCTGCCTTACCGGCGTGTCATGATCGATTTGCCCTCCAAACAACAAAAGCTTCCCGATCACATGGCGCGAAACCCGCGTGGGCAGGTTCCGGTGCTCGAGGACGGAACGGTCACGGTCTGGGATTCCCAGGCGATCCTGGCCTATCTGGCACGCGCCTATGGCGGCGAGACCTGGTTGCCCACCACGCCGACCGGACTGGCCGAAGTGATGCAGTGGCTGGCAGTTTCCGAGAACGAGGTGCTGTTCGGCCTGGCCCGGGCGCGGGCGATCATGATTTTCGGCCGGGAAGGGGACCTTGAATTTGCACAAACTCTTGGTCGCCAGGCGCTGGATCTGCTGGACGGTCAACTATCCAGCCAGAATTGGCTGGCGGCGGATCACCCGACGATCGCCGATATTGCCTGCTATCCTTACGTCGCAACCGCGCCGGATGGCCAGATTTCCGTGGACGGGCACAAAAATGTTGTTGCCTGGATGCAGCGGGTCGAGGCAATGCCCGGTTATGTTGATTTGATGCCGGATCAATAAACCCACTTCCCCTACCGGCACTGCTGGGCACCGGACCCTGAATCACCCGCCTGACAAGCTGTAAGGTCTTGATCGCGTAACAATATCCATCAGCCTTAACGCTAAATAAACGCGTCAAACGATAATTTGGGTTGGGGACATCGGGGCGATCACCGGCACTTGTCTGAGGGAGTTTGGGTCATCAACGCGGGTAAATCCACCACACCAACGGCGGATCAGCCTGTCACGGGCAACGACAGCGGGCCGGAAATGCCAAAATTGGCGTTGGTCCGTTGGGATGTGCTGGTGGCGTCGGTTGCGATCAACCTGTTGTCCCTTGGCCTGCCCCTGGTGCTGCTGCAAGTCTACAACCGCATCATTCCCAACCAATCCCACGAAACCCTTTTGCTGTTGATCATAGGATTGGCAATCGTCCTGGTATTGGACGGCGTCCTGCGGGTTGCCCGGTCTTATGCGGCGGGCTGGGCGGGCGCGCGTTTCGAGCATGAGGCCCTGTGCAAGGCGGCGGAAATCATGGCCCGCGCCAATGTCACAGAGGTCGAAAAGACACCGGTCGGCGAGCACCTGGACCGCATCGGCAGCATCGACACGGTGCGTGAATTCTACGCCAGCCACGGGGTGACGCTGCTGATCGACCTGCCGTTCGTGGTGCTGTTCATGGGATTGGTCGCCTATATCGCCGGCCCGCTGGTGGGCTTGCTGGTGGTCCTGCTGGGCGTGTTCGCGGTGGCCGCGGCGATTACCGGCAGCAAGCTGCGCTCCGCCCTTGCCGATCGCGCCATCACCGACAGCCGCCGCTTCAATTTCATCATCGAGGTTTTGAACGGCATTCACACCGTCAAAGCGATGGCGATGGAAGCGTTGATGGTGCGCCGCTACGAGCGCCTTCAGGAATCGGCGGCCCAGTGCAGCCAGCGGGTAACGTTCCTCAGCGCCAACAGCCAGGGCCTGGGTACTCTGTTCTCGCAGTTGACGATGGTCAGCGTCGCGGCGGTCGGCAGCATCTATGTCATCGAACAGGAACTGAGCGTCGGTGGCCTGGCGGCCTGTACCCTGTTGGCCGGTCGCACCATGCAGCCGCTGCTCAGGGCGATGGGGATCTGGACCAGTTTTCAGAATGTTCGCCTGGGCAAGGAGAAGCTGGCTCGGGTGTTCGAATATGGCAAGGACGCCACCCAGCACGGCGGTTCCGCGGAGCCGTTGGAAGGCGGTTTGCGGGTCGAGGACCTGCGGTTCGCCTATGGTGAGGGCGGCCAGGAGATCCTGAAGGGGATCAACCTGGAAATGGCACCGGGCGAGGTGGTCGGAATCCGCGGCGGCAACGGTTCGGGCAAGTCGACACTGATGTGGATGTTGATGGGTGGTCTGGAGCCAACCGCCGGGCGCATCCTCTATGACGGGATCGACATCAAGGATCGCGACATCAGCGCGATGCGCAGCGATATCGCCTATCTGCCGCAGCAGGGCCAGTTGTTCCAAGGGACGGTCATGGACAACCTGACCACCTTCCGTGGCGCGGCCCATTATGACGAGGCCGCGAAATACGCCCGCATGCTGGGCCTGGACGAAGTTTTCGCCCGCATGCCCGATGGTTTCGAGACCATGATCGGCGACAGTGCCAACCAGACTCTGCCGAACGGCCTGAAACAACGGATCTGCATCGCCCGGGCATTGGCCGGTGACAGCAAGGTGATCTTGTTCGACGAAGCCAATTCCGGTGTCGACCAGCGCAGCGACGAATTGCTGAAGGACCTGGTCGCCAGCCTGAAGGGCGAGCACACCATGATCCTGATCACCTATCGGCCGTCGATCCTGCGGCTGTGCGACCGCATTTTCGACCTGACCGACGGGCATTTGGTTCCCAGCCCCTTCGAGTTGGCGCCGACATTGGTCGCAAAACACGACCAGGCGCCCAAAGTGCGGAGTGGCGCGGCATGACGGTGACAACGTTCGGCGATACGGCGGCGATCCGCGCCCATGAAGATCTTTCGACCGCCTGGCGGCGAGGCCAGTTGGGCGGGTTCGAGACGATCTCGTCCTTCGCGGCGTGCCTGATCCCGTTGCTGACCGCGCTGGACTGGCGCGGCGACCCGCGTCGCCTGGCGGAAGCGCTGCCGCATTTTGCCAGCTCGATCGATTTGGTCGGGTTCCGCAACGTATTGGCCGACCTTGGATATGCGACCCGGAAGCATAGCGAAAGGCTGCACCGGATCGACCCAAGGGCCATGCCGTGCCTGTTCGTGCCTCGTCACGGCGCGCCGATGGTGGTATTGCGCGAAGAGCTGGAAGGCATTCGGGTATTCGACAGCAGCAAGGTCCGCGAACGAACCGTTACCGACCGCTCCTTGCGTGGTGAGGTCTATTTCATTGAGAGCGAGATCACCGGAGCAAGCGCCGCCCGGGAACCGGTCGACAATTGGCTGGGCGGGATTGCGCGGCGGTTCCGCGGGCTGGTGGTTCACCTGTTCGGCCTGACCTTTGCGATGAACCTGTTGGCGCTTGCGGTGCCGTTCTTCATCATGACGGTGTACGACAAGGTCATCATGTCGGGCAGCACCGAATTGCTGTCCCACCTGGTGGTCGGGGTGCTGTTGGCCCTGTTCTGTGACCTAGGGTTCCGGGTTCTCAGGGCGCGGATCCTCTCCTATATCGGAGCCAGGGTCGACAATCTGGTCGGTACCGCCGCTTTGAAACAGATCTTGGAACTGCCCGCCAACTTTACCGAGACGGCACCGATCGGCAACCAGATATCGCGCATTCGCGAGTTCGAGTCGGTCCGCGAATTTTTCACCGGCCCGATGGCGACGGTGGTGTTGGAACTGCCGTTCGTGTTGTTGTTCGTCGGGGTTATCGCCATGGTCGCCGGTCCGGTGGCCCTGGTGCCGGCGATCCTGATCATGATGTTCGTCGTTTTGGGACTGATCATCTTCCCGGTCATGCGGGCGCGGGTTTCGGAATCCAGCCGGTCGCGGTCGAAACGCCAGAGTCTCCTGGTCGAGATGCTGTCCAAGGTTCGGGCCATCCACCAATGCTCGGCCGGCGATGTCTGGCTGGACCGTTTCCGCGAGATGTCGGCCGAGGCGACCTATACCGGGTTCCGCGCCGCCCAGATTTCGTTCCTGGTCCAGACCATCAGCCATGTCCTGATGGTTTTGGCGGGTATCCTGACGATTGGCCTGGGCACGCTCAGGGTGATGGACGGCGATATGACGGTCGGCGGGTTGATCGCGACCATGGCTCTGGTTTGGCGGGTGTTGTCGCCACTTCAGCTGGGTTTTGTGACCCTGACCCGGGTGGAGCAGGTGCGGCTCGGCCTCAAACAGATGAACCAGTTGATGCGCATGGTCACCGAGCATTCCTCGGTCCATACCATGCGCCGCACGTTCCAGGGTCGGATTGCATTCCATCGGGTGTCGTTCCGCTATCAGGGCACCACCGATCCGGCGCTTCTGGGTGTGAATTTCGAAGTCGAGCCCGGTGATTTCGTGGCGGTGATCGGCCCCAATGGCTGCGGCAAGTCGACCATTTTGAAACTGATTGCAGGCCTCTATCGGCCGCAGGCCGGCATGGTCGCGGTCGATGGCATCGACATCCGCCAGCTCGACCCGATCGAACTGCGCCAGAACATCGGCTATCTGCCGCAATCGTGCAGTCTGTTCCACGGCACCGTGGCGCAGAACCTTCGCCTGGCCAATCCCAATGCCAGCGAGGAGGATTTGCGCCAGGCCTGTGAAGAAGTCGGTGTTCTGAAGGACATCGAAGGCCTGGAAGACGGTTTCGACACGCGGATCGGCGACCAGCAGCTGCAGCAACTGCCCTCCGGTTTCCAACAGCGGCTGGCGCTGGCCCGCGCCATGGTCACCAAGGCGCCGATCATCCTGCTGGACGAACCGGGCCAGGCGCTCGACGACGAAGGCGAGGCCGCCTTCATGAATGTCCTGAAATCGATGCGCGGCAAGAAAACCATTTTCTTGGTGACCTATCGCCCCAGCCACATGCGGCTCGCGGATCGCATGTTGGTTCTCGACGCCGGCCAGGTGACCCTGGACGGCGAGCCTGAGCAGGTCCTCGCAAAAATCCCCAAAGGTGCGCTATGAGTGCCAAACCCGAAAAGCGGCAACGCAAGCCAAAAAAACAGAAGACCGCCCGCTACCTGGCGCATGCCATCACGCTGGAGGAATGCGGCCCGCCCAGGCTGGTGACCTGGACCATTCTGGTGGTTTCGCTGCTAGTGATCGGTGCGGTTGCCTGGTCGGTGGTGATGGACATAGACGAGGCGGCGATGGCCGACGGTTCGGTGCTGCCGGCGGGCTCGGTTCATGTGGTGCAGCATCTGGAAGGCGGTATCGTCGCCGAGATCCTGGTCAAGGACGGTGACGTGGTCGACCAGAACCAGGTCCTGGTGCGGCTGGACGAGGCCGCGCCGTTGTCGGAACTGCAACAGACCAAGACCCGCATGGTCGGTTTGGAACTGCGGGCCGAGCGCCTGCGCGCCTTTGCCATGGGCCGGAAACCGAAGTTCGAGGCATTCAAACCGCAGTTCGCCGAACTGGTCCGCGATCAACAGCAGATATTCGATCTGCAGCAGCTGTCCTTTGACAAGCAGCGCGCCGTGCTGGAGAACGAAATCTCCGAAAAACGGGCCGACCTCAAATCCCTGAAGCGGCGGAAACAGGCGCTGGCCAAAAAGGCCGAGCTTCTGGAAGAGGAGCTGACCATGCGCAAACCCTTGCTCGAAAAGGGGTTGGTGTCGCGCATCGCCTATCTGGACACCCAAAGGGAGCTGAGCGAAGCCCAGGCGGACGTTGCCGAAATTACCGGCAGCATCGATCGCAACCGCGAGGAAGTCCGCAATGTCCAGGGGCGTCTGCACGAGCTGGAGTCGCGCCTGCGCAACGAGGCCGTGATCGAGATGGGGCAGGTGACGGCGGAACTGGCGGAAGTCAAAGAAATCCTCGGCAAACTGCGCGACCGGGTTGCCAGGCTGGAAGTCCGTGCCCCGGTTTACGGTGTGGTCAAGGGGTTGCAGACCAAGACCATCGGCGGCGTGCTGCCGGCCGGTGGCGTCATAGGTGAAATTGTGCCGATGAACGAGGAACTGGTGGTCGAGGCGGAAATCAATCCCCGCGATATCGGCCATCTGGTGCCGGGCCAAAAGGTCAGCGTCCGGGTGTCGACCTTTGATTTCGCCCAGTTCGGCGGCATCGATGGGACCCTGGAGCGGATCTCCGCTTCCACCTTTGTCGATGACGAGGGCAAAACCCACTATCGGGGTATCGTGAAGCTGGCACAGAACCATGTCGGGAAGAACCCGGAGGCCAATCTGGTGCTGCCGGGGATGGAAGTGCAGACGGTGATCTTTACCGGTGAACGGTCCTTGTTCGAATATCTGATCCGGCCGGTCTACAAAGCCGCGACCGCAGCCTTCCACGAGCGCTGATCCGGATCCGGCCATAGTCGCTACCTCCGACCCGCCGGCTTGTGGTATAAGGGCGGCAGGGGGCGTATGACGATTTGGCCGTAGTACAATGAAAAACTTGTCTGTGATTTGCGTGCTCGGGATCGCCCTGGCGATACCGGCCGCTGCCGACGCCGGCTCGTTGGAGCCGGTGGCCTATGCCGTTCCGGACGGAATTTCCAATCTGAGCAAGAACGCCGCCGGGGTAGTCCTGCGCGATGGTGCCGGGCGTTTTCATCGGATTTCCGGGGTGGATGGCCATCCGGTTCTGACCCTGTTGCCCGACCACGAACCGGCCAAGCCGGTTCGCGAGGGAATGCTGCCTGACGGCGAGGTGTCGGTCGGCGCCAGGGGCATCAAGGAGGCCTGGCTGACCGGCCCGACGGAGCGCTACGCCCATGGGGTGTTGGGGGATGCCATCGAAGCCGGCGGCCTGCATGCGGTCTCCATTTCGGGCGACTCCATGGCCTATACCCTGGACCCGGGCTCGGTTTTCGAGGACCTCAAGGCACGCCTGGCGGACCTCGACGGTGACAGCCAGGACGAGATCGTCGTGGTGCGATCCTATCTTGACCGCGGCGCGGCACTTTCGGTTTTGGCCATCGATGAGGGCAAGTTGCAGGTCCTGGCGGAAACCGAACCAATCGGCCGGCCGCAGCGCTGGCTTAACCCGATCGGGGTGGCGGATTTCGACAATGACGGCAAGCTTGAAGTCGCCCTGGTGGTGACGCCGCACCTGCGCGGCGTCCTCAAGCTCTACGAACTGCGCGACGGCAAGTTGCACGAGGAATTCAGCGGCTCGGGTTTTTCCAACCATGCCATCGGCTCACGCGAATTGGGTATGAGCGCGGTTGTTGACTTGGATGGCGACGATGTGCCGGACCTGTTGGTGCCGGCCCTGGATCACAGCACCTTAAGGGCGGTGAGCTTTGCCACAGGGCTGTTCTTCCAATTGGGTGAAATTCAGCACAAGGCAAGGATTTCAACCGCCCTGGTGACCGTCGACCTGGACGAGGACGGGCGGGACGAAGTGCTGTACGGGCTGGCCGACGGTACACTGATGGTGCTGCGTCGACGATAAAATCAAAAACGGAGGGGGAAATGGCCGAGGGATCTGACGGACAGATGCCGGGGGGCGAGGAACTCAAGGAACTGGCGGCCCGTCTGGTCGAACTCCTGAAGATCAGAACCCTGCCGTTCGGCATGAAGCTGGTCGAGACCCGCGAGGAGTTGGAAGCCATTCCTGGCATCCGACAGCCGACCAAGGGAAAGCGCTTCACCACCTGCCAATTGGTGACCCAGGCCCGGATCGCCGGGTTCACGCTGGGCATCACCACCGATCATTTGATGCCGGAAAGCAATTGCGGCGGGGTGATCGGCCTCAACGCGCCGCATCCGGACTATCTGTCGGGTGCCCGCATGAACGGGGTCTGGTTCGAAAACCAGGATGCTGCCTGTATGCACCAGACCGACATGCCGCGGGTGCCGGCCGGGCGCTACAACGGCCTGGTGATTTCACCCTTGCGGACCGGGCGACTGGACCCGCCGGATATCTGTTTCTTCTATGCCTCGCCGGCGCAGATGATCCTGTTCGTCAACGGCCTGCAGTGGAAGCGCTATCGCCGCTACGACTTCACCATAACCGGTGAGAGTGCCTGTGCCGATTCCTGGGGCCGGGCTCTGAAGACCGGCGAGACCAGCCTGTCGCTGCCTTGTTTCGCCGAGCGTCGTTATGGCGGCGTCGCCGATGACGAACTGCTGATGGCGTGCCCACCGGATGAGTTTGCCCGTGGGATCGAAGGTCTGGCTGGCCTCAGCCGAGCCGGTTTGCGCTACCCGATCCCGCCCTACGGCCCGCAAATGGACCCCAGCGAGGGGCTGGGTGTCAGTTACGGGAAAAAGTAGGCCGCTTCCCGGGCCCGCGTCTCGAACCGTGTTGCAGTCGCAACCGATCACACTTCGTTATACCGGAAACAATCGACGACATGGTCGTTGACGACGCCGACCGCTTGCATGAAGGCATAGACGATGGTCGGGCCGACAAAGCGAAAACCACGCGATTTCAAATCCTTGCTCATCGCTTTTGATTCGGCGGTTTCGGCCGGAACTTCGGACAGGGACCGCCAGGTGTTGCGCAGCGTCACGCCGTCGGTGAACTGCCAGATGTAACGGTCGAAACTGCCGGCGCCGGTTTCCATGATTTCGAGCCAGCCCCTTGCATTGCCGATCGTTGCCTCGATCTTCTGGCGGTTGCGGACGATCCCGGCATCCTGCATCAACCGTTCGACGTCCTTGGGCCCGTAGGCTGCAATGCGGGCCGGGTCGAAGCCGTCGAAGGCGTCCCGGAAGGCGGGGCGTTTCTTGAGGATGGTAAGCCAGGAGAGCCCGGCCTGAAACCCGTCCAGGATCAGCTTCTCGAACAGGGCCTGGTCGTCATGTTCCGGCACGCCCCATTCCTGGTCGTGATAGTCGGTGTAGATGTCGCCGCCGTTCAGGCACCAACTGCAGCGCGTCAACCCGTCCGTCATCACCGTCCCTCAGTTTGTTCATGTTTTGTTTGTCACACGTTAATCTCGCGCTTTCGCGCGTGCAAGCGAATTTCGAGAGGAATTGCTCGGCGGCGATCACGCACCATCACGGTTGCGCGAGAAATCGCGGAAAGGGCTGGCAATTCCGAGGGCCGCCGGCATCTGTAGGTCGAGGTGAACAAACTATTGGAGGCTGGTGATGGTTAGGATCTGGTTGGTGACGTTGGTGGCGGTGCTGGTCATTGCTGTCGGACGGGCGGATGCGAGTGGCTTGCTGCCGGCGCCCAAGCTGGACGCGGAAGGGATGTACCAGCAGCCATGGCTGGCCGCGACCAGCGGTGACCTGCGCCAGGATCTGGCCGCCGCAACGGGGAAGGGCAAGCTGTTGGCGGTCATGTGGGAGCAGCCGGGATGCCATTATTGCCGCGAGATGCATGAAGTGAACTTCCGCCAGCCCGAGATCGTCGACTACGTCAACCAGCACTTCCAAGTGGTCCAGTTCGACCTGTGGGGCGACCGGGAACTGGTCGGCATGGATGGCGCCGCAGGTCCGATGCGGCAGGTGGCAAGCAGTGCCGGGGTGCGCGGAACACCGAGCATCCAGTTCTTCGATGAAACCGGCAAGGAGGTCTTCCGGATGCCGGGCTACGCACCGCCGGCGGTGTTCCATGCCGTGTTCGAATATGTCGCCACCCAGGGTTATCAGGACACCAATTTCCAGGACTGGGCCCGGGCCAAGTTCGCGCGCATGCAGCAAGACGGCGGCGGCGCAGCAAAATCCAACTGAATGAGAACGCCGAAGAAGCAACGGCCGGCCCGAAGGCCGGCCTGATTGCTTAGCTATTCAGCCGGGGACGGCTCCGGTCCCGGCGGTACCGTCCGCTCCGGCGGTTCGGGCTTGGTTTCCTGAGACCGCTTCGTCCGTTTGTCAAGCCGGGCCACAGCGTCGCCGACTCGTGCCCCAAGACCAAGCAGGGTCGGGGTGACGACCAGGGTCAACAAGGTGGCGAACGCCAGCCCGAAGGCGACCGCCGTGGCCAGTTGCACCCACCATTGGGTCGACGGTGCACCGCGGACCATTTCACGGGCGACGAAGTCGATATTGACCTGGAACACCATCGGCAGCAGCCCGAAAATCGTGGTGATCGTGGTCAGCATGACCGGCCGCAAACGCTGGGCGCCGGTGCGCAGCACCGCCTCGATGGCCGGCAGTCCGCGTTTGCGCAACAGCGCGAATGTGTCGATCAGCACGATATTGTTGTTGACCACGATACCGGCCAACGCGATCACGCCGATGCCGCTCATGACGATGCCGAAGGGCTGACCGGTGATCAGCAGTCCCAGCATCACTCCGATGGTCGACATGATCACCGCGGTCAGGATCAGGAAGGCGTGGTAGAAGCTGTTGAACTGGGTGACCAGGATGATCGCCATGGCGAACAGGGCAACGCCGAAGGCCTTGCCCAGAAACTCCTGGGCCTTTTTCTGCTCCTCATCCTCGCCCTTGAAGGTGTAGGTGACCTCCGGGTGGACGTTGGCGGTTTTCAGCCAGGCATCGATTTCCTGGACCTTGTAGTCGGGCAACACCCCTTCCGCCACATTCGCCATCACTTTCAGCACCCGCTTGCCGTCGACCCGGTTGATCGTGCCGACTTTGGGCTGGGGCGCACGGGTGACGAAGTTGCTGATCGGCACCAGGCCTTGATTGGTCTGGACCCTGAGCGCGTCCAACTGGTCGACCTTGCGGTTCGAGACCGGGAACCGGACCCGAATATCGACCTCGTCATCGGAATCATTGGGCCGATAGTCGCCGACCTTGATACCGTTGGTCACCATCTTGACCATGTTGCCGACCGCCAGCACGTCGGTGCCGAATCGCCCGGCCTGGGCCCGGTCGACCTTCAACTGCCACTCGATGCCCGGCACCGGTCGGCTGTCCTCGACGTCCTGCAATCCGTCGACCGATTTCAGGAAATTGCGCAGCTTGGTCACTTCCGGTTCCAGCAACTCGGGAAAGCGTGAAGCGAACTGTACCTGAACCGGTTTGCCGGTCGGTGGGCCATTGTCGGGTTCGCGCGCCTCAACTGAGATGCCAGCAAGATCGGCTGTCAGCTCACGAATATGACTCAACACCACGGCCGCCGGCCGCCGTTCGCGCCAGTCGCCGAATTCCAGGGTGATCTGGCCAATGGTATCGGGGGATTGTTCCTGGCCTTCGCCGCTCTGGCCGACCCGGGTGTAGACCGACGAGAAATCGGTGAGCGGCAGGATGCGCTGCTCAACCTCGCGCATCAGCGCGTCTTTTTCGTCGATCGACAAATTGCCGCGGGCGTGAACCAGCACGATGGCTTGCTCGGGTTCAACGTCTGGGAAGAATTCGACGCCCTTGCCGAAATTCATGTACGCCACCTGGGCACCGATCAGAGTCACAACGGCAATCACGATCACCAGGATCGACACCCAGGTCCGGTTCAGGATCACGGAAAGGAAACGGACGTAAGTTCCGGTCAGGCCGCGGACATCGTCCAAATGCCCGACTTCCGCGGCGGTCAAGGCCTTCAGCACACCGTCATGGCCGGCGCTGTGGCGACCGATCTTGGAGCCCAGGGTGGGGACAAAAACCAGCGCCATCAACAGTGACCCGGTCAAGGTCGTGATCAGCGTCAACGGCAGGAACTTCATGAACTCACCGACCACGCCGGGCCAGAACAGCAGCGGCATGAAGGCGGCCAGGGTGGTCGCGGTCGAGGCGATGATCGGCCACGCCATGCGTTTGGCGGCTTGGCCATAGGCCTTGCTGCGATGGATCCCTTCGGCCATCTTGCGGTCGGCGAACTCGGTCACCACGATGGCGCCGTCGACCAGCATGCCGACCGCCAGGATCAGGCTGAACAGCACCACGATGTTGATGGTGAACCCGAACAGGTAAAGGTACAGGATACCGGTCAGGAACGATCCGGGGATGGCAATGCCGACCAGAGCCGCCGACCGCAGCCCCAGGGCGGCAATCACCACGATCAAAACCAGCAGAATAGCGCTGATCACGTTGTTCTGGAGGTCGCCCAGCATGGTGCGGATATCGTCCGACTTGTCCTGGGTGAAGGTCACCTTGAGCTCAGACGGCCAATCCTTGCGCGCGGTTTCCACCAGTGCCCGGACCTGGTCGATGGTCTCGATGATGTTGACCCCGATCCGCTTCTTGATTTCCAGCGCGATTGCCCGTTCACCGTTCAGCCGGGCGTAGGAGGTCGCGTCCTTGAAGGTACGGCGCGCGTCCGTGACGTCGCCCAGGGTGACGACACCGTCGCCGCGCACCTTTATCGGCAGCTCCAGTACATCCTTGGCGGTCTTGAACAGCCCGGGAACCTTGACCGAGAAGCGCCCCTGGCCGGTGTCCAGGGCGCCGGCCGCGATCAGCTTGTTGTTCAGGGTTACTGCGTTGATCAGGTCGACGTGACTGATCTCGTAGCTTTCCAGCTTTATCGGATCGACCAGAACGTCCAGGACCTCGTCCCGGTCTCCCGCGATGTCGGCTTCCAGCACCCCGGGCAGGCCCTCCAACTGGTCCTGCAGGTTGCGCGCCAGTTTCAGCAGCGTCCGCTCCGGCACGCTACCCGACAGGGTGACGACCAGCACCGGAAACAGGCCGACATTGACTTCGTTGACCACCGGGTCGTCGGTGTCGTCGGGCAGTTCCTTTTTGGCAACGTCGACGGCTTCGCGGACATCGGCCAGGGCGATGTCGGCATCGAAACCCGCCTCGAACTCCAGCAGCACAGAGGCGAAGCCTTCCGCGGCGGTCGAGCGCATCTCCTTGACGCCTTCGATGTTGCGCATCTCCTGCTCCATCGGGCGGACCAGCAGACGCTCGGCGTCCTCCGGCGAGATGCCCTCATGGCTCATCGAGACATAGATGATCGGAATATCGACATCGGGGTCGGATTCCTTCGGAATCGCGACATAGGCATAAACGCCGGCGATCAGCACCAGGGCCAAGGTCAGTAGAACCATCCGCGATCGGTCGATCGCGGCATCGATCAGGGTTTTCATGACGCTTGTCCGATTTGATCGGCAATCACCCGAACCTTGTCACCTTCGCGGACGAACTCCTGACCGACCGTGATCACCCGGCATGTAGCGGGCAGGCCGCCCAGCCAGATTCCGTCCGGTGAATCGGCGATGACCTCGACCGGGTGGAAGACCACGCGGTTGTCGTCATCCACGGCGCGGATCCCGATACGGCCTTCGTCGTTCAGGGTCAGGATCGCCGGTGAGACGAAATGGGCCGGGATGGCGTCATCGGCGATGAAGATTTTGGCGGTCACCCCGGCACGCAAATCGTGCTTGGGATTGGGCACTTCCAATTCCATCCGGAATGTACGGGTGGCGCTGTCGGCGGTCGATGAAATATAACGGATACGGCCGTCGACGACCTGCCCGGTAGCCAGTTCGGCACGGCCGACATCGCCGATTGCCAGGCGCCCGACTTCGTGCTCGGACACTTGGGCGATCACCAGGAACGGGTCCAGATCAACCAGACGGGCGACCGCCTGGCCGACATCGACGAAGCCACCGATTTCGACATGACGTTCCTCGACGAACCCGGCAAACGGGGCGCGGATAGCAGTGCGGTCCAGGGCGACCTGCATACGCACCACCATCGCCTTGGCGGCATCCAGGTAAGCGGCCGCCGCGGCCACCTTGGTGTCCGACCGGAAGCCCTTCTGTTGCAGCTTCTGGGCTGCGTCGTATTCGATCTGGCGCTGGCGCACCAGGGCCTTGGCCTCGGCCAACCGTGCCTTGCGGTCCTCGATATCCAGACGGGCGATGACCTGGCCTTTCTTGACCACGGCGCCCTTGGCTACCGCCAGCTTGCTGATTCGGCCCTTGACCTCGGCCCGCAGTTCGACGGTGCGGATCGACTCAGTTCGGCCGCGCGCGACCACGGTCCGCTGGTGCGGTGTCGCGGTCAACAGGCGGGCGCGGACTGCGGTATCGTCACGCGCACTGCCAGGGCGGGCGCCGGCCGGACTGGCCGGCGAAATCTCGGTTTCCTGTGCCTCGGTTTCGGTGTGTCCGACCCGTGCCGAAAGATCGACGTCGCCGGTCGCGATCCAGGCGACGGCCCCGATAGCAACGGCTGCGGCCAGGTAAATTGATCGTTTCACCTCTTCAACCCCCTCCAAATGGGACGCATGCTGTTTTGGTCTTTTCGGGTCCCGTGGAAATTATTCGGCGGCGCGGCTCATGCTCATGAATGCCTCGCCTTCTACCAAATGCCGGTAATCTTCCAGATAATTCAAAGCCGCCTTATGGATGGCCAGGCCATAGCCGCGAATGAAATCCAGGCTGGGCCGGATATCACCCTCGCAGCAATCGCCAATGCCTTCAATCGTTTCGACGTGTTCCTTGATCCGCTGGTCTATCATGGCGGCGATCTGTCGCGGTTCCAGCAGGTTGGAAAACATGATCGTCGCCATGAATTCCGATCGAAGCTTGTCCTTGGTGACCGGTCCCGCCAGGGCGTCGACAAAAGCCAACCGTCCGGCCGGTGTGATGCTGTAGACTTTCTTGTCCGGTCGATTGGCCTGGGCCAGTTCGGTGCAGGTCACCAGCCCTTCTTCCGTCAATTTGTTCAGCGCCGGGTAGATCGAACCGTAACTTGCTTCGAAAAAGTGCTGCAGGGGACCTTCCGAGAAGCTCTTGCGGATCTCGTAACCCGAAGAATCCCCGAACGTCAAAAGCCCCAGGCAAAGTGTGCGTACGTCCATATATCCAAGTCCTGATCCAGAGAACCATCTGTTTCACGCCTGAATATATTTATCCGATATATATAAACAAGGCATAACCGGAAGAATATTTTCCCCCGGAATCTGCTGTTCATCGCCCGCCTATGGGCTGGGTTATATGGTGGTTGGATATACCGTTGCTTGCCAACGGGTTATCAGGTTTTTCTGATGTAGAAATACGGCTTGGGCGGAGGTGTTCAGATTCGACCGTTTACAGGCTGTGTGCGGCCTTGCACAGGTTCCTGAGCTTGCCCAGCGCCAGGTTTCGCCCCAAAAGGCCCAAGCCGCAGTCAGGCGCGGCAATCAACCTGTCGGCATCGATGTGCTGCAAGGCGGCTTGCAGCCGGTCGCGGATCTCGTCGACCGTTTCGATGCGGCTCTTGGCGATCGCTACCACGCCCAGGATGATGGTGGTGTTGGCAAAGGTCTCCAACAGCGCGAGGTCATTGTGGCGGTGGGCATCCTCCAGGCTGACCGCTTGGATAGACGAAGCCTCGATCGCCGGCGCCAGGCGGACGTAGGAATCCTGCGGTGCCTTTGGGTAATCGGGGTTGTCCAGCCGGTCGGGATAGCCACAGCACATGTGGACGGTCCGCACCACCTGGTCGGGGCACCCATGGAAACAGCGTTCCAGGTTCTCGAAGCCGTAGTTCAGCGCCGCGTCAGGGCGGCGGGCGAACAGGGGCTCGTCGATCTGGATATGCTTGCAGCCGGCCTCGGCCAGCGCCAGCACCTCGGCGTTCAAGGCTTCAGCCAGGTCCCGGCCGCGACGGGCTTCGTCGTCGTAATAATGGTCGACCACGGTATCGCCGATGGTCATCGGACCGGGCAGGGTGATCTTCATTGGACGGTCGGTGAAGCTTTGGGCCTGGCGCCATTCATCGGGCAGGAAGGCGCCGCGTCCGCGGACGCGGCCGGTGATGGTTGGCAGGTGGGCGCTATAGGCGCCTTCGCGCAGGCTCTTTTCGGTCAGGGTTTCGAAGTCGATGCCGTCCAGGTGGCGGCAGTGGTAATGGATGTAGTTCTCGCGTCGGATTTCCCCGTCGGTGGGAATATCGATCCCGGCCCCGACCTGATCGTCGACCGCCTCGCGAATACCGCGGGCAAAAACCGCCTCCGCTTCGTCGCCCAAGGCGGCGACCGCTCCGGCCCAGTCCCGGGTCGGCTTGGCGCTGTCCGGCCCGCCTTCGATGGTGAACCAGTCCGGAACCTTGACGTAGTCCGGCTTGGGATAGGCGCCGATGGTGGTGGTCAACAGGCTCATCGGTTTCGCTCCGTCACATTCTCACCCGTTCGGCCTTGGGGTCGTAGTAGGGGCGCAGGGACGCGCGGGCCGGAACCTTGCGCCCGGCGATTTCGATCTCGAAACGGCCACTGTCCAGATAGTCCTGGGTGATCCCATCCGGGTGGCTGAGATAGCCCATGCAGACCGGATGGCCCAGCGCATGGCCATAGGAACCGGAGGAAACGGCGCTGACCCGTTCCCCGTCCAACCAGATCGGCTCGTCGTGGTAGATCATGACATTGGGGTCCTCGACCGCGAAACAGACGTGGCGGCGCTTGAGGCCGGCCTCCTTCTGCGCCAGCAGCGCATCGCGGCCGATGAAGTGCGGTTCCGCGTCGAACTTGACCGCAAAACCCAGCCCGGCCTCCAGCGGCGTGTCTTCGTCGGTGATGTCGTGGCCGAAATGCTTGAAACCCTTTTCGCTGCGCAGCGAATCCAGCGCATGGTAGCCGGCATGTCTGAGGCCCAGAGGGGCGCCGGCCTCAACCAGCGTGTCATAAATGCCGGTGACAAATTCGCTGGGGATGTAGAGCTCCCAACCCAATTCGCCGACATAGGTGATGCGCAGCGCCTTGACCAAGCCGTAGCCCAGTTCGATCTCCTGGGCGGTCGCAAACGGAAAGGCCTGGTTTGACAAGTCGTTGGGGGTCAGGGGCTGCAACAGGTCGCGGGCCTTGGGCCCCATGATGCTGATCGTGGCCCAGCCCGAACTGACATCGGTCAGGATGGCATGGGCATCATCCGGAATGTAGTTGCGGATCCAGGTGAAGTCGCGCCGCGCGGTCGCCGCGGCGGTCACGATGAAATAGCGGTCCTCCGCCTCGCGGCAGACTGTCAGATCGGCTTCGATGCCGCCCCGCTGGTTGAGCATTGCGGTGTACACGATCTTGCCGTTCGGAACCGCGACGTTGTTGGCGCAGATCCGTTGCAGCACGGCCTCGGCGTCGCGACCCTGCAGCAGGAACTTGGCGAACGAGGTCTGGTCGAAGAGCCCGACATTCTCCCGCACGGCCATGTGTTCCTGGGCCCAATAGGGGAACCAGTTCTGGCGGCCATAATCATATTCATATCTCGGCTCGACCCCGTCCGGGGCGTACCAATTGGCCCGTTCCCAGCCGGCCAGTTCGCCAAAACAGGCGCCACGCGCCGCCAGTCGGTCGTGCAGTGCCGATTTGCGCGCGCCGCGGGCGGTGGTCGGCTGCAGGAACGGCCAGTGCATGGCGTAAAGCCGGCCCAGGCTCTCGACCGTGCGGTCGTGCAGGTATTTGCGGTTGCCCTGGAAGGGCAGGGCGCGCCGGATGTCGACGTCCCACAGGTCCATGGTCGGGGCGCCCTCGACAATCCACTCCGACAGTGCCTTGCCGGCGCCGCCGGCCGACTGGATGCCGATTGAGTTGAAGCCGGCGGCGACGAAGAAGTTTTTCAGCTCCGGCGCCTCGCCGATATAGTAGCTGGTGTCGGGCGTGAAGCTCTCAGGGCCATTGAAAAAGGTGTGGATGCCGGTATTGGTCAGGGCCGGGACCCGGTTGATTGCGCCTTCCAGGATCGGCTCGAAATGCTCGAAATCCTCGGGCAGTTCGTCGAACGCGAAATCCTCAGGGATGCCGTCCATGCCCCAGGGCTTGGCGACCGGCTCGAAAGCGCCGACCAACAGCTTGCCGGCATCTTCCTTGTAGTAACAACAACCGTCCGGATCGCGCAGGACCGGCAGGTTGCCCGGCAGTCCGTCCATGGACTCGGTGACCATGTAAAAATGCTCCGAGGCATGCAGCGGGATCGTCACCCCCACCTCGCGGGCGATGTCTCTGGCCCACATGCCGCCGCAATTGACCACGAACTCGGCCGCGACGTCGCCGCGGTCGGTCCGCACGCCGGCCACCGAGCCGTTCCGGGTCAATACCTTGGTGACCTTGGTATTCTCGAAGATCCGGGCGCCGCCGTTGCGGGCGCCTTTGGCCAGGGCCATTGTCGTATCGGTGGGATTGGTGCGACCATCCTTGGGGATCCACACCGCGCCGACCAGGTCTTCGGTGTTCAGCAACGGCCATTTTTCCTTGGTCTCCGCCAGGCTGAGAACGGCGACCTCCAGGCCGAACGACGCCGCCATCGCGGCGCCGCGTGTCAGCTCTTCCATGCGACCCGGGGTCTGCGCCACCGACAGGCTGCCGTCCTGGCGGAACCCGGTCGCCTGGCCGGTCTCGGCCTCCAAACCGCTGTAAAGATCGGCCGTGTATTGTGCGAGCCGGGTCAGGTTCTGGGTCGCCCGCAACTGTCCGACCAGCCCGGCGGCGTGCCAGGTGGTGCCGCAGGTCAGCTGTCGTCGCTCGAACAGCACGACATCGGACCAACCCAACTTGGTCAAATGGTAGGCGAGGCTGGCACCGACAATACCGCCGCCGATGATGACGACGCGCGCGGAGGAGGGGATGTCCTGAGGCATGGCGAGCACCTAAGAAGCAGAGTTGGTCCGGGCCTTGAGCCAAAATGTTGCGGTCATGGCGGCAAGATCATCGCATTGTGGCCACGACCACCGACAGGCACAGGCGGTAGCGATTATCTGGTCCAGATGTCGCCCGATCAATAACGGAAAGCGCGCGTTTCTGTTCCCGGAGAGACGTTGCCGGCAGCTTAGTAGTTTTCGCAGGTTTCGCCGAACTGTGCCAAGGCTTCCTCGAGGTAGTCCGGCAGCATTGGGATGCCAAGCAGATAGTCGATAACCCGATCGTTGATCCGCTCCCGTGCCTGAGCCTGGACCACGGGCCAATCCTTGGATTCGTAATCACCGCGACCGAGCCAGGTCAGGGCGAGCATGGCGACCAGTTCATCGTGATTAAGGGTTTCGAGAAAGCAGCGAAGTTCCTCTTCCATGGCGCTCTCGACTTCCATGGCACTCTCGGCGCCAGCCGCCAGATGGTCGAGGTCGTGACCATCCTGGGCCCATGAGCCCGGTTGTTGTTCGTCCGGTTCGCCTGTGGCGGCCATTTCGCGGGACGCGGCAACCACGAAGCAGACTTTGTCCGGATCAATTCCCTGCATCGAAAACTCCCGGTTCCTTGTACCCGTTGGCTCAGCACCAAATTGGTCACGAGTCTACCTTAATCCCGACGGACCCAACTTTGACTAGGGTCAAAAGCTGCGGCAGCGTGACCCGTCCAAGGGGGCATCCCGGTTCATTCACTGACTTTCTTTCCACTTTTTGCATTTTGGCTTTGCATACGCATAATGGCGCCGCAATTGGTTTGTCGAAAAATATGCGGGGGTGGGGCGTGCGAACTCGGGAAGCAATCATTGGTTCGGTGGTCATGGCGCTGTGTGCCACGATCACCGGGCAGGCGCAGGCGGCCGACTTAAGCGGCGGCAACACGGCGTGGCTGTTGACGTCGACGGCATTGGTCCTGTTCATGACATTGCCAGGGCTGGCCATGTTCTACGGCGGGCTGGTTCGGGCACGACACGTATTGTCGGTCTTGATGCACTGTATGGCGATCGCCTGCCTGGCGTCGGTGCTGTGGCTGGTCGTGGTCTACAGCCTGGCTTTCGGCGATGGCGGTGCCGCCAACGCCTGGATCGGTGGGATGGACAAGGCCTTCCTGGCCGGGGTCGGGGCTGAGTCGATGAGCGGCGATATCCCGGAATCCCTGTTCTTCATGTTCCAGATGACATTCGCCATCATCACGCCGGCCCTGATTGTCGGCGCCTATCCCGAACGGGTGAAGTTCGCCGCCGTGGTGCTGTTCAGCGGCGCCTGGCTGATCCTGGTCTACGCACCGGTCGCCCACTGGGTGTGGGGTGGCGGTTGGCTGGCGGAATTGGGTGTCTTCGATTTCGCCGGTGGTCTGGTGGTTCACGCAACAGCCGGTGCCTCGGCGGTGGTGTTTGCCATGGTTCTGGGTGCGCGGCGCGGCTTCCCGCAGGAGCTTCGACCGCCGCACAGCCCCGGTATGACCATGATCGGTGCCGGTATGTTGTGGGTCGGCTGGTTCGGGTTCAATGCCGGCAGTGCCCTGGCGGCCGATGGAAGTGCCGCAATGGCGATGACCGTAACCCATATTTCCGCCGCGACCGCATCCCTGGTCTGGATGGCGATCGAGTGGGTCAAACATGGCAAACCCAGCCTAGTTGGCATCGTGACCGGCACGATCGCCGGGTTGGCGACCATCACGCCGGCTTCCGGTTTTGTTGGCCCGATTGGTGGGTTGGTTTACGGTCTGGTGGCGGGCAGCGCTTGTTTCTACGCGGTGCAGTTCATCAAGCACCGCCTGAAGATCGACGATTCACTGGACGTCTTTGCGGTACACGGGATCGGTGGCATTTTGGGGACGCTGATGGCGGCCGTGTTCGCCTTGCCGTCCCTGGGCGGGATGGGGCTTCCCGAGGGTCAAACAGTTGCCGGCCAGTTCGGCGTGCAGGTCCTGGGGGTTGTCGCGACTGTCGTCTGGTCGGTGATTTTCAGCTACATCATCCTGAAAGTGGTTGGCGCCATTGTCGGCCTGAGGGTGACCGCGGACGACGAAACCGAAGGTCTGGACGTCACCAGCCATGGCGAACACGCCTACGACTACTAGAATCATACAAGGAAAGCGGTCATGAAATTCATCGTCGCCATCGTCAAGCCGCATAAGCTGGAACCGGTGCGCGAGGCACTCAGCGCGATCGGAGTCCACGGTGTCACCGCGACCGAAGTCAAGGGGTACGGGCGCCAGGGCGGCCACACCGAGATCTATCGCGGTGCGGAATATGTCGTCAATTTCGTGCCAAAGATCAAACTGGAAGTGGCGGTGCCCGCCGACTTGGCCGAACGTACGGTCGAGGCAATCCGGGACACGGCGAATTCCGGCCAGATCGGCGACGGCAAGGTCTTCGTATTGGATTTGGAGCAGGCGTTGCGCATTCGCACCGGCGAACAGGACGAAGCGGCGCTCTGACGCCGGCGGGCAGTGTGGCGGCTAGGCGACCCAGTCGCCCCGGCCGCGCTGGGCACTGGCGCGGCCGACCGTTTTGACAAAGTCCAGGCAGGCAAGATAGTCGCTGGCTAGGCCGAGAAAGCGTCCGCCGGACGTGTGCGTGCCATATTGTTCGGCCAACTGGCCCAGGGCAGCGACTGCGCGGCTAAGGCCGGCTGGATCGGTCGCGACGAGGTGGTCAAGCATGTCCGCCACCCGGCCAAGTTCCGCGGCCAGCGGTTCGCCGCCCGGATCATCCTGCATCGATTCGTAAAACATGCGCCCGAGGGTAACGCCAACCTTTAACAAAATGGTTAGCGCCGGGATCCAGGGACGGAAAAAAAGCCCCGCCAAGGAATGGCGGGGCTTGAGAGGGTCGTCATTTCGACTTTGGGTGCGTGGGGCGGCCCGTCGTGCTGCCCCAGCGACGGAAGTTAGGGCGCCGGAAACAAAAGAAAACCCCGCCACTCGGCGGGGTAGGTAAATCAAGGAGAGGCTTCCGAAGAATTCCCAGGGTCAGAATACGCCTACCTGGAAATAGCACCTTGACGAAAATCAAGACTTTCTTGAATTGCCGGGGTCATTCTTTTCGACGAAAAACGCGTGCTGGCCGGGCGTTGTGCGTGCTTCGTCCCTTTGAGGTTTGGTCAGCGCGGTCTTGCCGAGGGACTGGACTGCCGCCGACAATCCGCTCCGCCGCCACGGACAGCGCCGCTCCAAGACCGCAAAACCGTCGCGTCGAAACGACACATCGTTCGATTCTCCTTGAATATTTCCGAAATGCGCGTCATTTAGTGATGAGGTTGCACATTGGCTTGGTGTACCCAGATAGCAGCGCTGGCGCCTAACTGAGTTACTTCCAAAAATTGTGAAACCCTCCGGTCCCAAAAGGGAACCGGGTACGCGATACGTGATACGAAAGGACTGATCATGGCGACAGGTACAGTGAAATGGTTCAACCCCACCAAGGGTTATGGGTTCATCCAGCCTTCGGACGGTTCGAAGGATGCGTTCGTCCATATCTCCGCGGTGGAGCGGGCCGGCCTCACAAGCCTGAACGAGGGCCAGAAAGTGGAATACGAACTGGTCCCCGGCCGTAACGGCAAATCGTCGGCGGAGAATCTGGTACTGGTCGACTGAAGGCTGACACCAGCCTTGGGGAACGCGCCGCATCTAGCCTTGGATCTTGGCGATTGGCGTGGGCCCGGTAGCACATGAAAAGAATTTAGGGACGGCGAAGCAGATTGTGACCTGAATTTTTTGAAATAGAGCCGTCCGACCTTGACCATCCAAGCATTGAGGGCATCTCGCGGGACCGATCCGACCGGATCGCTCGGCGGCGGTGCCGTCCTTTGGTGATAGGCCGAATCGGGACTATTCGAAACGATCGTCCTCGCAGAACCGCCGCATAGCTCAAGCGTGCGGCCGGTTCGGCGGGACGGTCGCGTTCGCCGTGTTGCCTTTGTTGTTCAGAGGCGAGCCAAACGTTCGATCAGCAGATCGAAGAACCCGTCATCGTCGATCCCGTCGACCACGAACGCATTGGCGGGTTCCTTCAACAAATTCCACCAATCCACATCGGTCCGGCCCATCGCGATCTCGCTCTCGGTCTCGACGCGGACATGTGCGTCCCGGCCCGAAAACAACTCCGGCTGCAACAGAAACGCGATAACGCAGGGGTCATGCAGCGGAGCGCCGGGCATGTGATAGCGCTCGAGGTCATAGCGCTGGTAGAAGTCCAACAGACCGGCGGTGGCGTCCGTGACCGGTGTGCCGATGGATTGCAGCTTCTGCAAGCGCGCCTCGGTGGTCAGGGCCTGGTGGGTCACGTCCAGCCCCAGCATGGTGATCTTCCATCCCGCCTCGAACACCACCCGGGCGGCATGGGGGTCGACATATATGTTGAACTCTGCGGCGGGTGTCGTGTTGCCTTCGCGAATGGCGCCGCCCATCAGGACCACTTCGGCTACCTTGGGAATGATCGCGGGCTCCTTGATAACCGCCATGGCGATATTGGTCAGGGGCCCGGTCGGGCACAGGGTCACCGGTTCGGAATGGCGCATCACGGTGTCGATAATGAAATCGATGGCGTGGCCTTCCGCCAGGTTCATCTCGGGTTCGGGTAGGTCAGCCCCATCCAAACCGGTTGACCCGTGGACGTATTCGGCGGTGACCAAGGGCCTGAGGATCGGGCGCGAGCAGCCGGCATAGACCAGAACGTCTTTCCGGCCCGCCAGTTCGCATATCTTGCGCGCATTCATCTGGGTCAGGGCCAGTGGCACGTTGCCGGCCACCGTGGTAATTCCCAGGACCGCAAGCTCGTCCGGGGATGCTAGTGCCAGCAGCAACGCCACCGCATCGTCCTGCCCCGGATCGCAATCGATGATTATCGGTCTCTTGGCCATCAGCCTCTCCACATCGGTGCCTCGTCAAGCGCTGACCGAACCCGAACAAGGAGCGCCGTCCAGGGCGCCGGTGTCGCGCCGCAAACGAGTAAACCATGATCCCCGGATGGGCAACCGCGACAAGAACGAGCAGCCGTCGACATCGCGCCGGCCTGCGTATTACATGGGCTGCGTGACAGTGGTTCGATTAACGCCGGCCGGCCGGAGGCAAAGGTGCCCCAGCCGGAGACTGTAAGACGCCTCGGGCGGGTTACCATACGGTAACATTAACTAATCAACGCGTTTCCGAGTAGTAACATTTTCAGTCGATGTATAACCGGATTTTGCTATTTACATTATTTCTTCTTTCAATCGTATTACATTCAGGGTTTTTTACTTGTCTTCGATTGGAAGGAATCATACCTTCGACTACGGAATGTTCCAGGCGTGAGGCCTGTCGGAAGTCAGGCCTGATGGTCAAGTAGAGTGGCGTAACCAGAGACCGCCGATCCCATTGCCGATTAAGTAACGAGCGGTCGGATAAGTAGGAAGCTTAAGCGTAAGTTGATGGGCGCGTAGCGTATGGCCCATCCGGACTGGCCATCCCCGCAAGGGATGGCCTTTTCCGTTTGGGTTGGCCGTCTGGAGGTCGCATCCCCTGGAAAAACATGCTACCGTCGGGCAGAATTACACAACTGGCGGAGGCGGACATTCGAACCCGTATAAACTGTTTGAGCCGGGCCGCGATGTTGGTGCTAGCGGTACTGGCTGGTGGCCTGGTTGCCTGCCAGGCCGGGGATCGGCAAGCCCAGCCGGTTGCATATCGGCATCTGGACCTGTCACGGGACGGCACGGGCCACGGTACTTTCGACCCATCATTGGCCTATGACGATAAAGGAATCGGCTGGCTGGCGTTTTCCGCTATTCATGCGCCGGAGTTTGTTGAAACCCATATCGCATCGAGCCGGGACGCCGGCGCGACTTGGCAGGTGCGCGCGCAGGTCAATCGGTCGGCTGCCGGTACCGCGGAAGTCGCCGGGAAAGCCACCAAAGGGGCTTGGCGGTACGAAACCCCAGCCTTGCTGTACGACCCGGGCGATCGGCCCGACCGACGTTGGAAGCTGATCAGCCACAGATATTTTACGCTGCCGCCCTACAAGCCCAAGAACCGGCATTTCAAACTGGGGTGGATCGCGATGCAGACGGCGCCGGCACCTGATGGCCCGTGGTCAGCCGACCGCTGCCTGATCGGGATCGGGATCCCGGACTGTGCCGCAGATCCGCAGACGCTTCACCCGAATTTGTCGGACGCCAAGGTCATGATCGAACCGGGTGCGATCGTGGCTGGCGGAATGATCTATCTCAGTTTCGAGGTCAGCCGCTCGCCCACCGGTCTCGGTGACTGGCAGGCCCACAGGACGGTGTTACTGGCGTCGGCCGATCATGGTCGCAACTGGCGCTACGTCGCGGCCATGATCACCAATCCGGATGCCGAGGCGCTTGGCTACCGGGTGCTGACCGGAGGCAACTTGGCCCGCCAGGACGGACGAGTGTTTTTCCTAGCTTCGCCGTCCGGACGCCGCGGCCTGTTTCGCAAGAACCGCGGCCATGACGGCGTTCTGGTGTTCGAATTCGCTGACCTGGCCCGCGGGATTCTGCGCCGCGACAGCGCCGGCCGGCTGATCGTCCGTCGCACGGTCCCGATCGCCGGGGATTCCGGCGGCCTTGGCACGTTCCACGAGCGCAACACGGCCGGTGGCCTGGTGGTCGCCCAGATCTTCCGGGCCCACTTCCCGGACGTCTTCCAGATCCACAGCACCGGCATAACCCGTCTGGCCGCCGATTGACGCCGAGGTCTGCCACGCAGGTATGAACAAGCGGATTTGATTTTTGGGGGATTGGCTGGGGGACCTGGATTCGAACCAGGGCTGCTCGGGTCAGAGCCGAGAGTTCTACCGCTAAACTATCCCCCAGCAGAGGGTGTGTCGGCACCGATCCGAACATAAGAAATCGCCATCGGCGCGTCAACCGCCGCAACCCGACTCCTGCGGCCGGCCGATAGTGCGGAAATACCACTCTTTTCCGGGCTCGCATCGCGGCGGGCTTCGCGAAATGAGACGGATTTGCTACGATCGCGGTTCGGCTTGATGCCGGTGGACGGGAACGACGCAGGAAGGGGAGGGTAGGTGCACGGACCGCGGCCCGAAAATCGTAGCGCCAAAGTGCGTCGGGAGAGCGCCGGCCGTCGTGGCCAAGGCGGGCGCAAAGGGCCGGTTTATGCCGCGGTCGACCTGGGCACCAACAATTGCCGGCTGCTGGTCGCCCGACCCGATGGGGCGAGATTGAAGGTGATCGACAGCTTTTCCCGCATCGTCCGCCTGGGCGAGGGCGTGGGCCTGAACGGGCATCTTTCGGACCAGGCCATGGACCGGACCATCGCCGCGCTGAAGGTCTGTGCCAGCAAAATGCGGCGGCGCGGTGTCACCCGGGCCCGCAACGTCGCTACCGAGGCTTGCCGGCGGGCCGCCAATGGTGCTGAATTCTGCGACAGGGTACGTCGGGAAACCGGCCTCGACCTGGACATCATCAGCACCGAGGAGGAAGTTCGTCTGGCGCTGGCTGGCTGCACGCCGCTGCTGGACGGCGGCTATGGCCATGCCCTGATGTTCGATATCGGCGGTGGCAGCACTGAGTTGATCTGGCTTGACCTGACGGAAAACCAGCCACGGCTGGCGGGCTGGAAGTCGCTGCCGCTGGGGGTCGTGACGCTGGCCGAGCATTATGGCGGCGATACGGTGCCCGATCACGTGTTCGACGCCATGGTGGCTGAAGTGCACGAGGGGCTTCGGGATTTCGAAGGCGCTCATGGCATCCACCAGGTGGCGACGACCACCGGCATCCAGTTGTTGGGCAGTTCCGGCACGGTGACCACCCTGGCGGCCATTGCCGCGGGTCTCAAACGTTACGACCGGGCCAAAGTCGACGGCGCCTGGCTGCCACTGCCGGAAATGCTGGGTGTGTCGCGGACCTTGCGTCGGATGAGCTGCGCCGAACGGGCCGCCGAACCCTGTATCGGCGATGGCCGGGCCGACCTGGTGGTCGCGGGTTGCGCCATATTGGAGGCCGTTGTGGCCGCCTGGCCGAGTGACCGCCTGAGGGTTGCCGACCGGGGACTGCGCGAGGGAATGTTGATGGGGCTGATGGCCGAATCGACACCCGGACCGGATCAGGCGGCGAACTGAAATGCCGCCTGGCAAGGGACGGCGATCCGGCACCCGCATGGTGCATACCAAGGTCAAGACCGCCAGGGGCCGCAAATTGTCATCGACGCGCTGGCTGGAACGGCAGTTGAATGACCCCTATGTCGCCGAGGCCAAGCGCTTGGGGTATCGCTCGCGTGCCGCGTTCAAGCTGTTGGAACTGGATGATCGCTTCCATTTTCTGAAACCTGGCTTGCGGGTCGTCGATCTGGGCGCCGCACCGGGGGGCTGGACCCAGGTGGTCGTGGAGCGGATCGGCACGGAAGCGACTGCGGTGGTCGCGGTCGATATTCTGGAAATGGAACCCATTGCCGGGGCAGAAGTCCTGCGGTTGGACTTCACCGAGGCGGGTGCTGACGACCGGGTCCGCGAGGCCCTGGACGGGCCGGTCGATCTGGTGCTCAGCGACATGGCAGCGCCGGCCACCGGCCATCGCCAGACCGATCATCTGCGCATTGTCGCGATGTGCGAACTGGCCCTGGATTTCGCCAAACAGGTGTTGGCGCCGGGTGGCGGGTTTGTCGCCAAGGTACTGCAGGGCGGCACCGAAGCGGCGCTGCTGGCGGAGATGAAACAGTGCTTCGCCCAGGTTCGCCACGCCAAGCCCAAGGCCAGCCGGGCGGAATCGTCGGAAGTCTACGTTGTCGCGACCGGCTTTCGGGGCCAGGGCCGATAGCATCGCCGGTTTGGCACGGCAATTGACTCGATTGGGGCGGAAAAGGCTCTAGCCATGGGCTGGCGCAGGGGCTATATGTCTGCCTATTCCGGACAAGCGGAGGCCGCCCGATGACCGTTGACCACGGAACCGACGAGATTACCCAGCCGCCACCGGAAGACTGTCTGGGACCGACCGACCTGATCGACAGCGACAATGACGCCGTGCGCGCCTTTGCAGCTCGCGCCGTGGGTGACGCGACCGACCCGACCGAAAAGGCCATCCGCCTGTTTTACGCGGTGCGTGACGAGATCCGCTACGATCCCTATTCCATGCGCCTGGACCGCGACTATTACCGCGCCAGTCACTGCCTTGGCGAAGGCCGCGGTTATTGCGTCTACAAGGCCGCCCTGATGACCGCCGCGTCGCGCGCCCAGGGCATTCCGGCCCGGATCGGCTTTGCCGACGTCCGCAACCATCTCTGCACCCAGCGGCTTCGCGACCTCATGGGCACCGATATTTTCTACTATCACGGCTACGCCGAGCTTTACCTGGACGGTAAGTGGATCAAGACGACGCCGGTGTTCAATCAGAGCCTTTGCGAGAAGTTCGGTGTGCATCCGCTGGAGTTTGACGGGCGGAATGATTCGCTGTTTCACGAGTTCGACGTCGAGAACCGGCGCCATATGGAATACATCAACGACCACGGGTCGTTTCTGGAGGTGCCGTATCAACGGTTGGCCGATGCCATGGTGGCGGTTTATCCCAAGATCGTTGCGCCCGACAGTACGCAGGCGAGTGGTGATTTTGCGGCCGAGGCGGCGGCGGAGAACCAAGCTTAGAGCAAGCGGCAACACAGACCGGAGGGGTTATGGAAATTAAGGAAGCGCTCACCTTCGATGACGTTCTGTTGCAGCCCGGAGCCTCGTCCGTCCTGCCCAACCAGGCTGAGACCCGGACGAGAGTGACGCGGGACATCGAACTGGGCATTCCGCTGCTGTCTTCCGCGATGGACACCGTAACCGAAGCGCCGATGGCAATCGCCATGGCTCAGGCCGGCGGCATCGGCGTCATCCACCGTAACCTCGAGCCCGACCAGCAGGCCGACGAGGTCCGAAAAGTCAAGAAGTTCGAAAGCGGCATGGTCGTCAACCCGGTGACCATCCGCCCCGATCAGCCCTTGGCCGATGCCCTGTCCTTGATGGAGTATCACCGCATTTCCGGCATTCCGGTGACCCAGTCCGAAGGTGGGCGCCTGGTCGGCATTCTGACCAACCGCGACGTCAGGTTCGCGGCCGACAACCGGCAGCCGGTGCAGGAACTGATGACCAAGGAGAATCTGGTCACGGTGAGCGAGGGGGTCAGCCAGGACGAAGCGCGGCGTCTCCTGCATAGCCATCGGATCGAGAAGCTGTTGGTCATCGATGGCGATCGGCGCTGCATCGGCCTGATCACGGTCAAGGATATCGAAAAGGCGCGCCTCCACCCCCACGCCGCAAAGGACGATCAGGGGCGGCTGCGGGTCGCGGCGGCAACATCGGTCGGCGCCGCCGGCCTGGAGCGCAGCGAGGCCCTGTTGGATGCCGGCGTCGACCTGCTGGTGATCGACACCGCCCATGGCCACAGCGACGGTGTCCTGCGGGCGGTCGAAGCGGTCAAGCGGATCAGCAATTACACCCAGGTGGTCGCCGGCAATGTGGCGACCGGGGACGGGGCCAGGGCCTTGATCGATGCCGGCGCCGATTCGGTCAAGGTCGGCATCGGTCCGGGCTCGATCTGCACCACGCGGGTGGTGGCCGGGGTCGGCGTGCCGCAACTTTCGGCGATCATGGCGGCGACCGACGTCTGCCGCGACCGGGGCATTCCGGTGATTGCCGACGGCGGAATCAAATATTCCGGCGACCTGGCCAAGGCGGTGGCGGCCGGCGCCGACTGCGCGATGATTGGCTCGCTGTTGGCTGGGACCGACGAGGCGCCCGGCGAGGTCATCCTCTATCAGGGCCGGTCCTACAAATCCTATCGTGGCATGGGGTCGCTGGGGGCGATGGCCCGCGGCTCGGCCGACCGGTATTTCCAGCAGGACGTCAAGGAAGAGCTGAAACTGGTGCCGGAGGGGATCGAAGGACGGGTCGCCTACAAGGGGCCGGCGGCCAATGTCATCCATCAACTGGTCGGCGGCCTGCGTGCCGCCATGGGGTATACCGGCAACCGCACCGTGGCGGAAATGCAGCGCGGTTGCACGTTCCTCCGCATCACCAATGCCGGCCTTTCGGAAAGCCATGTCCATGACGTGACGGTGACCCGCGAGGCGCCCAACTATCGGATGAACGCGTGAGTCCGAAATTCCGGCGGAAGCTCTAACCGATGACCCCGGCCGCCAGATTGCAGGCGGCAATTGAGCTGCTTGAGCGGAGCGAAGCGGGGGCAGGGCCCCTGGACCGGCTGCTGGCCGACCATTTCCGAACCCGACGCTATGCCGGATCCAAGGACCGACGGGCGGTGGCCGAGCGGATCTACGCGATCATGCGGCGCAAGGCGCGCCTGATTTGGGTCCTGGGCGCCGAACAGCCGCCGGCACGGCAATTGGTGATGGCGGACCTGGCGATAGGTGACGGGTTGCCGACGGCCGAGATCGAGAACCTGTTCGACGGTGCCGGCTACGGTCCGGCCGTACTTTCTTCTTCCGAAAAAGCGCTCCTCGACGATTTGACCCGCGGTCGTGCCGAGCCGCCGGAATGGGTGCGCGACAATCATCCCGAATGGCTGCGGCCAAGCCTCGAGCAGCGTTTCGGTGGGGCGATCGGGCCGGAAATGGCGGCATTCCGCAGCCGCGCTCCGTTGGACCTGCGGGTCAATCGGTTGCGGGCCGGCCGGGATGAGGTGCGCCAAAACCTGGGCCGGGCCGGCATCGAAGCATCGGACACGCCGTATTCACGCGACGGACTCCGGATTGCCGATCCTGTCCGCCTCGAAAACACGGAAGCCTTTCGCGAGGGGAATTTCGAAATCCAGGATGAGGGCTCGCAGATTGCCGCCGCCCTGGTGGCGGCGGAGCCCGGCATGCAGGTGCTGGACCTGTGCGCCGGCGGTGGTGGCAAGACCCTGGCGCTGGCCGCCGCGATGGGCAATCGCGGCCAGATCTTCGCCGTCGACACCGAGCGGCGACGCCTTGGCGCTATCAAAGCCAGGCTCGACCGGGCCGGGGTTCGCAACACGCAATACCGCCTGATCGGGGATGAGCACGACCCCTGGCTGGAGCAGTTCGCCGGGACCTTCGATCGTGTGCTGGTCGATGCGCCGTGCTCGGGCACCGGAACCCTGCGCCGCAACCCCGAGCGGGTCTGGCGAATGAGTGGCGATGACCTGTCCGGGATGACCGACTTGCAAGCACGATTGGCTGTCGCCGGGGCCGGTCTCGTGCGGCCCGGTGGTCGCCTGATCTACGTCACCTGTTCGATCCTGCCGCAAGAAAACGAGGGCCGAATCGCCGCTCTGTTGCAGGGTGAAGGCGCCCTGAAAGCCGTACCTGTAACGGAGATTTGGGGTCGTGACCTGGATGGCCAATGCCCCGCGTCCGGCCCCTATCTCAATCTCTCGCCCTTTAGCACTCGCACCGACGGCTATTTCGTTGCGGTGCTCGAAAAATCGAGGTTAAGTTCCGCGCCATGACAGATCGTGTTTTGATTATTGATTTTGGTAGCCAGGTCACGCAGTTGATAGCCCGGCGGGTCCGCGAGTCGGGTGTCTACAGCGAGATTGTCCCCTACAACAAAGCCGATGCGGTGATCGACGGTTTCGACCCGAAAGCCGTGATCCTGTCCGGCGGGCCGGCGTCTGTGACATCGGACGAAACCCCGCGGGCCCCCGATCGGCTGTTCGAACTCGGGCTGCCGATCCTTGGGATATGTTATGGCCAGCAGACGATGTGCGCCCAGCTTGGCGGATCGGTCGAGACCAGCGACCATCGCGAATTCGGCCGTGCTTTTGTCGACGTCACCCAGGACTGCGACCTGTTCGATGGGGTCTGGGACCGGGGGACCCGCCACCAGGTATGGATGAGCCATGGTGACAGGGTGACGGCGCTGCCGGACGGGTTCCGCGCCGTGGCCGCGACCGAGACCGCGCCTTTTGCCGCGATCGCCGACGAGGACCGGCGATTCTACGCGGTGCAGTTCCACCCGGAAGTGGTCCACACGCCACATGGCGCCGACCTGTTGCGGAACTTCACCCACAATATTGCCGGCTGCCGGGGTGATTGGACCATGGCGGCGTTTCGCGAACAGGAGATCACCAAGGTCCGCGAGCAAGTCGGATCGGGACGGGTGATTTGCGGGCTGTCCGGCGGCGTCGATAGCTCGGTGGTGGCGGTGCTGTTGCACGAAGCGATCGGCGATCAGCTAAATTGCGTCTTCGTCGATACCGGCCTGTTGCGGGCCGGCGAACGGGAAGAGGTCGAGCGTGTCTTCCGCGGCCACTACAACATTCGGCTCGACGTGCGCGACGCCAGCGATCTGTTTCTCGGCAAGCTGGCCGGTGTCGAGGACCCGGAGCGCAAGCGCAAGATCATCGGCGCGACATTCATCGATGTCTTCGAGGAGGAGGCCGGCAAGCTGGGCGGTGCCGATTTCCTGGCCCAGGGGACCCTGTATCCGGACGTGATCGAATCTGTGTCCTTTGCTGGCGGCCCCAGCGTGACCATCAAGTCGCATCACAATGTCGGCGGCCTTCCGGAACGCATGAACATGGAGCTGGTGGAACCCTTGCGCGAGCTTTTCAAGGATGAGGTGCGGGCCCTGGGCCGCGAATTGGGCATCCCGGAAACTCTGATCGGCCGTCATCCCTTTCCCGGACCGGGACTGGCGATCCGCGTGCCAGGCGAGATCACCCGACAGAAGCTGGACATCCTGCGCAAGGCTGATGTGATCTATCTGGAGGAAATCCGGGCGGCTGGCCTCTACGACACCATCTGGCAGGCGTTCTGCGTGCTGCTGCCGGTTCGCACCGTGGGGGTGATGGGCGACGAACGCACCTACGACCATGTCTGCGCGATGCGGGCGGTGACCTCGACCGATGGCATGACCGCCGACTATTACCCCTTCGACCACGAATTTCTCAGCCGGGTGTCGACCCGGATCATCAACGAAGTCCCGGGTATCAACCGCGTCGTCTACGACGTGACCTCGAAGCCGCCCGGTACCATCGAGTGGGAATAGGCCGCCAAGGTAAAAAAACGGCGACACGCAAGGTGTCGCCGTCAAGTGATCGCGGATATCGGGGTACTCCGCGGATCCAATGGCGTGGTGCCCGGCTCGGGGAAGCCGGACATGAACTCCTCGTCGGCGGGAAGCATAGCGCCGAGTGAGAAGCCACTCGCAGAAGCCTTCGGACGAATAGACAGAGTCGATTTGCCTTCCAGCTTCACCTCAAGTAATAGCAATTGCCGTGCCAATTTAGGATTCGCTGATTTTTCAATGCTTTAACTTTTCAGCCTGACAGGAGGCTGACAGAAATGTAAACCCTGCCGACTCTTTCCTGTTTCAGATTGAAACAATGTAAAGTTGCTGATAAGCGCTCGTCACCGGCGAGAATTGCTAAGCCATTGCCGGCAAATCGCTTTTTTCAAACAAGGCGATTTACGATATATTAACCATGCCTGTAACTTATGTGTAAGCATCGATCGGCGCAATTGTGCCGAATTGGAACATGGATCCTGAACGATGCGACCAACCAGCCGTTACCTGCAGTACCCGTTGCGCACCATCGAGGAAGCGCGCCGGGACCTGACATATCGTGTCAACTCGTTGAAACGGCACGTCGTTCGGCCCGCTGCCGACAACAATATTGTGCCGCGGCAATCCCCAAAACCGTATCAGGACGGGCGATTCAAGGTGCGGATCCGATAGTGTAATTCGAGTTGTCAGATTCCTGCCTGTGGTTGCGGAAAGACGCCGCGGGGCGGCAAAGTGCCTCAGTTCCTTGCAACAACCTTCTTGGACGGCTATCTGTAGCGCCAATCATTGCCGGCCAACCAAGGGAATGGTGAGAGATGGTGTCTACCCAAACCCCAATCTGTGACTTCGGCTGGGCGGCGCCCGGGTTTTCGCTGCCCGGTGTCGACGGCGGAACCCACTCGCTGGAAAGCATTCGGGGTGAAAACGGCCTGTTGGTGATGTTCATCTGCAACCATTGCCCCTATGTGAAGTCGATCATCCATCGTCTGATCCGTGACGTTCGGGAACTCGCCGACCACGGCATCGGTGCCGTCGGCATCATGTCGAACGACGTTGCCGCCTATCCGGAGGATTCCTTCGACAACATGCGCCGCTGGTCCGAGGAACTGGGCTTCCCGTTTCCTTATGTGTTCGATGAGGATCAGTCGGTTGCCCGGGCCTATGACGCGGTTTGCACGCCGGACTTTTTCGGGTTCAATGCCGATCTCGGCCTGCAGTACCGTGGCCGACTGGACGCGTCGCGCAAGGAACTGGTTCCGGACGCACGGCGCGACCTGTTCGAGGCCATGGTGCAGGTCGCGGCGACCGGACACGGTCCGCAGGAGCAGATCAGCAGCATGGGCTGTTCGATTAAGTGGAAAGATTGACCTGCACGAGGCGGCGTTAACGCAGCGTTTAGACGGAGTTTGTCATGTTTGCCTATGACAAAGTCAAAACCTGTGTTAACCACCGTCATTCAATCGCGAGGAGCCGACCGTGGCTGATATCTTCAATGAAGTCGACGAGGAAATCCGTAAGGAAAAAGCGGAAAAGCTGTGGGAGACCTATCGCTGGTATGTGATCGGCGGGGCGCTGGCGATCATTGTGGCAACGGCGGGCGTGACCTTTTGGAAGGACTTCCGCAAAGGGCAGCTGGAAGACGCCGGCGGCCAGTTCGTGCAGGCACTGGAACTGATCCAAGCCGGCAGGTCCGAGGCGGCGGCGCCGCTGTTGGCCGAGCTGGCGGAAGACGGACCGGCCGGGTACAGTTCCTTGGCCCGTTTTCAGGAGGCCCGTGTCGCGGCCAAGGCCGGTGACGTGGCGCAGGCGGTCGCGATCTACGACGCCATCGCCGCGGACAGCAGTGTGGATGAGATGTTGCGGGACCTGGCGGTGTTGTCCGCGGTACTCAACGCTGTGGACACCGGTGATCCCGCAACATTGGAGGCGAAACTTTCGCCGTTGACCGAACCGCAGAACCCGTGGCGCTATTCGGCCCAGGAACTGCGTGGGGTGTTGGCGCTGAAACGCGGCGACAGCGCGGCGGCGAGCGAGACCTTCAAGGCGCTGGTCGATGATCCCAAGACCCCCAACGGCGTGCGCGCCCGCGCATCGGAGATAATGGCGGCGCTTGGCACTGTCGAATAGATCAGGAGAAGCTGTGGGGAGGCCTTTGAAGAACAAAATCGTAATTGCCACCGCGATGCTGCTGCTGGCCGGCTGTGAGGGCGGCTGGTTCGGTTCGGGCGAGGGCGAAAAACTGCCCGGTGAGCGGGTCGCGGTGCTGAGCTTGCAGCAGACCCTGTCTCCCGACCCCGCACTCTCGGATCTGCCGGTGCGGTTGCCGCGCCCGGCGAGCAACCCGGATTGGCCGCAGCCCGGCGGTACGGCCAGCCATGCCATGCAGCATTTGGCATTGTCGGACGTGCTAAAGGAAATGTGGCGCACCGATATCGGCAGCGGCGGCGGTGAATATGACCGCTTGATGGCCCAGCCCGTGATGGCCGACGGCAAGATCTTCGCGATGGATTCCGCCTCCCGCGTCAGCGCCTTTGACGCCGTGTCGGGCAGGCGGCTGTGGTCGGTTGATCTCGCCTCCGAGGACGAAGGCGACGAAGCCTTTGGCGGCGGCCTCGCGGTCGCCGGCGGCGCGGTCTACGCGACCACCGGCTATGGCGACATCATCGCTCTGAACGTCGACGACGGGTCGGAGGCGTGGCGCCGGACCATCGGTGTTCCCTTCCGCGCCGGCCCGACCGTCAGTGAGCGTCGCCTGTTCGCGGTTTCCTACGACAACCAGCTTCATGCGGTGGATGCAAGCAACGGCTCCCTGGCCTGGAACCATGTCGGCATCGCCGAAAACGCCGGTCTTTTGGGAGCCGCCAACCCGGCAGTATCGGCCGGACTCGTCATCGCCCCGTTCTCATCGGGCGAACTGGTTGCGCTGCGGGTCGAGAACGGCCGCATTGCCTGGGCGGATTCGCTGTCCCGCCGGCGGGCCATGAGCTCGGTCACGGGCCTGAGCGACATCAACGGCCACCCGGTGGTCGCCAATGGGCGTGTTTATGCCGTCAGCCATGCAGGGCGCATGTACGCAATCGACCTGAGGTCGGGTGCGCGGGTCTGGGAACAGGATATCGCCGGCATCCAGATGCCATGGGTGGCGGGCGAATTCCTCTACCTGGTTACCGCCGAAGCCGAGGTGGTCTGCCTCTATGCCCGCAACGGCCGGGTTCGTTGGGTGCAGCCGCTGGAAAAATTCGAGGATCCGGAAGACAAGGAAGGGCCGATCAACTGGGCCGGCCCGGTCTTGGCCGGGGATCGGCTGGTTCTGGTGTCGTCGATCGGCGACGCGGTTGCCATATCGCCCTATACCGGGAAAATCCTCGGCCGGCTGTCGCTGCCGTCCGGCGCCTCTTTGGCGCCGATCGTCGCCGACGGCGTCATGTACATCCTGACCGACAACGCCCAACTGATCGCACTGCGTTAAGCGCGCCACGGGTCACGCCATGACCTTTACCATCGCCATTGTCGGCCGCCCCAATGTCGGCAAGTCGACCCTGTTCAATCGCCTGGTCGGTAAAAGGCTGGCCCTGGTCGATGATACGCCGGGGGTGACTCGTGACCGGCGTGAAGGTGACGCGAAACTGGCCGACCTGACGTTTCGCGTGGTCGACACCGCCGGGTTGGAGGAGGCGTTCGACGACAGTATCGCCGGCCGTATGCGGCGTCAGACCGAGGCCGCGCTGGGCGATGCCGATCTGGTTCTGCTGCTGATCGATGCCCGGGCCGGGGTGACGCCATTGGACGCCCATTTCGCCGACTGGCTACGCAGCCGCGACCGCCCGGTCCTGCTGGGTGCCAACAAATGCGAGGGCCGGGCCGGCGAACCGGGCTTGTTGGAGGCCTTCGAACTCGGGCTCGGCGACCCGGTTCCGATTTCGGCCGAGCACGGCGAAGGCATGGCGGAACTGTACGACGCCATCCTGCCATACCATGAACAGGCCAGTGAACTGGCCAAAGGCCGGGCAGAGGACGAAGCCGAAAAGCCCTTGCGGTTGGCCATTGTCGGCCGGCCCAATGTCGGCAAGTCGACCCTGGTCAACCGCCTGATCGGCGAAAACCGGCTGATGACCGGACCCGAGGCAGGGTTGACCCGCGATTCCATCGCGGTCGACTGGATCTGTGACGGGCGGCGGATCAGGCTGGTCGATACCGCCGGCCTCAGGCGGCAGGCCAAGGTGACGTCGAAGCTGGAGAAGCTGTCGGCGGCGGACGCCAAGCGGGCCATCGGCATGGCCGAAATCGTCGTCCTGTTGCTGGACGGCGAGGCGCCGCTGGAAAAGCAGGACCTGACGATCGCAGCCCATGTCGTCGAAGAGGGGCGGGCGCTGGTGATCGCGATCAACAAGTGGGACGCCGTGACCGATCGCAAACAGCTGATGCGGTCGGTGCACGAAAAACTGGGAATCAGCCTGACCCAGGCGCGAGGGGTCGGCGTGATCGCCTTTTCCGCCTTGACCGGCAAGGGAACCGATCGCCTGCTGCCGATGGTGCTGGAAACCTACGACCGTTGGAACACGCGGGTTCCGACCGCTGCACTCAACCGGTGGCTGGAGGAAATCCTCGCCCGGCATCCGCCGCCCTTGGCCGGCGGGACCCGGATCAAGGTGCGCTACATCACCCAGGCCAAGGCACGGCCACCGACCTTCGCCCTGTTCGTCAACCGGCCGGTCGACCTGCCCAACAGTTATCGCCGATACCTCGAGAACGAACTGCGCCGTGCCTTCGACCTGGAAGGCGTGCCCCTGCGCCTGGTCCTGCGCAAAGGGAAAAACCCCTACGCCAAACGATAGAGCGGTTATCCCGGGGTCACCATCTGGTCGGCCGCGATCCACAGGCCGTGACCCTGAAACCCGGGTTCGACCGCCGCGATGAACGGTTCCATCAAGGCTTCAGGCGGTGGCAGGACGTCGCGATTTTCGCCCGGGAAGGCCTTGGCCCGCATGGCGGTGCGGGTCGGCCCCGGATTGATCAGATTGACCTTAAGGTTGGTCTTGGCGGTTTCGGCGGCATAGGTCGCCACCATGGTTTCCAACGCCGCCTTGGAGGCGGCATAGCCGCTCCAATAGGCCTGCGGCTGGCGGGTGATCCCAGAGGTCACGAACAGCGCCCGGCCGGACGGGCTGGCACGCAGCAGCGGGTCGAGGGCCCGGATCAGCCGCCAGTTCGCGTGCACGTTCAGCCGGAACACCTGATCCCACAGGTCGGGCTCGTATTGCGCGGTCGGGGTCAGGGCACCCAGCATGCCGGCATTGCCCAACAGGATATCCAACCGCCCCCAACGGTCGAGCAGGGGGGCTGCCAAACCGTCAATGGCCTCCCACTGCAACAGGTCCTGGGGCACCAGGGTCGCTGTTCCGCCGACCGCGCGGACCTGATCGTCGACCTCTTCCAGGCCCCCGACAGTGCGGGCGACCAGAATGACGTGGGCGCCTTCGGCGGCATAGGCAACCGCCGCCGCAGCGCCGATCCCGCGCGATGCCCCGGTAATCAGGGCGACACGATCTGCCAGCCGGCCGCTCAAGCCGGTCAGGCCCTCTCCGCCAACAGGGATAGTTGCTCGGGCTCGCCGTCTTCCTGGTCGGTCAGGCGCACCGGATAGTCGCCGGAAAAACAGGCGTCACAGAATTGCGGCAATTGGTCCTGCCGTTTCTGCTCGCCGACCGCGCGGTAGAGACCGTCCATCGAAACGAAGGTCAGGCTGTCGACCCCGATCACGCGCCGCATCGCGTCGATATCATGAGCCGCCGCCAGCAGTTGGTTCTGGGTCGGCGTGTCGACGCCGTAATAGCAGGAGTGCGTGGTTGGCGGGCTGGCAATGCACATGTGAATTTCGGTGGCGCCGGCGTTCTTGACCATCTCGACAATCTTTACCGATGTGGTCCCCCGGACGATGCTGTCGTCGACCAGCACCACCCGCTTGCCCTTGATCCGTGCCCGGTTGGCATTGTGTTTCAATTTGACGCCCAGATGCCGGATCTGCTCGGCCGGCTCGATGAACGTGCGGCCGACATAATGGTTGCGGATGATCCCCAGTTCGAACGGGATGTCCGCTGCCTCGGCATAACCGATTGCCGCCGGGACGCCGGAATCCGGCACCGGTATGACCATGTCGGCCGCGATCCCGGCTTCACGGGCGAGCTCGGCGCCGATTCGCTTGCGGGCCTCATAGACCCCTTTGCCCTCGACCACGCTGTCCGGGCGGGCGAAGTAGATGTACTCGAAGATGCAGAACCGGGTCGGCTTGGTGGGGAACGGTTTGTAGCTGGTCTCCCCGTTACGGTCGAAGACGACGACCTCGCCCGGTTCGATGTCGCGAACGAAGTCGGCACCGATAATGTCCAAGGCGCAGGTTTCCGACGCCAGGATCGGCGAGCCGTGTAGATTGCCCAGGACCAGGGGTCGCACACCGGACGGGTCGCGGGCCCCGAACAGCCGGTCGTTGGAGAGCGCGACCACGGAATAGGCGCCTTCGATTTGGGACAGTGCCTCGGTCAGGCGGTCCAGGATGTCGCGATGGCGGCTGATGGCGACCAGGTGGATGATCACCTCGGTATCCGAAGTGGATTGAAACAGGCAGCCACGTTTGACCAAACGACGGCGCAGGGTGCGCGAATTGGTCAGATTACCGTTGTGGGCGATCGTCAATCCCCCGCTGTTCAATTCGGCAAACAGCGGCTGCACGTTTCGTATGACCGTGTCGCCGGCGGTCGAATAGCGGTTGTGGCCAATCGCCGAATCCCCGGCCAGACGTCCGATCACCGCCTCTGAGTTGAAGTGGTCGCCGACCAGCCCCAGCGCGCGGTGGATGTTGAATTGAACGCCGTCATAGGCAACGATCCCGGCGGCTTCCTGGCCGCGATGCTGCAGCGCATGAAGCCCCAGCGCGGTAAGGGCCGCGGCATCCTCATGCTCGAAAATTCCGAAAACGCCGCATTCATCGTGGAACTTGTCGGCGTCCCACGGCCCCAGGTGATCCGGTTTCGCTCCTGCCATCGCTCCCGGCCCTCGTTTCAACTCGCTAATTTTTCGAAGGTTTTTGCAGCAACTGTTCCAACCCTTGTCGCTGTTCCTGGTTATACCCGGTTTCTGAGGACGAGTCAGGCGGTGGTTGCCGCATTTTTCCGATTTCCTGGATGATCACCTGCCCGCCCTTCGAGATCGCGTCGGATGCCTGACCGGCCTGTTCCAGCATTTTTTCCAATTGCTCACGATTGACCTTGGGGGCGAGCTTGGCCAGCATTCCGGCGCCGTACTGAATGAGCGGCAGGCTACGCGCCTCCTTGACCACCGGCGGGTGCTCGTCAGCCGGCAACGCCCAAAGCAGCAGCAGATAGCCGATGCAGACCAAAACCGCGCCCCGCGCCATGCCGAATGCGAACCCCAAGGATCGGTCCAGCGCACTGATCGCGCTGGCGCGCACCCGTGAAGAAATGGCGTGGCTGATCAGGGATATCAGAACCAGGGCGGCAACGAAGATCGCTATACCGGTGATCGCGTCGGCGACCAGCGGCATCTTGATGTATTCCTGGGCCAAGGGGCGGAGAAGGGGAAAGAAATGCAAGGTCGCCAGTGCCGCCCCGACCCACCCGACTACCGAAAAAACCTCCTTGACGGCACCCCGGACGAACGACAGGACCGCGGAAATCAGCAACACCGCAACGACGATCAGGTCCAGGATGTTCAGCGGAAACCCGGCAAAGGTGTCGGAAAAAGTCTGCATGTCTTAGGCCGAACCTGCGTAACCGCTTGAAGGGGCTCCATCGATATACAGTTCGACCAGGTCTTGCAAGTGACTGATATCACGTATTTGCAAGGTTGGCCCTTCGACCTTTGCTCCGGCTGGAATATAGGCGTTCTCAAAGCCCAATTTGGCCGCCTCCTTGAGGCGGGTTTCGGTCTGAGCCGCCGGTCGAATTTCTCCCGCCAGGCCGATTTCGCCAAACACCACGGTGTCGCCGGGAAAGGGGCGGTCGCTGGCCGCTGAAACCAGTGCGGCGGCAACCGCCAGGTCGGCGGCCGGTTCGGTTATCCGCATACCTCCGGCTACGTTCAGATAGATCTCACTGCCGCTCAAGGACACGCCACACCTAGCCTCCAGAACGGCCAGGACCATTGCCAACCGGCCGCTGTCCCAACCGACCACGGCTCGGCGCGGTGTCGCCAAAGGCGACGGTGCGACCAGGGCCTGGATTTCAACCAACAGGGGGCGGCTGCCCTCGATACCGGCGAAGACGGCCGAGCCGCTGGTGCCCTCGGCGCGATTGGCCAGAAACAGGGCCGAGGGATTGGCGATTTCGACCAACCCACCGCCCTGCATTTCGAAGACCCCGATTTCATTGGCTGGGCCGAACCGGTTCTTGACCGAACGCAGGATACGAAATTGGTGGCCGCGCTCGCCTTCGAAATAGAGCACGGTGTCGACCATGTGTTCCAGCACCCGGGGGCCGGCGATCTGGCCGTCCTTGGTCACATGGCCGACCAGCAGAACCGCTGTCCCGGTTTCCTTGGCGTGGCGGATCAGTTCTTGGGCCGAACCCCTGACCTGGGCCACGGTGCCGGGGGCACTGTCCAGATTGTCGATAAACATGGTCTGGATCGAATCGATCACCAGCACGGCCGGTTTCAGGTCGCCGCCGAGGCTGGTCAGAATGTCTCGGACATCGTTGCTCGCCGCCAGTTGCACCGGTGCATCGCCCAGACCCAGGCGCCGGGCCCGCATCGCAACCTGGGCCACCGCCTCCTCGCCTGAGATGTAGCAGCAGGTCCGCCCCGCCAGGCCGAGCTGGCTGACCGCCTGCAGGAGTAGGGTGGACTTACCAATGCCCGGATCGCCGCCGATCAGCAGCGCCGAGCCCGGGACAAGGCCGCCGCCGACTACCCGGTCAAATTCCGCAATGCCGGTGGCGATGCGCGGAACGTCCTCGACCTCGGCGGTCAAGTTGCTGAAGGCAAGCTTGCGGCCCTTGCCGCGGCTCAGGCCCTTGGGCGTTCTCGCCCTCGGGGTTTCCTCGACGATGCTGTTCCAGGCGCCGCAGGATTCGCAGCGCCCGGCCCATTTGGCTTGGACGGCGCCGCATTGCTGGCAGGCAAAGCGATCGGGGTTGCGTGCCACCGGGCGCGAGTCCCCTAGAGGTCGGAAATCTGCAGTTCGATCGGCCCTTCGAGCCGACCGTGAATGAACTGGTCGACATGGGGCTCCTGGCAGTCGTCGATTTCGGCAACCGGGCCGGCCCAGATAACTTTGCCCTTGTAAAGCATGGCGATGCGATCGGCGATCTTGCGGGCGCTGGACATGTCGTGGGTGATGGTCAGTGTCGTGGCGCCGACCTCGCGGACGCACTCGACGATCAGGTCATTGATCACGTCGCCCATGATCGGGTCCAACCCGGTGGTCGGTTCGTCGAAGAAGATGATCTCAGGGTCGGTCGCGATGGCACGGGCCAGGCCAACCCGCTTCTGCATGCCGCCGGACAATTCGGCAGGTGACATCTCGCCGATCTCGGGCTCCAGGCCGACCATGGTCAGCTTCTGGTAGGCGATCTCCTTGGCTTTGTCCTGGGGCAGGGACTTGCCCTGGATCAGGCCGAAAGCGACGTTCTGCCATACGTTCAGGGAATCGAACAGGGCCGCCCCCTGGAACAGCATGCCGAACTTGCTCAGGATCTTCTCGCGCTCGCTCTGCCGGATGCCGACGATCTCCTCGCCGGCGATCTTGATCGAGCCGCGTTCCGGGGTCAGCAGGCCCAGAATGCATTTGGTCAACACCGACTTGCCGGTGCCTGAGCCGCCGATAACCACCAGACTTTCGCCGCGGGCGATCTCCAGGTCGACGCCATCCAGCACCACCTTGGGCCCGAACGCCTTGTACAGCCCGCGAATGCTGATCATCGGTTCCTGGGTCATGTCGAGAAGAACATCTCGGTGATGATGTAGTTGGCGACCAGGATCAGGATCGAAGCCGAGACCACGGCGTTGGTGGTGGCGCGACCGACACCCTGCGCGCCGCCCTTGCTGTGGAAGCCGTGATAGCAGCCCATCAAGGCGATCAGGAACCCGAACACCGCGGCCTTGACCAGGCCGGAGACGACGTCGACCACCTCCAGGAACTCAAAGGTGTTGTTCAGGTAGTTGCCATAGTTGAAACCCAGCTTGCGGGTGCCGACCACGTAACCGCCAAAAATGCCGATGATGTCGGCGACCAGGACCAGCAGCGGCAGCATCAGCGTGCCGGCGATCAGCCGCGGCGCCACCAGGTACTTGTAGGGATTGGTCGACAGGGTCACCAGCGCATCAATCTGTTCGGTGACCCGCATGGTGCCGATCTCGGCCGCCATCGCGGCGCTGACCCGGCCGGCGACCATCAGCCCGCCAAGCACCGGACCCAGCTCGCGGGTGATGCCGATGACGACAATCGTCGCCACCGTGGTTTCCGCACCGAAGCGCGAACTGCCGACATAGATCTGCAGTGCCAGCACCATACCGGTAAACAGCGCCGTCAGGCCGACCACCGGCAGGGAGAAATACCCGATCGACACCATCTGTCGGCCGATCAGGCGCAGGTACCACGGTGGAATGAAGGAATGCTGGACCCCGTTGATGGTGAACAGCGCCAATCGGCCGGTCGCTTCGCAAAAGGCCAAAACGATGCGACCGATGATCGCCAGGAAATTCATCTTGTGTTTGGCCCCCTTGAATACGTCACCCGAAAACGCCGGCCAAGGCCGGTAAGTAGTTCATAGCCGATTGTTCCAGCTCGTGCAGCCAGTTCGTCAAGCGTAACCGTTTCGCCGATTAATTCCACAACCGTGCCCGGCATCGTCCGGTCCGGTGGCAGGGCGGTAACATCCAGGGTAATCATATCCATAGACACGCGACCCACGACTGGAACCTGAGTGCCGTCGATAGCTGCGATCCCGGCATTGCTCAGAGAACGTCGATAACCATCGGCGTAACCTACTGGAACCGTTGCGATTCTTGCCGGTCCGGAGACCGAGTGGGTGGCACCATAACCAACGGTCTGGGGAGTGTCAACGTCACGCACCTGGATGATTTCCGCCTCCAACCGGACCACACCGCGCATCGGATTGGGGCTTCCGGGGGTTGGGTTGCCACCATATAGGGCAATCCCAGGGCGTGCCAGGTCCAGGTGAAAATCCGGGCCAAGGAAGATACCGGAGGAATTGGCCAGGCTGGCTGGTGCCAATGGCAGCAATTGGCGCATGGTCTGGAACAGGTCCAACTGGTCGCCGTTGATCGGCTCGGATGGATCTTCGGCGAGAACCAGATGGCTGAGGATCAGGGTCAAGTCGATCCCGGGGTGGCGACGCCAACCGGCCCCGATGCCGGCGACCTGACCGGGCTCCACCCCCAGCCGCGACATGCCGGTATCCAAATGCAATCCGGCCGGCAGGGGTTCGCCGCCGGCCGCCATGGCATAACGGGACCATTCGTCGACCTGCTCGGGCGTGTTCAGAACCGGATGCAGATCGTAGGCATGATATTCGGCGGCCGCGCGGGGCAGGAGGCCGTTCAGCACGTAGATCCGGACCTTGGGCAGAAGGCGCCGCAGAATGATCGCTTCGTCCAGCGTGGCGGTGAAGAAGGTCCGGCAACCGGAACGCAGCAGGACCGGAGCGACGGTTTCGACGCCCAGGCCATAGGCATCGGCCTTGACCACCGCCGCACACTCAACGCCGCCCAGGCGATCGCACAGTCGCCGGTAATTCGTGGCAATCGCCTCCAGGTCGACCGTCAGCACCGCCGAAGCGTGCGGATGGTCCATGATCAGAAGGCCTCGGGCAGGTGGTCGGTTCGGTCGAGGTCGCCGAACTTGGTGAGTTCCGCCTGGAACATCAACTTGACCGTGCCGACCGGGCCGTGACGCTGCTTGCCGATGATGACTTCGGCCAAATTGTGGACCCGCTCCATGCGTTCCTGCCAGGAGGCATATTCCGGGGTGCCGATGGTCGGCTCCTTGCGCTGCTCGTAATACTCCTCGCGGAACACGAACATGACGACGTCGGCGTCCTGTTCGATTGATCCGGATTCCCTCAGGTCCGAAAGCTGTGGGCGTTTGTCTTCGCGGTTTTCCACCTGCCGTGACAGCTGTGACAATGCCAGCACCGGGATGTCCAGTTCCTTGGCGATCGCCTTCAGACCGCGGGTGATTTCCGAGATTTCAAGGACGCGGTTGTCGGTCCGGCTGTTGCCCGACGGCCGCAGCAATTGCAGGTAATCGACCACCAGCAGGCCCAGCCCGTGGGTGCGTTTCAGCCGCCGGGCCCTGGTCCTGAGGGCGGTGATGGTCAGGGCCGGGGTGTCGTCGATGAAAAACGGCGTGTCCTCGAGATATTGGACCGCGGGCGCCAGCTTGTTGGCGAAATCGTCATTTGAGAACTCACCGCGACGGACCTTTTCCGACGAGATCCCGGATTCCTCGGCCAGGATACGGGTAGCCAACTGTTCGGCAGACATCTCCAGGCTGAAGAATCCCACGGTGGCGCCGGCGTCCTTGTCCGGATCGCCTTGCTCTTCCAGGGTCCGGCGCCGCGCCTTGGCGGCATTGAACGCCATGTTGGTGGCCAGCGCCGTTTTGCCCATCGATGGCCGCCCGGCCAGGATCAACAGGTCCGACCGGTGCAAGCCGCCCAGCTTCTGGTCAAGGTCGCGCAAGCCGGTGGTGACGCCGGTCAGCTTGCCTTCCCGTTTATGGGCCGCCTGGGCCTGTTCCAGGGACAGTTGCAGGGTATGGCGGAATTCCTGGAAACCGCCCTCGATCTGGCCCTGTTCGGCCAGGCCGTAAAGGGCGTGTTCGGCCGATTCGATCTGGCTCAGCGCCTCTTCCTGGACGTTCGGCTCATAGGCGCTGTTGACCATGTCCTCGCCCAGCCGGATCAGTTCGCGGCGCAGCGACATGTCGTAGATGATCTTGCCGTAGTCCTCGGCATTGATCACGGTTGCCGCCTCGGTTGCCAGGCGCACCAGATAGTGGGCGCCACCGATCTCGGCCAACGCCTCGTCATGTTCGAAATAGGCTTTCAGGGTCAGCGGATTGGCCAACTGCCCGCGCTCGATCAGGGTGGCGGCGGCGTCGAAAATGCGACCGTGAACCGGGTCGAAGAAATGGCCCGGGCGCAGGAAGCCGCCCACCTTGTTGTGGGCTTCGTTGTTGACCAGGATGGCGCCCAACAGGGCCATCTCGGCGTCAATGTTGTGCGGTGCCACCCGATAGGGCAGGCCGCTGTCGCCCGCCGCGGGCAGGGCGTTGCTGTTGGCAGTGTCCATGCCCTTGTTTGTCACGGAGCCTAAGCCACAATCAAGCGCCGCTTGGTTTCGCTCACAGGAAATTTCCCGGCGCCCTGTTAACTATGGGGAAAACCGGGGCGCGCGTTGACGGGGCGCTCGGCCGATACGGAGCACCTTTAACCGGTTGGGCCGAATCGGCCGCCGATTCGCGGGCCCGCCTTAACGGCTGGTGCGGCGCCGATCCTTTACCGGGACAGGTTGGGGTTTCGGCTGGGGCAGGGTAAACAGGCCCAGAGCAAAGCCGATCAGTCCGGCCAGCGACAGGATACCTGCGGCCGCCAGATATGTCCCAGGATCTGACACACCGTTGACGGCCAGCAAGGCCTGTGTCGCGATCGCGAACAATATGAACAACAATTCCGCCATGATGGCCCTCGCAACGCAAGTTCCGGGCCAGCCGCCCGCTAACTTGCGATGGAGATCCGCCCCTTGGCTTCCTGAGCCCGGGATCGCGGTGCGTGGGCCTTCTCCCATTCGCCGATATAGTCCCGGGTCAAGGGGACGGCGTCCTGCTGTTTGGCCATCTGGATTTGGAACACGACATGGCCGCCGTGGCGGAACGTCTCCTCGCTGCCCGACAGATAGACTTCCCACATGCGGCAGAAGCGTTCGTCATACAGTTCGGCGGCCCGGTCGCGCCGGGCGAGGAAAGCCTCGCGCCAAGCCTTCAGGGTTTCGGCGTAGTGCAGCCGCAAGATCTCGATGTCGGTGGCAAACAGCCCGGTCCTTTCGACCACCGGCATCACCTCGCTCAAAGCCGGCGAATAGCCGCCTGGAAAGATGTACTTGCGGATCCAGGGATCGGTGATGCCCGGCCCGTCGGCCCGGCCGATCGAATGCAGCAGGGCGACCCCGTCATCGGCGAGCAGGTCGCGGACCTTGCGGAAGAAGGTTCCGTAGTGATTGACCCCGACATGTTCGAACATGCCGACCGAGACGACCCGGTCATAGGTCTCGGTCTCGTGGCGATAGTCGCGCAAGTGGAACTTGACCCGGTCGTCGAGGCCGGCCGCCTTGGCCCGCCGGCGGGCCACCTTCAACTGTTCCTGCGACAGCGTCACGCCGGTCACATGCGCGTTGGAATGCTGTGCCAGATAGAGCGCCAGGCCGCCCCAACCGCTGCCGATATCCAGGATCTTGAGCGGCCGGTCCCTGTCCAACAGCAGCTTGGCGGCAATATGTCGTTTCTTCTGCTCCTGGGCCTGTTCCAGGCTGTCGCCGGGTGCCTTGTAGTAGGCGCATGAGTATTGCCGGTCGGGGTCCAGGAACAGTTCGTACAGGGTGTCCGACAGATCGTAGTGATGGGCGACATTCATCTTGGCGGTGTCGATCGGATTGTATTGCACGAACCGACGCGCCAGCCGCCGCATCAGGGACCAGGTCGTCGGGGTGCCGCGAATGGCACCGGTGCCGATGTTTTCCAGGCACAGCCGGATGAAGTCGTGCAGGTCGCCCTGTTCGATGGTCAGGGTGCCGTCCATATAGGCCTCGCCGGCGGCCATGGTCGGGAACAGCACCATCTTTCGATAAAGTGATTTGTCGTGCAGCCTGATTGTGACCTGATGGCCGGGCGCTCCCTGGTAAATATGGGTCCGCCCCTCAGTGTCGATGACCGTCAACTTTCCCTTGTTGACCAGGCGCCGAAACACATGCCCAAGAAGGTACATTTCTCCGAATCTCCTCCCAAAATCGGTCAGCATTAATCGGCCCGATCCGATAGGCTGGAAGGCAAATCGGAACGAACTCCGACTGACTCAAAATCAATATTAGCAGAAAACTGCCGTTTTTGAAATAAATTGCGCGCTGGGCCGGTAGCGGCCAAAAAATCCAGTCTCTCGAATGGCATAACAAAAACGGCGCGGCAGAAACCGCCGCGCCGTGAAACCAGATTCCTGCCGAACAGGGCGCTAGGTCTGGGGAGTCGTCTCCGCCTCGTCCTGGGCCTCGGCGGCATCCGCCTCGACCGCGTCCGCTTCGGGTTCCTCGTCTTCCGCTTCGGGCGGATTCTCCAGCAACTCCGCGATCTCGGGTGCCTCTTCTTCCGCCGCCTCGCCGGCCGCCTGGACCGCCTCCGCCGCGTCGATCGCCGCGATGCCGGCTTCCTGGGCCTCGGCCTCCTCTTTCGAGCGCGCGACATTGACCTGCACCGTCACCGAAACTTCGGGGTGCAGGATCAGCTTGATCGGGTGGATCCCCAAGGTCTTGATCGCCCGGTCCAGGGCAACCTGGCGGCGGTCAACAGTGAACCCGGCCTCGGTCACCGCTTCGGCGATGTCGCGGGCCGTGACCGATCCGTAGAGCTGTGCCGAATCACTGGCCTGCCGCAGCAAAACCACGCCGGTGCCGTCCATGCGGGGCGCCAGTTCCTCGGCGTCCTTGCGTTTTTCCAGGTTCTGCATCTCCAGTTGATGCTTCTGGCTCTCGAACACCGCGATGTTCGCCGCGTTCGCGCGCAAGGCCTTGTTTTGCGGCAGCAGATAGTTCCGGGCATAGCCGTCCTTGACCTTGACGACATCGCCCATCTGGCCGAGTTTTTCGATTCTTTCTAGCAGGATGACTTCCATCATTCATTCTCCTGGTCGGGCGGCAGTCCAAATCGCTGCCGCAACCGAAGCCATTGTTCAAGCAGACCGATCAGCAGCAGCACCGGCATCATCAAGACACCGCCGATAAACAGCAGCAAATAGGCGATCACCACCAGCCCGATACCCCCGGTACGGCCGCGGGCCAGGGCATGGATGACCGCCAGGCCCTGCAGGCAAAAGGCGAAAGCGAAGACCATCGCCATGGCACCGCCATAGAATCCGAAGGGTTCCCTGGTGAACGACACCAGCACGGCGGCGCCAAAGGCAAGGCTGACCCAAGGCGGCAACACCAGCCCCGCGACATCCGGCCAGGGTCGGTTGTTGCGGCCGGACCGCACCGCGATGGTTTGGGCCAAGCTCAGGTTGATCACCATAAACAGGCAGGGCGTCCAAACCACGATCGCCGGCATGAACGGGTTTATGCCGGTGGCGATTTGCGTCAATTGCTCGTCGCTCAGGGGTTTGCCGTCCGGCGCCACCAGAACCTGTGCAAACAGGGCCTGCAATTGCTCCTGCAGCAACCCCTTCAGCCCACCCGGCTCGCCCATCAGCCAGGCGGTCGCGGCCAACAACAGGGCAGCCGCTATCGCGCTGGTCCAGCCCAGCAACAGCCCGGCGGGATACCATTCGACAGCGCCATCCGGGCCGGTGCGGTTCAACAGGGCCTGGCGCACCAAAAACAACGGCGGCAGGCCGTGCAACACGAGAAACAGGCCCAAATGCGGCACGCTCGCGGTCACCAGACCGACAGCCAACAGTGCGGCCGCGGCGGCCATCGCCATCGACAACAGCCCCATGGTCAAGCCGACCAGAAACAACGGCAACGGGGTCAGAGTGCCAAACAACAACGCGCCCAAGGACACGGTTGCGCTTGGCCCGCCACTGACCGCCTCGACCGAGACGAACAGCATTGCTGCCGCCAGCCCGGCACCGATGATCACTGCCCATTGCTTGCCCATGCGTCGTCATGCCGCGTTGCGAACCTGCCGGTCCCTTATTTGATGACGTAGGGCAGCAAGGCCAAATGACGGGCCCGCTTGATGGCCCGCGCCAATTCACGCTGCTTCTTGGCCGAAACCGCCGTGATCCGGCTGGGCACGATCTTGCCGCGCTCGGATACGAAACGCTGCAGCAGCTTGATGTCCTTGTAGTCGATCTTCGGCGCATTGGCACCCGAGAACGGGCAGCTCTTGCGCCGGCGGAAGAACGGCCGCCAGGGGCCGCGGCCACCGGGGGCGCTCATTCCTTGTCTCCTTCAGAAGCCTTCGGCGCGTCCGCCTCGGCCGGTTTGGGCTTGTCGCCGAATGAACGGCGCGGCCGGTCATCGCGGCGCGGCCGGTCGTCGCGGCTGGATTTGCGCTGCATCATCATCGACTGTCCTTCCTCCAACGCATCGACACGGATGGTCAGAAAGCGAAGAACGTCTTCGTTGATCCTCAGGTTCCGCTCAAGCTCCTGCACGGCTTCCGCCGGAGCATCGAGATTGAGCATGACGTAATGGCCTTTTCGGTTCTTCTTGATCCGATAGGCCAGGGTGCGCAGGCCCCAATATTCGTTGCCGGCAACGCTGCCGCCGGCTTCGGTAACGATATTGGTCATTTGTTCGGTAATCGCCTGGACTTGCTGCGCGGAAACGTCCTGGCGTGCGATGAACACGCTTTCGTAGTAGGGCATCCAAAAAGCTCCTTCTGGCTCTTTAAATGTCTGGCGCTGACCGGCCCAGCCGATACAGCCGCCCAGACCTAGCCGGCCAATGCCGGCAAGGAGGCTTGAGGCGCGGCACTATACAGAATTATCGCCCTTGCGCAAGGCCGGTATCAGCGGTGGGCCGGCGTTGCTTGACTTGACACCGCCAACGGCTATGACTGGGGCAAAAGCGGCGGGTTGAAGCAAGGGAGCCATCATGACACGTGCCTTTACCTTTCCCGGTCAGGGGTCGCAGGCGGTCGGAATGGGGGCGGAACTGGCGGCGGCAATGCCGGCCGCCAGGTACGTGTTCGAGGAGATCGACGAGGCCCTGAAACAGCCGCTTGGCCGGCTGATGTTCGACGGCCCGATGGAGGATCTGACGCTTACAGAAAATGCCCAACCTGCCTTGATGGCGGTCAGCCTTGCCGCGGTTCGTGCCATCGAAAGCGAAGGCGATGTGGCGCTGGCCGACGTCTGCAGCCATGTCGCCGGCCATTCGCTTGGGGAATATTCCGCATTGTGCGCGGCCGGGGCGCTGTCGATCGAGGATACGGCCCGGTTGCTGAAAGTCCGCGGTCGGGCCATGCAACAGGCGGTCCCGGTCGGCGAGGGCGCCATGGCAGCGCTCTTGGGTCTCGACCTGGAATCGGCGCAAGCCGCCGCCTTGGAAGCCGGGCAGGGCGAGGTCTGTGCCGCCGCCAATGACAACGCCGACGGCCAAGTCGTGATCAGCGGTGCCGTGGCAGCCGTCCAGCGGGCGATTGAACTTGCCAAGGAAAAGGGTGCCAAGAAGGCGATCATGCTGCCGGTCAGCGCACCATTTCATTGTGCCCTGATGCAGCCGGCGGCGGATGTCATGCAGGAGGCATTGGCGAACGTCACGATCGCGCCGCCGCGGGTGCCGGTGGTGGCCAACGTGACGGCCGCACCGACCAGCGACCCGGAAACCATTCGGCAGTTGCTTGTCGAGCAGGTGACCGCGATGGTTCGCTGGCGGGAAAGTGTCCTGGCGCTGCGGGACCTGGGCGTCGAAACCTTGGTCGAGGCGGGGGCCGGCAAGGTGCTCAGCGGCATGGTCCGGCGCATCGATCGGGGATTGACCGCGGTTTCGGTACAGACGCCGCATGATGTCGAAGCGTTTCTGAACGCGCTTTGAGGGAGGCAACTATGTTCGATTTCAACGGGCGCGTCGCGCTGGTCACGGGGGCCACGGGTGGCATCGGCGGCGGGATTGCCCGGGCCTTGCACGCGGCTGGCGCCACGGTGGTGCTGTCAGGAACCCGTGCCGCGGCTTTGGAGGAATTGGCGTCGGAACTCGGTGAACGCAGTTTCGTCGCGCCTTGTGATTTGAGCGATAGCGCCAACGTCGCGGCCCTGATCGGCGACGCCGAAAGTCAGGCGGGTCAGGTCGATATCCTGGTCAACAATGCCGGCCTTACCCGCGACAACCTGGCGCTCAGGATGAAGGACGAGGAATGGCAATTGGTCATTGCGGTCAACCTGGAGGCCGCTTTTCGGCTTTCCCGGGCCGTATTGCGCGGCATGATGAAGCGTCGTTGGGGGCGGATCGTCAACATCACTTCGATCGTTGGCGCCACCGGCAATCCGGGCCAAGCCAACTATGCGGCGTCGAAGGCCGGACTGGTCGGTATGTCGAAATCGCTGGCGGCCGAAGTCGCCTCACGCGGCATCACGGTCAACTGCCTGGCGCCCGGGTTCATTGAAACCGCCATGACCGACGCGCTGGATGATGCGCAACGCGACAATTTGGCCGGACGCATTCCGGCCGGCCGGTTGGGAACAGTGGCCGACATAGCCGCCGGTGTCGTCTATCTGGCCAGTGAAGAAGCCGCTTATGTGACCGGCCAAACGCTGCATATCAATGGCGGCATGGCAATGCTGTGACGGCCGGCGGTCACACCATGCGCGCGACTTTGCAAGCCGGATAAAGTATGGTAGGGAAACCGCCGCCGGCGGGACGCCGGAACTGAATCAGGAATTAGAGCGAAAATTTCGCAAATGGACCACCGCGTTCCGCCTGATCGGCGGACAAGACGAAATCAAAGGAAAAACAATGAGTGATATCGCTGATCGCGTGAAAAAGATCGTCGTCGAGCACTTGGGCGTCGAAGAGGATAAAGTCACGGAATCCGCCAATTTTATCGATGATCTTGGCGCTGACAGCTTGGACACCGTGGAACTGGTGATGGCGTTTGAAGAGGAATTCGGCTGCGAGATTCCCGATGATGCGGCGGAAAAAATCGTCACCGTGAAGGACGCGATTACCTATATATCCGAGAACACGTGAGTCCTGCGGCCAATCTGGCCGTACTTTGTTGAAGGTGCGACCATTAGGATGAGGCAGATATGCGGCGTGTCGTAGTCACGGGGCTGGGGCTGGTAACGCCATTGGCGAACGGTGTGGAAGCGAGTTGGCGCCGCCTGCTGGCGGGGCAATCCGGTGCCGGGCCGATCACCTTGTTCGATGCCTCGGAAATGGCGTCCCGTATCGCCTGCGAGGTGCCGCGCGGCGACGCCGAGGACGCCTTCAACCCCGACGACTGGATGGAGCCCAAGGAGCAGCGCCGCGTCGATGATTTCATCGTATACGGCGTGGCAGCGGCCCAGCAGGCGGTCGCGGATGCCGGATGGACGCCGGATGGCCGCGAGGACCAGAACCGGACAGGTGTGATGATCGGCTCCGGGATCGGCGGCCTGCCGGGGATCGAGGAGGCGTCAATCAACCTTCGTGACCGTGGTCCCCGGCGCGTCAGCCCGTTTTTTATTCCGGGACGGCTGATCAATCTGGTGTCCGGGCATGTGTCCATCAAATACGGCTTTCGCGGTCCCAACCACGCGGTGGTGACGGCCTGTTCGACCGGTGCCCATGCCATCGGCGATGCCGCCCGCCTGATCCAACTGGACGATGCCGACGTGATGGTCGCGGGCGGCGCCGAGGCGGCAATCTGCCCGATCGGCGTGGCCGGTTTCGCGGCCGCCAAGGCGTTGAGCACCAACTATAACGACGATCCGACAAAGGCGTCGCGCCCTTGGGACAAGGGTCGCGACGGCTTTGTCATCGGCGAGGGCGCCGGTGTCGTGGTTCTCGAGGAACTGGAGCACGCAAAACGCCGGGGTGCCAAGATCTATGCCGAGGTGGTGGGGTATGGCCTGTCCGGCGATGCCTATCACATTACGGCCCCGGAGAGCACCGGTGACGGCGCGTTCCGTGCCATGCAGGCGGCCCTCAAGCGGGCTGGGATGGCGCCGGCGGACATCGACTACGTCAATGCCCACGGAACCTCCACCCCGTTGGGCGACGAAATCGAGCTGGGTGCGGTCAAACGCCTGTTTGGCAATGCCGCCTACAAAATGTCGATGTCGTCGACCAAGTCGTCGATTGGGCATCTGTTGGGGGCCGCGGGCGCTGTCGAGGCGATCTTCTGCATTCTCTCGCTGCGGGATGGCATCGTGCCGCCGACCCTGAACCTGGATGATCCGTCCGACGGATGCGACCTGGATCTGGTGCCCCATCAGGCCAAGGAGCGTGAAGTGCGGTCGGTGATGTCGAATTCCTTCGGTTTTGGCGGTACCAACGCCTCGTTGGTGCTGACCAAGGTGTCCTAGCACCCGGCCTGTTTGAATGCGCGGGGTCCTGTCCCGAAGCTTCCTGTTTTTGATTTTCGCCGGATATCTGGTCGCGGCGTTCTGGTACTGGGGGATTGACCGCTTCGATGAGCCGGGGCTACGGCCCGAGATGCGGTTGTTCGTCCTGGAAAAGGGCGCGTCGCTGTCCGCGATTTCAAAAGACCTGCATCAGGCCGGATTGATTGACGAACCACTTGTGTTTCGGCTTGGGGTTCGCATGGCTGGCGCCGCCCGCAAGTTGCAAGCCGGGGAATATAGGGTTCCTGCTACGGCCAGCCCTCGCCAGATCATGGACCTGCTGGTGTCAGGACAGACGGTCGTTCGCCGGCTGACGGTTGCCGAAGGGCTGACCAGCGCGCGGATCCATGAACTGGTACGGGAGGCAGAGGGGCTGACCGGAGAAGCGGGGCCAATCCCGGCGGAAGGGACATTGCTACCGGAAACCTACCATTATCACCGCGGAGATACCCGATCCGAAGTTCTGGACCGAATGCGCCAGGCAATGGGAGATGCCCTCAACGAGCTTTGGGCCAGCCGCCAGGCGAATTTGCCCTTGGCGACACCTGAGGAGGCCGTGACACTGGCTTCGATTGTTGAGCGGGAAACCAGCGTTCCGGCGGAAAGACACCATGTCGCCGGCGTGTTCACCAACCGCCTGAAAAAGGGAATGCGGCTTCAGTCGGATCCGACCGTGGCCTATGGCTTGGCAAAGGGATCGCTCGACAGACCGCTGACTCAGTCGGATTTGAAGAGCCGTACCCCTTACAACACCTATGTGGTCAAGGGACTGCCACCAGGTCCCATCGCCAATCCGGGGCGCGCCGCGATTGAAGCGGTTTTGAATCCGCTTGCCACCAAGGATCTCTACTTTGTCGCGGACGGGACCGGTGGTCACGCTTTTGCGGCGACCCTGAAACAGCACCTAAAGAATGTCCGAAAATGGCGGGTGATCGAAAAGCAACGGGCAAAAAGCCAGTCGCAATAGGTGGTAATCCGGATATATTAAAGCGGTTTCGCAGGAAACCGCTGGGTGATCCGGTCGGTTATCGCGTCGGGCAGGGACTGCAACAACCAGGCGGCCATGTAAACCGGCCAGGGAAAGGCTATCCGACCTTTGTCCCGGGCCAGCCCGCGACCGATAATCGCGGCGGCGCGATCGGCCTTCATGATCATCGGCATCGGAAAGGGGTTGTCAGCGGTCATGCGGCTGTGCACGAAACCGGGGCACACCACGGAAACCCGAATGCCGCGGGGTCGCAACATGCCCCGTAGCCCTTCGCCATAGGCCTTGACGGTCGCTTTGCTAGCGGAATAGGCGGTAGCCCCCGGCAACCCACGAAACCCGGTCATGGAAGAGACGATGGCAATTTGACCGTGACCGCGTGCCGACATCCGGTCGATGATCGGGTGCACCGTGTTGAACGTTCCGGTGACATTGGTCGCGAATATTTCCCGGGTGATTTCGTCCAATTGTGAGAGCTTCCTGATCCCGCGCGAGGTACCGGCATTGGCAATCGCGAGATCCAGGGGCCGGGCGTCGTCGCACTGGTCGATCCAGGCGGTGAGGCCGGGCAAATCGGTGATGTCGATCGTTGCAGCGTTGACGGCAGCACCGCGCGACCGGCACAACTCGGCCACGTCGGCCAACCGTTCCGGGTTTCGCCCCAGCAGGGCCAGCGTCACGCCGGGATCCGCGTAATACCGCGCAAGCGCCGCGCCGATACCGCTGGACGCACCGGTGATCAATATCGAACTTGGCTTTTGCATGCCGGTCCGTCCTTTGAACTCATTCGATTTGTTCGGTTTTTACTGTTTTCCGCCGCCGGTGAGGCTTGTTGCGGAAATGTGCTGGATATATAGTGTCGCGACGTCACGGGGACCCAATATCTACCACGACTTTATGGGATTTCGATGAGCATTGCCAGCATGACCGGGTTCGCCAGGGCGAGCGGAGAGCTTGCCGACGATCGCTGGACTTGGGAACTGAAAAGCGTCAATGGACGGGGACTGGAGGTCCGCTGCCGCCTGCCTGCCGGGTTCGACGGCCTGGAGCAGAAGGTCAAGAGCATGGCCGGCGAGAAACTGCGTCGCGGCAACGTGTCCGTGGCGCTTCAGTTCTCGCGGGGTGAGGCGAATGTGTCCTTGAAGCTGAACCGTGCGCTTCTCGATCAGCTTGGCGAAATTGTCACCCAAGTCGGCAGCGACTTGCCTGTACAGCCGCCACGCCTCGACGGATTGTTGGCCATTCGCGGGGTTTTGGAAGTTGCCGAGGCAGAAGAAGCGGACGACGTGCGGGCAACACGTGAGGCGGAACTGCTGGCGAGTTTTCGCGAGGCGCTTGAGGGGTTGGTTGTCGCACGGATGGACGAGGGGTCACGGCTGTCCGATGCGCTGGCGGAACATCTGAACGGGGTCGAAGCATTGGTGGCGTCGGCCAAGGCCAATGACAAGGACCGGTTCGAGGCTCTGAAGTCCCGCCTGAAATCCCAGGTCGAAGCCTTGTTGGAGGCTAGTCCGGCCCTGCCGGAAGACCGGTTGGCCCAGGAGGCAGCGCTGTTGATCGCCAAGGCCGACGTCACGGAAGAAATCGATCGCTTGCTGTCCCATATTGCCACGGCCAGGGACCTGCTGGCGGGCGGCGGTGACGGTCCACCCGGCCGCCGACTGGATTTTCTGGCCCAGGAGTTCAACCGCGAGGCCAACACGCTGTGTTCGAAAGCCGGTGATCCGACCTTGACCCAGATCGGCCTGGACCTGAAGGTGATCATCGACCGGTTCCGTGAGCAGGCAGCAAATATCGAATAGGCATCAAATGCAGCAATCCGAAATCTCTCGGCGGGGTCTGATGCTGGTTCTGTCGTCGCCGTCCGGAGCCGGCAAGACAACCATTTCGCGCCGACTGCTCGATGGCGACGATAATCTGGTGATGTCGGTTTCGGTTACCACGCGGCCTCAGCGCCCCGGAGAGGTCGACGGCAAGGACTACATCTTCGTCGACCTGGTCGAGTTCAACCTGATGGTCAACCGGCGCGAATTGTTGGAGCACGCCAAGGTATTCGACCATTATTACGGAACACCGGAAGCCGAAGTGAACGCGGCGCTCGAGACAGGTCGGGACGTCCTGTTCGATATTGACTGGCAGGGCGCTCAGCAGGTCGCTCAGAAAAACCAGCAAGATCTGGTGACGGTATTCATTCTGCCGCCATCAACGCGCGAATTGGAGCGGCGCCTCAAAGGCCGTGCGCAGGATTCCGACGAGGTCGTGTACCGACGCATGGCCAAAGCCGTCAACGAAATGAGTCACTATGGCGAGTACGACTACGTGGTGGTTAACACGGATGTCGAAGAAACGTTGGCGCAAGTCCGCTCAATCCTGACTGCGGAGCGGCTCCGCCGAGGACGCCAAGTTGGCTTGTCGGACTTCGTCAAGGCGCTGAGCGCGGGTCAGTGACCGCCTCCGGTCCGCGCAACGCACGATAGGCCCTGGCCAAGCCGCAAAACGCCGTCACTTCGAGCTCTTCCGCCCTCGCAGTGGCCGGTATCCCGGCGCGGCTCAGCAGCTCCGACGGGTCGGTATCCAGGGACTTCAATGCACTACGAAGCATTTTTCGGCGTTTGCCGAAAGCGGCGGCGACAACAAGCTCCATATCCTCCCATTCTGCCTCACCCAACGGTTCCGGTCGCGGAACCAATTGGACCAATGCCGATGTGACCTTGGGCGGTGGCGTGAATGCCCGCGCCGGGATCTCGAACAGGATCTGGGTCGCGCAAAGCCACTGGCTCATGACAGCCAGGCGTCCATAGGATTTGGTTGCGGGCTTCGCCGTGATCCGTTTGGCCACCTCCAGTTGGAACATCAACGTCAAATCCGAGAACAACCCGATTTGCCGCAGCCATCGGAACAGCAACGGGGTCGCTATGTTGTAGGGCAGGTTGGCGACGATCTTGGCCGGGGCATTGACCAGTCGCGCGAGTTCCACGTCCAGGGCATCCCCCGAAACGACTGTCAGCCGCCCGGGATAGGCGCGTTCGAGGTCGCCTAAGGCCCGGACGCAGCGCGCGTCGCGTTCGATCGCGACGAGCCGTGTCGCGCCCGAAGACAGCAGGGCTCGCGTCAAGCCACCCGGACCCGGCCCGACTTCCACGACATCGATCCCCTCCAGTCGGCCGGCGGCCCGCGCGATCTTCTTAGTCAGATTGAGGTCGAGGAGGAAATTCTGGCCAAGGTTCTTGCGGGCGCGCAATCCATATTGGGCGATGACCTCGCGCAAGGGCGGTAGGGTCGGGGACGCGCCGCCGGTCATGTCAGCGGGCTCGCGAAGCGGCAATGTCGGCGGCGGTACGAATGGCTTCGATCATGCTCAGCGGCGAGGCATTGCCGGTGCCGGCCAGATCGAGGGCGGTGCCATGGTCGGGGGAGGTGCGGACGATGGGAAGTCCCAGGGTGATATTGACACCAAGGTCGAAGCCGATGGTCTTGATCGGTATCAGGGCCTGGTCATGATACATGCAGATCGCGGCGTCATACCGGGCCCGGGCGCGCGGGTGGAACAGGGTGTCGGCGGGCAGCGGTCCCTGAACCCGCGCACCTTGCCCTTGCAATGCCTCCACCGCCGGTAGGACAATTGCCGCATCTTCGTGACCCAGATAGCCACCTTCGCCGGCATGCGGATTGAGTCCGGCGACCGCCAGACGCGGATTGGCGATCCCAAAATCCTGCTCCAAGGCCGCGAGCGTGATGCGGCAGGTCGTCAGGATCGTATCGCTGGTCAGGTCCGAAATCGCCTGGGCCAGGCGTTGATGTATGGTCACCGGGACGGTGCGGAGCTCTGGACAGGCCAACATCATGACCGGCGTATCGCCGCCGCTCATCTCGGCAATCAGTTCGGTTTGCCCGGGATGCTTCATCCCAGCGGCGTACAGGCTTTCCTTTTGGATCGGGTTGGTGACCAGGGCCGACGCCTGGCCATCAAGGCAGAGTTCAACGGCTCGGTGGATGCTGCCGATGACGGCGGGTCCATTTCCGGGGTCGGGCCTGCCTGGAACGGACTTGCGGTTCAGCGGATGCGCCAGAACCGGGAGCGCCTGATCAAATTGAAGGACGGTTTCGGCCGCCTCCCCAATTTCGACGATCGGGACCGACCACCCCAGTGACTGCGCCAGTGCGCTGAGCCGTGACGCATCATCCAGCAAGAAAAAGGGTGGCAACCCGTGCTCGGCCCGCGCCAACCAGGACTTGATGATGATTTCGCCGCCAATCCCGGCCGGCTCGCCCATGGTGATGGCGACGGGCGGCGGTTCGCGCCGCACCGAAGGCATCAGCGGAATTCCACAACCGAGTCGCGTTTCAAGTCACGCAGATAGCGTCTGGCAAGCATGCTCAGTCGTTCCCGCTTCAGGCTTTCGCTGACCTGATCGCGGCTTGGCAGGCCGGAAGGAGGGTCTTTTCGGCTGCAAACCATCAACAGGTGCCAGCCTTGGTCGGTCTTAATGGGCTCGCTGACCTGATTGACCGTCAGATCGCGCACCGCCGCCTGAAAGACCGGTGGCAGGTCGGCGATCTTGAGTGTTCCCAAATCGCCGGACGCGTCGGAGCCTGTTTCCTTGGACAAAGCCGCGATTGTGTCGCAGTCCGTCGCCTTGGCACGTAGGTCAGCAGCCAAGTCTCTGGCCTGTTGGACGGCGGTGTCTCCGCCGTCCGCGTCCGGCGCGACGACCAGTTGCTTCAATGCAACCTCAGCCTCCAGCGGATCGGCCCCCTTTAGAACCTGGCGGGAAATCAGGGCAACGAGGTAGTAGCCGGCGGGTGTCCGAATCGGGTTGGAAACTTGACCTTTGGCGAGTTTTGCCACCGCGGATCCGATCGCGGTTTCCAGGTCACTTTCCAGAACCCAGCCAAGGTCCCCGCCGACCGCCGCGGTCGCGCCTTGACTGAATTCGCGTGCCAGATTGGAAAAAACCGCACCATTGTGCAAATGGTCGATCAAGCGTTCAGCGACTTTGCGCACGCGATCGGCATCGCCAGGTGTTTCCACCGGAAGGAAGATCTCGGCCAGCCGCACCTGAGTTTTGCCGGTCGCCGACTGCAACCGCTGCAACACCGAGTCGATCTCTTCCTGGCCGATTTGTAGATTTGGCCGCAGGCGGCGCGAGACCAGCCTGCCCCAGGCGATTTCCGCCTCCAGTTGGCTCAGCAATGTTTGCTTGTCGATCGAGTTCCGCAGCAAAACGGCTTCGAACTCCTCGCTGGTCATCTTGTTTTGGCGCGCAACAGTCAGGAAGGCCCTGTCGACATCGGTTTTGCCGACCGCGACGTTCAGGCGCTTGGCTTCTTGCAGTTGCACGCTTTCGTCGATCAGCGACCGCAGCACCTGTCCCTTCAGCCGGTGCCGATTTTCAAGCGTGTCCCGAACCCCGGTTGAAATCAGGGTCAACCGGACCCTTTGTTCGACATCGTAGAGGGAGATGACGTCGTCATTGACGATGGCCGCGATCTTTTGAACCTCTTGGCCGACGCAGGCCGGCGACATGGTCCAGAAAATTCCGGCCAAGCTGATTGCGATCAACCGCTTTACGTTTCGCATCAACACCGTTCCAGTGGTTGTCTTGGCTCCAGGAGCGATATTTGCCCTAATTTGCCGTGCTTCCGCAATAGATTGTCCAAACCATGAGCCAATAAGAAACAGGATCAACCGAGGTTGACCAGCCTAACCCGGAATGTGATCGAGGTTGTCGGCCTAATTTCCCGATCGTGAGTGAAGGTTCGGTTGAAGACGACGGAAAAATCAAGACATTCGTCCAGGTAGTATATGCCGAAATTTGTATTTAGACTGCCGGTTCGGCCAGTCAAATCATGGCGATGCCCGGCGCTCAGGGACCAGCCATCAAAGAGGTGGACCCTCGAGCCCAGCAGGATTTCCTCTCGAGAGCCCAAATCGTCGGCTGCCAACTCGTCGCTTAACATGGTGTAGCTGGCGTTTACCCGAAATCTGGATGGTCCCGCGGACAGCGTGATTTCATTTCGTTCCAGGCTGAGGCTTTCCCGGCTCAAGCGAACACGCTGTGCATAGTTGATGTAAGGATGGGGAACGACGTCGATACGCCCCACTAGATCCGAGAAGTTCTCTTCCAGACCCGTTGCGCCGGCAAAGCCGGGCTCGACATGTGATCGATAGGACTGGCCGATTAACAGGTTGGCATATCTCCCTTCCGAGCCGTAGGCGCCAAGTTTAAGCCCATAGTTCACCCGTGGGCCTCCCTCCAAACGGTCGCGCCCTGGAAAGCGGTTTGCGGCAAAGAGGTTTGTCTCGTCGAATTCAAAGCTTAAGGAATCCTCGTTGGGGATCTTGTCCGGATTGCCGTGATTTGGCGAAACAATGGCTTGGGCGATCGGTTCGATCAGTTGTCTGATACCACCGGAAGATCGCACCCAGGGCCAGCGCCAATCCAATGTCAGGCTGGGGTTGATTCGACCCGCAAACCCGTCAACGGTATCACCCGCCAAACTCTGATTGGGAGCGTCGTTGACCCAGTAGAGATCACCATCAACTGCTGCAGAAACTTTATATATGCCACCAACAGGATCGATCCACGGCACTTGCCAGGCGCCACCAACAGTCAAACGTCGGGAATCCGTTCCCTCACCGCGGGTTATGACGGCCAACTCTGAATTGGCGGTCCAATATTGGCCAAATCCGCCAGGTTCACCGATATAGTCATACTCTAACCACGGCGCAATTACCGGAATGTTCGATGCGTCATCTTCCTGCTCCAGGCTTTGAAAGGCGTAGGCGTTCGCCCCGAAATAGTTTCGGCCATAGAACCCTTCCGCATAGAGCCGGTTGGTCAGAATGGTCTGGCTCGAAAAATCGTATAACCTGAGGTAGGTGTCGTCGGTGGTCACGAACAAGTTGGCTCCAGCGTGAAGATTCTCATCCACCTCCATATCGGTGTCCAGCTTGAGGTGACCGCGAAACTGCCGCCCTGGCACTGGGTTGCCGTTCTCGTCCCGCTTGTCGACATAGGTTCCACTGCTGTCGACAACCAGGAGCCCTGGACGAAAACGCTGGCGGTATTCCACCGCCAGCGCGACCCCCTCATTGGACGTCACCATCGGCGATATCGTCATGTCGCGATCATCGGCGATTGCCCAGAAATAGGGTTGCTTGTAGACCAACCCAAGGTCGCTTGCGCTCTTGATTGTCGGCGCTAGCAGCCCGCTTTGCCGCTCGACAGTCGGATCCGGATGGGAAAACAACGGTACATAGAAGACCGGTATGCCATAGACCTCCAGGAACGCGTCTTTGTAGTCAACGCGCTGGGCCGTTTTATTGTGGATCACGCGGACCGCCTTGACCTGCCAAAGCGGCGGTCGTCCCGGACTGTCCGCACAAATCTTACAGGGTGAGAACACAGCCTTGGCCATGACCGTTCTGTCGTCATCCGTGCGTTCCGCGACATTTGCGGCGATCCGGGAGTCGTCCTTGAAGAGCGTTCGGATTCCGATCACGAACCCTTTTTTCAGTCCATCGTGAAGTTCCACCTCGTCGGCGAACATCACTTCGCCTGAGGGTTCGAGAACGGTGACATTGCCTTCGGCACGCAATACGTCAGACTTGGTCTCGTAAACCACCCGTTCAGCGGTCAGCAGTCGGTCGCCGCGGGCAATTTCGACGTTGCCTTCGGCGGTGATGATTTCGTTGTCGCGATCGTGTGTGATGGTGTCGGCGCGCAGCAGGACCTGGTCATCTTCGAATCTGTTGGTCTCGGTTTGTTGGCATCGTGCATCGCCGGCCGCCCCGAACGTCGCCGCCAGACACACCAGAAACAGAACCCCCCAAAACCTCACCCGCATCGAAACACTACCCGTCTTCCAAATGAAATAGCATCGAAAGCCCCAGCAGCGTCGTGACGCAGGCCGGGGTCCACGCGGCCATCACGACCGGCAGGCCGCCGGACCGTCCAAGAGCAAACACCACGTCCGAAAGGAAATACAAGAAAAACCCGGTCAGAACACCGCCGCCGAGCAGAAGGCCGGTGCCACCGCGTCGGGTCAGGCGCAGCGAAAAAGTCGCCGCGATCAGAACCATGGCGCAAAGCAAAATCGGGCCAGCCAGCACTTTGTGCCAATGCAGCCGATGGCGCAAAGCCGAGAAACCGGCAGCCTCAAGTGTCTCGATAAACGCCGGAAGGCGCCAAAACGACAGGGTTTCGGGGGTTGCAAAGCTGTCCTGGATTTCGTCGACCGTCAACGTGGTGTCGATCCGGTGCCGTGCGAAGGACTGCCGGGGCCGGTCGGGTCCGTTCAAGACCGCTTCTTCCAGTTCCCAGAAACCGTGGTGCAGACGGGCCCGTTTTGCGTCGATCCGACCGATGAACCGGTCGCTGCCTTCGAACAGGAACACCGTGACTTCGGAGAGTTCGATGCCCCGCTGGGATATCTTCGCGGCGTGGATGACCGTTTGGCCACCCGGGTCCGCCTGCCGAAGCCAAAGGCCGGAGGAGGAGAGTGCCAGGAGGCTGGCACGGCCGCGCAAGTACTTCGCCTCGACCCGTTCATACTTCGCGGCCAAAATAGACGACACCGGGTCGCCCACGGTCACGATCAACGCGCCAAGGCCCAGGGCGATTGCAATCGCCGGCGTCAGGAACTGCCAGACCGAGACGCCCGCCGCCCTTGCAACCACCAGTTCCTGGGTTCGGGTCAGGCGGGAGAAGGTCAGCATGGCCCCGAACAGGGCGGCGAACGGAATTGCCTGTTGCGCCGTTGCCGGCAATTTCAGGGCCGTCATTTCCAGGACCAGGAAAAAGCCGATCTGATCGTTGCCGCTGGCACGACGCAGCAACTCGACCATTTCCACCATGAACACCAACGAAGCCAGAACCGCGAACACCGTGCCGATGCCGAGCAGGAACTGGCGCCCGATATAGAACGACAGGGTTGCGGACAGGTGCATCAGGTGGTTCCCGGCAGGGCTTGGGCGGGTAGGGCGGCACGTCTACCCGATGCCAGCAGCAGCAAATAGCCGGCAATCCCAAGCGCAGTTATGACGATAAGGTACATTGCCGGTATCAGTGGCGGGGTTTTGATGGCCAGGTTGGCGATGCCATGCGCCGCCAACTCGAAAGCGACAACGATCCCCGATGCGGCCAGGATGCGTTGCAAATTGCCGCGTCGGTTGAATTCCCCGGTCAAAATGGCGATCAGCGCGACCATGGCGTAAAGCAGAGCGTACAAGGGGCCCACCATCCGCTTGTGCCCAGCGACGACCAGGTTCCAATAATGTTGTTTGTCGCTGCCGGAATCATCGGGAAAAAGCAGCTCCGGCAGGTATCGTTCGCTGGCCTCCAGCCAGCGTTTGTCAGGATCGGTTCCGTACTGGCCGATTTCCATATTGTAGTAGTCGAAATACAGCAGCGACAAATTACCGCTGCTCTGCGATACGATCTGGCGATTGCCGTTGACCAACACGAAACTTGGCCCTTTGTCGGTCATTTCCAGGCGGCCGCGTTCGGCCAGCAGGGTGACCGGCGCATCGACCTTGCGCGCGTCGTGAACCAGGATCCCCATCAACTCGCCGTCGTGGCGGCGCTCACGCACATAGGCGGTGATGCCGTTGTTGAGGTTGTTGAATGCGCCTTCCTGCAGGAGCAGCGAGCTTAAGTTTGCGCGCATGTCATAGCGGACATAGGTAAAGGAGCGCACGCCGGTCGGTGCCAGGTAGAGCACCAGCCCGTAACAAATCAACACAACGATCAGAGCCAGAGCCAGAGCCGGTCTGGCAAGGGACCCGCGGCTGCAGCCGGCCGCCCACATCACCAAAAGCTCAGAATCGCCGCGAAGCCGGTTATAGGTAACCAGTACCGCCAAGAAGAGTGAAATTGGCAGAACCAACGCCAAAATACTCGGCATAAGCATCCCGGTCAGGCGCACGAAATCGATAACGCCCAGACCTTCGTTGATAATCTTGTCAACGAACCTTAGGCTCTGGGTCAGCCAAATCACACCCGTCAATGCCGCTGCGATGAACATCAGCGGCATCACCAATTGGCGTAGGAGGTAGCGAAAAAGCTGGGTCATGGCGGCATTATATCCAGGCAGAGCTACAGTAACAGTCTGCAATTGAATTCTTTTTTCGGTTTGAGAGTTGAGTTATTTTCCATTGGCGTTCATAGCGTTCTTCGACGATCCACCAACCAAATTTTTTGCGACGTAGGGGCCAAACTTCAGCGCGATCCCGCGAAATGATTTTGGTGTTTGGTGGTAGAGGCAATCAGTTAAAGTAGTCCATTCCCCGCGGTACAGAGGACTTCAATGCGAATCAGTTTTTCGGAATATGCCTTGCCCAGCACCGACGTGCTGGTCGTGTTCGTGCTCAAAGGGGGAGAGCTATCCCCCTCAGCCAAGAAAGCAGACCGCAAGAGCAGCGGTGCCATCAAGCGTGCCCTGGCGGCCAGCCGGTTCGAGGGCAACAAGGGGCAATTGCTCGAGATCATGGCGCCGCACCGTATTGGCGTCGAGCGGCTGATTCTTGCCGGACTTGGGGCAGTCCAGGACGTCAATCGCCTGGCGGTCGAGGCGGCCGCAGGTGCAGTGGTCAAAAGGTTGATGCTGAGTGGCGCCAAGACGGTCACCTTTGCCTGCGACACGATCAGAAAATCGCCGGTAAACGCGACCGCGATTGCGGCCCATGCCGCTTATGGCGCCAAACTCGCAAGCTACCGCTTCGACAAATACAAAACCAAGGATCAGGAAAAGGACAACGGCGAGCCCAGCCTTGGCAAGGCCAATATCACCGTCACCGGTGCCGCCGCGGCGCGGCGGGCCTTTGCCTCGCTCGACAAGATCGCCGATGGCGTATTCATGACCCGCGACCTGGTAACGGAGCCGGGCAACGTTCTTTTCCCGCAGAGTTTCGCCAAGGCGTGCCGCGAACTCGAGGATCTGGGCGTCGAGGTTGACGTGATGAATGAAGCCCGCCTGAGGCGGCTGGGCATGAATGCGTTGCTTGGCGTTTCCCAGGGGTCCTCGAACGAGGCACAGGTGGTTGTCATGCGTTGGACCGGAACGGGGCCGCGCAGCAAGCCGATAGCCTTTGTCGGCAAAGGGGTCACCTTCGATTCCGGCGGCATATCGCTCAAGCCCGCGGGCGGTATGGAAGAGATGAAATGGGATATGGGCGGTGCCGGGGCGGTGACCGGCGTCATGAAGGCGCTGGCCGGCCGCAAGGCCAAGGTCAACGCGGTCGGCGTGATCGGTCTGGTTGAAAACATGCCGTCCGGCTCGGCCCAGCGGCCGGGCGACGTTGTTGCCTCCATGTCGGGTCAGACGATCGAAGTGATCAACACCGATGCCGAAGGCCGTTTGGTCCTGGCGGATGTGCTCTGGTACACCAAGGAGCACCTGAAACCTCAGGCCATTGTCGATTTGGCGACCCTGACCGGTGCGATGATCATCGCATTGGGCCACGAACATGCCGGTGTTTTCGCCAATGACGACCAACTGGCCGAGCAATTGCTGGCCGCCGGTCAAACCGAGGGCGAAAAACTTTGGCGGATGCCGGTCGACGACGCCTATGACAAGGACATCCAATCGGCGATCGCCGACATGAAGAACACCGGCGCCGGCCGATCGGCGGGTAGCATTGCCGCCGCGATGTTCCTGAAGCGCTTCGTTGGCGACCTGCCATGGGCCCACATCGACATTGCCGGCGTTGCCTGGTCGTCGAAGGAACGGCCGACGGTGCCTAAGGGCGGAACCGGCTTTGGTGTCCGTCTGCTCGATCGGCTGGTCCAGGACCACTACGAGAAGGGGCGGCGCAAGGCCCGGTAGCCATATGGCTGACATCGGATTCTATCATTTGCTGAGCCAGCCGCTGGAGCGTGCCCTTCCCAAGCTCCTGGAGAAGGTCCTGCAGCAGGACATGCGCGCGGTTGTCGTGGCCGGTTCGGAAGAACGGGTCGAAGCCCTGAACGATGTGCTTTGGAGTTACAGCCGCGAAGGCTTCCTGCCGCATGGCAGCACGCGCGACGGCTATGCCGAGCTCCAGCCGGTCTGGCTTTCCACCACCGAGGAACGACCCAACGGCGCTACGGTGCTGATCGCCGTGGACGGCGTCAAACCGGATGCCGTTGACGATTTCGACCGGGTCGTTGAAATGTTCGACGGCCGTGACGACACCGCGGTTGCCACTGCGCGCGACCATTGGAAGTCCTTCAAGGCAGCCGGCCACGCCGTGACCTATTGGCAGCAGACGGACCGAGGGGGATGGGAAAAAAAAGCCTGATTCCCTTAAATCGTGATTTACAAAACTGTAAAAAAATCAAATACTTATGTTAAAAAATTAATGTAAAAATAAGAACCGCGCACTGGCTGACGGTCGATCATCCGTGATCTGCGTTGGCCGCGTCCAGCGCTTCCTCAGCTTCGAGCCATTCCGCCTCGGCTTGTTCCAGTTGTTGCTGAAGATCGGACTGTTGTTTCATCAACTCGGAAAGCCTATCGCTGGGCTGCTCGTAGGTGGCGGGGTCGGCCAAGGTCACTTCAAGCTTGGCTTTTTCCTTGGTGAGGCGGTCGACCTCGCGTGCCGCCCGGGATGCGGCTTGCCGCAGGGGCGCGGTGGCGGCCCGGGCTTCGGCGCGGGCGCGCCTTTGGTTGACTTTCACACTCGAAGAGGGGCTCGCCGATTTGCCGCCATCCTGCCGGCGGGAACCCAGGACCCTGCCGACATAGTCCTCCAGATCTCCGTCAAACGGGACCACCGTCCCATCCGCCACCAACCACAAGCGGTCGGCGGTCAACTCGATCAGATGCCGGTCGTGGCTGATGATCAACACTGCGCCGGAGTACTCGTTCAGCGCTGCGACAAGCGCTTCACGAGCCTCGACGTCGAGATGGTTGGTCGGTTCGTCCAGGATCATCAAATGCGGCGCGGCGTGGCTCATCAAAGCCAGCATCAGGCGGGCTTTTTCACCACCAGACAGGGTCCGGACCAGGGCGTCGGCGTGGGCCTGGGCAAAGCCGAACCGACCCAGTCGCGCCCGCGGCTTCTCCGGCGGCTGATCGGGCATCAGGGCCGCCATGTGAGCGAATACGGTCTGGTCGGGGTGCAATTCCTCGATTTGGTGTTGGGCGAAATAGCCGACCTGGAGTTTCCGGGATGCGCGGGCCCGACCCTCCATCGGGGTCAATCGCCCTGCCAGCAGCTTGGCGAGCGTGGATTTGCCATTGCCGTTGGCCCCCAACAAGGCGATCCGATCGTCCATGTCGATCCTGAGGTCGAGTCGCGACAGCACCGGCCGATCGGGTTCGTATCCGACGGCCGCCTTTTCGAGGGCGATCAGGGGTGGCGAGAGGGGTTCGGGCTCGGGAAACCGGAACGTGACGGTCCATTCGCTGAGGACCGGTGCCAGGTCGCGCATTTTCTCCAAGGCCTTGATCCGGCTTTGTGCCTGGCGGGCTTTGCTCGCCTTGTAGCGAAACCGGTCGACGAAAGCCTGCATATGACGGCGCTGGGCCAATTGCTTCGACCGTAGCTTTTCGGCTTGGTTTTCGCGCTCGCGGCGGACCCGGTCGAACCGGTCGTAGCCACCGGTATACAGGTTCAGCTTGCCGCCCTGGACGTGCAGAATGTGGCCGACGACCCGGTTCAACAGCGCATTGTCGTGACTGACCAGCAACAGGGTACCGGGGTAGCGTCTAAGGTAGCTCTCCAGCCACAAAGCGGATTCAAGGTCCAGATGGTTGGTCGGCTCGTCCAGCAACAAAAGGTCCGGTTCGGCGAACAGCGCCGCGGCCAGGGCCACCCGCATGCGCCACCCGCCGGAATACTCTGCCACGGGACGCGCCTGGGCGGCCTCGTCGAAGCCAAGGCCCGAGAGGATCGACGCGGCTTTGGCGGGCGCGGCATGGGCCGCGATATCAGCCAACCGGGTATGAATTTCGGCTATCCTGTGCGGGTCTTGCGCCGTCTCCGCCTCATCCAGCAGGGCGGATCGTTCGTGGTCGGCGGCCAGAACCGTGTCCAGCAGCGAAGCCGGTCCGCCAGGGGCTTCCTGCGCCACCGAACCGACCCGGGCCCGAGGTCGGACCCGCAGCGACCCGGATTCTGCCGATACCTGGCCCTGAATCAGTCTCAGCAGGGTTGTCTTGCCGACGCCGTTGCGGCCGACAATGCCAACCCGATGCCCGGGCGGGATATGCACGGTCGCGGCATCGAACAACAGCCGGTCGGCTATCCGGTAGGTCAGGTCGTTGACGTGCAGCATGGCGTGCCAGCGTGTAGCACGGGCCGGCGGTGGGGGAAAGGGCCGGCTTGCGCGCCTGTGGCAAGGGCGCTATAACCCGGCCGCCTGCCGGTTGGCAAGCCGGCGGGTAGCCCAACCCCAGACATGAAGGACCCGACGAGCCATGGCGCTGCAACGCACCTTTTCGATCATCAAACCCGATGCCACCCGCCGCAACCTGACCGGCCGGATCAACGCCATGTTCGAGGATGCTGGGCTGCGCATCGTCGCTCAGCGGCGGATCTGGATGTCGCGCAGCCAGGCCGAGACCTTTTACGGGGTCCATAAGGAACGGCCGTTTTTCAACTCGCTGGTAGAGTTCATGACGTCCGGCCCGGTGGTTGTGCAGGTCCTTGAAGGCGAGGATGCGATTGCCAAGAACCGGGAGGTGATGGGTGCGACCAACCCCGAGGACGCGGCCGAAGGCACGATCCGCAAGCTGTTCGCGGAATCGATCGAGGCGAATTCCGTCCACGGCTCCGACGCCCCGGAGACAGCGTCGGTTGAAATTGCGTTCTTCTTTGCCGGCTGCGATATCGTCGGTTAGGTCTGAACCGACCTAGGGCGTTGGTTGATCCAGTGCGGGATTGATCAGAGCTCCGGCGGGTGGCGCCACACCTTCGATCGCGACCCGCTCATTGCGGATCCGGCAGCGCCCCTCGGCCAGCAATTTCAGGGCGAGCGGGAAGACCCTGTGCTCGGATTCCAAAACCCGTGCCGCCAAGTCGTCCGACGTGTCGTCGGGATGCACCGGCACCACCGCCTGGGCGATGATCGGACCGGCATCCATGTCGGGCCGCACATAGTGCACGGTGCAGCCCGAGAACCGCACCCCGGCCTCGATCACCCGCTCATGCACGTGAACGCCCTTGAATGACGGTAGCAGGGACGGGTGGATATTGATCAGGCGGTCGCGCCAACGGGCGACGAACGATCCGGTCAACAGGCGCATGAAGCCGGCCAGGCAGACCATGTCGATGCGCGCGTCCTCCAACACCCGGGTGATTTCCGCCTCGAAGGCCTCACGACCATCAAAGCCGCGATGATCGATGACGGCGGTCTCGATTCCGGCCGATTGGGCCGTTTCAAGGCCCCCTGCTTGCGGTTCGTTGCTAACCACCAGGGCGACAGCGGCGGGAAATGAAGGATCCTGGCAGGCCTCGACCAGCGCGGCCATGTTGCTGCCACGACCTGAAATCAGGACAGCCGTCCTCATCCGTTGCATAGCGCCTCCAAACTGGCGATGTGCACCGGCCGATCGCCCTGGAATTCGACCACCCGACCGATGTCGAAGACGGTTTCACCGGCGGATTCCAACGCGCCGCTAAGGTCGGCCGCATCTTCTTCGGCGGTGAAAACTGCCATGCCTATTCCACAATTGAATGTCAGGGCCATTTCGTCCGGGGTGATGCCGCCGATACCGGCCAGCCAGCCGAAAACCGGCGGCGCCGGCCAATTCGCGGCGTCCAGTTCCACAGCGCAACCGGTTGGCAGCACCCGCGGTATGTTCTCCCACAGTCCGCCGCCGGTGATGTGCGCCAATCCCTTGACGAGGCCGGTCCTGAGGCCGGCGAGGCATCCGGCCACGTAAATCCGGGTCGGTGTCAGCAACTGGGTTGCCAAATCGCTCCCCGCTTCAAATGGCGCGGCATCTCCATAGGCTAAGCCATGGCTTTCAACCAGTTTCCGCACCAGGCTGAAACCGTTGGAGTGCAGTCCTGTGGACGCGAGGCCCAATACCCGATCGCCTGGCTGAATGGTGGCTCCGGTCAACAGGCGCGCACGCTCCACCGCACCAACCGCGAATCCGGCCAGGTCATAGTCGTCGCCGGCATACATGCCAGGCATTTCCGCGGTTTCGCCGCCGATCAGGGCGCAGCCGGCTTGGCGGCAGCCCTCCGCGATGCCCGAAACAATTTCGGTGGCGCTCTCCACCGCCAGTTTACCGGTCGCCAGGTAGTCGAGGAAAAACAGCGGTTCCGCGCCTTGGACGACCAGGTCGTTGACACACATGGCCACCAGATCGATCCCGACCGTGTCGTGGCGGCCGGCTTCGATGGCGATTCGCAGTTTCGTGCCGACGCCGTCATTGGCGGCGATCAAGAGCGGATCCTGATAGCCGCTTGCCTTAAGATCGAAGATGCCGCCAAAACCACCAAGGGCCGCATCCGCCCCAGGCCGCGATGTTGACCGCGCCAGCGGTTTGATGGCCTGTACCAGCGCGTCCCCGGCCTGAATATCGACGCCGGCGTCCTTATATGTGTAGCTGTTGATGGCGTCCCCGCTGATACGATATGCTGCGCCGCCCGGAAGATACTTGATTTGGTGTGCTTTGCAATGTTCCTGACCCGCCGCACCGCCTGTCCCGTGATCTGGTTTTGCGTTGCCCTGTTTATCGCTTTGCCGCCTTTGGCCACGTCAAGCCATGCGGCTTCGGACCAGGTTTATACGATCACCGGGGTCGACGTCGACACCACCGCCAAGACAGCCGCACAGGCGCGCGAGATCGCGCTTGCCTCGGGCCAGAAACAGGCGCTGGACCTGTTGCTTCGCCAAATGACGCTAACCTCTGATCACGCGCGACTGCCAATTCTCACTGACGCCGACGTTCCGGCCCTGGTCGGCGGCATCGAGATCGCCAATGAACGAACTTCGACAACCCGTTACCTTGCGTCGTTGACGGTCAACTTCAAGCAGAACGCGGTGCGCCAACTGCTCAGCGCCAATGGTCTGGCTTTTACCGAAACCCACAGTCCGCCAAGATTGGTGCTGCCGCTGTTCGACGATGCCGGTGCGCTGCTGCTGTGGGACGCCGAAAACGCCTGGCGACAGGCCTGGCTGGACATGTCGGCACCGGCCGCCCCGGTGCCCTTGATCCAGCCGATAGGCGACCTGTTGGATATCGGCACCATCAGCGCCCGTCAGGCGGCGGACCTTGATCCCGGGCGGATGCAGGCGGTGGCGGACCGCTATGGGGTTGCCGATCTGGTTGTCGCCCATGCCAGATTGGCGGTTGACTACGGTTCAGGCGGGACACGCCTGGACGTCGCGGTGCACAGCCGCGGGCCCAGTGGCGACGACAGTTGGACGGAGAATTTCGCCGTTCCGGGTGGCACGCTGTCTGCCGAGGTTCTGTCCGAATCGGCCGCCAAGATCTGGTCGCGCATCGTCGATCAATGGAAGCAGGGAACCCTGGTCCGGCTGGATGACGAAACCTCGCTTTTGGTTCAGGCACCGCTGGAGGGGCTCAAGCATTGGTTGGCGATCCGGCGTCGCCTTGAGGATTCGCCGGTTGTTCGCGCGGTCGAAGTGGAGTCCCTGACGACACGCGAGGCCAGAGTGGTGTTGCGTTTCCTGGGGGCCCAGCAAGGGCTTGCGGTCTCGTTGTCACAACATGATCTGGACCTGATCGAACAGGAAGGGTATTGGAAACTGTTCCTGTCCTCTTCGGTTACGGTCGCTCAGTGAATCTTCCCAACCTCATCAGTCTGGCGCGGCTGTTTTCGGTCCCGCTGGTCGTCTGGCTGATCCTGGTCAACCAGATGCAGCTTGCCTTTTTTCTGTTTTTGGCGGCCGGGGTCTCGGACGCGATAGACGGCTTTCTGGCGAAGCAATTCAACGCGCGTACGGAATTGGGCTCTTACCTTGACCCAATCGCTGACAAAACCATGCTGGTGGCGATTTACATCACACTGGGCTTCAAGAACGACCTTCCCAGCTGGCTGGTCATTCTGGTGGTGTCGCGCGATTTTGCGATCGTCGGGGGCGCGCTGCTGTCGCTGACTCTGGACCTCGCATTCAAGATCCAACCCCTGATGGTCAGCAAGATCAACACCACGATGCAGATCCTGTTGGTCGGCGTGGTTTTGGCCGACCTTGGCCTGGGGCTGACCCTGTACCCGGTGCATGACGTGCTGGTCTACGTGGTTGCCGGCACCACGATCGCATCCTGGGCCGGGTATCTGGTGCAGTGGGTGCGTGGCTGGTGGGACGTGGACGAGGTCTCGTGAGCGGCCGCGAACAGCTGCGCATCTGGCTGATCGGCCTGGTGATGGCCGGGATCCTGCTTTACCTGCTACGTGGCGTCCTGCTGCCTTTTGTCGCCGGTATGGCGGTTGCCTATTTCCTGGATCCGGTGGCGGATCGGTTGGAGAAATGGGGCCTGAGCCGCACCCTGGCTACCAGCCTGATCGTGTTCGGTTTCCTGGTGGTTCTGCTGCTGGTGATCCTTGCTATCGTGCCGGCCATGCAGGGCCAGCTGGTGGACTTCCTGCGCAAGCTGCCTGATTACATCATCCGTCTGCGCGATACAGCTCTGCCGGTGCTGAACGGCGTGATCGAGCGCATCAGCCCCGATGGCATGATCGCCAAAATCGAACCGTCCGATGTGTCCGAACGCCTGGCCGGTTTTATCGAGGATTCGGTCGCCTGGCTCGGCAGCCTGTTGAAACAGGTGTGGAGCGGCGGTCTGGCGCTGGTCAACCTGGTTTCGCTGTTGGTTATCACCCCGGTGGTCACCTTTTACCTGCTGAGGGATTGGGACCATTTGGTTGCCAAGGTCGACCACTGGCTGCCCCGGCAACATCGCGACACGATCCGCGAACAGCTCAGTGCGATCAACCAGGTCCTGGCAGGTTTCGCCCGCGGCCAGGCAACCATGTGTCTGGTTCTGGCCATCTATTATGCGACGGCGCTCACCGTGATCGGACTCGATTTCGGCCTGGTCATCGGAACGGTGACCGGGTTGATTTCGTTCGTGCCGTTCGTCGGCGCGATCACCGGTTTTGTTTTGGCTGGGGGTGTCGCCGCGATCCAGTACTGGCCGGACGATCTGGTCCGGATCGGCATCGTCTTGGTCGTCTATGTCGTCGGACAGTTCCTGGAGGGCAACATCCTGACCCCGCGCCTGGTCGGCGACAAGGTCGGGCTGCACCCGGTTTGGGTGATATTCGGGATGCTGGCCGGCGGGACCCTGTTCGGCTTTGTCGGCATACTGATAGCGGTGCCGCTGTTCGCCACCCTGGGCGTGCTGGCGCGGTTTTCCCTGGCGCGGTACTTGGACAGCCGCCTCTACCATGGCCCCGGCGACGACGGGGCACCGTCGTAATGGCCGGTGCGCAGCAATTGGCGCTTGATTTGGGCCATCGTGCCGCGCTTGACCGCGAGGATTTCCTGGTCGCCGACAGCAACGCCGAAGCAGTTGCCTGGATCGATCGCTGGCCGGACTGGCCATCACCCATTCTGGTGCTGCATGGACCGTCGGGATCGGGCAAGAGCCACCTGATTCAGGTCTGGCGGGCGGCGGCCGGGGCGCGGGTCTTGCCGGCGTCGCAGTTGAGTACGGCCGAGGTCGGGGATTTGGCCGACAAGGGCCTGGCATTGGAAGATTGGCGGCAAGGTTACGATGAAACGGCCCTGTTTCACCTGATCAACCTGATTGCCGAAAACGGCCACCATTTGATTGTGACCGTCGATCGGCCTCCGGCCCGAATGGCAATTGGCCTTGCCGATCTGGCGTCGCGGCTGCGTGCCGCGGCCAGCGCCGAGCTGCGCCAGCCCGATGACGCCCTGCTGCTGGCGGTTTTGGTCAAGCTGTTTGCCGATCGACAGCTGCGGGTGGCGCCGGACCTGCCCAGTTTCCTGCTGCCGCGCATCGAGCGGTCCTTTGCCGCCGCTCGACGGACGGTTGACGCTTTGGATAGAATGGCCCTGGCGAAGCAGCGCCGGATCACGGTGCCGCTGGCGCGCGAAGTGCTGGCCGCCATGGGTGAGGGGAATATCGAGGGAGGCTGATATGGATCTTGGCATAGCGGGCAAAACAGCAATTGTTTGTGCTGCCAGCAAGGGGTTGGGCAAGGGCTGTGCCATGGCCCTGGCCCAGGATGGTGTGAATTTGGTAATCACTGCCCGTACGCAGGAAACCCTGGAGGAAACCGCAGCCGAGATCCGCGCCGCCACCGGGGTTTCGGTTACGACAGTAGCCGGTGACATCGCCACCCAGGTCGGCCGCGCGGCGGTCCTGTCGGTCTGTTCAGACCCGGACATCCTGGTCAACAATTGCGGCGGGCCGCCACCCGGTGACTTCCACGACTGGGAACGCGATGACTGGATCAAGGCTATCGACGCCAACATGCTGGCCCCGATCGAACTGATCAAGGCGACGGTGGACGGCATGATCGAACGCAAGTTCGGCCGCATCGTCAACATCACCTCCAGCGCCGTGAAGGCGCCGATCGACGTGCTGGGGCTGTCCAACGGGGCCAGGTCCGGGTTGACAGGTTTCGTTGCCGGGATCGCCCGCAAGACCGTGCGCCACAATGTCACGATTAATAATTTGCTGCCTGGGATGTTTGATACCGATCGGCTGAACTCGACGATGGTGGCCCGGGCCGCCGCATCAGGGGTCAGCGTTGAGCAAGCACGGGCCAATGTCGCCAGCGGGACTCCGGCGGGTCGGTTTGGTCAAGCGGATGAATTCGGTGCGGCCTGTGCCTATCTGTGTAGTGCGCAAGCCGGGTACGTCACTGGTCAGAATTTCCTGATCGATGGCGGCGCCTATCCCGGCACGTTCTAGATTTGAGCACCCGGCATTGCTGGGTTTGGTCAGTAACAAGAGGGAGACTGCCCACAAAAGGGCGGATGAATTTATGAGAAAATCACTTGGACTATCGATTTTGGCGATGTTTGCCGGTCTGTGCCTGACGGCTGGTTCGGCTTTGGCTGACGTTCGTGGCGTCTGGTTGGTTCAAAGCGGGAATGCTCACGTCAAGATCGACGATTGCGGTGACAAGTTATGCGGCAGCATCGTGTGGCTGAAGGAGCCGTTGGACGAGAACGGCAAGGAAAAACTTGATAAGGAAAACGAGGACGAGGCTCTGCGAACGCGCAAGATCATGGGTTTGCCGATGCTCAAGGACTTCGTTGCGGACGGCGAAAACGCATGGGACGACGGCAGTATTTACAACGCCGAGGACGGCAAGACTTATTCGTCGGAGATGCAGTTGAAAGACGCCAACACGCTGGAGGTCAAAGGCTGCGTGCTGTTTTTTTGCAAATCCCAAACCTGGACACGCGTCCACTGATTCAGGCGGTTGCGACGGTTTAGACAGCATTGAGACGGGTCGTGAACCATAACAAGTCAAGCGAGCGGAAACGAGTGCCGGGCGAACTGGACGGTCCGGCGATCGACCCGTCGTCGTCGGACCGGTTCATCAACCGCGAGCTTTCCTGGTTGCGTTTCAATTGGCGGGTGCTGGAAGAGGCCGGCAACCCGGCCCACCCGCTGTTGGAGCGACTTCGTTTCCTGTCCATATCGTCAACCAACCTGGATGAATTCTACATGGTCCGCGTGGCGGGCTATTGCGGGCAGATCCGGGCCGGGGTCGACGAACTGACCCAGGACGGACTCAGTCCGGCCGAGCAACTGGCTGAGATCCACGCCATGGCCGGGGAACTGATGGATCAGCAACAGGCGTGCTGGAACGAACTGCGTAGAGAGCTTGGCAATGCCGGCATCCGGGTTCTGACCGGCGATGATCTGGATCCTCCCGATTTGGAGTGGCTGGAAACCCATTTCTTCCAGTGGATCTTTCCCGTCCTGACACCATTGGCCATCGATCCCGCTCACCCGTTCCCCTTCATCCCCAATCTTGGTTTTGCACTGGTTCTGGAACTGCGCCGCGACGCCGACGATCAGCAGCAGAACGCCCTGGTGCCGCTGCCGAACCAGGTCGAGCGGTTCATACGCCTTCCCGGCAGGGAGATCCGTTTCCTGCCGTTGGAAGACCTGGTCGGATTGTTCCTGCCCAGGCTGTTTCCCGGCTATTCCGTCACCGGGCAGGGCCTGTTCCGGGTCACCCGAGATTCGGACATCGAGATCGAGGAGGAAGCGGAGGACCTCGTCCGCTATTTCGAAAGCGCCTTGAAACGCCGCCGCCGAGGCACCGTGATCCATCTGGTGGTTGATAGGGCGATGCCCGACTCTCTGCGCCAATTCGTGATTTCGGAACTGATGGTGGATGCCGAAAATGTCAGCGTTGCCGAGAACCTGCTGGGCCTTGCCGATACCGCCCAGCTGATTATCGGTGACCGCCGGGATTTGCGGTTTCCCCCATATCGGGCCCGTTCGCCGGAACGGATACGCGATTTCGGCGGCGATTGCTTTGCGGCGATCCGCCGCAAGGACCTTGTGGTGCACCACCCTTACGAAAGTTTCGACGTGGTGCTGCAGTTCATTCGCCAGGCTGCGGCCGACCCCAATGTGGTCGCGATCAAGCAGACCCTCTACCGGACCTCCGATGACTCGCCGATCGTCAAGGCGCTGATTGAAGCGGCGGAATCAGGCAAGTCCGTAACCGCTCTGGTCGAGTTGAAGGCGCGGTTCGACGAGGCGGCCAATATCCGCTGGGCACGCGACCTGGAGCGGGCGGGAGCCCAGGTCGTTTACGGGTTCATCGAGCTGAAGACCCACGCCAAGATCACGGCCGTGGTGCGACGCGAAGGGCGGGGTCTGAGGACCTATGTCCATTACGGCACCGGCAACTACCATCCCGATACGGCCAAGGTCTACACCGATCTGTCCTATTTCACCGCCGATGCGGCGTTGGGGCGGGACGCGGTCAAGGTCTTCAATTTTCTGACCGGCTATGCGGTGCCCGAGGAGATGGAACGGGTTTCCATCTCTCCCTATCAGTTACAGGCCCAGTTGCTGGAGTTGATCGCTGACGAGATTGCCCATGCGGAAGCCGGCCGGCCGGCCGCGATTTGGGCCAAGCTGAATGCCCTGGTCGATCCGGACATCATCGATGCCCTGTACCGGGCCAGCCGGTCCGGGGTCCGCATTGACCTGGTGGTGCGCGGCATTTGCTGCCTGCGGCCGGGTGTCGCTGGCTTGTCGGACAATATCCGGGTCAAAAGCATTGTCGGACGCTATCTGGAGCACAGCCGGATCCTCTGTTTCGGGTCGGGGAACGGGCTGCCGTCCCAGGACGCAAAGGTGTTCATCTCTTCCGCCGATTGGATGCCGCGAAATTTCCACCGGCGGGTCGAGACCCTGGTGCCGATTGAGAACGAGACGGTTCGCCGACAGATCATCGATCAGATCATGGTCGGAAACTTGATGGACGTCGCGCAATCCTGGATGTTGAATGCCGACGGCACCTACACCAGGGTCGCCCAAAAGGAGGATAGCGCGTTCAACTGTCACACCTATTTCATGACCAACCCAAGCCTCTCGGGCCGAGGAACCGCCAGATGCAGCCCTGAGCCGCTGCCCAGGCTGGTTTTAGATAACGCCTAGAGGAAGGCCGGAGCTGTTGCCGTGATGGGCGAACTGGCACCAACCCGGGACCTGCTGGTCGAATCCTCGCGCACCCGCGCTGCCATCGACATCGGTTCCAATTCGGTGCGCCTGGTATGCTTCACGGGCGCGCCTTGCGCACCGACCCCGCGATTCAATGAACGGGTTCTGTGTGGTCTGGGACGCGGGCTTGCCAAAACCGGGCACCTCAACCCTGAAGGCGTCGAGCAGGCCTTTGATGCGCTGCGCCGTTTTGTCGGTTTGACCCGGCGCATGGGCGTCGAAGAGACCCATGCAGTGGCCACGGCAGCGGTTCGCGATGCCGCCGACGGCAACGCTTTCATCGATCGGCTTGGCGCTGAACTTGGCCTCGAAGTCAGGGTCCTGAGCGGTGTTGAGGAAGCGCGCCTGTCAGCATTGGGCGTCCTGTCCGGTATGCCGGATGCCGACGGCCTGATGGGGGATTTGGGCGGCGGCTCGCTGGAGCTGGTATCGTTGGACCAGGGCACCATCGGAGAAAGCACAACCCTGCCGTTCGGTCTCTTGCGCATGGACGGTATCGGCAAACGCAAGGTCCTGGTACGGCAATTGGAGGACGGGTTTTCCCGATTGCTCTGGCTGTCACAGGTGGCGGGGAGGCGGCTCTATCTGGTTGGCGGGACCTGGCGTTCGATCGCAAAGATGCATATTGCGCAAAGCCAGCATCCGCTGCCGCTTATTCATGGGTACGAGGTACCGGCCGGCCAACTCGCCGATTTCTGTCGGGTGTTGGAACGACAGAGCCGTACATCGCTGGCGGCGGCCAACAGCCTGATATCCAAACGACGGATCGACACGGTGCCGCTGGCGGCGCTGATCCTGCGGCGGTTGATCAAGGTGGCAGAGCCTGATCGCGTGGTATTCTCCGCCCACGGATTGCGTGAAGGGCTGTTGTTCGACCAATGGGCCGGGGCACATGATGCCTGCGATCCGCTGATCGTGGCCTGTCGCGAAATCGCCGAGCGGGAAGGGCGGTTCTCAGAACAAGGCGAGGAACTGAACCGCTGGCTCGCCGACCTGTTTCCCGGCACCACTGGCGAAGAGGCGCGGCTGCGCCATGCAGCCTGTCTGTTGAGTGATATCGGCTGGCGGGCGCATCCGGACAGCCGCGCCGACCACGCCTTCCGTACTATTTTGCGAGCGCCGTTCGGCGGCGTCGATCACCCGGGCCGGACCTTTCTGGCCTTGGCCGTATTGACGCGTTACGAAGGCGATATCCGGGACCGGCGTGTACGGGCGTTCCGCGCCATGCTGGACGGCGATCGCCAGATTCTCGCGCGCACGCTGGGTGCCGCTATGCGGCTTGGCCACACCCTGTCCGGCGCGACTCCCGGGGTGCTGGATGAAACCACTTTGGGGCAGTACGGTTCGAAACTGGTACTCAGGCTGGACGGCCGCGCCAAACCCCTGGCTGGCCAAGTCGTCAGCCGCCGCTTGAGCGATTTGGGGAAACAGTTTGGACTGGAAACGGAATTGGTGGTCTGAAGGTTCTTTTTTCGACCCAGCGAACAGGAGACCTAAGCGGTTTCCTTGACCTTGGCGGATCGACTTCCGGGTTCCAACGTCACCAGTTTAACGGCCCGGCCATCGGCGGCCAGGCCAAGCTTGCCATGCTTCAGGGCCAGGGCGTGGCTGCCGAAGATCTCGTGCCGCCAACCCCTCAAAGCAGCGACCGGCGCGTGGTCGTCCTGGGCGATCTTTTCCAGATCGGCGGTCGACGCCACAAGCTTCTGGGCAACGTCCTGCTCGGCGCACTTCATTTTCAGGAGAACTTTTAGCAGTTCGACCAGCGGCCCCACCGATTTGGGCACGGCTTCGGGTTTTTCGACCCGGGGCAGTGCGTCTTCCGGCAATTCCGTGCCCCGCACAGCCGCCGCCAGTAGCCCCTTGCCCAATGCACCGTTGGCGAAACCGCGAGGGATGCCGCGGACCCGGTTCAGGTCATCCGGCGATTTGGGCGGATGGGCGGCGATCTCCATCAGCGCCTCGTCCCGGACTACCCGATTGCGTGGCTGGTCACGCCGCTGGGCCGCGTCTTCGCGCCAGGCTGCAACCTCTTTCAGGATACCGAGCAAGCGCGGATTGGTGCTGCGGACCTTGATCCGACGCCAGGCCCGCTCGGGGTGCAAATCGTAGGTGGCCGGGTCCAACAGCACCGCCATTTCTTCGTCCAACCAACCGGCGCGGCCGTTTTCCGCCAATTGCATGGCCAGCTTTTCATAGATCGGTCGGAGATGGGTGACGTCCGAAATCGCGTATTTCAGCTGCCGTTCGGTGAGCGGCCGCCGCGACCAGTCGGTGAACCGTGAACTCTTGTCGACCCGGGCATGGGCCAGCTTGTTGACCAGAGTTTCATAACCAACGGAATCGCCGAAACCGCAAACCATGGCGGCGACCTGGGTATCGAACAGCGGCGACGGGATCTTGCCGGACTGGTGGAAGAAAATCTCGATATCCTGGCGTGCCGCGTGGAACACTTTCAGGATCTTTTTGTCCGCCAACAGCGTGTAGAGCGGTCCCAGATCCAGGCCCTTGGCCAGGGGATCAATGGCGACGGCTTCATCGGGGCTCGCCACCTGAACCAGGCACAGTTTGGGCCAGAAGGTGGATTCCCGCATAAATTCGGTGTCGACGGTTAAATAGGGCGCTTTCTTCAGGCGTCCGCACAAATCCGTCAGGGCATCGTTGGTCGTTATCAAAGTCATGGCCGGCAAGCTATACACAAATCCTGCACCTAGTCCTACCAGCAACTGAATTAACAATTGATTTGCATATCTGGGGCACTGTCATCGGGCCTTGACAAACGGCGGCAAGTGATGCGTTTTGGCGCCGCAATCCATCCACTAGTGGCCCGGATAGACCCCCCAGGACTTGACGTCATGCACACATACCGAACCCACAATTGCGGTGAGCTGAGATCGGCGCAAATCGGCGAAACCGTCCGCATTTCCGGCTGGGCGCACCGCAAGCGCGATCACGGCAATCTGTTGTTTCTCGACCTGCGCGACCATTTCGGCATGACCCAATGCGTGACCGAAGTCGGCGAGGCCGGGTTCGAAGCAATCGAAGCGTTGCGGGCTGAAAGCGTGGTCTGCGTCACCGGCCGGGTGGTGGCCCGCGAGGCGGAGACGGTGAACCCCAACCTGCCGACCGGCGAGGTCGAAGTTCGGATTGACGAGATCGAGATGCTGTCGCCGGCGGCTGAATTGCCAATGCCGGTGTTCGGTGACCAGGAATACCCGGAAGAGACCAGGCTGAAGTACCGTTTCCTCGACCTGCGCCGCGAACGCTTGCATGACAACATCGTACTGCGCAATCGGGTCATCGCCGATATCCGCCGGCGCATGCATGACGGCGGCTTCATGGAGTTCCAGACGCCGATCCTGACCGCCTCGTCGCCCGAGGGCGCCCGCGACTTCCTGGTGCCAAGCCGCCTGCATCCCGGCAAGGTCTACGCGCTGCCCCAGGCGCCGCAGCAGTTCAAGCAGCTGGTGATGATTTCGGGCTTCGACCGCTATTTCCAGATCGCACCCTGTTTTCGTGACGAGGATGCCCGTGCCGACCGCAGCCCGGGTGAGTTCTACCAGTTGGACATCGAGATGTCTTTTGTCGAGCAGGAGGACGTCTTCGCCGCGGTCGAGCCGGTCATGCACGGGGTCTTCTCGACCTTTTCCGACCGGCCGGTTACGCCGATGCCGTTTCCGCGCATCCCCTATGCCGAGGCGATGCTGAAATATGGCTCCGACAAACCGGACCTGCGCAACCCGATCGAGATTTGCGACGTCACCGAAGCCTTCCGCGGCTCCAGCTTTGGGATCTTCGCCCGTGCCATCGATGGCGGGGCGGTGGTCCGTGCCATTCCGGCGCCGGGGGCCGCGTCGCGGCCGCGTTCGTTCTTCGACAAGATGAATGACTGGGCCCGGGCCGAAGGTGCCGGCGGCCTGGGTTATATCCAGTTCGCCGATGGCGCCGGCAAGGGGCCGATCGCCAAGAACCTGGATGAGGATCGGCAGGAAATGATCAAGGCGGCCACCGGGCTGGGTGACGGCGATGCGGTGTTCTTTGCCTGCGACAAGGCCGATGGCGCCGCCAAGCTGGCCGGCGCGGCCCGCGACCGGATCGGTACCGAGTTGGAAATTTGCGAGACCGACGTCTACAAGTTCTGCTGGATCGTCGACTATCCGATGTACGAGTGGGACGAGATCGAGAAGAAAATCGAGTTCTCGCACAATCCCTTCTCGATGCCCCAGGGCGGCCTGGAAGCGCTGGAAGGGAAGGACCCGCTGGAGGTTCTGGCCTATCAGTACGACATCGTCTGCAATGGCATAGAGCTGTCGTCGGGTGCCATCCGGAACCACCGCCCCGACATCATGGTCAAGGCCTTCGAGATCGCCGGCTATGGCCGCGAGGAACTGGAAGAGAAGTTCGGTGGCATGTTCAACGCCCTGCAATACGGCGCCCCGCCCCATGGCGGCATCGCGCCCGGGGTCGACCGCATCGTCATGCTGCTGGCGGATGAGCCGAACATCCGCGAAATCATCCTGTTTCCGATGAACCAGCAGGCCGAGGACCTGATGATGGGCGCCCCGGCGGTGCCGACTGCCCGCCAGCTCCGCGACCTCCACATCCGCACTGTGCTGCCGGAGAAGAAGAAAGAGGGGTAGGGCGCCGCACGACCCTGCATCTGACTTCCGGTCGTCGTGCCTTCTGGACAAAGCCGCCGCTGCCAGGCAAGGTCATTCGCAGGTTAACGTTTGACTCGAAGGTCGCTGTTCCGTCCCGCTCCCCCTCCCAACCACCCATGGCATGGTACTCTGTTGGGTGGTTGGGAGGGGGGGCGGGACGGAACAGCGCTCCCGATAGTCGCGTACCACGCGACTATCGGATCAGACACAACAATCAAATTATTTGCGAGGGAGGGTGTCATGGCGGATGCGCAGGTCAATCCGATGCGGCTGGACGGGCGGACGGTGGTGGTCACTGGCGCAGGCCAGGGGATCGGCCGGTCGGTGGCCGAAATGGCGGCCGGGCTGGGCGCCAAAATCGTCGCCGTTGACCTCAAGCACGATGAAATCGCCGCGCTGGCCGACGAACTCGGCGCCGAACGGGCCCTGGCCTGTGCCGGCGATGTCAGCGATCCCGGCTTTGTCGAGAACATGGTCGAGACGGCGGTCGAGCGCTTCGGCGCAGTGCACGGCCTAGTCAACAATGCCGGCATCATCCGCCCGGCGATGATCCACAAGATGCCGGTGGCCCAGTGGCAGGCGGTGTTGGACGTCAACCTGACCGGCGTGTTCCTGTGCCTGCAGGCGGTCGGCCGTCACATGCTGGCGCGGCGCAAGGAGGGCGACGAGGCACCGGCCGCGATCGTCAACGTCTCCTCGGACGCGGGTCGGCGTGGCACCATCGGCCAGATCAACTATGGCGCCGCCAAGTCCGGGGTCCTGGGCATCACCATGAGCGCGGCCCGCGAATGGGCCGCCAAGGGCATCACCGTCAACAGCGTCTGTTTCGGGGTGGTGGCGACCGAGATGACCGAGGTGGCGCGCAGCGACAAGTTCCGCGACACCTACATGGCCCAGATCCCCATGCGCCGCTTTTCCGACCCCGGCGAGGTGGCGCCGCCGGTCTGCTTCCTGCTCTCCGGCGCCGCCTCCTACATCACCGGCCAGCACTTGTCGATCAACGGCGGCTTCCACATCGGGTTTTGAGGCACGGCCCGAGTGTCGGCACTGTGAGGGCAATGTCTCAGGGCCCTGGCCCTTCCGTTCCCCACCGGCCCCAGTTTTCGATGGTCAGGGCGCGGACGATGACGCAATCTTTGAATGCATCCCAAGGTGTGAAAAGTTTCGACACTTTGCGCTCAAGCCAAGATGGCATGCTGTGCCGGTACGGGCCGAATTCCAGGCTCCCGAGATAGCCTACCGTTTTGAAGTGAGCGTTGAAGATGTCATCGTATGGGCCCTCTCGCAATTGAGCGTATCGGAAAAGGACTTGATTGCCGATCCGCACAAATTCGACCCCCCTTACTTCAAGGCTTTCAGAAAACGCCGCCAGATACCTCTCCGACATTGTTCCTGTTATTTCCAGTTCCCACGTCCCGAAGCTAAGCCAGTCTGGTGTCGGTTTGTGCTGGGCACGGCCGGGATATGTCCAGTTTTCGTCGCAGGTCGGCACGTGAGGAAACATCGGCACAAATCGCAGGGCCAGCCCGGCAAACACTATCAGCGTGAGCAATATCACCCAGCGGCGGCGGCGCGGTTTCCAGCCTTTTGCCATGATCCTCAGTCCAGATCCCGCCAGGTGAATTTTGGATCGCCCAGCTTGCCATTCTTAATCTCTACCGATCCTTGTACTTGCTTCCGCCAAGCACTGCCGAATTGAAAGGGTGCGGCTTTGCCATGGCGTTCCAACGTATGTCCGGCACCGGCGCCCGGCTTTCCTTCCTCAAAGTCGAATTTGTCGTTCCAATTGAAAGTCACATCTCCGTGGATATAGATTCTATTGCCTTGTCGGGTTGCAGTGAAATTACCGCTGGTTTGAATGTTGCTTTGACCGAACGCGTTGATGGCATTGCGATCGACGGAAGGATCGAGATAGGTCCTTATTGGGCCCTCGTCATTGAAAATGCTGACCATCGGATCTTTGAACGTGATCGTTTGACCATCCTTCATGGTTAGCAGCTTCTTGGGTTCCGGATTTCTTTTCGTGATGCCTTGAAAGGTGTCGCGCTCGTAATGTTCCTCGATGCGTTGCTCAGTCTCGGCGATCGGTTTGAAGGAACGCGCCTCGTCGCGGCTGAACCTGATCTCGTCGGATTGGTTTTCCCCGGTCCACCGTGTCCGTTCCGGCCCTTTCAGGTAGTAGTCCAGCATGCGGGCGGCGTCGTCCCAGCCCATGGTGCGAAAGATCTGAAGATAGCCCTGCATCTCCGCCTCGGCGTCATCGACCTCCTGGTTGGGGTTCGGCGGCGGGCCGCCTTCGGTCTGCATCCAGTCATTGTCGGTTGGTGGCGGCATGGTGGTTCGAGCAGCGCCAGCGTCCGCGAACTGCATCTCCCGCTGCTGGTTGCGCTCCGCCTCGGTTTCCGGGCGCCAGCCGCCATTCTCCCAGGTAAAACCGGGGCGTTCGACCATTGGTCTGACCTCCGGTGGGCCGCTGCGGCGCGGGTCGAGTTCCAGGGTCTCGCCCTCCCATGGTGCCGGCGGCGCATCGAAGGGGCCGGTGAGATATCCGGGGACCTGCCATATTCGCGGCGGGTCCGGCAGGCTGGGTTGCGGGGCGCGGAGTTGATCGGCCAGCGTTTCCGCAGCCGGACCGGGATAGGCCGGCATCGGAACCGGCTGCGGTAGATAAGGCAACTGGTCAGAGGCATCGGGCATCGGCACCACCTGGGGGGCGTCCGGCCAGGGTGTCCAGCCGTCTCGAGGCTCCCGGCCGAACCAATCGGGGCGTGGTGTGCCCGCCTGATTGTCTTCCCGCGCCGGCCGCCGGCCGTCGGCCGGGAGCGAGTCGGCCAGGAACGGGTCGGCCATGTCGTTGGGCGTCGGTTGGGTGGCGCGGTGCGACTCGGGCAGGTCAAAGGGCTCGGGCTGCGGGGGCGGTTGCTGCGGCTGCGGCGGCGGGGTGAGGTAACCGCCACTTTGTCCGTTCCCGGGCAGTTTGGCACCGGGCGGCGGCCCGAAGGGGGCGGGCGGCAAACCTGCCAGCGGCAGCGGCGCTGGGTCGTAGAGCAGAGCCGGATTGGCGAGGGGGGAAGGCGGCAGCAGCGCGTTTCCATCCGGCGTCAGGCCGAGCCGGACGCGGACCATTGCCGTGAGCCGCCCCGGCCGGGACCGGACAGCGGGCCGGGGACCGATGGCAGCGGCACCGGCGGGTGCCAGAGGACGGACAAGTGGTGTGGGCGCGGTCGGCCCGGAGCCAGGAGCGTAGGAGGCGCCAATCGGTGCGAAAAAAGGAAATCCACGTCGGTATATATGCACTTAGGTCCCATTCCGGTTTCGGAACCCCGCAGCCCGTCCGCCCGAGACCGGTATCACTGCACCAAAATGTGGTGAAATAGGTCAATCGGCAAGGTAAAAGTGTGAATCCGGACTGCACTGTTCTATGTTTCTAATCAAGGATAATTTACCTATTTTATCTATTTGTCAAGAACAAACACGGAACAATCTTCCCAGACGAAACGCTACCGGTGGCCAAAGCACCCTTCGAAACGCCGCCGACACGGCGCCTCAAGGTGAAGCGGAGTGGGAGCAGGGTGTCAGAGGTGTGCCGTCCGGAGGCGCGTTGCCTCCCCCATGGCGGCGCAACCGGCCAAGCTGCAGGTGGGGTCAGTCCAGCTCAGCCAAGAGTTGCTTGCGGGAGGCGTCGAGGTCGGGGGCGGGGCTGCGGGTCTCGGGGTCGGGGAAGCCGCTCAGCTTGATCGGGTTGCCGGCCATGGTAACGGTGCCGGCGGTCGCGTCTTCGACGCTGATCACCATGTTGCGGGCCCGGATCTGGGGGTCGGCCAGCACCTGGGCGACGTTGTTGATCGGCCCGCTTGGGATGCCGGCCGCTTCCAGTATGGCCAGCCAATCCGCGGTGGTCCGCGCGCTCAAGGTCGCCTCGAGTTCGTCCGTCAAGGCGGCAACATGGGTGTTGCGGTCGGGATTGGATTTGAACAACGGATTGTCGGTAAGTTCCGGCCGCCCGATGGCGTCACAGAGCCGCCGGAACAACCCGTCATTGCCGGCGGCGATAACCAGGTGGCCATCTGCGGTGGCGAAAGCCTGGAACGGCGTGATCGACGGGTGACGCGCCCCCAGGGGGCCGGGCACATCGCCGGTCGCCGAATATCGGGCGATGGCGTTCTCCAGAATCGCAACCTGGGAATCCAGCATGGCGACATCGATCTTCTGGCCCTCGCCGGTTTGGGAACGGTGGTAGAGCGCCGCGTTGACGCCGATCGCGGTGAACAACCCGGCGGTAATATCGCCGATCGAGGTGCCGACCCGGGTCGGCGGGCCGCCGGGATGGCCGGTCAGGCTCATCACCCCACCCATGCCTTGGACCACCATGTCATAAGCCGGGCGCGGGCTGTAGGGACCGGTATGGCCGAAGCCGGAGGCCGCTGCGTAAATCAGGCCGGGAAAGCGGGGGTGCAGGCTTTCCCAGCCATATCCCAGTTTTTCCATGGCTCCGGGGCGGTAATTTTCGACCAGAACGTCGGTATGGGCCAGCAGGCGTTCGAATACAGCACGATCGTCATCCGCCTTCAGGTTCAGTGCGATACTGTCCTTCTGTCGGTTGATGCCCATGAAATAGGCCGATTTGCCATTGATAAAGGGGCCGACCTGACGGGCGTCGTCGCCGCCCTCTGGGTTTTCGATCTTGATAACCCGGGCACCGAGATCGGCCATCACCATGGTGCAATAGGGCCCGGCCAGGACCCGGGTCAGGTCGATCACGGTGATGCCGTTCAACGGCCCCTTGACGGCGGACGGTTTTAGTGCCATTTGCGGCGCTCCCTTGCGCGCTAGAATAATGGGTCATGTGGGATTTCCACCAAGGTCATAGCGGAACCGCGGCAAGCGGGCAATGACCGGCAGGAGCACAAGGCGATGCTGAAAACGACCTACGCCTCCGTCGAGGAAATGCTGGCGACGCTGCGCCCCAGCTATCCGGTTTTCTGTGTCCGGCCCGACGTGCTGGCGGCATCGGCCGGGCGCTTTTTGGATCGGTTCCCCGGCCGGGTGCTGTATGCGGTAAAGTGCAATTCGCACCCGCTGATCCTGAAACTGCTGTACGACGCGGGCATCCGACACTTCGACACCGCTTCGCTGCCGGAAATCGCCCTGGTCCGTGAACTGTTCAACGATGCGGACCTCTACTTCCACCATCCGGTTAAGGGGCGGGCGGCGATCCAGAGCGCGCATCAGGTCTACGGCGTGCGCCACTACACCATCGACCACGCGGCGGAACTTGCCAAGTTGCACCAGATGGTCGGCTCGGATGGCGTGGTGGCACATGTGCGCTTGGCGACACCGCCTGGCTATGCCCAGATGGAACTGTCGTCAAAGTTCGGCGCGGAGCAGGACCAAGCCGTTGAGTTGCTGCGGCAGATTGCAGCCGTCGACATGGTGCCTGGGTTGAGTTTCCATGTCGGATCGCAATGTTCGGACCCGCGGGCCTATGTCGAGGCGCTGAAGATCGTCGATGCGGTCCTGGATCGGGCTGGCGTCGAGGTTCGTTTTTTGAATATCGGCGGCGGTTTTCCAGCCGAATACCGCAACAAGGATGTCGCCTCGATCGAGGATTTTCTCGATGCCGTGGCGACAGGCCGCCAAAAGCTGGGATTGCGAAACGATTGCGTCCTGATGTGCGAACCCGGCCGCGCCATGGTTGCCGATGCCGCTAGCCTGATGGTTCAGGTCCAATTACGAAAAGGCAACAACATCTACATCAATGACGGGATCTTCGGCTCGCTCTCGGAAATCAAGTATGCCGATCTCGACCCTCCGGTAACCGCGATACGGTTGGATGGTGAATTTGACAATGCACCCCAAGACTTCACCGTGTACGGACCGACCTGCGACAGCATTGATGTCCTGCCCTGTACTTTCCAACTGCCGGCCGATGTGGCCGAAGGCGATTGGATCGAAATCGGCCAGTTGGGCGCCTATTCCAACGCGCTGTCGACCAACTTCAACGGCTTCCGCGCCGACACCTTTGTGGTCATAGGTGGCTGACAGCACAATTTTAATCTTTCGCGTGCTCTGTATCGCGACAGGCGAAATTTTTGGTTGTAGTGTTTCCCGTCGCGATCAGGAGTGGACTGGTGGCCGAACCAGAGCAAATATCATCAATGGCGACCCAGGACCGGGTCTTTCGTCCACGGTACCATGGTGAAACCGGTGGGATCGGAAAAATCGCCCTCCGCAACAGCGTATTGGGGGTGCTCACCCTTGGGTTTTATCGTTTCTGGGCCAAGACCCGGTTGCGGCGATATATGTGGAGCAATTTGGAGTTTGACGGCGACCGGCTGGAATATCACGGTCAGGCCAAGGAGCTATTCATTGGCTTCCTGATCGTTCTCGCCGTCGTCCTGCCATTGGTGATCGCCTTGAACCTGCTGCAGTTCTTTGTCGCGGCGGAGACCGGAGCGACCCTCGGTCGAGCCTTCGGTTTGGTGTTTCTGTTCTTGTTTGCCCTGGCGGCCTACCGCGCCCGGCGCTATCAACTGAGCCGTACCAGTTGGCGGGGAATTCGCGGCAACCAGGGCGGCCGCGCCGTCGTGTATGCGGTGAAATCGTTCCTGCTTTGGCTCGCGGTCGGATTCACCGCTGGCCTAGCTTGGCCGTTGCGCACTGTTGTTCTTGCGGACTACAAGCTGAACAACACTTGGATCGGCAGCAAGCGCTTCATATTCGAAGGCCGGGCGTCAAAGCTGTTTGGCACCTGGCTGGTTGCGTGGCTGTTGCTCCCGCCGAGTTTGGGGTTTTCCTATCTCTGGTACCGAGCCGCCGAGCTGCGTTATTTCGCGAGTTGTACAACCTTCGACACGCTGAAGATTCAATCCGATATCCGCGGACGGCAACTGGCCGGGATCTATGTGCCTTACTGGTTGGTTTCCGCTCTTGCGTTTATGGTCTTTGGTACCCTTGTTACAATTCTCATGTTTCCGATGATGTCAGAGCTGGCTGAAACGGCCAACCAGGCCGGGCAGACGAAAGCAGAAATCGAGGCTGCGGCGCGCCAGGTGACTGTTCAGCCTTACTTTTTGGTCACCAATTTGCTGTTGGCGGCCATACTGATTGTGTTTTTGCGGTTTGCGGCCATCGTCATGGTTCTGCATCGCATGGCCGGGCTGGTATGTCGGTCTTTCACAGTCGTCGGAAACCAGGATTTCGAATCCTTGCGGCAGACCACAGCCGACCAGCCGCGTTTTGGCGAAGGGCTGGCGGATGCCTTCGATGTCGGTGATTTCTAGATGCAGCCCGTCTTCCAGGGCCGATTTGCCAATGGTGTGACCGCCGCGGTTGTTGCGGTCCGGATCGAGCTGGAAGAAACCGGCTTGCGTTTGGAAGACGAGGCCGGGGAGGCGATCGTCGTTTGGCCCTATCAGGGGCTTGCCCTGATCGAGCGGGAGCACAGCAAGGGGCCGCTTGCGCTTCGCCACGACGACTTCGCGAATGCCCGTCTGACGCTATCCTTCCAGGCGGACTTTCTGCAACAACTGGTTCGCCAGGCGCCGGATTTCGATACACGCCCACGGCTGGTCGGGCGCAACGTCTTGCAGGGTTTGGCGCTGGTCGCCGCCACGGTCCTGTTCGGTTTGTTGGCCTATTACCTGGTTTTGGGCGCGTCAGGGGTTGTGGCGAGGTTTCTGCCGGTCAGCCTGGAGGCCCGCATTGGAGTGGATGTTGCCAATTCCTTGGGGAAACATCTGGCACATGTCGAAGGCACAACGGTGCGGTATTGCGCGGCGGATGCGGGCCGGGCGGTCTTGCGAGACTTGACGCAAAGGCTGGCCGGCGAAAACCCGAAATACGATTTCGATACCAGGGTTATCGACCTGGAGATGGTCAATGCCTTTGCCGCGCCGGGTGGGCCGGTCATTGTGACGCGAGGCCTGATCGACTTCGCGGCGTCGTCGGACGAGTTCGCCGCTGTCCTTGCCCACGAATTGGCCCATATCAGCGAGCGGCACGGCACCAAAGCGGTGATCCGGCATTACGGGTTTTCCGCGATCTTTGATTTGTTCTTTCCGGGGCAGGTCGAAGTCGGGTTCATGGCGGATGCGGCGGAACTGCTGCTCAACATGTCACACAGTCGCGACGCGGAGTGGGAGGCCGATCGGATCGGCTCCGCAACCCTTGCCCGGGTCGGCACCGATCAGACGGCGTTCGCGCGGTTCTTTCAGCGCCTGCGGAAAAAACAGGGCGATTTTCCGGAAGCGTTGTCATTGATCGCGACCCATCCCAGGCTGAGCGAGCGGGCCGACGCCGCTGCCAAAGCCGGCACTGGCAATCAGCCGGCAATGTCGGAAGAGGCCTGGACGGATTTGCGCGAGATCTGCGCTAGGCGGTCAGACTAGGAAGCTGCTGATCGGTTTCCGGTTGGTGGATTGCCCGTTGCGCGGGCAGGTAAACGGTTACCTTGGTACCGGATCCCGGCTCGCTTTGCAGGTCCATGAAGCCGCCATGCAGTTCGACCAACGCCTTGGATAGCGGAAGGCCCAATCCGGTACCTTCGAACTTTCGGCTCAGGCTGCTGTCGACCTGCCCGAAGGGCGCCAGGGCTCGCGCCAGGTCTTCTTCGGCGATGCCGATACCGTTGTCGGTAACCTCGAAAACATGACCGAGATAGCCGCGGCACGAGATCGTCAAGCGGACTTCGCCGCCTTCCGGCGTGAATTTGATCGCATTGGACAATAGGTTGACCAGAACCTGTGTGACCTTCCTGCGGTCGGCCCGCATGGCAGGTAATCCGCTGGGCATCAGGATCTGCAAGCTGATCCCAGCATTTCCCGCCCGTTCCTTGAACAGGCGTTTGATGTAACCAACCATGTCTTCGACCTTGAACACATCCTCGCTGATTTCCACCGATCCGGATTCGATCTTCGACAGGTCGAGAATATCATTGATCAGTTCCAGAAGGTTTTGTCCGGCGCTGTGGATATCGGTGATGTACTCCAGGTATTTCTCGTTCCCGATCGGACCATAGGTCTGGGCACCGATCACCTCGGAGAAACCAATGATCGCGTTCAAGGGGGTTCGCAGTTCGTGGCTCATCAGCGCTAGGAACTCGGACTTGGCGGTATTCGCGGATTCGGCATCCTCTTTGGCTTCCTGCAATGCGACCAGGGTCTGCTTCATGCCGGTAATGTCGGTCGCGGTTCCGCGGTAGCCGGAAAACCGCCCTTCGCTGTCGAACGTCGGTTTGGCGTTGATCGTTAGATAGAGCACTTCGCCCGAAGGCAGAACACGGGGATGGATGAAGTTCCTGATCGGTAGGTGTGCGTCAAGCTCGGCCAAGTGGCTCGCCCAAGCCGCCTCATCGGTGGTTTCGTCGATCAGAGGTTCGCCTTCATCGAGGAGTTGGCGGCGGGTCTTGCCGAGGATCGAATCCGGATCGGTCCCCGTGCGTTCATAGAACCGGTCGGAGAAGTAGATGAACCGGAGATCCGCATCGGTCTCCCAAAACCAGTCGGATGCGGCGTCCGCGAAATCCTTGAACTGCTGTTTGCTGGCTTGGATCATCCGGCGGTTGGTCGCCGACATGGTGATCAGCAACTGGTTTATTAAACCCGCAAGATCGCCGATCTCGTCATGGTTCTGCAGGCTGAAGGTGTGCTGATGGGTGTTTTCCGGATCCCGTTGCGCGGCCGAGATCTGCTTGCTGATTTGGCGAACCGGAAGGACCACCAAACGGCAGAACACCAAGAGCACAGTTGTGGCCACCGCCAGCGAAGCCATCAGGATGATGCCGCTGATCCGCCAGATATAGCGTTTCAGTTCAGCCTGGACCGGGCCGGTGTCAATACGGGCAACCACGGTGACCGGCCATCGGTCCGTCGCCGGTCCGACGACAAACTCGTAGCGGTTCGCCGCCCTGTCTAACCTTGCGTAACCGGCAGTGCCTATTCGGCCTGGTAACAGGTCGGTCGATTCACCGAAAGCACTGAGCCGGGATCCGGCAGGCGCAAAGACGGATACACCGATGATTCCGAGAGCCTCGGCATTCCCGGGCGTAGCCATTTGGGCTGAAATCGGCCCTTTGGTCGTGGTTAGGGCAAGTTTCGCAGCAATGGCAGCTTGAGCGGTATGGTGACGCGTGGACAGCAGCCTGTTTTCTTCATGGAAATAGGCCGGGACCAGGATCAGCGCCTCCAGCCCAACCGTCACGGCAAACATTGTCGCCGCCAGATGTCGACACAGGCGGCTTCCCGGAATCAAGGAAAACGGTGCGAAATTCCGCAGGTTCTTCATTTGCCCAGGCTGGCAGTGTCATTCAGGAATCGAAGAGCGACACCATCATGGCAGCCAGGTATTTCGACCCGGTTAATCTCCCGGCAAGGCGGTGGTCAAAATTGCAGGGCGGGGTTGTATCGGCTACCCGGATTTCAGGCGTTCGGCCGCAGCAACCGCGAAATAGGTCAAAATCCCGTCACAGCCAGCCCGCTTGAAGCCAAGCAGCGATTCCAGCATGACCGCCTCGCCGTCCAGCCAGCCATTAGCTGCGGCGGCCTGCAGCATGGCGTATTCGCCCGATACTTGGTAAGCGTAGGTGGGCACGCCGAAACTGTCCTTGACCCGGCGGCAGATGTCGAGATAGGGCATGCCGGGCTTGACCATGACCATGTCGGCGCCTTCGGCGATATCCAACCCAACCTCGCGGACCGCTTCGTCGGTGTTGGCCGGGTCCATCTGATAGGTCCGCTTGTCCTTCTTGCCTAGGTTCGACGACGACCCGACCGCATCGCGAAACGGGCCGTAGAAGGCCGAGGCGTATTTGGCCGCGTAGGCCATGATCATGGTGTTGGTGTGGCCGCCGGCCTCCAGCGCATCACGAATCGCGCCGATCCGGCCATCCTGCATGTCCGAGGGCGCGATGATGTCGCAGCCGGCCTCGGTCTGGACCACCGCTTGCTGGACCAACACTTCAACGGTTTCGTCGTTGACCACGTAACCGTCGCGGATCAACCCGTCATGGCCGTGTGTGGTGAACGGATCCAGTGCCACGTCGCACAACACACCGATGTCGGGGACTTGCTCTTTGACGGCCCGCACCGCCCGGCAGACCAAATTGTCCGGATTGGTTGCCTCGGTGCCGTCATCGTTCTTGAGCGCCGGATCCAGCGCGGGGAATATCGCCATGACCGGAATGCCAAGGTCCCGTGCCCCGGCCGCGGCCTCGCACAGCAGGTCGATCGACAGGCGCCTGACGCCGGGCATAGATGGTACGTCAACGGCTAGGCCGTTACCTTCGTGAACGAAGACGGGCCATATCAGGTCGGCCACGGTCAAAGTGTTTTCGGCGACCAGTCGTCGCGACCAGTCATGGGACCGGTTGCGGCGCAGCCTGGTTCGCGGAAACCCCATGCTGCCACTTGGATTCCGGCCATCAGCGAGACCGAGCTTTTTCAGCATTTCATTCATTTCAGGCTCCTGGACCCGGTGCAAACCGGACAAGATTACAGATTTCGCACCGACTCTACTGTTCCGATGTCGGACTGTCCACGCCGGAGGCCAATGGTTGTCAAGCAATCTTTGCGGCTTTGCCTCCGCACCGGATATTGTAGACTGAGGCTGAAGCGGGCGATTTCTGTGTCTAGGGCGTACTCGTATGAGCGACCAAAGTGAGATCCTGATAGAGGTGACCAACGGCGTGGCCCGGGTCACGCTGAACCGACCGGAAGTGCTGAACGCATTGACTCGCAAGATGTGCGTTGCACTTCGCGAGAATCTGTCGGCCTGGGCCCAGGATCCGGAAATCCACATGGTCCTGTTGAAAGGTGCGGGCCGTGCCTTCTGCGCCGGAGCGGATATTCGCCGGATGCATGAGATTGGGCACGACGACCCGGCGCAGGCGATTGAGTACTATCGCGAGGAATACAGCCTGGACGTCGCGGTCAGCCGTTTTCCAAAACCCTATGTCGTGTTGATGGATGGCATCGTCATGGGGGGAGGATTGGCGGTCTCCGAATATGGGACTGCCAGGGTGATTACCGAAAATGTCCAGGTGGCGATGCCGGAAACCGGCATTGGCCTGTTTCCTGACGTTGGCGCGATCCATCTGTTGTCCCGTTGCCCGGGCGAAATCGGCATGTTTCTCGGGTTGACGGGAACCCGGGTTTCGGCCACCGACACGATCTATGGTGGATTGGCGGACTATTTCGTGCCGTCGGACCGGCTGGCGGGACTGGAAGAGGATCTGATGTCCGCCGACCTCAGCAGCAATCCCGCGGCTGAAATCCGGCGCCTGATCGAGCTTCGGGCCGAAGAGCCCAGCGGCGGCGAATTGATTCGCCATCAGCGGCGGATCGACTTTTTCTTCTCCTTCGATTCGGTCGAGGAGATTTTGGCTGAACTCAATCAGGACGGGGGTGCTTGGGAAAGCGGGGTCGCCGAAACACTTCGGCGGAAGTCGCCGACCAGCCTGAAATTGGCGCACCGGTTGATTCGCGAGCACAGCAGCCACGACTTGGCCTATTGCCTGCGCGCCGGTTGGCGTGTCGTGAACCGGACCCTAGCGGGGCATGATTTCTACGAGGGCGTGCGTGCCGTGATCATCGACAAGGACAAGGCGCCGAATTGGCAGCCGAGTACGCTATCGGCCATATCGGATGCTGACGTCGACAGCTATTTTGAGCCCTTGGCGGAAGGCGATCTGGATATCTAGGAGGCTTCGCTGCAGGCTTTCTGGTAGGCCAGCATGCGTTCCCGGATTTCAGTCGGAATTGAAATCGCCCGAACTTTCTCGAAATCTGTCACAGCGTTTACCAGCTTGCTCTGAAAGCAATGGGTACCGTCCGGTCTGTAACCGGACACCTGGGTGGTGAACGCGGACCGGCCGACATGCTCCAGGATCACCTGAACATCGAAAGGATCCTCGGCATAGAGGGGGCTGAAGAAGTCCAGGCCGCAATGGACCATCGGCGTACCCAATTTGTTGTCGCGGTACATGGTCACCCAGTGCACGCCGCAGGTGTTGGAGAACCAGGACTCCAACACCTCGACCGCGTAGTGCAGGAACTGCGGCGTATAGACGAACCCCGACGGATCGGTTTCACCGAATTTGACGACCCGCCGGACCGTGAAGGGTACACTGCGAATGATCGACGGGTCAGTCGAAGCGGACATACTCGAAATCGATCGACTGGTTGTTGATGCCGCGGGCCGGCGGAGCAATCCAGCCGGCATACTTCCCGGGTTCGGTCACCGGGCGCATCAGCGAATTGATATAGGTGCGATCCTCTTCCGTCGGCAGCCAATTGCCGTGGTCGCGGTCCCATTCCGCCTGGGTCAGCAACTGGCCGTCGGGCGATGCCTTGATCGAGCCGAAATTGCCGATGGAGCGATGGAAGGCACGGTGCGGCAGCTTCAATTCGAATTCGATGCCGGCTTTTTTGATGATCCGGTTCCAACGCTGGACACCCTTGTTGCAGTCGGCGACATAATCGTCGCGCAGCCGCTCGTTGATCGACGGCAGGGCTGCCTCCTGGCGGGTGACGAATTTATCGCCCTCGAGCTCCAGTACCCCATAGGTGGCCGATTTGAGCAGGTGGTCGTCGTCGATCCGGGTTTCGTCAAACCGGCCTTTCAGGCCCATGGTGTAGAAATTGGCGGCGTTGGTCGAAATTTCGGAGCCGAACAGGTCGACCGAAACCGAGAAGTGGAAATTAAGGTATTTCTGGATGGTCACCAGATTGATGCCGCCATAGGGCGTGACGTCGTCGGTGTCGTGCTCGTTCATCAGCTCGCATGTGCGCTGGATGATGCGGCCGATGCCGGTTTCCCCGACGAACATATGGTGGGCTTCCTCGGTCAGCATGAAACGGCAGCTGCGCGACAACGGGTCGAAGCCGCTTTCGGCCAGGCTGGCCAGCTGGTACTTGCCGTCCCGGTCGGTGAAGAAGGTGAACATGAAGAAGCTGACCCAATCCGAAGTCTTTTCGTTGAAGGCGTTCAGGATGCGCGGCTTGTCGGCATCGCCCGAGCGGCGCTCCAACAGCGCCTCCGCCTCTTCACGGCCGTCGCGACCGAAATAGGCGTCCAACAGGTAGACCATGGCCCACAGATGCCGGCCTTCCTCGACATTGACCTGGAACAGGTTGCGCAAATCGTAGAGCGACGGGCAGGTCGCGCCCAGGCGGCGCTGCTGCTCGACCGAAGCCGGCTCGGTGTCGCCCTGGGTCACGATGATCCGGCGCAGCACGCCGCGATACTCGCCTGGCACTTCCTGCCAGGCAGGGTCGCCCTTGTGATCGCCGAAATTCACCTGGCGGCCCTCTTCGGGTTCGGCCAGGAAGATGCCCCAGCGATAGTCGGGCATCTTGACGTAGTCGAAATGGGCCCAGCCCTTGGCATCGACGCTGATCGCCGTGCGCAGGTAGACGTCCTTGGTCTGGAATCCTTCCGGGCCCATCTCGCCCCACCAGTCGAGGTATTTCGGCTGCCAGGCCTCCAACGCGCGCTGCAGTCGGCGATTGTCCGACAGGTTGACGTTGTTGGGGATGCGTTCGTTGTAGTCGATGCTCATGGTCTAAACCCTTTTCCTGTCGAATTCGCTGCGGCGGCCGGTACCGAAATTGGGCAAGGCACCGTTTTCCCCAACCGCATTGGGGCGCTGGAAGATCCAGTTCTGCCACGCGGTCAATCGTCCGAAAATCTTGCTTTCCATGGTTTCCGGCCCGCCGAAACGCAGGCTTGCTTCCATGCCGGTCAGCGCGTCCGGCGAGAACGCGGCGCGCTCTTCCATCGCGATGCGGACCTCATCCTCCCAATCGATGTCGTCGGGAATGAAGGTCACCAGGCCCAGCTCGTCGACCTCTTCCGCCTCGATTTCGCGTTCCTTGTCGTCTGCCAGGGCTTCGGCGGCGCCTGGATCGTTGAGGAAGCGGCTGGCCAGCCGGGTCAGTCCGTTGGCGGTGGGGTAGGGACCGAAATTCATGGCCGTCAACTGGATGGTTGCCGGTGGCCGGTTATCACCTTCGAACTGGCCGTCCAGCATGTAGGAGCGGTCGGCCATCAATACCAACTCCAGCAGGGTGCCGGTGAAGCAGCTGCCGGGCTCGATCAACGCGAACAGGCTGCGCGACGACAGGTCGAGGCGCTTCAGGGTCCGTTTCAGATAAAGGGTGACCTCGCGAACCAGCCAATCTTGGCCGTGGTCGGTAAGATAACGGTCATAGCTCAACACCGCGCCGTGATCGCCCTCGGTCTTCATCACCCAGGTACCGATCTCGGTTTCGTTGGCCCTGAGGTGCAGGATCGCGTCGTCCAGTTCCCGGGCCAGGCGCAGTGGCCAGAACGCGCAACCCTGCGCCCGCATTGCCTCGAGGTCGGCCGGTGCCGAATCATCGGGACCAGCAATGATGAACGTGGCCGTGGCAAGGTCGCGGTCGATCTCGACCCTTAAGCTCGAATAGTCGATCCGGACGTCGTCAATCGTGCGATCCAGCGGTTCCAGGGCGACACCCTTCGCATCCTGCGGACGATCACTGCGCCCAGCCATTTCGCGGGCCTTGGCATCGACCGCATCCTGCAGCTTCGAGCGCGAGGCGATCTCGTCGACCAGCCGCCATTGCACGGCCCGTTTGCCGCGCACGCCTTCCTCGGTGGTGCAGAAGAAGTCGGCCCGGTCATGTCTGACGTGGCGTTTGTCGACCAGGCGCGTCAAGCCGCCGGTGCCCGGCAGCACCGCCAACAGGGGAACCTCGGGCAGGGACACCGCGGTCGACCCATCATCGGCCAGGATGATGTAGTCCGTGGCCAGGGCCAATTCGTAGCCGCCGCCGGCGCAGGCGCCGTTCACTGCGGTCAGATAGACTTGGCCGGAATTGTCGGTGGCGTCCTCGATGCTGTTGCGGGTCTCGTTGGTGAACTTGCAGAAATTGACCTTGTGGGCATGAGAGGACTGGCTCAGCATGCGGATATTGGCGCCGGCGCAAAACACCCGATCCTTGGCCGAGGTCAGGACCACGGCCTGGACCTCGGGATGTTCGAACCGCAACCGCTGCACCGCGTCGTAAAGCTCGATATCGACGCCAAGATCATAGGAGTTCAGCTTGAGTTCGTATCCGGGGACCAGGCCGCCATTCTCGTCGACATCCATGGCCAGGGTTGCCAGATTGCCGTCGAACGTCAGCTTCCAGTGCCGATACTTCGAAGGGTCCGTCTGAAAATCGATCATTGGCGCCGTCCCAGGTGTGATTTCATCATCGGTAATAAGAATTATATTGCATATCATTCTCAAGACAAGAATTATTTTGCGTGTTTTGGCGTTCTTGTGGCGCTATCAAGCGCGAAAACAAATCACTGCCGGCTTCCGCGACAGAGGACATCCGGGGCCGACAGGCCACATTGCCGGCGGCGGCGAACCGCTGCGGGCGGGACTCTGCGATCAGGAACTTTGGCTGCTGGATCAGGAAGAATATTGGTGTAGGTGTCGGATCGGTGATGTGGAACTGGAACGATACCTGTCCACCCGGGTCAACATGGCCCGAGAAGTAGCGCAACAGGTCCATCGGCTCGCTGTACTCCTGAACCGTATCAAACACGCTGGCGGAAAAGGGACGGCCGACCGATTTGAGCTGGTCGAAGGACAGCCCGTCGCCGTAGCCGCTGGGTTCCCGCAACTCCTCGCGCAACTCGATGTCGAAAGCGCGCCAAACCCGGTGGCTGAGATTGACTGTGGTTTTGACCACTGACAGCGACAGGAAGGATTTCTCGCTATAGCCTGGCAAATGCTGCTGGTCGGGCTCGATCTTGCGCACCACGAGCACGGCTGCGTCCATGTGGTGCAATTCTTCGACGATCACGAACGGATCGGTCAGGCTTCCGGTTCCGGTGGCGCTGAGCAAACGAAATCCGCCCAACTCATCGCTGAACGAATAGCCACCTGTTTCGAAGACCTCGGCCCTGAGATCGCCCGCCTGGAATATCGGGGCGGCCGCGATCGCAAGGACAAAGGCAAGCCGGTTCATGTCCTGTAATATGGCGTGGCCGATCGGTGTTGGACAGGTCTATTGCCGATCCGACATGTCGGTGGACGAGAATGGGGACGCAGCTTTGGCGGGAAATTACGGTTGATCCGTCCTGCCCTGATCCTTCAATTGGGTCGACGGTAGGAGAGTTTTTGTTGCGATTTCAATGAGCTCGTTGGCGCAGGCCGTAACTTCCCGGCCCGACGTGTCGATAGTGAACTCCGCCTTGGCGTAAAGGGACTCCCGTTGCCCGAGGATCAGACGGAGATCGGCCATTGCTTCACTGTTGCCGGCCATTGGTCGCTTATCTCCCTGGGCGATCACCCGCGCCATATGCTCCTCCGCCTCGGCCTTCAGCCAAATGGTATGACAGGTCTCAAGCAGGATCTCGTAGGTTTCGCTTTCGGTCACCAGTCCGCCGCCGGTTTCGATCACCGCTTCGTCATGGCTGTGGACGATGCGATCCAGGCAGCGGCGTTCCAGCCGCCGGAATCCGGATTGGCCGGACAGAGAGAATATCTCGTTGAGGCTCATGCCCGCGTCGCTCTCAATTTCCCGGGCCAGGTCGATGAACGGACAGCCCAGCCGCTCCGCCACCATGCGCCCCAGCGTTGACTTGCCGGCGCCGCGCAACCCGACCAGGGCGAGGCGCCGTCCCCGGCTGCCGCCGCTGCCGAAATTCGCCACGACAAGATCATGGCAGCGCGTCAGGTCCTCAGGCGTCAACCGGCCGAGATAGTTGGTCAGGAGCTTGAGTTCGAGAGCCGGGGCAGGGCCTTCCTGAACCAGTTCGTCCAAGCCCAGGTTGAGAGCTTCGGACACCTGCCGCAACAGGCCAATCGACATGTTGCCCTGGCCGCCTTCGAGTTGCGCGAGGTAACGTTCCGAGACACCGGATTCCTGCGCCAACATCTTGCGGGTCATGCCAAGCCTGGCCCGCCCGTTGCGGACCCGTTCCCCCAATTGCCTAAGAAAGATCGGCAGCGTTTTGCTGTGATTGTCCTTGACGATCGTCATGGCGGTTCAGGTATCCTATTCCGATCCTATGGGGCCTTCGCTTCGTTTGAGGATGCATTATAATTCGTTAACCCTGGAAATAGCAATTGATATGCAGTATATCACATATGCTTTGATTGACGCGGGGGGCGCCGGGTGTCGGATATCGTGAAATTGTTGGTTGGCACCATGACGGGGACCGCCGAACTGGTGGCGGACGAGATCAAGGATACGTTGGATGCCGAGGCCTGCGACGTCGAGATCCTGTTGATGGATGATCTCGATGCCGGTGTGTTCGACGATCGAAATTCCCTGTACATCATTTGCACGTCGACCTATGGCCAGGGCGACGTACCCGACAACGCCCGTGACTTTCTGGCGGACCTGTCTCAGAGCAAGCCCGATTTGGCGGGTTACCGCTATGGCGTTTTCGGCCTTGGCGACAGCGTTTATGCCGACACTTTTAACCACGGATGTCAGCGCTTTGACGAAGTGCTGTCGTCTTTGGGCGCCGCCCGGGTCGGCGATCGGGTGGAACACAATGCCAGCGGCGACACCTTGGCCGAGGATGCTGGTGGCGACTGGGCCAAGTCCTGGATCGAACTGGCGCGGGCAGCCGGTTGACTCAAAACTAAAGAAATAACCGTCTTCGCTTCGAAGGCGCAGGGAGGAAACATAGGCCATGAGTGACTTCACGGAAATCGATTACGACGTTTCTCCACCGCGGGTTTCGGTGCCTCGGGACTACAACGCGGCCGTGGATTTCGTCGACCGCCACTTGGGCGAGGGGCGCGGCGATAAGGTGGCGATCATCGATGATGCGGGCAGCTACACCTACGCCGACCTGGCCGAGCGGGTGAATCGCGCCGGCAACATGTTCCGCAACCTGGGCCTGGGCATGGAGCAGCGGGTGCTGCTGTGCATGCTGGACACCATCGACATGGTGGCTGCGTTTTTTGGCGCCATCAAGATCGGCGCAGTGCCGATCCCGGTCAACACCCTGCTGACAACCAATGACTATGAGTACATGTTGAAGGACAGTCGGGTCGGGATCCTGGTGGTTTCGGACGCGCTGTACGATCGGTTCGAACCCCTGCTGGAGGGGCACCCCTTCGTACGGACGGTCGTGGTCTCCGGTGGAGAGCGGGATGGGTGCGAAAACTTCGCGGCCCTGACCGCGGCAGCCGCGCCGGCTCTCGATGCCGCGCCGACCACGTGCGACGATGTCGCGTTCTGGCTCTATTCCTCGGGCTCGACCGGTTCGCCTAAGGGCGCGTTGCACCTGCAAAGCGACATGGTCAACACCGCGGCAAATTACGGTGTGGCGGTGCTGGGGATCCGCGAAAGCGACACCGTCTATTCGGCAGCCAAGCTGTTCTTCGCCTATGGCCTGGGAAATTCCCTGAGCTTCCCGCTGTTGGTCGGCGCGACTACCGTGTTGCTGGCCGAACGCCCGACACCGGAAAGCGTCATGGCGGTGCTGAACAGGCATCAGCCGCAGATCTTTTATGGGGTGCCGACCCTGTACGGCGCCATCCTGGCCAATCCCGACTATGACCGCAGCACCGGAAGTCAGGCCCTGCGGATCGGTGTCTCGGCCGGTGAAGCGCTGCCAGAGGAACTGGCCAATCGCTGGGTCGAACGCTTCGGCACCGACATCATCGACGGCATTGGGTCGACCGAGATGCTGCACATCTTCCTGTCCAACCGGCCGGATGACGTGCGCTACGGGACCACCGGCAAGGCGGTGCCCGGCTATCGTTTGAAGGTTGTTGACGAGAACGACCAGGAAGTGGCGCAAGGCGATTTGGGCGAGCTTTTGGTCAGCGGTCCGTCCAGTGCCGTGTCCTATTGGAACAATCGGGTCAAGTCGGTGGCGACCTTTCAAGGCGAATGGACCCGCACCGGCGACAAATACACCCAGGATGCGGACGGCTATTTCGTCTATGGCGGCCGGTCCGACGACATGCTGAAAGTCGGCGGGATCTGGGTCTCGCCGTTCGAAGTGGAATCGGCCCTGCTGGCCCATGATGCGGTGGCCGAGGCGGCGGTGGTTGGCGAGGCGGACAGCGACGACTTGATCAAGCCCAAGGCGTTCGTCGTGGTCAAGCCAGGCACGGAAGCCGGCGACGCGTTGGCCGACGAGTTGAAGGGGTTCGTCAAGACCCGGCTGGCGCATTACAAATATCCCCGCTGGGTCGAGTTCCGCGACGACCTGCCGAAGACGGCGACCGGCAAAATCCAGCGCTTCAAGTTGCGCAGCTAACGTGCTGGACAGCAAGGGTTTCCTGGACGCCGGCGGGCGGCGGATCGAATATTCTTGGCATGGACCGGGCCCCGAGGCGGGCACGACGCTGGTGTTTCTGCACGAAGGCCTGGGCTGCGTCGAGCTATGGCGCGACTTCCCAGCCCGGGTTGCCGAAGCATCCGGACTGGGAGCGCTGGTCTACAGCCGTCACGGCTATGGCCGATCGGACCCTTGCGAACTGCCTCGGCCGATCACCTATATGCACGACGAAGCCAAGCAGGACCTGCCGTTGGTCTTGGAAGCGGCTGGTGTCAGGGAGGCAATCCTGGTCGGCCATTCCGACGGTGGCTCGATCGCCATCATCCACAGCGGCGGTGCCCGGGCGGTTCCGATCCGTGCCCTGGTGTTGATGGCTGCCCATGTGTTCACCGAGCAGATCAGCGTCGAGAGCATTGCCGCGGCGGGCGAAGCCTACGCGTCCGGCGATCTCAAGGCTCGCCTCGAGCGCTATCACGGCGACAATACTGAATGTGCGTTTCGCGGCTGGTGCGATGCCTGGCTGGACCCGGATTTCCTACAATGGAATATCGAGGAATTCCTGCCCGGCATCGACGTTCCCAGCCTGGTGATCCAAGGCCGTGACGACCAGTATGGCACTCTGGCCCAGGTCAAGTCGATCGTGGCCGGGATCGGTGACACCGCCAAGCCAGTGGTTTTGGAGAACTGCGGGCACGCCCCATTCCGGGAACAGGTCGAGGCGACGCTGGCGGCGGTCACGGGGTTCCTGGCCCGAGTGATCCCCTGAACGCCTTTCGCCGCGCGCGGAACGTGGTATAGTCGGCGCGTGGGAGGGGTCATGCAGCGGAAGCAACAAACACCGCCGCTGCCGACCAAGGCGCAGAAGCGATATTTGCGCAGGGGGCTGGATCAGCCCGGCGGCAAGCTGCCTTTGTTCGATGAAGACGGTCAGCAGATTGCGACCGCGACCGTGGAAAGCTGCCTGCGCCAGGGTTGGTGCGAACCTTGGTTCGAAAACCCGATCAAGCCGGGCTGGCTGGTCTGCCGGTTGACCGAAACCGGGCGCGAAGTGGCCGTCGACACCGACAATGTCCACTATTTCCCGGCGCGGCGCCAACCTGGCGCCTGAGGGTTTCGGGCAGAAATTTACTGAATCTTAACTTTGTTGCGATGAACTGAAGGGGCCAAAAAATACTGGCAGAACCTCTCTCTTCAGACGCCGTCGGCACCTTCCCCGCACTCCGACGGCGTCCTTTTGTTTAACCGCCATGTTTAGCAAGACCGGCCATCAACTGGTGGGTTTTGCTTTGGTTCCCAGACATCGGACCTCCTTGCAATCCGCGGTCACTTTGCCGTGATGCAAGCTTGCCAGCATATCGGCACGCTATATACTTAACCACATGGTTAAATATAACGAACACGAACTCGACCTGGCGTTTGCCGCTCTGGCCGATCCGACCCGGCGCGCCATCCTGGCCCGCTTGGCGGAAGGGGAAGCCAGTGTCGGTGAACTGGCATCGCCTTTCGACGTGTCCCTGCCGGCGATCTCGAAGCATTTGCGGGTTTTGGAAGCCGCCGGTCTGTTGATCCGCCGCCGTGAGGGCCGGGTGCACCGGTGCAGCCTGGACCCGGGCCGCATGCGCATGGCCAGTGACTGGATCCAGCAATACCGACGTTTCTGGGACGGACAGTTCGACCGCTTGGCGAGCTTCTTGGAATGGGAGAAGTAATAAACATGAACACAGCATCACCGGCTGCCGCAGCTGCGGAAGAGGGCGTTACCCTGAATATGTCGCGGCGGTTCAACGCCTCACAGGAGCGGGTCTATCGCGCCTTTGCCGAAGGAGACCTGGTCGCACAATGGTTCGGCCCCGACGGTTTCGATTGCACGGTTCATGAATATGACGCTCGGCCCGGCGGCGGTTATTCGGTGATCATGTGCTCGCCGGAGGGTACTCAGCATCCGCTGTCCGGCACGTTCCACGAGGTCACGCCGTTTGATCGGCTGGTGTTCACCTGGATTTGGGGCGGCGAGGGTGACCTTGCCGGCAGGGAAACCCTGGTCGAGTTGGACTTCGTACCGGTCGGCGACCAGACCGAACTTCGCCTGACCCACACCATGTTGCCGAGTGAAGAGGCCTGTAACCAGCACCGCGGCGGCTGGGATAGTTCGTTTGTGTGTCTGTCGCGCCTTTTGAAATAACCGGACACCCAGGGAGGGAATGGAAATGTCAAATGTCGTTGTTTATGGCGCCCCGCAAAGCACGTTCGTTCGCACCACGCGGCTGGTCCTCGAAGAAAAGGGGGTCGCCCATCAACTGGAGCCGGTCGAGTTCGGCACCGAGTCCCATTTGGCGCTGCACCCGTTCGGCAGGATCCCGGCCTTCCGGCACGGCGACTTCCTGCTTTATGAAACCCCGGCCATCGCCAACTATGTGGATGCGGCCTTTGACGGTCCCTATTTGCGGCCCGCATCGCCGAAGGACAGGGCATTGATGGATAAATGGATCAGTGTCGCCTGTGACTATCTGTACGACGACATCATCCGCGTCCTGGTCTTCGAACGCCTGGTCTACCCGTCGCGCGGCCAAGCCTCGAACGAAGCGCGCATCAAGGAGGTGATGCCCAGGGTCGAGAGTCACATCGAGCTCCTGGAGAATGCGCTATCGCAGCGGGACTATTTCGTCGGCAGCCAGATGACCCTGGCCGATCTGTTCATGGTCCCGATCCTGTTCTATGCCTGGGTCGCGCCGGACGGGCAGGCGATCATCAAGGATTGCCCGCACCTGATGGGTTGGTGGGGCCGCATGTCGGAACGGCCCAGCCTGGACGCCACCGCACCACCGATGCCCGAGGCCGCGGAATAAGTACGCTCAACGGGCGGTGGGCTTCAACCCACCGCCCGGCACCCTCAATTGATGGCTAGACGTAGGTACTGCCCTTCATCCCGGTCGCGACGTCGCGGCGCATTTTGACGTTGACCAGGGCCGGCTTGCCGCTGGCGAAGGCGCGTTCCAGGGCGGGGCGGATTTCATCCGGCTGTTCGCAATATTCGCCGTGGCCACCTAGCGCTTCCACCACCTTGTCGTAGCGGCTGTAGGACAGCATGGTCGCGGCAGCTCGGTTCTCGCCGTAGAGCTGGACCTGGGGGCGCATCATCTGGCCCCAGGCACCATCATTGCCGATGATCCCGACAATCGGCAGGTTGAACCGCACCGCGGTGTCGTATTCGAAACCGTTGAGGCCGAACGAGCCGTCGCCGTAGATGATCAGAACCCGCCGGTCAGGGTAGGTCAGCTGGGCCGACAGGGCGAACGGCATGCCGATCCCCAGCGTGCCGAGCGGTCCGGGGTCCAGCCAGTTGTCGGGCCCGCGCACCGGGATCACCTTGGCCGCCTGGGCGACGATATCACCGCCATCGCCGACCAGGATGGTGTCGTCGTCGATGAAGTCGCGGATCTCGCGGCACAGGCGCATGGGGTCAATCGGCACTTCGTCGGAGTCGAGGCTGGCTTCTGTCTTGGTCGCGAGTTCATCCTCTGTCGATCTGAGCTGATCTCGCCATCCTGAGAAGTCGGCGTTGCCGGAGAGCTCCCGCGCCAGCATATCCAAGCTGGCACCGATATTGCCGACCAGAGCCGCGTCCGGCGATCGATTGGTGCCGATCTCGGTCGCTTCGATATCAAGCTGCACGATCTTGGCCTCGGCCGGGATGGTGCGGCCGAACCCGAGCCGGAAGTCGAGCGGTGTCCCGACGCATAAGAACAGGTCGCATTGGGTAATCGCCGCTTTGCGCACCCGGCTGAAGAATTGTGGGGAGTCGTGAGGGATCTGACCCCGGCCCATGCCGTTGGCGAACCCAGGCATCTGCGTGGCCTCTAGGAAGGCGTTCAGTGCTTGGCCCGCATTCGACCATTTGACGCCGGTTCCGGCCATCAGGACCGGCCGCTCCGCCTGGCCGATCAGCGCCGCGGCCGCCGCAACCGCATCGGCCGATGGTGACAGCACCGGTGCCTGGGAACTTGTGGCCGGAAACCAGACCTGGTCGGGTTTTACCGGACGCATCAACACGTCCATCGGGATTTCCAGGAAGGCCGGGCCCGGCGCGCCGGACAAGGCGTGGCGGACACCCAGATCGATGTATTCCGGGATCCGGAGCGTGTCGTAACAGGCGCCGGCCCATTTGGTGATCGGTCGCATCACCGCCACATGGTCCATTTCCTGCAGCGATCCGCGGTTCAGGTTGGTGAACGGGCCTTGGCCGCCGATCACCAGGATCGGACTGTTGGCCCGCCAGGCATTGGCGACGCCGGTGACCCCGTCGGTGACACCGGGCCCGGCAGTCAGGACGGCGCAACCGATACTGCCCGGGTTCAGCCGGCTCCAGGCATCGGCGGCGTGGACCGCGGCCTGTTCGTGGCGGACGTCGACGATCCGGATCCCTACGTCCAGGCAGCCGTCGTAGATCGGCATGACATGCCCGCCGCACAGCGTGAAGATACACTCCACGCCGGCCTGTTTCAGGGTCCGGGCCGCCAGTTTGCCGCCATGTTCCATCTGCTTGTCTCCGTCACCGTTAAAGGGAGTCTTCCAACATCATTTGGTAGTCGGCGGCGCTCGCCAGGCGCGGGTTGGTGGCGTGCGTGTGGTCGCCCAATGCTCCCTGGACAATCTCGGGAAACACGTCGGTCGAAACCCCCATCTTCGCCAGGCCCGACGGCAGGCCGATGCGCCGGTTGAGTTCGGCCACCGCACCGGGAACCGCGTCGCTGCCGGATACTCCGAACATCTCAGCAAGCTTGTCCATCTTGGATCCGACAGAGGGGGCGTTGAAGCGCAACACAGCCGGCAGCAGCACCGCGTTCAGCGTGCCGTGGTGCAGGCGGTCAGGCAGGGCGCCCAGTGGGTGCGACAGGGCATGCACGGCACCCAGACCCTTCTGAAAGGCCATCGCACCTTCCGAAGCGGCGACCATCATATTCCAGCGCGCTTCGCGGTCCCGCCCATCGGCCACCGCCCGCTCGAGATGGCCCAAGGCCCGGGTCAGGCCGTCCAGCGCAATGGCGTCGGCCACCGGATTGATCGCGTTTGACAGATAGGTTTCGACGCAGTGGGCGACCGCATCCATACCGGTGCCGGCGGTCAACAACGGCGGCAGGTCGAAGGTCAGCTCGGGATCGCAGATTGCCAGCTTGGGCAACAGGTGCGGCGACAGCAGGGCCAGCTTGCGCCCATCCTCCAGGATGATCACCGCGCCCCGGCCGACCTCGCTGCCGGTCCCCGCCGTGGTCGGTATGGCAACCACCGGTGCGATGCGGTCGGTGATGCGCGGTGCGCCGCCTTCCACCGCCATGTACTCGGTCAGGTTCCCGTCGTGGGTGGCCAGCAGCGCCACCGCCTTGGCAAGGTCCATGGACGAACCACCGCCGATGGCAACCAGGCCGTCGCAACCATCCGCCCGGTATTGTTCCTGGGCGAGCAGGGCCGCGGTCTCGGTTGGGTTGGCCGGGGTGCCATCGAAAACCGACGCGGTCTGTCGATTGCTGAGCCCGGACCGCACCCGATCCAAGATCCCGGCCGCGACAACCCCGCGGTCGGTCACCAACAATGGGCGTTCGATCCCCAGGCGCTCCAGTTCCTGGCCCAAATCGTTGACCGCGCCGAAGTCGAGGTTCATTTGGGTCAGATAGGATATCACCGCCATTTCGTTGCCTCCCCGATGGTCCGTTGGCCGCGGCAGGGATCATCCCACCTGGATTTCGATCCCGCAACCGGTTGCAGGCCTTTTCCGGTTTGACCGCGGCCCTTGCGACGCTAAGCTAGCGAAGTATTTCCACCAGCCAAGCCAATCGGATTCAAAAATGGACGGTGTCGACGCCAAGAATGTCCTGAAGGCGAATATCGCCCTGATGGGGACGTTGACGTTCTGGGGAACCATGATCCCGGCGATCGACCAGCAGCTCCCGTTTCTGCACCCATTTCTGTTGTCTTTGTTGCGCTACGGCATTTCGTCGATCGCCATGATCCTGTTGGTCTGGGCATTGGAGGGCAACCCCTTCGTTGGTTGGGCGGCACATCCCTGGGCAAAGGTGTGGCTGTTGGGTGCTCTCGGAATGGGTGGGTTCACCACCTTTTTCACGTTGGGCATTGCCTATTCCGACCCGATCACCGCGCCGATTGTCATGACGGCGGCGCCGCTGATCACCACGCTGCTGGCGCGCGGGATCTATCGTATCCCGGTCCAACGCGGCATGGGGTTGGCTTTGTTGTGTGCCATGGGTGGCGGCGTATTGGTGGTGTCGCGCAAACTCGACCCAGGCGCCGGGGGCATGGGGCTGAGGGGTGGTGAGGTCTTCCTGCTTTTGGCGCAGGTATGTTGGGCCATGTACACCCTGGCCGGGCAGCGTTGGCTGCCGGGTTATAGTGCGTTGAAGATCACTGCCTTGACCGTGGTGCCGGGCGCCGCCGCGGTGGGCCTGGTGTTTGGCGTGGCTTGGAGCCTGGGACATGCTGGTTTTCCGCAAGAGGTTCCGCCGGTTTATGTCTTCGCTTTGCTGTTCTGGTCCGGTTTGGGGGGCGGCGGTCTGGCGGTCCTGCTTTGGAACTTCGGCGCGCGTTGGCTTGGTGCACCGGTGGCGTCGCTCTATCTCAATTTAACCCCGGTCATCGCCATCAGTATCGCGGTACTGTTGGGATCGCCCCTGCACATGGAGCAGGTGCTCGGCGGCCTGTTGATCATGGTCGGTGTGGCGCAGATTCAGCTGCGCCCTTTACTGGCGGCACGATTAGGCCGGGCTGGTGCCTGAAAACGAGGAAATGAGGAATGGACTATCGGCAATTGGGGCGCAGCGGCATCAGGGTTTCACCCATCTGCCTCGGCACGATGATGTTTGGTGGTCGCACCGATGAACCTGAATCCCGGCGGATCATCGATACGGCCCGCGACCAGGGCGTCAACTTCATCGACACGGCGGATGTCTACAATGACGGACGGTCGGAACAGATCGTCGGCCGCGCCATCGCCGCGGACCGTGACCGTTGGGTTTTGGCCACCAAGGTCGCGAATCGCATGGGCGAGGATCCCAACCGGGCCGGCTTGAGCCGGCGCTGGGTGATGAGGGCGGTCGAAGACAGCCTGGCGCGCCTTGGTACCGACTATCTCGATATCTACTATCTGCACAAGGAGGATCATGCGACGCCACTGGCGGAGACCCTGGGTGCGGTTGCAGATTTGATCCGGCAAGGCAAGATCCGCTATTTCGGGGTGAGCAACTACCGGGCTTGGCGGATCGCGGAAATCGTCAATATTTGCAAAGGTCTGTCGATCGATCCTCCGGCGGTATGCCAGCCTTATTACAATGCGATGAACCGAATGCCCGAGGTCGAAATCCTGCCGGCCTGTGGTCATTATGGGATCGGTGTGGCGCCCTACAGCCCGTTGGCGCGGGGTGTGCTCACCGGTAAGTATTTGCCTGACCAGGCGCCCCCGGATGGGACCCGTGCCGGCGCCAGGGACGCACGAATGATGCAGTCGGAATGGCGCCAGGAATCCTTGCTCATTGCGCAGCAACTGAAAGCCCATGCGGAAGCCCGGGGAATCACCCCTGGCCAGTTTGCCGTCGCCTGGGTGCTGAACAACCGGTTGGTCACCGCACCGGTGGCCGGACCACGCACGCTTGATCAGTGGCGGGACTATGTGGCCGCGCTGGACTACCGCTTCTCAGCCGAGGACGAGGCCTTGGTGGACAGCCTGGTCACGGTTGGCCACCCTTCGACCCCGGGCTACAACGATCCAGCCTATCCAATTGAGGGTCGGGTTGCCGTCACCTAAAGAATTTCGGCGCCCGTCCATTTCCGAGCGATGATCAGAGCCGTGATCCCGGCGACCCCGCACATGGTGGCGGACGCGAACCAGGCGGCGGCACCGAACTGGCCGTACAGGCTCCCGGCGGCCAGCATCGATAGGCCGAACACGATCCCCATGCCGATCGCCGAATAGAGGCTCATCGCCCCGGCGCTGATCGCCGGCGACACCGCCCGGCTGAGAAATGCCATCGAACCCAAATGGGTGGCGCCGAAGGTGGCGCCATGCAGGGCCTGCAGCACGATCAGAGCGGCGAACTGGTCGAACAAAGCCGTGCCGATCCAGCGGACAATACCGATCGCCGCGGCAAGGGCGATCAGCCGCAGAGGGCCCAGCCAGGCGATCAACTTGGCACCGACCGCGAACATCAGGATCTCGGCGACCACGCCTTCCGACCATAGAAAGCCGATCTGCAGGCCGCTTAGGCCCGCGTCCCGCCAGTGCAGGGTGGCAAATCCATACAACACGGCGTGGCTGCCCTGGATCAAACCCGCGACAACCAGGAAGGTGGTGAAGGTGCGGTTGGCCAGAAGGCGCAGCATCGGCGCCTTGCTGCCGGGGGTCGCGCGCGGCCGGGTGTCGGGCAGCAGAAGGCAGGCAACGACAATGACGCCGAAGGCGGCGACGATCGCACTGAGCAAAGCGGTGTCGGACCGGTCCCGCAACAGCCAGCCTGCTGCCAACGAGGCGAGGATGAACGCGACCGACCCCCAGGAGCGGACGCGGCCATAGTCGAGCCGCGCCGTCTGGATGGTCAGAAGCGAAAGGTTTTCACCAAGCGCCATAATTGGCGAATAGAACATCCCGACCAGAATGCTGACCGCCAATAAGGACCAGAAATCAGCCGCGAAATAGTAGAGCCCATAGGCCAGAAAGGTGCCGGCTGCTAACACGATCAGTGGCCGTCGGCGTTCTCCGATGCGATCCGCGACCGAGGCGGCAATCGGGGTCGCCGCGACTTTGATCCACATGCCGACGGAAATCAGGATGCCGATTTCCCCGGCGCTCATGCCACGTGATTTCAGCCATACCGGCCAGAACGGCAGCAAAATGCCGATGGTGCCGAAGATGGCGGCATAGAACCCGGCCAATCGCATCGCCGGCGACAGGGGCAGGCGATAACTGTCCGGAATCAGGGCCGGTTGCGCGTCGTTGGTCATAGCTTCCGAGAGTCGGTGGATCGGCTTGCTTCGGCAATTCGAAGGCTGGCATCATGGGCCGCCATGAAGATCATTTACAGCGATATGCACCAGCAACACCAGCCCCGAACGTTTATCGCGGCCGGCCAGGTCGTGGCCAATCCGGAAATGGCGGTTCGGGCCGAGGCAATGCTGGAGGCGGTCTCGGGTGGCGAGCACGACATCCTGGCACCGGCGGATTTTGGGGCAGCACCACGTGAGTCAATTCACGAGCCCGGCTATCTGGATTTCCTTGAAACCGGACACCGACGCTGGGTGGACGTGGCGGGCAGGGGGGCTGAGATCGTGCCCAATGTTCACCCCGGACGGCATATGTCGGGGCGCCCGCAACACATCATCGGCCAGGCCGGGTATTACATGGCCGACACCGCCTGTCCGATCGGGGCAGGTACCTGGGCGGCCGCGGCTGCTGCCGCCAATGTCGCCGTCCATGCCGCAGATTACGTCCTGGGTGGCGAAGGGTTCGCCTACGGAATGTGTCGTCCGCCCGGTCATCATGCCTTTGCCGACATGGCGGGCGGATTCTGTTTCCTCAACAATGTCGCGATCGCGGCTCAGCACATGCGATCCGGGCTGGACCGGCTGGCGATCCTGGATATCGACGTGCATCACGGCAACGGCACCCAAGGGATCTTCTATGATCGGGATGACGTCCTGTTCGTGTCGCTGCACGTCGATCCATCGGCCCATTACCCGTGGTTTGCCGGGTACGCCGACGAGCGGGGGCGGGGTGACGGGGTGGGCTACAACCTGAATCTCCCCATGCCGCAGGGCTGTGGCGACGATGAATATCTGGACGTGCTCGATAAGGCCCTGGTGCGAATTCGCGATTACCACCCGGCTGCTTTGCTGGTGTCCCTTGGGTTCGACGCGCAAGCCAGTGATCCTTTGGGTGTGCAAAAGGTCTCGACCGAAGGGTTTCGCGCCATGGCGGCCGAAGTCGCCCAACTTGGCCTGCCGACGGTGCTGATCCAGGAAGGGGGCTATCATTGCCCGGAACTGGGCGCCAACCTGGCCGGTTTTCTGGAGAGTTTCCAGGACGCTTGGCAGGGCTGAAGCCGTACTACCGATACCCAAAAACGCGAAACCCCGCGCTTTGGCGGGGTTCCTTTTAGCGCATACCAGCAATGTGCACCTTGCCAGGCCCATCGACGGCTGCTCGCGGACCTACGCCGTCAACGGTTGCGCTATGTATACTATATGGCATTTCATAAGGTAAAAGAAAGGTTAAAATTCAAAATATTGGTTTCTTTGCCGGTTGGCATTATGCTGCCATCCGTATTTCATCCCGTTTTGGGCTGCGGATAATTTCATGAATTGGTGTGCGAAACGGCACGCGCGGACAGGCGTCAGGAACTCTTCCAAGGCCAAATTGGCTCCGGTCCAATGGATCGGGCTGTTGGCACTGTTGAGCTTGACCAGCTGCACGGTTCTTTCCCAACCGGCTGAGGCACAGGACGCTGCCGAACCCGTTGGCCAGTCGAGGTCGGGGTATGGCGTATTGGCACCGGACAAGGAAAACGCCCGCTACCAGGAACGCGTTGATGACCGCACCAGCCCTGAGACCGTTAAGGGCCAGGTTTCGGCGCAAGACCAGGCGAGTAAGGCCGCACCGGTCAATGGACCGCAATTGGCCTTGAAAGCCAAGCTACTGCCCAACATCACACCGGCGGAGTCAAAGAAGAGCGAAACCAAACCGAGCCCGGCACCGGTCGTCAAACCGGTACAGCCCCGTTTCGCGCTGCATTTGGCATCCTATCGGCGCATGGAGAAACTCCTGCTGGGATGGGAAACCCTGCAGAAAACCTACCCCGATCTGCTCGGGGGGTTGGAAATGCAGGTCAGCAAGGTCGATCTGGGGCAGTCGAAGGGCGTATATTTGCGGTTGAAGGCAGGGTCCTTCCCGACGTCGGACGCGGCGGCACGACACTGCCAGCGCATCAAGGACAAGGGTGGCTATTGCCTGGTCAAGGATTTCGGCGGCACTGAAACCATGGCCGTCGCCGGTACCGAACCAAAGGACACTGGTGCGGCAGTGGTTGAAAAGGCCAATACCCAGCAGGCCGACCTGTCCTATCAGGCGGGAATGAAGCAACTAACGTCGGGGAGCAGCCCGGGCGATCTGGCATTCGCGGCCCAGCGCTTCGAGGAAGCCGCCAACCGCGGGCACGTCGAGGCCCAGGCCAAGCTTGCCGAGATGTATGCTGCCGGCGAGGGCCGGCCACAGGATTTCAAGCGGTCGGCGCATTGGTTTGAACGGGCGGCGAGGAACGGGCACCCGCAATCCCAATTCAATCTGGGCGTTTTGTTTCAGACCGGCCGCGGTGTGCCACAGGACTTTGCCAGCGCTCGCGATTGGTTCGAACAGGCGGCGAACGCAGGGGTTGCCGAAGCCCAGCACAATCTTGCGGTCCTTTTTGCCAATGGGATCGACACGTCCAAGGACTATGGCAAGGCCGCACACTGGTTTTCCAAGGCGGCCAACCAGGGCCACGGCAATGCTCAGTTGTCTCTCGGCTATCTCTACGAACACGGCCTCGGCGTCGAGCAGGACCAGATCCAGGCCTATAAATGGTACACGTTGGCGGCGGGGCGCAACGAGACCGGGGCGGCCTCGCGCCTCGACACTTTGGGTGCAAAGCTCACGGTCAACGAACTCGCCGCCGGCAAAGCCCTGGCCCGTCGATGGGTACCGGTAAGCCAATAGGACCTGGTCCGGATACTGGCGGTTCCGAAGGGGAGGCTGGAGCCGGGGACCCATCAAACGGTCTGACTTCCCTGTTGGAAGACATTCGCAATTGCCGCTTATGTGAAACCTCGCTGCCCCTGGGGCCGCGACCCGTCGTCCGAGCGAAGACGTCCGCCCGTATCCTGATTGCCGGACAAGCACCGGGAACCAAAGTGCACGAGACCGGAATTCCATGGAACGACCGCTCGGGCGATCGGTTGCGCGACTGGCTGGGACTTGATCGCGACCGTTTCTATGATGACGATATGATCGCCATTGTCCCGCAAGGTTTTTGCTATCCCGGCCGAGCGCCGAAGGGGGGTGACCTGCCGCCGCGTCCAGAATGCTCGGCGACCTGGCACGAGCGGCTTCTGCGACATCTCGGTGCGGTGCGGCTTACCTTGGTGGTCGGCCAGTATGCGCAGCGCTGGCATCTTGGGGCGCAACGCGCAAGCAGCTTGACCGAGACGGTCCGCGCCTGGAAGAATCATTGGCCGCATGTGATGCCCTTGCCGCATCCGTCCTGGCGCAACACGGCGTGGCTGAAAAGGCATCCCTGGTTTGAACGCGAATTGCTGCCCGTCCTGCAGGATCGTATCAGGGACCTGATCGATGAATGATCGGCGTTATGCAGGTGGCTACCGGATCGCATGGTTCGCGGGCCTGCTTGTTGCCGTGCTGCTCGGCGGGTCGGGGTGCACACCAAGCGTTCAGAGCATTGGATCGGTGCCGGCGGAGCCGCGATTGGCGCAGGACGCCTATTTTGCGCGCGATGGTGCCAGGCTTCCGGTCGCAATCTGGCGGGCCGACGGCGAGCCGCACGCTATCATCGTTGCCGTCCACGGGTTTAACGACTACCGCAACGCATTTTCCGAACCGGGGCCGTATTGGGCGGCCAGCGGGTTGACCGTATACGCCTTTGACCAACGAGGGTTCGGCGCCGCGCCCGAACCGGGGATCTGGGGTGGGGTCGACAACATGACCGCCGACTTGCGTGACTTTGTCGACCTGGTCCGACGACGCCATCCGGGAAAACCGGCGTTTCTTGTAGGCATGAGCATGGGGGGAGCCATGGTTCTGGCGACCATGGCCCGGACTGACGCGCCGCAAGTCGATGGGCTGGTTCTGGCCGCCCCCGCGGTTTGGGGGCGGGACTCCATGTCGCCCTGGGTACGCGGTATACTTTGGCTGTCGGCACATCTCACGCCTTGGAACCTGGCTACCGGGCAGGGCCTGAATATTTGGCCGTCCGACAATATCGAAATGTTGCGACGTTTGGGACGCGATCCGCTGGTCATCAAACGCACCCGGTTTGACGCGATCTATGGGCTGGTCAATCTAATGGACGCGGCGCAGGCGGCGGCGGCCAAGGTGAAAACGCCGATGTTGGTCCTGTACGGCGAAAAGGACGAACTCATCCCACGCGACCCGGTCGAAGAAATGGTTGGAAAACTGGCGGCGCCGCACCGGATCGCGGTCTATCCCGAGGGCTGGCACATGCTGTTCCGCGACCTGCAGGCCGAAACGGTTTGGCGCGACATCGTGCACTGGGTCGGGGATCGCGATGCGCCCCTGCCGTCGGCCGCCGAGCGTCGGGATCGGCCGCTCTTCGCAAACAAGAACCGCTGACCATGGTGGATCGCAAACCACGCCGCGGACCCAGGAAGGTCGACGCTGCTTATCTCGAGCGCTCAGCGCTTCACTATCTGAAGCGGTTTGAAACCTCGCGCGCGAATTTACGCCGGATTCTGATGATGAAAGTGATGCGGTCGGCACATGTCCACGGGACCGACCCGGGTGCCGGAGAAAAGGATGTCGATGCCTTGCTGGATCGTCTGACCGGGGCTGGTTTCCTGGATGACGCCCGCTACGCGGATTCGCGTGTCGCCAGCCTGCTGAGGCAAGGCCACGCGATGGCGCGAATCCGCATGAAGTTGTTGCAGAAAGGGGTCGGGGAGCCCGTTGTCCAGGCCGCGATCGCCCGTTCGCAGGCTGAGGCCGGTGATGCGGATTTGTCCGCGGCGATCGCCTATGCCAGAAAGCGCCGTTTCGGCCCGTTCCGCACACAGGGCAAACCGGACAAGCGCGACAAGGAACTGGCGGCAATGATGCGGCGCGGTTTCCCGTTTGGCCTGTCGGCGCGAATCATCGACGCGCGGAACGAAGCGGCCTTACCCTCTCCAAGTGACGATATCTATGAACCGTTGCCCTGAATTTCCGACGATTCCAGACGTTGGATCAGACCGGAAATAAAGTCACTGATTTCCGTCGGCTGGACAATGGCGGCCCGAATCATGTCGTCAAAGTGCCGGGTCAACAGCCGGATATGTTCGGTGGTCGTGAAGACCAGGTACATGTTGCCGACATAGATCGCTGCGCGTTCCGGGCCGAACACCGTCAGGGCCGCGGAGTAATGCTCCAACCCATTGAACAGAAACCAACGCAAGGTCGGATATAGTTCGTCGACCAGGGCCACCATGTGCCGAAGCTGGTCGAGCCGCGCGGCCCGAGGCAAATTGCTCCAGATCCCGCAACCGATCGCGAACGTCTCAAGTGCTTGTGCCGGACAACAGATTTCGACATCGGTTTCCGGCATGCGGGCATAGGTCAGCTGTTCGGTGCTGGTCCCCAGAACTTCGGCCGGCTCGGCCAGCGAGAAATCGGCGTATTCGTACTCGATCACGGCCGGGACCTTGAGCATATCCGGCAGGTTGGTCGGAACGTAGCGAATCTTGTATCCCTTCGCTTCCTCCTGCCAGGCGAGCAGTTTGGCATCGGCAGGCATACGGGTCGACGGTTCAATTTTCAGGACGTGTTCCAACACGGCCGCGCTGCCCGCCCGGTCGTGGGTCAGTCCCAAAAGCCAGTCCAGGCTTTCCTGCAGGGCGCTGGCAATTGCCGCCGCAGTGTCCGCCCGAGGCAGGCGACTGGCACCGGGCGCCAGCAACTGAGTCAGGGTCGACCTGTCCAGACCCGAGGCGCGGGCTAGGTCGGAGCGACTCATTCCGCTTTCCACCAACGCCCGCGTGACCCGTTGATAGAACACACCGGCCTGTTCCCGACGGTTCATGACGGTCATAGTTGAGGCCTCCCGGATAGGTTCTGTCGTTCCGCGAATGTGACGATTTTAACCATATTTGTTGAATTTAGTCATCAAAAAGAGATTTTAGTTTACGTTTGGAACATTGTACACATACCCCGGTGCTCGGTACCCTGGATGAGTTCAAGTCAGTGGTACAGGTGTCGGTGATGGTAATGGAAACGGAACGGCGGCCCGCCGCCTTGTCGCGGAAAGATGGCGCGGCCAAGGGAATTGAAACGGAGTTCATCGAACGAGAGTGGCTGACCTGGGGTTTGGCGACTGCAATCTACGCAGGATGGCTGGCATTGGTGTTGAACCATGCACAGCTCCCATGGTGGGCAATAATGGCCTTCGGTTCGGTTGCCGTGGCATGGCAGATGAGCCTGCAGCACGAATGCCTGCATGGCCACCCGACGAACACCCGCTGGGTCAATGATGCGGTCGCGTATCTTCCCCTCTGTTTATGGTTGCCCTATTCGGTTTACCGGGAGAGCCACCTGGTTCACCATCGCGAACACCAACTGACGCTGCCGGGCATCGACCCTGAGTCCTTCTATGTTTCGAAGGAAGCTTGGCAATACCTCGGTCCTGTGAGCCGGTCTTTCCTATGGGCTCGCAACTCATTGCTGGGGCGGTTGGCGCTGGGGCCGGCCGAAGCGGCAGCGAGATGCTGGATCGGCGAGTTTCGTCGGGTCAGCGGCGGTGAAACCGATCGCCTGCCGATGATTGCTACCCATTTGCTGTTGGTCGCCGCAATCTTTTGGTTCCTGGAAGCGGTCTGCGCCTTTCCAGCCTGGCAGTATGTGTTGCTGGTCGCCTATCCGGGGACGGCGCTGGCGTTGCATCGGTCTTTTGCCGAACACCAGGCCGCCACGGAACCGGCCCACCGTACCGCGATCATCGAAGGGGCTTGGTTCTGGCGCTTGCTGTATTTGAACAACACCTATCACGTGGTTCACCACGACCACCCTGAACTGCCCTGGTATTCAATTCCGTCCCGTTACCGCGCCAACCGGGATCACTACCTGGAAAAAAACGGTGGATATCTGCTGCCCGGCTATTGGCATTTGGCGCGCAGGTATTTTCTGCGCGCAAAGGAGCACCCTTCAGTCACGTACAACTAGCTCCGCCTCAAGAAATTCCAGGAACCGGTCGCTGGTTCGGCGGGTTCGGCCACGCCGGGTCGGGACCGCGACCAGTGCGCGGTCGAAGGAGACGGGGTTATCCGACAACGGCATCAGAGTGCGGTGGTTGAAATAGCGCTCGACCAGGCCTTGCCAGCCGAGGGCCAGACCCCGGCCGGCGGCGGCGGCCTCCAGCAGGTAGACGTAGTTGTCGAACCGCTGAAAGACGGGCGCGACCCCGGGGGTACCAACCGCCGTCAACCATTCCTCCCAAGTTGCCCAGCCAAGGTTCGGTTTGGTCAGCTTCAGGAAAGGCAATTCCGACCAGCCGGCGATGTCGCCGAGCAATATGTCCTGGTGTGCCGCAAAAAAGGACGGTGAGCAGATTGGCCTGACCCCTTCCCGAAGCACGGTCAACTGGCCGGGTTCATCGTATCCCAACTGACGGTAGGTCAGCATCACGTCGACCCGGGGATCGAGCCCGGTCTCCATCACATCATATTCATAGGTCATGACCCGGATCCGGACGTTGGTGCCGAGCGCGGACTGTAGTTCCTCGAACCTGGGCATCAGGAAGAGGTGCGAAATCTCGTGGCTGCAGGCGATGGTCACATGTTGGTGCCCCGACCAACCCCGGATCGCCTCGGCCGCCGATTGGATGTTCTCGAGACCCGACACCACCGCCCGGTAGAAATGGCTGCCGTCCTCGGTCAAGTCGAGGCGCCGCCCCTGTCGATGGAACAGTTGGGCATCGAGCCGTCGCTCCAACTCTGCCACATGGCGACTGATTGCCGATTGCGAGGTGTGGAGTTCCTCGGCGGCGCGGCTGAAATTGCGGTGCCGGGCCGCACTTTCGAATGCCACCAAAGCGCTGGCGGATGGGATTGCGTATCGCCGTTTATTCATATCAAAATTGATATCAAAACCACGATCAAACGGCAATGTTCTCAAGGATGGTTTGAGGGTAACCTATCTCAAAGAATTGGAAAATGATCACGATACCGGAGAGGAATATGGCCGCCATTGGTGAAGCACATCGCCGTTACCGGGCCTGCGCCGGTTTTGTCACCACACCACGCTATTTCGACGACAGTCCGCAGCAGTTCCTGGATGTGGCGCCGCGCGGCACGGGTGTGATCCAAAGGGTCAATCACATCCCGGACTATGAATACGAACTCGGCCAGCGGGCCCGCAATTTCGACCTCCTGGAGGAATCGGCGGTCTGTCTGGCGCTGTCCTACTGCCAGGTGATTGGCCAGGTGGGATCCAACTGGGTCCATTGTAACGGAACCTCGCCCGACGACATCGAACGGATCTGCGAGGGGATTTCGGGAAAAGCCGGGGCCAGGTTCTTCATGGCCGGGCATTGCCTGGTCGAGGGCCTGCGGGAAATCGGCGCTAAGCGGATCACCGTGGCCAACGGCTATTACCGCGACGACTGGTCCAAGGGCATCAATGGCTATCTCGAGGCGGCCGGCTTCGAAATTCTGTGGGCCGGGGACTTGATCGCACAGGGTATCGTTGCCGACCACGCCGAGAAATTGGCCATCGAGGCGGCGACCCTGTGGGACTACCCCGACCACATCATGTACCAGGCCGCGGTCGATGCCCACCGCCGCGCGCCGATGGCCGACGCCATCGTTCAGACCGGGGCCGGGTTTCGCATGATGCAGGTCGTCGACGCAGTCGAAGGCGCGACCGCTAAACCGGTGGTGGGTTCGGATTTCGCCCTTTATTGGGCAATGCTGAAACATCTCGGCCTGCCGGCTGCGCCTGGCTATGGGCATCTTCTGTCGACACTGGGTTGACCACAAGGGGAGGGTGGGATGCACAAGATTCTGGTGCTTTGGGCGATACCGCGTTCGACCTCGACCGCATTCGAATGGATGATGCGGATGCGGGGTGACATGGCCTGCTTTCACGAACCGTTCGGCGAGCCGTGGTACCAGGGCGAAACCCCGCTATGGCCGCGGGTCCGGCCCGACAGTCCCCGGACCCCGGGCCTGACGTTTGAGGGCGTCTGGCGCGACCTGCAGACGGCAGCCCGCAAGGGGCCTGTGTTCAGCAAGGACTTCCCCCACTATGTCGAGCATATGTGGTCGGACGATTTCCTGGATCACTTCAACCACAGCTTCCTGATCCGCGACCCGGCCAAGGTGGCGACGTCGATGTACAAGCACTGGCCGGATTTCGTCCTGAAGGAGATCGCCTTTGTCGAGCAGCGTCAACTGTTCGACCGGCTGTGGGACCGCTTAGGCGCGCCGCCCCCGGTGATCGACAGCGACGATCTGCTGGAGGATCCGCACGGGATCGTCGAGGCCTATTGCCGCGCGGTCGGCATCCCCTTCTCGCCCGACGCCTTGAGTTGGGCGCCGGGTAGGCGCGACGAAGTGAGTTGGTACGACGGCGGGTCCTGGCACGAGAACTTGCGCCAGTCGGACGGCCTGAAGCCGCAACCGCGTGACTATATCAACCTGGCCGATGCCCCGGACCGTGTCAAAGAGATCCATGAGATTGTTTTGCCCCATTACCAGCGCTTGCATGCGCATCGTTTGGTTGCGGCACCGGACAAGGCCTTGGTTACCGCATGAAACCGTCGCCGTTCGATCTTCAGCACCAGACGGGCCACGCGGCGCCGCTGGAAATTGCCTGGCACGACATGCGGGTCGACAAGACGGCGCGCGCCAGGGCCAATTGCCAGGTCCCCCGGGTTCTCTGGTTTACCGGCCTTTCCGGGGCGGGCAAGTCAACCATTGCCGACCGTCTGGAACAACGGCTGCATGCCGTCGGTCTTCGAACCTATTTGTTGGACGGCGACAATATCCGCCACGGCCTGAACCGGGATCTGGGGTTCTCAGATCTCGACCGAGTTGAAAACATCCGACGAGTTGCCGAAGTCGCGAAGTTGATGGTCGATGCCGGGTTGATCGTGTTGGTGTCGTTCATCGCGCCGTTTCGTGCCGAACGCCGCATGGCCCGTTCGCTGTTCGGTCCTTCCGAATTTATTGAGATCTTCGTAGATGCGCCGCTGGCGGTTTGCGAGGCGCGTGATCCGAAGGGGCTGTACCGGAAAGCCCGGGCCGGCGAACTGGCGGACTTCACCGGTATCGACTCGCCCTACGAACGCCCGCAGGCGGCCGAAATCACCTTGCGAAGCGGTGAACAAGGTGTTGAGGTGCTTGTCGACCAAATATTCGATTTCCTCAACTAGATCATCACATGGAGGCGACAAACGTGGCGCCGAACAGCATCGCCGATGTTATCCGGGCCGGCTTGTGCATCGGCTGCGGTCTTTGTGAGGCGGTGACCGGAGCGCGTGTCCGAATGATAATGACGGCGCGCGGCAGTTTGCGGCCGGTGCCCGCCGATGGGTTTGAAGCCCACGAGGAAACGCAGTTGTTGTCGGCATGCCCGGGTGTCGGCGTCGAGCCCAGGGCTTTCGCCTGTCCCGAGCAGGACCTGGTCTGGGGAAGCTTCGCTGACATGCGATACGCCTGGGCCGGCAACCCCGAGATTCGGTTCCGTGCCGCGACCGGTGGCGTGTTGACGGCCCTTGGCGTGCAGTTGCTGCGTTCGGGCCGGGCCCGGTTCATCCTACAGGTGCGTTCTGACCCCGATCAGCCGATGCGCAGCCGCTGGGATCTAAATACGACGCCGGCCGAGGTGATCGCCGCCGCCGGGTCGCGATACGGGCCAACCGCCCCGCTGGCCGGATTGGCAGCAGCGTTGGCCCGTGGCGAACCATTTGCGATCATCGCCAAGCCCTGTGATTTGAGTGCCGTGCATCGGATGTCGGTCATCGACCCCCGCATTGATCGCTTTTGTATTGCCCGACTGGCAATGGTTTGCGGCGGCCAATCGCAGTTAGGGAAATCCACTGACCTGCTTGACGAATTCGGCCTGGTCGAAGAGGAGGTCAGCCTGTGTCGCTATCGCGGCTATGGTAATCCCGGTCGTACACGGATCGAGACCACGGATGGCAGGGCTTTCGAGAAATCTTATCTGGAGCTTTGGGAGGACGAACAGGGGTGGCAACTGGAAGCCCGCTGCAAGCTGTGCCCCGACGCGTTGGGTGAAGCCGCCGATGTTGCGGCGGCAGACGTTTGGCCGGGAGGGTCGCCGGTTGGTGAGGATGCCGGGTTTAACGGCATCATCGTCCGCTCGCCGGCGGGAACGGCACTGGTCGAGGCCGCGGTTGCGGCTGGCGATCTGGTGCTCGGCGATCCTATCGCACCGCGCCAGTTTGATGATTTCCAACCCCATCAAAAGCACAAGAAACAGGCTTTGGCGGCCAGGTACGAAGCTCTGAGCAACGCGGGCGCTCTGGTCCTGGACGCACCGGGGCTGCGGCTTGGCGCGTTGGCCGGTTTGACGGGTGATGATGCCGCCTTTGCCCAAGAGTTGGAAGCCACCCGTCAGCGGATCGCAAAGGGGTTGTTCTCTGAACCATTGCCTAATCAAGATCAGGCCTGACCAAGCCATGGCCGTGACCGGACGAAGTGGGCTGTTTAGACGATTTTCAGACCCGACGGTACCGTGGCACATGCAACGAATTTTAAGGATCGTGCTTTAGGCTGCGATCCAGAAACACTGTCCCAGAATCAGCGGAGAAACCTGGTGGTAGAGAACCGGCGCCGGACTGTGAGGATCGACCGCCCGACCATTGAGATCGAGATTAAGGGAGCCAGGTACAAGGCCAAGGATTGGGGAGTCGGTGGGTGCCGGCTGGCCGGTTATCAGGGCGACCTGCAGCTGGGGCAGGAGGTTCAGGCCGCGCTGTATTTTCCGGTACCCTGTGTCCGGCAGGGCCAGTTCGTCAACGCCGAAGTGGTTCGCATCGTCCGAGCCAAAACAGCCGAGGATTGCCAACTCGCACTGAAATTCAACGGGTTTTCAGCGCAGGATTTGGCTGAGTTTTCTGCCGTTTTGGATCAGCGGAAGGTGGGGCCGCAATGCGCCGAATATGGCTGCGAGCTCTGCCATTCGGCATGATTTGCAAGTGATTTCGGGTCGCCACACCACGTTGCGACCTTTGGCTGTGCTGCCAGTCGGGAATTGGTCCACTGGCCGGTCAATCCACGGGTTCCGGCATACAATTGCCATAATTCACCGAAATAATACTAAGGCATGAATTCGACGAACTGCGCGAAAACGTTTGGGAGTCAAGATGTTCCTGAAACATAAATATATAAATGATCGGCTATTTATCTGGTGTTCGGATTCAGCGATTGGGCCTCATTGTATGAAAGGAACATATCATGGGACCTCGCAAAGCTGTGTTATTGATGGCGTGTCTGGTATTATTTTCCGGTAGCCGTGCTTATGCTGATCATCCAAGTGGTGTGTATGGATATTACGGCGCTGGTGCGGCTCTTTGCGTCGATTATCTGACGGCGCGGGATCGTGGTCAGGACACCGCCTATCTCGATTGGTTGAACGGGTACCTGACGGCCTATAACCGTTTTGGCGGCCGCTGGACCGACACCTTGGCGCGTTATGAAATCAAGTGGATGTTGGAATGGCTGGACCGCGATTGTGCGGACGGTCTTATGGATCCGTTTGCCGGGGCGGTGCAGCACTTGATCCACACAATGGAATAGCCCGTAGTCCGCCCATCTGATGCGCGACCTGGAGTGGTATCGAGCAATTTAAACCGCGGGCTTTAGGTCCAAGAAACCAGCATGTTCGCAGATGATTCTGATTGCGTTTGCTGAACCTTATTTACAAATTTTGATCCAAACTGAGAAGATACCGCAGTGGTCGCATAGCCGGAATTGGTGATTACGCCACGCCAACAAATCTGTTAGTAATTTCCAGTGACCCGCCAGTACTCGTCGTTTGAACAGTGGGATTCGCTGTAAAGCGACGGGCTGTTGAAATACTGTAATTGATAATAGTTATCGATATCTATGTCGCTTCTTGAAGCTAGTCCCACGCAAATCCGACTCCTTTATCGTTCGCTGCCACTGTCTGTGATCGCGTCCTTGCTGGTGATTGCGGCGTTGGTTTCGGTTCTCAACGGCGAAATTGAGGCTCACCGTCTTTATTCGTGGGCCATCTTGGCAACGGTGTTGGTCTTGTTGCGGGGTGGTATTGCCGCAATCTTTCATTTGCGCAAGCCCGAGGATGGTGATCTGGCGCGGTGGATGAAGCTTTTCTTTGTTACCTCTCTGGGAATTACCACGATTTTTGGTGCCGCGCCGATCATCGTGTTTCCTGAGAACGACACCGTACTGCAACTTTTATTGTTTATCATCATTTTCGGGGTGGCCGCCGGCGGTGCGACGACACTCGCGCCCCATTTTCCAACCGCCATGATTTTCATTGTTTTGTTGCTCGGCCCGCTGACGGCCAGGTTCTTTTTCACGTACGTCTTTCCCGCCGTGTACGGGGCCCTGACGATCGTGTTTTCCTGCCTGTTGATATTGACGGCCCGCAACGTCGAGCGGTTTCTCAAGCAGGCGGTGGCCCTGCAGGAGGAAAACGCCGCCGTGATCAAGCGTCAACGCGAAGTGGAAGCCGCACTTCGTCAGAGCGAGGCGGACTTTCGCCAACTGGCCGAAGGGTCCATCCAGGGAATTTTGATCGTTCATTGCAATCATAAGCCTGCATTCGCCAATGACGAATGCGCGCGAATTTTCGGCTTTGATTCACACGCGGATATCTTGGCTTTGCGGCGTATCGACCCGCTGATTGCCCCCCACGAAGTGGAGCACCTTGAGGAGGTCCGCCAGTCGCTTTTCCTGCAACGCGGTAAGACGATCCGGTTCGAGTTCGATGGTTTGAAGCAAGACGGAAGTGTTGTCGCGCTGGAGTGCCTGGCCGGGACCGTCGACTGGCGCGGCCAAATCGCGGCTTATGTCACCTTGTTGGACGTAACCGGACGGCGTAGAATTGAGGAACAGCTGCACCAGTCCCAAAAAATGGAGGCAATCGGGCAGTTGACCGGTGGAGTGGCGCACGATTTCAACAATTTGCTGGCGGTGATCTCGGGCAACGCGGAATTGCTTGCCGCCGAGACGGGCAACAATTCGTCCTATACCAAACCGATCCTGCAAGCGACCGAACGGGGTTCCGAGCTGACGCAACGGCTTCTTGCATTCTCGCGCCGCCAACCCCTGCAACCGGTTGCATTCAATGCCGCCGACCTGGTGGGCGAAATGTCGGACCTGCTCGACCGGGCGCTTGGTGAAACGATCACCATCGAAACCCGTGCCGATCCGGACCTTTGGCAGGCGAGAGCCGATCCGGGTCAAGTCCAGAACGCCTTGCTGAACCTGGCGATCAATGCGCGCGACGCGATGCCGGACGGCGGAACCCTGACCATCGAATGTGTAAATGCCAGCCTGGCGGAAGGATTGTTCTCGGACGGCTCGGAACCGTCGGCGGGGGACTATGTCGTGTTGACGGTCAGCGATGATGGTTGCGGCATGGCGGACGAGGTCAGAGCCCGCGCCTTCGAGCCATTCTACAGCACCAAGCAGTTCGGCATGCGGAGCGGCCTCGGCCTGTCGATGGTCTATGGCTTCGCCAAGCAGTCGGGCGGCCATGTTGACATCGAGAGCGAGGTCGGTCGGGGCACCAGGATCTCACTTTACCTGCCGCGGTCGCACGAGGGCACAGGGCTGCAAACCGAGGTCTTGCAAGCGGATGAACTCCCGCGTGGGCACGGTGAAACCATCCTGGTCATCGAGGACGACGAGGATGTCCGGGAAACCGCGGTGCGGATGCTGGATGCGCTTGGGTATCAGGTGCTTGATGTACCGGACGCGGCGGCCGCGGACCGTATTTTGAAAGAAGACCGGAAGATCGACTTGATTCTATCCGATGTGGTTCTGCCTGGCGGTGTGAGTGGGCTTCAATTCGCCGCCAAGGCGCGCATAACGCATCCTGGCCAAAAGATTATTTTCATGTCGGGGTACCCGGCGGAGTCCCGCGCGGGTCAGGAAACCTTGGGCCTGGAGGAGGTAATCCTGAACAAACCCATCCAGCTGATCAGGCTGGCAGTGGCCCTGCACGACGCGCTTGAATGAAACAGACACGGCTTCCGCATTTGTCACGGAGGGCGGGGCGGAGACAATCGTTAGGGCGCTCAAGCCGTTCGCCGTCCGTTTGTTGGCACTCTGAAGCTCTTCATCCCAAAACCCAGCCTAGACGCTCGGACTGTACGGCTGGGCCCAAGTGCTCCACAATGGCAACCAATTCCGGTCAATTCTTGGAGGGATGGGTATGCGACAGTTCGCGCTTGTGGCGGGTTTCTTCGTAGCACTTCTGGCCCAGGGTGCTGGAGCGACAGGAAATTATTTTGCTTTGGGGGAGGAAAACCGCATGAGCGGCTCCGAACTGTGGCAGGGATGGTGTGTCAAGTTGGGAGAGGTGGCGTTCGCCGAAGGCGTTTGCCGTGGCTATATCCGCGGCGTCTTGGAACTGGCCAACGAATTCCCGGAAATTGGGAAGTCATGGAATTCCTGCCCGCCGCCGAACTTGGACGACCTTCGCGCATCGATACTGTTCAAAGATTGGGCGACCCTTTACCCGGGCAAATTGTCGGGTAATGCGTCGCGGGATGTCTTTGTCGCGTTGGCGAACAAGTATCCGTGCCAATAGGGCTATTGCGCCGGGTGTAGAAGAATGGTGGGGGGTGACGCCGTCGTCCCGTGGCACGTCCCCAATGACGAGCCGGTTGCTTGGGAATAATGGTGGGCGATACTGGACTTGAACCAGTGACCCCTGCGATGTGAACACAGTGCTCTACCAGCTGAGCTAATCGCCCACGGGGAAGGCCATGCTATACGGCAGGGGTTCCTGCCCTGTCAAGCGAGGTCGGCAAGCAGGTTCGGCAGCTCGATAAAGTCGTCGATCACGTAATCCGCCCCTAAATCCTCGACCGGACCGTTTCGGTACCCGAAGCTGACCACAACGACCGGAAAACCGGCGTTGCGCGCGCTGGCAACGTCGTTCCTGCTGTCGCCGATCATGACCGCCGGCCTGCCGACCGCGCCCATCGCCGCAACGGTTTCCTGAAGGTGGCGACCGTCGGGTTTCTTGAAAGGCAGGGTGTCGCCGCCAACCACCGCGGCAAAACGGTTCAGCAAGCCGAGCTGGTCCAACAGGCTGACGCTGAAGGTCTCCGCCTTGTTGGTGCAGACACCCAGAACGTGACCGGCTTCCGCCATTTGGTCGAGGACCGTCTCGACATTGGGGAACGGGCGGCTATAGTCCGCCAGATGGTCGCCGTAATAGGCGAAGAAACGCTCGACCGCCTGCTCGAAGGCCGCGTCCTCAGGCAGGCCGCCGGTGATCTCCAAGCCGCGCTCCACCAGCTTGCGGGCGCCGTCACCGATCAGCGCGCGGACTTGGTCGTCCGGAACCGGCGGACGTCCCAACTCGTCGAGCACCACGTTCAGGGTTCGGTGTAGGTCGAGGGCGGTGTCGACCAGGGTGCCGTCGAGGTCGAAAATCAGGGCTTTGCGGTCCACATCTGGTCCTTTCCGGTTGGTAGGTTCGACGGCGAAACAATTGGAAATACTTATTGATTGGTCGCTCTTGGGGTCTTATGGCAATGTCCGCGCGCGATGACAACAGGGTTTGTCCCGCGGGTTCTAAGGATAGCATCCGGAAATGACGGTAACAGACAGTGTTTCAGTGGTCGTGTTGGCGGCCGGAATGGGTACCAGGATGAAATCCGACCTGCCCAAGGTGCTGCACCAGATCGGTGGGCGGTCGATGATCGGACATGTGCTGGCCGCGTCCGCCCAACTGAACCCGAGACGCACCGTTGTGGTCACCGCGCCCGGGATGGATCGGGTGCGCACCGCCCTGGCCGATGATGCTGAACACGCCATTCAAGACCCGCCGCTGGGAACCGGACATGCGGTAATGGCGGCGAGGGACCTTTTGTCGGATGTCGATGGAACCGTCCTGGTTCTTTTTGCCGATAGCCCCCTGATCACGTCCGAGACGCTTAAAGCCATGGTGGCGGCGTTGGCCGAGGGCGAGGGCGCCGCCATATCCGTGCTGGGGTTCCGGCCAATGGATCGCCTGCGGTTTGCACGGCTGATAACCAATCAGGACGGTACGCTTGATCGGATCGTCGAACATGCAGACGCCACGCCGGAAGAATTGGAAATTGACCTCTGCAATTCGGGTTTCATGGCGGTGCGGGCTCGCGAGTTGTGGCCCCTGCTTGACGCGATCGGCAACGACAACGCCAAGGGTGAATACTATCTAACCGACATCGTGGCGCTCGCCCGGCAGAAGGGTCTCCGTTGTGTTGTCACCGATGCGCCGGCAGACGAGGCTCTCGGTGTCGATGCACGTGAGCAACTGGCTCGGGCCGAGGCGATTTTTCAAGGCCGTCTGCGCCGGTTGGCAATGGCCGAGGGTGCCACCCTGATCGATCCGGACAGCACGTTTCTGAGCCATGACACGGCGATCGGGCGGGACGTGGTGATCGAACCCAATGTCGTGATCGGCCCCGGCGTGACCATCGGAGACAATGTCACCATTTGTGCGTTTTCGCATTTGACCGGCAAGGATGCCAAGAGCGATGCCGGCCTGGACATTGCCGCCGGTGCGACGATCGGCCCCTTCGCGCGAATTCGGCCCGGCAGCAAGCTGGGCCGCGATGCCCATATCGGCAATTTTGTCGAAGTGAAGAATTCCGAGATTGCCGATGGGGCCAAGGCCAATCACTTGACCTATCTTGGCGACACAACGGTCGGGCCCAAGACCAATATCGGCGCCGGGACCATTACCTGCAATTACGACGGGGTTGCCAAGCATCGCACCCAAATCGGGGGCGGCAGCTTCATCGGTTCGAACAGCACTTTGGTGGCGCCCGTCGAAATTGGCGATGGCGCCTATGTGGCGGCCGGCAGCGTGGTGACCGAAAAGGTGCCGGCCGATGCGTTGGCGTTCGGCCGCAGCCGGCAACAGAACAAGGAAGGTGCGGCCGGGAAGCTGAGAAAGAAGCAAGGAAAGACCGACTGACGGGGAAGCAGTATGTGCGGGATAATCGGAGTGATGGGCAGGGAGGACGTGGTTCCGTCCCTGATCGACGGGCTGCGGCGACTGGCTTACCGCGGCTATGATTCGGCCGGCATTGCAACCCTGACCGACCAGGCCATCGATCGCCGGCGGGCCGAGGGCAAGATCGACCGTCTGGTCGATGTCATCGATGGCGCGCCGATCCATGGCGATTTGGGGATCGGGCATACCAGATGGGCGACCCATGGTGTGCCCAACGAAGTCAACGCTCACCCTCATGCCACCGACAAAGTGGCTTTGGTCCACAACGGAATCATCGAAAATTACCGCGAACTGGCGGACGAATTGCTGGCGCACGGCCATGTCTTTCAGTCCGAAACCGATTCCGAAGTCGCCGCACATTTGATCACTTATTACATGAACCAGGGCGATGATCCGGTTGAAGCGACACGGAAATCCTTGGCTCGTTTTGAAGGCGCCTTTGCCTTGGCAGTGGTCTTTTCCGGCGAGCATGACTTGATGATCGGTGCCCGCCGCGGGTCGCCCCTGGCGGTCGGCTGGGGCGACGGCGAGATGTTCCTGGGTTCCGACGCGTTGTGCCTGGCACCGTTGACCGAACGGCTTTCCTATCTCGAGGAAGGCGATTGGGTTGTGATGCGGCGGTCCGGTGCCAGCGTGTTTGACGCCGACAACCAGCCGGTGGAGCGGGCGATCAAGCAGACGGCTCTGTCCGGTGCACTGATCGGCAAAGGCAATCACCGCCATTTCATGCTGAAGGAAATCCACGAGCAGCCGACGGTGATCGGCGACACGCTGAACAGCTATTTCAATCCGGCGACCCGGACGATCAGTATGCCGGAGTTCTCGATCGACTGGGCCGCGGTACCGAAGATCACGATTGTCGCCTGCGGAACCGCTCACTACGCCGGTATGGTGGCGAAGTACTGGTTCGAACAGGTCGCTGGGATCAATGTTGAAGTGGATATCGCCAGCGAGTTCCGCTATCGCAGCATGCCGCTGCCGTCGGGCGGCGTCGCGCTGTTCATTTCCCAATCTGGCGAAACCATCGATACCCTGGCGGCGCTGCGCTACGCCAAGGCACAGAAGCAGACCATCGTCGCCATCGTCAACGTGCCCGAAAGTTCGATCGCGCGGGAGGCGGACATCCTGCTGCCCACGCTTGCCGGGCCGGAAATCGGGGTCGCGTCGACCAAGGCCTTCACCTGCCAGCTGGTGACCCTGGCCTGCCTGGTGATTGCCGTGGCAAGGCAGGTTGGCGCCATTGACAAGGATCAGGAAGCCGAGCTTTCGGCCGCGATTTCCGAGGTACCGGCCCGGGCAGCGGAGATATTGGCCGATGACGGCCGATTGCAGTCATTGGCCCATGAAATCTTCGAGGCCAAGGATGTCTTGTATATCGGCCGCGGTGTCGGCTACCCGATCGCACTGGAAGGCGCGCTGAAGCTCAAGGAAATTTCCTATATCCATGCTGCCGGCCACGCGGCCGGCGAGCTGAAGCATGGCCCGATCGCGCTGATCGACGAACAGGTGCCGGTGATCGTGATCAGCCCCTCGGACGCCCTGTTTGAAAAAACCGCGTCCAACCTGCAGGAAGTGGTGGCCAGGGGGGCCGGTGTGGTCTTCCTGTCGGACCGCCGCGGGATCGAGAAGATCGGTGAGAGTGCTGCGGAAGTGGTTGAATTGCCGATGGTCCACCCCTTTGTTACGCCGATACTCTATGCGCTGCCGGTTCAATTGTTGGCCTACCACGTGGCGGTGCTGAAGGGCACCGACGTCGATCAGCCGCGAAACCTGGCGAAATCGGTAACAGTGGAATAAGATCCGCCGCCATGATCGGGCGCGCAGGGCTTTGGCTTTTTGTTCTCGCGGTGGCAGCCGTCGCTGTGATCGAGTACCGCGACGACATCACCCGTTTCCTGCAATCCGCCGGCAAGCCGCAGGCCGGTTCGACCGAACGGACCGTATCGGGCGGCAATGACCGGGAAATCCGCATCGAACGGACCGCGCAGGGTCATTTCCTGCTGGTCGGCCATGTCAACGGTGAACCGGTGCGGTTTCTGGTCGATACCGGCGCCAGCATGGTCGCTCTCAGCCGCCGCGACGCAGTTGCGGCGGGGCTTAACCTGGACAATCTGGACTTCAACATCCCGGTTCAGACAGCGAACGGGATCGCCAGAGCGGCGAAGGTCGAACTCAGGGAACTGAGGATCGATCAGTTGAGCCTTTACGACGTTGAAGCCAGTGTCGTTGATGCAGAGCTTGGCATATCACTGTTGGGCATGACCTTCCTGAACCGCCTGAACGGGTTCGAGGTGCGGGAGGATCGACTGACCTTACGGTGGTAGTCCAGGAAAAGTGTCCAAGCCTATGGAATCAAAGGAGGTTCAGCCATGACCCGTCCCAAGACCCTGCTGCAGATGGCCGGGGCTCCCAGACAGCCTCCGACCCTTGCCGAAAGCGCGGTGGTGATGATCGATGCCCAGCGGGAATATGTCGACGGGGCCCTGCCGTTGACCGGGATTGCGCAGGCCTTGGAAGTCGGGGCGGATCTGCTGGCCCGGGCCCGTGCGGCCGGGTCGGTGATCATCCATGTGGTGCATCAGGGGCGCAGTGGCGGTCCCTTTGACCCCGATGGCCCAGGTGGGCAGATTGTTTCCCAAGTGGCACCGGTTGATGGCGAGGCCGTGATTGCCAAGACCTTGCCCAACGCTTTTGCCGGAACCGACCTGCAGGAGCAGCTGCGTGCGACGGGGCGGGAACCCCTGATTTTTGCCGGTTTCATGACCCATATGTGCGTCAGTTCCAGTGTCCGGGCGGCGCTGGATTTAGGATTTCGCAGCACTGTTGTCGCGGGAGCCTGCGCGACCCGTGATCTGCCGCTTGCTGGTACAGGGGTGGTCTCGGCGCTCGATCTCCATGCGGCGGAACTGGCGGCACTTGCCGACCGGTTCGCGATTGTCGTGGCGGACGGGCAGGCCTGGGACTGAAATGAAAAGGCCCCGATCCGGGGGGAATCGGGGCCTTCGGCAACCAAGACCGAATAGGTATTTTTGGGAGCCGACAAATTCACGTTAGCGCAAGTTCGGTGAAAATACGGTTAAAATCCCCTCTACCAAGAGCAGCCGGGCCGAGCCATGATTCCGGCCGGAGTGTGACGCGCGTAATGGTTAAAACGGCGCCGATAGCGGTTATACTAAGCAGAGCACAACGCTATATTTACTGCCAATAATTGGCACTTTGGTATGTGGAGGCACCATGCAACTGACTGATTCGAACCTGTTTCGGCAGGCCTGCTACATCGACGGCGCCTGGGTTGGCGCCGACAGCGGCGCGACGATCCCGGTGACCAACCCGGCAACCGGGGAAGAACTGGGTACGATTCCGCGCATGGGAACCGACGAAACCCGACGGGCGATTGAGGCTGCGAACGCGGCGTTTCCGGGTTGGCGGACAAAAACCGCCAAGGAACGTTCAGTAATCTTGCGCCGTTGGCATGACCTGATGATGGAGAACCAGGACGATTTGGCGGTGCTGATGACCGCCGAGCAGGGCAAGCCGCTGGCCGAGGCCAAGGGCGAGGTGGCCTACGCCGCGTCCTTCATCGAGTGGTTTGCCGAAGAGGGCAAGCGCATTTACGGCGACACCATTCCGGGTCACCAGGCCGACAAGCGGATCGTGGTTCTGAAGGAACCGATCGGCGTTTGCGCGGCGATTACGCCTTGGAATTTCCCAGCCGCCATGATCACCCGCAAGTGCGGACCAGCCCTGGCCGCCGGCTGTACGATGGTGGTAAAGCCAGCCACTCAGACCCCGTATTCCGCCCTGGCCATGGCCGAACTTGCCGAACGGGCCGGTGTGCCAAAGGGTGTGTTCAGTGTGGTCACCGGCGCATCCGGCGAAATCGGCGGCGAAATGACCTCCAACCCCCTGGTCCGCAAGCTGACTTTTACCGGCTCGACGGAGATCGGCAAGCTGTTGATGGAGCAGTGCGCCGGCACAGTGAAGAAGACGTCGATGGAACTGGGCGGCAACGCGCCGTTCATCGTCTTCGACGACGCCGATTTGGACGCCGCGGTTGAAGGCGCTATTGCGTCGAAATACCGCAATACCGGCCAGACCTGCGTTTGTGCCAATCGGTTGCTGGTTCAGGACAGCGTCTACGATGCCTTCGCCGAGAAATTGGCGGTGGCGGTTGCCAACCTCAAGGTCGGTGACGGGCTCAAGGGCGAAACCCAGCAGGGTCCACTGATCGACATGGCGGCGGTCCTTAAGGTCGAGGAGCACATTTCGGACGCCGTGTCCAAGGGTGCACGCGTCGTTTCCGGCGGCAAACGCCACGAGTTGGGCCAGACCTTTTTCGAGCCCACAATTCTGGCCGATGTCACCAGCGAGATGGCGGTGGCACGCGAAGAAACCTTCGGCCCGGTGGCACCGCTGTTCAAGTTTTCGAGCGAGGAACAAGCAATCGCCATGGCCAACGACACCGAATTCGGCCTGGCTGCTTATTTCTACTGTCGTGACATGGCCCGGACCTGGCGGGTCAGCGAAGGCCTGGAATACGGCATTGTCGGAATCAATACGGGGATTATATCCACCGAAGTGGCGCCGTTCGGCGGTGTCAAGGAATCCGGGATCGGTCGCGAGGGCTCGAAATACGGCATCGACGACTTTCTGGAGATCAAATATCTGTGTATGGGCGGCATCGGATAAGCCGCAACGTCAAGGGCAAAAGGAATATTGAATGGCCGGGCATGATTTCGACCTGTTTGTGATTGGTGGCGGATCCGGCGGTGTACGAGCGGCGCGCATCGCCTCGGGCCACGGCGCTAAAGTCGCACTGGCGGAGAGTCACCGCTTGGGTGGGACCTGCGTGATCCGGGGGTGTGTGCCGAAAAAGCTGCTGGTCTACGCCGCGCACTTTTCGGAGGATTTCGAGGACGCTCCCGGTTTCGGTTGGCAAGTCGGACGGGCTGATTTCTCCTGGCCTGCGTTGATCGCAAACAAGGACAGGGAGATCCACCGTCTGGAGGGTATCTATGGACGCCTTTTGGACAAAGCCGGGGTCAGGGCGTTCGATACCAGAGCCCGGCTCACCGGTCCCAATACTGTCGCACTGGACAGCGGTGAGACGGTTACCGCGACGACAATCCTCATCGCAACAGGCGGTTGGCCCTTCCTGCCGGAGATCCCCGGGATCGAGCATGTGATCACCTCCAACGAAGCCCTGCACCTGGATGAACAGCCACGACGCATTGTGGTGGTGGGCGGCGGCTATATCGCGGTCGAATTTGCCGGAATATTCAATGGCCTGGGCTCGCAAGTGACTCAACTTTACCGCGGCCCGCAAATCTTGCGGGGGTTCGACGACGACGTACGTGCGACCCTGGCGCAGGAAATTCGCAAGAAAGGCATTGATCTGTGGGTCGAGAGTGATGTCGCCTCAATCGAAAAGTCGGGTGATGAGTTGCAGCTGACTCTCACGGACGGGACGTCGCTGGAAACGGACGCGGTCCTATATGCGACCGGCCGCGTCCCCAATTCCCGCAACCTGGGCCTCGAAGAGTTGGGCGTGGAATTCGACCAGGCGGGCGGTATCGTCGTGGACGCCTTTTCCAAGACTTCGGTCGACAATATCTATGCCGTGGGCGACGTTACCAACCGGATCGCCTTGACGCCGGTGGCGATCGCCGAAGGTCACGCGTTCGCGGATACTCTCTACGGCGGCATGCCACGAAAAGCCGATCACGAGAACGTCCCCAGTGCTGTTTTCAGCCAGCCCAGCGTTGCCACCGTTGGCCTGACGGAGGCGGAAGCCCTCGAGCGCCATGGCGCTGTCGATGTCTACAAATCCTCATTCCGGCCAATGCGCCATACTTTGTCGGGGCGCGAAGAGACGACGTTTATGAAGTTGATCGTCGCGGCCGAGAACGACTTGGTCGTCGGCGCCCACATGGTCGGTCCCGACGCGGCGGAGATCATCCAGGGTGTGGCGATTGCAGTGAAATGCGGTGCGAAGAAAGCCGATTTCGACGCGACCATCGGCATACACCCCACGGCGGCGGAAGAGTTCGTAACCATGCGGGAGAAGTTTGTCGAACCCGTCCAGAATGCGGCAGAGTAGGTGTTTATTAGCATTTTCGGCTGAGGTTGACCCGCAAGAGACTTGGCAAACCGGCCTTGGAACGGTAATAGGTGCGGCTCCCAACCGCCGATGAGGAAGAGATCATGGCCACCAATTGGTCGCCCGAGAGCTGGCGCAGCCTGCCGATACAGCAGGTCCCGGAATATTCAGATCAGAATGCACTCACGGATGTCGAGGGCCGGCTGAAGGGGTATCCGCCGCTGGTTTTTGCAGGTGAAGCGCGCAATTTGCGGGCAGGGTTGGCGAAGGTCGCCAACGGCGAGGCCTTCCTGCTGCAGGGCGGTGACTGTGCCGAGAGCTTTGCCGAGTTCCATCCCGACAACATTCGGGACACTTTCCGGGTGCTGCTGCAGATGGCTGTGGTGATGACCTTCGGCGGCTCGCTGCCGGTGGTCAAGGTCGGACGGCTGGCCGGTCAGTTTGCCAAGCCGCGCTCGGCACCGACGGAAACGTTGGACGACGTGACGCTGCCCAGCTATCGCGGCGACATCATCAACGGTATCGAGTTTGAGGAAAACTGCCGCGAACCGGATCCTGAGCGCATGATCCAGGGTTATTCGCAGGCTGCGGCGACACTGAACCTGCTGCGGGCCCTGGCGCAGGGTGGTTATGCCGATTTGGACCGGGTGCATGGTTGGAACCTGGGGTTCGTGGCCAACAGTCCGCAGGGTGCGCGTTACCAGGAGATGGCCGATCGCATCTCGGAGGCGCTGAACTTCATGCGGGCCTGCGGCGTGTCACCGGACATGACGCCGGAACTGCGGTCGACCGAGTTCTACACCAGCCACGAGGCGCTATTGCTGAACTATGAACAGGCGTTGACCCGGGTCGACTCGACCAGCGGCGATTGGTACGACACGTCCGCCCATATGCTGTGGATCGGCGACCGCACCCGGAACCTGGGCGAGGCCCATATCGAATTTCTGCGGGGCATCGGCAACCCGATCGGATTGAAGGCGGGTCCGACCATGGAGCCCGACAACCTGCTGGCGTTGATCGATGCGCTGAACCCACGAAACGACCCTGGTCGATTGACGATTATTTCGCGGATGGGTGCCGACAAGGTGCAGGACTATCTGCCGCGCCTGGTGCGCGCCGTCAAAGCGGAAGGTCGCTCGGTGGTATGGGCCTGCGACCCGATGCATGGCAATACGATCAAGTCTTCCACTAACTATAAAACTCGGCCCTTCGATGCCATCTTGAAGGAGGTCACCCAGTTTTTTGCCATTCACCAGGCCGAAGGTACCTATGCCGGTGGCGTGCATTTCGAAATGACCGGACAGGATGTGACCGAGTGCATCGGCGGGGCGCAGATGATCACCGACGAACGGTTGGGTGATCGTTACCACACTCATTGTGATCCGCGGCTGAATGCCAACCAAAGCCTGGAACTGGCCTTCCTGATTGCTGAAATGCTGAAGAAGGAGCGGGGTGGTGCAGAAACCCGCCAAGCAGCCGCTTCCTGAGCCGCAGACCAGCCAGGCCGACTCGGCCCCGGAAAGCGATCAACTGGAGGACTGTATCCACAGTCACTCAGACAGTTATTTCGTTCGCACCAAGCAGATCATCGAACAGCATGGTGACCAGCGGGTAACCTATTGCGTCTTTATGCGGCGACCGGTGATATTCGCGCCGCGTCTGATGATCCAATGGCTGGAAAAGGTGGCGGAAAACCGCGGCACCGAGTTCCAGGTCGAACCGTGTTTCCAGGAAGGAGATTGGGTCGGCGCCGGCGAGCCGCTTGTCTATATCACCGGTTCGTTCGTCCATTTGGTGGACCTTGAAACCCTGTATCTGCAGCGCATCGGGTCCGCGTGTGTGGCGGCGTTCAATGCCTTCAGCATGTGCTGTGACCTGCCGGAAGTGGCGTTCCTGGCCATGGATGCGCGGCACTGTGCCGGTGCCGAAATGGCCGAGATGATGGCGTATGCGGCCAGCGTTGGTTCGGCTGCTGCGACCCGCGATGTCGGTGCCAAGGGCTTTGTCGGCAATGCCACCGATCAGACGGCGCATTTCTTCGGCAACGAACGTGGCCTGGGGACCATGCCGCATGCACTCATTGGCTATGCGGGATCGACGGTCCGGGCCGCGGAGATGTACCGCGAGACTTTTCCCGACGGCCCGCTGACGGTCTTGGTCGACTATTTCGGTGAAGAGGTCAGCGATGCGTTGGCGGTTTGCCGACGGTTTCCGGACCTGGCAGAGCGCGGCGATTTGGCGGTGCGCATCGATACCCATGGCGGCCGGTTCCTGGAGGGCCTGGACCCGGCAGAATCCTATGCGGTGCTGGAACGTCGCCAGCCCAATGCCATTCGCCAATACCGGACTGACGAGGAACTGCATTGGTTGGTTGGCACCGGTGTCTCTGCGGCCGCCATCCATTATCTTCGCGAACAGCTCGATGAGGCGGGATTCCCCAAGGTCAGGATTGTCGCTAGCTCCGGTTTCAGCCCCGCCAAATGCAAGGTGATGGCCAGCGTTCGGGCGCCGATCGACGTGATCGGGACCGGCTCCTTCCTTCCGGACAGTTGGAAGGAAACCTATGCCACCGCCGACATTGTCGAATATGACGGACGACCCAGCGTCAAGGTAGGGCGAGAGTTTCTGTTGCGCTCGACTGAATCCGAAGAGGGTTAGGGCTGCCCGCTTTCACTTGGGTTGGACTCTGGCTTTGCTTCATCCAAGAGCCATTCCCGGAAGGCCAGGATCTTGGGCCGGTCGGCATAGGCCGACGGGTATACCAGATAGTAGGCATAACCGGCCGGCAGGCTGACATCGAACGGCCGGACCAGGCGCCCTGCCGCAAGGTCGGCTTGCGCTAAAACGCTGCGTGCCAGCGCCACGCCCTGGCCGTCGATCGCGGCCTGCAGGACGAAGCTGGAATCGCTAAACGCCGGACCCTGGTCAGGATTGATCCCCTCCAGGCCCGCTGCTTGCAGCCACATCTGCCAGTCGATGTAAAAATCGTCGTGTAGTAGGGTGTGGAAGGCCAGATCCTCGGGCCGGTGTAACGGTTTGTCGCCCGCCAGCAACGTCGGACTGCAGACCGGGAAGATATCCTCGCTCAGCAACCAGATTGCCTCGACCCCGGGCCAGTTGCCGCGCCCGAACCGGATAGCGACTTCGAAGTCCTCGCGCGAAAAATCAACCAGGGAGTCGTTGGTCGAAAGCCGGATGTCGATATCCGGGTGACGTTCGCGAAATCGGGGTAGTCTGGGAACCAGCCATTTTGCCGAGAAGGAAGACATGGCGCTGAGGGTCAGAGCGCCGGATGACTGATGTGCGACCACCCGATCGGTGGCCACGGCCAGACTGTCAAACCCTTCGCGTAGCCCTGGTAGGTAGCGCTGGCCGGCGTCTGTCAGCAGAATTTGGCGGTTGAGACGGCGGAAAAGCCTTACCCCCAACCATTCCTCCAGCCCCTTGATTTGGTGGCTGATCGCCGCCGGCGTGACGTGCAGCTCCTCGGCCGCCTTGGAGAAGCTCAGATGACGACCGGCTGCTTCGAACGCGCGCAAAGCGTTCAACGGCGGGAGTTTGCGTGCCATGGGCCTTCCGGTGCGAGGATGCGTCGATGGGGACACTAGAGCCCTGGTGCACCCGAATTGTCCAGGCTGAAGGTGTCCAAAAGGCGGCGGGTCAGAAGACCCATTTGCGGTTGAGACCAAAGGTCAGCAGCGGCAGCAGTATCACAATCGCGGCAAGGCCAATCCGATAGTCGAGTTCTGCGACAACAACGGTTCCGTACATGATCGATTGGTTGAGTGCCAAGCCGATCAGGGCGACGATGGCGAAACGCGGGAAATGGTGTTCGTGTCGGCCGTTGGCGGCAAAGGTCCAACGGTGATTTCCCAGATAGGACACGGCAAGGGCGCCGCAGAAGGCCAGGAAATTGGCTGATACGGGCGGCAGGCCAACCAGCTCAACCAGCACGATGGCCAAGAGGATATGGGTGGTTGTTGCCATCGCCCCGATCAGGGCAAAGCGCCCGAACTGGTGTCCGATGTCCATCATTGGGCGGGCTTGCGGGCCAGGACGGCCAGCGAGACCCCAACCGGCATGGGCAGGCGGCCGACCAGGTGACGTTCAGACGCAAAGATCGATTGCAGAACCCGATTGGCCATTGGGCCGGGCAAGCGATCGTCTTCGTTGTGGTCCAGGTGAAACAGTTTCTTGCCGTAGCGGGCCATCAACACGGCGGGAAACAGCAAGGTGTTGAAATAGCTGGCCATGCAGGGAGTCAGGCCGGCCTCTCGGATAGGGCTCAGCATATCGGGTTTGCGGTAACGTCGCTTGTGGTGATGGACCTCGTCGTGGCGGCTCCACAGAAAGCCGAACGCAGGCACGGTCACGAGCAGCCAGCCGCCCGGGCGAATGGCCGCGGCCAGTGCCCGTAAGCTTGCCGCGTCGTCGTCCAAATGCTCGACGACGTCCAGAGCCGCAACCAGGTCGAAACGCACCTCATCGAACGGCATCTGTTCCGGCAACCGACCGTCGCGAATTTCGAAACCGCTTTTTTCGCTGGCCAGTTGGCGGGCGACGGCATCGGGTTCGAAAGCCACAACATTTCCGAATTCCGCCAGCATCGCCAGATTCCCACCGGTACCGCAGCCGGCCTCAAGGATCTGGGCGGTCGGTGGCAAGTCGGTATGGCGGGCGATAAGTTCGGTGATGATCTGCCGGCGGGCTACGAACCACCAGTGCTCGCCCTCGAGTTCGGCGAGGCGCTGATAGACTGCTCGGTCCATGTCTGGTCCTTCTGTTGGCGGTAGCGGGTCGGCTCGTCGGAGAACCCTTCGCTGTCTCGAACGAGGTAAAGCGGCCGCCCTTTGACTTCCATATAGGTGCGGCCGAGATATTCGCCGATTACGCCCATGGTGAGCAGGTTGATGCCACCCATGAACAGGACCGCCACCATGATCGATGCATAACCGGGAACGTCGACCCCGAAGATCATGGTCCGAACAACCAGGAAACCGGCATAGGCGCAGGCGAACATGAAAATGGACACGCCGATATAGGTCCAGATCCTGAGCGGTATGGTGGTCGACGAGGTGATGCCATCCAGGGCAAAGTTCCAGAGTCCCCAATAGCGCCATTTGGTCGTGCCGTCAGCCCGGGTTTCGCGCTCGTACTCGACACCGGTTTGGCGGAAACCTACCCAGGCAAACAAGCCCTTCATGAACCGATTGCGCTCTGGCATCAGTTTCAGCGCATCGACGACCCGGCGGTCCATCAAACGGTAGTCGCCGGTGTCGTGGGGAATGTCGATGTCCGAAAGGCGGTTGTATAGGCGGTAAAACCACGATGCGGTGAGGCGTTTGGCCGCGGTGTCCACGTCCCGCGATGCGCGCACCGCGTAAACCACTTCGAACCCTTCCAACCATTTGGCAAACAGTTTCGGGATCAACTCCGGCGGATCCTGAAGATCGGCGTCGATTGGCACCACGGCGTCGCCGGTGGCATGGTCCAGCCCGGCGCTCAAAGCGGTGTCCTTGCCGAAATTCCGGGTCAAAGTCAGAATCTTGATGGCGGGATTGCGGTCACGGTGCCGACGCAGGCAGTCCAAGGTGTCATCTGTGGACCCGTCATCGACACAGATGACCTCATAGTCGAGGCCCGGGCCTTCGAACATGGGCGTGACGGCCGCTTCAAGCCGTTCGAAGAACTGGTCCATAACCTCTTGTTCGTTGTGCATGGGCACAACGACAGAGAGGATCGGATGCCGTCCCACCTGCCTGGTTTGTTTCAACTCAACCGCCCCATTTTTTGTGCGGGTCAACGCTTTGGTTCCCGCAACAATCTAGCAGGCGTCGGTTAACAGACCTTTAGGTTTACCGGTGAATTCGATTGGTGTGGCGGGCCCTAACGTCAACCGGTTGTTAAGACCGCATCCCGAATACTCCGAGACGGCGGCATCTCATCGTCGCTCGTTTCTTTTGAAAAATTTTCAGGTCAGATAATGGCGGGTACCACGATCGATTCCGGGCAATCCGACCAGCAGCCGGCCGGCTGGCTGGTCGGTGTAGTGTATTTCGCGCTTGCGGTCATGGCGGTCTGGCCCGTGTTTCTGGTCGATATGCCCGCGTTGATCGACTATCCCAACCATCTGGCCCGGGTCCACGTGCTTTCCGCGTTGGAGAGAGTTCCGGAACTCTCATTGATCTACGAAGCCGACTGGAGCATCCGGCCCAACATGGCCATGGATATCCTGGTTCCGCCACTGCTCCAGTTCATCTCGGTTTTCGATGCCGGGCGGTTGTTTGTCGCAGCTACCTTGCTGATGCTGTTGGGCGGCACGGTAGCGTTGCATCGTGCCATCCATGGCCGGGTTGGCCTGTGGCCGATGGCGGCAGTCCTGTTTATCTATAATTACGCGCTGATTTTCGGGTTCCTGAACTACGTGTTTTCGGTCGGGCTCAGCTTGTTTGCGTTGGCCGGCTGGTTTGCCGCGAGAAACTGGCCGGCGCCGCGCCGCGTGGTGGTCTTCAGCTTGGTGACCGTCCTGCTGTTCGTCGTGCACTTGATGGCATTGGCGATCTTTGGCCTGGTGGTTGCCATCCACGAGCTTTGGCGGCAGCATAGCGCGCGGATCAAATGGTTCGGCGGAGAGTGGTTCACGGGTTGGGTGGTTACACTCACGCCGTTTGTCACCGCGATGTTGCTTTGGCTGTCCAGCCCCACCGCAGGCTCGGCCAGTTACACCGTGTTTGGTGAGCCGGGCAGTCGGATCCAGGTATTGCTCTCACCGGCCTGGACCTATGGTGCGGGTATCGATCTGACAATCATCGTGTTTGCTGCCGCGGCATTGGGTTGGTTGTGGTTCCGCAAGGAAATCAAGCTCGCGCCGGCGCTAGTCTGGCCGCTGATCGTCATTACCGGGGTGGCACTTGTCATGCCGGTCTGGCTGCTGAATGTCTGGGGCCTGCATGTGCGGCTGTTTACGGTTGCGGTCCTCCTGCTGATCGCGGCGATCGAATTTCGACCTCGCACAGTAGGGCCACCGGTCGCGATGGCGGTGATCGTGTTCGTGCTGTTTGCGGCCCGGGTCTGGGATGTCAGCGACAAGTGGCAGGCTTTTGACGCGAAGGTTGCTGAATTGCGGGGCGAACTTTCGGTCATTGCCCCCGGCTCACGCTTGCTGGTCGCACAGGGCAACACAGAGATGATTGACGGCGATATCGTCTATGACGCAGCCGACAACTTCTACTGGCACATGGGTGCGCTGGCGGTGATCGACCGATCGGTAATGCTGCCAACGCTGTTCACGGATTCAACCAAACAGCCCTTGCGGGTCACACCAACCTATGCAGCGCTCGACGTCCCATTTGGCCATCCCCTGCCATTGCAGATCCTGCAGTCCGGTATCGGTGGGACTCACCCTGGTCGGCCGGCCTATTGGCAGGGGTGGCCGGACCGGTTCGACTATCTGCTCTACTTGCGGCCGGAGTTCGAAGACAACCCGGTTCCGGCCCATTTGCAGGAATTGGCCAGCGGCTCATTCTTCCGGATATACCGCATCACCGGCGGGGATACGACGGTGGCCGGTGGCAACGGCTAAACTGTCGGATCGTCCGAAACCGAAACCAGTTGTTTCCCCCGGTTCTCGCCGGTCAACAACCGGATAAAAGCTTGCGGCGTGTTTTCCAGGCCGACCATTATATCCTCCCGAAAGACCAATTGCCCGTCGTTGAGCCAGGCCGCAAGCTGCCTCAGCCCTTCTTCGTAGCGGTCCTGGAAGTCGAACAGCAGGAACCCTTCCATGCGCGCCCGGGCCACCAGGATCTGGCGCTGAAAGCGCGGCCCGATGTCGGGCTCCTCCAGCCGGTTGGCAATGGCGATCGTTCCGCAGACGACGATCCTGGCATGCAATGCCAAATGGCCCATGACCGCATCCAGGATGGGGCCGGCGGTGTTGTCAAAGTAGACGTCTATGCCGTCGGGGCAGGCGGTTGCCAACGCCGCCGGCAGATCGGCGGTGCGATGGTTTATCCCAGCCACATAGCCGTAGTCCTGCCGACACAGGGCGATTTTCTCATCGCTGCCGGCCACCGCGACGGGCCGGCACCCTTTCAGCTTAGCGATTTGCCCGACCAGTTGCCCGACGGCCCCCGCGGCGGCCGAAACCACAACGGTATCGCCTGGTTTTGGCTGTCCGATGTCGAGGAGTGCGAAATAGGCGGTCAGGCCCGGCAGGCCCAGGACCCCCAAAGCGGTCCGGATCTGTGCCAGGTCGGGATCCAGTTTGCGAGCGGCTTCACCCTTGAGGACGGGATAGTCCTGCCAGCCGAAGTCAAAACTCTCGACGAAATCGCCCGGTGTGAACCCGGGATGACGGGATTGGACGACCTGGCCGACCCCACCGCCTTGCATGAGATCGTTGATTTCGACCCCGGCCGCATAGTTTTTGGCGCCGCTGATCCGGCCGCGCATATAGGGATCGACGGAAAGGTAGATCGTCCGAACCAGGATCTCGCCTTCGCCCGGTTCCGGCACCGGTGCCTCGACCAGCTTCCAATCATCGGGGGCTGGCACGCCGACGGGGTGTCGTGCCAGAACCAATTGACGGTTGCGATTGCGCATGGCCGAGCTTAGTCGTTCTCGGCCACCCGGATGATCTGCTTGCCGAAATTCTCGCCTTTCAGCATGCCGATGAACGCCTGGGGCAGGCTTTCAATACCGTCGGACACCGATTCGCGGTACTTGATCCGTCCCTCGCGCAGCCATCCGCCCATATCGTTGATGAATTGCGGGATACGATCCGGATAATCCGAAACGATGAAACCCTGCATGCGGACGCGCTGGCGGATCATATTCATCAAGAACCGGGGCCCGGGCCGCGGGTCCACGTCGTTGTAATGAGCGATCATGCCACAAAGCACGATGCGGCCATTCTGGTTCATCCGCTTCAAAACCGCGTCCATTTGGTCGCCGCCGACATTTTCAAAGTTGACGTCAATGCCCTTGGGGCAGGCGACCCGCATCGCCTCGTCCAGGTCACCGGCCGTGCGGTAGTTGAATGCGGCATCGAACCCGAGTTCATCCCGGACAAAAGCCACCTTGTCGTCGGTGCCGGCGCTGCCTGCGACCCGGCAGCCCTTGATCTTGGCGATTTGGCCGACCACGCTGCCGACCGCCCCAGACGCGGCCGAGACAAAGACGGTTTCGCCGTCCTGCGGCTGCCCGATGTCCAGCAGTCCGACATAGGCGGTCAGCCCCGGCATGCCAAGCACGCCGATATAGTAGCTGAGCGGCAGGCCGATATCGGCAACCTTGACCAACCGTTCGCCGTTATGGGCCGAGAACTCGGCGAATTTCATCATGCCAGACACCAGATCACCGGCCGCGAAGTCCGGGTGGTTCGACTGAACAACGCGCGCGACGCCGCCGCCTTCCATCGGTTCGCCGATCTGGAATGGCGGGACATAGGATTTGATGTCGTTCATGCGGCCGCGCATGTAGGGATCGACCGACAGGAACAGCGTTTTCAGCAGCATCTCGCCATCGCCGATCTGGGGCGGCGGGTTTTCGGCAATCGCGAAGTTTCCTTCATCGACCCAGCCGGACGGCCGGCTTTGCAACACCACCGCGAGATTGCGATCGCTCATCCTGATCCTCCCTATCCTGTGTTCAGGGGAGCATAGCGCAGGGTTTGTCATTGGCAATGGCGTCGGCCGGGCTTAAACAACTCCCATGACCGAGAAATTGGCGATCGCACTGGCGCAGGTCGATCCGACGGTGGGCGACCTGGCCGGCAATGTCGAACTGATTCTGGAAACCCGCACCGCGGCCCAAGCCAGTGGAGCGGATCTGGTGGTGTTTCCCGAGCTCTGCCTCACTGGCTATCCGCCCGAGGACCTGGTGCTGAAACCGGCGGTTCAGGCGGAGGTAGCCCGGGCGGTGGAAACGCTGAAAGCCCAAACGGCCGATGGCGGCGCGGGTTTGCTGATCGGTGCGCCTTGGATTGACGGTAAGCACCTACACAATGCGGCCCTGCTGCTGGACGATGGTGAGATCACCGGCATTCGCTACAAACACGACCTGCCGAACTACGGTGTGTTCGACGAGAAGCGGGTCTTTGTCTCCGGTCCCATGCCCGGGCCGATTAGGTATCGGGGCGCGCTTCTGGGTGTGATGATCTGCGAGGACATGTGGCGGCCGGAAGTGGCCGAGTGCCTGCAGGAAACCGGCGCCGAAATCCTGTTGGTCCTGAACGGTTCGCCGTTCGAGGTCGGGAAATTGGGCGAGCGGTTCGCATTGGCTGCCGCCCGGGTCTCGGAAACCGGCCTGCCGCTGGCCTATGTCAATCAACTCGGCGGCCAGGACGAACTGGTTTTCGATGGCGGCTCCTTTGTCGTTGACCCGGACGGTTCAATGCCGGTTCGGCTGCCGGAATGGGAAGCGGGTTTGGCGGTGACGGAGTGGCAAAGGGGTGCGACGGGATGGTCCTGTCGGCCCGGTCAGCAGGCGGGCGTGTATGGAGCGACCGAGGGGATCTACAACGCGCTGGTGTTGGGGCTTCGCGACTATGTTGAAAAGAACCGGTTTCCGGGTGTCATTCTGGGCCTGTCGGGCGGGATCGATTCGGCCCTGACCGCCGCAATCGCGGTCGACGCGCTTGGGGCGGAGCGGGTCCATTGCGTGATGCTGCCCTATCGTCACACCAGCCAGGCCAGCCTGGACGATGCCGCGGCCTGTGCGCGGCAATTGGGGATCAAGCTGGACACAATACCCATCGAACCGGCAGTTACCGGATTTGCCGACATGCTGGCCTATCTGTTCCGGGGCATGCCGGTGGACACGACAGAGGAGAATATCCAGGCCAGGAGCCGCGCGATCTGCCTGATGGCGATTTCCAACAAGCTGGGCTACATGCTGCTGACCACCGGTAACAAGTCGGAAATGTCGGTCGGTTACGCGACGCTCTACGGCGACATGTGCGGCGGCTATTCGGTGTTGAAGGATGTCTACAAGACGACCTGTTTTGAACTGGCCCGATGGCGAAACGAGTCTCTGCCGGTGGCAGCCAGGGGACCAAAGGGCGTTGTGATCCCGGAGAACATCATCACCAAGCCGCCCAGTGCCGAACTCAAAGCAGACCAGCGCGACGATGACGACCTGCCGCCCTACGAGGTCCTGGACGACATACTCGACTGTCTGGTCGAGCAGGAAATGGGTGCGGCGGACATCGTTGCCAGGGGCCATGATCCGGCATTGGTCGGGCGCATCGAAGGATTGTTGTATGCCGCCGAGTACAAACGGCGCCAGGCGCCACCCGGGGTGAAGATCTCTCGCCGGGCGTTTGGCCGGGAGCGGCGCTACCCGATCACCAACCGGTTTCGCGCGGCTGGGCCGTGGACCTTGAAAGGATAATCTGCTACCCCTAAGCGCTTGCGCCGCAATTCCCGCCATTGCGAACAGGGAATGCTGCGCGAATTCAAGCCGTTAACATGTGAGATTGAGATCCGGTCTTGGCTCTAGCTCTGTACAACACGCTGGCTCGCGCCAAACAATTGTTCGAACCCGAAGACGCGGAGCGGGTGCGCCTCTATGTCTGCGGGCCGACCGTCTATGACTACGCCCATATCGGCAACGCCCGGCCAGCGGTCGTGTTCGACCTGCTGGTGCGCCTGCTGCGTCATGAATATGGCGCTCAGAAAGTCACCTATGTGCGCAACATCACCGACGTCGACGACAAGATCAATGCCGCCGCCAAAGAGACTGGCCGGCCGATCGGCGAGATCACCAGCCATTTCGCCGAGATCTACCACCAGGACATGGCGGCACTGAATGTGACCGAGCCGGACGTCGAACCGCGCGCCACCGAACATATCTCCCAGATCATTGAGATGATCGCGGCGCTGATTGATGCCGGCCATGCCTATGCGGCCGAAGGCCATGTGTTGTTCCACGTTCCCTCGATGGCCGATTACGGCATGCTGTCGCGCCACAGTCGCAAGGAATTGATTGCCGGCGCCCGGGTCGATGTGGCCCCCTACAAGAAGGACCCGGCCGATTTTGTGATGTGGAAGCCGTCGACCGACGATTTGCCGGGTTGGGACAGTCCCTGGGGGCGCGGCCGGCCCGGCTGGCATATCGAATGCTCGGCCATGAGCAAGGCCTATCTCGGCGAAACCTTCGACATTCATGGCGGCGGCCAGGACCTGATCTTTCCCCACCACGAGAATGAGATCGCCCAGTCGACCTGCGCCCATGGCGGCAAACCTTTCGCCCGGTACTGGATGCACAACGGCTATCTCAACCTTGGCGGCGAGAAGATGTCGAAGTCGCTGGGCAATATCGTCACCATCCACCAACTCCTGAGCCGGCATCGCGGCGAGGTGCTGCGCACCGCACTGCTCAGCGCCCATTACCGCCAGCCATTGAGCTTCACCGAAGACCTGCTGGACCAGGCCCGCAACAACATGAACCGTTGGTACCGGGCGCTGCAGAACCTGGACGACGTCGACACATCCGCAGATCCGGAAGCAATCCCCAGCGACCTGATCACGGCCCTGGAGGACGACCTCAACACGCCGCGCGCCTTCGCCGCGCTCAGTGCGTTGGCCACGGAGGCCAACAAGGCCGACGGTAATGAGCGCCGCGCCTGGATCAAATCGGGCCTGCTGGCGGCCGGGGAATTGCTCGGGTTGCTGCAGACATCTTCCCAGGAATGGTTCAAAGCAGGGCAGGGCGCCGAGGCGCTGGACGAGGACTCGGGCTTCTCCGATGAAGAGATAGATGCTCGGATATCTCAGCGCATCGAAGCCCGTAAAAACAAGGACTTCGCCGAGGCGGATCGGATCCGGGATGAACTGGCCGCACAGGGCATCGTTTTGGAGGACGGCCCCGGCGGCACCACCTGGAGACGCGGATAATGCCTAAGCAACGCTTGTACCTGTTCGACACCACCCTGCGTGACGGCGCGCAGATGCAGGGTATCGACTTTTCGGTCGAGGACAAGCGGACCATTGCCGGCGCCCTGGACAAGCTGGGCATCGACTATGTCGAGGGCGGCTGGCCGGGCGCTAATCCCGGCGACAGCGCCTTCTTCGCCGAGCCACCGGAGTTTGCCCACGCCACTTTCACCGCCTTCGGCATGACCAAGCGGCCGGGCCGCAGCGCCGCCAACGATCCCGGCCTGGCGCCGGTGCTGGGGGCGGCGACGCCGGCCGTGTGCCTGGTCGGCAAGACCTGGGACTTCCATGTCGACGTGGCGCTCAGGGTGACCAACGACGAAAACCTGGAACTGATCGGCGACAGCATCCGCGAGATCGTTGCCCGCGACCAGGAGGCGCTGTTCGACGCCGAGCATTTCTTCGACGGCTACAAAGCCAATCCCGACTATGCGCTGGCCTGTCTGAAGGCGGCCCATGGCGCCGGCGCGCGCTGGGTGGTTCTGTGCGACACCAATGGCGGTACCCTGCCGCACGAGGTCAGCCGGATTGTCACCGAGGTGGTGGCTGCGATCCCCGGTGATCATATTGGCATCCACTGCCACAACGACACCGAGAACGCGGTCGCCAACACACTGGCCGCGGTCCATGCCGGGGCCCGCATGGTGCAGGGCACCTTGAACGGCCTGGGTGAGCGGTGCGGCAATGCCAATCTGGTATCGCTGATCCCAACCCTGATGATGAAGCCCGGATTCGCCGAACGGTTTGAAACCGGGGTTTCGCCGAATTCGCTGCAGAACCTGACGGCGCTGTCGCACATGGTCGACGAGCTTCTCAATCGGGCACCGGACCGTCATGCCGCCTATGTCGGCACCTCGGCCTTTGCCCATAAGGGCGGTCTGCATGTCTCGGCGATCGAGCGCAACCCTTCGACCTACGAGCATGTCGAACCGGAGAGCGTCGGCAACCAGCGCGCCATCCTGGTCTCGGATCAGGCCGGACGGTCGAACATTCTGGCCCGGCTGGCCCAGGTCGGGGTCGAGGTCGACCCCAAGCAGCGTGAGGTCACCCGCCTGCTGGAGGAGATCAAGGAGCGCGAGTTCCAGGGCTATTCCTATGACGGGGCCGACGCCAGTTTCGAACTGCTGGCACGACGCGCCCTGGGGCAGGTTCCGGACTATTTCGCGGTCGATGGATTCCGGGTCATGGTCGAACGCCGCTTCAACGCCAAGGGCAAGCTGATTACCGTGTCGGAAGCCGTGGTCAAGGTGCGGGTCGATGACGAAGTACTGATGTCGGTCGGCGAGGGCAACGGCCCGGTCAACGCTCTGGACCACGCGTTGCGCAAGGACCTTGGCAAGTATTCCTCGTACCTCCGCGATCTCCGGCTGGTCGACTACAAGGTGCGGATTCTGACCGGCGGCTCCGAGGCGGTGACGCGGGTGATGATCGAAAGCGCCGACGATGACGGCAATCGCTGGTTCACGGTCGGGGTGTCGCCCAACATCGTCGATGCCTCGTTCATGGCCATGTTCGACAGCATCGTCTACAAACTTTACCGCGACGGGGCTCCGGCCGGGCGCAATCGTGCCGCCGCCGAATAGCGAGGCGCGGGCCGCCGCGCCGACCCAACTGAAAACAGGAACCACGGATCCCGATACGGCCAAGGGCATCGCCTATGCCCTGAGCGCCTTTCTGCTTTGGGGTTTCGCGCCGGCCTTTTTCAAGCTGGTTTCGGAACTGGCGGCCCTGGATATCCTGGCCAACCGGGTGATCTGGTCGACGCTCTTCTGTGCCGTGCTGATGACCGTCGCCCGCACCTGGCGTTCGACCTGGCGGGCACTGACCCGGCGGGTCCTGGTGACGTTGGTGGTGTCGACCGCGCTGCTCAGTTGCAATTGGCTGATCTTCATCTGGGCGATCCTTCAGGATCAGGTCCTGCAGGTCAGCCTCGGCTATTTCATCAACCCGCTGGTCAGTGTCCTGCTTGGCGTCGTCGCCTTGAAGGAACGCTTGAGTCCCTGGCACGGCCTGGCGGTGGCCCTGGCCGCGGCTGGTGTGTTGGTGATGAGCCTGGGCCAGGGCGGCGTGCCGCTTCTGGCGCTTGGGCTTGCGGTCAGCTTCGGGATCTACGGCTATGTGCGCAAGATCGCCAGCATCGAGGCCCTGGGCGGCCTGTTCGTCGAGACCCTGTTGGTGGTGCCGTTTGCAATTGGGTATCTGAGCTGGCTGGGCCTGAGCGGCCGGGGCGGTTTCGGCGGCCCGACGGTCGAGTTGGATATCTACCTCGCCCTGACCGGCGTGATGACAGCGCTTCCCCTGCTGCTGTTCACCGCCGGGGCGCGGCGCCTGAAACTGTCGTCGATCGGCCTCCTGCAGTATCTTGCCCCCAGCCTGCACTTCGTGCTGGCGGTGCTTTTCTTCGGTGAACCCCTGACGCCACACACGGTGGCGGCCTTTGCCTTGATTTGGGTGGGGCTGGGGGTCTACAGCTATGGCGTGATGCGGGGGCGGGGAGCCGGCGGCGGATGAGCGAAGATGGCGACAGGCAGAACCGGGAGCCGCCCCAGCCGGCCATCATCCTGGTGCGGCCGCAACTGGCCGACAATATAGGTGCCACCGCCCGGGCGATGCTGAACTTCGGCCTGACCGAGCTCCGCCTGGTGGCGCCCCGGGACGGCTGGCCGAATTCGCGCGCCGCGGCCATGGCCAGCGGTGCTGACCGGGTGCTTGATGAGGCAAGGCTGTTCGACACGGTCGAGGACGCTGTCGCCGACCTCCACCATGTCTATGCCACCACGGCCCGGCCGCGCGACATGCTGAAACCGGTGGCCACCGCCGCCGGGGCCGCGGCCGAGATGCGCCGCGACGCCGATGCCGCCGGTGTCCTGTTCGGGCCGGAACGTGCCGGGCTGAACAATGACGATGTGGTGCTGGCCGACACCATCCTGACGGTGCCCCTGAACCCGGACTTTTCGTCGCTGAACCTGGCCCAGGCGGTTTTGCTGGTGGCCTATGAATGGCACAAGGCGGGCGATGCCACGCCGGGCCGCGAGGTTGCGATGGGCCGAACCCGCCCCGCCAACAAGCACGAACTGGGGCAGTTGTTCAGCCACCTGGAAGACGAACTCGACGCGGCCGGGTTTTTCGCGCCCGTCATGGCTAAGCGGCCATCGATGATCCGCAACCTGCGCAACATGCTGCACCGAGCCAATTTCACCGAACAGGATGTTCGCACGTTGCGGGGCGTGATCAAGGCCCTGGTCCGGGGCAAGTCGCGACTTGAATGAACCCCGGAAAAGCCCCGGTTTCGTGCGAAATTTCCCAAACCGCCAAAGCCCGCGATTGGGTTTGACAAGCGAGCTTTGCCGAGTATAGTACGCGCTTCGCGAAGCGCCCCCTTTGGGGAGTGCTGGGGCCGGTGCGTCTGTGCGCTCGGCCGAAGAGAAATTTCCGACGATATTGTCAGCAGTGGAAGCCATCGATGAGCAAGCGCGTTAAGGCGAAATACAAGATCAACCGCCGCCTCGGCGAAAACCTGTGGGGCCGGCCCAAGAGCCCGGTCAACCGGCGGGAATACGGCCCCGGCCAGCACGGCCAGGCGCGGCGCCGCAAGCTGAGCGATTTCGGCATCCACCTGCGCGCCAAGCAGAAGCTGAAAGGCTATTACGGCAATATCACCGAGCGGCAGTTCCGCAACATCTACAAGGAGGCGGAGCGGGCCAAGGGCGATACCTCGGAGAACCTGATCGGGCTGCTGGAGCGGCGCCTGGACGCCATCGTCTACCGCATGAAGTTCGTGCCCACCGTGTTCGCCTCGCGCCAGTTCATCAATCACGGCCACATCACGGTCAACGGCCGCCGGGTCAACATCCCCAGCTACCGGGTCCGCGAGGGCGACGTGGTCGAGGTCAAGGAGAAGTCCCGCGACATGGCGCTGGTCCTGGAGGCGGTCGAATCGTCGGAGCGCGACCTGCCGGACTATCTCGACGTCGACTACCGCAAAATGCGCGGCACCTTCGTCCGCACCCCGAAACTGGCCGACGTTCCCTATCCGGTCCAGATGGAACCCAACCTGGTGGTCGAGTACTACTCCCACTAACCGGTTTTACTCAAGACATCAAGACGGGAAACCGCGCCACTCCGGCGCGGTTTTTTGTTGGCTTGTGTCGGATCAACGTCGGGTCGGTCGGGCGCGGAATCGGCGGCCCGGACATTGCCGAAACCGGCATTGGTGAGGGCCGCCACCATGTCGTTGATATAGGCGCCATCTATGCCGGCGCCACCGAAGAACGTGGTGCCCTTGAAGATTGGCGGTGTCCCCGGATCGAGCGGCGGCTCGATCCCGAAAATCCCGCCGGCCTGGACACCGGCCTGTCCCACGGCCCAGGCGGACGGGTTGTCCCAGCCGCCTCCCATAGCTCCGGAAGCATCATCGAACCGGACCGCGTCCGGTTCTGTATCGGAGGTTCCAAGATATCCTTCGCCAAGGGTCATCCCGGCAACCGACGTGAAGGCGGCCGATGTGTGTTTGGGCATGCCATGGCGGGCGGCAGGGGCCGGGTCGGCAGTCCGGTGGGTTTTAGCGGGGCTGTGTCCGGTGAGGTAGCCAGGGCCGAGGGCTCCCAGGTCGAGCCAATTGGTGTCGCCGTCCGCCCATGGTTCGGGTTGGGAAAGGCTGGCGCCGGTCATGTTGCGGGTGATCCGGCGCAGTTTCAGGGCGTTCGGGTAGACCGGCGCGCGCTCCCAGCCGGGGCCGGAGAGAAAGCCGGATCCGGTGGGTGCGGTGCCGGGCGGGTTACCGTCCGGGTTTTCGAAGGGCCTTGGCTCGGCCGGGCCCGTTCATCCGGGGTCTCGCGGCGCCTGCCGCCGTTCTCCCAGACAAAGCCGGGGCAGTGCAAGGCCGGCATCATCTCAGGCGGACCGTCGTGTTCGGGGCGTATTCCAACGTGCGTATCCGGCCCGGATCGGCCGGGTTCGGCCTCGGGCTGGCGGCCTGAGGGCCGGGTAGTGGCTGTCGGGACCCGGGGTCTGTCGACCAAAGCTCCCGGAAGGCCGGCCTTTTCGGCGTCAGATAGATTTGCTCCGGCCACCACGGTGCCAGCCGGGCCGGGGGCCGGGGGTACCAGGCACTGGGGTGATCGGGGCGGGGCCAGTCAGGTGCCGGAAACTTGTTACCGGCTACAAGGGCACCTCCTCGGCCGTGGTTAAGGGCAATCGGAATTTCGGCGGGGTGGGTAGGGGCCTTTTGGCAGGCGTCGGGCTCGATTCGGGAATTGCCAGCGCCGGCGAATTGTGCGCCAGAGATCCTGCCCGCTTGGTTGCATTCTAAAAAACTACAAATTTATCCAACCAGCTCACTAGCAAAATGATTTTCCGCAAGATTCAATATTGTAAATAGTGGCGTGGAGGGCAAAGCCACGTACAACCTGCAAAGCGAATATCGTTAGGTATACGGCCACTATGTTGGTTTTCCACTGTCCGCAGAGCCAGCGACCAAGTCCTAGCAGAGTGAAACCGAGAAAAAGTGCAAGAATAAGAACTACCCAGTGTATTTCAGCGCCCGCTTGGTATCCGTATGCGTGTTCCATACCTTTGTGCGCATAGATCATGGTTTCCCACACCAAATGGGCTACCATTGGGAGGGGGGAAAGTAATTGTAAAATAACGCCGGTGTAACGGAGGATCACTTTCCAATTTATCATGGGTGTTACCCATAGGCCTATTTGATTTCAGTCAGAGCGTTTCTCATGCAATCATGTGCGCAACACTTCAATTGATAGGCGCTCTCCTTATGATTGCATTTTCAACATAACAGGGTTTATTCGAGATATCTAGCGGAGGCCTAGTTTATAGAGTTGTTTTGCAAGTTCTCTCCGTCGAAGCCGATTGGCCGGATCGTTGTTGCCTGTGTAATAGAAATGTCCATCAGAACCGCTATCCAAGAACTGAAGCGCCAGTTCGGGGACGCTAGCGACCAGTTCCCCGGTTCCCATTCCTGCGTGTAGGGGATCGCCCTGTCCAGCGAGGTTGATGATCTTGACCGAACCGATGTTAACGTGGTTCTGCAACCGCGTGAGGAATTCTTGGCTGATTGGGCTGCCAATCAGGACCAGATTGTCAACCCAACCGCCGCGGTCTGCAAAGTCGGCGGCAGCCTGTGCCGCCTGCAATCCACCGTGGCTGTAGCCGACCAAGTTAAACTGCTCGCCGGTTTCGCCAAATTCTGAAAGGTTGGACTGTTCGTGATCGCGTTCGCGTTCAACTAGAACACCGATCGCATCCGAGATCGTTGAGCCCCTCGACCAGTGTTCGGGGTTGGCGGCCCGGACATTGCCAATCCCGGCATCGGTGAGGGCCGCAACCATGTCATCGATATAATTACCTTCCATGCCGGCGCCACCGAAGAACGTGGTGCCCTTGTAGGCGGGCGGTGTCCCTGGTTCAGGTGGCGGCTTGAGGCCAAATACCCCACCGGCCTGAACGCCGGCCTGTCCCACAGCCCAAGCGGTCGGATTGTCCCAGCGGCCGACCATGGCACCGGAAGCGTCGGCGAACTGCACTGGGGTGTCCGACGCTCCAACCTGCTGCGCCAAGCCAAGGTTCGTACCCAGGCTGGGATCAAACGAAGTCGACGTGTACATGGGCATGCCGTGGCGGTCGGTGTGGGTCGGCTTGGTGTGGTTCTGGCCGGTGAGGTAGCCGGAGCCGAGGGCCTCTGGGAGCAGCCAATTGGTGTCGGCGTCTGCCCATAGTTCGGGCTGGGAAAGGCTGGCCCCGATCATGTTCCGGGTGATCCGACGCAGTTTCAGGGCGTTCGGATCGGCCGGTGCGCGCTCCCAGCCGGGGCCGCTGAGAAACCCGGAACCGGCGGGCGCGGTGGCAGGCGGGTCACCGTCCGGGTTCTTGAATAGCTCCTGGTCCGGCCGGGCCCGTTCCTCCGGGGTCTCGCGGCGCCAGCCGCCATTCTCCCAGACAAAGCCGGGGCGGTACAAGAACGGCATCATCTCAGGCGGACCGTCGCGTTCAGGGACGTATTCCAACGTGCGCATCCGGCCCGGATCGACCGGCGGCCGATCGGCCAGGTTCGGCATCGGACCGGCGGCCTGGGGGCCGGGTGGCGGCTGTCCGGACCCAGGGTCTCCCGACCAAAACTCCCGGATGGCGGGCCACTTCGGCGTCAGATAGTTTCGCTCTGGCCACCACGGTGCCAGCCAGGCCGGGGGCCAGGGGTACCGGGCGCTGGGGCGATTGGGGCGGGGCCAGTCAGGTGCCGGAAACCAGTCATCAGGCCACAGCGGCGCCGGATAGGGCAAGGGCACGGGATACAAGGCACCGGGATAACCGCGTCGGGGCCAATAGGGTGCCGGATACCTGCCATTGGGCCACCGAGTTGTTGGCTCGGTGATGGTCACGGGGCCCCTGGCACCGGGCGGGGTGGGCAGGGGCTTGGCGGGTGGTGTCGGGGTTGGTTCGGCAGCCTCCGGCACCGGTGGATTGTGGCGCCAGGGGTCTTGGACGCCTGGGACATTGGGGTAGGTTCGGGCCGGGTCGGGCGCGGACGGCGCCGGCCGGGACACGGTTGCAGCTTGGGCAGGTGAGGCGTTTTTTTGATCTGTGCCGGGTTTCTTGCTGAAGGACTCGAACAGCTTCTGAAGCGACTCGACGGCCTTGTCGACGGTTTCGTCTTTCTGCGGCGGTACGGGCTTCGGTGCACGGGCCATATTGGCGCCGGGCGGCGGTGCGGGGGGGCGCCGGATGCCGGCCTGCATCGGCCCCGGGGCCGGGTTGGCGAGGACGGACGGGTCGGCAAGTCCGGCCAGCGGCCGGCCGGTCTCCGGGTCGCGGCCCAGGCGTTCCCGTGCCAGCCGGGTCAGTGGCCCGGGTCGGGTCGGGATCATCGGCTGCGGCCCGACCAGGCCGGGATAGCGCGGCGTCCAGCCACGGTCCTCGGCGGTGCCGCCAACGGCATAAGGGTTGGCCGGCCCGATCGGGCCGCGCGGGTCGTAGATCATGAAACCTCCACTGTGTCGGGGCCGGATACCGAGCCGCGATCGTCCTTTGGGGCACCGGCTACGCCGCCGCCAAGCACCCCGGAATATCAATAATGGCCTATAATCGGCGAAAGAAGGAATTTATACCTGAGTTTCATTGATTTGTCAAGAACAAAAACATAACGATGGAGGTTCATGTGGCCTTGTCCTCACGCAACGACGGGCGCGCACCCGTCGCGGACCGGAGGGTCCAGGCATTTTCAGATCGGGGCTGTGGAAGGAGGCGGCAGGGCCCGGCGGGGCGCCGGTGGCGTCAGTCCAGTGCCGCCAGGTCGAGTGTCCGGGACGGGCCGAGCCACATCACATGTTCGGTGTGGTCCCGGATGACGTCGCCGCCTTCGGCATGAACGAAGACGGTCAGGCCCTGGCGGTTCAGCATCAGCCAGGGAATCAGTTCGGCGAACAGCGCCTTGGGGAAGGCGATCTGGAAGCTCCAGGCCGGGTGGGGGCCGACGGTGCGTTCGTGGAAGCGGCCGACGCCGGCGGCCGGAAACAGGTCCGGCAGCCGTTCCCGCAAACCCCAGGCGGTGTCGCGGGTTTCAGCGTCGAAGTAGACGTGGGCGTGGTAGCCGGAAATCTCGGCGTCGTTCACGCCGCCTGGCCGATGCCTTTTTCGGTAAACAGGGTGCCCAACTCGCCGCTCTCGTACATCTCGCGGACGATGTCGCAGCCGCCGACGAACTCACCCTTGACGTAGAGCTGTGGGATGGTCGGCCATTCGCTATAGGCCTTGATGCCCTCGCGCAAAGCCGGGTCCGCCAGCACGTCGATGCCCTTGAACTTGACCCCCATATGGGTCAGGACCTGGACCACGGCGGCCGAAAAGCCGCATTGCGGAAACACCGGCGTGCCCTTCATGTACAGGACGATGTCGCTGTCGTCGTTTTCGTTTCTGATGCGGTCGAATACCGGATTATCACTCATAAGATCCTCGCGATGCTTGTTCCGGCCGGTGGGCTCCGGCCTTATTCCTCGGGCACCGTGGTCTGCAGGGCCAGGGCGTGCAGGGCGCCGCCCATGCGCTCGCCCAGTGCCTTGTAAACCAGTTGGTGCTGTTGTACCCGGCTCTTGCCCTTGAAGGCCGAAGAGACGACCAGTGCCGCATAATGGTCACCGTCGCCCCTGAGATCCTCGATTGTCACGCGCGCGTCGGGGATGGATTCCACGATCAGCCGTTCGATTTCGCCTGCGTCCATCGGCATTGTCCGTCCTCACTCCTTTTGCCTGGCCCCAGTTCTACCACTAGTCCCGAATGGACATGTAGTCGGCCAGCCAATGCCGGTGCGCCGCCACCAGATCCGCCACCGATATGGTGAAGCCACCGTCCACAGTCAAATTTTGCCCACCGGTTTCGCCCAGCGTCAAGGCTTCGACGCCGGCATCGGCCGCGGCCCGGCTAAAATCGTCCAGGTCGGCGGGTGCGACGGTGACCAGGTAGCGGGCCTGGTCTTCGCCGAACAGCCAGTGGTGCAGGGCGCACGCATCCGGCGGCGGGGCGATGGTCAGGCCGATCCTCCCGGCCATGGCCATTTCGGCCGCCGCGACCGCCAGGCCGCCATCCGAGAGGTCGTGACAGGCGCTGACCCGGCCGGCGATGATCTGAGCGCGGACAAAATCGCCATTGGCCCGTTCGGTCCCCAGGTCGACCGGTGGCGGTGGCCCGTCCTCGCGCCCCAGGATTTCCCGCAGGTAGATCGAGGCGCCGAGATGGCCCGTTGTGGCGCCGACCAGCACCACGGTCTCGCCCGCCGCCTTGATGCCCAGGCCGGTCATCTGTCCCAGCCGGTCGATCAGCCCGACGCCGCCAATGGCCGGGGTCGGCAGGATGGCCTGGCCGTGGGTCTCGTTGTAGAGCGAGACATTGCCGGAGACGACCGGGAAGTCGAGGGCGGCGCAGGCCGCCGCCATGCCCTGGATGCAGCCGGCGAACTGGCCCATGATCTCGGGCTTTTCCGGGTTGCCGAAATTCATACAGTCGGTGATCGCCAGAGGTTGGGCACCGGTGGCGGTAAGATTGCGCCAGGCCTCGGCCACCGCCTGGGCGCCACCGCTTTCGGGATCGGCCAGGCAGTAGCGCGGGGTGCAGTCGGTGGTCACCGCCAGCGCCTTGTCGGTGCCGTGGACCCGGACCACTGCGGCGTCACCGCCGGGGCGCTGGACCGTGTCGGCCATCACCATGTGATCGTACTGCTCCCAGATCCAGTGCTTGCTGGCCAGGTCGGGCGCGGCCAGCAGTTTCAGGAGCGCCTCGCCCGGATCCATGTCCGCGGCAACCTCACCCAGCGGGGCCGGTTTCGCGGTGGCCACCCAGGGGCGTTCATATTCCGGGGCATCGTCGACCAGCGGCCGGATCGGCACGTCACCGACCACCTCACCGGCTTGGTGCAGCACGAAGCGGCCGGTGTCTGTCAGCTTGCCGACCACGGCGAAGTCGAGTTCCCATTTCTCGATGATTTGGCGCGCCATCTCGACCCGGTCGGGCCGCACCACCATCAACATGCGTTCCTGGCTTTCCGAAAGCATGATCTCATAGGGCGTCATGCCGTCTTCGCGCACCGGTACCACGTCCAGGTCCAGGTCCAGTCCGACGCCGCCCTTGTCGGCCATTTCAACCGACGAGCAGGTCAGGCCGGCGGCACCCATATCCTGGATGGCGACGATCGCGTCGGTGGCCATCAGTTCCAGGCTGGCCTCGATCAGCAATTTCTCGGTGAACGGGTCGCCGACCTGGACCGTGGGGCGTTTTTCCTCGGTCGCGTCGTCGAACTCGGCCGAGGCCATGGTGGCGCCGTGAATGCCGTCGCGCCCGGTCTTGGAGCCGAAATAGATCACCGGATAGCCGATGCCGGCGGCCTTGGCGTAAAAGATCTTGTCGGTGTCCGCGATCCCGACGGTCATCGCGTTCACCAGGATATTGCCGTTGTAGGCGGCATGGAAATCGGTCTCGCCGCCGACCGTCGGCACGCCGACGCAATTACCGTAGCCGCCGATGCCGGCGACCACGCCCGACACCAGGTGCCGGGTCTTGGGATGATCGGGGGAACCGAACCTGAGCGCATTCAAGTTGGCGACCGGGCGGGCGCCCATGGTGAACACGTCGCGTAGGATGCCGCCGACCCCGGTGGCGGCGCCCTGATAGGGCTCGATATAGGAGGGGTGGTTGTGGCTCTCCATCTTGAAGATCGCCGCCTGGCCGTCGCCGATGTCGACGATGCCGGCATTCTCGCCGGGGCCGCAGATCACCCATGGCGCCTCGGTCGGAAGTTTGCGCAGCCAGACCTTGGAGGATTTGTAGGAGCAGTGCTCGCTCCACATCACCGAGAAGATGCCGAGCTCGGTCAAGTTGGGTTCGCGGCCCATGGCGTTCAGGACCCGGTCGTATTCTTCCGGCGTGAAGCCGTGCTCGGCGACCAGTTCCGGGGTGATCTTGCCGACATTTCTCATGACAGGGCTCCCACCAGGCCGTCGAACATCGCCCGCCCGTCATTGCCGCCCAACGCCGGGTCGGACAGGCGTTCCGGATGCGGCATCATGCCCAGCACCGTCTTTTCGCGGTTGAAGATGCCGGCGATGTCGCGGGCCGATCCGTTGGGGTTGTCGACATAGCGAAAGGCGATGCGGTCCTCGTCCTCCAGCCGGTCCAGCACGTCATCGTCGGCGAAATAGTTGCCGTCATGATGGGCGATCGGGATGCGCAGCCGCTGGCCGGCCTCATAGAAGCTTGTGAACATGGTCTGGCTATTCTCGACCGTCAGCTCGACATCCTTGCAGATGTATTTGAGCCTGGTATTGGCCATCAAGGCGCCGGGCAGCAGGCCAGCCTCGGTGGCGATCTGGAAGCCATTGCAGATCGCCAGGACCGGCACGCCCTGGCTCGCCTTGGCCTTGACCTCGCGCAGGATCGGCGAATGGGCGGCCATGGCGCCGGAGCGTAGATAGTCGCCGTAAGAGAAACCGCCGGGTATGACGATCAGATCGGTGTCTGGCAACGCGGTTTCGCGGTGCCAGACCATGTCGGCTGGTCGGCCCATGCTCTGGGTGAGCGCCACCGCCACGTCGCGGTCGCAATTGGAGCCGGGGAACACGATCACTGCGGCTTTCATCGGGGATGTGCCTGTCCTAATTTGGGGACCTGGGAGCGGCCGGGATGAGCCGGAACTTACGGCGCCGGGGGGGCTTTGGCAAGCGGCGCCGAAGGGTGCGGGCCGGACGTTCAGCCAAGGCCCGCCACGGTGCAAAAAGGTTCGGAAGTTCATGCAGTTAGACTTGAACCCGACAGAACAGGGGTCGGTGGCGCGGGCGCGGGCGTTTGCCGCCACCCAGGTCGCAGCCCGGGCCCCGGAATGGGAACGGCAGCGAATCGTGTCACCGGAGACAATACGAGCGCTTTGCGGCGCAGATGGTCAAGGGACGCTGAAGCCGGATATTGCGACCTGGTAGATCGCCCCCTGAGCGATCCCTAGCCCGAGGAGTATCAGGGTGACAAAGCCGGCGCGGCGGTGCCAGCCAGCGCTTACGCGGCGGCCCAGAAACAGCAGGAACAGACCGGCGAGTGCCGCGAAACTCAGGAAGATCCAATGTGCTTCGGTATTGGTTTCCGGCCCTAAGCCGACATCGAGCCCGTGGCGGGCAAAGGCCAGGTTCTCATGCACGATCAGTGCGAGCGTTGGCAGCGGGCTTAGGGTCTGTAGGAAGAAGCCGAACCTGGTGCCGAAACCGGGCCGCGTCATCTCAAACCCGCTGCATGGAGGCGCTGCGCCAGTTCGCGGCGCCGGCCGGCACCAGCCGGCGTATCAACGTCGGTGTAGTAGAAGTGCCCGTACGCCCGGCCGTGCTGGGTGGCCAAGAACTGCCAGGCCAGACGGGGGAACGAAGCCATCAGGCTCGTAAAAGCAAGCCCGGCCGTAATCGGGTCGCCGTATTGGCCTAAGTCGACCACCACAACCTTGCCGATTCCTGGTGTGGCGCGCAGCTCTTTCAGAAACGCTTCCCCGATCGGCGCCGCGATCAGCACCAGGTGATCGACCTGCCCGCCGGCCTCGGCATGATCGGCAGCGGCCTGGGCGGCGACCAGGCTGCCATAGCTGTAGCCGATCAGATTGAATTGAATGCCCTCGGTATCGCAGTCAGTGAAACCGGTGGGAAGTCGGTCGCGGCTGCGTTTGAGCGGCACGGCCAGGGCATCCCCGGCCAGGCTGCCGCTGGACCAGGTATCGGCACCGGCCGCCTCCGCTTGGGAAATGCCGGCCTCGGCCAAGGCCGCCACTATGTCGGTGACATAGGCGCCCGAGAACCCGACTCCGTCGAAGAACAGGCTACCCCGGCAGGGCAGCGCCGCTTCGTCGACACTCACTTCGGGCCAGATTGGGAAGTTGTTGAGAGGATCCCGGACCGCAAGCACGATAGCGATTGGCGCCAGCACGGCACCAATCCACGCCAGGCGCCAGGTTTTTGTGGCAGGGGGAGTCGTCATTGGGACAAGGGCAGCCGGGTAGAACGGCAAAATTAAGGCAAAGCACCTATGCGAACAGGTTCAGGACAAGATCCTGGTTAGATGCCCCAGGTGGAAAGGCCTGTTATTGATTGAGTTCGATGGCGTAGTTTTCGATCACCGTGTTGGCGAGTAACTGGCTGCACATCTCCTCGACCTGCCGGCGGGCCTGAGCCTCATCGGTCTCGGCCAATTCGAACTCGACCACCTTGCCCTGGCGGACGCCGCTGATACCGGAGAAGCCCAGCGATTCCAGGGCATGTTCGATAGCCTTGCCCTGCGGGTCGAGGACGCCGGTTTTCAAGGTGATATGGACGCGTGCTTTCATAGCGCTTTCCCTATTGCATGACATCCGGACCTTTGAGGTCGCGGGGGCCGCCCTCGGGCAGAATGCCGAGGCGCCGCGCCACTTCCTGATAGGCCTCGGGCACCGCTCCCAGATCGTTGCGGAAGCGGTCCTTGTCCAGCTTCTCGTTGGTCTCGATATCCCAGATCCGCATGCAGTCAGGACTGATCTCGTCGGCCAGGATGATCCGCATGTCCTCGCCCTGATAGTAGCGGCCGAACTCCAGCTTGAAATCGACCAACCTGAGCCCGATGCCAAAAAACAGGCCAGACAGGAAGTCGTTGGTCCGTAGCGCCATCGACATCATGTCGTCGAGTTCCTGGGGCGACGCCCAACCGAAGGCGGTGATGTGCTCCTCGGTCACCATGGGGTCGCCCAACTCGTCCGACTTGTAGCACAGTTCAACGATCGAGCGCGGCAGAGTCGTGCCTTCCTGGATACCAAGGCGGGTCGACAGAGAACCGGCCGCGACATTGCGGACGATAACCTCGATCGGGACGATCTCGACCTCGCGGACCAGCTGTTCGCGCATGTTGAGACGGCGCACGAAATGGTTGGTGATGCCGATCTGATTCAGCCGGGTCATCAGGTATTCCGAGATCCGGTTGTTCAGCACTCCCTTGCCGGTGATGATGCCGTGCTTCTGGTTGTTGAAGGCGGTGGCATCGTCCTTGAAGTACTGGACCAGCGTACCGGGCTCGGGCCCTTCGAACAGGACCTTGGCTTTGCCTTCATAGACTTGCTTGCGGCGCGGCATGGTGTCACCGGGGTTGTCAAGAGAATGTGCGGAACGCGGCAGACCGCCCGCAGGACGCGGAACATAGACCATCCCGCCCTGGGAAACAACGCTTGCGTGAGGCGGGTGAAAGCTGGTTAACGCTTGCCAGGGGAGTATGAAAACCCCACATAAAATAGAGTGAATGGCACCGCGTAGAGGTTGATTTCGAACCCGGCTGCGGCTATTCCAAAGCCCGTCGGTACGGGATTTCGACTGCAGGGAGCCAGCAAAGATGACCACCTTCGATGATCGCAAGGATACGGCCGAAAAGAAGTTCGCCCATGACGCCGAGCTGAAGTTCAAAATCGTGGCCCGGCGCAACAAATTGCTTGGTCTGTGGGCGGCCGATTTGATGGGTATTTCGGGTGCGGCGGCCGAAAACTACGCGAAAGAGGTCGTGGTCTCGGATTTTGACGAACCCGGTGACGAGGACGTGTTCCGCAAAGTCTTCGACGACTTCAAGGCCAACAACATCAACAAGTCGGAACACCAGGTGCGCCGGCAAATGGAGGAGTTGCTGGAAACCGCGCGCGATCAGGTGACCAGCGAATAGTCTCGTTCCGGCCGGCGGCCCTCAACCGTCCCCGAATACCCGATCGAAGATGGTTTCCACGTGCTTGGTGTGATAGCCGAGGTCAAAGAGCTCGGCGAGTTGCGCCGGATCCAAGGCGGCAGACACCTCTGAATCCGCCTGCAGATTCTCCAGGAAATCACCACCGTGCTGCCAGACCGGCATAGCATTGCGTTGGACCAGACGGTAGGCGTCCTCGCGGCTGACGCCGGCTTGGGTCAGGGCCAGCAGGACCCTCTGGGAATGAATCAGGCCGCCCAAACGGTCGAGATTCGCCTGCATCCGGTCGGGGTAGATGACCAGCTTGTCCATCACCTGGGTCAGCCGAGCCAGAGCGAAATCAAGGGTGACTGTAGCGTCTGGACCGATGACCCGTTCGACCGAAGAGTGCGAGATGTCGCGCTCATGCCACAGTGCGACGTTCTCCATCGCCGGTACCGCCGCCATGCGGACCAGGCGTGCCAGGCCGGTGAGGTTCTCGGTCAGCACCGGATTGCGCTTATGAGGCATGGCGCTGGAGCCCTTTTGGCCGGGCGAGAAGTACTCCTCCGCCTCCAGAACCTCGGTCCTTTGCAGGTGCCGGATCTCGGTGGCCAAGCGTTCGACGGAGCTGGCGATGACGCCCAAGGTTGCGAAGAACATGGCGTGACGGTCGCGTGGAATAACTTGTGTCGAGACCGGTTCCGGCGCGAGGCCGAGCGCTTGGGCAACATGGATTTCGACCCGTGGGTCAATATTGGCAAAGGTCCCGACCGCGCCGGAAATGGCGCAGGTTGCAATCTCGGCTCGTGCGGCGGCGAGCCGTGTTCTACAACGGGCAAATTCGGCGTGCGCCTGGGCGAGCTTGAGGCCGAAGGTGGTCGGCTCAGCGTGAATGGCGTGGCTGCGACCGACGCAGACCGTGTCCTTGTGTTCGATCGCCCGGCGCCGCAGGACAGCCAGCAGGGCGTCGAGATCGGCCAGCAGGATGTCGCTGGCCTGGGTCAACTGCACCGCGAGGCAGGTATCCAGGACATCGGATGACGTCATGCCCTGGTGTACGAACCGAGCCTCCGGACCGACATGTTCGGCCAGATTGGTCAGGAAAGCGATCACGTCGTGCTTGGTCTCGCGCTCAATCTCGTCAATGCGAGCGATTTCGAAACGGCCGCGATGCCATACCGCCTTGGCCGCTTCTTTTGGGATAACCCCCAATTCGGCCTGGGCGTCGCAGGCATGGGCTTCGATTTCGAACCAGATGCGGAACTTGTTTTCGGGTTCCCAGATGGCCACCATTTCGGGCCGACTGTAACGGGGAATCATGCGGGTTTCCTGTGCTGAAGGGCTGTGGTTAGGGAAAGCCGGTTCCGTAGCAGAGTTCCCGGTATCAGACAACAACAAGCGCTGGCGATGAATCTAGAAACGATTTTAAGAAAATTATATAAGTATTTGTAATAAAATGAAAAAATTGACTTTTCTGGGTTTTCGATCTATGGTTTTGGCATGGATCCGATTCGCGCCATCGCCCTGAGCGGCATGCAGGCGGCGGAGCGGCGTTTCGCTGTTTCCGCCGATAATGTGGTCAATGCCCGAACCAGTTCGCCGGTTGGGGCAGTCGAACCAGCCTATCGGGCGCAGATCGTCGACCAGGTCAGCGTGACCGGTGGCGGTGTCACGACACAGGTCAGGCCCAAGGTGCCGGCAACCTATGTCGCCCCGGACCCGCACGGTGAATCTCCAGGCCGGGAATACCCAAATGTCGACTTGGCGGCCGAGTTCGTCGAACAGAAACTTGCCGTGCACAGCTATAAGGCCAGTGTCGCCATGTTGCGCACAAAGGACGAAATGGACGAGGCGCTGTTCGATATCTTGTCCTAGCTGGCGCTACAGATATCCCAAAGATTTGAATGAGGCATGGCTGTCGCGGCAGACGACGAGATGGTCGTGCAGCGCGATATCGACCGCCTTGACGGCGTCTCGGACATCCCGCGTGATCTGAATGTCAGCCTTTGAGGGTGTGGGATCGCCCGAAGGGTGGTTGTGGACCATGATGATCGCGGAAGCCCCTAAGTCGAGGGCGCGTTTGACCACTTCGCGCGGATAAACCGGTGTGTGGTCGACCGTTCCGGTCTGCTGGACTTCATCGGCGATCAGTTGGTTCTTGCGGTCAAGGAACAGAATGCGGAACTGTTCCTCACGATTGTAGCCCATGCTGGCCTGGCAATATTCGAGGAGCGCCTGCCAGGACCCGATCACCGGTCCTTTAACCAACTGGTCGCGCATAAAGGCATGGCTGGCGGCCTGAATCACCTTGAGCACATCGACGGTCGACGGGCCGACCCCGGGGACTTCCAGCAAACGGTTGCGGTCGGCGCTGACCACGGCAGCGAAACTGCCGAAGGTTTTCAAGAGATCCTTGGCTAGCGGCTTGACGTCGCCTCGGGGCTTGGCCTGAAAGAGAACGAGTTCCAGAAGTTCATAATCGTGCAGGGAATCCGGCCCACCCTTGCGAAAACGCTCGCGCAACCGTTCCCGGTGACCGTGATAGTGGGCTCGTTCGCTCACCCGTTATACCTGGTAGGGTGGTCGATCCAGCCCGGCCGGAGATTTTGTGAACACTTCGCAGCCGGATTCCGTGACGCCAATCGAGTGCTCGAACTGCGCCGACAGCGAACGGTCCTTGGTCACAGCGGTCCACCCGTCGCGCAGCATTTTGACATGGAAGCGGCCCAGATTGATCATCGGTTCGATGGTAAAAAACATCCCCGGTTTCAATTCCAAACCGGTGCCAGGTTCGCCGTAGTGCAGGATATTCGGCGTGTCGTGAAATACGCGTCCCAGCCCATGGCCGCAAAAGTCGCGAACCACGGAACAGCGCTGGCTTTCGGCGTATTGTTGAATGGCGTGGCCGATATCGCCGGTGGTGGCACCTGGCCGGACCGCTTCAATGCCGCGGACCATGGCCTCGTAGGTTACATCGACCAGGCGGCGGCCCTTTACCCCAACGTCACCGACCAAATACATGCGGCTGCTGTCACCGTGCCAGCCGTCCAGTATGACCGTGACGTCGATGTTCATGATATCGCCCGACCGCAGGGCTTTGGGCCCCGGAATGCCGTGACAAACGACATGATTGAGCGAGGTGCAGATCGATTTGGGGTAGCCCCGATAGTTCAAGGGGGCGGGTACGGCCTTGCGTTCGAGGATGAACTCGCGGCAAAGGTCGTCGAGATGCTCCGTCGTTACACCGGGCTGGACATGCGGTGCGACAAAATCCAGGGTTTCCGCCGCCAGCCGACCGGCCTGGCGCATGCCCTCGAAATCCGCGTCGCCATGCAGTTTGATCAGTCCCGTGTTGCGGGCCGGCGCCTCGTCAACGCTGATGTATCCGGTCATCGGCTCCAATCGCTCAATTGTTCAGGGCCAAAGGCAGCGGGCGGTCCACCTCGATCCCTTCAGTGGTAATGCGACATTGATAACATATGGTTTCCACGCCGCGGGCCAAGGCGCGCGACAAAGCTGTGTCGTAGGTCGGGTCGATGTCAGCTGCGATCTGGAACGCGGTGCAGTCAGGGCGCTGTACCAGGTAAAACATGACCGCCCGATGCCCGGCTTCCACCATGTCGCCGAGTTCCTCCAAGTGTTTGGCGCCGCGAGCGGTGACGGAATCCGGAAACTCGGCCAATTGGCTGCGCTTGAGGTGGACGTTCTTGACTTCGACATAGCAGTCAGGCCGGCCATCGTCGCTTAACAGCAGATCGATCCGAGAATTGCGGCCGTATTTGACCTCCCGGCGAAGTTTTCCATAGTTAGCCAGTTCGGGGATCTTCCCGGCAGTGATAGCTTCCTCGACCAGCCCATTGGGATGGGCAGTGTTGATTCCGACCAAATGGCCGTCAACCTGGATCAGTTCCCAACTGTATTTCAGCTTCCGCTTCGGGTTCCTTGACGGCGACAGCCAGACCGGACTGCCCGGCGCGTTGAGGCCAAGCATCGATCCGGGGTTCGCGCAATGCGCCGTGATGGTCTCGCCGGTCGACAGTTCGACATCGGCGAGAAAGCGTTTGTAGCGGCGGATCAGCCGACCTTCGATCAGAGGATCAGGGAAAATCATGCCGTCAAATTAGGTCCTGGTGGGGCGCTTTGCAATCCGCCGCTTGTCGGTTTGCCGGTGGCGCGCCAAAATGGCGGCCCCAATCCGCCGATTGCTTGAGGTTCGTATGGCCGATCAGCCGAAAATTGTCACCGCCTGTATGATCATCATCGGCGATGAGATCCTGTCCGGGCGAACCAAGGATGCCAATCTGGCGTTCGTGGCGGGTCGCCTGAATGAACTCGGCATCCGTTTACGTCACGCAAGGGTGATACCGGACGAGGAGGAGACAATCGTGGCGACGGTGAACGAGGTTCGCCAAGCCTATGACTATGTCTTTACCTCCGGCGGTATCGGGCCGACCCATGACGACATCACTGCTTCCTGCATCGCCAAGGCCTTCGATCTGCCACTCACCCTGCATCCTCGGGCCCATAAGATCCTGGTCGACCATTACGGAGAGGAGTTCCTCAACGAGGCACGTTTGCGCATGGCACACACGCCGGAAGGAGCGGATCTGATCGAAAACCCGATCAGCAAGGCACCCGGATTTCAAGTCGAGAACGTTTTTGTTATGGCTGGAGTGCCGGAAATCCTTCAGTCGATGATGGCGAGCCTGGAGCACAAGCTGTCCGGTGGCGATCCGGTACGGTCGCGCTCGATCGGTGCACGCCTGCCGGAGGGTTCGGTCGCCGGTCCGTTCGCGGAACTGCAAAAGGCCTATCCCGATCTTGATATGGGATCGTACCCGTTTTACCGCGGCGGTGCCTACGGCGTCAGCCTGGTATTGCGCTCGACGGATCAGGCCCGATTGGATGAAGCCGCGGACAAGTTGATCGCGATCATCCGCGATCTGGGGGCCGAACCGGTCGAGGGCGAATTGTCATAATCTACGAGCCCGGTCCTGGATCAATTGCCAGGCCTTTTCGATATGCCGTTTTTCGGTCGTGGTCTGGCCGATACAGAAGCGGATTGTGTAGTCACCGCGAATTTTGGTGTGGGTGAGAAAAACCTGTCCGTCGTCGTTCAACCCTTCCAATAGCTCCGAGTTTAAGCGCTCCAATTCAACAGGATCGTCGGTGCCAATCGGGTGATAGCGGAAACAGAGGAGTGCGAGCTTCGGTGCCACTTGCAGTTCGAAGTCCGGCGCCGCCGCGATCCAGTTCGCCAGTTCCCGTGTCAGCGCTATGTGGCCACGAATCTTGTCACGCAGTCCTTCTACTCCATAGCTGCGGATCACGAACCACAGTTTTAAGGCGCGGAAGCGGCGACCGAGTTGAATCCCCCAGTCCCGGTAATTGATGACCTGGTCGCCTTCGCGGGTCTTGAGGTATTCGGGCAGGATCTCGAAGGTCCGCACCAGGGCAGCCTCATCAGCAACAAAGTAGGCGGTGCAATCGAAATTGGTGAACATCCACTTGTGGGGATTGAAGACGAAGCTATCGGCACGCTCGAGCCCGGCGTTGAGCCAGCGTTGTTCCGGAACCAGCATCGCGGTCCCGGCCCAGGCGGCATCGATATGCAGCCAGATACCGAACGCGCGGCAAACGTCGCCGATTGCCGGCACCGGATCGAACCCGGAAGCGCCGGTGGTACCAAGCGTGGCCACGACGCATAAAGGGGTTATTCCGGCTGCCCGGTCTGCCTCGATCGCGGCGCGCAGCGCTGTCGGAACCATGGCAAAACTGTCGTCGACCGGGATCTTGCGCAAGGATTGCTGACCCAGCCCGGCAATTCGCACAGCCTTGTCGATCGAGGAGTGGGTTTCCTCGGAACAATAGACCCGGAAATGGCCCGCCTGGTTGAGACCGGTTTGGTTACCCTGGAAGTCCAGCGCCCGCTCACGGGCCGAGAGGATCGCACAAAGGGTCGCCGTGGAGGCCGTGTCTTGGATCACGCCGTGCCAGGACTTCGGCAAATCTAGCATTTCCTTGAGCCAGTCCATCACCCGCGTTTCAAGTTCGGTGGCGGCCGGCGAGGTCTGCCAGATCATGCATTGGGCGGCGACCGTTGACGTCAACATCTCGGCCAAAACCGATGGCGGGCTGCTGTTGGCCGGGAAATAGGCGTGGAAGTTGGGATGCTGCCAATGGGTCATGCCCGGCATGATGATGTCTTGAAAGTCGGCGAAAACCCTGTCGAAGGATTCGCCCTTTTCGGGTGCTGTACTGGGAAGACGACCGGTAACCTCGCCCGGTCCGGCCTGTGACCGTACCGGATAGGCTTCGATGCCGGCGAGATAGTCCGCCATCCAATCCACCAGTTGGTGCGCGTTGCGTCTGAATTCATCGACGTCCACGTTGCTTCCCCGTCGCAGCTGTTGCAGGAGCTTCTGTTTAGCGCAATCGCCGCCAGCGGCAAAGTGGTGCCGAAACATATCCATCGGCTGGAAGCGTGAAGACAATTTGCGGCCCAGCTATGCCTTTCAACGGATGGTTCCATTGGCTTGCCATAATTGGTCGACTGACCGGGCTTGGATATTGGAGGCAAGCAGGGGATGGGCTTTCTGTTTTTCGGAATCACAAGCTGATGAGCCAACTTGGCGCTACCAGTCCAGCTCAGCTAACATGAAACCGGGTTCGGGTTGATGGAGTGGATGTATGCTGACGAAGATGTTGGCGACCGTGACCGCGCGCAATCCCAACGCGCCGGCGTTGTATTATGGTGACCGGTGCATCGGCTTTGGGGATTTGTTGGAGGCAAGCGATCGGCTGGCCAGTGGGTTGGCTGAATTGGGGGTGGGGCCTGGCGACCGGGTGGCGTTCTGGCTGCCAAACGTCCCGGCATACCTTGAGCTCTATTTCGCCTGTGCCCGATTGGGGGCGATCGCAGTGGCTGTGAATACGCGCTACCGGTCGTCTGAGGTGGGCGATATCATCGGCCGTTCCGGCGCCAAGTTGCTGATTATGTGGCCGGCGTTTCGCGGCATCCCCTTCCTCGACATACTGGGCGATGTCGACCCGGCGGCTCTTGAGCGGCTCGAAACGGTTGTTTTGTATGGCGAATCGGGTGAGACCGAGACGGGAGCCTTGCCGGTCGGTGATCGCAGATGCCTGAACGTTGCAGAACTTGCTCGTTTTTCACGGCACCGTGGCGATGAAGGTGGCCGTGACATCGGCAGTAACATTTTCACGACTTCGGGCACCACCAAGGCACCGAAATTCGTCCTGCACACCCATGGATCGATCGTCGACCATGGCCAGGCGGTTGCTGCCGATTTTGGATACGACGCGCCGGACGCAGTGATGCTGCAGGCAATGCCGTTCTGCGGCGTGTTCGGATTTTCGCAAGCCATGGCGACAATTGCGGCCGGCCGACCCATGGTCCTGATGCCAGCATTCGAAGCCGAGACAGCGCTGCACCTCATTGAGCGGCACCGGGTCACGGACACCAATGGCTCAGACGAGATGTTCGCGCGCCTGATGGACGTGGCCGCTGGGGGCGAGGGACTGGCAAGTATCCGGGCCTGCGGTTACGCCGCGTTCAACGCTGCCCTGGCGGATATTGTCGCAGAAGCCGACCGGGTCGGACTGACCTTGTGCGGGCTATATGGCATGAGTGAGGTTCAGGCGCTGTATGCCCGCCAACCACCGGAGGCGACGGCTGACAAGCGGTCCCGGCCGGGCGGGCGGCTGGTCTCCCCCAGGGCAGAGGTTCGGGTACGCGATCCCGAAACCGGGGCTCTGTTGGCGCCAGGTGAAAGCGGGGAACTGGAATTCAAGGGTCCCAGCCTGATGGCCGAATACTATGGTAATCCGCAAGCGACAGCTGAGGCATTCACCGAGGATGGCTTCCTGCGTTCCGGTGATTTGGGCTATCTGATCCCGGACGGTTTTGTCTTTCAGACTCGTATGGGAGATGTACTGCGTCTAGGCGGTTTTCTGACCAGCCCGGCCGAAATCGAGGCGCATATCCTGGAATTCCCAGGTATTGGCGACTGCCAAGTGGTTGGCGCACCAACCAACCACGGCGAGCGGGCGGTGGCCTTCGTCACCGTGGAGGAAGGGCGTGAGTTCGACGAAGCGGCGGTGATCACCCACTGTCGATCCGGTCTCGCCGGCTACAAGGCGCCGCTGCGGATCATTTCCCTGGAGGCCTTTCCGACCACGTTGAGCGCCAATGGAGTCAAGATCCAACGTGCGAAACTGCGGGAAATGGCTAGCGCGGCAGTGAGAACGGAGATCTAGCTTCCGCGCTTGTCGGGAGCCATGGCGGCGGCTAGGGTGTCGTCCGACACCCGGTTCGCGGCCGTGGTGGAATTGGTAGACACAACGGACTTAAAATCCGTTTCGCGTAAGCGAGTGAGGGTTCGAGTCCCTCCGGCCGCACCAATGCCAAGCGGGCGGTGTTGTCGCCAGTAGAATGGGGATTGCGCGGTGCGAAGCAACCACCGGTTCCAGGACAAAGTGGTGATCGTGACCGGCGGATCCATGGGGATCGGGGCGGCTGCGGCGCGCATGCTTGCCGCCGAGGGTGCGCAAGTCGCGATCCTCGACACGGCCGCGGAGGAGGGCGAAGCGCTCGCCTCGGCGGTCAAGGGGATGTTCTACGGGTTGGATGTCGCCGACCGAGATGCCGTCAGCGCGGCCGTCGAGCAAATTGCTGCAAGCCATGGCGGTATTGATGGGCTGATCAACAATGCCGGCATTGGCTGCGGTGTTCCGTTCGCCGAACTGACAACGGCTGATTGGGAACATATTTTAGGGGTTAATGTTCGAGGCGCGTTCAACTGCACCCAAGCGGTGCTCGATCACATGAAAGGACGCGCCGGCGCCAATATCGTCAATGTCTCCTCGGTGGCGGGGCGGCGCCTGTCCTATTTTGCCGCTGCCAACTATTCGACCTCGAAGGCGGCCCTGCTGGGCTTTACGCGACACTGTGCCTTCGAATTCGCGGGCTTTGGCATTCGCGTCAATTCGGTTTCGCCAGGGCCAACCGTGACCCCTCTGGTGGAGCGTGCCATGACACCGGAGACCATGGCAAAAACAGCCCGTACCATTCCTCTGGGACGTTTGTGCACGGCCGAGGATGTTGCCCATGCCATTCTATTCTTGGCCAGCGAGGAGGCGGCGATGTGTACCGGTACCAATATCGACGTCGATGGCGGTTTCCTGATCGGACCCGGCACGGGCGACGACTATCGCGGCACGATGGCACGGCGTGGAATAGATTTCGACGATGAGTGAACGGAGCTACGCACAGGCCCTAAGGCGGTCTACGGCTTCCGGGATCTGGTCGGTCGACAGGTTGGCAAAAGCCAGGCGCAAATAGTCATCCATGCCAGGACCAAACATGGTTCCCGGCAAACACAGCATGTCGTGTTCCTCAACCAAGTGCTGAGCGACCTCGGTCGCCGTCCGCCCCGCAAAGGGGTGACGCACCAAGGCGAAGTAGGCGCCAGCACTGACGAGTTTGTAGGCACAATCATGAGAGCCAAACAGTTCGCGCACTTCCGCCACCCGTGCCGCCATTTCGCGGCGGTTCGTTTCGCGCCAATCGGTTAGGTTCTGCAGTCCAAACAGCGCAGCGTCCTGCGCGATACGGGGTGCACAGATGGCCAGGGTATCCATGACCTTGGCAACCGCGGCTACCAATTCCAAGCTGCCGGCAAGCGCTCCCACCCGGTAACCGGCCAGGCGGTAGGCCTTGGAAAAACTGTAGAGATGGACAAGGGTGCCGCCCCAATCCGGTTCACGAAACAAGTCGTGTGCCGCATCCTGGTGCGGCAGGAAATCCTTGTAGGTTTCATCCAATACCAACGCGATCCCGGCTTTTCGAGCCAAGTCATAGAATGCCTTGAGTACATCGGCTGGGTAAACGGCCCCGGTCGGGTTGTTGGGGCTGACCAGCACGATCGCGCGGGTGTGCGGGGTTAACGCTACGGCCGCATCGGCGGGATCGGGGACCCCGTGGCGGTCGTGACGAAACGGCAGGTGCCTGGCACGGATGCCGTTGATATCGAGCCACATTTGATGATTGAAGTAATAGGGCAGGGGCAAGATAACTTCATCGCCGGCCTTGGCCAAAGCGGACAGCGCCAAACAAAACGCCTGGTTACAGCCGGCGGAAATCACGACGTTGCCGGGTCCGATGGTGGCGCCATAGGTTTGCTCCAGGTGGGACGCGTATGCACTGCGCAACTCGTCGGTCCCCGCAATCGCCGTGTACCGTGCGGTTTCTGGTGCGCCAAGCCGATCCTTGAGGTGCGCGATCATCCGAGGCGCAGGTGGAGCCGAGGGAACGGCCTGGGCGAGTTCAAGAAAGGTTTGCGCTTGAGCTTTCCGTCGGCCGGAAACCCAGGCCTGCGCTTCCGCAATCGGCGGCGCCGTCGTGGCGTGAACGTTCGAATTAAGTTGATAGGGCATGGCACATTCTAGTGCTTGGGAGGACCGGTTCAAAGCGGTGTGACCCTATCTTCAACGCGAAGAACTCTAGGACCGCACGGTTGGGTGCCGGCCGGTCACCCGGTATACCCGGCGGCAAACATGTCCTCTGCGTAGGCTGGAGCAAACTTGGCCTGTGTCAGAGCGCGACGGCAGATATCCGCCATCGGGTCATACCGATCAAAGTCTACGGGTCGTCCACTAAGATTTCTGATTTCCAACTCAATACCCGATCTCCCGACCATGCCGGAAACGTCCCACCACGAGTTTCCTGGGTCGCTGATTCGATAGAAAAAACGAACAAAAACCGGGCGGTCACAGCTTCGATTCTGTGTCTCTATAACCTTGTTTTGTTCTGAAAATGCCATAATTCAACGAATTTTCGTCATAGCAACCTCTTTTGAGGAAAATGCGTCTCCGAAAACGATATATGATTGAAAAACTATTAAACAAGGATTAAATACCTAGATACATATCATGAACAAATTCGAGAACTAATTTGTCATCTGGGAAGGGGGAGCGGTAGTGCAGTCACAGGAATCCAAGGACATAGCGGCCGAAAAAGTTGGTGTTGCGGAGGTCGAATTGGCTGATGGTTTGAGTGATGTGAAATGCCCTCAGACGATGTGTGGTCCGGCGGTCCGATCGCAGGGCACGGAGGCATTGAAACAAGCACGGACGGGATTGGCGGATCTTCTTCCCTGGTCGATCCGCCGTGGGTTCGAAGAGCGACCGCCGTCACACTGCCAATGGATCGAAGGAGAGGGGCAGCCGGGGGATTGCCTCAGGCCCACACAGGCCGGCAGCAGCTATTGCGCCGAGCACCATCAGCGAGTCTTCGTGAAACCGGCTCGCGATACCAACAAAGCGACAGGTACTTCAAAGCAACAGGAGAAAGGGGGGCGGATGGCAAATAAACCCAGAAGGAAGGTGGGGAAAGGCCGATCCGTGCCGGCGATCCCGTTCGACGAGCTTTACCGTCGTCAGCACCAAATTATTGAAAAGAAGGAAGGAATGGGAGAAAGCGGAGGTGCGCGTGAGGTTTCGCTTAATGTGACGGAGAGCCCTTTGGGCTGGTTGCTTCACAGAAAGCACATAACACCGGAACAGTTCGACGCCGGCGAGGCCCTGCGAAAGGATTTCGAGCTATCGGGAATGTCTCCGAAAGTGACCCGCGACTATGCGCGGACGGTTCGCTCCTCCAAATCCAGTGGTTCGGAGCCCTATGTGCGAAACCTCGACGCCAAGAAGCGCTTTCAATCAGCGATCGACGCGGCGGGGCGCGAGTTCGAGGATGTGCTGGTGCGCATTGTCTGTTGCCTTGATGGGTTGGCGGATTTCGAAAAGGAGCAGGGCTGGCCAGTACGCTCTGGCAAGGTGGTGCTTGGCTTGGCGCTGAACCGGCTGGCGCGCCACTATGGCTTGATCCGGTGATGCCGACGCTTCGGTGTAAAGCTGTCAGAAAAGGGTGTCGCCGGAGAGGTGAAAAGTGCGTACAGCGATATGCAATCTAACAGAGAAAAGGAAAAAGGTCCTTGACAAACCGTAACGATGGTGGTAGAGTTTCGTTCAAGATCGCCCCATTGGGCTCGGAACGACCGCCCAGTCGGGATGCTTCCGGAATAATCCATCAAAAAAAGCAATCAGCGTAGCGGCGGATCAAGATCGCGATAGGCCGTAACACCGAGTTCGTAGCGCTGCGTACCGGCCAGGATCGCGGAGATCGACCGCAAACGCTGCGGCAAAGGGCCTGCCGAAAATGGGTGGTGCCCTTTGCCGAACCATTCGAAGAGACGGACCCACCGGGAGATAGAGGCGCATGGCATTGACCGACAAGCAGGCGCGTTTCGTCGAGGAATACCTGGTTGACCTGAATGCCACCAAAGCCGCAATCCGCGCCGGTTACAGCGAAAAATCCGCCCGCCAAATCGGCGCCGAAACGTTGCATAAGCCCGAGGTTGCTCAGGCGGTAAGCAAGGCCCTGTCGGCGCGTTCCGCGCGTACCGGGATCGACCAGGACTGGGTGCTGACCCGACTGGTCGAAAATGCCGAACGGGCCTTGCAGTCCAAGCCGGTGTTGGACCGCAAGGGCGCCGCTACAGGTGTCTATGCCTACCAGGGCGCGGTCGCCAACAAGGCGTTGGAACTGCTGGGGCGTCATTTGGGCATGTTCAAGGACAACAGTGCTCTGGCCTACGATCACGAAGAAGCACTCGAAAAACTGAAATAGGGACTTCGCGCCGGACCTCGAAACCTTGGTTTTGCGGTCCGCGGGCGTGGCCCGTGTCCAGGGGCGGGCGCGGGCTGCGCGGCGCGCCGGCCAGGGGGCGGGCGGATAGGGATACCGTCCCCTGGCCTTGGCCGCCGGGCGCTTGGCAAGCTATCAGGAGAGCGAAATGCGCGATGATTGGTGGCACGACCCCAGGGACCAGGCCGGAGCGGCGTTCGACGCGGCCACGCCGGCAACGGATCCGATGGCGCCGCCACCGGCGGCGACAGTGCCGGTCTCACCGGACGGGCCATTGTCCTATGACAGTCCCTCCGGGCAGCCGGGGCCGAGCGGGCCTCAATCCGCGGTCGCTGCTCCGGGGGCGCCGGCGGCGTTCGCGCCTTCGATCGCCGAAGGGATTCCCGGTTGGCCGCCTCACCCGGCCGTACCGGTGCCGCCGGCCTATGGCCCGCGCATCGCATACACGGCACCACCGCCCTACCAATCGATGATCCCGGCGCCGGCGGAGCCGGTGTGGAACCCGATGTTCCGGCCCAGGCGCCTGCCGGGGGAGCCGGGGAAGCTGCAGCGGATCGCGCGGGAGCGCACCCTCGGCCTGCCGCCGTCTCCCTATCTCGACGCCCTGGACGGCTTCACCTGGAAGTACGTGACCGACGCCATTGCGGCGCAAAAAAAGGCGCAGCAGGCGGCGGCCACACGGGCTTCGCCGCCGTCGCCACCCGGTTCCGTCCAGGGAACCCATGCCGGCCAATCCGGGTCCATGGAATCGCCTACCGCATCCTCGCATGCCGATCATCGCTGGCTGCAGCCTGCCAATGCAGTCGCGGCAATGGCGGGCGGCGAGGGATTGGTGACAAGCGGCGGACCGGCGGGTAACCCCACGACCCGGCTCTACGAAACCATCGCGTCACCGAACCCGCTGTCTTGGGAACCGCCGGCCGATGGCCAGGCAAGGGCGGTGAACCAACCAACCGAACCGTTGCCTGGTCACGAGCATCGATCAAGCGGTGTTGCCGGCGTCTCACAGGCAGTCCCGGAAGGGGGATTCCTCGGCCTGGGCGGTAGCGGCACTCAGAAGCAACACAACATCCTGCCCAGGGAAACCGATCCGCTAGGTGGTTTCCTGGATTCCCTTGCAAAAGAGTATTTGTCGAGGCGAGGAATTCCGCCAGCTGCTTACGATTTGGCACAGGAGTGGCATTTCGAAGAACGGCAGGCAAGAAACACAAACCTGCCCCAGTATAAGAGTGTGGAGGCAAAAGGATCAGAGTGGACAATGGCCCCAGAATGGATGAACGCAGAACATGACAATGGGGATGGTTTGCCGGAGATTAAATACATGCACCCGGACGGCCGGGATGTACTGAGACGGTATTCACCTGACAGATTGGCCAGCTGAGAGGTGTGGTCATG
>CAYFNG010000004.1:0-518836 GCA_964344385.1 uncultured Sneathiellales bacterium
CAAAGCCGTGCCAAAACAGGGAATCACAAATGCCGCTTCCATGCAAAGGTCTCCAGGATGAGGCTCTGCCTGTGCTCTGTCTTTTTGTAGACACGCCGCACCCTCCTCATGCTGAGGAGCCGCTGCAGCGGCGTCTCGAAGCAGGTGGCAAGCGCCGCGTGAGCGATCCAGCTCAGTCGACGATCGCGGCCCGGATCTTTTCGGCCAGCGCGCCGATCGCGTCCATGTCGCCGGGATTGAAGCCCCAGTTCATCTCGGCCCCGTCGTCATTGGCCCGGGGGAAGATGTGCAGGTGGAAGTGATAGACGGTCTGGCCCGCCGCCGGCCCGTTGGCCTGGACCAGGTTCATGCCGTCGGGTTCGCAGACCTGGCGCACTGCCCGGGCCACCTTGACCGCGGTGCCGCCGACCGCGCCGAAGGCGGCCTCGGTCATGGCGAACAGGTCCGGGTGGTGGGCCTTGGGGATCACCAGGCAATGGCCCGGGTTGAACGGGTTGATGTCCATGAACGCCAACGTCGCGTCGTCCTCGTAGAGCTTGAAGCTCGGGATCTCGCCGGCGACGATCGTACAAAAGATACAGTCGGACTCATGGCTCATCAGCCGTCTCCTGAATGTTTGATACGAAAGCCGCAAATGCGCTATTGGGAACAGTGAAGGCTCTCAACAACCGAACCAGCAAACCTTAGCCGACGGCGATCGGTCACGCACGGTCAATCATGCTCCTCGACCTTGCGGAAGGGGGTGCGTTTGCCCAGATAGTCGATCTCCGCCGCCACCTCGCGGCGTTCCGCCTCCAGATAGCGGTCCAGCGCCTCGTGGAAACCGGCGTCGCGCACCCAATGGGCCGAATAGGTGGTCACCGGCTCGTAGCCGCGGGCCAGCTTGTGGGGCCCCTGGGCGCCGGCCTCGACCTTGGCCAGGCCGTGTGCGATGGCATAGTCGATGGAGCGGTAATAGCAGGTCTCGAAATGCAGGAAGCGGTGGTCCTCGACGCAGCCCCAATAGCGGCCGTACAGGGTGTCGCCGCCGACCAGGTTCAGCGCCCCGGCGATCGGCCGCCCGTCGCGCCGGCACAGCATCAGCACCACGGACTCCCCCATGCGCTCGCCCAGCAGGCTGAAAAAACGGCGGTTCAGATAGGGCGAGCCCCATTTGCGCGAGCCGGTGTCCATGTAGAAGGCGAAGAACGCGTCCCAATGGTCTTCGTTGAGGTCGCGGCCGGTGATCGCCTCGATCTCGATGCCGCTGGCCATGGCCTCGCGGCGCTCCTTGCGGATCGCCTTGCGCTTGCGCGACGCGAGCTGGCCGAGGAAATCGTCGAATTCCGCATAGCCGCGGTTGAGCCAATGGAACTGTTCGGCGGTGCGCAGCAATAGGCCGGCCTCGCCCATCAGGTTCCATTCCTCCTCAGTCGGGAAGGTGACGTGCAGCGACGAGACCCGGAACCGTTCCGCCACCTGGATGCAGCCGGCCAGTAGCGCGCGCCTGAGGTCGTTTCGGTCGCCGCGGACCATCAGCCGCGGCCCGGTCACCGGCGTGAAGGGCGCCGCCACCTGCAGTTTCGGGTAATACTGACCACCGGCCCGCTCATAGGCGTGGGCCCAGGCATGGTCGAAGACAAATTCGCCCTGGGAATGACCTTTCAGGTACATCGGCGCCACCCCCAGCACCTGGCCGGCTTCGTCCTCCAGCACCAGGTACTGCGGCGCCCAGCCGGCCTCGGCCCCGACCGAGCCGCTGTCCTCCAGCGCCGACAGGAAGGCATGGGCGACGAACGGGTTGTCGGGCCCGGCACAGGCGTCCCAGGCGGCCTCCTCAACCGCCCCGATCTCCGTCACCACCCGCGCCAGCAACGGCGCCTGTTCCACATCACCCATCAACCGGTCCCCGGACATGCATCGATCCGATGCTAGCAGAGATGCGGCGGTTGGTGGAAAGGTCAAGGTTAGCTCTGGGCTGAACCCAGGTTCTCGGCCAACCAGGCGGCGTAGGCGGCTTCGTCGCCCTCGCCGGCGGCGAGCGCCAGGGTCATGGCGGTGGCGGCGGCTTCGCCAGCCTGTAAGGGGGCTTGGTTGAGGTCGAGGAAGGTGGCGGCCGCGATGAAGCCGGTGCGTTTGTTGCCATCAATGAAGGGGTGGCAGCCCATGACCTCGGCGGCATAGGCGGCGGCCAGGTCGGGCAGGGCGGTCCGTTCCTGGTAGAGGAAGAGATTGCGCGGCCGGGCCAGGGCCGAGTCCAACAGGCCCATGTCGCGGACGTCGGGCGATCCGCCATGGGTGGCGATGGTCAGGGTGTGAATGGCGATCAGGGTCGATGGCAGCAGCCAGACCGGCTCCGTCATTTGGCGAGTTCGCGAAGCGTGTTCCGGTAGCGGCGCATCACGTTCCGGGCGCCCGTCCATCTCTGGCAATAGTGGATGATTTCCATCGGCCCCAGCGCGCAAACCTACTTCACGATCATCACCGAGTTCAGGGCGTCGTGCAGGACTTTGTAGGAGACGCTTTCGACGAACAGGCGCTTGAGGCCGCTCTTTTCGGTGTCGGAGACCACGATCAGGGAGAAGTCGGGGCCGAGCTCGATGATCTCGTCGACCGGATTGCCGACCCGGGTGAAGGTGTCCTCGACCGGGATGCCCATCTCTTCCAGCATCGCCGCCGCCCTTTCGACATGGGCCTTGGCTTCGTGCTCGCTCTCCACGTCCACGGCCACGGACAGCAGTGAAATCGGGCATTCGCAACGGCTGGCCAGGACCGCGTCCTTGCGGATGGTGTCCATCGACCGTTCCGACCCGTCGGTGCAGATCAGATGGCCGTGGCCGATCTCCAGGTCGCGGGCGACGATCACCGAACAGGGCGCGTTGGCAGCCACCTTCTCGGCCACCGAAGGATCGAGCCAGGCCTTGGCCAGGCTGCGCTTGCGGCCCGAGGCGCCGAGGATGATCAGGTCGTAGCGGCCGATCTCCCACTGGTCGAGGATGCCGGTGGCAATGTCGTGAGCGACCTTTATCTTCAGGACGATCTTCTTGCCCTGCTTGTTGGTGTATTCGGTCTTGTTGTCTCCCAACGGATCGCCTTCGACGTCGGTGTGGACGTTGCGCTCGGTCCAGTCGGCCGACATGTCGCCGAGGTCCATCAGCAGATCGCGGCCCTTTTTCAGATACTTGATGCCCGGCAGTTCCAGGCCCCAATTGAGCATGTTTTCGCGGGCCACCCGAACCTGGAAACCGCCTGAGCGCAGGCCCTGGTCGACCGCGCGGACATAGACCAGCACGATGTCGGCGTCGACCCCGCGGCCCATTTTCGCGGCATAACGCAGGCTTTGATAGGACTCGTCCGAGCCATCGATGCAGACCAGGATGCGAAACCGCTTCTCTTCCTGCTGCTCTTCTGTCATCCGGTCGTCGTCATTCATCGGTCATATCCCGACTATTGGCCAGTAGATGGCGGCTGCAATCAACATAAGAATGGTGGAGCCGACGGCCATCTTCCAACCGACGGCAAGAAAATCTGTGGTTTTTAAGTATCCAGACGCGTAGACGATGGTGCTGGCCGGGGTGCCGATCACCGTCAAATAGGCGAAGGCCGACGAGATCGAGGTCACGAAACCGATCAACAGCGGGCTTTCCTCGGCCGCCACCGCCAGTTTCAGGACGATCGGGCCCAGCACCGCCACGGCGGCGCCGTTCGACATGGTGTTGGTGACACCGGTGGTCAGCACCGACACCGCCGCCCACAGGCCGATGCCATCGCCGGCCCCGATCGGTTTCAGCAGGCCGAGGAAGCTTTGCGCCACCCACAGCGCGGCCCCGGTCTCCTTCATCTGCACGCCGAGCGAGATGGCGGCGGCGTAGAGCAGCACCACACCCCAGTTGACGCCGGAATTGATGTCGTCCCAATGGACCAGGCCGGCGACCAGGAAGGTGGCGGCGCCCAGCACCGCGATGGTTCCCATGCCATAATGGTCGGAGACCGTGATCCACGACACCAGGATCAGCAGGAACAGCAGCACCGTCAGCCATTCCTGGGGCTTCATCGAGCCGGACTGCTCGACCTGGGCGCGCAGCTTGACCACCGCCCGCGACAGGTCCCGGTATTCGGGTCGGAAGGTGGTCAGCAGGACGAAGGTGACCAGCGGCAGTTGCATCAGGAAGATCGGGTAGGCGTGCACCATCCAACTGACATAGTCGACCAGGTAGTGCCAGGTCTCCGGTGCCGTCGGGTCGTAGAAGAATTCTTTCCAATAGCCGATCATGATCGCGTTACGGGCGCCGCCCGACGGCGTACCGATGCCGGCGATCGAACAGCCATAGGAAATCGAAAACAGCAGCGCCGCGGCCAGGTTGCGGACCTTGCGCGGCTCGTCCGAGGTCAGGCCGATCAGGGTCATGCCCACGGGGAGCATCATCGCCGCCACCGTGTGTTCGCCGATGAACGAGGCCAACACCCCCGACACCACCGAGATGCCAAAGCAGATGCGTACGGTCTTGGTGCCGGTGATGCGGATGATGAACCAAGCCAGGCGCTTGTCCAGCTTCTGTTTGACGATCGCCACCGCCAGCATCAGCGAGCCCATGATGAACAGTACGGAATCGTTCATGATGCTCTTGGCGACGATCGACGATTCCAGGTCCAGCAATACCACTTCGGAAACGATGATCAGCAACGCCACCGACGGCAGCGGGATCGGTTCGGTGACGAACAGGATGGTCGCCACGATCGACATCACCAGGACGATCCAGCCTTCCCGGGTCAGGCCATCCGGCGGTGTCATCATCAGCATGGCGGTGCCGACGAACAGGGCCAGGAAGAACCAGCGTTTTTCGTTCAGGAAAACCAGGTAGAGGCGGATTTGCACCGGCGCGGCGCGCCAGAACGACTTCCGTGCGGCGGTTGTTTCAGCGTTACCGTCCGATTGGTCGGTTTGCAAATCCCGTTGCGCCATCCGCCCTGGTCTTGGCCATCCGTGGCGGTTAAGCCGCGGAGACAGGCCCTGTTCTTGTTTGCTCCCACGCCATGATGCGCATTTGTGGCGGCGAAAGCAAACCAAACAGCGAAAAGCAAATCAGAGGCTTAGGGACGGAATCCCTCAAAGATGATGTTGTCGACGTAAGCCGCCGCCGCTTTCCAGTCGGCCTCGCTCTTGACCGTCCAACCCAGAACCGGCATTCCATCGGCCCGGGCCCGGTCGACATAGCGGTGGGGCAGTTGCTTGACGTCGTGAGCCAGGTAGTGGGGCGACCCCGCCCCGGTTTCCCAAAACTCTCGCAAAACGGCTTCCTGTTCGGCCGTGAACCAGCCCTTGCGGGCCTTAAGATCAGTGGTGATCTGGCCGCGGATCAGGTCCGGCGCATGGGTTTCGAACCATTTCAGGACCAGCGAGTTGAAGGCCTGAACGGCGACCAACCCGTCATAGCGGCGCAATTGCCCGAGGACGGCGCTTTCCAGGGGTTCGACGTCGCGGCCGAAATTCTTCAGCTCGATGACCAGCGGCACCCGGCCGGCGATCAGGTCCAGGGTTTCATCGAAACCGGCGATCCGCTGGTCGGTGCCCAGCAGCGATAATTGGCGCAGTTCCGCGCCGCCCAGCTCGATCACCGGGCCAAACCGGGCGGTCAGCCGCTCCAGTTCGGAATCGTGCATCACCACCACATCGCCATCGCCCGCCAAGCGAACGTCCAGTTCGATGGGGTAGCCGGCTTCGACGGCCGCCTGGAAGGCAGCCAGCGAGTTTTCCGGGACACCCTTGGCAACGTCGTGCAGGCCGCGATGGGCGACCGGGGTCTTGGTCAACCAATCCATGGATCAACCGATCTCGAAAACCGCGTCGATTTCGACGGCGATGTTGAAGGGCAGGGCATTGGTGCCGATCGCGGCCCGGGCATGGCGGCCGGCTTCGCCGAACAGGTCGGCCAGCAAATCGCTGGCCGCGTCGATCACCTTTGGCTGGTCGGTGAAGCCGGGAGCCGAATTGACCAGGCCGAACAGCTTGCGGCAGCCGACCACCCGTTCCAGGTCACCGCCACAGGCCAGGCGCAGGTGACCGATCAGGTTGAGGGCGGTGAGCCGTGCCGCCTCGCGCCCCTGGTCCAGGGTGAGGTCCGCCCCGACCCGGCCGGCGAAGGCGATCTCCTGGCCCTTGGTCGGTCCCTGGCCGGAGATCCAGACCAGGTTGCCGGTCACGCTGTACCCGAGATAGTTGGCCACCGGCTGGTGCGGCGTATGCAGCTCCAGGCCCAGCTCGGCCAGCCGTGCCTCGATACGGCCCGTCATGATCAACCCGCGTCCAGCTCGACGACCGCGTCGATTTCCACCGCGACACCCAGCGGCAGCGCATTGCTGCCGACCGCGAACCGGGCGTGCCGGCCCTTGTCGCCGAACACCTCGACCATCAGGTCGGAGGCACCGTTGATCACCGCCGGCTGCTGGGTGAAGCCGTCGACACAGTTGACGAAGCCGCCCAGCTTGACGATGCGGGAAACGCGGTCAAGGTCGCCGCCCGCCGCGGCCTTGGCCTGGGCGATGATGTTCAAACCGACGATGCGGGCCGCGGCCACCGCTTCCTCGACGTCGAGGTCGCTGCCGACCTTGCCGACATAGCGCAGCTCACCGTTCCAGAACGGCACCTGGCCGGCGATGAAAACCAGATTGCCGCTGACCACCCAGGGGACGTAGTTGGCGGCCGGCGCGGCGGCTTCGGGCAGTTCGATGTTCAACTCGGCGAGGCGAGCCTCGATGGTTCCGGTCATGATGGTCTCCCTGGTGACGCAATAATGGCAAATGGTAATGGACGTGGTGATGCCGGCTCAGCCGCCGGGGCGGCCGCCGCCGCCGCTGTCGATGCGGATCCCGACATTCTTGGTCTGAACATAGTTGAGCAGCGCTTCCTGCCCCTTTTCCCGGCCAAAGCCGGACCGCTTTGCACCGCCAAACGGTGTCTCGACGCCGCCGGCGAACCACTCGTTGACAAACACCTGGCCGGCGATCAGGCGGTCGGCGGTCCAATGGGCGGTGCGCAGATCCTTGGTGTAGACCCCGGCGCACAGGCCGTAGTCGGTGCCGTTGGCCAGGGCGATGGCCTCCTCAGGTTCGCTGAACCGCTGTACCGCCAGGACCGGGCCGAATACTTCCTCGCGGGCCACCGTCATATCGGGCTGAACTCCAGTCAGCACGGTAGCCTGCATGAAATGGCCGGACCGGTCGGCGACACGACGGCCACCCGACACCGCCTCGGCGCCGTCCTGGACGGCGCCCAGGGCATAGGCCTCGACCTTGTCCAATTGCGGGGCCGATATCACCGGCGTCAGGTCGCAGCCGTCGATGCCCGGACCGATCCGCAAGCCCGCGGCGCGCTGGCTGATCCGCTCAACCACCTCGTCGTGGACCGATTCGTGGACCACCAACCGCGACTGGGCCGAGCAGACCTGGCCGGCATGGGTGAAGATGCCGATCGCGGTGCTGGCAGCCGCCTGGTCCAGGTCGGCATCGGGGAAGACGATACCGGCCGACTTGCCACCCAGTTCCATGACACAGGGGATCACCCGCTCGGCCGCGGCCCGCAGGATGCTCTGGCCGGTGCGGACCGAACCGGTGAATACGATGTGGTCGACGTCGGCGTGGGCCGCCAGCGGCGCGCCGCATTCCTCGCCATAACCCGAGATGATGTTGACGGCACCCGCCGGCACGCCGGCACGGTCGCAGGCCTCGGCCAGGTAATAGCAGCTCAGGGGCGACAGTTCGGGCGACTTCAAGACGACGGTGTTGCCGGTGGCCAGGGCGCAGGCGATCGACCGGGCCGCGATCTGTAGCGGGAAGTTCCACGGCACGATCTGAGCCGAGACGCCATAGGGCGCGGGCACCGTATAATCGACATAGCCGGCGCCCAGCGGGATCATCCGCCCCTCCAGCTTGTCGGTGGCGCCGCCGTAATAAGTGAAGTAGCGCGACGCGGCCAGGGCTTCGTTCTTGCCACCGGCCAGGGTCTTGCCGTTGTCCAGGCATTCAACCAGGGCGATTTCTTCGGCCAGTTCCACCATGTGGCGGCCGATCTCCATGACCATGGCACCGCGCGCCATGGGGCGCATGTCGATCAGCGCACGGCTTTCAAACGCCGTCCGTGCTGCCGCGACCGCGGCGTCGACATCCGCGGCCGTGGCGCGCGCGATTTCCGCGATGGTTTCGCCGGTCGCCGGGTTCTCGACCGCAATCCGGCCGCCCGCCTCGGCGTCGACCCAACGACCGCCGATATGATTCTGCCAATAGGTTCTGGGGAGTTCGGTCATGTTCGCCTCCGACCGCTGTTTCGGCGCCATCTTACGCCGCTGGACGGCGGCGGCAATCGAAGAAATCGCCTGGGCCAAGAATTCCGCCCAGCGCGTTTTTCGGCGGGCAATTCCGATCCGTGCCCCTATATGTTGAGGAACGGACGACGCCGCGAGATCAACCAGAGACAGGTAAGGGCGATGGCGGAAATTAGACCGATCGATGTTGCGGCCGATTGCAAGACGACGATCGACATTGTCGATTGGCTGACCTGGGCCGGGCTGGAAGGCAACGACATCGGCGAGATCCTCAGCGGCCTGTGCGAACGGTTGCTGGCCAGCGGCACCATGCAGGTGTTTCGAGCCCATATCGCGGTCACCACGCTGCACCCGCAATTCGGCGGCTATGGCTTTACCTGGTGGCGTGACGGTGGCTTGTTGGAGCCCCAAGCCTATCCCCGGGCGGACTCCTATAACGACTCGTTCACCCGCAGCCCGTTCTACCACATGATCGACACCAAGACCTATCAGTTGCGGCGTCGCTTGACCGGCGCCGACGCCCAGGTCGACTTCCCGATCCTGGAGGAATTTCGCGACGCCGGCGCCACGGATTGGTATGCGGCGGCGTTTCCCTTTGTCTGGCGCGATGGGGGCGACGCCGAGGTGTCCGGCTTTGTCACCTCCTGGACGACCGATGCGCCCGACGGATTTGATTTCCTCACCCTGGCGCGGCTGCAGTCGATCCTGCAACTCATGGCCCTGGCGGTGAAGGCGGCCGCGACCTACACCATGGCGGAAGGTGTGTTGGCGACCTATATCGGCACCGACGTGGCGGAGCGGGTCCTGTCCGGTGGTATCGAGCGGGGCCGGGCCGAAACCCTGGACGCGGCCTTGTTCTACGCCGATTTGCGGGGGTTCACCCGGCTTGCCGACACCACGGAGCGTGGCCAACTGGTCCGCATGCTGGACCAGTATTTCGACCTGATCGTCGAACCGGTCCACCAGCGCGGCGGCCAGGTACTGAAATATCTGGGCGACGGCCTGCTGGCCACCTTCGACCTGTCGAGCGGCGATCGGGGTGATGTCTGCGGCCGCGCCCTGGCGGCGGCGCGTTCCGCCCATGAATCGATCGACCGGGTCAACCACCAAAGGCTGGCGGCCGGCGAGCCAACCATGACCTTGGACATCGCCCTGCACCTCGGCGAAGTGGTTTACGGCAATATCGGCGCCCGGGACCGCCTCGAATTCACCGTCATCGGCCCGGCCGTCAACGAGGCCAGCCGCATCGAGGCGCTGTGCGACCAGCTGGATGAGACCCTGGTGATGTCGGGAGCTTTCGCATCCGAGCTGGCGGCCCACGGCACGCCGGTTCGCAGTCTTGGTGACCACACCCTGCGCGGCGTCAGAAAGGCTCAGGAACTGTTTGCGCCCGGCTAGGGACCATCCCACAGAACCGGGAACGGCTTTACCTCTAGTCGCCGCCAACCACCTGCAGCACCGGCCGCCGCGTCCCGGCAAAGGGGTCCGGCTTGTTCGCCTTGTCGCGGTACATCGCACGATCGGCGTTGCGAAGCAGATCGTCCGGGTTGGTGCCGGCACCAAATTGAGCCACGCCGACGCTGGTGGTCGGTGAGATCGCGTGGCCATGATGACGGATCGACAGCTCGTTGACCTGGGCCTGGATACGGTCGATCCGTGCCTCGCCGGCGGTGCCCCGGACCTTGACCAGCACGATCGCGAATTCATCGCCGCCGATCCTGGCAGCCAGGTCGGTGGGGCGGATATTGTCCTTCAGCAGGCGGCCGACGCTGCGCAGCACCGCGTCACCGGCGGGATGTCCAAACCGGTCGTTGATGTCCTTGAAGTCATTGAGGTCGAACAGGGCCAGCAGGCCCCGTTCGTCATAGCGGTCCGCCGCCGACAAGGCCCGCCGCAGGAACTCGTTGAAACCGCGCAGATTGGCGATCCCGGTCAGCTCGTCGGTGCTGGTCAGCGATTCCAGGTGGGCGATGCGGACCAGCTGGCGGGCCATGCGTTGCTCGGCTTCGGCCGCGAAGGCGAGGATCTGGTGCACCAGGTCAAGCTCGCTACCCGTATTGTCCGAGTGGCCAAGCGATTGCAGCAAGCGGTCGGCAAGCGGTCCGACAAAGGGGCTTTGATCGAAATCGATGGGGCTTTCGGGAAGCAGGTAACGCGTCATTCGGCGTGTCTCCTTTGCGCCAGGCGGGGTTGCGGGCTCCACCCGCGGCGGGGACAGTGGGGTAAATCCAGCTATGGTCTGGCAAGGGTTGTGCCAGCGTGGGATTGGCGGAATTCAGCGAAAAACCACTTTGGAGTCCTGGGTAATTCCTGCCGCCGGGGCGGAACCGGGGTCGGAGTTGGGAAAAAGTTGCCGGATCGCGCCGGGTCGGCTATTCAGGCAGGGTGTCGGCGGGCACCAAAGCGGGAACCGCCCTTTAATTCCTGCAGCGGCTGGTTAGGGAAGACATCGACCGGGGAGTCATAAGCGTGATGAAAAACTGCTTGCGTTTGTTTTTTTGGACAGCAATCGCCACGATTGTTTCCCTGTCGGCTGCCACGGCCGGGTCGTTCCCGTTGGTGCCGCACCGGGCGGTCTACGATCTCAGGTTGGGCGGCAACTCGGCTGGTCAGATCCTGGGTCTGCGCGGTCGGCTGGTGTCGGAACTGGAAAGCAGTTGCGATGGGCATATCACCAATTGGCGGATGGTGACGGTGATCAGCCGCGATCGCCAGGAAATCCTCTCCGATATCCGGGTCGCGACCTGGGAATCCCTCGACCTGACCGAGTTCCGGTTCGATATCGAAAGCACGGTCAACGGTAGCGACGCCGAGGTTCATGCCGGCCGGGCCGAACTGGACAGCCGCGGCGGTCCCGGGCGCGTGTCCATCGACCAGCCGGAGGAGGCCGAAATGGACCTTCCCGCTGGCACGGTGTTTCAATACGAGCTTTCGGAAATCCTGGTCAAACGCGCCCTGGCCGGCGAGCGGTTCCTGACCTTGACCCAATATGACGGTACCGGCACGGACGGCCTGCAGACTGTCAGTGCGTTCATCGGAAAGCCGCGTCCGCCGGAAGCCGCGGAGCAAGAGGTGATGAAACCGCTCAGCGGCATGACCGCTTGGCCGATCAAGCTTGCCTTCTTCCCGGCCAAGGAACGCAGCGAGACCCCGGACCAGACCGTTGACGTGATCCTGTTCGAAAACGGCGTCGCCACCGAACTGACCTTCGACTATGGCGATTTTTCGATCGTGGGCGAGATCACCAACCTCGACATGGCCGATGTCCCGAGCTGTTGAGTAACCGCAACCCCGTTTTCCGGTTGCGATATCGGCATCTCGCCGCCGAGGTTCACGCCTTAAGGCGGCAAGCAACGATCCATGATGATGCGGCCGTCGATCCGACTGGATCGGGCCCATGTGGCTGTTCTTTATGCTTACAAATAGATGTTTACGGATTGACGCTTGAAAAGACGTGGCGTTTTGGTGTTGGGTATCAGATGCCATGTCGCTGAAAATCCGAACCTACAGCCTGATTGCGATCTGGGGCACAGCGATCGTGATCTCGGCGTTGTTCGGTGTCATGCTCTATCAGGTGCAAAAGAAGGAATTCATGGCCGGCGTCGACGACAAGCTGGTCAGCGGCGCCTTGATGGCGCGGGGCATGCTGGGGCCGAACTACCACGACAGAATCACCGGCCAAGGGTCGGTTTCCCAAGAAGAGTTCCGGGCCATCGTGGGTCGCTTCAACGAGATCTGCCTGGCGACCGGCTACCAATATCTGTGGAGCAACCTGTTTCTCGACGACGGCACCGTCGTCTTCACCAGCGCCACGTCGACCAGCAAAGACGTTAACAACGGCGACTACGCCGCGTTTTTCGACGTGCACTCGGACCCGGGCGCCTTCCAGCCGGTCAAGCTTGCCAACCAACAGACGTTTTCGACGTTTCAGAATGAGTGGGGCGCCGGCCGCATGGTGCTGATCCCCTACCAGGACCAGCGCGGCCGGACCTATGTATTCGGCGCCAGCATTTCAGTCGAGGAATTGGGCGCCAGGCTGCGCGAGACCGCCTTGCAATCCCTTCTCTTGTTCCTTGCCATTCTCGGCCTGGGAACCATTGCCAGCTTCCTGTTGTCGCGGCTGCTGACCACCCCACTGGGCAGGCTTGCCAGGGTCGCCGATGCGGTCTCCAAGGGCGATTACGAGCAAAAGGCGGCAGGTATAACCAGGGTGCGTGAGTTGGCGGTCCTGGCCGATGTGCTGAACTCGATCAGCGACAATGTTGCGGCCCGCAAGATGGCGGAAGACAGGTCGATCGAAAACGAAAAGGCGCTGCGACATCAGGAACGGTTCCTCGATCAGATCCTGGAAAACCTGCCGCATATGGTGTTTGTCAAGGATGCCAAGAACCTGTCCTTTGTTCATTTCAATAAGGCCGGCGAAGAATTAATCGGGGTGCCGCGCAGCGAGTTGATCGGCAAAAGCGATCGGGACTTTTTCCCACCGGATCAGGCGGAGTTTTTCAACCGGAAGGACTGGGAGGTTCTCGCCAGCCATAGCCCGCTCGATATTCCGCAGGAACCGATCGAGTCCAAGACCCTGGGAAGCCGAATTCTGCATACCCGGAAAATTGGGATCTACGACGACAATGGCGAAGCGGAATACCTGCTGGGCGTTTCCGAGGACATTACCGAAAAGATCGCGACCGAGGAGGCGCTGGAACGGGCGCAAAGCATTGCCCGGATCGGCAGCTGGACGTTGGACACAACAACCGGGAGCCTCACCTGGTCGGACGAAGTGTTTCGGATTTTCGGCCTCGATCCGAGTGAATTTGGTGCCAGTTACCTGGCGTTCCTGGATGCTGTCCATCCCGATGATCGCGAAATGGTCATTAGGGAATACACCGAAGCACTCAAAGGCCTTAAGCCATACGATATCGAGCATCGCATTTTTCGCCAAGACACTGGCGAGGTCCGCTGGGTTCACGAGCGCTGTGAACATGTCCGCGATGAAAGCGGCAAGGCACTGCAATCCCACGGTACCGTTCAGGATATTACCGAGCGCAAGCAGGCGGAAGAGGCTCTGAAGGAAAGCGAAAACCGCCTGGAGACGCTAACCCAGATTGCGCCGGTCGGTGTGTTCTACGCGGACGCAAACGGCCATGGCACCTATGTCAACGAACAGGTGCAACGCATTTGCGGCCTGTCGGCCGAGGCGACCAAGGGCATGGGATGGGCCCGAGCGTTGCATCCCGACGATGCGGATCGGGTTATCGAGGAATGGTCTGCTGCCGTCGCCAACGCCACGCCCTGGCATTCCGAGTTCAGGTTCCGCCGGGCCGACGGCGTCGAGACCTGGGTGATTGGCCAGGCAACGCCATGGTTTGGCGCCGAAGGCGAGCACACCGGTTTTGCCGGGACCCTGACCGACATCACCCGCCGCAAGCAAACCGAAGAGGCCTTGGTGCGGGTTCAGAAGATGCAGGCAGTCGGCCAGTTGACCGGCGGAATTGCCCATGATTTCAACAATCTGCTGGCGGTTATTCAAGGCAATGCCGAATTGCTGGCCGAAGGCGATACGGACAATGCGGCGTTTGTTGCGCCGATCATCAAGGCGTCTGAACGAGGCGCCGAGCTGACCCATCGCTTGCTGGCATTTTCCCGCCGTCAGCCGCTGCACCCAAGGGCCTTTGACCTAGCGGCCCTGGTCGACGACACCTTGGATATGTTGGTGCGGACCTTGCGCGAAACCATCGAGATCAAGACAAGCGCGGAACCGGGTCTTTGGCCGGTGCTGGCCGACCCGGGCCAGGTGCAGAATGCCTTGTTGAACTTGGCGATCAATGCCCGGGACGCCATGCCCGCCGGAGGCACATTAACGATCAATTGTGCCAATATCGGTGTCGGCGAGGGGGGCGAATTTATTGAGTTATCCGTCACCGACACCGGTTTCGGCATGACGGAAGAGCAGTTGGCCCGGGCTTTTGAGCCGTTTTACACCACCAAGGATGTCGGCAAGGGCAGCGGACTGGGTCTGTCCATGGTTTACGGTTTTGCACAGCAGTCCGGCGGGCGGGTTTCGATCGAAAGTGAATTGGACGTCGGCACCGCGGTCAGGCTGCTGCTGCCCCGGGCGGACGTCATGCACCAACCGGAGGCCGAATCCGAGGGTATAACCGTGCCGCTGGGCCACGGTGAAAAGATCCTGGTGGTTGAAGACGAGGACGAAGTCAGGGACCTGGTCGTCAGGATGCTCGAAGGGCTGGATTATTTCGTGGTCGACGTTGCCAATGCCAATCAAGCCCGCGAGGCACTGCAAGGCAGCGTGCGTTTTGACTTGCTGCTCTCCGACATCGTTTTGCCGGGCGGGATCAGCGGTCCTCAGTTCGTCTCGTTGCTACGGAAGTCGCACCCTGGTCTGAAGATCATTTTCATGTCGGGCTACGCCGAGGAAGCCCCGACCGAATCCATACACCCCGGCGCGGCTGATTTTATATTGGACAAGCCGTTCCGACGCCGAACCCTGGCCGAAGCCCTGCGGTCGGTGCTGGACTGAGGGCGGCCCATCGGAATTCCGGATTGGCCGCGAAATTGCACTGCTTTGGTGAGGCGCGTTGTTTTGTCTCAAAACGAGAAGGTGCAAGATGAACGGGGATCGTGCGGAATTGCTCTATGGCGGCTTGACCGATCAGCAGCTCAAGCAGATTGAGGGCCGCTACCGCGAGATGGACGATGTCCTGAAGCTGGTCGAAGCCATTCGCTATCAGCGCGGTGTGCTGAAAATCCTGCGCGGCAGTTGCAATCATCTGCGGCAGACCGTTACCGAGTTGCGCCATCGGCAAAAACTCGATGCCATGGTATTCGACACGTCCCGCCCCAACTGAACCGACCGTTCAGGTTTTCCTGACACCAAGACCCCGGCCGCGGCCGATCGCTTTGGTCCCGAACCTGTCGCGAACCGCATCAATGGTGCGTTCGATCCTGTCCAGCCGGCTGGTATCGTCGCCCAACAGGTCGGATTGTCCGCTGCGCCCCTCATTGAAGCCTGAAACCCCAATTCCGATCAGCCGATAGGCCGTACCCTTGGCCTCACCGCTGAGCAGCGCCTTGCCGGCGCGAAAGATCACTTCGGCCAATTGGGTTGGCTGCGGCAGATGCTGCTGGCGGGTGAGCAGGCGAAAGTCCCTGGTCTTCAGCTTCAGGGTGACCGTCGATCCCGCCAAGTCGCGGGCCTTGAGGCGACTGGCGACGGTTTCGCACAAGGGCCACAGGCGGGTCTCCAACCGTTCAGCGTCGGCAAGGTCGTCGGCAAAGGTGGTTTCGGCCGACACGCTCTTGGCTTCTGAAACCGGTTGGACCTTGCGGGAGTCGTTGCCATGGGAGAATGCGTATAGGCGCCGGCCCATGGTGCCGTAGCGTGCGACCAGCGATTCTTCGCTGCGCTCCTGCAACTGCCCGATGCGGGTAATGCCGTCGGATGCAAGTTTGGCCCGCATTGCCTTGCCGACCCCGAAAATGTCGGAAACCGGCCGCGGCGCCAGGAATTCCATGGCCTCGGCTCGGCCGATCACGGCAAAGCCGCGCGGCTTGTCCAGGTCCGAGGCGAGCTTGGCCATGGACTTGTTGTAGCTGAGACCGATCGACGCGGTAATGCCGATATCCGTTTCGATTTGGCACACCAGCGCCGCCAGTGTTTCGGCCGCCGAACGACCGTGCAGCCGCTCGGTACCGGTCAGGTCCAGAAAGGCCTCGTCCAGCGACAGTGGCTCGACCAGTGGCGTGACCTGGCGCATCATCTCCCGCACCTGGCGGCCGACCGCGCTGTATTTCCGCATGTTCGGCGGCACGACCACCGCTTCGGGGCAGCGTTTCAGGGCTTCGAACATTGGCATGGCCGAATGGATCCCGTTCATCCGGGCGATGTAGCAGGCGGTGCTGACCACACCGCGTTTGCGGCCGCCGACGATCACCGGCTTGTCACGCAGGCCGGGGTCGTCGCGTTTCTCAATCGCCGCATAGAAGGCGTCGCAGTCGATGTGGGCGATGGTCAAACGGTCCAGTTCGGGATGGCTGATCAGGCGAGGCGAACCGCAGGCGTGGCAGCGCTCGGCGTCACGCACCGGCTCGGTCTGCCTGGGCCGTGGTGCCAGGCAGTCGCGACAGAAACCGAAGCTCATGACGGGGAATTGGCCGGCCACAGCCAGGCTGCGCCGCGCACGCCGCTGGAATCGCCATGCTTGGCCTTGACCAGCGGTGTGACGATCTGTTCGGAGAAGGCGTAGGGCTGCCAGAATTTGGGCACCTCGACATAGACCATATCGATGTTCGAGACACCGCCGCCCAGCACGATCACGTCGGGATCCAGCACGTTGACCATCGACGCAAGGGCACGGGCCAATCGGTCGACATATCGCGCCATGGTACGGGCCGCCAATCGATCACCGTTCCTCGCAGCCTTGGCGATGGCGCCGGCGTCACCGCTGCCGCCGCGTTGCCGGTGATCACGCGCGATGGCCGGTCCTGAGAGGAAGGTTTCGATACAGCCGGACTTGCCGCAATAGCAGCTTGGGCCAGGCGTCTCGTCACGCTCCGGCCAGGGCAGGGGGTTGTGACCCCACTCCCCGGCGATCGCGTTGGCACCCTCGATCGCCTGGCCTCCAATAACGATGCCGGCGCCGCAGCCGGTGCCAAGAATGACGCCAAAGACGCTGTTGGCGCCAGCCGCCGCGCCGTCGGTCGCTTCAGATAACGCGAAACAATTGGCGTCGTTGGCCAGGCGCACCGGCCGGTCCAGCGCGGCAGCCAGGTCCCTGGCCAACGGTTTGCCGATCAGCCAGACCGAATTTGCGTTCTGGATCAGCCCGGTTGCCGGCGACACCGACCCGGGGATGGCAATTCCGACACTGCCCTGCATCCCCAACTCCGCCTCGGCTTCGCGTACCAGGCCCGTCACCATGTCGATCGTGGCGGTATAGTTGCCCCGCGGCGAGGGGATACGGCGGCGCAGGAGTTCCCGACCGTCGTCGGCAAGCGCCACGATTTCGGTTTTTGTGCCGCCCATATCGACGCCCAGCCTTACGCCCGTGTTGTTCATACCACACCGCCCGAAACTGGCTGAAAAAATGGAATCGCGGTTGCCCTTGGCACCGGGCGGATCATAACACGTAACCGGCAGTTCAGGGCATCTAGCCGCCGCGATCGAGGCGTTGGGACAAGGCCGACAGGGCGATCCGCATTTTGGCGGATTCGCCCCGGGCTATCAGGTCGGTCAGCACCCTGGGATCGGCGTCGCCACGGTCGGCTGCGGCAAGTGCCCGGGCCCGGGCCAGCGCGTAATCGACCCAAGGCACCGATTCCGCCGCGGTGTAGGTTTCCAGGGCCCTGGCAAAATGCTCCAGATCGGCAAGGTTTCCGTGGCGAAGGCAGCTTTCCATCGCCAACTGTCCAAAATGGAAATGGCAATGGCTGAGCGAGCCCTGAGCCAACAATTCCTCACCGGCCGCCAAGGCGGCAGCGCGCCGTTCAGGATCGTCGCTGGCCAGGGCAATGACGGCGTGGGCCACCGGCGCGGTATAGGTTTCGGCGTCGCCCCCGCTGGCCGCCAGCGAAAGATCCGCGCGGCGAACCGCTTCGGGCCAATTTCCGGTCGAGACCAGGACCATGGCCGCCATGCCTTCGTTGTCGGCGATGAACCGGCGCGACCCAATGCTTTGGGCCAGGGCCAAAGCCTCATCGGCACGGGCCAGGGCCTGGTCGGCATCGCCGGTGTGACACAGCGCCAGGGCCTCGATGTTGCAACACAGAATGCGGGCCCTGGGGTCGCCGATATCAGCAATCATCTTGCTGGCATGGGCGCAGTCTTCCAACGCTCCGTCCAGGTCGAGCAGAAAGCTGCGGCAATCGGCGCGCATGACCAGATTGATCGCTTCGATCCGGCTTAAGCGGTGTTTCCGGGCGACCGCGACACAACGGTCGTAGTACCCGAACGCCGTATCGATCCGGCCGCGGGCGTATTCCGCATCGCCCAGGCCGCTCAGGGCCCGTGCCTCCAGCTCCGGCGATCGGGCGCGCCGGGCGTGTTCCAGTGCGACCTGCTGTTCCTGGAGACAGGTATCGATCCTACCCATCGGAAAATGGATGTTGCCCAACAGGTAGTGGATCAGCGACCGCTGGCGGTCGGCCTTGATGCCGTCGATTTCCACGCGGGCCGTATCCAATGCCTCCAGCGCTTCTGTAAAACGATCGAGCATCGCCAGTCCGCGGGCACGGCCGATCAGCGCGTCGGCCCGATCGGTTTCACACGCGGCCGCGTCTTCGGCCATTGCAAAAGCGGCCAAGGCGTCGTCGACCTTGCCGATGTCGGTCAAGATCTCGCCCTTGAGCAAGGCCAACCCGGCGTGCGCCTCGCTCGGGTCCGAAGCTTCCAGGCCGCGACTGGCCAGGCGCAGGGCTTCTTCGGCGTGGTAGAGGCCGGCGGCCTGGCGGGCCGCGGCCAGATAGGCGCTCGAGGCGCCGTCATCGGCGGCCAGGTCCAAATGCTCGGCGGTCAATGCGAGGTCGCGTTCGCCATACCATTGGGCGGCGCGACGATGCAGTTCGCGGGCACGGGAGGGCAACAAGGACTGGCGAACCGCGTCGCGCACCAGGGCGTGGGCGAATTGATAGCCGCTTGCGTCACTGCCGTCGACAAATCCGTGGGCGGCCAGCCCGTCCACCTGGTAACCGCCGTCGCCGAGCAGGAAGCGCAGGGCCGCGGCGGCGAAGTTCTGGCCGATCACGGCGGCGGCCTGCAGGGCCAACCGGTCGTGCGGGTCGAGATTGTCCATCCGGGCCAGGACCAGGCTTTGCACCGATCCCGGGACTTCACCGGCGCCACGGTTGCGGGCGCCCAGCAGGAGCTGTTCCAGGAACAGCGGGTTGCCGCCGGCCCGTTCGATACAGGCCGCGACCTGGTCCTCGTCCGCCAGCCCGAACCGTTCGGCCATCGCTTCGGCTTCAAGACGCCGCAACGGGCCAAGATCGAAAGTCAGCAGGGTGCCGCCGGAAAGGCGCGAACGCCATTGGCGATCGATCGGGTCGCCGCCCTCGCGGGTGGTCAACACCAAGACCAGCGGGTGGTCGACACTGGCCTCGGCAATCACCGACAGATCCTCGAGCAGCGCCGCAGTGGCCCAATGCACGTCTTCCACCAGCAGAAACAGTGGCTTTTTGTCGGCTGCTTCCGCAAGGATCCGCTTCAGGACCTGGTGGCGACCCTGCCGCCGGCGTTCGGCCGACATCGCGCCCAGCATGGCTGAGCCGGTTTCGGTTTGGGGTTCGCCCAGAAGGTCGGTGAGGAACACCTGCTGTGATGCTGTCTCGTCATCGTTGCCGCCATCGGGCGCCATGCCGCCATCAGAGATATCCCGCACCAGCGCCGGCAGTACGTCGCTGGCCCGGTCGTTGCCGAAATCGAGGATTTGTGCCCGCAGGGCGGCAAACCCTTCGTCCTCGGCAACGCGGCGGAATTCATCGGCCAGCCTGGTCTTGCCGATCCCGGCATCGCCGCGCAGCAGCGCCACCAGACCCTGATCGGCGTCGCGGGTCGCGGCCAATGCCCCCTGGAACTGGCTGCGTTCGATCCGGCGCCCGACAATTTCGCGCCGTTCCGGCAGGGCCATTGGTTTGACCAGACCGGTCACCGACCAGACCGAAACCGGCTGGGCAAACCCCTTGACCGTTTCCTGTCCCCGATGCTCGGTGTCCAACAGGACGGGGAGCGCGTTGCGAACCTCCTCCGAGACCAGGATGTCGCCATGGGCCGCCAGATCGGTGAGTCGGGCCGCCAGGTTAACCGGCTCGCCGGTGACCGAGCGCTCCCGCCGGCCGATGCCGCCAGCCAAAACCTGACCGGTGGCAATGCCGATATGGACCTGCAGGGGGGTGGTATCGGGATTGGGCAGTTTGGCCATTCCGTCGCGGATCGCCATCGCCGCCCGCACCGCCCGCTCCGGGTCGTTGCCATGGGCGACGGGGACGCCGAACACGGCCATCACATTGTCGCCGATATGCTTGTCGACGGTCCCGCCGAACTGGACGATGACCTCGTCCGCCATGGCGTAGAAGCCGTTGACCAGTTCGTGCAGCGCCTCCAGGTCCAGCCGTTGCGACAGGCCGGTATAGTCGCACAGATCGGCAAACAGGATGGTCGACTGGCGCAGTTCGGTTTCCGAACCGGGTTTCACCGGTGCCGGGTCGGCCATCGCCTCCGGCCCGGCATCCGGCGCCGGGGCGGGAGCCTGGCGCCGCTGATGCTGAATGGTGTTGTAGAGCTGGTGGGTCTCGGCGGCTGGTGCGACACCCAGTTCCCGTTGCAGCACCGATTTGCAGCGTCGGTACTGCTTCAAGGCCTGGGCCTGGTCGCCGCGCTTGGCATACAGCCGCATCAGGCTGCGATGCACGTTTTCCCGCAACGGGTCCAACCCCAGCAGGCGGTTGCAGGCGAAGATGGCGCCGTCGTCGTCCTGGTTGGTCTCGTGCCAGGCCAGCAGGGTTTCCAGCGCTTCGACGGCTTGGGCGCGGAGGCGCTGGCGTTCGTTGCGCAGCCAGTCCTCGAAATTCGGTGCCCGCACGTGGAAGCCGTCCAGCAGGTCGCCGCGATACAGCTCGACGGCCCGGGTCAGGCCGGTCGGGCCGCCGACCGACAACTCGTCCCGGAAGCCATCGACATCCAGTTCGACCGTGCCCGGCGCCAGCGACACCGAGTCGCCGTCCGCCTGGAGGCAATGTTCGGCTTCGCCCAGCGCCCGCCGGACCGCAGCCAGGGCCTGGCGCAGATTGGCCCGGGCCTGAACCTCGTCGCTGTCCTCCCACAGCAGCGCCGCCAGCTTGTCACGGCTTTGCGCCTCGCCGCTGCAGGCCAGGAAAGCCAGCATCGCCCGGGCCTTTTTCGAGGTCAGCGAGACCGGGCCACCGCCAGCCTGGCTCAGCCTCAGCCCACCCAGAAGTGAGATCCTCAACAGCGACAATGATCCGGCTCCGCTTCATCGGTTGGTCGTTGCCGGCAGCATATCGCCCGTTTCCGGCGAGGCGGAAGAGGGGTTTTTGCAACTTTCCTGTTTTCACGCCTTTTTCACGCTGCCACCCCCATTGCCATCACGGGGCAAAGAATAGGGTCACCCCATCGAAAACACGGCGGCGAGGGGCGCTGCCCAGCAACGAGGAGAGACCGATGACCGTTTTGGCAATTGACAACACCGACGAGCAGATTGTGGCGGAGGAAGACTTTTCCGAACGCATGGCCGATATCCTGAATGCCGGTTCGCTGGCCCTGATGATTTCAATCGGCCATCGCACCGGCCTGTTCGACGCGATGGGCAACATGCCGCCGGCAACCAGCGCCGAAATTGCCGCCAAGGCACGGCTTAACGAACGTTATGTCCGGGAATGGCTGGGTGCGATGACCACCGGCGGGATCGTCGAGGTCGATCCCCTGGACGGTTTCTTCTCCCTGCCGGCAGAGCGGGCGGCCTGGCTGACCCGTGACGCGGCACCCAACAACATGGCGGCCTTTACCCAATATGTCGCGGTGCTGGGCGGTGTCGAAGACCGCATCGTCGATTGCTTCCACAACGGCGGCGGCGTGCCTTATTCCGCCTATCCCAGGTTCCACGAGGTGATGGCCGAGGACAGCGGCCAGACCGTGGTGGCGGCGCTGACCGACCATATCCTTCCCCTAGACCCCGAGCTTGTGGGTCGGCTGACCCGCGGGATCGAGGTGTTGGACGTCGGCTGCGGCAGCGGGCGGGCCCTGAATCTGTTGGCGAAGACCTTCCCGGCCAGCCGCTTCACCGGCTACGACATTTCCGAGGAAGCGATCGGCCGCGGCCGCCAGGCGGCGGCGGACGCCGGCCTGACCAATTTGAGTTTCGAAATCAAGGATGTGTCGCAACTGCACGATACGCAGCGCTATGACCTGATCACCGCCTTCGACGCCGTTCATGATCAGGCCCATCCCGACCTCCTGTTAGCCGGAATTCACCAGGCACTGCGTGACGACGGGCTGTTCCTGATGCAGGACATCGCCGGTTCGTCCCACGTGCATCACAATATCGACCATCCGATCGGGCCGTTTCTTTACACCATCTCCTGCATGCACTGCATGACCGTGTCCCTGGCCCAGGGCGGTGCCGGCCTGGGCGCCATGTGGGGCAAGGAGACCGCGGTCGCAATGCTCACCGACGCCGGCTTCGGCCGCATCGACGTCGAGCAACTCGACCACGATATCCAGAACTACTTCTATCTGGTCCGCAAAGCGTGACCGCCCGGTGGGCCTCTCCCCTGATCGTCATCGGGGGAGAGGCCTAATCCTCCAGTTCGCGAACCACCCTGAAACCGGTATCGTCGCTGCGGCGGGACGGGAAGTCCCGCCAGCGGTTGGCGCTGCGCATTTCCCGAGCCGGGAAGCTCCAGGCGCCGCCGCGGATCACCCGCTTGCCGCAGCCGTTCTTTTCCAGGGGTCCGCCATCGACCGGATAGCCCGAGAGTTTGTCGCCATAGCAATCAGCGGTCCATTCCCAGACATTGCCGGCCATGTCGTACAGGCCGAAGGGGTTGGGCGGAAATTTGGCAACCGGCGCGGATTTCTCGCCGGCCCACAGGCTGCCGCAATCGGCGCAGTTTGCGAAACCCGGCAACGCACTATCGCCCCACCAGAAGCGGCTTTGACTGCCGCCCCGGGCAGCGAATTCCCACTCCGCGTCGCTGGGCAGCCGGTAGGTCTTGCCGGTTTTGCGGCTCAACCACTTGGTATATGCGACCGCGTCCTCCCAACTGACGTTGATGGCCGGGCGGCGGCCGCGCCCCCAGCCCTCGTCGCTGGGCTTTTCGCGGCCGAATTCGTCGCAGAACCGGTCATATTCCTCGAATGTCACCGGGTGCAGGCCGATTGCAAAAGGCCGCAGGGCAAGGACCTGACGGGGTGGCTGCTCGTCCCCGTCCCCGTCGCCCTGCAGGTCGCCGCGACGATAGGGCCGGGCGGGCACGATGACCAGCGCCGGACCCGGCGTGTCGTCGTCGAATTGATCGTGCAGCAGGGAACCGGGCGCCCCGGCCCGGGTCGATAGGGCCAGGCCGCGACCCGCCCTTGGGCTTGTTGCCGAGATTCGATCGAAACCCAGGCTTTCAATGATTTTGGTTGGCAACGGCAATTCCTGGCCATACAGCGTGCGGATCAAAATCGTGTCGTTCATCAGCGTGCCGCTGACCGGATTGCTGCCGGCTCGGAAACTGGCCTGCGCCCCGACGGAGTTGTCATCCTCGATCCGGTCCAGGTCCAGGAAGGAAAGCTGCGCGCGGTTCAATTGACGCAGGCCGTTGTTGCCGCGCAGCAGATAGTCGGGTGTCAGGATCCTCACCCGGAAATGGTCGCCACCGCGGCTGATCATCACGTCATTGGCCGGTTGCGCAGGCGCGCGGATCGCATGGCGCCCGAATTCGATCCGGGCCATTTCGCCGGTGGCGATGCGCAGCGACGGGCCCATGACGTCGCGCAGGACGAACAGACGGCGGTGCTCCAGCGTGCCAGAGAAACGTTCGCCTGACCGGGTCAGCAGGCGGACCGGCTCGTCGTTTCGGTTCGGGAAGATCAACTTGGCGAGATTGCCATAGGGGATGTCTATCCGACCATACGCAGTCGTCATCGAGAAAAATTCCTGGGCAACGGTTCCGACAAACAGGTCACCGTTGCGCAGTACCACGACGTCGTTTTCCGGAGCCGCCTGGGCACCGCATGTCAGGCTGAAGGCAGCGAGCATGAGGGCGCCGATTAGGTGTTTCCGGCGGCTGGTTTTCGACATTTCTCTCGATCCACGATTGGCCTCACCGTGGCGAGGATTTTAGCAGAAAAGTTCACCTGACCGGGATACAAGATACCGTGTTTGCTTGAGGATATTTGCTTGGCGACCTCGTACCGGAGCCCTGATCCGTGCTATGACAAGAGTGGAAAATCCGGTCGCGCATTAAGACGACAAAACAGGGCAGATGGATCGATGACGGAACCAACTATCACGGCATTGGGTGGAAGCTCACCGCTGCGGATCGCACGCCGATACTTCCTGGCGACCCGGCCGAAATTTTTCACCGCGTCGGTGCTGCCGGTGCTGCTGGGCAGCGCCTGGGGTTATTTCGAAGCGGGCGCGTTCAACGCCAGCGCCTTCGCCCTGGGTGCCGCCGCAACGGTCCTGGTGCACGCCGGCGCCAATGTCCTGAACGACGTCTTCGACGAGTTGAGCGGCAATGACCGGCTGAACCGGGAACGGATGTATCCCTATTCCGGCGGATCCCGATTCATTCAGAACGGTGTCATATCGCTGCCGCAGATGGCCAGGTGGGGGACTGTCCTACTGGTTGCGGGCATTGCCTGCGGATTGGCGCTTGCCACACTGCTGGGCATTGAGATCATCCTATTCGGGCTGGTCGGGGTTGCACTGGGTGTGCTGTATTCGGCGCCGCCGGTGCGGCTCAGCGGCCGTGGCCTTGGCGAAGTTGCCGTCGGCATCGCCTTCGGCGTCCTACCCGTCATGGGAGCCGCCTGGCTGCAGACCGGGTATTTGAGCCTTTCGGCGTTCTGGATCTCGCTGCCGGTGTCGCTGTGGGTCACCGCCATCCTGTTGATCAACGAAGTCCCCGACACCGCCGCCGACGCGGCGGTGGGGCGGCGCACCCTGGCGGTGCGGCTGACGCCGGTCGGGACCGAATTGGCCTATCTGGGCCTGCAGGTCGCGGCGGCGTTGGTGATCATCGGCGTTGCAGCGATCGGCGAATTGCCGGGTTGGGGCGCGACGGCACCGGTGCTGATGCTGGTAGGCGCCTGGGTCGCGGGCGGCGGCATTGCCGACCCGGGCGAGGACCGCGGAAAATTGCGCAAGGCGATCGAATTGACGCTGGGTTTGCATGCCTTGGGGTGCATGTGGCTGATCGTCCTGGTCACCGGTCGCGGCCTGTTGTGGTGAAGCGTCGAACGTGCGGGCCATTGTCACCAGGGATTTGCGCGGGTTCACCGCCGAACAGCTGTTTGCCGTCGCCGGCGACAGCCCGTCCTACCCGAAATTCCTGCCCTTCTGCCTGGCGACACGTCTGACCGGGCGCGACGGCGAGCACCTTCTGTTCGACAATTTGTACGGCTATGGGCCGGTGCGGGTCCGCTTCAAGAGCCGGGCCCTATACCAGGAACCCAGCGCCATCGAGGTCGTTTCGACCGATGACCCGTTCGAACTGCTGAAGATCGATTGGCGGTTCGAACCCTTGGCCGATGGTTCGGGGTGCAGGGTCAGCTTTGCGGTCGAGCAGCGCTTCCGGTCCGGCGTCGTACAGCGGATCGTCTCGATGCTGGGCGAGGCGATGGAGGACAAGGTCTTGGAAGCGTTCGAGGCCCGGGCCCGCGAGGTCTATTCCACGTAGGAATCGTCCAGCGTCGACAGGTAGGCAAGGATGTCGACCATGTCCTGGTTGGGCCGGTTGGCGAAATACTCGTCGGCCGCCCGGTGGCGGCGGGTCTTGTCCAGGAATTTGGCGATCTGGATGGCCAGGTACTTGGTATGCTGACCGGTCATCAGTGGCCCCTTCTTGGTGCCTTCGCCCAACATGCCGTGGCAATCGCCGCAGTCCACGTCATAGAGCGCCTTGCCGCGCACGATGTCGCCGGGACTGCGCGGGATGTTGAGGACCTTCTTGGCCTGCAGGAGCCGTTCCAACCCGTCCACGCGTTTCTCCAGGGGCGGCAATTGGGTGGCCAGCTCGATCGACGCGATATAGGCGGCGACGTCCTTGACGTCCTCCTCGGGCAGCTCCCGCTCCGTTGCGTAGGGCAGCATCGGAATGTTCTCGCGCTTGCGGCTCTTGAACAGGCGCATCTGCTTGACCAGGTACTTCTCCCGCATGCCGGCCAGGCGGGGATAGACGCCACCGCCGCCGCCCTGTGCGAACGGCCCGTGGCAGCCGGCACAGACCTCATAGACTTCCTCGCCGTTTTCCAGGTCGGCGGCGTTGAGCGGTGCGGCCCACAGCAATCCCGCCGCCAGGATGGGGAATAGCCGCCGCACCGGGTCAGACCACGTCGCCGCGCCGGAACAGGCGGTAGCCGATCCAGGCGGCAACGCTGCCGAACAGGACCGGGTACAGCAGGCCGTAAACCAGATAGCCGGTGCGGCCGAAGGCGTCGAGGATGACGTGGGAGGCCGGCCCCAGCAGCACCAGCTGCGGGTCGAAGGCGGCGATGGCGGCGGTGCGGAAGACCTGCATCGGATTGGCCAGGGCGATCCCGACAATGGTCTCGGCCGGGACCTGACGGCTGATCATCGCGCCCAGTAGGATCATGTCCAGGAACAGCAGCAGCACCAACCAGACCACGAAGGCGATGCCTTGTGCCATGTCGGCCGAACCGGCCAGGGCCGAGATCAGCATGCCCAGCCCCAGGAAGCACCAGGCGAGCGACAACAGCAGCGCGGTGTTGAACAGGAAGGCCGACCAGGGCACGGGATGGCCGCCCAGGCTGGCCCAGACCGCGGTTCCGGCCATGGCCAGGAATACGGGCAGGAAGACCACCAGGAAGCGGCCCAGGATCTTGCCCCAATACCAGGCCGACAGGGCCACCGGCAGCGATAGCAGGTATTCGAAGACGCCGGCATCGCGGTCGCCGGCCACCGAACGCACGGTGCTCAACAGGATGAAAACCGGTAGCACGGCCATACACAGCTGGATGTAGGTGATCAAGGTCCGCGACAGGCCGGTGAAGCCCATGATGCGGCTGTCGGTGACGCCGGTGGCCAGCAGCAGCACCACCATCGCCCCAAACACCAGGGCATAGACGTGGAACCAGCGCGCCCGCAGGGATTCAGCGACATCCAGCCGCGCGGTCTGCCAGGCCTGGTTCATCCCGGTTGCCCCTTGATCAGGTTGGGTCGGCTTGAGACCGCACCCGGCGAGGCGCAGATATGGTTGGGCCGATGGGCCAGGATGGCGTTGGTCAGGGCGACAAAGTCGAAGGCGGCGGTTTCCTGTTGGGCGCCGTAGCCATAGTTCATCGGGGTCGCGTCGCCATGGCGGTACTGAGCCTGGCGGGCCACCAGCCAGTTCGGTTCGGGTCGGCCGCTGTCGCGGTGCGCAATCCAGAATTCGGCGTTCAGGTCGCCGGCCCAGCGCTGGTCGTTCAACCAGTTCACGGCACAGCCGATGTCGTCGAACTTCCACAGCAAATTTTCGCCGCCGCCGCGGACCTGGGCGGTGTAGCCGGGATCGCTGATGATCATGCTGCACAGCGTGCAGGTATCGCGATCCCAATGGACCTTTTCCGGCCCCGACTTGGAGGATTGAAGGCAGCCGCTGAGCGCCAATGCGCCGCCCAGGGAACCCAACAACACGGATCGTCGCGTGTACAGGATCATAGGCTGACCTCCTCTTCGATCGCCGCCCCTTGGGCTTTACGCTCCTCCGTCATGTCGAAGCCGGCGATGATGCCGGCATAACGCGACATCATACCAAGGAACCGCAACCGGTCCGGCCCGGCCACCTGACCTTGCCAGTCCAGTTCGTCTTCGGTGGCGCGGAACCCCCATTGGCGCAAGGCCTGGGCGAAGGCGCTCTCGTGCCGCAGCAGGCGGACCCGGCAGGCCAGGCTGCTGGTCGGGTCGACCGCGTCGGCGACATGATCGTCCAACACCACCCGGCCACGGTCCAGTTCGACCACCCGGTTGACCAGGGCCGCCACCTCGTCCAGGCGGTGGCTGGAGATCACCATGGTGGTGCGGGATTCCAGATCGCCCAGCATCCGGAAGAAGGCCTGGCGCGATTCCGGATCGAGATTGGCCGCCGGTTCGTCCATCAGCAACAGCCGGCAGGGCCGGGCCAGGGCGATCCCGATCAGCAGCTTCTGTTTCTGGCCGCCAGACAGCTTGACGAAGGGCTGGCGCCGCACCGAAGCGTCCAATTCCAGCCCCAGCTTTTCACTGGTTGCCGCGATCCGGTCGGGATCGCAGTTGGACACGGCGGCGGCGAAAGAGATCAGCTCACCGACCGGCATGCGCAGCGGCGGCGGCAATTGCGGCACGAAGCCCACCGTTTCCAACACCTGGCGCCGGTCGAGGCGCGGCGAGCGCCCGAACAGCCGGACATCGCCTTGGCATTCATATTCGCCCAACAGGCACCGGATCAGGCTGGTCTTGCCGGCACCATTGGACCCGACCAGGGCGATGCGCTCGCCGGCCCCAACGGCCAGCGATATCCCGTCCAGGACCCGACGGCGTTTCAGGGTCTTGGCAACCTGGTCCAGCAAGATGGCCGGTTCATCGCGCATATTGGCTCACAACAGCTTGTTCAGGCCCTTGATGTCGAAGGTCAGCGACGATGTCGGGCACACATCGACACACATGCCGCAACGGGTGCAATCGGGTCCGACCCCGATCTCGACCTCGCGGGCGTAGCCTTTCTTGGTGATCTCCAGCACGTGCGGAACCATGCAGATCTTGCGGCAATCACCTTCATGCAAACAGTCTTCCAGCTTGTATTTGACGTGTACAGGCGAAATCGTGCCGACAAATCCGTAGGTCAGCCCGATCGGGCAGATGTAGCGGCACCAGGCGCGGCGGGAGACGAAGACCTCGACCACCAGCAGGCCACCGACCCAGCACAGCGCCAGGGTCGGCCCATAGATCAGGGCCCGGCTGACGATCCCGACCGGCGAGATGGTTTCGAAGACGGTGTAGCCGGTGCCGAAGGCCAGGGCGGCGAAGATCAGATAGAGCACGGTGCGAGTGCCGCGGTGAAGCTGGAAGTCGCGGACCAGATGGCTCTCGGCCAGCTTCAGGTGCAGCATCTCGGCCCATTCCGCCAGCAGGTGATAGGGGCAGACCCAGGAGCAGAAGCTGCGCCCGCCGACCAGCCACCACAGGATCAGCACCGTGACCGTGCCGATCACCAGGTTGATCAGGATCTCCTTGAAGGCAAGGGTCACCTGCAGCGCCGAATTCAGGTCCGCGAAATGGAACCCGATCACCCGCGACGCGGTCAGCGAACCTTCGACCAGCTGGACGTCGAACTGATACGAGAGCACGAATAGCAGGTTGACGATCAGGATCGAGGCCCAGCGCCGCCACCGCCAGGTATTGGGCTTCTTGGCCTCCATGTCGGCGCGGATCGCGGCGACCCGTTCCTTGCGCCCCGATACGTCGCGTTTGCGATCGTGGATCTCGGCCGCCGCCTCGGCGTGCTCGTGGGGCTTCGGCCGGGTCACCGACTTGCCGCCGAGCATGGTCAGGAAGTCGCGGGCCATGGCCATCAGACGTCCTCCCAGCGCAAGCGTTCAGTGATAGCAATCGCCGGTGGGTCGACCGGGCACATCATTTCGCAGACGCCGCAGCCGACACATTTGTCGAAAACCACCGGTGATCCGCGCAGGTCGGTGAGGTCGATGCTCAGCCGTTCGACGGTGATCGCCTCGGGGATCGGGCAGTGGCGGGCGCACAGGTCGCACAGGTCCAGGTCGTAAGGGTGGTCGCGGACCGGGATCGGGACCCAGCGGTCAACCTCGGCGTAGCGCAGCTTGCCGGTGAAATCGGGACCTCGGGCCTGACCCTTGACCCCTTCGCCGCGCCGGGCCAGGCAGGCGCTGGGGCGGACCAGTTGAGCCAGGCCCATGCGGACCTCCTCCTTGGTGCTGATGTCGTGGCTCAAAGCGCCGGTCGGGCAGGCGAGGACGCATTGCACCGCGTCGCAGGAGAAATCACAGGCCTGGTTGCGGGCGTCGATATAAGGCACCCCGACCCCGAAGCCTTCGTCCAGATCGCCGAGCTTGATTGCCTCCACCGGGCAGACCTGGACGCATTGGCCGCATTTGATGCAGGCAGCCAGGAAAGGCTGTTCGTCGATCGCGCCGGGTGGGCGCAGCCGGGGCATCCACTGTTTCAGGGTCGGAAAGAAGCCCAGGAACGAGGCACCGACGACCCCGATCCCGGCGGCGACCGAGCGGAGCAGGGCGCGCCGGGCGCGGCGCTGCTTCTTGCTCAGCTTCTTCTTTTTCTTTTTCGGCGGCGCGGTCATGGGGATTTCGGTTTCAGTCTGGTCTTTAGACCGAACGGGTCGCGGTCGTCCATTTGCGGGGTTTCGGTGGCCTTGGCTTCGGCGACCGAAATCCGTGGGCGGTCGTCCTCAAGAAGCAGGATCGGTTCAGTGAACGGGGCCAGGCGTTCCAGGAAGTCGAGCAGGCCGAGCACCGGCGAGCCCTTGAAGAAGGCGGCGAACGGTACGTCCATCCACAGCCGGTCGGCATAGACCCGCATGCGGTGCGGCGTGTCGCCGGTGCCGTCCGCGTCACGGTCGAAGCCCTGATAGTCGTCCCAGAAATTACCGCGCCAGTCATTGCGTTTGGCCGAAGCCTGGGCGTTGACCGAGACCTGCACGTAATTGTCCTGGAAGCGGTTCTGCTTGAACAGGTTGCCGGTCCAGTCATTGTGGAACAGCACGCCGATGCCGTTATAGGCGATGTGGTTGGATTCAATACGGTTGGTGGTATCGGGCTGGAACGGCGAGACGTCGAGATAGATGCCGGTGCCGCAATAATAGACGGTATTGCCGGCCAGGGTGACGTCGCTGGATTCCTTCATGCCGATGCCCATGCCGGTGGCGCCCTGGGCATGGCTGATGCGGTTGTTGCGGACCACGACACCATCGCTGTACATCAGGAAAATCCCGACAGAATTGCCGCGCATGTCATTGTCTTCCACCACATTGTAAAGCGAATACATGAAGTGGAGCCCGTAGCGGCCGCCGCTGATCTCGTTATGGGCAATGACGTTGTCGGCGGAATACCAGACCACCACGTCGCGTGAGCCGGCGACGATATTGTCTTCGATCCGGTTGTCGCGGCTGTACCAGAGCCGCACCGCGTCACCGCGCACGCCTAAGGCAAATTTCTTGGAGCCGATGCGGTTGCGCCGGACCACATTGTTGTTGGATTGCTGCAGGTCGATGCCGAACAGGACGTCGTCGATGACATTGTCCTTGATGACGTTGTAGTTGCCGCGCACCTGGACCCCGGCGTCGATGTCGTTGTGCTGATCGCCGGAATTGGTCAGGCGCAGGCCCCGCACCGTGGCGCCGTCGGTTTCGACGATCACCACGCTGCCCTTGCCACCACTGTCGATCGTCACCTCGCCGCGGCCGTCCATGGTCACGGGCTTGGTGATCCGGACCGGCCCCTTATAGGTCCCGGCCGGCGGCACGACCGTGTCGTCCTCGTCGGCCGCGTCGATCAGGGCCTGCAGCGTCGGGGTTGCCTGGGCCATGCCGCCGGCCAGGGTCAGGAACGCCAGCCACAGAACCAGAATGGCGGGCAGGGCAGTCATGGCTCTACCCCGCACTGCGCAATTGTTTGCGCCGGAGCAGCAGCGCCAGCAGAAGACAAACCGCCGCGGCACACATCAGGCCGAAGCCGTAATGGGGGTAGGAGAAGGTGGAGAACTGCGCCACCTTGCCCTGGCCCAGGACGGTCGGCATGAACGGCTTGATAGTGAAGGCCGCCATGTCGTGCAGCCGATGCCCGAACCACCACAGCCAACCGGCATATTCCGCCACGAAGAAGGCCGGCAGTAGAGCCGGGATCAAGGCCAGCAGCCAGTAGACGAAGGGGAACAGCCAGGCGCCGACCACCAGCCCCGCCATCGCCGCCAACACCGCCCAGAAGGCGATATGGGCGGCCGTCAGCATCATCTCGACCCGTTCGGCGATCACGCCGCGCTCCCGGAAATAGCGCCCGAGCGCTTCCCCATAGCCTTCCTCGATCGACTGGAAGACGGTCCAGTCCTCATAGTCCACCGGATCCAGGTCCATGGTACCCGACATGTCGGAGATATAGTTCGGGGTAAGGTAGTTGACCCCGCCCTGGGTCTGGAAAGCGGCGGTCATCCAGGCGGCGATCATGATGCAGCCGACCGCCATCACGCCGGCCCGGACATTCCGGTTTGAGATCATGAAGCCGACCAGCATCACCCCCAACAGGGAATAGAGGAAGGGCGACAGGGCCCGTTCCACCGGGCCGCCGGCGGCGATCGGGTACATGCCGACGAAATGGTTGATGGCGTCCATCTCGTGCTTGCAGTTGAGCGCCTCTTCCTCGTGCTTCTCGGCAACCTCGATCTTGCGGCAGCCGTTGAAGACCCCGTCGACGTGGAAGTGGATACGGATCCCTTGCGGGAACGCGGTGTCGGGGTATTGCGGCGCCTTCAACGACACCCACCAAATCGGGGCGAACATGCTGGCCGCGATCAGGACGAGAGCGGCGACGGTCAGCAGCCGGTACAGGACCGCCAGCTTGGCATTTGCGTTCTTGGTCATGTCAGCCATATCCGCGCGCGGCGATCGGGGCCGCGCCTAGTTTATTTCCGCTGCGGCGTGGCGTCGGACGGTACCGGCACCTAGTCGAAGTCCGGGTTTTCCCAACCCTTCGGGGCGACCATGTCCTTCGGCGGCTTCTGGCGCGAGACATAGTCCATCACCGCCCGCATGTCGCGGTCCGAGAACCCCTTGATTTGCTTGATCATGTCCGGGTTGGCGTTGCGGCGCTTGCCGTCGCGGATCCATTCGAACTGGCGCAGCAGGTATTTGTAGTGCTGGCCGTGGATGCGCGGGTAGTACTTCTCGAAATTGCCTTCGCCGTTCTCGCCGTGACAGCGGACGCAGTTCTCCTTGTAGAGCTTGGCGCCCAGCTCCAGGTCCTTGCCGTCGCCATATCCCGGTTCCGGGTTCATCGGCAGCTTGGCGATATAGCCGGCGACGTCGGCGATGGCCTGGGCGCCACCGATCGAGGCCGGCAGCGCAAACGGGTACATGGTCGGGTTGTCCCGGTTCAGGGCGCGGATGTCGGCGAGCTGCTTGATGATCACCGTGGTGTGCTGTCCGGCCAGCATCGGGAAGGTCCCGTCGGGCTTGCCCCAACCTTCCGGCATGTGGCAGGCGGCGCAGACTTCATAGACCTCGAACCCGTCTTCGGTGTTGGGGGATAGCTTCAGGGCCTCGTCCTGTTCGCCGCCGCCTTCGTTCCAACCGGCGGCATGGGCCGGTACAAGACCCAGGGCCAGGCATGCGATCGCTGCATAAATGATTGATTTTCCGGTCATTTCTCTGTCTCCGTCACTTGGCCGACCGGTCGATCTGCGACAGGTAGTCGGCGAGCAGTTCGAAATCCTCGTCTTTCAGCTTTTTGATGATGGCGTACATCGCCTTGGTCTTGCCGTTGGTCCGTGCCTTGTCCCGGATGTCCTTCATCTGGGTGACCAGATAGGCGCGTTTCTGTCCGGCGACGTAGGGGTAACCCTTGATTGGCTTCTTGCCTTCCTTGCCATGGCAGCTGCGGCAGCGCTTCTTGTAGAGCTTGGCACCGTCCTCGATGCGCTGCGCGTCGATCGGTTCCTTCGGCGGCTGCGGCTTGGCTGGCGGCAGTTTGCTCAGCCAGGTGGCGATCTGCTTAATCTGATCCTTGTTCAGTCGAGACTCGCCTTCCGGCGTGACCAGGGCGCCACGCATGCCTTGGCTGCGGGGGTTGCCGGTGGCATCCGGGCTGCCGGTGCGCTTGCCCTTGATGATGTCGTTCATCTGGTTGATCAGGTATTTTTTGTCCTGACCGGCCAGATTGGGATAGTCCATGATGGCCTTGGCGCCGTCCTTGCCGTGGCAGGCGACACAGGTGTTCCGCAAATACAGTTTCCTGCCCGGATCCTTCTTTTTGGCGGCAAGCGCCGGGCCGGCGATTGCAAGGCCGAGCAGGGCCACGGCGCCGAAACTGCAGGCAATACGGGCGAGGGTTCCAGTCATTCGGTTGTCTCCAGCTCCTTGGGGGAGCCCGGGGGGAGCATTCATCCCTGAATCTCCCCCCGAAACTCCGGTCCTGTGCCGTGGTGCTACGGCCTATTTGATTTTCTTGGCACCATTCTGTTCGAGGTAGGTCTTGGCTCTGAGGCCGATATCGGCGGCCTTGACCTGGTACTGCCACCATTGGCCGGCCCACAGGGTCGCGTTTTGCCAATCCTGTTTGGCCGCGAAATCCTCCGCCTTCTTACGAGTGTCGGCGGCGAAATTCAACTGCTCGGTGGCGTCTTCAACCAGCGCGACCACGGACGGGAAGTCCTGGAAATTGTGGCTGGTGATAAACGCCACGACGCTGTCGATCACCGCCTGGGTATCCAGGTTGGTTTTGTGCTGTTTGTCGTAGTCGGCCTTGGTGTAGACGGTACCCTCGGTTCCCTTGACCGCGGTGGCCGTGTAACCCTTCGGCTTGACCAGTAGATAGCCCTGCATTTCGAGATGCAGTGCCGAGCAGAACTCAGTGCAGTAGTACGGGTAGACGCCCGGGCTGTGGGCCGTGAAGGTCGACGAGGCCGTCTTGCCCGGTTCCAGCGACAGGTTGACGTTTGTGCCGCTGATTGCGAAGCCGTGGGTCTCGTCCTCAGCCCGCTCCAGGTTGGTCACGTGCACGGTCACGACGTCGCCTTCGTTGACCTCGATGATCTCTGGCGTGATGTGTGACCGGATGGTGGTGGCGAAGACCCGCACCCGGTTGCCGTCGCGCTCGATGCGTTCCTTGCCCGGGCGGGTGCGGAACTTCGAACGTTCGTCGGCCCGGCTGTTCCAGCCGCTCTTATAGCGGACACGCGGTTTCAGCTTGTCGGCACTGATCGCCACCGCGTAGTGCGGCTCACCCATCGGCAAGGGCATGTCGTACAGCAGCTCCATCTTGTCACCGCTGATGTCGATCAGCTGATGGTTCTGCGGATGCAGCGGGCCCACCGGATTGAACCGGTCGATGGCCAGCTTGTTCAGCGACACAAGGTACTTGCCTTGCGGCTTGACCGAGTCGCCTTCCATGGTCATCAGATGGCCGATGTTGTAGTGGATCGAGATCTTGTCCAGGACCTTGCCTTCGCAATAGTCCCACTTGGTCACCTGGCTGTCGACGTAGATGGAGGTATAGACCACACAGGGTTTGCTGTCGTACTGGGTGTGCAACGGGCCCAGGCCGACCTGCACCTGGGTGTGCAGCGCCTTTTTGAGGTCGATGATCGGCACGCCATAGGGATCCTTGCCGGCGAAGTCGCCCGCCTTGATCAGATTGAAGATCTTCTCAAAGCTGTAGACATAGGTATGGCTATCCAGCTTGCCCGAAACGATGACGAACTTCCCGTCCGGGCTGACATCGGCACCATGGGGGCTCTTCGGCTCGGGGATCAGATACAGCATTCCTTCGGCGATGGCGGTATCCATGGTGATCACCGCATGGCCGTTGATCTGCTTGGTCTTGCCGGCCTTGAACAGTTCCGCGCCCTTCTTCCAGTTGATCAGGTGCAGGAAGTCCGTGTCCTTCTGCGAACACCCGGCCTCGAACGGCGGGCGGCCGCTTTCGATACCGCCGACATAGCGTTCCGAACAGAAGGAATTGGTCACCGACCAGCCGTCGCTGGGGCCCTTGCCGAAGTCCGACAGGTCCTGGCTGTAGGGCGGCAGCTCGACCGAAAACGATTGCGACGGGTCCAGGCGGCCTTTCTCGCGGTTGAACTTCCAGTAGGTGACGGCACCGCGGTATTTCTCGTTGAACTGTTCCAGCGGAACGTAGTCGTTCTCCAAGGGGGCCGCGTACTGGGCCGCCTCGATCACATATTCGGTGTTCGGCGTGACGAAGGCGCCACCATGTTCCGACTTCATGATCGGGTTGACGACGATTTGCTTGGTTTCGAAATCCGACAGGTCGACAACCGCCATCCGGGGATTGTTCTTGTCATTGATAAACAGATACTGCCCGTCATATGCGCCGTTGGTTTCGGAAATGGCGGGATGGTGGGTGTCGCCGAACAGGATGTCCTGGCCGTTGATCCGACCCTGGGCCAGGACGGCCTTGGATTCATCGTCGAAGCCATAAGCCTGCCAGGGTTCCGGCGTGAACACCGCGACATATTTCAGGATCCGCATCGACGGCACGCCATAGACAATCAACTGGCCGCTTTGGCCGCCTGAACTGAAGACGATGAATTCGTCGCGCTTGCCTGTCGGGACATAGGTCTTGGCGGCGGCCAAGACGTCCTTTTGAGTCAAGCCGCGACGTTTCATGACGTCGTCCAGGCTCTCGCTCGACCATGCGCTCGCGGCGGCGGTCAGTCCGAAACCGCACGCGGCCAGGCCAATGGTCGCCCTCTTAAGTGTCTGCTTCATTTTTACCTGCCTCCTTGTGTCAGGCTTGGCTCATAACAAGTCACCGCCCCGGCATTGGCCGTCGAGCGGCGTGACCGGTTTCTTGCGTCCGGACGCATGCTACGCTTCCCCAGACCGGGCCCGCCTTGACTTTCGTTAATGTTGGCATCGTCATGCGCGTCTAGGTTCCGGTGGCCGGTCGGGCTGAAACCAAGGAAGACGCCGCGCATGAAAAACGCTGTCCACGCAAGGAATTGGCCGGTGCAAGTCTCTGTCGGGCTGCTGTTTCTTGCCGCCCTGATTGGCTTGGTGGTGGCGGGTACCCCAGCCAGCTCGGCGGGTGCGTCAAAGGTCGGCGGTAGGTTCGTTTTGCTGAACCATCACGGGCATGCGGTTTCCGATGCCAGTTTTCAGGGCCGCTACTTGCTTGTGACCTTTGGCTATACCTACTGCCCGGATATCTGTCCGACGATCCTGGCAACGCTTGCCCAGGTGATCGACGATCTGGGCGACCAGGCCGAACAACTGGTGCCATTGTTCATTTCGGTGGATCCGAAGCGCGACACGGTCGAGCAGATGGCCGACTACGTGACCAACTTTCACCCCCGCCTGGTCGGGTTGACCGGTTCCGATGCGATGATCAAACGGCTGACCGAAGGCTACCGGGTACGCTTCCGCCACGTCCCGGATCCGGACGGCGATCCGCAGGCCTATACGATCGATCATAGCGGCGCCATTTTCCTGATGGGGCAGGACGGCGAGTTTCTGGCCAAGTTCCTGCCCGGTGTGGCGCCGGACGTGATCGTCGAACAGATTGAGCGGAACTTGGGTGGTGGCTAGTGGATGAACCTGGTACGGGCCGCTTACCCGCGTCCGCCACCAACCGCCAAGTCAATGACCTCTGCGGTGTCGGGCCGTGAACCAAGCAGCCTGATCGGCAAGCCCAGATAACGAGCCAGGCGGTATTGCGTGTCGCTGTCCAGCGTTTGTCTGTTGCCGTTCAAATAGCCGGCCAGGAAACCGCCCGGTTTGCCGATCTCCCGGGAAACCTCGACCGGGTCGAGGTCGAGATCCTGGAGCGCGGTTCGAATGGCCTGTCGTACTGGACAGCTTTCGGTATGCGGAAATGCCACGGGCTGTTGTCCTTCGGCTTGGGTTTGCTGGAAAGGATCCTGGCGTAGCGACTTTAACAATCCGTGAAGCGATATAGTGGGTCTCATCCACTAGCATAGCGATTGTTGATGCCCATAGCCAATGCACGCGGCATGCTTGTGGGCGGTGATCGCGAAAATGTGATCGTGGGTTGGTCGTGAACGCGATCGCCGCTGAGTTGGCCAGTATTGTCGGGAGCGCGACTGAGAAATCAGCCAATATTATTACGGAATCTCATTGTTGAATCTCGGTCGCTTGTCACGATATTGCCAAGTAAGCATGGAAAACTGGCGACGTTCGTGTAATAGGCGAAATTAGTTCGTTTATTCACTAGTTCCTATTTGTGAGGGAATGCGTTAACCTAGTTTTTTTGGGGGTATGACCTTCGGACAGAAGGACTCAGACGCGGGGAAGTGAGTATTGTTTCCGGTCGATGAAAAGGCAGGGTCTGCCGGACGTCCGGCGCCTGGCAAACAGGGTGGCTCGCCTGAGCCGAATGGACCGCCGTGTCATCACGGCGTATCCGATCGGGCGGCGAAGTTTGGCGAAACACCCGATTTAAGCCGCAGAATAGATAGGTTTTTGCAGAGCGCGGGCGGAGCCGCGATGTCGGCTGACGCCAGACCGTCCGACATTGGACTGGATCTGAGCCAGTGCGACTATCTCGGGCTGGGCAACGATTCACGCTTGGCGGAGGTCAGCGCCAGGGAAATTGAGCGCGGGATATCCGATATTTTCATGTCTGGCGTTTATGCCCAATACCTGTCTTTGCAAAACGACTTTGAGCAGAGCGTTGCCGAGTTTTTTGAGACGGAAAGCGCGGTTCTCTGTCAATCCGGCTTTGCGGCCAATGACGGTCTTGTCCAGTGTCTGGCCGATGCGGAAACGCCGGCCTATATCGATACCCTGGCGCATCCGTCGCTGCGGCTCGGCGCGCGACACAGTGATGCCGAGATTCACGTGTTCCGCCGCAACGATCCTGGTCACCTGCACGACCTGATCGCGCGCCATGGACCGGGCGTCGTCGCGGTCGAGGCCGTGAACGGGTTCACCGGCGCGGTTTGTGATCTTGCCGGGATTCTGGATATCACCGAACGCATGGGGTGCGTTGTCGTTCTCAATGAATCCCATTCGGTTGGGGTCGTGGGCGGTGGTCGTGGCCTGGCATCCGCGTTGGGGTTGGCCGACCGGGTGCCGATACGGGTGTTCAGCCTGTCTAAGGCATTCGGCTGCCGCGGCGCCCTGATCGTCGGACCGGAGATTATTCTCAGGTGGTTCCGGTTTGATTCGATGCCGGCGATTTTCAGTTCGGCCGTGTTGCCATTTGAAATCGCCCGGTTTGGCTTGGCGCTGGATATCGTGCGTCGGGAGGACTGGCGCCGCCAGGCCTTGGCCCGGGTCAGCCGTCGGGTTCGCCAGGGGCTGGGGGAACCAATTGATGACACGTCGCCCGGGACCCACATTCTTTCGCTGGTAGAGCCGTCCGATCGAAAGGCGGCGGCGCTGCACCATGCCCTGGAGCGCCGCGGCGTCGCCGGCAGCCTGGTGCATCCCGACGCGGCGCCGGGTGGTGAATATACGGTACGTCTTGCCTTGCAGGCGGGTTTGACTGACCAGCAGGCTGATTCCCTGGTCGCGGCGATTGGTGAATCGCGCCAGGAAATCGAAAATTTGGAGATCATGAAAGGTACTGTTCGGGTGGGCGACGGTTTCGTCGCCGGTTAGTGGAAATGACCCCGGGAATCGGGGCGCGAAGAAGGCGGCAACAAATGGTTCTGGATCTCAGTGATCTGGTCGGTGAGGTCGACGGCGGACCCGCGACCGGCCAAATGCCTGGTGTGCGGAAGCGTATGCATGAATTATACACCGAGCATCGTGGAATGCCGATTGTGGTTGGCAAGGCTCCGGGCGCTGACAGTATCAATTTAAGCAGCAACGACTATCTTTGCCTGGGATCAGATAGTCGGCTGGCAGAAGCTCAAGCGAGGTTCTTGAAACGCGCGTCCAGATCGCGATTTGATCACAGGGCGACCCGGGACAGGCAGCGCCAGGTAGAGAACAAGTTTGCGGCCTTCGTGGGCGCCGAAGACGCGGTCCTCTGCCAGTCAGGGTATGTGGCCAACGACGGTCTCATTCAGTGCCTCAGCGGCGAGGGCATGCCGGTTTACGTCGACATGTTCGCCCATGCGTCGATCTGGCAAGGTGCCTCCAGCGGGTTGGCCCGCGCCATTCCATTCCGCCACAACAGCCCGCGTCATCTGAGGTCGATGATCGCACAATACGGTCCCGGTGTGGTCGCGGTTGATGCTGTTTACAGCACTTTGGGCAGCATCTGCCCATGTGAGGAGATGATCGAGGTCTGTGAGGAAACAGGCAGCCTGTTGATCGTCGACGAGTCTCATTCCGCTGGCCTTTACGGCCCTTATGGTGAGGGGTTGGTTCAGGCCCTGGGTTTGGCTGACCGCGTGCACTATCGGACCCTGAGCCTATCTAAGACTTTCGTCAGCCGGGCCGGTCTGGTGGTGGGTCCCAAGCGGGTCATGGACTATTTCCGGGCTAACGCTTGGCCGGTGGCTTTTAGCTCCTCGATGGAAGACTGGGAAATCGATCGGATCGGTGCGGTGTTGGACATCATTAAATTTGAGCATGCACCCCGGCGCCGCCTGTTCGCGATGGCATCGCGCTTGCGAGAGGATTTGATCGACCTTGGGTACAATCTTGACTTGGACAATTCTCCCATATTGCCACTGATTGCCGGGCCCGTATCGAAAACGCATCAGCTTCGGGATGCGCTTGAGGATCGGGGCGTATTCGGTGCGGTATTTTGCGCACCAGCCACGCCGAAAAAACGGTCCCTGCTTCGTCTGAGCGTCCATGTTGGCCTCACAGACAGCGAGTTGTCGCAAGTTGTGGAGACATGTCGAGAGATCTTGCCATTGATTGACTTGGCAAGCTGGCCGTCTGGTAGACGTCGCAAACGCAAGGCGTCGTTGCGTGCTTCAAAGTTAAGCGCGTAAGCGACTAGCTGCCTGCACCCGATACCTGTCCTAGCTTTTCCAGGTTGCTGACGATCGTTTCCAGTTCCGCCGTTGCCTCTTCGGATAGCGGTTCGTCGGGCGGGGCTTGCTCGCGCGTGGCCGCGTTCTCAGTTAACTCGATACCGGTGTAATACGTAACAATGTCGGTCAGGTCGTCGCGGTCGATCGGCTTGGCGATGATCCCGTTCATTCCCGCGGCCCGGTACCGATCCCGGTCTTCCGGCATGGAATTGGCGGTGAGGGCGATGATGGGAATTTCGGCATTGTGGCCTTTCAAGGCGCGGATTTCGCGGGTCGCGTCAATGCCCCCCATTTCCGGCATCTGAATGTCCATCAGGATCAGGTCGTAGCGGGCATTGGTCACCGCTTCCAACGCCTCCCATCCGTTGTTGGCGACATTAATCACCAGGCCGTCGCTGTTCAACATGCTGAGAACGATCAACTGGTTGGTCGGGTTGTCTTCGACCAACAGGATCCGATGGTCCGACTCTGGTCGGGCCGCCATACGCGCTTCCAAACCGTCGGGTTCGTGCGCAGTTGTTTGCTCGCCGATATCGACATCGAACCAGAACGAGCTGCCCTTGCCTTCATCGCTGGCCACCCTGATTTCGCTGCCCATCATGGCGATCAGCCGCGCGGCGATTGCCAGTCCCAGGCCGGTACCACCAAACTGGCGGGTGCTGGACGAGTCAACCTGTGTGAAGCGCTGGAACACGGTGGCCAGGGCATCCTTGGGGATGCCGATGCCGGTGTCCGAGACCTGGAACCGGATCAGGGGCGCGCCGGACCGCGACGACACCGGAACGACGCTCCATTCGACTTGGCCTTCTGACGTGAATTTGACGGCGTTGTCCAACAAGTTGACCAGTACCTGCATCAGCCGTTTGCGATCTCCAGCTACCGTGGCCGGCAGGTCGGGGTCCAGTGTCAGTTTGAATGCGAGACCTTTCTCGTCGGCCTTGGGCTTGATTACCTGGGCGACGCGGTGGATGGTTTTATGCAAGTCAAACGGTGCGTCCTCCAACTCCAAGCGGCCGGACTCGATCCGGGAAAAGTCGAAGATCTGATTGATGATCTCCATCAGCCCCTCGCCGGAATCATGGACGATGGCGGCGTACTCCCGTTGGGTCTCGTCCAGGTCCGTGTCCAGCAGGAGGCTGGTCATGCCAAGGACGCCGTTCATGGGCGTCAGGATCTCGTGGCTCATCGTGGCCAGGAACTCGGATTTTGCCTTGTCGGCCTTTTGCGCTTCGATCATCGCTTCCTTGGCCATGGCGGCAGCGTGTTGCGCTTCCTCCTTGGCAATCACCGCGGCTTCCTTGGAGCGGCGCAACTTCTCCTCCGCCTCCTTGCGCTGCGATACGTCTCGCACCGACCCGGTCATGCGGTAGGCCCGACCGTTCTCGTCGAAACTGGCCACGCCGCGGTCATGAACCCAAACCAATCCGCCGTCTTCCTGGTAGACCCGGTATTCGCAGGAGTAAGCTCGTGCGCCGCCGCTCAGATAAGTTTTTAGTTCTAGCAGATAAGCGTCCCGGTCGGAACCGCAGATCCGGTCCATCCAATCTTCTCGAGTAACGATCTTTAATCCGCTCTTCGCGGCCAGCAGCTTCGAGACATGCTTGGAAACAAAGAGGGTATCCGCCCTGATGTCCCAGTCCCAAATGACCTCGTTTGTGGCCTCGATGATCCGCCGATACTGGTCCTCGCTCTGTCGGGCACGGTTCTCGGCGTTGCGCAGGGCGGCGGCCTTATAGTTGAAGACCGTGCCGGCGATCAGGCCAAACAGGAGAACCGGAGTATACTCCAAGTATTTTTCTGGATTGGGAAACGCGCCTAGCGAGACGCGATAGGTCACCAAGGCCAACGCCGTTCCAACCGTATAAAGCAGAACGATTTGGAACCATTCCACGAGGAAGATCAGCAGGAAAATGGAGGTTAGTGCCGACAGCAGCCAAATCGTACTCGCATCATTGCGCAACAACATATAGTTGAAAAAAAACGGTAAACAGTAAAGTATTGCAATGTAAAGATATTGCCGACCAAAGCGTTGGAGTTTTTCCGGCCAGTATGACTCCGTGGATAACCCCAGGCACAACACAACCCCTATGAGGCGCAATGTTAGATTCTCATAGGGTTGCGGCAGCAAATACTTCCAGACGACGAAATAGATGGGAAAGGTGGCCGCGCCCAATAGACCTATGGGGACGATTATTTTTTGGACGTGCCGATAGTTTTGCTCGCCAAGATCGTTAAGGTAGCGGCGAACATTACTGAACGTCAAAAAAATATCTCGCGATTTCTTCATATTGTCTTCGAAAAAACGCGTCGTCCCGGAGTGGTTTTTGTTGCCAACCGCAATCCGTTACTCGACTGCATGCAACAATGGCTAGGCTGTAATGATTATATAAATGAACTGTATTAACAGAGTGTTTGCCGCCGGATTGATGAAACCGGGCGCTGCAGCGGCGTTTACCGGGGCGACGGCGCGCCGCCGGCCGACCGTTCTCTTGTCCAGGGGCGCGATGACTCAGTAGCCGTCGCGATCCAGGCTCTGTCCGATCAGGGATTGGGCCTCGGGCCAATTATCGGCCCGGTGGTGGCAATGTTCCGCCGGACCCAACAGCCGCGCCAATCGCGGATCGGCGATGAAGTGGATCCGGGTGACCCGTTCGGCCGCATAGCGGACGGATGTGTGGTGGCGCGGAATATCGTCGAGGAAAAACACCGGCCCTGAGACGATCTCTGCCATCCAGCGGACCGGCGCGCCCTTGCCACCGCTATTGGCGATCAACGGATAGTCCATGCCGTGCCGCTCCAGGGCCCGAGACCGGGCCGCCCGTCGGTCCTGGGGCAGGTTGCTCAACACCACGATTTGGGCCCGTTCGGCCAGCTGCGCCAGCGCCTCGGCGGCCCCGGGAACCGGCGACAAGTCTTCGGTGTGGCGTTGAAAGAACAGGTTCAAAAGGTCTTGGACCCGATCTTTAGGGACCGGTGCTTCCGTGGCCGCATCGCGAATATTCCCGTGCAGCGCAAAAGACGACCAATCGAAGTAAAGCCCTTCGCCGACCAGGAACCGGTCCAGACCGGCCATGAACTCGAACAGAACCTCGTCCGCGTCGGCAATGATCAACGGCCTGGAGCGGTCGAGGTCAAGTTCGGAAAGCTGCGATTCGACGTTTGGGTCAAGAGGGCTTGTCATCGAAATGGTGCTTCGTCCAAAAAAGGTCAGTTCGGCTCTTCCGCGCCGGGGCCTCCGGGCAGAGCTCTGCGTGCTGCGCCCGGCGCGGTCGCCGGAACCTGCAGGTCTTCGCAAAAACCGGTCAGCAGGGCTTCGTCTGAGAGCAGAAAATCCAGAACCCCGGCCAGCAGTTCGGCTTCGGCGGCGCGCAGGCGCAACTCGTCGAGCGTGAGCCCGCTGAGCGACAGAAACCGGGACAGCGTATCGGTGTCGGCGGCAATCGCCGCGAGCGCCCGCAAGGCCAGGGATTCCGCCATTTCCCGGTTCATTTACGCGCCTTTCTTCTGTCGGTGAACTGCCGACTACCGGTCCGGTTGTACTAAGCCACTGTAACGGAATATTAAGTGCAGCGAGGGCAAAATCCGTTCCGCGCTGCTATTCCTACAGCGGGTAACCGCTGGCGTCGATCCCTGTTCTTGCGGGTCGGTGACGGACAAGGCTTACAAGAACGGCGGTAGTTGACATGGACAGGTGGCAGGTCGTACAGACTGTCGGGAACCAAGACAAGGCTGATGCGATGGCCAAGACGGTCCTCATCGTCGAGGATAATGACCTGAACATGAAGCTGTTTCATGACCTGCTGGATGCACATGGCTTCGCCACGTTGCAGACCAGCGACGGCATGGAAGCACTGAACATGGCGCGCCAGCATCGGCCCGATTTGATTCTGATGGACATTCAATTGCCGGAAGTCTCCGGTTTGGAAGTCACCAAGTGGATCAAGGAGGATGATGACCTCAAGGAAATCCCGATTGTCGCGGTGACCGCGTTTGCCATGAAGGGCGACGAGGAAAAGATCCGCGAGTGTGGTTGCGAAGCCTATGTTTCGAAACCGATTTCCGTCACCGCCTTTATTGATACTGTCAAAGACCTGATCGAATAGCAGCTCATGACCGCCCGAGTCCTGGTCGTCGATGACGTCCTTCCCAATATCAAGCTGTTGGAAGCCAAGCTGACGCGAGAATATTACGACGTGTTCTCGGCCGCCAACGGCCAGGACGCGCTGGTGTCGGCGCGTGAGAACAATCCGGATATTGTCCTCCTGGATGTCATGATGCCGGGCATGGACGGTTTCGAGGTTTGCCGCCAGATGAAGGCCGACCCGGCCATTTCGCATATTCCGGTGGTCATGGTGACGGCGCTCAGCGATCCCCAGGACCGGGTCCAGGGGCTGGAAGCCGGGGCCGACGACTTCCTGACCAAGCCGGTCAACGACGTGGCCCTGTTCGCTCGGGTCCGCTCGTTGGTGCGGCTCAAGACCATGAGCGACGAGCTCCGCCTGCGCCAGGAGACCAGCACCAGTTTCGGCGTTGTCGACAGCGCCAGCATCGCCGAGCCGCTGGATCTGGCGGATGCCAGCGTCCTGGTGGTCGAGGACAGCCCGGCCGACAGCCACAATCTGGAAAACGCCCTGAGCGGTTCCTACCGGGTTGAGGTGGTCAAGGATGGCAGCCAGGCCATGGCACGGGCCCGCGACGCCAATTTCGACCTGATCGTTGTCAGCCTGGGCATTTCGTCGGGCGATCCTTTGCGGCTATGCTCCCATATTCGCACCACCGAGGAGACCCGGCAGGTTCCGGTGCTGATTCTGGTCGAGGAAGAGGACACCGACCGCCTGGCCACCGGACTGGAACTGGGCGTCAACGACTATCTGGTGCGCCCGATCGACCAGAACGAATTGCTGGCCCGGGCCCGGACCCAGGTCCGCCGCAAACGTTACCAGGACGAATTGCGGGCGAACTACCAAAAGAGCATGTCGATGGCGATGACCGATTCCCTGACCGGTCTATTCAACCGCCGTTATGCCATGACCCATTTGGAAGCGCATCTGGAGCGGTCTCGGGCTCAGCCGGTGTCGCTGATGATGCTGGACATCGATCACTTCAAGTCGATCAACGACACCTATGGGCACCCGGTCGGGGACGAGGTCCTGGTCGAGTTGTCGGCCCGGATCGGCCGTTATGTCCGCGGCATCGACCTGGCAGCACGCCTCGGCGGCGAGGAGTTTGTCGTCGTGCTGCCCGAAACCGACGAGGAATTTGCCGCTCATGTGGCCGAGCGCCTGCGCCGCAACATCGCCGATGAGCCGTTTTCGATCGCGGTCGATCCCAGCAAACTGGACGTCACCTGTTCGATCGGGGTCGCCCAGAGCGTCGAAGGCGACACGCCCGACGATCTGCTCAAGCGCGCGGACGATGCGCTGTACGCCGCCAAGCGCCAAGGGCGCGACCGGGTCATTACCGCGTCGTCGCAGGAAGAGTGGTTCCGCTGAAAGTTCGCGGTCGCGGACGTTCCGACGATCGCCTGACGGCATGAAAAAGGCCGCGATGGATCGCGGCCCATGGTCCGTCGAGACCGGCTAAGATCGGTTACTTGATCTTGCCTTCCTTGAATTCGACGTGCTTGCGCGCGACCGGGTCATACTTGCGCATTACCAGTTTTTCGGTCTGCTTGCGCGGGTTCTTTTTGGTGACGTAGTAGAACCCGGTCCCGGCGCTGCTGACCAGCTTGATCTTGATGGTATTCGGCTTGGCCATGCCACTCTCCGGCGCTGCCAGTTGAAAAGACGAACCGCGAACATAGTCGGAAATGCCGTGAAGTCAAGCCTCGCCTTGCGGGCTGCGGCGGCCCGCCATCCAGCGGCGGATTGCGACAAAAACCGCATAAATCAGCCCCGAACAGCCCAAGACGGCGGGCAGGCCATTGGGGTCCCAAAGGTCCATTGCCGGACCCGACACGGCCGGCCCGGCAAAGCTGCCGATGCCCCAGAATAGCCCGATCGCGGCGTTGGCGTTGACCAGGTCCATGCCGCGAAATCGCTGTCCGACCAGGGTCATCGCCACGGTGTAGACCCCCAACGACACGCCGCCCCAGAAGAACAGGCTGGGCCACAACAGGTGCGGCGAGGCGACGACGAAGGGCAATGCGGCGATACCGGCGGTACTGAGCAGGGCGCACGCGATCAGCAGGGCATAGCGGTTGAGCTTGTCGGCCAACCAGCCGATCGGCACCTGCATGGCAACGCCGCCGATTGCCAATATGCTGATCATCAGGGCCGATTCGGCCTGGCTGAGACCGCTGCGCACGCCGTAGACCGGCAGTAGCACCAGTCCGGAACTGTCGCGAAAGGACACCAACAGAAAGGCACCGGCAAGGACCGGTGCCACCAGGATGAACGAAAACGGGCTGAACGAGGACTGTCCCTCCAGACGCGGTGCCAGCGATCCGGTCAGCGCCAACGGAATGGCCGACACGGCGATGATGGCGCCGCCGACCAGGAACGGCGTCCAACCGACGGTTCCCGTCTGGGCGACGATCATGGGGCCGAGAGCGAAGCCGCCACCCAGCACCGCGGTGTAGATGCCCAGGACCCGGCCGCGGCTGGTTTCGGTCGCCACCGTGTTGATCCAGGTTTCTGCGGCCATGAACAGCCCGGCCTGGGTCACGCCGAGGAGAAACCGCAAGACGAACCAGGCTGCCAAATTGTCGAACACCGGCAACAACAGGAAAAACACCAGTTCGCCGCCGATGCACAGGGCGAGAAAACGGCGGAAACCGGTCGCCGCAACTAGGCGCGGGAAGGCGGGGGCGAACACCAGCATCGCCAGGGCGCTCATCGCGGCACTGAGGCCGATCAGCGAGCGTTCGACGCCGCGGGCCTCAAGGATCAACGACAGCAGCGGCAGCGACAGGCCCAGGGTGACGCTGTAGATGGTGGTCGCGGCGATCACCGCGACCAGGACCCGCCGACGTTGGGACGTGCCCACCACGCTTTCCACGGTCATGTCAGGTATCGGATGCGCGCGGCGCCGCTGCGATAGGAAAACAGGGGAATGGGTTGCTGGCCGGGGTCGGGCAGGGACAGCAGCCGGGTCAACTCGCCCAGCACGAACTCGGTCACGTCGATAACCGGCAGGCGCAACGCGTCCTTCAGCGCCACCCAGTGCAGGTCCAACAGTTCGCCACTGCCACCCAATTCACCGATTGCGTGCGCGCCGTCGGCCAGGAAGAATCGATTGTGGAAACGGATCGGGCTTTCCGGCGGGGTGATCGCCCGGGCGATGTAGTCCAGCCGCGAGAGGTCGGGCAGGATGTGCCGATCGCGCTTCTCGCCCAACAACAGACCGGTCTCTTCATATGTCTCGCGCACCGCCGTGATGGCCAGGGCGCGGGCCATGCGGCCGCTGCCACCACGGCTCAACCGATCCAGGACTTCCGGACGCAGATTTTCGGCCACCGGTGCGCGATAGTCCCGCCGGTCGATGCGCCCCCCCGGAAATACATAGACATTGGGCAGGAAGCGGTGACGGACATGGCGCCGGCCCATCAGGATGTGCGGCTTGCCGTCGATCCGGCGAACCATGACCAGGGATGCGGCGTCCCGGGGGCGGACCGGGTTGTTTCGATCGTTGCTCACGTCAGTCGGTTCCGATATCGCGGCGGCCGTAAAGAATACGGTAGCGGGGGACCGGCCGGGTGGGGTCGGCGGGTGGCGGGGCCAGGGCAAGCTCCTTGACATGGCCCAGGACGATGCCGGTGATCAGCGGGATCTCCAATGACCTGGCGTCGTCGACATTGACCCAATGGAGATCCAGCAACTCGCCGTTCTCCCTTATGTCGCCACTCAGCCCGTCGGCTTCGGCCATGAAGAACCGGGCGTTGAAACGGCGTGGCCTCTGCGGTGGGGTAATCGCGCGTGCGACGTAGTCCAGGCGGCCGATCGCCGGCGCCAAGCCGTGCCCGAAAAACGCCTCCCACCCCTTAGGTGCCGGCTTGTCGGGCGCCGGGTCCGGTTCGCCCAACATCAGTCCGGTTTCCTCGTACGTCTCGCGGATGGCGGCGATCGCCAGGGCCCGGGCGCGGGCTGGGGTCGCGGCGCGACAGAGGCGGGCGGAGACGTCGTTTCGCAAAGCGCCGGCGCACCGCACCCGATGGTCGTCGCGGTCGACCGCCCCGCCGGGGAAGACATAGCGGTTCGGCATGAAGGCGTGGGAACCGTGGCGCTCGCCCATCAGCACTTCGATCCCGCTCGCACGGTGGCGATACAGGATCAGGGTCGCAGCATCGCGCGGCCGCAGCGACAGGCCCGGCCTGGATTTCGCATCGGGTTCCAGCATGGCGGCAAGATGGCGCAAGGCTCGTCGAGGCGCAAGCCGGAATGGCCGCGTGGAATCAAACTCGAAAGGGGCTGTACCGTCCCGCTCCCCCGAAAGCCGCGTTTGCTACCTTTCGGGCCAGGCACTTAGGGTGAGACCGGGGTCGGCGTAGGAAGCGGCAGGCCCTTTTCCGCCATGACTTGGCGCAGGATATCGGGACGGTCGGAAATGATCCCGTCGACCCCGCGGTCGATCAGGGCGGCCATGTCCTCGGCCCGGTTGACGGTCCAGACGATGACGGCAAGTCCGATTCGCTTGGCCTCGGCCAGGTCTTCGTCGCTCAGGTCCCTGTGATAGGGGGACCAGACCTTGCCACCGGCCGCCTTGATCAGCCGGGGTGGCGACCCGCCATAGTCGTCGATGTCGAAACCGGCGGTCCATTGCGATGGTCCAGCCTCACCGCGACGCAGATTGTCGAGCCAGTCCTGTTGGGCGGTCAGGTAGACGGTCGGGATGTGCGGCGCCAGTTTCTGGGCGATCTGCAGGGTCCGCCAATCGAAACTTTGCAGGCTGACCCTGTCCGCCAGGCCCGCCTTATCGATTTCAGCCAACAGCGCGCGGACGAAGACCGCAGGCTCGGGTGAAAACTCCGGCCTGGTCGGGGCCAGCTTGGTTTCGATATTGAACCGTACCCGGTCGTTACCGGCCCGCGTCACCAGTTCAAAGACTTCGGCAAGTTTCGGTATCTTGGTGCCGTCGATGGCTTGTTGGTCGGGGAACCGCTTGGCATAGCGGCTGCCGGGTTTCAGGCGCCCGACATCGAAGGCCTTCAACTGCGCCAGATCGAGGCTGATGACCGCCGGTCGTTCGAGCAGCCAATTGCCGTCTTCCATGCGGACCAAGTTTGGGTTGAGGGCCGGGTCATGGGTAACCATCACCCAACCGTCCCGGGCGATCACCGTGTCCAGCTCCAGGGTGGTCACGCCGATACCCAGTGCGGCGGCGAAGGCGGGCAGGGTGTTTTCCGGATAGAGCCCGCGGGCCCCGCGATGGCCCTGCAGGTCAAAACCGAAAGCAGGTCCGGCCAGGACCGCGCAAAAGGCCGCCGTGACAATGGATCTCGTCAATGCACCCATGTTACCTCCCCCGTCTTCGGCCCGATGGCCGGCCACGCCGCTGTGGCCGCCCGCGTCGGGACGCGGGCCGCTTCAAATCGTTGCGGTCACCGCCGCCACTAATGATATCGAAGCGCAAGCCACCGGTCACGGTGTCGGCTTCGGCCAGGCGTACTTCCAGGCTGTCACCCAATCGGTAGACCTTGCCGAAGCGGCGCCCGACCAGGGCATGCAACGCGTCGTCATGGTCGTAATAATCGTCCGGCAGGGCCCGCATCGGAATCAACCCCTCGGCGCCGGTCTCGATCAATCGCACGAACAGGCCAAAGCGGGTAACCCCGGACACTTCGGCGGGAAATGTTGCGCCAACCTGGCCCGACATGAACACCGTGGTGAAGCGGTCCAGAGCATCACGCTCGGCCGCCATGGCGCGGCGTTCGGTGCCGGAAATCTCTTCGCCGATGGCGGCGAACTCGGCGACCTCGTCGTCACTCAAGGCACCGGTGCCCAGTTTCATGCCCCGGATCAGGGCACGGTGGACCAGCAGGTCGGCATAACGCCGGATCGGCGAGGTGAAATGGGCGTAGCGGCTGAGCGCCAGGCCGAAATGGCCGAGATTGTCGGGCCCGTAATAGGCCTGGGACTGGGTCCTGAGGACCACTTCGTTGACCACCTGCTCGTGGGCCGTGCCCCGGACCCGGTCCAGCAGACGGTTGAAGATCTTGGGCCGAACGACCTGACCCTTGGCCAGTTTCAGGTCCAGGCTGTCGAGGAAATCGCCCAGGGCCAGAACCTTGTCGCGCGGCGGCTCTTCGTGGATCCGGTACATGCAGGGCCGGTGCAGCGCTTCCAGGGTTTCGGCGGCGCAGACATTGGCGGCGACCATGAACTCCTCGATCAACCGATGGGCATCCAGCCTTTCGCGCGCCTCGACGCTGGCGATGAAGCCGTCGTCGCCGATCACCACCCGGCGCTCCGGCACTTCGATGGCCAGCGGCTCCCGCCGGGTTCGGGCCTTTTCCAGGGCCCGGTAGGCCCCGTAAAGCGGTTTCAGCACGGGTTCCAGCAGCGGTTCCGTGACCTCGTCCGGCCGGCCGTCGATCGCCGCCTGGGTCTGGCGGTAGGTCAGCCCGGCCGCCGAGCGCATCAGTCCGCGAACGAACTGGTGGCGCCGTTTGGTGCCGCTCTTGTCGAACCACATATGGACCGCCATGCAGGCCCGGTTCTTGGCGGTCTGCAGCGAGCAGAGATTGCTCGACAATTGCTCGGGCAGCATCGGTACCACCCGGTCGGGGAAGTAGACCGAATTGCCGCGCTTGCGCGCCTCTTTATCCAGGGCGCCGCCGGGCCGGACATAATGGGCGACGTCGGCGATGGCGACGATGACATGCCAGCCGCCGGGATTGGCCGGGTCCGGATCCGGCTCGGCCCAAACCGCGTCGTCCCGGTCACGGGCATCCACGGGATCGATGGTGATCAATGGGATGTCACGCAGATCGACGCGCTTGCCCAGTCTCACCGGCTGGGCTGCTTCGGCCTGGGCAATCGCCGCGTCGGGGAATTCCGTCGGAATGCCGTGTTGATGGACCGCGACCAGGCTCAAGGAACGGGGATCGTTGAGCCCGCCAAGCCGTTCCAGGACCCTAGCGCGACGCAGGCCAAGATCGCGGCCCGGCAGCACCTCGGCCAGGACCACCTCGCCGCTGACCGCACCTTGGGAATCAGCCCGTTCAACGACCAGGTCGTACTTGACCCGGCGGTCGGTGGGTTGGATGCGGCCATCGGTGCCGACGACGCTGTAGATCCCCAGCACGCGGCTGGCTGCAGCCTGAATGCGCCGAATCGGTCGGGCATGGTAGGTGTCGCGGTCAACCTTTTCCAGCTTGGCCAGGACCCGGTCGCCCAGTGTCAACGCGCCGATGCCGCGCACCTGGCCGGCGATGTAAATGCGGGGCGGCGGACCCTCGTCACCGGGCCTCAAGGGGCGGGCCAGCAACTCACCGTCGACATCGATCTCGTGGATTTCCACCACCATCACCGGCGGCAGGCGGCCCGGTGTCGTGACCCGGCGTTTGCGGCGGGTTTCGATCTGGCCTTCCGATGCCAGTTCCTTCAGCATCTTCTTCAACCAGATACGGTCGGCGCCACGGATCCCAAAGGCGCGCGCGATCTCGCGCTTGCCGACCTGGTCGGGATTGTCGCGGATGAATTCCAGCAGCTGGGCCTTGCTGGGCAGGGGCGTGGTTTTGTGTGCCGGCGGCACCATCAATCCGAGGCGCCGGCAGCGGCCTTAGTCTTCTTCGGTGCGGCTTTCTTTTTCTTGGCGGCCGGTTTCTTGGCCTTGCCCTTGCCGGTTTTGGCGGCCCGTTCGGCCAGCAGCGGCAGCGCCTGTTCCATGGTCACGCTATCCGGGTCCATGTCCTTAGGCAGTGTCGCGTTGATCTTGCCATGTTTGACGTAGGGGCCGTAACGGCCCTTCATCACGTTGACCGGCTGCCCGTCATCGGGATGTTCGCCCAGCGCTTTCAGGGGCTCGGCACCCGGGCGGCCGCCCTTGGCCTTGGCGGCGGCGATCAGGTCCACGGCCCGGTTGAGGCCGATCGATAGCGCGTCCTCGGTGCTGTCCAGCTTGGTGTACTTGGTGTCGTAGCGCAGGTAGGGACCGAAGCGCCCCAGGCCGGCGTTGATCACCTTGCCGGTTTCGGGGTGCAGTCCGACCCGACGCGGCAGCGAAAGCAGCCGCAGAGCAAAGGCCAAGTCCAGCGACACCGCGGTGATGTCCTTCGGCACCGAAACCCGCTTCGGCTTGGCATCGTCGGTCGCTTCGCCGAGTTGCAGGTAGATGCCATAGGGCCCCTTGCGCAGGGTGATCGCCAGGCCGGTTTCGGGGTCGTCACCCAACAGCTTGGGGCCGTTTTCCAAGCCCTCCGGTGCCGCTTCCTCCTCTGATTCGCCGAGTCGGCGGGTGTGACGGCAGTCCGGGTAGTTGGAGCAGCCGACAAAGGCGCCGAACTTGCCGAGCTTGAGGCTCAGCCGCCCATCTTCGCATTGCGGGCAGGCGCGGGGATCGCCGCCGCCCTCGGGCGCCGGGAAGATATGTGGTTCCAGGATCTGGTTGACCGCTTCCAGAATGTCGCGGGTCCGCAACTCGCCGGTGCTGTCGACCGCCAGCTTGAAGTCGTTCCAGAAATCCTGCAGCACCTGCTTCCAGTCAATGCGGCGGTCGGAAATCTCGTCCAGTTGCTCTTCCAGGGCAGCGGTGAAGTCGTATTCCACATAACGGGTGAAGAAGCTGGTCAGGAAGGCGGTGACGATGCGGCCCTTCTCTTCCGGCAGGAAACGCTTCTTTTCCAGCCGAACATAACCGCGGTCCTGCAGCACGCCGAGAATCGCGGCATAGGTCGAGGGGCGGCCGATACCCAGTTCCTCAAGCCGCTTGACCAGTGAGGCTTCGCTGAAGCGGGGCGGCGGTTCGGTGAAATGTTGTTCGGGCTTGGTGGCGGTGTTTTCCAGCGCCTCGTCGCGCGTGACCTTCGGCAGACGGCGGTCTTCGTCCGCATCGCCATTGTCGTCGCTTCCCTCTTCGTAGAGTTTCAGGAAGCCGGGGTGCAGGATGACACTGCCATTGGCCCGCAGGGTGAAAGCCTGGTCGCCCGAAATGATATCAACGGTGGTGCGTTCCAGCTTGGCGCTTTCCATCTGGCTCGCCACCGCGCGCTGCCAGATCAGCGAATACAGCTTGAACTGGTCGGTATCCAGGGCTTGGCGGATGGCCTGCGGCCGGCGCCAGGGGTCGGTTGGGCGGATCGCCTCATGGGCTTCCTGGGCGTTCTTGGCCTTGCTCTTGTAGACGCGCGGCGACTGAGGCAGGTAGTCGTTGCCGAAATCCTTGTCGATGACTTGGCGGATGGCGGCGATCGCTTCGCCGGCCAACTGCACGCCGTCGGTACGCATATAGGTGATCAGGCCAACCGCTTCGCCGTTGATCTCGATGCCCTCGTAAAGGCGCTGGGCGACCCGCATGGTGTGGGTGGCACTGAAGCCCAGCTTGCGCGACGCTTCCTGCTGCAGGGTCGAGGTGATGAAGGGCGGTTTTGGGTTGCGGCTGGCCGGCTTGGTGGCGACTTCGGCGACCCTGAAGCTGCCGCTCTCCAGCCGGCGCTTCAAGCCCTCGGCCGCTTCGGCGTCAGGAATGTCGTAACGGTCCAGCTTGGCGCCGTCGGCATGGGTCAGCCGGGCGGTCAACATTGCGTTCTTGGGAGTTTGGAAATCGACGTCGATGCTCCAATATTCCCGCGGCCGGAAGGCCTCGATCTCCTGCTCGCGTTCGCAGATGATCCGCAGCGCCACCGACTGGACCCGGCCCGCCGAACGCGCGCCCGGCAGCTTGCGCCATAGCACCGGCGACAGGGTGAAGCCGACCAGATAGTCGAGGGCCCGGCGCGCCTGTTGGGCATTGACCAGGGCCATGTCCAGGTCGCGGGGATTGCGCATCGCATCGGTAACCGCCGACTTGGTGATCGCGTTGAACACGATGCGCCGCACCGGGATATCGCCGATTGCCTTCTTTTCCTTCAGGGCCTCCAAAACGTGCCAGGAAATCGCCTCGCCCTCGCGATCCGGGTCAGTGGCCAGATACAGCGCGTCGGCCTGCTTGACGGCCTGCGCGATCTCGCGCAGCTGTTTGGACGATTTCGGATCCGCCTGATAGGTCATGGCGAAATCCTCGTCGGGGCGTACCGAACCGTCCTTGGCCGGCAGGTCCCGGACATGGCCATAGGACGCCAGCACCTTGACGTTGCCGCCGAGGTATTTGTTGATGGTTTTCGCCTTGGCCGGCGATTCAACGATGACAACGTCCATGTAGACCCGCGCCGCTCATGTCATTTGCTCCGGTCTAGGAGCGGAGTGATAATGTTTCGTTAACCGAGGGAAACCTTATGGCCGGGATGCCGTTCCAGGCGCCCGGCCAGCTCAAGCTCGAGCAAAATGGTCAAAACCGCACTGGCTGTCAAATGGCACTGTCGGATCAATTCGTCAACCTCGACCGGCACGGGGCCGAGTTTTTCCACCACCGCCGCCCGAGCCGTTGCCAGTTCGCCATCGTCCGGTAGACCGCCCGACGCAGGTTCGTAGCGCTCCGGGCCGGGCTCCCTCAGCCGCCGTTGTGCCATGTCGGCCAGGACAGGCAGGATGTCATCCAGGCCTTCGGTCAGGACGGCGCCGTTGCGGATCAGCCGGTTGGTGCCGCGGGCTCTGGGGTCCAGCGGCGATCCCGGCACCGCGAACACCTCGCGACCCTGTTCGGCGGCGAGCCGGGCGGTGATCAGGGAGCCGGACCTCAGCGCTGCTTCGACCACCAGGAGGCCGAGCGCCAATCCGGAGATCAAGCGGTTGCGGCGCGGGAAGTGCCGACCCTGGGGCCGGGTGCCGACCGGCATTTCGGCGACCAGTAATCCGGTTTCCGCGATCCGTTCATAAAGGTCCTGGTTTTCCGGCGGGTAGACGATATCGATCCCGCCGGCCAGAACCGCGATGGTGCCCCCCGCCAGGGCACCCGTATGGGCGGCCGTGTCGATACCGCGGGCAAGTCCGGAAACCACGGGATAGCCGGCTGCGGCCAATTCTCCGGCGATTTGCCGGGTGAAGCGATGGCCGACGCCCGAAGCGTTGCGGGCGCCGACGACACCCATGGCCGGTTGGTGCAACAACGCGATCCGGCCCTTGACGCTGAGCAGGGGCGGCGGGTCGTGGATTGCCAACAGGGCGGGCGAATAGGCCGGCTCGCAGGACGCCAGCAACCGCGCACCGGACGCTTCGAGGTCGGCGAGTTCGCGCTCGGCGGCGGATTTGGGCCAGGTCTCGACAGCGCCGCGGCGGCCGCCACGCCGGGCCAGTTCCGGCAGCGCTTCCAGGGCCGCCGTCGCCGAGCCGAACCGGTCCAGCAACTGGTAGAAGGTGACCGGCCCGACATTCGGCGACCGGATCAGCCTGAGCCAGTCGATACGCTCGGAAAGCGTGAGTTCGATGATTTTCACCCGCATGTGGTGAACATGCGGGAGATCGCCGGCGGGGTCAATGGCCGCGCAATTTCCACAGAATGGATCACGCGCCGGTCCAGCGGGGCCGAGGCAGGGCAAGGATACCGGGGTCTTTCCATCTCCGCTCGGCCCTAGATCGCCTGAAAGAATGCCGGGTCGATCACCACTTCCTCGACCATCCGGGTCGACAGGCCCAACTCAAGCTGTTTCAGGATTTCGCAGAAATAGTCGCCGTCCACCAGATCGATCGCCAAGGCCCCGTCGCGTTGCGCCTCGATCTGGGCGTCGCGGGTGAAGGTGCCGGTGGTGAAGAATATCCCCTTGTCGGTCTTGGCGCTCATCGATCCGCGAAAGTTGCGGATCTCCGGCGAGCTGACCCGGCCCGCATATTTCTTGCACTGGAAACTGACGTGAAACGACAGCAGCTTGACCCTGAGGACACCGACGCCGTCGATCCCGCCATCACCGGACCGGCCGGTGATCTCTACTTTCGAAAACCCATATTCCCGCAGCATGCGCTGGCACAGGCGTTCGAACGCGTCCGGCGTGGTGGCCCGGATGATCTCCAGCACCTGGTCCTTCCAGTCCACGGCGACGTCCGCAATCACCGCTTCCTTGGGCTCGGACGTCTGGACGGCGCCTTCGCGGCGATATTTCGAGATATCCCGGGCGAGCTTGACCAACTGGTCGATATCGGCGGCCGAAACGGTCCGGCCGAATTCGGTGACCGACCAGATCGCGCGCCCGCTGCGTTCCAGCGCCCCGACATATTTCAGATAAGTCCGAGCCCAGGCGAGATTGTATTCCAGCTTGGTCTGGCGGCCGTCGCTGTGCGGTTCGTCGACGATCGTGTCGCCGAAGCCTTCCTGGCGGATCACCTCCTCGAGCATTTCACCGTTCGAGGCGGAACCACCTTTCGATTTTAGTGCACGGAGAGCGGGGAACATCAGTGCCTTGAAACTCGGGACTTTTGTCAAATATTGCAGCTCCCACCGTGTGACATCAGGCTGCCCGGCAGGTTCTAACAAAAGATGAACGTCGGACAGTAGCGCCATTTTAAGGCTATATAGGTGGTGGCCGCGCGGGTTTCGAGCCCCATTGTATTGCTACTAATAGTAGATAAAATTTGCGTCTAGTGTCGAAAGTAGTTGAGAGGGGCTATCCATCCTCGGGCCGCAACACAATGGGCTCGCCGTGCGGGGTGCGGGCCACGGCGGCGGCCCAGGCGGATTTGCGCCGCCCCAGATCGTCACCGGAGAGAACGCCCTTGGCCGCGACCAGCTTTTCCAGGGCCGCCAACCACAGCATGTAATAGGCCTCGCCATGGGTCGGCTGACCGCTGTTCTGTGCCGCCGCGATTTCGGCGGAAAACTGCTCGACCCATTCGGGCCAGGTAAACTGGCCGGCCTCGTTGAGCTTCAGGGTCAGTGCGAAGGCCTGGGCCTCCCAGGGTTCGCGGAATACCGGGCCGTCATCGTCACGGGGAAGGGCAGGCAGGTCGTCGAGTTTGGCGGTGTCGGTCACGGACGCGGTTTCCTTTCAGTGCCAGGGGCGGCCTGCTTCAAGACGCGGACCTGCGGTCCGCTCCTCAGCATGAGGGCGTCACCTGGGTTTAGACGCCTGCCGCGCCGCCACGGTCTCGCCTCATCCTGAGGAAGGTCGAAGGCCCGTCTCAAAGGATGTGGCAAGCGCACCATCTCAGGCCGGCTCCAGGTAGTTGTCCCAGAGGTCGATATGGATGATTTGCGTCGGGTCGCCGTCCGGGCCCCAGACCTCTTCCCCGGTGAAGCGGACACTATAGACGTGCTGCGGTGACTTGCCCCGCTCGTGGGCGTTGGTGTCGGGCCAGATGAAGACGCCGTGGTCGATGGCGATGGTGCCGGTGCGGCCGCGGATGTAGCGGGGCGCCCTGGTATGGTTCAGGGGGTGGAAGTTGCGGACCGTGACCCGGTCACCGACCCGGAACTTGGGCGGGATATTCTCATCGACCCGGCAGGACGTCCCCTTTTTCAGCCAGGACTCGACCCGGTCGGCGGCCAGGGCCCGGAGCTTAGCCATTCTCAGCCTCCTTGAGCTCGGCCATGCGCGCGGCGATCTCCTGCTCGGTCAGCAGGCCCTTGTCGACCAGCAGCCGTTCCAATCCGTGCAGCCAGTGTTCGTAGTACGAGCTGGCCAGGTAGGTGGCCGGGTCCATGGTCTCGCGGGCATAACGCGACATGTCGATATTCCATCGGCCCAGGGCACCGGCGGCAATGGTGATGGCGAAGCAGCGCCGCTCCCATTCGGTATGGAAGACTGGTTCGTCCGCCTCGTATTCGATCGGTCCGAGGCCTTCCAGCCCGCCGAGATCGTGGATGCCGTCCATCGTCCCTTACCCTTCGACTTCGGCGGGATTTGAGGCCTTGGCCACCCCGATCATCGAATCCCGGGACACCAGTTCGGCAAGCGCCTCCTCGCTCCAGCCTTCGGTGCCCTGCGGCCGCTCGGGCAGCACCAGATAGCGCAGCTCGGCGGTTGAATCCCAGACCCGGACCTCGACGTCATCGGCCAGTTCGACGCCGAATTCCGCCAGCACGCCCCGCGGGTCGCGCACCGCCCGGGCCCGGTAGGGCGCGGCCTTGTACCAGACCGGCGGCAGCCCGAGCACCGGCCAGGGATAGCAGGAACACAGGGTGCAGACGGTCAGATTGTGGACCTTGTCGGTGTTCTCGACCACCAGCATGTCCTCGCCCTGGCGGCCGGTAAAACCGAACTCAGCGATCGCTGCGGTGGCGTCTTCGAGCAGGCGGGCCTTGTAGTCGGGATCGACCCAGGCCCGTGCCACCACCTTGGCGCCGTTCTTCGGCCCGACCTTGTTCTCATAGGTATCGATCAATTCGTCCAGGGCGGCCGGATCGACCAGCCCTTTTTCGACCAGCAGCGATTCCAGCGCCTTGACCCTGAGGACCGTGTCCGGCAACGGTTCGGTGTGCCGGTGCGAATGGTTCTTGCCCATGGTTTCTCCTGATGGTGTTGTCGACAGGACTATAGCATTGCGGTTCGGAGCTGTGAAAGCGGCCCACCGGATTGTAAGAAATGAGTCTTTCCTGCAACAGCTTAGGCGCGATTTCCAAACTTTCGAATCGGAAACAGTTGACGGCGCGAATCGGGCATGATTCGATTCGCCCATGGATCTGGGGTTTGAAATCCGTCGGCGCGCGAAGTTGGCCGTGGCTCCGGTGCTGTGCGCCGGGGTGATCGGCTATTTCGGGTACCACGCCGTCGAAGGGCAACGCGGCCTGCTGGCCTGGGGCAAGCTGACCAAGCAGGTTGCCGAGGCGGAAGCCGAATTGGACGTGCTGCGCCGCGAACGGTTGGTGCTGGAGCGTCGGGTTTCGCTGCTGTCGCCGGACGGGCTCGACCTGGATCTCCTCGAGGAACGTGCCCGCCATGTCCTGGGCTATGCCCGGCCCGATGAGGTGATCATCTACGACAAGCCGTGACGCACTGAATTAGCTGAAATTCGGTTAATTCCCTGTTTTCTGTTGTTTTTCAACAGGTTTTGCCACATTTTCATTCCCAGAAAACAGTGCGTCTGGGCCGAAGATCCTGATTTTTCGATCTTTTTTGTTTCCGTGACCGCGGACGAACCCTGAGCTACAGCATTCGTTCGCGTCCATGATGCCCGTCCGACACCCATGAATAGGGGGAGCGCCATGGCGACCAAGCCGAAACGCAAGCCGGCAGCGAATAAGACCACCGCCCGCAAATCCAAGTCAGCGTCGGTCAGTCCCGACGAATTGAAAACCTTTTACCGGGAGATGCTGCTGATCCGCCGCTTCGAGGAAAAGGCGGGCCAGATGTATGGCATGGGTCTGATTGCCGGCTTCTGCCACCTGTATATCGGCCAAGAGGCGGTCGTGGTCGGCATGCAGTCGGCGATCCGCGCCGATGATGCGGTGATCACCACCTATCGCGACCATGGCCACATGCTGGCCTGTGGCATGGACCCCAAGGGGGTGATGGCGGAACTGACGGGCCGGGCCGGCGGCTATTCCAAAGGCAAGGGCGGCTCGATGCACATGTTCAGCCGCGAGAAGAACTTCTTCGGCGGCCACGGCATCGTCGGCGCCAACGTGCCGCTGGGAACCGGCCTGGCCTTCGCCCAGAAGTACCGCGGCACCGACAATGTCACCCTGGCCTATTTCGGCGACGGCGCCAGCAACCAGGGCCAGGTCTATGAGAGCTTCAACATGGCGGCGTTGTGGAGCCTGCCGGTGATCTTCGTGATCGAGAACAACCAGTACGCCATGGGGACCGCGGTCAAGCGCGCCTCGGCCCAGACCGAACTGCACCGCCGCGGCGACGGCTTCGCCATCCCCGGCCATGCGGTCAACGGCATGGACGTTCTGGCCGTGCGCGAGGCCGGCGAGGCTGCGGTCGCCCAGTGCCGGGCCGGCAAGGGACCGGTGATCCTGGAGATGAAGACCTATCGCTATCGCGGCCATTCCATGTCGGACCCGGCCAAGTACCGCTCGCGCGAGGAGGTCAACAAGATGCGCCAGGAGCACGACCCGATCGACCAGGTCCGCAACCGCTTGCTGGACAGCGGCCATGCCGACGAGGCCGAGCTCAAGGAAATCGACCGCGAGGTCAAGGCGGTGGTCTCGGAATCGGCCGAGTTCGCCCAGCAGAGCCCCGAGCCGGATCCCTCCGAGCTCTACACCGACGTCGTACTTTAGGGAGGCGGTAGCATGGCCATACAGATTCTTATGCCGGCGCTGTCGCCGACCATGACCGAGGGCACCCTGGCCAAGTGGCTGAAAGCCGAAGGCGACACGGTGACCAGCGGCGATGTGATTGCCGAGATCGAGACCGACAAGGCGACCATGGAACTGGAAGCCAGCGACGAAGGCGTCCTGGGCAAGATCCTGATCGCCGAAGGCAGCGAGGGGGTGGCGATCAACACCCCGATCGCGGTGCTGCTAGAAGAGGGCGAGGACGCGGCCGCGGCCGACAAAGTTGCCATCCCGGCGCCTGCACCCGAACCTGCTGCTGCACCCGAGCCAGCAGCTCCGTCTGCACCCGTGATTGCCGCGCCGGTGGCCGAAGTTCCGGCCGAGGCCGAGGTGCCGGCCGGCACGGCAATGGTCACCATGACCGTGCGCGAGGCCTTGCGCGATGCCATGGCCGAGGAGATGCGGGCCGATGACGATGTCTTCCTGATGGGCGAGGAGGTTGCCGAATACCAGGGCGCCTACAAGGTCAGCCAGGGCCTGCTGGACGAGTTCGGCTCGCGCCGGGTGATCGACACCCCGATCACCGAACAGGGTTTCGCCGGTATCGGCGTTGGCGCGGCCTATGCCGGGCTCAAGCCGATCGTCGAATTCATGACCTTCAACTTCGCCATGCAGGCGATCGACCAGATCATCAACTCGGCGGCCAAGACGCTCTACATGTCGGGTGGCCAGATGACCAGCCAGATCGTCTTCCGTGGCCCCAACGGCGCCGCCTCGCGGGTCGGGGCCCAGCATTCCCAGTGCTACGGCGCCTGGTACGCCCATATCCCCGGCATGAAAGTGGTGGCGCCCTATTCGGCGGCCGATGCCAAGGGCTTGTTGAAATCGGCGATCCGCGACCCCAACCCGGTGGTCTTCCTGGAGAACGAGATCCTCTACGGCCAGAGCTTCGAGGTGCCAGACCTGCCCGACTACACGGTGCCGATCGGCAAAGCACGGGTCGCCCGCACCGGCAGCGACGTCACCATCACCGCCTATTCCCGCTCCGTCGCTTACGCCCTGGCTGCGGCCGAGGCGCTGGCGGCCGAGGGGATCGAGGCCGAGGTCATCGACTTGAGGTCGCTCAGGCCCCTGGATGTGGCGACCATCGTCGCCTCGGTCCAGAAGACCAACCGCTGCGTCTCGGTCGAGGAGGGCTGGCAGGTCTGCGGTGTCGGGGCGGAAATCTCTGCCTCGATCATGAGCGAGGCCTTCGACTATCTGGATGCGCCGGTGGCGCGGGTCTCGGGCGCCGATGTGCCGATGCCCTATGCCGCCAATCTGGAAGCCCTGGCCCTGCCGCAGCCCCAGGACGTGGTGGCCGCGGCCAAGGCCGTCTGTTACCGCGCCTGACGCCGGAGGAGCAAAATGCCGATTACCGTAACCATGCCGGCGCTGTCACCGACCATGACCGAGGGCACGCTGGCCAAATGGCTGAAGGCCGAGGGCGAGACGATCGCCGCCGGCGACGTCATCGCCGAGATCGAGACCGACAAGGCGACCATGGAGCTGGAAGCCACCGACGAGGGGGTTTTGGGCAAAATCCTGGTGGCCGAGGGCAGCGAAGGCGTGGCGATCAACGCCGCCATTGCCGTGATCCTGGAGGAGGGAGAGGACAGCTCAGCCCTGGAAGGCTTCAGCGCTGACGCCGCACCGGCCGCGGCCGCACCGGCGGCACCTGCTGCTGCACCAATTCCCGAACCGGCACCAGCCCCGACCCCGGCGGCGCCGGCTGCTGCTCCTGCTCCGGCCCCAGCCCCGGCCGTGGCATCGGCACCGGCCGGCGGCCGCCTGTTCGCCAGCCCGCTGGCCCGGCGGATCGCCGGCGCGGCGGGGCTGGACCTGGGCCTGATCAGTGGCTCGGGCCCGAAGGGGCGCATCGTCAAGGCCGATGTCGAGGCGGCGATCGCCGCCGGCACCGCCAAGCCGGCCGCAGCGGCCGTGGCGACGGCGGCACCCGGCCCCGCGCCGGCAGCGGCGGCCCCGGTCAGCGCCGACTACAACGAGGTGCCGTTGAATTCGATGCGCAAGACCATCGCCCGGCGCCTGGTCGAGGCCAAGCAGACGATCCCGCATTTCTACCTGTCGATCGATATCGAGATCGACAAGCTGTTGGCGGCTCGCAAACAGCTCAACGCCTCGCTGGATTGCGGCAAGATCTCGGTCAACGACTTCGTCATCCGGGCCACCGCCCAGGCCCTGAAACGCCATCCGGAAGTCAACGCCCAGTGGACCGACAGCGCGATCCTGCAGCACCACAAAGTCGACGTCTCGATGGCGGTGGCTATCGAGGGCGGGCTGATCACCCCGGTGATCCGCGACGCCGACGAGAAAGGCCTTGCGGCGATCGCGGCCGAGGCCAAGGAACTGGCCGGACGGGCCCGGGATGGCAAGCTGATGCCCGAGGACTATCAGGGCGGCACCTTCACCATTTCCAATCTCGGCATGTTCGGGGTCGATGAGTTCGTCGCGGTGATCAATCCGCCCCAGGCCGCCATCCTGGCGGTCGCCGCCGGCAGCCAGCGCCCGGTGGTCAAGGACGGCGCCCTGGCCATCGCCACGGTGATGACCTGCACCTTGAGCTGCGACCACCGCGTCTTCGGCGGCGCCGAGGGCGCCCAGTTCCTGCAGACCCTGAAAGGCCTGCTGGAAGACCCGATCACCATGCTGCTTTGAGGGAGCCACCATGTCTGACACCCAATTCGACGTCATCGTCGTCGGCGGCGGGCCGGGCGGCTACGTCACCGCAATCCGTGCCGCCCAGCTCGGCTTCAAGACCTGCCTGGTGGAGAAGAAGCACCTGGGCGGCATCTGCCTCAACTGGGGCTGCATCCCGACCAAGGCGCTGCTGCGTTCGGCCGAGATCTACCACTACATGCAGCACGCCAAGGATTATGGCTTGAAGGTCGACGGCGTTGATTTCGACTTGGCGGCGGTGGTCAAGCGCTCCCGTGCCGTGTCGCGGCGCCTCAACGGTGGTGTCAATCACCTGCTGAAGAAGAACAAGGTGACGGTGGTCGACGGTGAGGCAAGGCTGAACGGGCCCGGTCGGGTCGAGGTTAGCAAGGACGGCGAGGCATTGCCCGGCCTGGCCGCCAAGCACATCATCCTGGCCACCGGTGCCCGGCCGCGCGTGCTGCCCGGGCTGGAGCCGGACGGCAAGCTGGTCTGGACCTATTTCGAGGCGCTGGTGCCCGAGGAAATGCCGAAATCATTGCTGGTGGTCGGTTCCGGCGCCATCGGCATCGAGTTCGCCAGTTTCTTCCATACCCTGGGCGCAGAGGTGACGGTGGTCGAGATCCTGCCCCAGGTCCTGCCGGTCGAGGATGCCGAGATCGCCGGCATCGTCGCCAAGCAGATGAGCAAGCGCGGCCTCAAGCTGCTGACCGACACCAAGGTCGCCAAGCTGGAGAAGGGGGCTAACAGCGTCACCGCCACCTTGGAAGGCAAGGACGGCAAGACCGAGACCATCACCGTGGACCGGGTGATCTCGGCGGTCGGCGTGGTCGGCAATGTCGAGAATCTTGGGCTCGAGACCACCAAGGTGAAGACCGATCGCGGCTGCATCGTCACGGACGCCTATTCCCGCACCGACGAGCCGGGCATCTACGCCATCGGCGACGTCGCCGGACCGCCGATGCTGGCCCACAAGGCCGAGCATGAGGGCGTAGTCTGCATCGAGACCATTGCCGGGCTGAAGACCCATCCGATCGACAATAGCCGCATCCCGGGCTGCACCTACTGCCATCCCCAAGTCGCCAGCGTCGGCCTCAGTGAGGCGGCGGCCAAGGAGGCGGGCCGCCAGGTCAAGGTCGGGCGTTTCCCCTTCATGGGCAACGGCAAGGCGATCGCACTGGGCGAGCCGGACGGGCTGGTCAAAACCGTGTTCGACGCCAAGACCGGCGAACTGCTCGGCGCCCATATGGTCGGGGCCGAGGTCACCGAACTGATCCAGGGTTTCGTCGTGGCGATCGGGCTGGAGACCACGGAAGAGGAGCTGATGCACACCGTCTTCCCGCATCCCACGTTGAGCGAGATGATGCACGAGTCGGTGCTTGACGCCTATAACCGGGCGATCCATGTCTAATCTCATGCAGGAGAGCCGCCCGCGACATCCCGAAAAGGTCCGCAAGCCGGACAATCCGATCCAGCGCAAGCCGGCCTGGATCCGGGTCAAGGCGCCGACCTCGAAGGCCTATGCCGAGACCCGCAAGCTGGTCCGCGGCCTCAACCTGAACACGGTCTGCGAGGAGGCGGCCTGCCCCAATATCGGCGAATGTTGGAGCCACGGCCACGCCACGGTGATGATCCTGGGTGAGATCTGCACCCGGGCCTGCGCTTTCTGCAACGTCGCCACCGGCCAGCCAGGCCCGGTCGACGCCGAGGAGCCGGACAATGTCGCCCGGGTGGCGGCGGGACTGGGCCTGAACCATATCGTCATCACCTCGGTCGACCGCGATGACCTGGCGGATGGCGGCGCCGGCCAGTTCATCGCCTGTATCGAGCGGCTGCGGGCTGAAACCCCCGAGACCACGATTGAGATCCTGACGCCCGATTTCATGCGCAAGGACGGTGCCTTGGACGCCGTGGTGCGGGCCAAGCCGGATATTTTCAACCACAATCTCGAAACGGTGCCCAGGCTCTACCCGTCGATCCGCCCCGGCGCCCGCTACTTCCACTCGCTGCGGCTCTTGGACCGGGTCAAGGAGATGGATCCGGCCATGTTCACCAAGTCCGGCATCATGGTCGGCCTCGGCGAAAGCCGCGAGGAGGTGATGCAGGTGATGGACGACCTGCGCTCGGCGGATGTCGATTTCCTGACCATCGGCCAGTACCTTCAGCCGACCCCGAAACACGCGGCGATCGACCGCTTCGTGACCCCGGACGAGTTCAAGGCGCTGGAGAAGGCGGCCTATGGCAAGGGCTTCCTGATGGTCTCGGCCTCGCCCCTGACCCGCTCCTCCTACCTGGCCGGCGACGATTTCGACAAACTGCGGGAGGCACGCCGGCAACGCTTGGCCCAGGCGCAGGATCGCGTATAGTGCCGCCGGTCTGGGAGACAGACTCAATAGTTTCTGTTCCGTCCCGCTCCCCCGCCCAACCACCCACCAGGGTACCGTTATCGGGTGGTTGGGCGGGGGAGCGGGACGGAACAGCACTCCGACAAAGCGCGGTGCGCGCTTTGTCGGTCAGATACTGAAACCATTCGTACCGGGTAATCCGTCCGCCCATGCCGACCCACGCCGAACGCCGCGTCCTGCCCTATGCGCCCGAGCAATTGTTCGACCTGGTCGCCGGGGTCGAGAAGTATCCCGAATTCCTGCCCTGGTGTACCGGGGTGAGGGTGCGCAAGCGCGAACCCGATTTTTTCGTTGCCGACATGGTGATCGGCTACAAGATGTTCCGCGAACGCTTTACCTCCCGGGTCGATCTCGACCGGCCGGGCCGCATCGACGTCGCCTATTCCGAAGGTCCGTTCAAGTACCTGAACAATCACTGGCTGTTCCTGCCGCATCCGGAGGGCTGCGAGATCGACTTCTACGTCGACTTCGAGTTCCATTCGCGGCTGTTGCAGCGGATGATCGAGGTGCTGTTTAACGAGGCGGTGCGCCGCATGGTCGGCGCCTTCGAGGCCCGCGCCCACGACCTCTACGACCCGAAAACGCCAAGGGATTGAACGACCATCGAGGCGTGATACCTTGCGCACGGAGTGCATTGGCCATGAGGCAGGAAATGCCTGAGATTGCCCGTTTGAAGATCGTACTTGACGGGTTGGAGCCGCCAATCGTCCGGGAGGTGGCGGCACCAACCGGCGTTTCACTCGACGATCTCCACCTGGTTATTCAGGCTGCCATGGGATGGGAGAACTATCACCTCTACCAATTCCAGGTCGGCCGAACCGTCACCTACGGCATCCCGGACCCGGATTGGCCGGAACATGAAATCGTCTCGTCAAAATCAACAAAGCTGACCGATCTCCTCGCCCAGCTAGGGCGCAAGAAGTCTTTCACCTACCACTATGATTTCGGGGACGATTGGATGCACACCATCACCGTCAAAGGGTTGGAAGAACCCGAATCGGGTGCAGCCTATCCCCGGCTATTGAGCGCAAGAGGCGCCTGCCCACCCGAGGATTGCGGCGGCCCTTGGGGTTATGCCGATCTCGTGGAGGCGATCGACGATCCCGATCATGAGATGCATGACGACATGGTCGAGTGGTACGGCGAGGAGATCGATATCGAATTCGTCGATGAAGACCGAATTCGCGATGACCTCGCCAAGCTGGCCAAGCTGAGTCGATTCAAGCGCCAGGTTTCTCGATGAACTCCATGGTGACTCCGTCCCAGTCGCGCAGGTAAGCGATGCGGCCGCCCTTGTTGGGGCCGGCATTGACGGTGATCACCTTGCCGACCGGCGCGACGCCATAATCGGCGACCGCGGCCATCACGGCGCCCAGATCGTCGACGTCGAAGGCGATATGGGCGAAGCCGGTGTCGCAGGAACGGGGCCGGACATGGTCGCGGTCCTCCGGTCCCAGATATTCGATCAGCTCCAGGCTATGCCCCGGCCCGCGCACATAGGCCACCATGATGTCGGCCCCCGGCACCCCGGTCACCCTCTCGATCGCCGAAGGATCGCGCGGTGCCATCGAGGTCACCTCGAAACCGAGGCAGTCGCGAAAGAAGGCCACGCTGCGTTCCAGGTCGGAAACCGTGAAGCTGGTGTGGTTGGTGGCGAGGACGGTGAAGGCGGGCATGGGTCAGGGTCCTTGTGGTTCGAGCAGGGCCCGTACCACCGCAACGACCTGGTCGCTGCCGATGCGGTACAGGTCTTCGAGCGGGGGCGAGTAGGCGATGGGGATGCGGGGGCCGGCGAGGCGTTTGACACGGGCGCCGGTTTCTTCGGCGACGGTGGCGGCGATCTCGGCCCCGAAACCGGCGACCTGGACCGCCTCGTGGGCCACCAGCAATCGGCCGGTGCGGGCGGCGGAGGCGAGGACCGCGTCCTTGTCCCAGGGCCACAGCGTGCGCAGGTCGATGAGTTCCGCCGTGATGCCCTCGGCCGCCAGAGCCTCGCAGGCTTGCGTACAGGTATGCACCATCTTCGACCAGCTGACGATGGTCAGGTCGGTGCCTTCCCGGACGGTGCGGGCCGTGCCGAGTTGGATCGGCCGGCCGTCATCCGCGACCTCACCGGTCAGCGGCCAGAGATCCTTGTGCTCCAGATAGACCACCGGGTCGTCGCACTGGATGGCGCTGATCAGCAGGCCGTAATTGTCGGCCGGCGTCGCCGGCACCGCCACCACCAGGCCGGGGATATGGGTCCACCAGCTTTCCAGGCTTTGGGAATGCTGGGCGGCCGAGGAGCGCCACATGCCGATCGGCTGCCGGGCGACCAGCGAGACCTTGCCCTGGCCGCCGAACATGAAGCGGTTCTTGGCCGCCTGGTTGACCAGCTCGTCGACCGCGCACAGGGCGAAATCGGAGAACCGCATTTCGGCGACCGGGCGGCTGCCGACCAGGGCGGCGCCGACCGCCACTCCCATGATCGCCGCTTCGGAGATCGGCGCATCCGAAATGCGGTCGGGGCCGAATTCCTCGGCCAGGCCGGCATATTGGCCGAACACGCCGCCGCGCCCCAGGTCTTCGCCCAAGGCCCAGACCCGGGGGTCGCGGCGCATTTCGGCCGCCAGGGCGGCGCAGCCGGCCGCCAGATAGCTCAGCTCGGCCATGGTGCGGCTCCGATATCCTGGACGTCGCGGAAGGCATCTTCCGGCGGCGGGTGTGGGGCCTTGGCCGCGGCTTCGGCCACTGTCGTCATTTCGGCTTCGGCCGCCGCCGCGATCCCATCCAAGTCGGCCACCGGCACGCCCAGGCTTTCCAGTAGCGCCCGGGCACGGACCAGCGGTGCCTCGTCCTTGGCCGCGGCGACCTCCGCCGCCGGGCGATAGGCGGCGGCATCGGCATGGGTGTGGCCTTTCAGCCGGTAGGTGCGGGCCAGTAGGAACAGCGGGCCGCTGCCCGCCCGCACCTTGGCGATCAGCTCCCGGGCCAGATCGTCGATCGCCAGCAGGTCGTTGCCGTCGACGGTGTAGGCCGGAATGCCCAACGCCTCGGCCCGCGCCGCCGGGCCGGGACCGGCGGTCATCGCGTCGGTCCGGGTGGTGGCGGCGAAGCCGTTATCCTCGCAGACGAACAGGATCGGCAACTCGAAGACCTTGGCCCAGTTGAGGCCCTCCAGGAACGGGCCGCGGTTGACCGCGCCGTCGCCGAACAGGCAGACCGTGATATTGCCCGCGCCCAGCAGCCTGGCGCCATGGGCGGCACCGGCGGCGATCAGAATGCCGGCACCGACGATCCCGTTGGCACCCAATATGCCGACCGAGAAGTCGGCGATGTGCATCGATCCGCCCTTGCCGCCGCAGACGCCGCCGGCGCGGCCGAACAGTTCGCGCATCATGGCTTCCGGGTCGGCGCCCTTGGCCAGGGTGTGGCCGTGGCCGCGGTGGTTGGTGGCGACGGTGTCCGCAAGCTCCAGATTGCCGCAGACCGCGGCGGCCACCGCCTCCTGGCCGACCGACAGGTGCACCGCGCCGGTGACCAGCCCGGCCTTGGCGGCGGCCTCGGCCTGGCGCTCGAAGGCGCGGATCCGTGCCATGGTGCGGTAATGGGCGATCAGGCGCGGCAGGTCCGGCCGATTGCTGCCTGGTTCGGCTGTCAAGACACACGCTCCCCTGTCTGCATTTCGGCATGCGGAACCGCCGCCGATTGCCGCTATTGTATCCAAGCATGGCGAAATTTACAGTGAGCCGCATGCAGGAAATCGTTTCATGACCGCGCGCTGCGAGATTGTCGTCGTCGACAGCGTCACCCGGCTGGAACCGGCCCATCGCGACCAGGTGGCGATCGCCGCCAGCCATGGCGGCGCCTATGCCGGCGGGCTGGCGGCCCGGGCCGGCTTGCGGGGCGTGATCCTCAATGATGCCGGCATCGGTCTGGACGGGGCGGGGATCGGAGCGCTGCCGCTGCTCGACGGATTGGCACTGCCCGCCGCGGCGGTGGGCCACGACACGGCCCGCATCGGCGACGGTGCCGACATGGCGGCGGCGGGCAAGGTCAGCTTCGTCAACGCCCATGCCAAGGCACTGGGATGCGAAGCCGGGCAAACCGCCATGGCCTGCGCCGAAGCATTGACGCGCGGCCCGGTCTGGCGCGGTGTGGTACCAGCCTTGTCGGAGGGGCGCTACCTGCTGCGTGCCGGCCCGGTCGAGGTGCGGGGGTTGGACAGTGCCTCGCTGGTCCGGCCCAGCGATGCGCCGCATATCGTGGTGGCCGGCAGCCATGGCGGCCTTCCCGGCAACGACCCGCGTAACGCCCTGAAGGTGAATACGGTGGCCGCGGTGTTCCACGACGCCGGCGTCGGAAAGGACCGGGTCGGGATCGCCCGGCTGGCCGCCCTTGACATGCGTGGCGTGCCGGCGGCCACGGTCGCCGCGGATTCGGCGCGTATCGGCGAGGCGAAGTCGCTATGGGCAACCGGCCGGTTGAGCCACGTCAACGAATGTGCAGCGAAGCTGGGCGCCGCCGCCGGCATGACGGTGGCGGAATTCGCCGATATGGTCCTGGCGGGCAGGGAAGGGTGACATGACGGACAATGGGCGCAACGATCCGACCCGGCGGTTGACCGGCGGTTATGCCTTGGCGGAGATGCTGCGGCTGCACGATTGCGGGCCGATGTTCGGCATGGGCGGTTTTCAACTGCTTCCCTTCTACGATGCGGTCCGCGAACTCGGCCTGGTCCATACCCTGATCAATGACGAGCGTTGTGGCGCCTTTGCCGCCGATTCCTGGGCCCGGGTCACCGGCCGTCCCGGGGTGTGCGACGCCACATTGGGGCCCGGCGCCACCAACCTGGCGACGGCGCTGGTCGAAAGCCTGAACGCCGGAATTCCCCTGATCGCCATCATCGGCGATGCCAACCGCGACCATGCCGGCAAAAACATGACCCAGGAGGCCAACCAATTGGCAATTTTGGGCCCGGCGGTCAAACAGGTGATTCGCGTTGAGCAGGGCCTGCGCATCCCGGAACATGTCCGCAGGGCTTATGCGGTGGCGACGTCCGGCCGGCCGGGGCCGGTGTTGCTCGACCTGCCCGAGGATGTCTGCCACGGGGTCTTTGATTTTCCGACCGACGAATTCCGACCCGAAGCCGAGACCCTGTCGATCCCGGCCCGCCGGGTGCGGCCGGGGCGCGATACCCTGGCCCGGGCGGCGGATCTGTTGCGTGGTGCCCGAAGACCGGTGATCCTGGCCGGCGGCGGGGTTCATCTGTCGGGGGCGCATGCGGCGCTGACCGATCTTGCCGAGCGGCTGGGCGCGCCGGTCGCCCATACTTTGAGCGGCAAGGGGGCGATCGCCTGCGACCACCCTCTGTCGGCCGGTCTGTTCGGCCGCTACAGCCGGATCGCCAATGATTTGATCGAGGCGGCGGACTGCCTGCTGGTGGTCGGCTGCAAGCTGGGCGAGATCGCTACCAAGCGCTATGTCTTGCCGCCGCGAGAGATCCCGCTGATCCACCTGGAAATCTCGCCGGAGGAGATCGGCCGCTGCATTCCGGCGGAGGTCGCCCTGTGCGGCGACGCGGCGGAAGGCTTGCGCGACCTGGCGGAAGTGGTGGGTGTCCGGGACAACCATGCCTATCAGGCCGAACCGGCGGCGCGCATGGCGATTTGGCGCGGCGCGACGGCGTCGCGCTATGCCTCCGACGAACGCCCGATCGCCATGGCGCGGCTGATCGGCGAACTGCAGTCGGTAATGCCTCGGGACGGCATTTTGGTCGCCGATGGCGGGTTCGCGGCCCATTGGACCGGCCTGCTGTACGATACCCAAATGGCTGGCCGCACCTATATCGCCAATCGCGGGTTGGCCTCGATCGGCTATGGCCTGCCCGGCGCGATCGGCGCCCAATTGGCGGCACCCAAACAAGCCGTTGTGGCGATCACCGGTGACGGCGGGTTCAATATGGTGCTGGGGGAGTTGGAGACCGCCCGGCGCCTGGGGCTGGGCCTGACCGTGGTGATCGTCAACAACGCCGCCTCGGGTTACGTCAAGGCCCTGCAGCACGCCATGTTCGACGGCCGCTACCAGTCATCGGACCTGAGCGAGACCGATTATGCGGCGGTGGCCGAGGCGATGGGCTGCCACGGGATCCGGGTCGAGGATCCGAACCAACTGGCCGATGCTTTCAGGTCCGCGATCGCCAACACTGGCCAGCCTTCGGTGGTGGACGTGGTTGTGACGCGCGATCCGGCCGCCATGTTACCCGCCGTCGACACCAGGACCGTGCAGATCAAGGCTGGCGACCGGATCGCCTGAACCAGTGGCGGTGGTCATGGACAAGCCTAGGCGGTTGAAAGACGGGCGGATCGTCGCCCATCTCCTGTCCGACCGCCATGGCAAGCGCGGCGAGAACGAACTTGTGGCCATCGCCACCGTGATCGGCTGCCATCCCTACGCCCTGCAGCACGCCGGGACCTACAAGGAGCATTTCGACCTGATCGGTCCGCGCCGTATCCGGGCCGCCGAACGGCACCCGCTGATCCGCCAGGTCGGCTGGCGGGAAATTTCGGCCATTCTCAAGGCCAAGCGACGGGAGTGACGCTTGTGAACAAAAGCCAGACACTGACCATCCGCCTGCACCAAAACGACAATGTTGTGGTGGCGCGGGACACAATCGCACCCGGCACCGAGGTCGAGGCCGTGGCGGCCGCCCAAGCCATTCCGGCCGGGCATAAGATCGCGACCCAGGCCATCAGATCCGGCGAGGCTGTCCGCAAATACGACCAGATCATCGGCTTTGCCAGCACCGACATCGCGCCCGGCGACCATGTCCACACCCACAATCTGGCCATGAGCCAGTTTGCCCGGGACCACGAGATCGGGGTCGATGCCAAGGGCCTGGAGCCGGCGGCCGAGCCGGCCAGTTTCCAGGGTTATCGCCGGGCCGATGGCCGGGTCGGCACAAGGAATTATATCGGGATCATCCCGACCGTGAACTGTTCGGCCAGCGTTGCCCGCTATATCGCCGACCGCCTTGCAGGCGACGCCCTGACCGATTTCGCGCATGTCGATGGCGTGGTCGCGTTGCCCCATTCCCTGGGCTGCGGCATGGCGGCGACGGGCGATGGCTGGGGCAATTTCCAGCGGGTGATCACCGGCTATGCCAACCACCCCAATTTCGGCGGCATCGTCATGGTCGGCCTGGGCTGCGAGGTGGCCCAAGTCGCGGCGATGCAGGATGCTGCCGGCAAGCGGGCTGATGCGCTGTTCCACGCCATGACCATCCAGGACAGCGGCGGTACTCGGCAAACGGTGGAGGAGGGCGTTGCGCGGGTCCGGGCCATGCTGCCCGAGGTCGACACCGCGCGCCGCGAAACCGTGCCGGCCTCGGAACTGGTCCTCGGTCTCGAATGTGGCGGTTCGGATGCCTATTCCGGGATCAGCGCCAATCCGTCCCTAGGGAACGCCGCCGACCGTTTGGTGCGCCATGGCGGGACGGCGATCCTGGGCGAAACGCCGGAGATCTATGGCGCCGAGCACCTGCTGACTCGCCGCGCGGTGAGCCAGGATGTGGGGCACAAGTTGATCGATCTGATCACCTGGTGGGAAGATTACACGGCGAAAAACCAGGGGGAAATGAACGCCAACCCGTCACCGGGCAACAAGGCGGGGGGCCTGACCACCATCCTGGAGAAGTCCCTGGGCGCCGCCGCCAAGGGCGGCACCACGGACTTGGTCGAGGTCTACCGCTATGCCGAACCGGTCACCGCCAAGGGCTTCGTCTTCATGGACACGCCGGGCTACGACCCGGCCTCGATCACCGGCATGGTGGCGGGCGGCGCCAATATTGTCTGTTTCACCACCGGACGCGGCTCGGTGTTCGGCTGCAAACCGGTGCCGTCTCTGAAGCTGGCGACCAATACGGCGATGTACCGGCGCATGGCGGAGGATATGGACATCAATTGCGGCCCGGTGGTCGATGGCGAGACCGACATCGAGGCGAAAGGCGCCGAGATTTTCGAGACCATCCTGGCCACTGCGAGCGGCGCGCCCAGCAAGTCGGAGTCCTTAGGGATCGGCGACCTGGAGTTTCTGCCCTGGCAGATCGGCGCGGTAATGTAGGCGCCGGTCAGGCTCCTACGACTCGGCCCACAGCCGCAGCAGATTGGCGTAGGTCTTGTAGGCGAGGTTGGTATCCCGCGACTGGGCGTCCTGGTCGGCCAGCGATCGGCGTACGGTGTCGACATCGTAGAGAATCTCGCGCTGGCGTGGGTCGCGGATCAGGCTCTGGATCCAGGTCACCGCGGCCAGCCTTACCCCCTTGGTCACCGGGGCCACGTGGTGCAAATCGCCGGACGGATAAACCACCGCCGAACCAGCCGGCAGTTTGACCCGCAGCTCGCCGATCGACTGCTCGATGACCAGTTCGCCGCCTTCATATTCGTCCGGGTCGCTGAGGAACACCGTTGTCGATACGTCGGTGCGCGTGCCGCCGTGGGGACCCATGATCGCATCGTCGACATGGGAGCCATAGGCCATGCCGGGTTCGTATTTGCTGATCAATGGGCGCTGAATCACCTTCGGCTGCGCCGCCTGGCGAAACTGGCGGTTGCCGCGCAGGGCCGCCACCACGCGGTCCTTGATCACTTCCGCCTGTTCGTCGCCGCGTTTCATCTGCTGGTTGTTCTTGACCTGCTTGGCCCGGAAACCGGCCGTCGTCCGACCGTCGACAAATTCGCCTTCGTCAATGGCGTCGAGAATGCCCTTAAGCGTGGCTTGGTCCAGCACGTCCGGAATGCATACGATCACCTGGCCGCCCCCCTGGTGAACAATAAATCAAAAAAGGCAAGGGCCGCCGGCGGCCCTGTTTGGCGGACCGCCGGCGAAGTCATTACTTAGTTACCGCCGCGTTGGGAGTCGTCGTCGGAGGATTCACCGCCTTCATCGTCACTGGACTCACTTGCTTCACCGCGCTCGTCATCGCCGGATTCGCCGCCTTCGTCGTCACCGGATTCACCGCTCTCGCCGCCCTCGTCGTCTCCGGACTCGCCGCCGTCGTCGCCGCCTTCGCCGCCGTCGTCGCCGCCTTCGCCGCCATCGTCGCCGCCATCGTCGCCGCCTTCATCGGCCATGGCAAAGGGGGTTGCGACCGTGGGTCCGTCGCCGGAAAGATCGAGGATCGCCGGCGACACTGCCAAGCTCACCCCAAGGATGCCGGTAGTCAGCATCAACTGTATTTTCTTCTTAGTCTGTTCGTCTTGCATCGAACGTCCCTTCGTATTTCTGTTGTTGAATAACGCCACTGACGGGTCGGCGAGGGGCGTCACCTGACTGCAACTGGCCTACCCTTACAACTTCATAACAGTTGAGACTCGTTTTTATTCTCATCACAAAAACGTGAAGGGGAATAACGGCTAATTCCTGCCAAATTCTTTTTAGGCGCAGATTCCGGGACGGCGATCTGCCCAGGGGCGGGCGCGTTCCAACTGCCCGGCTAAACGGAACAGAGTGGCTTCGTCGCCATAGCGACCGGCAAATTGGACGCCGATCGGCAGGTTCTCCTGGCTCCAATACAACGGGACCGACATGGCCGGCTGGCCGCTGACATTGTAGGCCGGGGTGAAGGGGATGAAGGCAAAGGCGCGGCCTGCCATCAGGTCGATCGCTCCCAATTTGCGCAGTAGGCGGCCCGACCCGAGGCTGGCGAAGACCGTGTTGGCGATGGCTTCCGCGCCCTTTGGTGCCAGCGCCCCATGCTCCACCGGCGGCAGGGCCAGGGTCGGCGACAGGACGACATCATAGTCGGCCATGAAGTCGTTGAGTTGCCGGGCGGCAAAGTTCATTTCCCGTTGTGCCTGGCCGAATTCGCCGGCGGTCGTGGCACGGCCGATCAGGCGGGCCAGCCAGGTCTCGATTTCCACGTCGTTCCGGGTCGGGGCGCGGCCCAGCCGGGTTTCCCAGACCCTGAGGTCGGCGTCCAATTCAGCCACTCCCATGATGACGAAGTTGCGGGCCAGTGCCTCGCCGTCCAGCCTGGCGTGATCCTCGATCAGTTCATGGCCCAGTTCGCGGCACAGCGCGACAGCGTCGTCCAGCGCTGCCAGGCAGTCGGGATGAACGTCGGCTTTGAGAAGCGGCTCAGCGCTATAGGCGATGCGCAGTTTTCCGGGCTCGCGATCAACCTCGTCGCGATAGTTTCCACCCGGTGGCGGGGCGGCGAAGGGCCGGTCGACTTGGACGCCGTGAACCGCATCCAGCAAGGCGGCAGAGTCCCGAACCGACCGGGTCAGCACATGTTCCTGCACCGCGCCGTGCCAGTAGCCGCTCAAATCCGGCGAGAACGGATTGCGGCCACGGGTCGGCTTCAGGCCGAAAATGCCGTTGCAGGAGGCCGGGATCCGGATTGAACCGCCGCCGTCGCCGGCGCCGGCCATCGGCAGGATCCGGGCCGCCACCGCCGCCCCGGAACCGCCACTGGAGCCGCCGGTGGTCCGGTGGATCGGGTCCCAGGGATTGCGCGCCGGGCCGAACAGCTTGGGTTCGGTCACCGGCAACAGGCCGAACTCCGGCGAGTTGGTTTTGCCGAACACGATCAGGCCGGCCGCCTTGATCCGTCTGACGAGTTCGGAATCCTCAGGCTGGATAAAGTCATTCAGGTACCTGGAACCGCAGGAGGTCGGGACACCCGCATAGTCCGCCAACAGGTCCTTCAACAGGAAGGGGACACCGGCGAAGGGGCCCTGGCGATCATGGTCCTTTGCGGTTTCTCGGGCGGTCTCGTACATGGGCCGGACGATGGCGTTGATGTCGCCATTGACCTTTTCCGCCCGTGCGATGGCTTCTTCGACCAATTCAACCGGCGAAACCTGCCCATCGCGCACCAGCTCCGCCAAACCCACTGCATCATATTGGTCGTACTCGGCAAAACCCGCCACATCACCTCTCCCTTGCCTGAAACTCACACACCGCCTAGTTTGGGCCCCTGGCCCAGGCCGATAGTACAAGGGAACCTGCGGCTGCCAACAGCCTTTCGTGAACCTCGCCAGTTGCGGTATGGTTTGGCGTCACGCGGTGAAGGGGATGCGATGGCCGAGCCTTCATTTTCTTTCGGACTCCGTCTGCTGATCGCCATTGGCTGGATCGCCGGCCTGGCGGCGGGTGTCATCGTGGCCTTCGCCATCGCATCGACCTGGCGGCCGGAAATTGGTCAGGGGCTTTGGCAAGCCGTGGAGGCGTTCCTTTCCTGATCCCTTTGATTGATAAAATTATATTAAAAATCAAAGTGTTATTAAACGTTTCTTATGTTCCTTCGGGTAAGCTGGCAGCTTGAATTGACCAACCAATCCCTTTTGAGAGGTCGACCATGGCTATTGACGCCGTCGGATCGCTGGCTTCGGCGCAGCAGATCGCAACCAAGTCCGCCGAAGATGCCGCTGCCCTGCCACTGGTGGCCCAGGCGGCCGATCAGGCCAGACAGGTCCGCCCGGCCGACGAAGACCGGCCGCCTGAGGAAGAGCCGCGCTCCGACCCCGGTCCCGATGCCGGGGAGCATGTCGACGTCGACGCCTAAATCTCCCAGGGCTTAAACCTAGGCCACGGCGCGACCTCGCAGGCTGTCTGCGAGGCGCAGAGCCTGTCCCGGGCGGATCCCGGTCGCCCGGCCGTCCTGCCAGACCGCCTGTCCGTTGACCATCACCAAGACGATTCCGGCCGCGGCCTGGGTCGGTTCTTCGAATGTCGCGGTGTCGCCGATCGCGGCCGGGTCGAACAGCACCAGATCGGCATAGAAACCGGGCCGCAGCAGGCCCCGGTCCCTGAGCCCGAACTGCTCGGCCGGTAGGCCGGTCATCTTGCGCACCGCGTGCTCCAACGGCAGCAGCCCGATATCGCGGGCGTAGTGGCCCAGCACCCGCGGAAAGGTGCCCCACAGCCTGGGATGGGGGTGGTTGTCATGGGGAATGCCGTCCGATCCGATCATGCTGCCGGGGAAGCTGATCACCCGCTGAACGTCGTCCTCGTCCATCGCGAAATAGATCGCGCCGGCCGGTTGCAGCCGGTCCATCGCCGTCTCCAGGTCGACATTCCACTCCTCGACGATCGCCGCCAGTTCGCGGCCGTTGCATTCGGGATGCGGTGTCGACCAGGTAATCAGGACCTTGCTGGCCCGGGCCACCATGTGGGCCAGCAGAACCGTCGATCCGGCAACATAGGGATAGACGTCCAGGGTCACCCGCTGCTCACCCTGCAGGCGGGTCACCAGGGCCAGGCTGTCGGCAGTCTTGCCGAAATTGCTCTTGCCGGTGGCCTTGTGGTGCGACAGCACCAGTTGGATATCGGCATGCCTGGCGATCGCCGCCGCCTCTTCCATGGCCTCCAGCAAATGATCGGCCTCGTCGCGGATATGGGCGGTATAGATGCCGTCGGCGTCGGTCAATTCCTCGGCCACCGCCATCAGTTCCTCGGTCGGCGCAGCGGTGGCTGGCGGATAGAACAATCCGCTGGACAGGCCGAAGGCCCCGGCCGTCAGGCAGTCCTTCAACAGGGCCCGCATGGCGGTGATTTCCGCATCCGTGGCGGGCCGGTCGAGGCGGTCCATGGTGCAGGCCCTGAGGGTCGAATGGCCGACCAGGGTGACGCTGTTGGCCGCCGCCGGTGCCGCGTCCAGGGCGGCGAAATAGTCGGCCATGCTGGCGTAGCGTTGGCCGTCGGCGTCGAAGACCAGGTCCAGGGGCGGTATCAGATTGTCGGACGATGCCGGGGCGGGGGCGTAAGAGACCCCGCAATTGCCGACCACCACCGTGGTCACGCCCTGGCTGGTCTTGGCCGTGACGCTGGGGTCCTCCAACAGGTAGCGGTCGTCATGGGTGTGGACGTCGATGAAGCCCGGCGCCACGGCCAGGCCGGAACCATCGATCTCGGTATGGGCCGCAACCCCGTCCAAGTCGCCGACGGCGCTGATCCGTTCGCCTGTAACCGCGACATCGCCGCTGGTTGCTGCTTCGCCGCTCCCGTCCAGCAGCAGGACATTGCGGATGATCAGATCGGCCTTTGCCATGGGTGCCTCCGGCGGTTAGATGCAGCGGCCGCCGTCGACCTCAAGGCAGACGCCGGTGATGAAATTGGCTTCGTCGGAGGCCAGGTAGAGCGCCGCATTGGCTATATCCAACGGCGTGCTGAGCCGTCCCAACGGCACAGAGTCCATGAACATCTTGTGCTTTTCCTCGGTGTATTCGCCACCCATGAACTCGACCAGCATGCCGGTCGGCGAGGCCACCGGGCAGATCGCATTGACCCGAATATTCTCGGGCGCCAGTTCCACCGCCATCGACTTTGTCATTGTCGTCACCGCGCCCTTGCTGGCGTTGTACCAGGTCAGGCCGGGGCGGGGCCGCAGGGCCGCGGTCGAGGCGGTGTTGACGAAGACCCCGCCGCCACGGGCCCGGAAGGCCGGCACCCCGTGCACAGCCGCCAGGTAGACGCTCTTGACGTTGACTTCGAAAATCCGGTCGAAGGTCGCCTCGTCGACCCCCAGCATCGGCCCGTTGCGTTGCGGTACGCCGGCATTGTTGACGATGATGTCCAGACCACCATGGGCGTCGACCGCCGCCGCGACCAGATCGCGAACCTGGTCCGACTTCACGACATCGGCGTGGTGATAGTCGGCCTTGCCGCCGGCCGCGCGGATTCCGGCAACCACCGCTTCGCCGGTTGCGTCGTCGATATCGCTGACCACCACTGTCGCGCCCTCGTCTGCGAAACGCCGGGCAATGCCTTCGCCGAACCCGGCGGCCGCACCGGTGACGATGGCGACCTTGTTTTCCAGCCGCATGCTTCTGCCTCCCTGATACCGTTAACCGTGGGGCGCAAGTTTAGTCCATGCCATCAGCCAGGGCGAGAGCGGGCGGATCGAAAAGTAAAGTTCACTGGGCATGGGGTGCGACTGCCTGCTAAACTGCGCCGATTGTATCGCGTGAAGGAGAGGCCACGCGTGTTTTCCGGGTTCAAGACCGAGCGTATTCCGGTCGACGGGGTCAATATCAACGTGCGAGTCGGTGGCCGTGGGCGACCGCTGTTGCTGCTGCACGGCTATCCCCAGACCCATGTCATGTGGCATCGGGTGGCGCCGCGCCTGGCCGAGGACTTCACCGTCGTGGCGGCGGATCTGCGCGGTTATGGCGACAGCGGCAAGCCGGCCAGCGATCCCGATCACGCGGCCTATAGCAAGCGGGCCAGCGCCGCCGACCAGGTGGCGATGATGCGGGAGTTGGGGTTCGAACGGTTCGCGGTGGCCGGCCATGACCGGGGAGGGCGCGTCGCGCACCGCATGGCCCTGGACCATCCGGAACGCATCGACAGGCTTGCGGTGCTTGACATCGCGCCGACCCACAAGGTCTTCGCCGCTGCCGACCGGCGGCTGGCAACCCTGTATTACCACTGGTTCTTTCTGATTCAGCCCAATGGCCTGCCGGAGCGGCTGATCGGTAACGACCCAGAGTTTTATATCCGGCACAAAATGGGCGGCGGCCTGGGTGATCCGGAAGCATTTGCGCCCGAGGCGATGGCCGAGTATATCCGCTGCTTCAGCGATCCAGCGACGATCCACGCCAGTTGCGAGGACTACCGGGCGGCGGCGAGCATCGACCTCGAACATGACGAGGCGGACCTCGACCGGCGCCTGAACTGCCCACTGCTTGTGCTGTGGGGAGCCAAGGGCGTGGTGGCACAGCTTTACGACGTGCTGGACGTGTGGCGGGAACGGGCGGCGGATGTGCGCGGCGAGGCATTGGACTGTGGCCATTACCTGGCCGAGGAGGCCCCGGCCGAAACCTATGCCGCCTTGCGGGACTTTTTTGTGTAATTCGGCACAACGCCGAACGCGTAATCGGGGAGACAGAGGCGTATGAATACCAAGGACGGCAATAGCGGCGACGGAACCGAAGACGGTTCTCCCCTGTTGGTGAGCCCGCCGCGCAAAGCCTCGCCCCTGGTGCGGCTGCGCAACTACTTCCTGGCCGGGATCGTGGTGGTGGCGCCGATCGGCATCACCGTCTACCTGGCTGTCACCTTTGTCGAATTCGTCGATGAACGGGTGATTCCGCTGATTCCGGCCCGCTACAATCCGGAAACCTATCTGCCGTTCAGTATTCCCGGCCTCGGCATTCTGGTCTCGGCCATCGTCCTGATCATGATCGGCTTCCTGGCCGCCAACTTCCTTGGCCGACAGTTGGTGTCGCTGGGTGAGCGGTTCGTCGACCGGATGCCGGTGATCCGCAGCGTTTACGGGGCGTTGAAACAGATCATCGAAACCGTCCTCAGCCAGTCTTCGACCTCGTTCCGCCAGGTGGTGTTGATCGAATATCCCCGAAAGAACGTCTGGGCCATCGCCTTCGTGACCAGCGACGCCAAGGGCGAAGTGCTGCGCAAGGTCCGGAATGATTTGGTTGCTGTCTTCGTGCCGACCACCCCCAACCCGACCTCCGGCTTTATCCTGTTTCTGCCGCGCGAGGACCTGATCCTGCTCGACATGACCATCGAGGAAGGCATGAAACTGGTGATTTCGGCCGGTTTGGTGGCACCGCCCGACCGCGGCGCGCCGGACTATGTGCCGCCAAGCAATGGCAACCGGAAGGGAAACGGGAAACAGAATGGCAAGGGGCAGGAGCCGGCGAAGGCAAAGGATTCCTAGGCGGATCAACCGGACCGAAGCAGCCTGACCCCCTCATCCAGCCTGAACAGGTAGAGCAAGGTCCTCAGGGCCTTGCCGCGTTCGCTTTCCAGCGTCGGGTCGCGGGTTAGGATCAGCCCTGCATCGTCGCGTGCGGTTTCCAGCAAATCGCCATGACACGCCAAATCGGCCAGGTGGAAATCGGGGACGCCGCTCTGCCGGGTTCCCAACACTTCGCCACCGCCGCGCAGCTTGAGGTCGGTTTCGGCGATCCGAAAGCCATCCTCGGTCTCGCGCATCACCTGCAGTCGCTGGCGCGCCGTTTCGCCGATGGGCGAGGCGTATAGCAGCAGACAGGTGCCAGGACGGCCACCGCGCCCGACCCGTCCCCGCAGCTGATGCAATTGCGCCAGACCGAAGCGCTCGGCATGTTCGACCACCATGATGGTGGCATCGGCGACATCGACCCCAACCTCGATCACCGTGGTTGCGACCAGGACCGCGGTTTCGCCCTCGGCGAATTCGGTCATGACCCGGTCCTTGTCCGTGGCCTTCATCTGGCCGTGCACCAGACCGACTCGGTCTTTCAAAACGGCATGCAGCACGTCATAGCGTTCCTCGGCCGCGGCCAGGTCGCTTTCCTCCGACTCACTGACCAGCGGGCAGACCCAGTAGACCTTGGCGCCGCTATTGGCGGCGCCAACCACGCGTTCGATTACCTCCGGCAACCGCGACAGCGCGATCACCCTGGTAACCACCGGGGCTCGGCCCGGCGGTTTTTCGTCGAGCCGGGACACGTCCATGTCGCCATAGGCGGTCAGGGTCAGGGTGCGCGGGATTGGGGTTGCGGTCATGACCAGCACGTCGACCGGCTGGGCGCCCTTGCCGGCCAGGCTGAGCCGCTGGTGGACCCCGAAGCGGTGCTGCTCGTCGATCACCGCCACCGCCAGGTCGCGGAAGGCGACATCCTGTTGGAATACGGCATGGGTGCCGACCAATAAGTCGATTTCGCCGGCCGCCAGTCGCGCCAACAGCGCCTCCCGGCCCTTGCCCTTGTCGCGCCCGGTCAACAGCTCCAGCGAGACACCGGCAGTGTCGGCCAACGGTTTAAGCCCAGCAAAGTGCTGGCGGGCCAATATCTCGGTCGGTGCCATCAGGACCGCCTGACAGCCGGCCTCGACCGCAATCAGCATGGCCAGCAACGCGACGACCGTCTTGCCGCTGCCAACGTCACCCTGCAACAGGCGTAACATGCGGTTGGAGGCGGCCAGGTCAGCCGCGATTTCACCGATCACCCGAGCTTGCGCCGACGTCAACTGATAGGGCAGGGCATCGACGACCTTGTCGCGCAGGCGGCCGTCACCGACCAGGGTGCGGCCGCGGCCCGCCCGTTGCCGGGCTCGGATCAACGCCAACGCCAATTGGTTGGCCAGTAATTCGTCATAGGCCAGGCGGCGGCGAGGCGCTGAGTCCGGCAGCAGGTCCGCATCGCATTGCGGCTGGTGGGCGGCGTGCAGGGCGCTGTGCCAAGACGGCCATTGCTGGCGGCGGCGATACTCGGGGTCCAGCCATTCCGGCAGGTCCGAGGCGCGCGACACGGCGTCACCGATGGATTTGCGCAAACCTTTAGGCGTCAGGCCGGCGGTCAGGGGATAGGTCGGCTCGACGACTTCCAATTCGGACCGGTCGGCCGGGGATGCGACATGGTCGGGATGCACCATCTGCAGCCGGTCGCCGAAATTTTCGAGGCGGCCGCTGACCACCCGCTGGCTGCCTTCGGGCAGGGTGCGTCGCAGATAGTCTTCGCGGCCGTGAAAGAAAACCAGCGTCATCGCACCGGTGTCGTCCGACACTTCGATCCGGTAGGGGGTTCGCTTGTTGGCGGGTACGAGGTGCCGGCCGACCGTGACGGTCAGGGTGGCGACGGTATCGGTGCGTGCGGCGTTGATCTTGGGGGCATAGCGGCGGTCGATCAGACCACTGGGCAGGTGCCACAGCAGGTCGACGACGTCGGGCCCGCACAGTTTTTCAATCAGTTGGGCAATACGCGGGCCGACCCCTTTCAGCGTCGCAACCGGTGCAAACAGCGGATAAAGGATTTCCGGGCGCATGGTCTGCCGCGATCCGATCCCCCTCGGTGTCCGAAAACGCGATGGCGCCGCCGCAGCCTATTGCGATCCGGTCTGTTTGCTGCTGCTGACGACCCGCAGATCCTCGGTCAGGAAGTCATAATGCTCGGCCAGCCCGTCGAACTCCTCAGGCGCGGTGGTAATGCCAAGCTCGGCGGCCGCGAACAGGGCCTGGAAATAGGCTTCCCGCGCGTTGATCAGGCGCTTGGTCGCCCGCGCGGCATCCTCGGCATAGCCTTCCCGGTACAGTTTCGGGGTTTTCATAACGACACCTCAACGGCTTCATTTTTGTCATTGCGCGCGGCCCGACCTTCCGCGCGGCGGAACACCCATTATAGCCCGAAACCGCGTTCGGGGCATCGGCAAAGCGTCCGGGGAGCGTCGGTTCCTGTGGATAGTAACCATAATAGGGGCCGGCCAAGCAATGGGCTGACAGGCCCGCCCGAACCGGATATATCACAGCCTCCAGACCGGTAAGGGGCGGAAATGAACGACGATTTGACCACCAAGCGCAAACGCCTGCGGTTTCGCAGCTGGCATCGCGGAACCAAGGAACTGGACCTGCTTCTGGGCCGCTTCGCCGAGCGCTATTTGGATGGCTTCGGGCCACAGGAACTGGACCAGTATGAGGCGCTTCTGGGTGAAACCGATCCCGACCTCTACAATTGGGCCTGTGGCAAGGAAACGCCACCCGACGATCGGCGGACGCCGGTTCTCGAGTTATATCTGAACTTCAAATTTTACGAATAAGGCTTGGAAAACCTGGATAAAATACTGTCCGAGGCCGGCCCGATCGAAGTTGCCGGCGCGCCGGAGGGTTTTGACGCGATATTTGTCGCCACCTTGGCACGCAGGGCCGGAACGGCGCTGCATGTGGCGCGCGACGACGCCCGCCTGGCGGCCATGACCGAGTCCGTGCGGTATTTCGACCCGGACCTTAAATCGGTTGCCGTGCCGGCCTGGGACTGCCTGCCCTTTGACAGGGTGTCGCCCAACCCTGAGCTGGCCAGCCGGCGCATGGCGGCGTTGGGGGCCCTGGCGGGCCGGCACGGGTCCGAACCGCTGCTGGTCATCACCACGATCAATGCGTTGCTGCAACGGGTGCCGCCCAGGGACCTGCTGGTCACCGCCACCTTTGCCGTGACCGTCGGTGACCGTCTGGAGGTCGAGCAACTGGTTCGTTTCCTTGAGGGCAATGGCTACAGCCGCACCGGCACGGTCATGGAAGCCGGCGAGTTCGCGGTGCGCGGCGGCTTGGTGGACATCTTCCCGCCCGGCCAGACGGAGCCGGTCCGTATCGACATGTTTGGCGACAGTGTCGATGGAATGCGCCGGTTCGATCCCTTGACCCAACGGACCACGGCCAAGGAGAAGGAGTTGCGCCTTGGGCCGGTGTCGGAAGTGATGCTGGACCAAACTTCCATCAATCGGTTTCGCGGTGGCTACCGTCAGCATTTTGGCACCGTGACCGACGGCGACCCCCTGTACGAGTCGGTGTCCGAGGGGCGCAAGCATGTCGGCATGGAACATTGGCTGCCCCTGTTCCAGGATCGCCTTGAAACCCTGTTCGATTTTCTGCCGGACAGCCCGGTCCTGCTCGACCGTCATATCGACGAGGCGCGGGCGGCACGCCTGGAGCAGATCGCCGAATACTATGACAACCGCGTGGCGGCCCGGAAAAAGGCGTTCGGCGATTTGCAGGTCGACTACAAGCCATTGCCGCCTGGCCTCCTTTATCTCGATGAGCCCGAATGGGAGGAACGCCTGGCGGGCAGGGCGGTGTGCCGCCTCAACCCCTTCGCGGTGCCGGACAGCGACCGCCCCGTCTTCGAGGCCGGCGGCCGGCCGGGGCGCGATTTCGCGCCGGAACGCAGCCAGGGACGGAACGTCTACGAAGCCCTGCACGACCATGCCGCCGACCTGGTCGGGCGCGGCCGGCAATTGGTGGTCGCCAGTTATTCGGCCGGTGCCCGGGAAAGGCTGGCACTGGTGCTCGCCGACCACGGGCTCGCAGCGACCCGCAAGGTGGAGAGCTGGCAGGAGGCGCTGAACGTCGAGCCCAGCCTGGTGCCGCTGATCGTGCTTGGCCTGGAACGCGGTTTCGAGACCGACCAGGTTGCGGTGGTCGGTGAGCAGGACCTGCTGGGCGACCGGCTGGTGCGTCCCCGGCGCGGGTCGCGCCACGGCGAAGCGGCACTGACCGAGGCCGCGTCCCTGTCGACGGGTGACTATGTGGTTCATTTCGACCATGGCATCGGCCGCTATGAGGGCTTGCAGACCTTGGACATCACCGGTGCGCCGCATGATTGCCTGCTGGTGGTCTATGACGGCGGCGACAAGCTGTTCGTCCCGGTCGAAAACATCGAAGTTCTGTCGCGGTTCGGCGGTGACAGTGCCCAGGTGGCGCTGGACCGGCTGGGCGGTACCGCCTGGCAGGCCCGTAAGGCACGGGCCAAGAAGCGCATCCGCGACATGGCCGACGTGCTGATCAGGATCGCCGCCGAGCGGGCCCTGCGCCAGGGCCAGGTGATGACCCCGCCCGAGGGGCTTTACGACGAATTCTGCGCCCGCTTCCCCTATGCCGAGACCGAGGACCAGATGCGGGCCATCGAGGATGTGGTGACCGATCTGGGATCGGGCCGGCCGATGGACCGGCTGGTCTGCGGCGATGTCGGCTTCGGCAAGACCGAGGTCGCCCTGCGCAGCGCGGTGATTACCGCCATGGCCGGGCAACAGGTGGCGGTCGTCGCGCCGACCACCTTGCTCAGCCGTCAGCACTTCCAGACCTTCAGCGAACGTTTCCGGGGCCTGCCGATCAAGATCGGACAACTCTCGCGCATGGTATCGACCAAGGAGGCGAATGCGGTAAGCGACGGGATCAAGAGCGGCGATATCGATGTCGCCATCGGAACCCACGCCCTGTTGGGCAAGGCGGTCAAGTTTCGGGACCTTGGACTTCTGGTCATCGACGAGGAACAGCATTTCGGGGTGGCCCACAAGGAGCGGCTGAAGCAGATGCGGGCCGATGTGCATGTGCTGACCCTGACCGCGACGCCGATCCCCCGGACCCTGCAAATGGCTCTCAGCGGGGTTCGTGAATTGAGTCTGATCGCCACCGCGCCGGTCGATCGCCTGGCCATCCGCACCTTTGTCCTGCCCTTCGACCCGGTGGTGGTGCGGGAAGCGTTGCTGCGCGAGCATTTTCGCGGCGGCCAGAGCTTCTATGTCTGCCCGCGGATCGCCGACCTGCCCGAAGCCGAGGCCTTCCTGGCCGAGCACGTGCCAGAGGTCAAGGTGGCCAAGGCCCATGGCCGCCTGCCGGCCAGGGAACTCGACCAGGTGATGAACGCGTTTTACAACGGGGCCTTCGATGTCCTGTTGTGCACCAACATCGTCGAGTCCGGCCTCGACATTCCCAGCGCCAATACCTTGGTCGTGCACCGGGCCGATATGTTCGGGCTCTCGCAGCTGTACCAGATCCGGGGGCGGATCGGCCGATCGAAGATCCGTGCCTATGCCTATCTGACGGTGCCGCCGCGCAAACGGCCGACCGCAGCGGCGGAAAAGCGGCTAAGGGTGCTGCAGGCGTTGGACAGCCTGGGCGCCGGCTTCAGCCTGGCCAGCCACGATCTCGATATTCGCGGCGCAGGCAACCTGTTGGGCGAGGAGCAGTCGGGCCATATCCGCGAGGTCGGCTACGAACTTTACCAGGAACTTCTCGAGGAAGCGGTGGCGCAGGCCCGGGGCGGCACGGCGCTGGACGAGGCGGACGACCGTTGGTCGCCGCAGATCAACCTGGGCACGGCGGTGCTGATCCCGGACACTTATGTCGAGGATCTGAGCTTGCGGTTGGAACTCTACCGGCGGGTTGCGCGGCTGGACGGGCGCGAGGAGGTCGACGCCTTCGCCGCCGAGCTGATCGACCGGTTCGGTCCGTTGCCGGCGGAAGTCGAGCACCTGTTGGATGTCGTCGTCATCAAGGGGTTCTGCCGCCGGGCCGGGATCGACAAGGTCGAGGCGGGCCCGCGCGGCGCCACCCTGTCTTTCCGTAACAACAATTTCGCCAATCCAGCCGGCCTGGTGCAGTTCATCTCGAAGCAGGCGGCGACCGCCAAGTTGCGGCCCGACCACCGCCTGGTCTATCGCCGCCATTGGGACACCGCCCAGCAGCGCCAGGAGGGTGTGCGTCACCTGGTCCGGGAACTCGCCAAGATCGCGGACGTGGATTCAGTCTAGCCTGCCGGTGCCGTCGCCGTTTGGTCGCCGCGGGCCAGCATGTCGAACACCTGATGAAACACGCTGGCATCCTGGGCGCCCGAGACCGCGTACTTCTCACCGATCAGAAAACAGGGCACGCCCGAGATTCCCATTTCCCGCGCCGTCTCGTCCTCGCTGCGGATCAATTCCAGGTCGGACCCGTCGGCCAGCAATTGGGTGACCAGGTTGGTGTCCATGCCGGCCTCACGTGCCGTGTCGGTCAGGACTGCGTGATCGCCGATATCCTCGCCTTCGAGGAAATAGCGGCGGAACAGGGCTTCGACTACCTGGTCCTGTTTGTCGGCGCTGCCCGCCCAGCGAATCAGCCGATGGGAATCCAGCGTGTTCGGGGTGCGTTTGATGGCGGCGAAATTGAAGTCGATACCTTCGCCACTGCCGGCTTCGGCGATCCGCTGATAGATCGCCTTGGCTTTGTCCTCGCCGCCGAACTTGGTGGAGACGTAGGTGGCGCGGTCCATGCCGCCGGCCGGCATGGTCGGGTTCAACTGGAAGGCCCGCCAGCGAATATCCAGCTTTAGGTCCGGGCGACCGGCGAGGGCGCGCTCCAACCGACGCTTGCCGATGAAGCACCAGGGACAGATGGTGTCCGATACGATGTCGAGCTGCATGGCCGCAGTTTAGCCCCAAGGGCTCCGGGACGCGAGCCCGCGGCCATCACGTTCTTGCGAACATACGGACCAGCTGTCTAGCAAAGGGTTTCGCGCGCCCGAGCCAACAGGGTCGTCGGATCGTCGCCGTGCTCCAGGCTGGCGCAGCCGGACGTCAGTTTGACTCGAAGCCCAGTTTCCGACTCGTCGATCGCGAATTCCGTCGAGGCTATGACGCCAGCAGTGCGGGTGACCGCGAAATTGGCAACTTCCGGCGCCGCGTCCGGCATCACGATGCAGACTTCATTGCCGCTCAAGCGGGCTGTCAGGTCCTCACCGCGAACCAGCGACACCGATAGCCCGCCGATCTGCTGCAACAGCCGGTCGCCGGCATCGTAGCCATAGGCGCGGTTGACGTCGTCGACGCCGGTGATCTTGACCACACCCACCGAAAGGTTCTTGTCTAGCCGATGCGCCTCGTGCACCAGGCTGGTCAGGTGGGACATCAGGAAGCCGTAGTTATAGAGGCCGGTCAAATAGTCGCAGGTTTGCAGCCGCCGGGCCTCGCGAAACAGACGTTGAAGGCCGGTGCGGTAGCGGTGCTGGCGGACCAGGGACATGGTCCGGTGGACCAGGTCGTCGGCCTTCCAGGGCGCGAATAGCACGTCATTGGCGCCGCAGCGATAGGGCTCGGCGGGATCGGCGAACAAGTCCGGTTGGGCCAGGACCAAGATCGGCAGATTGTAAAGCCGGGGGTTGTCGCGCACGTCGTCGCAGAGGTGCAGGACGTCCACGTTCTCGTCGCCGCCGGTAACCAACAGAGCGTCGAACTGCTCTTGGTTCAAGCGCCGCAACGCGTCATGACCGGTGGTGCAGAAAGCCAGGCTGATGGTTTCTCCCAACAAGGCCGCGACTTCGCCGATTTCCTGTTTCCGCGAACCGGCCACCAACACCTTCGGGTCGGTGACTTCGCTCAACGGATTGACCGCCGTGATGTCGTGAACGCCGAACTTATGAAGCGTGGCGATGCGTTGGCGCAGTTCCTTTTCCATCGTGCTGAGCCGCACCAGATGATCCAGTCGCGCGAACAGTTCCGCGTCGCCGAACGGGCGGGGCAAGAATTCGAAAGCGCTGCCGGCAAACCGTTCAGTAGTGGCCTGATAGTCGTTCGGATCGACGATCACGATGATAGGAATGCCGCGGGTCTCGTCGTTCTTGACCATCTTGCGAGCGAAGTCGTCGTCGATGGCGTCGACACCATCCACCATGACCACGTCCGGTCGGTCGGTATTGGCGTGCCGGAATGCCTGGTACGAATCCGCCACCTGAGTGCCGCGGTAACCGCGCGCATTCAGGCTTTTGATCAGGGGCGCTGACAGCGCCGGGTCGTTTTCGACGACAAGAACCCGCGCAACGCAAGACATTCCAAATTAAACCCTGTAGAACCGAGGCATCATGACGTTAGGCGTGGTTGGTTAATATTGGGTTGCCAAGACCGGGCGAACCGGTGGATGTGAAGGGGAGGGGGGCAAATGAGTGGACCGTTCATACTTGATGGTACGACGGCCCTGGTCACCGGTGCGTCGTCGGGGCTGGGACGGCAAGCGGCGCTGACCCTGGCTCGGGCCGGGGCCAAGGTCGCGCTGGCGGCGCGAAGGGTCGATCGGCTAGCCGATCTGGCGGCCGAAATCGAGGCGTTTGACGGCCGCGCCATGCCTTTGAAACTCGATGTGACCGATGCCGCCAATGTTGCCGAGGCGGTCGAGGCCGCCGAAACCGAACTCGGGCCGATCGGCGTGCTAATCAACAATTCGGGGGTCAGCGTCCAGAAACGGGCGGTCGATATCACCGAGGACGATTACGACTTCGTGATGGACACCAATACCAAGGGCGCATTCTTTGTCGCCAGGGAAGTCGGCCAACGCATGATCCAGCACAAGATCCCCGGCCGGATCATCAATGTCGCGTCGGTGGCGGCGATGCGGGTGCTGGGGCAATTGTCGGTCTATTGCATGTCGAAGGCGGCGGTTGCCCACATGACCCGGGCGTTGGCCCATGAATGGGCTCGCTATGGCATCAACGTCAACGCGATCTGTCCCGGCTATATCGAGACCGAGATGAACAGCGCCTATTGGTCGACTGACGGCGGCCAGAAGCTGATCGGAATCCTGCCGCGCCGCCGGGTCGGCGAACCGGCCGACCTTGACGGGCTGCTGCTGCTGCTGTCCGGCCCAGACTCGCGGTTCATCACCGGTGCGGTTATCCCGGTCGACGACGGTTTGAGCGTCAGCTGAGCCGGATCGTTTCGCGAATTTCGCGAGTTTTCCGCCGATTTCCACACAACTTCCGAGCGCCGGGCGACCTGGCCAAAATTGGAACAGTGTCCAAATGAGGACAAAATAAGGCAGCCTTGATGGTCAAAGCGAGACAAGTTGCTGCCCAGCAAGGCTGTGAAAATCACCGGCGCAAGCTTTTAGAAAGGCTTCGGTTAGACCGCGAATTTCAATAGCAAATTTTTCGACCCGTTCACGAGACCTGCAACGCAAAATAGCAGGATCATCTGGAATATCCCTCAAACAATGCACAGCTGGCACGGAGTTTGCTGCACACCTATCCGTAGCCTGTCGTAACCACGGATTGGAAGGTCCATGCGTTCTGTGCCCAACGCTTTGATTATTGCCTCTATGGTCTCGATTGCGGCGTCGTTGTCGGCGGCGGTCGAAACCGGCAATAACGCTGACGGCGCTCGGAACCCGGCTCCGGACTTCGCGATCCAAATGTCCGTCGAACCGTTGTGGGCCGACCCGGTTTCCCGTGTACCGCCGCCCTGGTCGCCGCAAGACCGGCTGATGAGTATTCCCGGCACGATGCTTGCCAGCCTGTTTCCCGAAGTGCCGGCAACGATCACCTTGCCCGAGCCGGTGGACCAGACGAGCGTCTGGCGCGAACCTGTACGCCGGAAAGTCGCCGGTGATTGGTCCGACGTGGTCGGGACCGTGGTGAACAGTCCCCGGATCAGTGACCCCAGCCTGTCGGCTTCCGATCGCTGCCTGGCGCAGGCGGTCTATTTCGAGGCGCGGGGCGAGGCCATTCCCGGTCAGGTCGCGGTGGCGCAGGTGGTGATGAACCGGGTCCGCGACGCCCGCTACCCGGACGAGATCTGCGGCGTGGTGTTCGAGAACGAGCACCGCCGCCACCGTTGCCAGTTCTCCTTTGCCTGTGACGGCCGTTCCGACCGGCCGCGCCACGCCAGGGCCTGGGAGACCGCAAAACAGGTTGCAATGCTGGTTAAATACCATGCGGTCGCCGATCTGGTTGGCCCGTCCACCCACTACCATGCCGACTATGTGTCGCCGCGCTGGTCCAGCCGGTTGGAAAAGGTCGCGGTGATCGGCAAACACATCTTCTATCTGGAGATGCCGCCGCGCGGCCGCCTCAGCCGCAACAGCTAAAGCCTGTTCCACTATCTCAGGATCTTCTCCCGTTTGGGGTCATAGGCCGCGCCCTTGATCAAGCGGGCGGCACTGCGTTGGCCGAAGGCCTCGACCTCGACCGATCGGCTGTCCAGGTGTTCAGCCGCCAGGTAGCCGTAGACCAGACTCTTGCCGACTGTCCATCCATAGTTGCCGCTGGTGGTGCGGCCGACCGCGCGGCCATCGGCATAGACCGCCTCGCCGCCGAACACCGACAGCGGCCGGTCCAGGGCGAGGCAGCAGAGCCTGCGGTCGATCGGCGCCTCGCGGATGCCAGCCAACGCCTCGGCGCCCAGGAAATCGCCCTTCCGCCAGTCGATGGTGAACTGCAGGCCGGCCTGGTAGGGGTTGTCGTCGGGCGTGATATCCGAACCCCAGGCCAGGTAGCGCTTCTCCATCCGCAAGCTGTCAATCGCGTGGTAACCGATATCGGTGAGGCCATGGGCCGCGCCGGCCTGGCACAGCCGGTCATAGGCATAGGCGGTGTATTCCACGGGCACGTACAATTCCCAGCCCAGTTCGCCGATATAGGTGACCCGGAACGCCAGCGCCGGGGCATAGCCGATATGGATCGGCTTGGCGGTCAGGAAGGGCAGGCCGGCATGGCTGACATCATCGTCGGTCGCCTGTTCGAGGACCTGGCGTGCCTGCGGTCCCGACAGGTTGATCACGCCGTATTGGGTTGAGATGTCGCGGACCTGGACCTTGTCGTCGCCAAATCCGGCCAGGTTCTGCCGGATCCAACCTCCGTCGCGGACCCCGAAGCCGGACCCGGTGATCAGCCAGAACAGGTTATCCGTACGACGGATGATGGTGACGTCCGCCTCGATCCCGCCATTGGCGTTGCAGAGTTGGGTGTAGGCGCCGATGCCGGGCGGGCGGTCGACATTGGCAACGGCCAGGTATTGCAGAAAGGCGCAAGCCTTGGGCCCGCTGATCTCGAACTTGGTGAAGGACGACTGATCGATGATCACGGCGCCCTCGCGCGCGGCGCGATGCTCCCGCCCCACAGTGTCGGCGAAGACGGCACGGTCAAAGCCAGCCTGCGGCGATGATTGTGGGGTGGCAAACCAGTTGGCCCGCTCCCAGCCGAACTTGGAGCCGAACACGGCGCCCTTGGCCTTGAGCGGTTCATACAGCGGACTGCGGCGGAAGCCGCGGGCACTTTCCATCTCGTGTCCGGGCCAGGCGACCGCATAGTAGCGGTGATAGGCTTCTTGGGCACGGTCGTGCAGGTAGCGGCTTTCCGCGTGCAGGGGGCCGAAGCGCCGAATGTCGAACGCCCACAGGTCGAGGCCGGGATCGCCGTCGATGATCCAGTTGGCCATCGCCTGGCCAGCGCCGCCCGACGCAGCAATGCCCGACGTGAAACCGCAGGCCACGAAGAAATTGTCCAGCCCCGGGGCCGGTCCCATCACCGGTTCGCCGTCCGGCGAGATCGGGATCGGGCCGTTGATCACCGTGCGCACCCCCAACTCGTTCAGCACCGGGATACGTTCGGCCGCGGCGGTAAAGAATTCGGCCATGCGGTCGAGATCGGCATCGAACAGGTGGCGGGCGCAGTCCCAGGGAAACCCGTCGCGGGGATCGACCGGGGGCGGGTCCGCCTCCCAGCCGCCAAGCGCCAGAGCACCGGGCTCGGGCTTGGCGTAGTAGTTGCCGTCCGGGTCGCGAAGGCTGGGCAGCCCGTCCGGGACGAGCTGGCTCTTTTCGGTGACCAGGAACTGGTGGCGCACGATGCCGGCCGGGATCTCGACCCCGGCCATGCGGCCGACCTGCCGGGCCCACAATCCGGCGGCGTTGACCACGGTATCGACGGACAAGGTGCCATGATCGGTCTGGATCTGGACGATACGGTTGCCGGGGCGCTTCAAGCCGATGACCATGACCCCTTCGATGATCCTGGCGCCGTGTGCCCGAGCGCCCTTGGCGAAGGCCTGGGTGGCACTGTAGGGATCGACATGGCCGTCATCGGCGATATAGGCGCCGCCGACAAGGCCGGTGTCGTCAAGCAGCGGATACATCGCCTTGGCTTCGGCCGGCGAGATCAAGTCCATGGCGAAGCCGATGGCGCGGGCGGCACTGTGGCTGCGCTGGAGTTCCTGCCAACGCTCCTGGCTGGCCGCGATGCGCAGGCTGCCGGTCTGTTTCCATCCCGTGTCCTGATCGGTTTCCCGAGCCAGTTCCTCGAATACCCGCACACTGGTCTGCATCAACCGGGTCAGGTTCTGCTGGCTGCGGAACTGGCCGACCAGCCCGGCCGCGTGCCAGGTGGCCCCCTCGGTCAGGCGGGATTTTTCCAGCAGCACCACCTGGTCGACACCGGCGCGGGCCAGATGGTAGGCGATGGCGGTGCCGATGATGCCACCGCCGATGATCGCGACCCGGGCCTGGTCCGGCAGCGGCGCGCTCATCGGCCGGCCCTCGCGCGGCGCCGGTTGACCCGCCGGCCACGCGGCCGGTCCTGAGCCAAGTCGGACACCTGCCATTCGGGCGGCAGAACCAGGTCGCCCGCCACCAGCCCCTGGAAACGGCCGCGCACGCGGGCGTCGGCGGCCCGGTCGATGGCCGCGATATTGGGCGACGACAGGATCTCCCGGGCCTGCGCCAGCGCCCGCCCATGCGCGGTGGTGGCGCCTTCACCCTCCCACTGTTCCCGCGACTTGCGGTCGGCGACGCTCGGCAGGAAGGTGGCCTGCTTCATGCGGGCCAGGGTTTCGGCGTGGCCGGCGAACATGCCGCCCGGCCCGGCCATTTTGATTTCGTCCAGCGACAGACTGTCCGAGTCGATCGCTATACCTTGCCGGACCCGTTTGATCATCAGGGCGATTTCGTTGTCGATCATCGCCTGGCCGAAGTCGAACGACATCAGCGCATCCAGCAGCCCGCCCATGACGATGAAGTCGGCCCCCGACACTGCGCCCAGCAATGGCGACATGCCTTTTTCGAACCCGGCCTGGGCGTCGCTGAGCTTGGCGTTGGTCAGGCCCAGATAGCCGCCGGACGGGACGCCGTAAAACCGGGCCATGCGGCAGACCGCACTGTTCATCATGCCGATTTCGATGGCGCCGGCGGCATAGGCGCCGTCGCGCATGTCGGCGAAGACGGGCAGGAAATTGTATATCTGCGCGGTTCCGGGCCGGGACATCTGGGCCAGCACCGCCGCGGCCAGCCATTCCGCATTCATCAGCGCCAGCATGCCGGGCAGGGACAGTGGGGTGCTGAGCCCGCCCATGGGCGCGATCGTGCCATAGGCCGTAATGCCGTTTTCGGCGTAGTACATCAGCATCTCGGTGCTGTCGAAATCCATGGTCAGGGGCGAGACGACGGCGCAGTAGCCGAAATTGATGAACGGCCGGTCCCAATAGGCGGTTTTCGATCCGGCGATCAGCTCGCCCATTTCCAGGACGTGTTCCGCTTCCCGCCGATCGATGACCGATGTGCGGCACGGCTTGGCACAGTTTTTCAGCGCCGGGTAGAAGCGCGACAGGCTGAACTGACCGTTCGGCGCGTCATCGGCCAGGGTCGAGATCGAAAACAGGTCGAAGCCCGGCAGGTCGTTGACCAGCTTGGCGATGCGGGCGATGTCGTCGGCCCGGGCCCGGCGGGTGACGGTGCTGACCGGATCGACGATGTCGGGGGCGGAACTGGCGGTGGCGATCACCGGCATGCGGCGGGGCAGGGTGACGTCCAAGTCGGGGTCGCGGCCCCTGAGCGTGATGGTCGGCGGGACCTTGGCGCGGAACTCCTCGACCACGGCCGGAGGCAACTTGACGATTTCGCTGTCTTCATCAACCCGTGCGCCATGATCGGCGAAGCGCTGGCGTGCTTTAGCGTTGCGGACCAGAAGACCGACCTGATCGAGGATTTCCAGGGACGCGGCATGAACCGCGGCGACGTCATTGTCGTCGAGATAGTCGAAGAACTGCATGGCATATCACCTCCCGGCCTCACGAACTCTAGCGGCGTTGCGGACTTGCCGACAAATGATGTTTTGGTCATATTCGAATAAGTAAAACTTATGCGGATCGGAACCATGAAGCGGCCGCGACTGAATGCCCTGCGCACCTTCGAAGCGGCAGGCCGCCATGCCAGCTTTTCCCTGGCGGCGCGGGACCTGGGGATCAGCCAGGCGGCGGTCAGCCAGCAAATCCGCCACCTGGAATCCTATCTCGGTGCACCGCTGTTCGTACGCAACAACCGGCGCCTGGCGCTAACCGGGGCCGGCGAAGCCTATCTTCTGGCGGTCGGCGAGGCCCTCGACCGGCTGGATACCATCACGGATCAGCTGTTTCCCGACCGGGCCGACGGGCAGGTGGTGACACTGTTGTGTACCGCCAGTGTCGCCACGCTGTGGTTGGTCCCCAGATTAGCCGACCTGCAACGGGCCTGTCCCGGGACCGAACTCAGGGTCCGAACTTTGGACGGGCGCCGGGACGGCCCGGAGGCGATGGCCGACCTTGAAATCGTGTTGCTTGATGAGGCCGGTCCGCCACCGAAAACGCGGCATTGGCTGACCGCCAATTTGGTTCCTGTCTGCTCGCCGAACCTGGTCGCACGCCATGCGACGCTGCATGGCCCCGGAGACTTGGCGCGGCTTCCGCTGATCCATGTCCTGGGCTACGCCGAGGATTGGCATCGCTGGTTTCGAGCCGCCGGTCTGCAAGGCGTTGCCATCCCCGTCGGTCCAACCTTCGACGGATCGCTGATGGCGCTCGAGGCGGCGGTCAATGGTGACGGGGTGATGCTCGGCCGTCGACCGTTTATCGACCAGCATCTCGCGTCCGGCAGCCTGGTTCAGCCGTTGCCCACATCCCCCGACCTGACCTGCCGCTACGGCATCACGTGGCGGGCGGGTACCAGCAATCGGGCCAAGACCGTCGCGGTTGTCGATTGGCTGTGCGCTCAGGGTCTGATCGCGGGTCACACCGACTCGTGAGTCGATTGCCACAATTTGGTCAAATTCCCGCCCCGCCGCCGCCCCATGGCTGGACTGCACTGTCGGCAACAAAAAGGCTGCGGGAGGAGAATATGACGCGCTATGACTTGGCCGGTGACGCCGCTATCATGGGCGGAGCCTTTGCCATATTACTCGGGATTGCATTAGCCAAGATCGCCACGCTTTGGCTGATGTGAGATCGGACGGTTAACCGCCGCTACCGATTTCGCCGCGCATCCATTCGACGAACGCCTTGACGCGACGGTCGCGGCCGCGCTCGGGCGGGTACACAAGATGGAACGGTTGTCCGGACCGGCGAACGGGACCGAACGGATGGACCAACCGGCCGGCCGCAAGATCGTCGTCGACCAGAGCCTTGATCGCAATGGCGACGCCAAGGCCTTCGACGGCCGCCTGGATGGACAGGTTAAGACTGTCGAAGGTCAGGCCGGTGTTTGGGTCCACGCCGTCGACGCCACCGATCAGGTCCAGCCAACGCTGCCAGTCCTGACGCCGGGGTGCGCCGTGCAAAAGCGTATGTCGGGCCAGGTCCTGCGGCGCGTTGAGTGGCGTTGGTCCGGCCTGCAATGCCGGGCTGCAGACCGGCAGCAGGTCTATATCCACCAGCCGCATCGCCTTAAGGCCAGGCCAGGTCTCGGGTCCGGTACCGATCTGGATGGCCGCGTCGACATGGTCATGGTCGAAGTCGACCGGCAGCATCGACGTGGTCAATTGTACGTCGATATCCGGGTGGCGGTCGTAGAACCGAATCCAACGCGGCACCAGCCAGCGCAGGGCAAAGGTCGGATAGGTCGAAATCGCCAGTACACGGCCGGTGTCTTGCCGCACCACCCGGTCGGTGGCGGTGGCGATTTGGGCCAACGGGTCGCTAACCGCATCAAGGTAGTGGCGCCCCAACGGCGTCAATGTCACCTGGCGGTGGCGCCGGTGGAAGAGGGGGGCGCCAAGCCAGTCTTCCAATGCCTTGACCTGGCGACTGACCGCGCCCGGGGTTACGTTCAGTTCCTCGGCAGCATGAACGAAACTCACATGTCGGCCGGCACATTCAAATGTACGTAAGGCGTTTAGCGGTGGAAGATTGCGCATGATCTGTTTTTGATTGAGGAAAAATCACCTATTGGTACACAAAACTCGGTTGCGTTGCAAATCACCGCCAGTCAGGATCGCCGTCAAACACCGGCTCGCCCGGCGTCCCACCGATCCTTATTCTGGAGAAAGACCATGACCCAAGCTGCTGTCCAACCCGTTGAACAAAATCTCACCGGTTCCGATTGGGTGGCACCGGATTGCAGCGGGCTAAACTTCTTTGATATCGACGCCAGCATCCAGGGCCTTTTGGAACTGTATATGCCGGACGATGTGCGGACCTTCATGACCCCGCATTTTCGGCGCTTGGGCGAAATCGCCGGCGGACGTTTGGACGAGCTGTCCCGGCTGGCCGACCGGCACGATCCCATCCTGCATCCGCGCGACCATTACGGGCGCGACCAGGATTGGCTGGAGTTCCATCCCTCCTACCGCGAGATGGAGCAGATCGGCTATGGCGATTTCGGCATTCATTGCATGACCCACAAGGCCGGCGTGCTGGGCTATCCGGACGTTGCGCCACAGGTCGCGAAGTATGTTTTCCAGTACCTCTTCACCCAGTCCGAGTTTGGTTTGATGTGCCCGATCTCGGTGACCGATACCTCGGCCGTTCTGATCGAGCGCTATGGCGACGACCGGGTTAAGCAGAAGTTCCTGCCCCGGATGATGAGCCAGGACATGGGCGAGATCCTGAAGAGCGCCCAATTCATGACCGAGAAGGCCGGCGGTTCCGATGTCGCCAATTTGGAACTCGAGGCCCGCTACGAGGACGGCGAATGGCGGCTCTATGGTGAGAAATGGTTCTGCTCCTGCGCCGACGGCGACGTCGCCCTGCTGCTGGCCCGGCCGGAAGGCGCGATCGGCGGCAGCCGCGGCCTCGGCCTCTTTGCCATGCCCAGGCACCTGGATGACGGCAGCCGCAACGCTTACCGGATCGTGCGGCTGAAGGACAAGCTGGGCACCCGGTCGATGGCGTCGGGCGAAATCGTCTTCGAAGGGGCCGTGGCCTATCCGCTGGGCGAGGTCGGCCCCGGGGCCAATAACGGCCTCAAGCAGATGATGGACCAGGTCAACATGTCGCGCCTGAGCCACGGAGTCCGGGCCGCCGGCATGATGCGCCGCTGCCTCAACGAGGCGATGGTGGTTGCCCGCAATCGCCTGGCCTTTGGCGAGCACATCATCAACAAGCCGTTGCTGCGCCGGCAGTTGATGAAGCTGATGGTCCCGACTGAGCAGGTGCTGTCGATGATGATGTACGTCGCCCGCAACCTGCAGGCCGGCGACCAGGGCGACGAAAACACCGCCCGGCTGACCCGGATCATCACGCCGCTTCTCAAGTTCCGTTCCTGCCGAGACAACATCACCGTCGCAACCGGGGCCATGGAAGTGCGCGGCGGCAATGGCTTCATCGAGGATTGGATCAATCCCAAGCTGGTGCGCGATGCCCATACCGGCGTGCTGTGGGAGGGGACCTCGAACATCAATGCCCTGGACGTCACCACCCGGGCGATCGCCAAGGTCGGGGCCCATAACGACCTCAAGGACGATCTGCGCTCGACCCTGGACGACAGCGAGGTGCCGGGCCAGTTCCGCGGCGAATTGGCCACCACGCTGGATCGCGCGGTCTCGTTCGCCGAAGAGGTCGCGGCCAGTGGCAACCAGCCGATGGCGCGGCAGGCGTCGGACGCGCTGTATCACATCGCCAGTGCCGTGCTGATGGCGGCGGAAGGGGCGGCGCTGGGCAAGCGCGGCGGTGATGCACGGCGGCTGTTGTTGGCCCGCATGGTGGTCGACCACCGGCTCAGCCCACGTGATCCGTTGAGTGTCGGCGAAAGCAGCCGCGAAACCCGGGCCACCGACCTGCTGCTCAGCGAGGCGCCGGCGGGGCTCGACGAGGTCTCGGAAGCCCTGGCCGGATAGATGCTGGTCAGCGGCAAACGCGACCGAAGCCCGGACCAGCTCGAAACCCGCGCCTTGCAGGCTGCCGGCGGCTTAAGGGCCGCCGGGGTCGGGCCGGGCGATGCGGTGGCGCTGCTCCTGCGCAACGATTTCGCGTTCTTCGAAGCAAGCTTCGCGGCGCAGGCGGTGGGCGCCTATGCGGTGCCGATCAACTGGCACCTGGCACCGGACGAGGTCGCCTATATCCTAAAAGACTGTGCCGCCCGGGTCCTGATCGGTCATGCCGACCTGTTGAATCGGGCCGGCCCGGCAATTCCCGACGGCATGCGGGTACTGACGGTGCCTACCCCGGACGAACTCGCCGCTGCTTATGGCTTGGCTGAGGCGGCCTGCCTGGTCCCGACCGAGGCCGAGCTATGGGACGAATGGCTGGCGGGGTATTCGCCGCTGACCGATCTGTGTCCGCAGGTGCCGGAGGCGATGACCTATACATCCGGCACCACCGGCCTGCCCAAGGGGGTGCGCCGCAACCTGCAAGCCCGCGACCAAATGGCCGAAGTGATCCGGATCCGCGACCGGGTCTATGGCATCGAACCCGGGATCCGCTCCCTGATCGCCGGCCCGCTCTACCATGGCGCTCCCAATAATTTCGGCCTCCGCTCGGCCAAGGTGGCGGAACGCACGGTGTTGATGCCCCGGTTCGACGCGGAAGCGCTGCTGGCGGCGATCGAACGCCATCGCATCACCAACATCTTCATGGTGCCGACCATGTTCGTGCGGCTGCTGCGCCTGCCCCAGGCGGTGCGGGATGCGTATGATTTGAGCTCGCTGCGCCATGTGGTCCATGCGGCGGCGCCATGCCCGAGCGACGTCAAACAGGCGATGATCGACTGGTGGGGGCCGATCATCCACGAATTCTACGCCGGCACCGAGGGCAGTTACTGGACCCTGTGCGACAGCGCCGAATGGTTGGCGAGACCGGGCACCGTGGGCCGGGTGATCGACGGCGCGACCTTGAAGGCCCTGGACGAAGCGGGCCTTGAGCTGCCGCCGAGCGTTCCGGGCGAGCTTTACGGCCGTCTTCACTGCCTGCCCGATTTCACCTACCACAACCTGCCCGAGGAGCGGGCCAAGGTCGAACGGGACGGCTTGATCACCTTGGGCGATGTCGGCTACTTCGACGATCAGGGATACCTCTTCCTGTGCGACCGCAAACGGGACATGGTGATTTCCGGCGGGGTCAACATCTACCCGGCCGAGATCGAGGCGGCCCTGACCCAGATGCCCGGTGTCGAGGACAGTGCGGTGTTCGGCATTCCCGACGGCGAATACGGCGAAAAGCTGCTGGCGGTGGTGGCGCCGCACAATGGTGCCGTTCTGGATACCGAATCCGTGGTCGATTTCCTCAAGTCACGGATCGCTGGCTATAAAGTGCCGCGGCTGGTCGAGGTCCGCACCGACCTGCCGCGCGGCGATGACGGCAAGATCTACAAGCGCCGCCTGCGCGACGCCTATTGGCTAGGCCGGGAACGACGGATCTAGTGGATAGTATTTATCAGTTGGTGCCCATAGGATCCCATATCCCGCTTTCTCGCCAGGAGAGGTCCCGCCGGCGATGCTGGCGCATCGTCAAGGGTCCTCGACACAGCGAGAAGCCGGGATATGGGACCCGCGGGGCGGCTTCCCAAGCCCGCCGGACGCGTTGCCCGACGCTTGTGATGCGCCAGCATCACGGCGCATCGGGCGCCTTTCCGGGCGGACTTGGGAAACCGTCCTATGGGTACCATCTGATAAATACTATCCACTAGAGTTACTTTATTCCGCGAACAGGCGATAGAGATCGTCGAAGTCGGACCGCAGCGACGTGTTGTAGGCGCGGTTGGCGGGACTGTCGGGTCGTTGGCGCCAGGCAGGCGAGGCTTCGGCCAGCGCTTCCGCCAGGGCCCATCTGTGGAAGAAATGGCGTCCGGCCAGCGCCCGCAAGGGGCCGCGCCGGTCGGGTCGCAGATTGCTGCGCGCCAGCGCTGCCAGCCCGCGCGATCCAATGGTAATCGGTGCGATTTCGGCCTAGCGCAGGACCAGATCGACCTGGTCGGGCGGGAAGCCGTACCGTTCGGCCAGTTCCGATTTGGCCACCCTGGCGGACTCGAAAACCCGCCCGGCGATGGCCTGGGTTGCGACCGGGGCCATGCCGGCCTCGCGAAGGCGCTCGGTGGCCACCGGCGTGAGCGAGTAGGTAACCCGCTTGTAGACTTGCTGGTCGAAGACGTTCTGCATGAAGAACAAGCCGACAAAGCAGATCAGACCGGCCAGCAACGGCGTCACCACCCAGCCGAGCCCGATCCCGCCCAGGACCGGCCAGCGAATGCCGCGCCCGCCCTTGACCAAGGAGATGCCCAAAACGGCGCCGACCACGGCTTGGGAACTGGAAACCGGAACCAGCGGGATGGTCGGCAGGCCGTTTTTGGCCAGGAACGCTTCCAAGCTTTGGCTGGCGAACAGGAACAGCACCAGGGAATGGGCGACCACCACCACCCAGGCGGCGATCGGCGACAGTGGCATCAGCCCGTCGCCCACCGTTAACATGACCCGCCTCGAATAGGTGAAGACACCGACCCCGATTGCCAGGGCGCCGATCAGGAAAAGTTGCTGGGTCGATGAAATGGTCAGGATGCCGTCGATCCGGAAATCGGTGAACGGCGAGGCGGGGACAAAGACGCCCATGACATTGCCGATATTGTTGGCCCCCAGGCTGTAGGCGCCGAAGGCACCGGCCAGGATCAGGCCAAATCGGGTATAGGCGTCGGTCCGCATCAGGTGCAGCTGCGCCTTTTGCAGTGCCCGTTTGACGATCACGAACAGGGCGGCCGAGAACCCGGCCGCCAGGATCGGGCAGATAATCCAGGTCGACAGGATCTTGGCCAATGACGCGCTATCGGTCAGGGTGTCGCTGAACAGGTTCCAGCCGACGATGCTGCCGACGATCGCCTGGGTCGTCGACACCGGCAGGCCGGCCTTGGTCATCGCATAGACCGACAGCGCCGCCGCCAGCGCCGCCATGAAGGCACCGCCCAGGGCATTGATCGCGCCCAGCTTGCCCAGCGTACCGGCCGCGCCGGCACCGGAAAACACCGCGCCCAGGACAACGAAGACGCTGCAGATGATCGCCGCGGTAGCGAACCGGATCATCCTTGTGCCCACGGCGGTGCCGAAGACATTGGCCGCATCGTTGGCGCCCAGGGCCCAGCCCAGGAACAACCCGCTGGTCAGGAATATGACGACGCCGAGATCCACGGAACGAGCCTAAACGGTGCGCTTGATCACATAAATCGCCAACCGGTCGGCGACGTCCTCGGCCCAATCGGCAATGTCGTCGATGTTTTCGACGAAGCCGCGCAACTGCATCTTGTGTGCGAGCTCGGTTTCATGGGCGAAGATGCCGCGTTTTAGCTTGGTGCTGATCTTGTCGGCTTCTCGCTCGTGGAAGATCACCTTGTGGTTATGGTTGGCGACCGCTTCGGTGTCACGAAAGAAGGCGCGGGACGCCAGGACCACGGATTCCACGGTCTGGCCGGTGACCTGGACCAAGTCGCGAAACAGGTTCTGCAAATGCTCCGGCACGTCGGGCTTTTCGATCGAAAAGCCCCACAGCACCCGTTCGATCAGGTTGATGATACGGTCGAGGTTTTCCAGCAGGCCCAACACGTCGCCCCGCGATTCCGGGATCAGCGTCTGGGAATACAACGCGACCTCGATTTCACGGCGCAGGTCGTCGGCGCGGCTTTCCAACTGGTTGACCTGCTGGTGTTTCTCTTCGAATTCCTCGGACGCGCCTTGGGACATATAGATGTCGATACTGCGGTTGAAGGCCAGGGCCGATTCCGAAAGCGCGTCCAGGAACTGGTCGATCTTGACCTCCAGCTGGCGCGTCCCCTGGAACAGACGCAAGGTTCGACTGAGTTTCATCATATCCTTCCCAACAAACCGGCCCGGCGGCCTACCAACGCCCGGCCATGAAAGCCTTGATGCGAGCCAACAGGTCGCCGCGTTGCTCATCGGCGACAAACAGTTTGTCGCCGTGCTGCAATTGGTCCAGACGGGCCTGCAGGTTTCCGATCTGCGTCGACAGTTCGGCGATCCCGTCAAGAATATCAGTACGGTAGCTGCCTTCAAGCCGGTCGGGATCGCGACCCGCCCGGTCGCGCAGGTCGCGGGCGGTCTGGTCCAATTCAGTCCCCAGGGTCCGGACATCATCGGTGAACTGGGTGGCGCGCAGCAGAAGGTTGGTAATGGCGGTGTCCTTGGCTTCCAAATAGCTGTCGACGACAAAGGTCATATCCAGGAACACGGTCTTGTTCAGGGCCTGGATCTTGCGCACCAGGTCGCCAACATCCCCGTCATGGGCATCGGCGATCACTGAAATGAACCCGTTCAGCATGAAGCAATAGGCGCCCATGTAGAGTCCCGGGGTCAGGCCGACCCGTTCGTGGACCTTGCCGATCTGGACGGCAAGGTCGATTTCCAACGGATCGAAGTCGGCCGAAAACAGGGCTTCCAGCCAGTGGCGCTTTTGCGCGGCCCGGGCCCGCGCGACCGATTCATCGTCGACAAACAGAGCCTTGATTTCGGGGTAGCCCAGGATGTGGGCGTAGAACCTGTCCAACAGATCGTCGACGGCCGGTTCGATTTGCTTCCTCAAGTTCAGCAACTCAACCGCGTCGTCGTCGAACTGGAGGAAATCCAAGCGATCTTCCAGCAGCTTGATATGGTCCATAAGCGGGTCCCCGGTTACGCCGATACTGGCAGGACCGTGTCAGTCTACCACCGGCCGGACCGGCGCACCAAGGGTAAGCGGGCCGGGGCGCCTTGCCGCCCCGGCCCTTCCTCCTTTCCTTTCTCGGCTCACGCCTTGCTGTCGGGCCGCGGCCGGATGCGCACCAAATCGTCGATGACACCATCCATCCCGTTGCCGACAATGACGTTGCCGACCTTTTCCGACACCTTCTCCAGGGCCTCCAGTTCCTTGAGGCGCATCAGGATCGGGTTGTCTTCCATCAGCTTGGCGGTGTTCAACAGCGACCGCGTCGCCGCCGTCTCCTCACGCCGCTTGATGACGTTGGCCCGCGCGGTCTTTTCGGCCGCGATGACCTTGTTCATCAGGTCGCGGACATCCCCCGGCAGGATGATATCCTTGACCCCGGCGCTCGGCACCTCCAGGCCGGCTTCGGCCAGACCCGGCATCAGCATCTCCGCGATCGCGGCGTTGATGCCCTGCTTGTCACCCAGGACCTCGTCCAGGGTGCGGGTCCCGACCACCTGACGGAGTGCGAACTGCAGCTCCTTGTACAGGTAGTCGCGCAGGTTCGCGGTGACCGTGACCACCTTCAGCGGGTCGGCGATCCGGTAGACCGCGGTGATGTTGGCTCGGATACCGATCTGGTCCTTGGTCAACACCTCCTGGCCGGTGACCTCCAGGGTCTGCAGCCGCAGATCCAGCGTGGCCACATCGACCCGGCGCACCGCCTTGTAGAAGGCATAGCGCCCCGGATCCAAGGTCCGCACCAGCTCACCGTCGACATACAACAGGCCGACATGGTTGGCCGGGACATCGGCCACAGTGACCATGCTGGTGGTCATCCGCGCCAGCACCGGGACCAGCTCCGCCGCCGCCTCGATTTCGGTCGCGGCGTCGATGGTTTCGACCGTGATCTCGCCCAGAGCCTTGGCGTAGAACGCGGTCCGACCCGGCGCCACCAGGTTGACCAGCTTGCCGTCGGCGAACACCAGGCCGAGCTGGCCGTCGCCCATATCGGCGGCGACGACGTGCGGCGCGATGGCGGCCCGGTGGGTCTGCCACAGCACCATCAGCTCATCGGCGCGGATCGGCTTCTGGCGCAGGTCCAGGATCACGACGTCGATCCGGCTGGTCCGGATCGCGAAGCGGTAGGTGCCCGGGGTCAGGACCTTGACGAAGGCCCGGTCCCGGTACATCAGGCCGAGTTCGTGATCAGCGATGTATACGGTCTTCCACAACATTGTTCTTCTCCTCGTACGACGGTCCAGAAAGGACCGGGACCAACAAAAGGCCCTAACAAATCAATGGTCGGCTGCGCGGACGGGGTCCGACGAGCAGTGACGGGCCGCCCCGCCGTCGTCCTTGCCGCGGTGAGCGATGGCCGGGGGAACCGAAAGGCTTGCCCGGGCATCTGTCGCCGTGGCGCGGGTGGACGGTTGGGGTGGCGCATAGCCACCGGCCGCCTGGTGGAACCGCTAGTGCGGCACCGCCAGGACCCCGTCCGGCAACCGAGAAATGAAGCTCCGCTATCCAAAAGCGAGTGGCGGGAGGAATCGAACCTCCTACACCTGGATTTACAGTCCAGTGCTCTACCAATTGAGCTACGTCCGTGCCAATTACGGGGATCGAACCCGCTCCTCCGGACTTTCGGTCCGGCGCTCTACCCTAGAGCCAAATCGGCTGGAGGTACCCGATCCGGTTGGGATCGGTGGCGGGCTCGATACACGCTGGGCGCATTACGGGCGCCGGGCGCGCCGGCCGGGATTCACGAACCCGGTCCATGGAGCATTGCCCAAAGTACCAAAAGAATTCGGTTTGCCGTTTGGGGCGATTATGTATGGGGGAATGATGTCATCTGTCCTGCTCCTTCTTGATCGTGGTTCGATCGGGGCAGGACGGCCGCAAGTGCCGTTCAGGCCCGTATCGATCCGGGGTCCTTCATGGGTTGGAATGGTGTGCTTGATAAGCCCATCATCTTGCCTTGCGTTTCACGAGCCCACCCGACAGCCGAGCGGGGCTGCGGTCAATAGCCTTCTCGTCGGGCAAGGGCAAGCAAAACCTGGGGTGGCGGTGCAAGAAAGACCGTAAATTACCGGTTCAGCGCGGCGAAGGATAACAATCTTGCCGCTGCACAGCGTCCCGTGAAACGGATAAGATCGGCCGGCAGGCGGAGGAGGGGCCCATGACGTCACGAAAGAGGATCGCAATCCTCGACGACTATCAGAACCTGGCCACGACCATGGCCGATTGGTCCGGGATCGGGAACGCGGCCGAGATCACCGTGTTCGACCGGGCCTTCGCGGACCTGGAAGACGCCGCCTCGGCCCTCGCCAATTACGAAATCCTCTGCATCATGCGCGAGCGCACGCCGTTCCCCAAGGCGATGTTCGAACGCCTGCCCAGGCTGGAACTCATGGTTACCACCGGCATGCGAAATGCCGCGATCGACATGCAAGCGGCCCGCGATCACGGCGTCACGGTGTCGGGCACCGGTTCGCCGGCCTATCCGACCGCCGAGCTGACCTGGGGCCTGGTCCTCAGCCTGGCCCGGCATATTCCGCAGGAAGACCGGGCAATGCGCGGCGGCGCCTGGCAGACCACGCTGGGTTTCGATCTGAACGGTAAGACGCTGGGCGTGCTCGGCCTCGGTCGCCTCGGCAGCCAGACGGCGCGCATCGGCGCCGCCTTCGGCATGCGGGTGATTGCCTGGAGCCAGAACCTGACCGACGAGCGGGCTAAAGCCTGCGGCGCGGCGCGGGTGACAAAGGACGAGCTGTTGGCCAGCTCCGACGTGGTCGCGGTTCACCTCAAGCTGAGCGACCGTACCCGGGGCCTGATCGGTGCCGACGAACTGGGTCGCATGCAGCGCCACGCGCTGCTGATCAATACGTCACGCGGCCCGATCGTCGATGAAGCCGCGCTCGTGGCGGCCCTGACCGAAGGCCGGATCGGTGGCGCCGGGATCGATGTCTACGACCGCGAGCCGCTGCCCGCCGACCATCCTTTGCGGGCTTGCCCCCGCACCGTCCTCACCCCGCATATCGGCTACGTCACCGAGGACACCTACCGGGTCTTCTATGGCGAGACCGTGGAAGCCGTGCAGGCCTATCTCGACGGCGCCCCGATCCGCGTGATCGAGGGCTGAAGAGGCTTCATCAACCAGCCGGCTCGATCACCCGTTTCAGCAGGTGGCGGCGGTTGCTGGTGTGGGGGCGGATTTCGGTCGGCCAGCGGCCGGCCTCGACCGCCTCGGCCCATTCCGGGCTGGTCAGGACGTCGGGGCTTTCGATCTCGTAAATCGCGGTGAAGGTCGGTTCGCCGGCTGCGGGCATCTCCTTGCGCTCGCCGCCCAGGCTGATCACCAGCGGTTCGGCGGTCCACCGCGACACGCCCAGGACCCCTGGCACCTTCAGCAGGTTCGGCACATGCTCGGTGTCGTAGACCTCGTGGAACAGGGCCTCGTATTCGGGGTCAACGTCCATGCTGACGAACAGCAGGTATCGGGTGGCGATGGCCATCCTCGCACCTCGTTGCGCTTGGTTTCCGGTCGCGGCTACCCGGCCAGCAGGGTCTCGCCGGTCAGGTGAAGGTCGACGGCGCGGGCGCAGCGCTGGCCCTCCTTGATCGCCCAGACCACCAATGATTGGCCGCGGCGCATGTCGCCGCAGGCGAAGACCTTGGGGTTCGAGGTCTGGTAGGACTCAGTGTCGGCGGCAACATTGCCGCGTGCGTCGAGGTCGAGGCCCATTTCACCGATCATGCCTTCGTGTACCGGATGCACGAAGCCCATCGCCAACAGCACCAGATCGGCGGTCAGCACGAAATCGCTGCCCGGCACCTCCTGCATCTTATCGTCGACCAGCACGCAGTTGAGCTGGGTGATCCGACCGTCCTCGCCTTCGGCCGACTTGGTCATCACGCTCCACATCCGCTCGCAGCCCTCTTCATGGCTGGACGAGGACCGCAGCTTGTTGGGCCAATTGGGCCAGACCACCGCCTTCTCCTCGAGTTCCGGCGGCTTCGGCAGGATCTCGATCTGGGTGACCGACAGAGCCCCGTGCCGGATCGAGGTGCCGACACAGTCGGAGCCTGTATCGCCGCCGCCGATCACCACCACATGCTTGTCCGCCGCGGTCACGTCCTCGTCGATCGGTTCGCCGGCGACGCGGCGGTTCTGCTGGGTGAGGAAGGTCATGGCGAAGTGCATGCCGTTCAACTCGCGGCCCTCGATAGGCAGGTCGCGCGGCTTTTCCGATCCGCCGGCCAGGACGATGGCGTCATAGCGGTCCATCAGCCGCTGCACCGAAACGTTGACCCCGACATGGCTGTTGGGCCGGAACTCGACGCCTTCCGCCTGCATCTGGGCCATGCGCCGGTCGATCACCCATTTCTCCAGTTTGAAGTCGGGAATGCCGTAACGAAGCAGGCCGCCGATGCGGGCGTTCTTTTCGAACACCACGACTTCGTGACCGGCACGAGCCAGTTGCTGGGCGGCGGCCAGGCCGGCCGGGCCGGAACCGACCACGGCGACCCGTTTGCCGGTGCGCCGCCGGGCGATCTGCGGCTTGATCCAGCCATTGGCCCAGCCCTGTTCGATGGTCGACAGTTCGATGTTGCGGATGGTCACCGGCTCGTCGGTCAGGTTCAGGGTGCAGGATGCCTCGCACGGCGCCGGACAGATGCGGCCGGTGAACTCCGGGAAGTTGTTGGTGCCGTGCAGAATAGCCAGCGCCTCGCGCCAGTTGCCGCGATAGATCTGGTGGTTCCAGTCAGGAATCAAATTGTCGACCGGACAACCCGAATGGCAGAACGGAATGCCGCAATCCATGCAACGCGCGCCCTGGCGGCCAAGTTCCTTGTCGTCCAGGGGAATGACGAATTCGTTGAAATGGCGGGTCCGCTTGTGCACCGGCTCGTAGCCCGGCATCTGGCGGGTGATTTCCATAAATCCGGTCGGCTTGCCCATGGATCAATCTCCTCCCGGCATGGCGGACGCCGGCCGTTTGGCACGACTCACCGTTCTTGCGATCTGCATTTCCTGTAGCGCGCGGCGATATTCCACCGGCATCACCTTGCGGAAGCGGGGCAGGTAGTCGGTCCAATTGTCCAACACCTCGCGGGCCCGGTCGCTGTTGGTGTAGTGCAGGTGCTGCTCGATCAGCTGCTTCAGGCGCAGCTCGTCATGGCCGCTCATGTCCTGCATGACGTCGACCCGGCCATGGGTCTCCAAATCGTAACCCTGATGATCGAAGTCCTCCAACGCCTGGGCTTCGGCTTCGATCGGCTCCAGGTCGACCATGGCCTGGTTGCAGCGCTGTTCGAAGTCGCCGCGTTCGTCCAGCACATAGGCGATACCGCCGCTCATGCCGGCGGCGAAGTTGCGCCCCGTCGGTCCCAGCACCACGACGACACCGCCGGTCATGTATTCGCAGCCATGATCGCCAGTGCCCTCGACCACCGCCACCGCGCCGGAATTGCGCACCGCGAAGCGCTCGCCGGCGATGCCGCGGAAATAACATTCGCCCGAAATCGCGCCATAGAGCACGGTATTGCCGACGACAATGTTCTCCTCCGGCACGATCGGGCAGGCCTTGGGCGGATAGATCACCAGGCGGCCCCCCGACAGGCCCTTGCCGACATAGTCATTGGCCTCGCCCTCCAACTCGATCGACACACCCTTGGCCAGCCAGGCACCGAAGCTCTGGCCGGCGGTGCCGGTCATGCGGATATTGATGGTATCGTCCGCCAGGCCCTTATGGCCGTGGGCCTCGGCGACCCGGCCCGACAGCATGGCGCCGACCGAACGGTCGGTGTTGCGGATCGGGAATTCCAGCGACACCGGCTCGCGCCGTTCGATTGCCGGGGCGGCGGCGGCGATCAGTTGGTTGTCCAACTGCCGCTCCAGGCCGAAATCCTGAGTCTCGCAATTGTAAACCGCGACCTCGGGCTCCGCATGGGGCTTGGCCAGGATGCGAGAATAGTCCAGTCCCTTGGCTTTCCAATGGTCGATGGCGGAGCGCATATCCAGCAGGTCGGACCGGCCGATCATTTCGTTGAAGGTGCGGAAGCCCAGCGCCGCCATGTATTCGCGGACCTCCTCGGCGATGAACTTGAAGAAGTTGATCACGTCCTCAGGCTTGCCGATGAACTTGCGGCGCAGTTCCGGGTCCTGGGTGGCGACGCCGACGGGGCAGGTGTTCAGGTGACACTTGCGCATCATGATGCAGCCTTCGGCAATCAGCGCGGCGGACGCGAAGCCGAATTCGTCCGCCCCCAGCAGGGCGCCGATAACCACGTCGCGGCCGGTGCGCAGGCCGCCGTCGACCTGGACCGCGATGCGGCCGCGCAGGCGGTTCAGCACCAGGGTCTGGTGGGTCTCGGAAAGGCCGATCTCCCAGGGGCTGCCGGCATGTTTGATCGACGTGATCGGCGAGGCGCCGGTGCCGCCGTCGAAACCCGAAATGGTGACATGATCGGCATGGGCTTTGGAGACGCCGGCCGCGACCGTGCCGACCCCGACCTCGGACACCAGCTTGACGCTGATCCGGGCGTTAGGGTTGACGTTTTTCAAGTCGTAGATCAGCTGCGCCAGATCCTCGATCGAATAGATGTCGTGATGCGGCGGCGGCGAGATCAGGCCGACCCCGGGGGTGGAATGGCGTACCCGGGCGATGGTGCGGTCGACCTTGTGGCCGGGCAACTGGCCGCCCTCGCCGGGCTTGGCGCCCTGGGCCATCTTGATCTGGATGTCGTCGGCGTTGACCAGGTATTCGGTGGTGACCCCGAACCGGCCCGAGGCGACCTGCTTGATCGCCGAGCGCATGGAATCGCCGTTAGGCAGGGTCTTGAAGCGCCGGGACTCCTCGCCGCCCTCGCCGGAGTTGGACTTGCCGCCCAGCCGGTTCATGGCGATCGCCAACGTGGTATGGGCCTCGTGGGAGATCGACCCGAACGACATGGCGCCGGTGGCGAAGCGCCTGACGATCTCGCTGGCCGGTTCGACCTCGTCCAGCGGGACCGGTGCCTGGCCGTCCTTGATCTCGAACAGGCCGCGGAAGGTCAGCAGGCGGCGCGATTGGTCGTTCAGTGCCTCGGCATAACGACGATAAAGGTTCTGGTCGCCGGTGCGTACCGCGTGCTGCAGGTCGCGGATGGTCTCGGGCGTCCAGACATGCTCCTCGCCCTTGATCCGATAGGCCAGCAACCCGCCGGGATCCAGGGCCTGTCCCTTAGGCGACAGGGTCGCCTCGCCATGGCGGCGCAGAACCTCGGCGCCGATCTCGGCCAGGCCGACGCCTTCGACGGTGGTGGCGGTGCCGAAGAAATGGGTTGCGACGAAGTCGGACGCCAGGCCGACCGCATCAAAGATCTGGGCACCGCAATAGGATTGGTAGGTCGAGATGCCCATCTTGGACATCACCTTGAGCAGCCCCTTGTCGACCGCCTTGATGTAGCGGGACTGCGCCTCGTCGACGCTGAGCGGTTCCGGCAGGGTCGGTGCCAGCACCGCCAGGGTATCCAGCGCCAGATAGGGGTTGATCGCCTCGGCGCCATAGCCGGCCAGGACACAGAAATGGTGCACCTCGCGGGCCTCGCCGGTTTCGACCACCAGGCCGGTTTCGGTGCGCAGGCCCTTGCGGATCAGGTGATGGTGGACCGCCGATGTTGCCAGCAGGGCGGGCAGGGCGACGTTTTCATAGTTCATGTTGCGGTCGGACAGGATCAGGATGTTGTAGCCGTCCTCGGCCACCGCCCGTTCGGCCTGCAGGCACAGGGTCTCCAGCGCCAGTTCCATGCCTTCGACGCCCTGGTCCGCCGGGAAGCACATGTCCAGGGTGATGGTGCGGAAGGCGGTCCCGACATAGTCTTCGATGCGGCGGATCTTCTCCAGATCCTCGTTGGTCAGGATCGGCTGGTGGACTTCCAGCCGCTTGTGGCTGCCGCCGGTTTCCAGGTTCAGGAGATTGGGGCGCGGGCCGATGAACGACACCAGCGACATCACCAATTCCTCGCGGATCGGGTCGATCGGCGGGTTGGTGACCTGGGCGAAGTTCTGCTTGAAATAATCGTAGAGCAGCCGGGGCTTGTCCGACAACACCGCCAGCGCCGAGGTCATGCCCATCGACCCGACCGGGTCCTGGCCGCTGATCGCCATGGGTTTGAGGAACAGCTTGAGGTCTTCCTGGTTGTAGCCGAACGCCTTCTGGCGTTCCAACAGGACATCCTCGTCCGGCGCCATCGGCGCCACTTCCTTGGGCTGATGCTCCAACTGGATCTGGGTCTCGGCCAGCCAGCGGCGATAGGGGTGCAGCCCGGCCAGGTCGCGCTTCAACTCGTCGTCCGAGATGATGCGGCCATCCTCCAGGTCGATCAGCAGCATCTTGCCAGGTTGCAGGCGCCACTTGGTGACGATCTTCTCTTCCGGGATCGACAGCACGCCCATCTCGGAGCCCATGATCACATAATCGTCGTCGGTGACCAGATAGCGGGCCGGACGCAGGCCGTTGCGGTCCAGCGTCGCGCCGATCTGGCGGCCGTCGGTGAAGCAGACCGCGGCCGGTCCGTCCCACGGCTCCATCAAGGCGGCGTAATATTCGTAGAACGCCTTGCGCCCCGGTCCCATGAACTGGTTGTCATGCCAGGCCTCGGGGATCAAAAGCATCATGGCGTGGGCCAGCGAATAGCCCCCCTGGATCAACAATTCGAGCGCATTGTCGAAACTGGCCGAGTCGGACTGGCCCTCGGCGATGATCGGCCAGCACTTTTCCAGATCGCTGCCGATCAGGTCCGATTGGGTGGCCCGGCGCCGGGCGTTCATCCAGTTGATGTTGCCCCGCAAGGTGTTGATTTCGCCATTGTGGCAGATCATCCGGAAGGGCTGCGCCAACTCCCAGCTGGGGAAGGTGTTGGTGGAAAAGCGTTGATGCACCAACGCCAGCGCGCTGACGAAGCGTGCGTCGGTCAGGTCGCGGTAGTAGTTGCCGACCTGGTCCGCCAACAGCATGCCCTTGTAGACGATGGTGCGCGACGAGCAGGACGGGATGTAGAAGGTGTCGACCTTGTCGGTGTCGAGAAGGCGGCATTCCCGCTGGGCCTGTTTGTGCAACACAAAGAGCTTGCGCTCGAAGGCATCGCGGTCGGCGGTGCTGTCGCCGCGGCCGATGAAGAACTGGCGGATCACCGGCTCGCTGGGTTTGACGCTCCAGCCCAGGCCGGCATTGTCCGTGGGCACGTCCCGCCAGCCCAGGACCTGCATGTTTTCGGCCGCGACCAACTCTTCGACTTTGCGCTCGCACGCCTGGCGCGCTGTGTCGTCGGGCGGCAGGAACAGCATCGCCACGCCGTAGTCACCGGGTTCCGGCAAATCGACGCCGATACCGGCGCATTCTTCGCGCAGGAAGGCATCGGGGATCTGAACCAGGATCCCGGCCCCATCGCCGGCCCGCGGGTCGGCGCCGACCGCGCCGCGATGGGTCAGGTTCTCGAGAATCTCCAGACCCTGGGCGACGATGGCGTGGCTCTTGTCGCCCTTGACGTGGCAGATGAAGCCAACGCCACAGGCGTCGTGTTCGTTCGCGGGGTCGTATAGACCTTGTGGTGCCGGGTATCCAGCAGCCCTCATGAAAACTCCTCCTTCGGTTCAGGAGGCCTCGACAAAGCCGGTCGCCGATCACCCCGAGTTCCGGCGCTAAGCCGGTCGGTCATCGTGCCGGTGCCGGTCGGACCGGCGCCGATCGCTGGACCATGCAATGGAAGCCACGTGAAACTTTGCGCCCAATTTGCCCGATTCCGCGCAAATCGGCAATACCGATGACACTTTGTCGCAGGAAACGGCGGTTTCCGGTGTTGGGGCGGAACCGGGATGGGGGTACCGCTTGGCCTGCGTTGCGGCTATTCCCATCGTCGGCGGTTTGGGGAATAATCAGGGCAGCAATTTCGGCTGAACGATGGCCTTTGGGCGCGCATGTATGGCGCCAGGCCGGTCTATGGGAGGGGACGGACCATGGCAAATTTGATCCTGACGAGTGAAAGCTTTGCGGACGGTGAATATCTGGGTGCGGACCATATCCTGTCAGAAAATTTCGGTTTCGGCTGTGCCGGCGGCAACCAGTCACCGCACCTGGCCTGGACCGATCCGCCGTCCGGGACCGAGAGCTTTGCGCTCACCATGTTCGACCCGGACGCGCCGACCGGCAGCGGCTTCTGGCACTGGCTGGTGGTCAACATTCCGGCCAATGTCCGCGAACTGGCCCTGAATGCCAGTGCAGCGGGGTCCCTGCCGGACGGCTGCCTGGAAATCCGCACCGATTTTGGCAAGCCGGGCTATGGCGGTCCGTGCCCGCCCGAAGGCGACCATCCGCACCGCTATCTGTTCACCATCCACGCGGTCGGCATGGCCCAGTTGCCGGTGGTGGCGGACACCTCGGCGGCGGTGGTCGGCTTCCAGCTTCATTTCAACACCCTGGCCAAAGGGTCATTGATGGGGCTCTTCAAGCGCTAGGACCGCAGAGCCTGCCCGGCCGCGGCCGGTACCATCCTTGTCGAGAGTAGGTATTTGTCATGTGCATGTCCGCGATGCGGGCGGGTGACCGACCATGAGCGTCGGCGGCGGCCCGAGTTCATTTGCCTTGAGACAGGCCGAGGGGCGGCTTTTTTATGGCTGGATCATTTTGGGCGCGGCGGCGATCCTGCTGTTCGCCAGCGGCCCTGGTCAATCCCATACCTTCAGCGTTTTCCTTGGTCACCTGACCCGGGAACTGGGCGTGTCCCAGAAGGCGGTGGCCAGCGCCTACGGATTGGCGACCCTGGCCGCGGCCCTGCTGCTGCCCCGGATCGGTGGCCTGGTCGACCGGTTCGGCCCCCGGCGCATGCTGTTGGCGGTGGGCAGCCTGTTGGGCTTTGCCTGTATCGGTTTCAGTCTGGCCAGCCATATCCTGTGGCTGGCAGTCGCCTTTGCCTGCCTCAGGTTGTTGGGTCAGGGATCGTTGATGCTGCTGTGCGCCAATTTGGTGGCGCAGTGGTTCCACGAACGGCGCGGTGTTGCCATGAGCGTCATGGTCCTGGGCTTTTCGGCGTCGGTGGCGATCCACCCACCATTGGCGCAGTGGCTGGTCGAGCTGTTTGACTGGCGCGGTGCCTGGGTCGGCTTAGGGATCATCACCTGGGTGGTGATCCTGCCCCTGGTCGGATTGCTGGTCCATGACCGCCCCGAGACGTTCGGGCTCAAGCCGGACGGCGAGGCGATTGCCGCCACCAAGCAGGGTCGGGCGGGGCATGGCGGGTTCCAGGGTGCGGAAGAAGGTATGAACCTGCGCCAGGCCATGACCACGACGACGTTTTGGATCGTTGTGTCGGCGATGTTCACGCCGGCCCTGGTGGTCACTGCGCTGTTCTTCTATCAGGTTGAAATCCTGGCCGCCCATGGTATCGACCAGACGACCGCCGCCAACGTGTTCGTGGTTACCGGTGCGGTGATGGCGGCCAGCATGCCACTGGTCGGCTGGCTGTTGGACCGGGTCGCGGCCAAGCTGGTGATCGCCGGGGCGCTGCTGCTGTTGGCCGCGACATTGTTCCTCGTGACCCAGGTCTATGATCCTGTTCTGGCCTATTTCTACGGTGTCTTCTTCGGTTTCAACAGTGCCGCCAACATGACCTTTTTCGGTTTTTTGCTGGCCCACTATTTCGGCCGCAAGCATCTTGGCAGCATCCAGGGCGCCGGCCAGATGATCGGTGTCATGGGCGCGTCCCTGGGGCCGCTGCCCTTGGGCTGGGCCTTCGACCAGTTTGGCGGCTATGACGGCGCCCTGAGGGCTTTGGCTGTCCTGCCGTTGAGTTGCGCCGTGCTGGCGTTGTTCCTACCCAGTCCAGCCGCGCTCAAGGCGGCGCATGAAGGGGCCTGACACATGAAGCGCCAACCCAATATCCTGATGTTCATGGTCGATCAGCTGACGCCCTTTGCCATGGGGGCTTACGGCAACCGCGTGGTCAAGGCGCCCCGGATGGATCGGCTGGCCGGGGAAGGGGTGGTGTTCACCTCGGCCTATTGCAACAGCCCGCTGTGCGCACCGGCACGCTTCTCGTTCATGTCCGGGCGGCTGCCCGCGGCCATCGCGGCCTATGACAACGCGGCCTATTTCCCGGCCAATCAGCCGACCTTGGCGCATGGGCTCAGGGCGCTGGGCTACCGCACGTCGCTGGCCGGGAAGATGCATTTCATCGGCCCCGACCAGTTGCACGGCTTCGAGGAACGACGCACCACCGACATCTATCCGGCCGATTTCGGTTGGGTGCCCGACTGGCGGCACACCGAGGAACGATTCGACTGGTGGTACCACAACATGTCCAGCGTCACCGGCGCCGGAGTGGCCGAGATCACCAACCAGTTGGAGTTCGATGACGAGGTTGGGTCCGCCGCCTTGCAAGCGCTTTACGACTTCGCGCGCGATGACAGCGGCCGGCCGTTTTTCCTGTGTGCCTCGTTCACCCATCCCCATGACCCCTATGTGGCCCGGGCCGAGTATTGGGGACGCTATCGCGATGCCGACATCGACCTGCCGCGGGTGCCGGCCATGGCGGAGGCCGACCTGGACCCCCACAGCCGGCGGCTGCGCCAGGTCTACGACTACGCCGCGGTCGAGATCACCGACCAGGATATCCGCAATGCCAGGCGCGCCTATTACGGCAATATCAGCTATCTCGACGATTGGCTGGGGCGGCTGCTGGACGCGCTCGGCGACCTGGGCCTGGCCGACGACACGGTGGTGATCCTGGTCGGCGACCACGGCGAGATGCTGGGCGAACGCGGGCTCTGGTACAAGATGAGCCTCTTCGAATCCAGCGTCCGGGTACCGATGATCGTGCACGCCCCGGGGCGGTTCAGCGCCAACCGGGCCGACGCCCATGTCTCCTTGGTCGACATGTTGCCGACCTTGCTGGATCTGGGTGGGGGATCGGTGGGAGATTTCCCAGGACCGATCGACGGCCGCAGCTTGTTGCCACTGCTGGAGGGCGGCGCCGGCGAGGGCGAGGTGTTCGCCGAGTTTCTCGGCGAGGGTGCCGTCGCGCCCCTGGTCATGATCCGCCGCGGTCGCTGGAAATATGTGCAATGCCCGGCCGATCCGCCGCAACTCTTCGACCTGGAAGCGGATCCGGACGAATTGGACAATTTGGCCGGCTCGGCCGCCGCGGCGGAGGTCGAGGCCGGGTTTGCGGCCGAAGTGGCGGAACGCTGGGACCTGGCCGACCTGCACGAACGCGTTTTGGTAGATCAGCAGCGGCGGCGCTATCTGCACCGGGTCTTGAGCCAGGGTCGCATCACGGCTTGGGACTTCCAGCCTTTTTCCGACGCCGCGGACCGTTTCATGCGCAATCACAAGGACCTCAACCAAGTCGAACACAAGGGCCGCTTCCCGCGCGACTGATCGTTGCAGAATTGGCTTGTCATTGATTAGCCTGCAACCTAATTTCATGCGGTCGTCCGAGAGGGCGGCGTGTTATCAACATAGAGGCGCTTGTTCTCAGGGCAGGGTGTAATTCCCGACCGGCGGTATCCTTCGAAGATCTGAAGGCAGCCCGCGAGCGCCCATCGCCGCCAGGCGGTGGGGTCAGCAGATCCGGTGAGAGGCCGGAGCCGACGGTAACAGTCCGGATGGGAGAGGATAAGCTTGTTTGGCCGTGCCTTCGCGGGCGCGGCCCGGCGTCCGCGCGTGGCCCGGCGACGGGTTTCGTGCAGCTTCCAAGCCGCCCTGATTCTGGCTCCCGTCGATTGGAGAGACGGCCATGAATCAGTCTGCAAAAGGTAATCTGTTAGAAGAAAAGTTCGGTACCCCGTTTGACCGGGTCGAGGCCGCGGTGGCGCAGATGCGAGACGGCGGCGGCGTCCTGGTTGTCGATGACGAGGACCGGGAAAACGAAGGCGATCTGATTTTCCCCGCGGAAAGCCTGACCGTCGAGCAAATGGCGATGCTGATCCGCGAATGCTCGGGCATCGTCTGCCTGTGCCTGACCGACGAACAGCTTGCCCGGCTGGCCCTGCCGCAAATGGTGCCGGTCAATTCCTCGCGCATGGGTACCGCGTTCACCATCTCGATCGAGGCGGCGTCCGGCGTGACCACCGGGGTGTCGGCCGCCGACCGGGTGACCACGGTGCAGGCCGCGATCGCCGACCGGGCCCGGTCCGAGGATCTGGTCAGCCCCGGCCACATGTTCCCCTTGCGGGCCCACCCGGCCGGGGTGCTGGGCCGGCGCGGTCATACCGAGGCCACCGTCGATCTTGCCGCCATGGCCGGTTGGAAACCGGCCGGCGTTCTCTGCGAATTGACCAATCGCGACGGCACCATGGCGCGGCTGCCCGAAATCCTTGCTTTTGCCGAGCGGGAGGGGTTGCCGGTCGTGACCGTGGAAGACATTGCAGCCTATCGTCGCCACGGCCTGGCGGCGGCGGGATAGACGGTCAGGGAACACTAGCCGGCGTGGTGGTTCAGTTGTCGGTGTCGAACTGCTATCCTGAGGGTTCGCCGGTAACAAGGCGCAACAAGAAACCGATCAGGGAGTGACGCGGTTTGCCCGACACGCCGCAGGGATTGACCGACGATCTGACAGTGCGCCAACAGGCGGCACAGGCTTTGGCGCGCCTGTTCGACAGCCTCTACGAGGGCGCGATCGTGGTCGATGCCGAGGCGCGGATCGTGTGGATGAACGACAAATACAAGGCGTTGATCGGCTGGAACGGGGTCCAGCCGATCGAAGGCCATCCGGTCGAAGAGATCATCCCCAATTCGCGCATGCGCGACGTGGTCGAGAGCGGCAAAGCCGACCTTCTGGATATCTTCGCGGTGAACGACCGCCAGATGGTGGTGTCCCGGATTCCGTTGAGCGATGAGGCCGGCGAGATCACCGGCGCCCTTGGCGTGATCCTCTATGACCGGGTCAACGCCCTGCGACCGATCGTGTCCAAATTCCAACGCCTTCAGAGCGATCTCGCGTCGGCCCAGCGGGAGTTGGCGGACCGACGCCGGGCCCGATACCGGTTCAGCGATTTTGTCGGTGCATCGAAGGTGGTGCGTGATCTCAAGGCCAAGGCGCGCCGTGCCGCGGCCGGCGAGGCCACGGTCCTGCTGCTTGGTGAAACCGGCACCGGCAAGGAATTGCTGGCCCACGCGATCCACGCCGCCTCGCCCCGCGCCGAAAAACCGATGGTCCGGGTCAACGCGGCCGCGATCCCGGAGAACCTGTTGGAAGCGGAACTGTTCGGGGTGGCGCCCGGCGCCTATACCGGCGCCGATCCCAAGGGTCGAGCTGGCAAGATCCAGTTGGCCGAGGGCGGCAGCCTGTTCCTGGACGAGGTCGGCGATATGCCATTGCCGCTGCAGGTCAAGCTGCTGCGGGTCTTGCAGGAGCGCGAAATCGAACCGCTTGGATCGAACAAGGTTATCCCGGTCGATGTCCGAGTTATTGCCGCGACCAGCCGAGACCTGGAGGTCATGGTGGCGCAAGGACGGTTCCGGGCCGATCTCTATTACCGCTTACATGTTGTACCGCTGACCATCCCGCCCCTGCGGCAAAGGCAGGAGGATCTGGCGGCGCTCTGCCATGCGCTGCTGGAGCGGTTGGCCCATGAGAGCGGCGACGAGTTGCGCGGCATCGACCAGGGGGCGCTCGACCTGCTGATCCGGTATTCCTGGCCGGGCAATGTGCGGGAGCTCGCCAACGTGCTGCAACAGGCGGTCAATTTGGATGATGCGCACGATCTCGGACGGCGACATATTGCTCGGGTGCTGCCGGAAACCGAATTGTTGAAGCCTGAGACCGTAACGGCGCCAATCTTGGGAGAGGCGAACCTTGAAATGGCGCGGCAGGGCGAGGTTCGCAAGCTGCGCGAGGTCCAGGCGGAGGTCGAACGCGAGATGCTGCAACGCGCCCTGGCCGCCAGCGGTGGGGTCAAGGTCAAGGCCGCCAAGCTGTTGGGCATCAGCCGGGCCCAATTCTATGAAAAACTGGCCGCCCATGGTGAAATGTCCGGATAACCAGACAAAAAACTGCCATGTCCGCAATACCGGACAGTTGTCTAAATTATTGAAAACAAATTGTAAAATACCTGCTTCATGAAAAACTGTCAGGAAATACGGACATCAACCCGTAGCCTATAAACCGCGAAATTCGGCGAGTTTTCGGGCAAGTGATTGTCGGATAACGGTTTTTTTACCGATTCGGGCGGTTGGCACGCCGCTTGCCTATTAAGGGCGACGAGCGCGACCCAAAACAATCGGGCGCGATGAGGGAACGTCAAATCGAGAGGAACCCCTAGCATGAAACTCAGAACTCTCTGCGCCGCCGCGGCAGTCGCGACGGTCTTCGCCTTTAGCACCGCCCAGGCAGCCGACCCGATCCGCATCGCGCTGGTTCACGGTACCTCCGGCCACACTTTCGAAGTTTTTTCCAAGCAAACCCAGACCGGCTTCATGTTGGGCCTGGAATACGCCACCAACGGGTCGATGACGGTCAAGGGCCGCAAGCTCGAGATCATCAAGAAGGACACCCAGTTCAAGCCCGACGTGGCCCGGGCCGTGCTGGCCGAGGCCTATGGTGACGACGACGTCGTCCTGGCGGTCGGTGCCACGTCATCCGGCGTAACCAAGGGTCTGCTGCCGATCGCGGCCGAGTACGAAAAGATCCTGATGATCGAACCGGCGGTCGCCGACTCCCTGACCGGCAAGGATTCGAACCGTTACGTCTTCAAAACCTCGCGCAATTCGTCCATGGACATGCAGGCCCAGGCCAGGGCACTGAAGCCGGACAGCAACCTCTACGTTGCCACCCTGGCCGAGGATTATGCCTTTGGCCATGACGGTATTTCCGCCTTCAAGGCGGCGTTGGGCGGCTCCGGCGCCAATATCGTGCACGAGGAGTATGTGCCGCTGAAGACCACCGATTTCACCGCCCCGACCGAACGCATCTTCAACGCCCTGAAGGACAAGCCTGGTCGCAAGGTGCTGCTGATCTACGTCGCCGGCGGCGGCGGCGCATTGACCAAGATCGCCGGCATGAAGCCGGAACGCTATGGCATCGAGATCTCCACCGGTGGCCATATCCTTCCCGTTCTGCCGTCCTACAAGGTGGTGCCGGGCATGGAAGGCGCCGTCTATTACTATTACGAAGCGCCGAAAAATGCGATCAACGACTGGCTGGTCAAAACCCACCAGGAGCGCTTCGACGGCCCGCCGGACTTCTTCACCGCCGGCGGCATGGCGGCGGCACTGGCCGTGGTCAAGACGCTGGAAACCGCCAAGTCGACCGAGACCGAGGACCTGATCGCGGCCATGGAGGGCATGAGCTGGCAGACACCGAAGGGTGAGATGACTTTCCGCAAGGAGGACCATCAGGCGCTGCAGTCCATGTATCATTTCAAGATCCGGGTCGACCCGAAGGTGAAATGGGCGATCCCCGACCTGGTGCGTGAGATCAAGCCCAGCGAGATGAATATCCCGATCAACCGCTAACGGCGTATCCACCGCCCGGTCCCGCGATCCTTTGCGACGGGGCCGGGCGGCGGTCGCAAGCCGCGACCAACGGGGCAAGATCATGACCATGTCGCATCCGGCGTTGGAAACCCGCGATCTGACCATCCGCTTCGGCGGCCATATCGCGGTCAATTCGGTATCCTGCGCCTTCCACCCCGGGACCCTGACCGCCATTGTCGGGCCGAACGGAGCGGGCAAGACCACCTATTTCAACCTGATTTCCGGCCAGCTGCCGGCCAGTGCCGGCCAGGTCTTCGTCTATGGCGAGGACGTCACCAAGGCACCGGCACCGGCCCGCACGGCCATGGGCATCGGCCGGGCCTTCCAACTGACCAACCTGTTTCCCAACCTCACCGTCCTGGAGAATGTCCGGCTGGCGGTGCAGGCACGGGAGGGCATGGGGCTGAACCTGTTTTCCATGGCGTCGCGGCACATCGAACTGATTGAGAAGGCGGAGCACTACCTAGAGCGGGTTGCCCTGGCCAGCATGGCCCGCAACCTGGCCGCCACCCTGCCGCATGGCGACCAGCGCAAGCTGGAGGTCGCGGTTCTGCTGGCCCTGGAGCCGGATATCTTCATGTTCGACGAACCCACCGCCGGCATGGCGGTCGACGAGGTGCCGGTGATCCTGGAACTGATCGAGCAGATCAAGGCCAACAGCGACAAGACCGTGCTGCTGGTCGAACACAAGATGGACGTGGTCCGCAGCCTGGCCGACCGCATCATCGTCCTGCACAACGGATTCCTGGTTGCCGACGGCGCCCCGGCCGAAGTGATCGCCTCGCCGATCGTCCAGGAAGCCTATCTGGGAATGGGAGCCTCGGCCCATGTCTGATACGCTGCTCAGCCTGGCCGGTGTTCATACCGCGATTGCCCAATACCAGATCCTGCACGGCGTCGACCTGGAAGTCCCGGACGGCGGCCTGACGGTCCTATTGGGCCGAAACGGCGCCGGCAAGACCACCACCTTGCGGACCATCATGGGCCTGTGGCGGGCCGGCCAGGGCCGGATCACCTTTGCCGGCGAGGACATTACCGCACGCCCGACCCCCGACATCGCCCAGTCCGGGATCGCCTACGTGCCCGAGGATATGGGCATCTTCGGGGCGCTGACGGTGCGCGAGAACATGCTGTTGGCGGCCCGGGCCGGGGTCATGGCGGACGATCGGTTGGGTTGGATCTTCGAGCTGTTTCCGGCGATCGAGAAGTTCTGGGACCTGCCGGCGGCGGCGCTGTCGGGCGGCCAGAAGCAGATGCTGGCGATCAGCCGGGCGATCATCGAACCCAGGCGGCTGATCCTGATCGACGAACCGACCAAGGGGCTGGCGCCGGCCATCGTCGACGCCATGATGGCCGCGTTCGCCGAGCTCAAGAAGAGCTGCACCATCCTGCTGGTGGAGCAGAACTTCCGTTTCGCCCGCAACCTGGCCGAACAGGCCGCGATCATCGACGACGGGCGTATCGTCCATGCAGGGCCGATGAGTGAATTGGCCGCGGACACGGCAATGCAGCAGAATTTCCTCGGGCTCGGCATCGACGACGCCGCACCCGCGACGGAGGCCGAACAATGACCACGGTTTCGACCCGAACCAACGCCGCCGCCGATAACGGCGTCAAGCCTAAGGAATGGCTGATCGACCACCTGCCGCAACTGATCATCCCTGTAGTGATCATCGTCGCCCTGCCGCTGGTCGGCGGGCTGTCGAGTTGGGTCACCCTGACCCTGGCCGGGTTGGCGATGGGCATGATGATCTTCATGATCGCGTCCGGCTTGAGCCTGGTCTTCGGCCTGATGGACGTGCTCAATTTTGGCCACGGCGCCTTCATCACCTTCGGCGCTTTTGTCGCGGCCTCGGTCTTCGCACCGCTCGCCGGCTGGACCGGGTCCGAGAGCGTGATCCTGAACCTGGCGGCGCTGATGGTGGCGATCGGCTGTGCCACCGCGGTCGGTGCCATTCTCGGCTATCTGTTCGAACGCATCATCATCGCGCCGGTCTATGGCCATCATCTGAAGCAGATCCTGATCACCATGGGCGCGCTGATCGTCGCCGAACAGATCATTCCGGTGATCTGGGGTCCGGTCCCGGTCCAGGTGCCCAAGCCATTGACCCTGCAGGGCGCCTTCGTGGTCGGTGAGATGGCCTTCGAGAAGTACCGCCTGCTGGCGGTGATCGTCGGCGTGGTCCTGTATCTGGCCCTGCATCTGGCGCTGACCCGCAGCCGCATCGGCCTGCTGATCCGGGCCGGGGTCGAAAACCGCGAGATGGTCGAAGCCCTGGGCTACCGCATCAACGCGCTGTTCATCGGCGTCTTCGTCGCGGGCTCCGCCCTGGCCGCCCTGGGCGGTGCCATGTGGGCGGTCTACAACGAACTGATCACCGCGGCGCTGGGCAATGAGATCATGATCCTGGTCTTCATCGTGGTGATTATCGGTGGCCTGGGTTCGATCCAGGGTTCGCTGATCGGCGCCCTGCTGGTCGGCCTGACCGCTAACTATGTCGCGTTCATCGAACCGAAACTGGCGCTGGGCTCGAACATCCTGTTGATGGTGATCGTGCTGCTGTGGCGCCCGACCGGCCTGTTGCCGGCGACCCGGGTCTAGGGGAGGGGGCCGCGATGATTGAATCCATTCTCTCCGGCGATCATTTCCGCAGCCGGGTTCTGGCGGTTGTTGTCCTGGTCATATTGATCTGTCTGGCTTTCTCGCCGTTCCTGTTCCCCGGCACCCGATCGTTGGCGGTGGCGGCCCGGATCTGCATCTTCATCGTGCTGGTGGCGTCCTACGACATGCTGCTGGGCTATGCCGGCATTGTCTCCTTTGCCCACACCATGTTTTTCGGCATCGGCGCCTACAGTGTCGCCATCGCGCTGAAGGGCATGGACGGCAGTTGGGCGGCGATCGCGCTGGGCACTCTGGTTGGCCTGACCATCTCGCTGGTGGTCGCCTTTGCCATCGGGCTGCTCTCGCTCAGGGTCAAGGCGATCTTCTTTGCCATGGTGACCCTGGCGGCGGCCAGTTTCGTGATGATTCTGGCTTCGCAGTTGCACACCCTGACCGGCGGCGAGGACGGCATCACCTATCAGGTGCCGCAACTTCTGAAGCCGGCCTTCCGCCTGTTGGACGATCGCCTGTTCGGGGTCCGGGTCAATGGCCGTATCGTCGCCTATTACCTGGTTTTCTTCAGCAGTCTGGCGTTGTTCCTGTTGATGCTCAGGATCGTCAACTCGCCGTTCGGTCGGGTGCTGCTGTCGATCCGCGAGAACGAGTTCCGGGCCGAGGCGCTGGGCTATCGGGTCGTCATCTACCGCACCGTCGCCTTTTGCCTGTCGGCCGCGATGGCCACCTTGGCCGGCGTCCTGATGGCGATCTGGCTGAAATACACCGGTCCCGATACCACGCTCAGCTTCACCATCATGATCGATATCCTGCTGATGGTGGTGATCGGCGGCATGGCCTCGATGTATGGCGCGGTGGTCGGCGTGGTGATCATGTCGCTGGCCCAATTTTATCTAAAGGACCTGATGGGCCTGGCGGCCGAGGCCAGCGCCTCGCTGCCTTTGGTCCCGCACCTGTTGCATCCCGACCGCTGGCTGTTGTGGCTCGGGGTGCTGTTTATCCTGAGCGTCTACTTCTTCCCGACCGGGGTGGTCGGCAAATTGCGGGGGATGGCAAAATGAACGGTCGATCGCGCTTCCTGACCTGCGCCGGGCGAGAGGTCCATTTCATGGAATGGGGCTGGGACAAGCCCGAAACCCTGGTGATGTGGCATGGCTTGGCTCGGACCGGCCGGGATTTCGATGACGCGGCCAGGGCGATGTCGGCGACCTATCGGGTGGTCTGCCCCGACACTTTGGGCCGGGGACGCAGCCAATGGGCGGTGGATGCCGACACCGAATACTGTTTCGACTTCTACAGCCGTACCGCGGTCGACCTGCTGGACCAGCTCGGGGTCGGCAAGCTGCGCTGGCTCGGCACCTCCATGGGCGGGCTGCTGGGCACCCATCTGGCGGCCGGGTCGCTGGCCGAGAGGATCACCCATCTGGTGATCAACGATATCGGCCCCGACATTCCCGAGGGCGCGGTGGAGCGAATCGCCACCTATGTCGGCAATCCGCCACGGTTCCAGACCATCGCCGAGATGGAACAGTACCTGCGCACCGTCTACGCGCCGTTCGGCGACAATCCCGACAGCTTCTGGCAATTGATGGCCGAAACCTCCTATCGGCGCACCGACGATGGTGGCGTCACCGCCCATTACGACCCGCAGATCGTCAACCAATTCACCATGCATGCGGCTGATTTGGACGTCTGGCCGGCCTATGAGCGGATCGCCTGCCCGACACTGCTGCTGCGCGGCGCGGTCTCCGATGTGCTAGCTGCCGACACCGCGCAAGCAATGACGGAGCGTGGCCCCAAGGCGCGGCTGGAGGTGTTCGAAGGCGTCGGCCACGCGCCGACCTTGCGGACCCAGCGGGAACTCGAGTTGTTGAACGGATTCTTCGCGGCTTAAGCGGGTTCCACCTTCAGCACGGTGCCGTCGGCGCCGGTGATCCGGACCCGTGTGCCGGCCTCGGCGTCGTCGCCTTCGATCTTCCAGATCACGCCGTCGACCTCCAGCCGGCCGCGCCGGTTGGCGATCGGCTCGGTCAGGATCAGTTCGCGGCCGACATGGCGGGCACCGCCGAGATTGACCTTCAGCTCCTCGGCTTGCTTGGGCTGGGTGTGGACATAGGCACGCCAGGCGATCAGGCTGCCCAGGGCCAAGACGGCGAAGATCAGCAACTGGTACTGCCAGCCCAAATCGGGCACGAAGAACATCACCGCGCCGACAATGATGGCCGCGATGCCGGGCCAAACCAGAACCGTGCTGGGCGCAAAGATCTCGATTCCGATCAGCACGGCCGCCAGCACCCACCAGTGCCAGAACTCCAGGGCCTGAACCAGCTCAACCATTGTCGGTCTTCCCGAACGCGCCCTTGGCAATCTCGCCAATGCCACCGATGGCGCCGATCACGCTGGACGCCTCCAGCGGCAGGAACAGGATCTTTTCATTGTTGCTGTGGGCGAATTCCTTCAGGCTATCGACGTATTTCTGGGCCACGAAATAGTTGATCGCGTTGACGTCGCCGGCGGCGATCGCCTTCGACACCATCAGGGTCGCGGCGGCCTCGGCCTTGGCTTCACGCTCGCGCGCCTCGGCGTCGCGGAAGGCGGCCTCGCGGCGGCCCTCGGCGGCCAGGATCTGCGCCTGTTTCTCGCCCTCGGCCCGCAGGATCTCGGACTGCCGCAGGCCTTCCGCTTCCAGGATGTTGGCGCGCTTCTCGCGTTCCGCCTTCATCTGCCGGGCCATCGCCACCACGATATCCTGGGGCGGCTCGATATCCTTGATCTCGACCCGCGTGACCTTGACGCCCCAGGCCGTGGTGGCGTCGTCGATCACCGTCAACAGGCGGGCGTTGATATGGTCGCGCTGCGACAGCAGTTCGTCCAGGTCCATCGAACCCATCACCGTCCGCAAATTGGTCATCGCCAGGTTGAGCATGGCGTTGTGCAGGTCGTTGACCTCATAGGCCGCCTTGGCGGTGTCGTAGACCTGGAAGAACACCACGCCATTGGCGCCGACCATGGCATTGTCCTTGGTGATCACCTCCTGGCGGTCGACATCCAGAACCGTTTCCATGACGTTGACCTTGTTGCCGATGCGGTCGATCACTGGCACGATCAGATGGAAACCCGGCTTCAGCGTCCTGGTGTAGCGGCCGAAGCGTTCGACGGTGTATTCCATGCCCTGCGGCACCGCCTTGACGCCGGTGAGAATGATCACCAGCGCGAGCCCCACAAATGCGATTGCAAAGGCGTTGAAACCCATTAGGTCAAGCATGCCCATCCACTCCCGTTGATCCCCTCATGCCGGCGGCCGGTAGCGCCGAAAACTCTCAAGGATTTAAACGCTAAATATGCAAATACAATGGGCGGCAAAACCTAAGCGGACTAAATCTCGTAGTCGGATAGATCTCCGGGTGCAAAACACTGGGCGACATCGTCGATCAGGTTCGACCAGTCGTCGTCTTCGTAGACGGTGACAAATTCGTGGTTCTCGGGGACAGGGGCGCCGCATATCGCGAAGACCTTTTTGCCACGCGCCAGCGCCAGGCTGACTTCGTCCGCGGTGCCGCGTCCACCCGACACCGCGACCAGACAGGCGGCGCCATTGGCAATCACCAGATTGCGGCTGACCGTGACCGGTTCACGGGTGATCGGGGTGTCGACATTGCCCAGTCCGGACGGGATCAACACGCTCGCGAACGGGTTGCCTTGATCCAGATCCTCGCCGGGCAGGATGCCGATCGCCAGGCCACCGGCTTCGGCGGCACCGTGACAGGCGGCGGCCATGATCCCGCCGCGGCCGCCGCACAGGATGGTCAGTCCGGCATGGGCCAGGCCGGCGGCGATGTCATGGGCGGTGCGATAGGCGTCCCCGCCAGTCTCGGCGGTTGAGCTGCCGACGATGCCAACCGGCTGGCGGCGGTCGAAAGGTGAATGCGATACAGCCATGGCGGACCTCAAAGATTGCAACAACCTACTGTATTTTTGGTCCGATTTTCAACACTCCAGACGGGGAAGATGCCATGGTAAAAGGGGGGACGGACCGGCACCTGATCCGGCGCCCAATTTGCGGGCTTTCCTCCCGGAAACAGCTATTGCACATTGTTGGGGGGTGGCCACACCCGTGGCTATATCGAATACGCACTCGGATCCAACCGGGACGAAGAGGGACGCATACCGTGAAACAGTTGTTTTGGCTATTGCTGGTCAGCCTCGTGTTGAGTGGCTGCGATGAACCGTCGGTCAGCAAAGACGAACTGGGTGATACGCGAACCGCACACGAAAAGCTTGTAGCCCATAGCGCGACCTTCGAGAGGGGGATCGTCCGGGTCGCGGACAATATCCATGTCGCGATCGGCTACGGCCTGGCCAATACCATCTTGATCGAAGGCGAGGACGGCGTCGTCATCGTCGACACTTTGGAGAGCATCGCCGCCGCAAAGGCGGTGAAGGCGGAGTTCGACAAAATCACGTCGAAGCCGGTCAAGGCGATCATCTACACCCACAACCACGCCGACCACGTGTTCGGGGCAGGGGTGTTCGCCGGCGATGATCGGCCCGAGATCATCAGCTTTGCCACCACCCCGGACCTGGTCAACCGTATCGTCAACGTCATCCGCCCGATTATCGAGGTCCGCAGCGTGCGTCAGTTTGGCACCCAATTGCCGCGCGATCAGGTGCCGAATGCCGGTATCGGCCCCTTCCTGGCGATCGGGACCGACGAACCCTTGGCCTATCGCCGGCCCACCACCACGTTCCGGAAATCGCCCCATGCCATCGAAATCGCCGGCATCCGGATGGAACTGCATTTCGCGCCCGGCGAGACACCGGACCAGATCTTCGTTTATCTGCCGGACCAGCGGATCCTGCTGCCCGGCGACAATTACTACCATGCCTTTCCCAACCTCTATGCGATCCGCGGTACCGCCTATCGCGACGTGACCCAGTGGGTCGACAGCCTGGATCGGATGCGGTCCCTGAACGCCGAGGCATTGGTGCCCAGCCATTCCCGTCCCGTGATAGGCGCTGAGAAGGTCCGGACTGTCCTGACCAACTATCGTGACGCCATCCAGTTCGTCCACGATCAGACGGTGCGGTTGATGAACCAGGGTCTGACCCCGGACGAGATCGTTGCCCAACTCAAACTGCCGCCGCACCTGGCCCGGCTTCCCTATCTGCAACCGTTCTACGGGCGGGTCGAATGGGCGGTCCGATCGATCTTCAGCGGCTATCTGGGGTGGTTCAGCGGCGATGCCGTCGACCTCAAGCCGCTGGCCCCGGAGGCGCGGGCGAAACGCATGGCGGAATTGGCCGGCGGGGCCGAGGCGCTGCGGTCCAAGGCCCGGGCGGCGGCGCGGGCCGGCGACCACCAATGGGCCCTGCGCCTGGCCGGGCATCTGCTCCGACTGGATCCCGACGATCGGGTTGCCGGTGAGTTGCGGGTAACGGCGCTAACCGCACTGGGCGAGGCCGAGATCAGCGCCACCGGGCGCAACTACTACCTGACCCAGGCCCTGGAGGCGGGCGGTCGCGTCATCCCCAAAAGCGACCCGGAAGTGGTGGCCGAGGATTTCCTGCGCCAGTTCCCGATCGGCAATTTCATGGCCGCGATGGCGGTCAACCTGGACCCGGAGGCCGCCGCAGACGAAACGATCACCGTCGGGTTTCGGTTTACCGACGTCGCCGAAGACTATGCGATCCATGTCCGGCGAGGGATCGCGGAGTTGCAAGCCGGATACCCGAAAACTATGGACGCCGGGATCACCATGGATTCGTTCGTGTGGAAGGAAATCCTCACCAAACGCCGAAATTTCGTGGCCGCCTTGGTCTCGGGTGATCTGGAACTGACCGGCGAGAAGCTCACACTGCTCAAATTCCTTTCGCTCTTCCAGGCTGACGGGTAGTGTTTGCCGGCAGACGGATCGGATCAGGTCGATGTGTGGTATTGCGGGTTTTTTTGATCGTGCACCCAGCCTTGGTGCCAATGAGTTGGCGGCCCAGGCGGCGGCAATGGCCAGCGCGATCCGGCACCGGGGGCCGGATGATGGCGACACCTGGGTCGACGCGGAGGCCGGCATCGCATTCGGCCATCGCCGACTGTCGATCATCGACCTCAGTGCCGCCGGCCACCAACCGATGGCGTCGTCGTGCGGGCGGTTTGTGCTTTCCTACAACGGCGAGGTCTATAACGCGCCGGAACTACGGGCGGAACTTGAAGCCAAGGGCCGGCGCTTTCGCGGCCATTCCGATACCGAGGTCATAGTCGAGGGCATAGCCGAGTGGGGCCTCGAGTCCACCGTGAAGCGGCTTGTCGGCATGTTTGCCTTCTCGGTCTGGGACCGGGAAAACCGGCAACTTGCCCTGGTCCGGGATCGGGTCGGGATCAAGCCGCTGTATTGGGGCCAGGTGAAGGGGCGGCTCGTCTTTGCCTCCGAATTGAAAGCCTTGCACGCTTTGCCCGACCTTGGCCTCACGCTCGACCGGTCGGCCGTCGCCACGTTCCTACGACACAACTATATCCCGGCCCCGCACTCTATCTACCGGGAGGTCGCCAAACTGGAACCGGGCTGCATCCTGACCGTGCGGGCGGGTGAGTCGCCGGTCATCGAACCCTATTGGCGATTGGACGAGGTGGTGGCGCGCGGCCGCGAGACGGCGCTGGACCTCGACGATGTCGAGGCGACCGACCTTTTGGAAGCGAGCCTGGCGGATGCGGTCAAGCGGCGCATGGTTGCCGATGTGCCGCTGGGTGCTTTCCTGTCCGGCGGCATCGACAGTTCGACGGTGGTCGCCTTAATGCAGGCCCATGCCGACCGGCCGGTTCGCAGTTTTTCCATTGGTTTCCACGAACCCGGGTTCGACGAGGCCGGCCACGCCAAGGCGGTTGCCGGTCACCTGGGCACCGACCATACCGAACTCTATGTATCGCCGGCCCATGCCCTGGAGATCATCCCGAACCTGCCGAAATATTATGACGAGCCGTTTTCCGATTCGTCCCAGATCCCGACCTTTCTGGTCTCGGAGATGACCCGCGAGCATGTCACCGTGGCACTGTCGGGAGATGGCGGCGACGAGCTGTTTGGCGGCTATAACCGCTACTTCCAGGCTCGCAACGTGGTTGGGTCCATCGGCCGGCTGCCGGTGCCGCTGCGGGCCGCCGGCGCCGCGATGATCCGATGGCTGCCGCCCCGGCTGTGGGACCGGATCTTCGGATTGGTGCCTGGTGCCTGGCGACCACCCCAGGCCGGCGACAAGATGCACAAACTTGCCGCGGTCCTGACCCAGGACGAAGACGGGTTTTATCGCCGCTTGATCAGCCATTGGCTGGCGCCTGAGGAGATCGTGCCAGGGGCCGCGGAATACAAAGGCTTGGTCTGGGACCCGTCGGTGCACGATGTGGTGCCGGACTATATCGACCGCATGCAGTATCTGGACGCGCTGACATATCTGCCGGACGACATCCTGACCAAGGTCGACAGGGCCAGCATGGCAGTGTCCCTGGAAGTGCGGGTGCCGATCCTGGACCACCGCGTTGTCGAGCTGGCCTGGCGCCTGCCGCGCCGCCATAAGATCCGCGGCAGCCAGGGCAAATGGCTGTTGCGTCAGGTGCTGGCGCGGCATTTGCCGCCGGCACTGTTCGAGCGGCCCAAGATGGGCTTTGGCGTGCCCATCGACACCTGGATGTGCGGGCCGCTGCGCGACTGGTGCGAGGCGTTGCTGGATCCGGTCAAGCTGGGCCAGGACGGCCTGTTCGATGGCGATGCCGTGCGCGGCCGCTGGCAGGCGCAACTGGCCGGGCGGGCCAATGACCAATACCTGCTTTGGGACATCCTGATGTTCCAGGCCTGGCGGGCGGAGTATGGTTGACGGTCAGACGGGCAGGGAGGGTCGAGCATGACGGGCAATACCTATGATGACGGGCGGCTGGACCTGCCGTTTGTCGGACATTGCAGTTTCGCCAAGCGGCCGATCTGCACCGACTGGGCCAAGATCGACGCCGATGTCGCGGTCCTGGGGGCGCCGTTTGATTTCGGAACCCAGTTTCGTGCCGGAGCGCGCTTCGGGCCGCGCGGTATCCGCGAGGCTTCGACCCTGTTCGCTTTTGGCCACGGTGGCGCCTATGACTTCGAGGACGACGTCACCTACCTGCCGGTCGACCAGGTCAGGATTGTCGATATCGGTGATGCCGATATCGTGCACACCGACACCGTACGCAGCCACGCCAACATCGAATCCGGCGTCCGGCATATCCTGGCCGCCGGGGCGATGCCGGTTGTCCTGGGCGGTGACCATTCGGTGCACATCCCCTGCATCAAAGCGTTTGACGACCAGTCGCCAGTGCACATCGTGCATGTCGATGCGCATCTGGATTTTGTCGATGAACGGCACGGGGTCCGCTATGGCCACGGCAATCCGTTGCGCCGTGCTTCGGAAATGGCCCATGTCACCGGCATGACCCAGCTTGGGATCCGTAACGTGTCCTCCTCGAACCGGTCGGACTACGATGCAGCCCGGGCGGCCGGCTCGGACATCCTGTCGGTGCGTCAGGTGCGGGCCTTGGGGCCCGACGGCGTGCTTGCCCGTATCCCGCCGGGGGTGCGTTATTACCTGACCATCGACATCGACGGCTTCGACCCGTCGATCGCGCCGGGCACCGGCACGCCTAGCCATGGCGGGTTCCTGTACTACGAGGTGTTGGAAATCCTGCAGGGCCTAGCCGGCCGGGGCGACGTGGTCGGGATCGACCTGGTCGAGGTCGCGCCCGACTATGACCCGACCGGCAGCACGACCATTCTGGCGGCGCAATTGCTGCTCAACCTGCTGGGGTTTGTTTTTCACGCCCGCAGTGGCGGCTGAAGCGGAAGGAGAATCCAATGGTCCAGGGGGAATTGACGGCAGCCGATCTGGAGGCCCTGATCGCGTTCGATACGCCGACCATCTGCAATGCCCTGGAAATCGTGGCGCCGGACCGGCGAGCCACCGGCTTCACGACGGCGCCCCTGGTCGCGGCCGATCCCGAGTTGCCGCCGATCGTCGGCTATGCCCGGACCGCGACGATCCGTGCGGTGACGCCGCCGCCCGGGTCGCCGGACGAGGTGCGGTCGCTGCGCGCCGCCTACTACGAATATGTCGCCGCCGCGCCGCGGCCGACCGTCGCCGTGATCCAGGACCTGGACCCCGCGCCCGGTTTCGGCGCGTTTTGGGGCGAGGTCAACACCAATGTCCACAAGGGGCTGGGGTGCTTGGGCTGCGTCACCAACGGTTCGATCCGGGACCTGGACATGCTTGCGCCGGGGTTCCAGTTGCTGGCCGGTATGGTCGGGCCCAGCCATGCCCATGTCCATATCGTGGATTTTGGGGCTGACGTGAACATTGCCGGCATGGCCGTGCGCGACGGTGACCTGATCCACGCCGACCGCCACGGCGCGGTGGTCGTTCCCGCTGCCGTGGTGCGGGACCTGCCGGCGGCCGTCGATCTGGTCAGCCGCCGCGAGAAGGTCATTCTGGATGCCTGTGCCGACCCGGAATTCGATATCGACATGTTGAAGCGGGCGATGTCGGAGTCCGCCGATATTCATTGAGGTCAGGGCTCATTGATTGGTCCAACAGTGAATAGTTGCGGGGACCCAAGTCGCCGACATGAAACTATGTGGGCAGCGGTCGTATCTGGTTGCGATGCACCGCCAATCCTTGCACGAGCGGGCCAACTTGGAACATTCACCCAACTCAGACTCTCGGCGTAGCCCACAGGAAATTCAGCTTTGCGGACAAAGCCGACTTTCGAATAGCGTCACGTCAGTTCGACGCTTCGTCGACAAGCTTTCGGATGGTGTTCCAATTGCGTGCTGTTCCAGAACGGCCGAGCAGCTTTTCAAGGCGGCCTGGCACGAGCTTCGACCCAGCCACGCCTTTTTTGTAGTCGATGTAGGCCTCTCTGCCGATGACCTTGACACGTTCGGGCCCATCGAAGCTTTCAGTATCGGCGATTTGTGACGGCGTTGGCATAGCAGACATAAACAACACCAACATGTGGTTGGGGCGCTCTGCCGACGCTTCCGGGTACGGGTTTTTCGTTAGGACAGATTTCAAATCTCTCATTTTACGTAAGAACACTTCGTTCTGTAAATCGTGTGCGTCGATAATGGCGGCGAGGCTTCGGCCCATCTCGGCTTCCGTCAGCGTAGAGGTGAAAATGACATTTCCGGTAGCTAAAACCGTTCGAACATCCTTGAAGCCGGCACCTTCGCATCCCTTGCGAAGCTGAGCCATTGACATCTTCTTGTGTGTCAAAGGGCCAATGGCGCGGACAAGGGCGATCCAAGTCTTCTCAGTTGAGCTCATGCGCTCACTCTATCAGGTTTGATCCTGTCCGCTACGAGCTCAAGCCAGCAGTTCGGACTTGTCGGACCACCAGCCGCTCATGGCACCTTGTTTCGTACTTGCGCCCTGTCGTTGATAGAACATGTCGGATTACCGTTGATGCTCGTTTTTTCGCCTAGAACACGCCGATTGACGCCGTTCGGCTGGTACAGAGCTAACAGGTCCTGAGCCTATATTGGGGCGGATCTCAGCCTCTACCAGTCGAGAATAGCGAAGCGGTCGGTCAATTTGCGCCCATCGCCGATTTTGGTGGATGTTGTAAATAGTCGACAATCTCGGCAGCCCCCGCAATCGGGAGGTAAAGACCAATGGACGTGCCTTGTCCGATCGTGCTTTCCACTGTCACCTCGCCGCCCGACTGTTTGACGAAACCGTGCACCATGGAAAGGCCCAAGCCACTCCCCTCGCCGACGTCCTTGGTGGTGTAGAACGGCTCGAAGACCCGCTCCCGCACATTGGGCGCCATGCCACTGCCGATGTCCGTCACCGTGAGCCGTAGATAGGTACCGGCCGCGACTGCTTGACCAGCGATGATGGTTTCGGCGTCGAGGTCAACCCGGTCACTGGAAATCGTCAGGGTGCCGCCCTCTGGCATGGCGTCGCGGGCATTAACCGCCAGATTGAGGATTGCGTTCTCCAATTGGTGGGGGTCGACCTTGATCAGGGGAAGGTCGTCCGTCAGGTCGAGTTTCAAGGTGATCAGTTCGCCAACCGAACGCGAGACCATGTCGGCCAGGGAGCGGACCAGTTGATTGATATCGGTGTCGCTGACGTGCAGGGTCTGGCGGCGCGAATAGGCCAGAAGCCTGTGGGTCAATTTGGCGCCGCGGTCCGCCGCCGCGGCGGCACGGTCGGCGTACTGAACCACCGAACGGTTGTTTCCGGCGGCATCGGCAAGCAGCTCGAGATTTCCAATGATGACGGCCAGCAAATTATTGAAGTCATGTGCGATTCCGCCGGTGAGCTGACCCAGAACCTCCATCTTTTGGGCTTGGCGGAGTTGCTCTTCCAGTTCCTGGCGTTCGGTAATGTCAGCGGCGCTGGTCAGGACCACTTCCTCGCCCTCGAAGGTCATCACCTGCGAAGACATCAAAACCGTCCGAATTTGCCCGTTCGGGCATTTGAAGCTTTCCTGGAGATAGTCGACCCGTCGCTTCTCACCCAATTCCCGTTTGTACCGTTCCCAATGCTGTCGATCGGTCCACAGCTCGCGGGCCGTCAATTGGGAGAGATCTTCCGTAGTCCGTTCGAGGTAGTCTAATGCTGCCTTGTTTGCATAGCGGAACGTGCCGTCCTTCAGACTGTTGATCACCGTCAGGGCCGGCGAGGTTTCCGCAATCGCCCGGAAACGAGCCTCGCTTTCCGCCCGGGCCCGTTCCGCCTGTTTGCGTGAACTGATGTCGACGGCCAGGCTGAACAGGCCCTGGACGCTGCCATCGGGGGCGAAGTCGGGAACGAAGGTGACGTCGATTTCCCTGGTCTTGCCATCCGGGTACGTCACTGTCGGTTCGAATTTCTGGACCTCGGCGGCCAGCGCCTTGGTCAGCAGCGGTCCATAGGTTTGGTACGTGTCTTCGCCCAGGACCTCAATGAAAGTCATGCCGATCACATCGTCGACCGGTCGATTGTACCAGGTCGCGGCGGTGGCATTGATAAACCGGTAACGCAGATCCTTGTCGAAATGCGCGATCAACGCCGGCAGATTGTCGGTGATCGTCTGGAGTTCGGAAGTGCGTTCGTTGACCAACTCGGCAAGGCGGTCACGCTGAAGCGACATTTCGACCGCGCGGGCCGCCTCCGTTTCGGCCCGTTTCCGGTCGGTTATGTCGATGGCGACGAAGTCGATAACCCCATTGGCGTGATCGACAATCGCATGGGACTCCAGAATGATCTCGGTGCCGTCCTTTTTCCGGAACGTGTATTCGATCGGGTCGCCGGTGTTTTCCTGGTAGTGATCGAGCAGGCGCGCCCTGCTGCCGGGCGAGGCGATGTGATTGGTCGAAACGAATTCGGCCAAGAACTCTTCGACACTGGCATAGCCAAAAATGTCGGCCAGCTTCGGGTTGGCCATCAATGCCCGGCCATCGCTGATCGCGGTTTGGCCGATGCCCGCGGAAACGGTGTCGAAAAGACTGCGAAACCGGTTCTCGCTGTCGCGAAGCGTGGTCTCGATGATCAAACGTCGTTCGATCTCGGCCGCCAATTCACGATTCATTTGGGTGCGGCGATTGGCTTGGTGGGTGGCTTCCCGCCATCGCCGGTACGCGTACCAACCAAAGCCGACCGAGCTAACCGCCAAAGCCAGGGCGAACTCGTCCAGCTCCCAACCTTCATGCGTTCGGGATACCTGTTGCCAATGTTCCGCAAAATCGAAATAGGTGCCTAGAAGAAAGACCGAGAGCGCGACCGCGATCACCGCGATGAGGTCGCCTAACGCAGGGGACAAATTGCGGGCAGCAGGCAATTCCACTTATCCTTCACTCTCAGGATGGGATCTTGCCGGCAGACAATAGACCGAACAGGTAAACAATGGACTACACCGTTGATCTCTCCAGACACACGACGATAGAGTGTCAAATGGCAATGTACCCCGAAGATTTGGTAATATCTACGTATCCAGCGTATCTACACCTACACTGTGCGCGCACGCCTTGATGGCCTGCCAGGCTTCATCGCTCAAGGGAATGCCATCGGCCGACCGTTGGGCCAGGGTGCGGCGTTCGATGTCTCCCGGCAACAGAACTTCGCCGTCTTCCTCGGCCGGTCGAGCGCTGGTGACATAGTCGGCGTATTGGCGCATCTCAGCCACGAAACCGTCCTCGGTATCAAAGGTCGCCTGATCCAGAAAAACCGACAGCATGCCGTTGGCAATCGTTCGCGGTGGCGGTCCGGCGGTGCCCGAACCGGTCAGCGCGCCGGCCAGCAATTCGATCATGAAGGCAAGTCCCGACCCCTTGTGACCGCCCATCGCCCGCAGCGCCCCGCTGCCCTGGCGGTAGTCGGGCTGATCGCCGGGGCGGGTCTCGCCATACAGGAGCCTTGTATCGCCCGAAACCGCGCCATCGGGTCCGATCATCGCATCGTCCGGGACCGGTTTGCCGCCGCGGTGCGCAACCAGCGCCTTGCCTTCGGCCACAACCGAGGTGGCAAAATCCAAGATGAGCGGTGGGGCGTCGGGCTGCGGGACGCCGATCGCCAGCGGCGCCGTCGAAATACGGCGCTCGACACCCCCGAACGGCGCCACCAGCAAGCTGCCGGCGACGTTGACCAGGTGGATGGACACGATCCCGTCCTTGGCGGCCATTTCGGCGAAGTCGCCGATGCGGCCCAAATGGCCGGCATGGCGCAGGGCAATGATCGCGGCGCCCTTGGCCTTTGCCTTGGCAATGCCCAGCCTGGTTGCCTGCGGTCCGACCGTCTGGCCGAACCCGCGATTGCCGTCGACCACCGCTAGGGCGTCGTTTTCGGTCACGATGGTGATCTCTCGACCGGCAATAACCCGACCTTCGGCCAAGGCGGTGACATAACGCGGCACCCGGATCACACCATGGCTGTCATGGCCGGTGAGATTGGCCAGCACCAAGTAATGTGCAATGCGCGCCGCCTCGGCTTCGGAACAGCCGCAATTCGCGAAGATATCGGCGACCAGGCGCCGCAGGTTTTCGGCAATTATCAACACGTTCGCACTCCGAGTTTCCGTGGGTTCATTCCTGGTCGCGCTGTGCGGAAAGGACTTCCGGGTTGACCACAAATTCCGGGTCCAGCGTACCGTCCAGGCCGTTGAGGATGTTGCGAACGCAAGTCAGGCTGGCGCGTTCGAAACATTCCGCCGTCATTGCCGCGCTGTGCGGCGACAGCAGCACATTGTCCATCGCCAGCAACGGGTGATCGGGAACCGGCGGTTCGTTGATCAGCACGTCAAGTCCGGCCGCGGCCAACTGGCCGGACCGCAACGCATCGACCAGATCGCTCTCGTCAACCAGGGAGCCACGCGCCGTGTTGATCAGAACGCTTCCCCGCGGCATGGCGGACAGTTCGGCATGGGTGATCACCGGACGCCGGTCGGGCAGGGCCGGCATGTGCAGGGTCAGGATGTCGGCGTCGGCCAGGGCGTCGTGAAAATCGGAGACATATTTATAGCCCTGGGATTCGATTGCGGACCGGGCGACATTGGGGTCGGCCACGACGATATCCATGTCAAACCCCGACAGGCGCTTTGCGACCCGGGCCCCGATCCGGCCGTATCCGACGATCAGCACCGTCTTCCGCCACAATTCGGTTTGGGCCGTGGGGTCCCGGTCGAAGAACCGGTCGTTCCGCACGCGGCCGTCATAGAGGGCCAGCCGGTGGGTCAGGGCCAGCATCATGCCGACCGCGTGTTCGGCGACCGGTGTCGAATTGGCCGTGCCGATCACGGTCAACGGGATACCGCGCCGGGTCAACGCATCGACATCGACCGTGTCGAAGCCAACCCCGTAGCGGGCCACGACCTTCAAGTGCCTGGCCCGGTCGATGGTGGCTTCGTGAAGTTTCGTCAATCTGAGCAGGATGGCGTCCAAATCCGCGATACGCTGATCCAGGTCCGCGACCTCGGCAAAGTCGAGGCGTTCCATGGTGATGTCGGGGCGGGATTCCAGAAGATCGATTGCCGCTTGATGAACCGGACCGATGACCAACACATTTGCCATCCGATTTACACTCCCCGTTGTGGTCCCCAGATTACGCAATTGCCGGTTCAAGGGGTCGAGCCGGTGTCGGCCAATGATGCCGATTGCGCCGGAAATGTCGAGCCACCGATTGCTGAATCGGTCCGCCGATCCAGCGTATCAGACCGAAACATCGGTGGTGCGGCGAGTCGGAGAAATTGACACTTCGGGATTCAGAAATGTAAGAAAGCATTGTAAGGTTATGAATCTAAAGATCAGCGTCGCGCGGCATGTATTTTGCGAACCATTCGCTATTCGGGGTACTCGCGTGATCAGGTGCATATGACGTCTTCGCTCAACAAACGCCTTTTCATACGGCTGTTGCTTGCGTCGATGGCGATTTCGGTCGTCTTTGCCGGCGTCGTGCTGCTGTATGAATTGAGCCGGGTGAACGACCGTATTGTTGCCATCGCGGTACAGGAATCGAATGTTTTCCTCGAAAGCCTCGAGGTCGACCTCGCCGACCAGTCAAGCAACAAGAACACCGCGGTAGCTGATGAGCTCAACCGGTTGTCGCGGACCCGCAAAGATTCGCCGTTCGGCCACTTCATCCTGTCGGAGGTTTATGACCGCGACGAGAACCAGATCGCCAATACGAACGAGGAGGGGACCCGCGCAATCGAGGAGTTGCTGGACAGCGAACCCCACGCGTTCCCCGCAGCGGGCGACATTTGGCACAAAAAGGCGCTGTACAAGGGCGGTATCTACGTTCAGGCCCTGGTTCCGCTGGTCGAGACCTCGGGCAACTTGGTCGGCTATTTCGAAGGTGTTTACAAGATCGCCCCGCAAATCGTCGACGAGATCGAAACCGCGCTGTTGACAACGCTGGTCATGGTCACGGCAGTCGTCCTGGCCACGTCGCTGGTGCTCTATCCGTTGATCCTGTCCCTGAACCGTGACCTGCTCACGCGGTCGCGCCTGCTTCTCAACTCCAATCTCAACGCGCTGGAGGTGTTGGGCGCAGCGATCGCCAAACGGGACAGCGAGACGCGGGCCCACAGCTATCGCGTGGTGATTTTCGCGGTGCGCCTCGCCGAAGCGGTGGGGATCGGCACCCAGGCCATGCGCCGCCTGATCAAGGGGGCTTTTCTGCACGATGTCGGAAAGATCGCAATCAGCGACACGATCCTTCTGAAGCCGGACAAGCTGGATGAAGCCGAATCCGAGATTATGAAGAGCCATGTGTTGGAAGGCATCGATATCATCGCCAATTCGGAATGGCTGCGCGAGGCGGGCGAGATCATTCGCTACCATCACGAACGCTATGACGGAACCGGCTTCATGGAAGGGCTGCAGGGTGAGGACATTCCCCTTGGCGCGCGGATCTTCGCTATCGCCGATGTGTTCGACGCCTTGACGTCGAAGCGACCCTACAAGGAACCGTACCCGCTGGAAGAGGCGGTAAGGATCCTGGAACAGGGACGCGGGTCGCATTTCGATCCGGCCCTGTTGGACATCTTCCTGGGAATTGTCGGGCGGCTGAACCGCGAAATTGCCGAGTTGGAAACAAAACAGGGTGTCGAAGCCGAAGCCCGCGCCTTGACCCGGCAGTACTTCACGATTTAGCCCGACGCCGCCGGACTAGGCAGGCCGCGTTACCCCAGCTTTGCTTCCAAGTCCCGCAGAGATTCAAACAGGTCGTCGAATTGCTCGGTGACAGCCGCGTCCAGTTCGTCGGCACGATCCTCCGAAGTTTCTTCTTCATCCGGTCGGACGTCGGCGTCCAGGTGCTGTGTGATCGCTTCGAAGAGCAATTGGGGGTCGATCGGCTTGGCCACATAGCCGTTCATACCCATCGCCAGATACTTTTCCCGATCACCGCTGATGGCATTGGCGGTCAGGGCGATGACCGGTGTGCTTGCCGCCGGGCCTTCCATCGCGCGGATGTGTTTGGTTGCCGCAATGCCGTCCATCTCCGGCATTTGGATGTCCATCAGGATCAGGTCATAGGATTTCTCAGCAACCGCATCAACCGCCGCGCGACCGTTTTCCACCACGTCCAGTTCCAGGCCCAATTTCATCAGCATGTTGACGGCCACCAACTGATTGATCTTGTTGTCTTCCGCCAACAATACCCGTTGGTTTTGAGCCACGCGTCGTGGCGCGTCCGAATCCCATTCGGGGGACACCTGGCCACTGAGTGTAATGGTCGCGCGGCCGAACTTCCGTGCAACGGTATTGTAGAGATCGATTAAGCGGACCGGTTTGACAACAATGTCCGTGTTCTCCACACCCGCCATTTCGCGGCTGGCCGAAACGAAGATTACCTGCGGCGTTTCCTCAGCTGTTTCCAAGTCGGTTTTGCTGAAGCCGTGGTCGAGCACGACCAGGTCGATGGGTGCTGACTGGTTCCAGCCATCCAGGATCGTCCGCTGCAAGTCCTGAACATCCGAGACGGCAATGGCGTCCGCTCCCCAGTCCGACAGTTGCCGGGCCAGGGCCTTGCCGCCGGGCACGAACTGGCTGGCCAGCACGATGCGCAGACCGGAGAGGTCGAAACTCCGTTGCTTCGGCGATGCGGTGGCTTCGGCCAACGGAATATCCACCCAGAAACTGCTCCCCCGGTCCACGACGCTGTCGAAGCCGACTTCTCCACCCATCATTTCAGCCAGCTCCTTGCAGATCGCAAGGCCCAGGCCGGTGCCGCCAAACCGGCGGGATGTCGACCGGTCTGCCTGGGTGAACTTTTCAAACAACTGGCTTTTTGCCTGGTCCGGAATGCCGATACCGGTGTCAGTGACCTTGAGCCTGACCAATACTGACCCGTTTCTGGAGTCCAATAGCTCCGATCCCAGTGTAAACCCACCTTCGGGTGTGAATTTCAGCGCGTTGCCACACAGGTTGTTCAGGATCTGCCGTATTCTTCCCTGGTCGCCTATAACCTCTTCCGGAATACGCGGATCGACATAACCGACCACATCTATTCCGGCCTGCGTGGCCTTGGGGGCCATCATGGTCACCATATTCTCGACCAGGTCGCGCAGGTTGAATTTGACGGCTTCGAGCTCGATGTGTCCCGCTTCCAACTTTGAGAAATCCAGGATCTCGTTGATGATCGTCAACAGCGCGTTGCCGGATTCGATGGCATTGCGCGTAAAGCTGAGCTGGGTTTCGTCCAACTTGGATTCGGAAAGCAGCCGCAGCATGCCTAGGACGCCGTTCATGGGCGTGCGGATTTCGTGACTCATGGTGGCCAGGAATTCCGATTTCGTCCTGCTGGCTTCCTCGGCGTCTTCCTTGGCCTGGCGCAGCAGGCGTTCGTGCTGCTTGACCTTGGTGATGTCCAGGAATGTCAGCATGCGGCCGCCGTTTTCCAGCGCCGTGCATTGGTATTGCAGCTCCAGGTCCGGGCTCGGTGAAACTATTTTCGTCTGCATTTCACCGCAGCGGATCCGAGACAGTTCCAGGTCCATACGATCTTCGAATTGTTTATGATCGAACTGCGAAAAACTGCCCGCCTCGCGGGCCAGCATGGAAAGGTCCTTCAAGGCATATTGGCTGTAATCCAGGTCCGGTGGCAGTCGTAACTGATTGATCAGTTCGCGATTTAAGACCCGTATCTTGAGGTCCGGATCGACAAACAGGACGCCATATTTGATGTTGTCGAGAATGGCGTTGAGTTCCTCAAGCACCGCGTCCTTGGTGCGGTTGCTCTCGGATAGCGAGTCCCGGGCGTGGCGAAGCTGCTCCGCGATCGTCTTCTGCGCTTGGATGTAGCTGCGCACGAACAGGGTGGCGATTATCCCCAATATGCCAAGAAACGTGATCAACGCGGCTAGGACCAGTTTCCCGATCCGCTGCAACAGCAGCGCCTGTTCAGTCATGTCGACATAGACCTCGACGGCGCCCAGGAACCGGTTGCCGTCCATGATCGGCACATAGGCCTCGCCGATGACGCTGCGTTCGGGTCCGATGACGGGGGCGTCGACCACCTTGGCGAAGGTCGAACCCTTGGCCACCGTATCAAAGAAATAGGCGTTGACGGTTACCTTGCCGACGTCCTCGGGGCGCGATGCCTGAACGATCTGGCCCTCGGAATCGAAAAACTTGTAGCGGAATACGTTGCCCGATTCTACGGCAGCGTCCAGGTGCCGCTTGTCCTTCTCGGTCAACTCGCCATGGTTCAGGATGTTGCGCAAGTCTTCCGTTTCCAGGCGCAGCATATTGGCCCAGGCGGTCGCCGTGTCCATGGAGTTGCGTTCGATGAGATTGCGCTCGATGGTGTGGATCGCCACCCAACAGCCGACGACCGCCAGACACCCGATCATCACCGTTGCCAGTAGGAGCCGATGCTGGCGCGGCCAGCTTGATTTGCGGCGCCTTGATGAAGAAACTTCACGAGGGGGGAGATCGGAATGCGCCATCATTCTTTCCACTGCTTCCTGAATGCTAGGAAGGACCAGTGTTTTTACTGTGATTCTCTTTAAAATTTGGTTGATGGTGGGGCGTAAACAGAAACTGCTGGTGGACCGCGCGGTCGGGATTGCTGCGGAACCGCTTCACCTGGTCACCAAGCCTGTCCGATATCACATCATCGAGGGGAAAAAAGGAGCCCCAGTGGGCAGAACGCCCACTGGGGCTCGGGGAAGCGCCTTCTTGCGGGGAAGCATTTAAGGAAGGCTTTACCAAATAAACAGCTTAGAGTTAACAAAGGATTAATACTCAGGGCCAAAACGTGGCGAAGCTGATTTCAGCCGCGTTTGCCCGGATCAATGTCTTCGGTCAGAAAAAATAGGTATGTCCGCCGCCTTATTGGGCGCCGCCAAGCCCTTCCGTGCGAAAGGGTCGGGTCATGACCTGTGCCGCCCATTCCGCGGCCATCACGCATTTGACCGTCATCATAAGGATCAGCAGCGGAAGCGTGATTGCAAATCGGATGTAGGTCGATAGCAGCAGCTTCATTGGTTCCTCCTGGCGGGTTTCTTGTTCTGTCCCCAACAAAGCAAGGATGATGCCGAAAGGATTTTTAGCAGTTCTTGGTGGAATACTGCTTCGGTGGCGTACCGAAATGGGAAGGCTGGCTGGGAAAGGGGTCTCGGAGGCGCTGTCGACAGACGGCTCGACCAAGTGGTGTTGCAAAGTGGCACAGCGCGCCAACGCAAAGCCGCCCCGAACCGGCGATCCGGCGGGGCGGCTGAACGTTTCGATTAATAGCGATCAGTGCTGCGAATAGGCCGGCTTGAACGGTTGCGCGGTTGCAACGTGTCTCTGGGCTTCAGCCTGGTGTTGGGCGGTCAGTTTAGCCGCCATGCTCTCGACGACTTCGTCGATCTGATCGCGGGTCATGCCTATGTCCTGCAATTGCGCAGTGCTCAGACGATGCAGCTGACGGCGGGTTTCCATGGCGTACCATGCGCGGCGGATGGAAAAGATGAAATTAAAAGCCATGGCACAAACTCCCAAATAGGCTCAGGCTCGTTGCAACTTGGACGACAAAATGACGCCCGCTTCAAAGGCGCACATAAGCCTTTGGATCGCTTCCCACCAGAGCTATTTTTTCATTCTTGATATGCTTTTTTTGCATGGGTCGGCGATCGCGAACGGCCCCGAATTTGCACCGGTTCGAACACGATTTTTCCTTGGTTTTTCAGCCGGTTTTGCGGCCAAGCTGAGAAGCGGGAACAGGGTTAATTTAGGGTTTCGCGGAAAACCGCCCGGTCCACATTGCCACCGGACGCAACGACGACCACGGTCTTACCCCGAATAGGCACTTTGGCGTTGAGCGCGGCCGCCAGGGCTACCGCGCCGCCCGGTTCCACTACCAGTTTGAGAGCTTGGAAGGCGACCGCCATGGCAGCGCGAACTTCGTCGTCGTCGACCACCAGTCCACCCGCCAGGGTCTGCCGATTGACGGAAAATGTCAGGCGACCGGGCGTCGGCGCCAGCAGCGCGTCACAGATCGATCGGGCATCGGGATCATTGCGTTGTGCCTCGCCTGTCGCCAATGACCGGGCGGTGTCATCGAACCCGGCTGGCTCGACCGCATAAACCGGGACTTCCGGAAGGTGGTGGGTGATCGCCAGGGAGGTTCCGGCAATCAGGCCGCCGCCCCCGCAGGGTGACAGGACCATGTCGGGTGTTTGGCCGATTTCCGCCAGTTGCTCGGCGGTCTCCAAACCGATCGTGCCTTGGCCGGCCATGATCAAAGGATCGTCATAGGGCGGGACCAGCGTCAGGCCGCGGTCGGCGGCAATTTCCCGGCCGATCGCTTCACGACTCTCGCTGTCCCGCTCATAGAGCACGACTTCGGCGCCATATGCGCGGGTGTTGGCGATTTTGACTTCCGGTGCGTCGCGCGGCATGACGATGACCGCCGGCGCCCCCACCAACTGGGCTGCATGGGCGACACCTTGGGCGTGATTGCCGGAGGAAAACGCGACAACCCCGGCCTGCTTCTGCGCCGTGTTCAGGCGGCTGATGCGATTGAAGGCACCGCGAAACTTGAAGGATCCGGTCCGCTGCAAGGGTTCGGCTTTGACCAGCAGGGTGGCCCCCAGTTCCTGGTTGAGAAGCGGCGAGGAGAGCAGGGGCGTGCGGACCGCCCAGCCGCGCAGGCGCTCGGCCGCGTCTTCAATGTCGTGGAACGTGGGGAGGCGTTCAGGGGATGGTGGCGAGGAAGGCATCGATGGCATCCAGGCTGGCGGGTTCCGTCAGCATGGGTGTATGCCCCCGATTGGCCAAGGTCAACCGCTGCAGGTCAGGTTTGACCTCGGCCATGCGGTCGAAGACCTCCTCGCTCAGCGTGTCGGACAGCGCGCCGCGGATTGCCAGCACCGGAATCGGGGTCAGGGCTTCGAACAGCGGCCACATATTGTTTTCCTGCTGGCTCGCGGTTTCGCGCAGTGCGTCACCGATCTTCAGGTCGTAATCCAGCTTCAATCCGCCTTCGCCATCATCGATGAAGGTGTCGCGGGTGACCTTCATCCAGAAATCGTCGTCTTCGTCCGGGTAGACATGGCCATAGGTTTCGCGTTCGGCCCGGGCGGCGGATTCGTAGTCGGGAAACCTTAAGTCCCGTCCGTATTTGGCGACGATACGGTCGAGACCGGTCGGGTTGACCTCGGGTCCGATATCGTTGATCACCAGGCCGGCCATCAGGGCCGGCATCAGGGCACCTATGGCCTGGCCAAGCAGACCGCCCAGGGACGTGCCGATAAACACCGCGCGGCTCAAACCTGCGTGGATGAAAAACGCACCGATGTCCGCAACATAGGTTTCGGGCCGGTAGTTGTGCCAATTGGGGTCATAGTCGGAACGGCCACGGCCCCGATAATCCAGGCAAAAGATCCGGCGCTTCGGCGCCAGGTGCATCGCCAGGTCGTGAAAATCCTTGGAATTCCGTGCCAGGCCGGCCAGGCAGAGAACCGGTGTCGCGGCATTTTCCGGGTCGCCATAGGACCGGTAGTAAATCTCAAGCCCGTCATAAGCGGCAAAACGGTGTTCGCGATAGGGTACGATCCCGTCCGCATGCACCGGCAGGTCGGGACCGGCATCGGCCGGGTGTTTGTCCGTCGGCTTCCTGTTGGTCAACATGGGCATTGCTTTCCGGTCTCCGAAACCACGCGCCGCTTGCCGTCCAGGTCCGAGACCAGGCGAAAGCCGTCGCCCCGGTCGCCCAACCGAAAACGATATACCTGCAAACCTTCCATCACCCGCTGTACGTAGTTGCGTGTCTCGGAATACGGGATTTGCTCGATCCAGTCTATGGCGTCAACCGAGGAATTTCTGGGGTCGCCGGAAACCCGCAGCCATTTGCCGACCCGGGTCTCGCCGGCATTGTAGGCCGCCAGGGCGAGGGAATAGCTGCCCTGGTATTTACGCAGCAGATGGGCCAGGTAGTGGCTGCCGAGGCGGGCGTTGTAGGCGGGGTCGGAATCCAGCCGGCCCTTGTGATAGCGGATATTGTGGCGCCTGGCGGTCTGGCGCGCGGTCCGGGGCATCAACTGCATCAGGCCGCGAGCGCCGCGACGGCTGACCGCATGGGCGCGGAATTCGCTTTCCTGGCGCACGACGGCATGCAGCAGCGCCGGCTCGACCGACAGTTCCTTGGTGATCGCGTCGTGCAGCGGGTAACCCTGCGGCAACAGCAGCACGCCGTCACGCAGCGAGACTTTGGTCGAGACCACGCCAAGTTCGGGATAGCCCAGGTCGCGGGCGAGTTCGGTCACCAGGATGTGGTAGCCCTTGGTCGGCGCCTTGGCGGTGACGGCCAGGAAGAAATTGCGCAAGTCCCTGGGTTCCTCGACCTCCACCAGCATGCGAATGGCGCGCACCAGATCCCATTCCTCGAAGGTGCGGCGCTCCTCGTCGGTCGGAACAGGGGGGGCCGGCAGCAGATTGGCAAAGTGCAGGTCCAACTTGATCGCCGACAGCTGGCCGTAGAAGGTTGTGACCAAGGGCGCGGCTCGGACATACCAGGTTTCCGCTTCACCCTCCCGTCCCGCTGCTTCGGCAGCCCGGCCGGCCCAATAGGCGGCCCGGGCCCGGCTGACCGGGAACTGAACATTCTCGAACAACCGCTCGAAGCGGGCGCTTGCCTCGTCCGTGTCTTTTTCGAACCGCAAGGCCAGCCAGCCGGCAAACCATTCGGCCTCGGCGAATTCCGTCGGGTGGGTGGAAGCGCTGACCCGGTGGTGGCTGGCCAGGCGATAGGCCAGGTTGCTGTCACCGGCGGCCAGCGCCTTGCGGGCCTGGATCTGCTGCTCCTCCCACCACAGATCGGCGTGGGGCAGATGGTCGGGCGCCAGCAGCAGCAGTTCCTGGGCACCCTTGTGCTTGCCCTTGCGACCGCGCCAGCGGATGCGCTCATAGAGCAGGCCTGGGTCATTCGTTAGCGCGTCAGGCACCGCCATGATGGCCTTGTCGACGCCGCCGATCCGCATTCTCAGGCGCAGCCGGGCCTCGGCCAATTTGCGATAGTCGCCGCCGACCCGTTTCAACATGCGGTGCGCGGCGCGGCGCTTGCCCTGCCACAGCAGGCGATCCAGGCGGGCAACATGATCGGCGCGGGTCAGCCGCTTGCGGTGTCGCCGGTAGGTGTCGGCCTCGCGGCGGCGCGGGAAGTTGCCGTTGATCCAGCCTTCTCTGAGATGGGCCATGGCGATTTCCCTGTGCCCGGCGCGCAGCTCCGCTTCCGCAAGGCGTACCCAGCCGGCGCCGGTGGTCGGTGTGCGGGTCGCGAACCAGGCCAGGATCTCGGCATCGGGGATGCTGTCGAACATGACCTCTTCGGCGTGGCGGAGCAGGCGCCTCATGTCCGGCCAGTCACCGTGGCGGTGGAGAAAATCCGAATAATTGGCAAATCGTGCTTTGTTGCCGGTGCGGCGCAGCCAACGCCAATCGATGATGTCGGCGACCAGCGGATCGCTGGCGTGGCTCGCCAACCGACGGGCCTGGCGCCAGTTGCGCTTGCGGATCGCGTTGAACGCCTGTTTCAACAGCCGGGCGTCCTTGGTCGACAGGACCTGCGGGTTGTTGACCTCGTGGTCGGCGGAGGGAAGCGCCACCGCTTCGGCGGCCGGTTGCGGTTTAGCCTTGGGCACGGGCGCACCGGCTCGCCCCGATCCGATTGGGATCAGCAAAGCGACAGCCATCGCAGGTGCGATCAGTCGGTGTACCCTCACCATTGCTTTCCTTTGCCGCTTCTTGTCCAGCGGACATCATCTTAGACCGAACGGCCGAGATCGACCAGATTCGGGCCGTGAACATGCGTCCACCGTGGCGCTTGCCGTATCGCGCGACGCCCGGTATTTTCCTTGGAAACGCCTTAATCTTTGTTAAAGGTAACGCGCATGTTCAAGGGATCGATACCGGCACTGATCACACCGTTCAAGAACGGCGCGGTGGATGAAAAGGGCTTTCAGGACTTCGTAGATTGGCAGATTTCCGAGGGTAGCCACGGCCTGGTGCCGTGCGGTACCACAGGTGAATCGCCGACTCTCAGCCACCAGGAGCATATGCGCGTGGTGGAGTTGTGCCTCGAAGCGGCGGCCGGCCGGGTGCCGGTGATTGCCGGTACCGGTTCGAATTCGACCGACGAGGCGATCATGTTGACCCAGCACGCCAAGGAGGCCGGTGCCGATGCCGCGCTGGTGGTCACGCCCTATTACAACAAGCCGACCCAGGCCGGGCTTTATGCCCACTACAAGGCGATCAACGACGCGGTCGACATCCCGGTCATCATCTACAACATCCCTGGCCGGTCGGTGATCAATATGAGCGTCGAAACCATGGCCAGCCTGTTCGAACTGCCGAACATCGTCGGCGTCAAGGACGCGACTGCAGATTTGACCCGCGTCTCGAAGCAGCGGTTGGCGATGGGGCCTGAGTTTTGCCAGCTGTCCGGCGAGGACGCGACCGCTCTTGGTTTGATGGCCCATGGCGGCGATGGCTGCATTTCGGTGACGGCCAATGCCGCGCCCAAGGCCTGCGCCGAGTTCCAGGAGGCCTGCATGGCCGGCGACTATACGACGGCGCTCAGCTACCAGGACCGGCTGATGCCCCTGCATGACGCGCTGTTCGTCGAAGCCAGTCCGGGTCCAATCAAGTTTGCGGTCAGCCTGCTGGGGCGTTGCGAGAACCGCGTGCGCCTGCCGCTGGTCCCGATTAAACCGGAGACCGAGCAATTGGTCCGGGACGCCATGCGGACGGCGGGACTGCTGAATTAAGAATCTGACTCAAAAGTGGCTGTTCCGTCCCGCTCCCCCGCCCAACCACCCAACAGGGTACCATCAATGGGTGGTTGGGCGGGGGAGCGGGACGGAACAGCGCCCCCGAAAGTCGTTGTCAGCGGCTTTCGGGCCAGACACTAAGGACTTCCATGTCGCGAAAGATCGTTGCGGACAACCGCCGCGCACGCCACGAGTATTTCATCGAAGACAAGATCGAGGCCGGGTTGGTCCTGACCGGCAGCGAGGTCAAGAGCCTGCGCCAGGGCCGCTGCAGCCTGGGCGACGCTTATGCGGCCGAGCAGGGCGGCGAGATGTACCTGCTGAACGCCCATATCCCGGAATACAAGGCGGCCAACCGCTTCAACCACGAACCGCTGCGTCCCCGCAAGCTGCTGCTGCACAAACGCGAGATGGCGCGGTTGATCGGCCAGATCCAGCGTCAGGGCATCACCCTGGTGGCGCTGTCGGTCTACTTCAACGAAAAGGGCGTCGCCAAGGTCGAGCTGGGTGTTGCCCGCGGCAAGAAGAAGCACGACAAACGGGCGACAGAGAAGGAACGCAGCTGGCAGCGTGAAAAGGCACGTGTGATGCGGGAGCGGGGTTGAGATGACGGCCGGCCGCGTACGCCAGGCGTGGCGGCGGGTCGCGCCGCTGACGCCGCTGGTCTTCGTCGCGCCGGTCCTGCTGGTGCTGATTTTAGCGGCGACCCCGCTCGGACCACTGTCTCTGGCCAGCCTCGACCGTGCATCACCTTTGCAATCGGCCGGGCCGGGAACCCGGACGGTGGCCGTGGCCCTGTCCTGGGCGGCGCGGCCCGACAGCAACGAGCTGCCGGCCTGGATGAGCGACCGCGACCGGGAAAACCTCGATCGCCTGAACGCCGCCATCCTGGCGGCCGACTTCACCGGCATCGCCACCTATGTCTCGGCCCTGGACCGCGAACTGGCCGAGAAGGGGCATAGCGTCAACGCCCTCAGGGGCGAACTGATCGGCCAGATGGCGACCCTGGTGCTGACCGAGCACTTCTCGCCGTTGATATTCGGGCTGATGCTGTCGCTACTGTTCGCCCTGGTGCCGTTGCTGACGCCGCTGTTCTGGCTGTGGCGGCTGTTGTTCGGCATTGTCGGGGTGGTGCTGCTGTGGGTGCTGCTGTTCCTGCTGGCCAGCACCTTCGGCTTCGTCATCCGCGGCCAGCCCGGCCTGTTCTACGGCCTCACCGAATATGTCTACTGGCTCAGCCTTGGCCTGATCCTCAGCGGTGTCCTGCGCATCGGCCTGGACTGGCGTGACAGGCGGCAGGCGGTTGCGCTGGAAACCGGTCCCACAGGTAGTCAACCTGACCCCTGATCGTCAAGCCCGGCGGCGGTTGCGGCGGCGTTCGCGGGCCGGTTCGTCGACCGGGGCGGTGGCGGCGCGGGGGGTGGCGGCGATCCAGTCGTAATCGCCGTATCTGCGTGCGGTTTCGAACAGGGCGACCACGTTCTCGGGCCGGCAGCCCGGGTGCAGCGAATTCGACGAGCACAGCACGTGGCCGCCGCCGGGCGAGGCATCGACGATGCAACGGACCACCGCGTTCTCGACCTCGGCCGGACCCTTGAAAACCAGCAGGTCGAGGCAGTCGACATTGCCGAACACACAGGCCCGGCCTGACAGGTGCGCCTTGGTCTGGTCCATCTCCATGCATTGCGGCTGCACCGGGTGGAAACCGTCGAAGCCGATCCCGATCAAATCGTCGAGCAGGGCCCAGACCCGGCCGTCTGAATGCTTGACGATTGGGCGGCCCAGGGCGTGGGCGTGCTCGACCATCTCGCGCTTGTAGGGGGCGATGAATTCCAGGAAATGATCCCGGCTCATTAGCGGGAAGTCGTTGCCGCACAGGTCACCGTCGACCATGAAGAAGTCGACCCCCAGGGCCGCTGCCTCGGTCATCACTGCGCAATTGAAGTCAGTGACCTTGCGCAGGACCTCGTGGGCGTAATCGGGCGCCTCGAGAAAAGACAGCATCAGCCGGTCCATGCCGCCGGTGACGTTCCACGCCTCCTGGAACGGACCGTTGATGTTGAGGCAGTGGGCCCGATCATGGCCCAGGCGTTCGATCACCCGGGCCAGGCCATTGAAGTCGGATGGCGCCAGCCGCGACACCATGTCGTAGTTGCGGGCCGCCTTGTAGTCGGCCGCCGCCGGTTCGACGATCGCCGGCATGCCATGGTCGCTCAACAGATAGCCGCGACCGTACTTGTCACGGCCCAGTTCGCCGCCGACCGGCTTGAGGTCGGTGTTGTAGACGTTCGAGGTGCCGTCGACGTCTAGCGCCTCGACCACCCGGCAGTAGAGGTCGATCGAGGCCTCGGTCTCGTCGCCCTTGCGCAGGGTGGTGACCCGGTCGTGGGATTTCAGGCCCAGATGCTCGGCCACCCCCAGCGTCACCGCCTCGTCGAACCAGTCCCAGGTCGGCACCCGGTCGGGCACGCCCAGGCCGAGCGCGGTCATCACGCGCTGACGGCCGTTCATGGTCCTATTCCGCGGCGCCGGCCAGTTCCAGGTGCTGGGCCCGCGACGGGTCCAGGATCCGCCGCACCATCGGCTCGAAGAACTCCAGCGGCTGCGTGTCATAGTCCGGGTCGAAGGCGTTCTGGTCGTAGTGGTGGCAGAAATAGACGCAGTCGTCGTACCAGGGGTGATCCTTGAACATGTCGCGTTTGTGGCGGTCGCCACCCAGATGGTGGTTGTAGTAGTAGCCCTGGAACGTGCAGTGATGCTTGATGATCCAGTGGACCCGCTCGGACACGAACGGCTTCAGCACCGCCGCCGCCAGTTCGCCATGGTTATAGGGGGCGATGATGTCGCCCATGTCGTGGAGCAGTGCCGCCACCACCATCTCCTCGTCGGCACCGTCGCGATGGGCCCGGGTCGCCGATTGCAGGCAGTGCTGATAGCGGTTGATGCGATAGCCGCCCCAATCGACGTCCAGCATCTTTAAATGCGCCAACACCCGGTCGGCCATATCGGCGTTGAATTCGGTTTCCATTTCGATCAGGAAGCGGAATTCCTCGGAAGTGCCGTCCTCCATGCGGATCCAGTCGACATATTTCATGGCTTGCGTCTCCCAGCCTGGAATTCAATGTGCCGGCAAGGTACGCGTCCACTCATGGTAAGAAAAGCAAATTTGTTTAGTGATTTTGATCAGAAAATCTTATCATTAGTTATGAACATCAACCATCTTGGTACCTTTGCCACCATCGTTCGCTGCGGCAACTTCCACGCTGCGGCCGATCGGCTCAATGTGACCCAGGCCGCTGTCAGCATGCGTCTGAAGACACTGGAGGACAGGGTTGGCCAACCCTTGCTGAACCGTGATCGCAGCGGCGTCACACCGACCGAGGCGGGGCGGCGCCTGTTGCCCTATGCCGAACAGATCGTGCGCTTGTGGGACTATGCCCGCGCCGCCGCCGGCGCCCCGGTGGCGGAGGTCAGCGCCCTGCGGCTGGGTGTTCAGATGAGCCTGTGGTCGCGCCTGTTGGTCGATTGGGCGACCTGGCTGGAGCGCGAGGCCGGCCTGGTGCCGGCAACGCTGGAGTTCGACTATGCCGCCGATTTGTCCGAGGCGGTTCGGGCCCGGGTGATGGACATCGCCCTGACCAACATTTCGCGACCCGATCCCGAACTTCGCACCGAACCGCTGTTCGAGGAGTCGATGATCCTGGTTGCCGATCGGCCCGGCCGGCTGGGCGACAATGATCTGCCGGCGATGGTCTATCTGGATTGGGGGCAGGACTTTCGCACCCAGTTGGAGATCGCGGTGCCCGACCTGCCGTTGCGCAAGACGGTGATCGGCAATGGCGAGATGGGTCTGGCCTATCTGCTGGAGATCGGCGGCATGTCATACCTGCCGCGGCGCTGGGTGCGGGGCTTGCTGGCCCAGGACCGGTTGCACCGGGTCCGTGGCGCCCCACGGCTGATCATCCCGGCCTATGCCGTGTTTCGCGAGGATCACGAGCACCGCGCGCTGATCTCCCGTGCCCTGGCGGGCTTGCGTGAATTGAGACGCAGCGAAGACGGGCAGGCGGGCTAGCGCGCCGTCAAATGAAACTCGATCCGGCGGTTGCGGCGAAAGGCGATCTCGTCGGTGCGACGGTCGGCTGGCGCGGCGTCGCCATAGGCTGCGGCGGCCAGCCGATCGGCCGGGGCGCCATAGGCCTCCAGCCGCTCGGTAATCGCCACCGCGCGTGCCGCCGACATGGCCCGTTTGCTGGTAATCGGTCCCGGACGCAGGGGCCGGCCGTCCTCATGGGCGTCGATCCGCATCAGCCAATCGACGTCGGCCGGCAGCCTCTGACCGACCACCGACAGGGTCTGGGCCAATGCCTTCAGATAGGTGGCCGCCGCGGTCGTGAATTCCAGGCTGCCTGACTGAAACAGCAGGTCCGATTGGATCGTCAACCGGCCGCCATCCGCGGTGATGCCGCGATTGCCATTGATCCGCGCCGCCAGGCCACCAAACACATCCCGCCGCACATCGGCCAGCCGCTCTGCCGTGCGGACGGTTGGACGTTCCAGCCTTCTGGCCAATTGGGTCCGCTCGGCGCCCAGTTCGGAAAGCCGGCGGTCCAGTTGTGCAATCTTGGCTTCGGCGCTGCGGGCCAATTGCTTTTCCTTTTCCAGATGCTCACGGGTCTGGCCCAGCTCCTTTTTCAGTCCCTGCAACTTCGCCAGCTTGGTTTCGGCGCCGCGCTTGGCCAACCGCACTTCTTCCAAGGAACGCCGCGCCAGGTCGAGATCGGTGCGCAGGGTGACCAGCTCGGCTTCCTGAACCGTCGCCTGCTGACCGGCCGCCTCCAGGGCGGTGACGGCGGCCTGCAGTTCCGCGAGCGCCGTGGCCAGGCTTTTCGCGTCGGCCTGGCGTTGTTCCTCGGCCTGGGTGTGGGCCGCCTTCAGCTTGCTGTCGAGGTCGTCATTGACGTAGTGGGAGCGCTCGAGTTCGTCGGACAGCTTGGCGGATTGCGATCGCAGTTGCTGGTTGCCGGCCCGCTCCAGTTCCAGCAGCTCGATGGCCTGGTTCAACTGTTTGCTCAGTTCCTCCACCAGCGGGTCCCGCTCGGCGCGTTGTGCCAGCCACTCGTCGACCTTGCCGGTCAGGGAATTCAGGTTGTCGATCTTGGCCTGGGCCGCCGCGATGTCCATTTGCAGGCGTTCGGCCCGGGTTGGTTCGTCGGCCGCAGACATGCCCGGCGCCGCCAACAAGGCGACCAAGGCCACACGGACACCGGCTCGGCGCCGGGTTCGGCCCGCCGGCGCATGCTCCTCCCATTTCACCATCTCACTCCCCATTTTGGCCTGAGTATGCCGAAAACGCGGCGCCGAGGCCAGTTCTTCGCGGGGAGGCGGTCAGCCGGCTTGGTCGATCCGGTATCGCATGGCGGCAATCACCGCGGCAAACATCTCGGCCGTCAATCGGCCGGTATTGGTGTTGAGCCGCGAGCAGTGATAGCTGTTGAATAGGGTTGGACCGCCCGGAATTTCGTGCTGGGCGCCATGCCCGAACTTGTGGGCCGACCGCTTGACGCCGACCGCGCGCAGCACCGCGTTGTGGGCAATCCCACCCAGCGCCAGGATCGCGGCCAGATTAGGCATGGCTGCGATCTCCTTGACCAGATAGTCATTGCAGGCCGTGATTTCGGCTCCGACCGGCTTGTTTTCCGGTGGCACGCAGCGCACCGCGTTGGTGACCCGGCAGTCACGCAAGGCCAGCCCATCATCCGGCCGGGCCTGGAAGCTGCCGGTGGCGAAGCCATGGTCGATCAAGGTCGGGTACAGCAGGTCGCCGGCGAAGTCCCCGGTGAAGGGGCGGCCGGTACGATTGGCACCTTTGAGGCCAGGCGCCAGGCCAACCACCAGCAGCCGGGCGTCCAACCCGCCGAAACTGGCCACCGGCTGGTTATGGAAATCCGGGAAGCGCGACCGGTTGGCGTCGCGAAACCCGGCCAACCTAGGGCAGGCCCGGCAGTCCGCCGTCGGTTCCATGGCGGGATCAGACGGCGTCTTGATGTTCGGTCGCGGGTCCGCCTTCGGGGTCGATACTGTCGTGTTGCGGCCTTGGTGCGTGCTGGGCGCGGGCGATCTGGGACATCAGTTCCTGCAGCTCGATGAACGAATCCGCCTGGCGGCGCAATTCGTCGGCCACCATCGGCGGCGACGACCGCACGGTGCTGACCACCGAAACCCGCACCCCCCGTCGCTGCACGGCCTCGACCAGGCGCCGGAAGTCGCCGTCACCGGAAAACAGCACCACATGGTCCAGATGCTCGGCCATCTCCATCACGTCAATGGCCAGTTCGATGTCCATATTGCCCTTGATCTTGCGGCGGCCGGCGGCGTCGGTGAATTCCTTGGTTGGCTTGGTCACCATGGTGTAGCCGTTGTAGTCCAGCCAATCGACCAGGGGGCGGATCGGCGAATATTCCTGGTCTTCGACCAGGGCCGTGTAATAGAAGGCACGAATCAGTTGGCCTTTCGACGAAAAGACCTCCAGCAATTTTTTGTAGTCGATGTCGAAACCCAGCGCTCGGGCGGCGGCGTACAGATTGGAACCATCAATGAATAAAGCAATACGTTGGTGGGGGTTTATGACTATGCTCATCAGTAAAATTCCTTTACGAGAAACAACGGGTGTGTGTCCAAGTCTAAAGCAATCAACTCTTGGTCCATGGCTTGTTGAATTGGTTCAAACATTGTCTGTAACGCTAACATATGCCAACGAAGTTACGGGGCAAGAGGGAAAACGAAATCGTTTTTCGAAGGCCGGTGTACCAAGGTAGGAGCGCATGATTCTGATCGGCCTGGGGGCCAATCTGCCAAGCCCGATTTGGGGTCGCCCACGCGACACGTTGGCGGCTGTCCTGGCCCGGATGCCGGCCCTGGGGGTCGACGTGGTCGCCCGATCCCGGTGGTACGAGAGCGCGCCGGTTCCGGCCTCCGACCAACCCTGGTTCATCAACGGGGTCGCCAGCCTGGCAACCGATCTGGACTCAGCCGCGTTGTTGCGGGCGTTGCACGATATCGAGGCGGAATTCGGCCGGGTTCGCAGCGTCGCCAACGCCGCCCGGGTCCTGGATCTTGACCTGTTGGCCTTTGGTGACGAGGTCCGGTCCGATCCCGCATCACCGCCGCTGCTGCCGCATCCCCGACTGGCGGAGCGGGCGTTTGTCCTCCTGCCCCTGGCCGAGATCGCACCTGGTTGGCGGCATCCGGTTTCCGGCCTGTCGGCGGCCGAAATGGTCGCCGGCTTGGCGTCCGACGGGTCGGTCCGGCCGTTAGATGAGCAAGAGCGCGATTGAGAGCGGATTGCCGGTCCAGCCCGGCCCGGGGCCTGCGGCCCTTATCGGGCTTGCCTTTGACGTGCCAAACGCATATCTATTACCGCTCGATAGGCAATTCCCGAGGTTTCCCCTATGGCCCGAGTAACGGTTGAAGACTGCGTCACCAAAATTCCGAACCGCTTTGAACTGGTGGTTCTGTCGGCCCAGCGGGCGCGGCAGGTATCGGCGGGGGCGCCGTTGACGGTCGATCGCGACAATGACAAAAACCCGGTGGTGGCCTTGCGCGAAATCGCCGAGGAAACCATCCAGCCGGAAGACCTGAACGAAGACTTCATCCGCAGCATGCAGCGGCATGTCGAAGAGGATCAGCCGGAAGACGATGACATGCATCTGTTGATGGCCGGCCACGGGATGGTCGACGTCGAGATGCCGGTCAGCGGCGATGCCGCGATCACGCCGGAACCGGTTGTCAGCGATGAAACGCCGGCCGCGGAAACCGACACTTCGGAGACCAGCTGACCGCCGCGGACGGCGGCGCAACCCATTCGGTCGCCTCGGGCCCTGTCCGATGCGGCCGTATGCGCGCTCGGGCGGCGCGGACAATGAGTGAACCCGGTCGATGATCAGGCAGGTCGAATTGTTGGATCGGGTTCGTTCCTACGATCCCAATATCGATGAAGATCTGTTGAACCGCGCCTACGTGTTTTCCATGAAGGTGCACGGCAGCCAGATGCGCGCGTCGGGCGACCCGTATTTTTCCCATCCCCTGGAAGTCGCCGGAATTCTCACCCGGCTGAAGCTCGACACCGCTACCATCGCCACCGCGCTGCTGCACGATACCATCGAGGATACGGTCGCCACCTACGAGCAGATCGAGGACCTGTTCGGGGTCGAGATCGCCCGATTGGTCGACGGGGTTACCAAGCTGTCGCGGATCGAGTTGCAGTCGGACCGGGCCAAGCAGGCGGAGAATTTCCGCAAATTGCTTCTGGCGATGTCCGAAGACATCCGGGTCCTGTTGGTCAAGCTGGCCGACCGGCTGCACAACATGCGCACCCTACATTACGTCAAGAAGGCCGAAAAACGCCGGCGCGTCGCGGCCGAAACCCTGGAAATCTACGCCCCGCTGGCCGAACGGCTGGGCATGCAGCAAATCCGCGACGAGTTGGAGGACCTGTCCTTCCTGGAAATCAATCCGGAAGCCCATGAATCGATCCAGAAACGGCTCGACTTCCTGCGCAAGGAGGATGTCGACCTGGTCGAGCGCATCACCGGCGAATTGAGCCGGACCATGGCCGAGGCGGGGATCGAGGCCGAGGTGTCGGGGCGCGAGAAACGGCCGTTTTCGATCTGGCGCAAGATGGAACGCAAGAACATCTCGTTCGAGCAGCTATCCGACATCATGGCCTTCCGGGTGATCGTCGACGATATCAAGGACTGTTACGGCGCCCTGGGCATCACCCATTCCAAGTACCGGATGGTGCCGGGCCGGTTCAAGGACTACATCTCGACCCCGAAACCCAACAAGTACCAGTCGATCCACACCACGGTCATCGGCCCTGAACGCAACCGGGTCGAAATCCAGATCCGCACCAAGTGGATGCACGAGGTCGGCGAATACGGCGTCGCCGCCCATTGGCAATACAAACAGGGCGCGGAACGGGTTGACGGCAGCAAGTACCGCTGGCTGCGCGAGCTTCTGGAGATCCTGGAGCACGCTTCAGACCCGGAGGAGTTCCTGGAACACACCAAGTTGGAAATGTTCCAGGACCAGGTGTTCTGCTTCTCGCCGCGCGGCGACCTGATCGCATTGCCGACAGGTGCCACGCCGGTGGACTTCGCCTATGCCGTCCACACTGACGTCGGCGATACCTGCGTCGGCGCCAAGGTCAACAGTCGCATGGTGCCGTTGCGGACCGAGCTGCACAATGGCGACGAGGTCGAGATCCTGCGCTCGAAGTCGCAGACCCCGTCGCCAAACTGGGAGGGCTTTGTCGTCACCGGCAAGGCACGCTCGGCGATTCGTCGCTTCGTGCGCAACCAGCAGCGGGCACAGTATATCAGCCTGGGCAAGGCGATCCTGCAAAAGGCCTTCCGCGAGGACGACCGGAAATATTCCGACAAGGCCGCGAGCCAGGCCCTGAAGGTCCTGAGCCTGAAGGCGGTTGACGACCTGCACGTCGCGTTGGGCGACGGCACCCTGACCGCGGCCCAGGTGATGGGCGCGATCTTCCCCGGCGACAAGGAGGACAAGGACAGCGGCCTGCCATTGGTCCGCAGCCGCAAGCGCGAGGGCAAGCGCGAGGCGATCCCGATCCGCGGCCTGATCCCCGGCATGGCGATGCATTTCGCCGGCTGCTGCCATCCCTTGCCCGGCGACCGGATCGTCGGCATCGTCACCACCGGCAAAGGCGTGACCATCCACACCATCGACTGCGAAACCCTGGAGAATTTCGTCGGCACGCCGGAACGCTGGCTGGACGTCAGCTGGGACGTGGAACAGGAAGACGACGGCCTGCACGTCGCCCGCATCGCCACCGTTGTGGCCAACGAGCCGGGCTCGCTGAGCAGCCTGTCGACCGTGATCGCCCGCAACTACGGCAATATCAGCAATCTGAAGATCACCAACCGGTCCAGCGACTTTTTCGAGATGCTGGTCGATATCGAAGTACGTGACGTCAAGCACCTGACCAATATCATCGCCGCCCTGCGAACCGATCCGGCAATCACCTCGGTCGAACGGGCAAGGGGGTAGGGACAATGTTGAGCGACGCCGAAATCCTGCGCCACTACCGCGAGACCGGCGCCCTGCTGGAAGGTCATTTCATTCTGTCGTCGGGTTTGCGCAGCTCCGCCTATCTGCAGTCGGCCAAGGTGATGGCGGAACCCTGGCGGGCTGAGATCCTGTGCCGCGCCCTGGCCGACAGGATCCGCGGCGAACTGGGTGACGGCGCCATCGACCTGGTGGTATCGCCGGCCATGGGCGGGGTCGTTGTCGGCTATGAAATGGGCCGGCAACTCTCGGTCCCGGCGATCTTCACCGAACGGGTCGAGGGGGAATTTGCCCTGCGGCGCGGTTTCGAGATCCCACCGGGCAGCCGGGTCCTGATGGCCGAAGATATCATCACCACTGGCAAGTCGAGCCTGGAATGCATTGCCTGCATCACCGACCATGGCGGCCAGGTGGTGGCTGCGTCGTGCCTGTTGGACCGGTCCGACGGGACCGCCGATCTGGGGGTGCCGTTCTTCGCGCTGATGCCCTTTGCGGCCCCGGTCTATGCGCCGGACGATCTGCCGGCGGAGCTGGCGGCGATCCCGCCGGTCAAACCGGGTAGCCGGGGGCTGAAATAGCTTTGCCGCTGCCCGCCAGGGTTCACGGACCGGCGAAAAACCCTTATATTCATAGGATTACAAAATCAAGCGCCGCACCGGCGTGATCCGTATGCGGCGACCGGAGAGAATTGGAGGGTGTGATGCAGTCAGAGTATTTGCGGCTGGGGGTCAATATCGACCACGTGGCGACGATCCGCAACGCGCGCGGTGGTGGTCACCCCGACCCGGTACGCGCCGCACGGCTGGCCGCCCAGGCCGGTGCCGATGGCATCACCGCCCATTTGCGCGAGGACCGGCGTCACATCGCGGACGAGGATATCGACCGGCTGATGGCCGATATCGACCTGCCCCTTAACCTGGAAATGGCGGCCACCGACGAGATGCTGGATATCGCGCTTCGCCATAAACCCCATGCCTGTTGCCTGGTGCCGGAAAAGCGCGAGGAGCTGACCACCGAGGGCGGCCTGAACGCCGCCGGCGCCCACAATCACCTAATGCCCTATGTGCGGGCTCTGGGCGATGCCGGGATCCGGGTTTCACTGTTCATCGAGGCCTCGGCCGAACAGCTGCATGCCGCGCGTTCCCTGGGGGCGCCGGTCGTCGAACTGCACACCGGCCGCTATTGCGACAGCAGCGGCGACGAGCGGCGAAAACAGTTGCAGCGGCTTAAGGACGCCGCCGCGCTGGCTCATGAAATCGGCTTGGAATGCCATGCCGGCCACGGCCTGACCTTCGACACCGTGGCGCCGGTCGCCGCCATTCCCACCGTGGTCGAGTTGAATATCGGTCATTTCCTGATCGGCGAAGCGATCTTTGGCGGACTGGAAAGCGCCATCACCCGGATGCGGTCGCTGATGGACAAGGCTCGGGCCGAGGCCCTGGGCGCACAGAGCGCCTGAACCCGCATGATCCTGGGCCTGGGCAGCGATCTCACCGATATTGGGCGGATCGAGCGTGGTATTCAGCGGTACGGGGAACGCTTCGTCGCCCGCTTCTTCACCGAAGCCGAGCAAAGCCGTGCCCAGGGGCACAGCCGGCCGGCCCAGGTCTACGCCAAGCGGTTCGCGGCCAAGGAGGCCTGTGCCAAGGCCTTGGGCACCGGTATCGGCGAACATGCGGCCTGGCGCGAGATCGCGGTGGTCAACCGGCCCGGCGGCCAACCGGCGTTGGAACTCAGCGGTGCTGCCGCCCGCCGGCTGGCCGATTTAACGCCCGCCGGCATGACAGCCCGGATCGACCTTTCGATTACCGACGAACCGCCTTTGGCCCATGCCATCGTCATCATTTCGGCGGTTCCGGAAGCAAGCGTGCGGGAACCTTGACAGACGGGCGATCGCCGGGCTTTATGCGGCACCGTTGCGGTCGCAAACTCGGTCGGCCGCGCAAGCCGGATAGGGCAGCTGAGTGATGGAAATGGGTAAGGCTAGGACGGAACGGAAAAGCAGCGGTTTTGTAGAGACCGTCCAGACTATTGTCTATGCGGTGTTGATCGCTCTGGCCATTCGGACCGTGGCGTTCGAGCCCTTCAATATCCCGTCGGGCTCGATGTTGCCGACCCTGTTGATCGGCGACTATCTGTTCGTTTCGAAATATGCCTATGGCTACAGCCGCTATTCGCTGCCCTTTGGCCTGCCGCCGTTTTCCGGTCGCATCCTGGCGGATCATCCGGAACGTGGCGACGTGGTGGTCTTCAAGACGCCGCGCGACAACAAGACCGATTTCATTAAACGCATCGTCGGCCTGCCGGGCGACCGGATCCAGATGAAGGACGGTGTCTTCTATCTCAACGGCGAACCGGTCAAGCGCGAAAAGGCCGGCGAATTCCGCCACCGGGAAAGCAACGGCAAGCTGAGAACCTATACCAAGTACCGCGAAACCCTGCCCAGCGGCGTGCAATACATAACCCTGGACTACCAAAACCAGCCGTCCGACAACACCATCGTCTATCAGGTGCCCGAAGGCCATTACTTCGCGATGGGCGACAACCGCGACAATTCCGCCGATAGCCGAATGCCCAAGGAATGGGGCGGGGTTGGCTATATCCCGGCCCAGAACCTGGTCGGCCGGGCCGAGATTCTGTTCTTCTCGACCGACCAGTCAGCACGGCTTTGGGAGCCCTGGCGGTGGTTCCAGGCGGCCCGCTTCAAACGTTTCTTCCAGACCATCGAATGAGCGGTGGCGGCCACAGGCTGGACCAACTCTGCGATCGGCTGGGACACCATTTCGCCAATCCCGACCTGCTGACCGAGGCTCTGACCCATCCCAGCGTCGAGCGCGGGCCCGGTCAGACCGGTGTTGACTACAACCGGCTGGAATTCCTCGGCGACCGGGTCCTGGGCGTGACCATCGCCAGCGAGCTTTTTGCCCGCCATCCCAAGGCCGAGGCCGGGGTGCTGGCACTGCATTTCAACGCCCTGGTACGCCGCGAAACCCTGGCCGAGGTTGCCCGAGATCTCGACCTGGGCCCGCATATCATCCTGTCGCGCAGCGAGCGCGCCGCCGGCGGCGACGACAAGCCGGCGATCCTGGCCGATGTGGTCGAGGCGTTGATCGCTGCCCTCTATCTGGACGGCGGCTGGGAGGCGGCCCGGCGCTTTGTGCTCGAAACCTGGCGCGACCGCTTCGACCAGCCCGGCGCGGCCGACAAGGACGCCAAGACCGCCCTGCAGGAATGGTCCCACCAGGCCGGCCACACTCCGCCAGAATACCGGGTGGTGCGCGAGGAGGGGCCGCCGCACGCGCCACTGTTCACGGTCGAGGTCTCGGTCGGCACCCTGAAACCCGCTTCCGGGCAGGGCGGCTCCAAGCGGGTGGCGCAACAGGCGGCGGCCGAGGCGTTGCTCAACCGCGAGCGCGACGGCGGCGATGCCTGAGGCGGCGACCACCCGTTGCGGTTTCGTCGCCCTGCTGGGTGCGCCCAACGCCGGCAAGTCGACCCTGCTCAATCAGCTGGTCGGTGCCAAGGTGTCGATCGTCACCCCCAAGGTCCAGACCACCCGGGCCCGGATCACCGCTATCGCGATTGCCGGCGAGAGCCAGATCGTTTTCCTGGACACGCCAGGCATCTTCGCGCCCGAACGGCGGTTGGAGAAGGCCATGGTCGCAGCCGCCTGGAGTGGCGCGGCCGATGCCGACACCATCGTGCTGCTGGTCGATGCGAGCCGCGGCATCGACCGCAACACCCGGCACATTCTAGACGGCCTGGCCGCCACGAATCGCGAGGCGGTGCTGGCCATCAACAAGATCGACCAGGTCCGGCGCGATACCTTGCTGGAGCTCGCCGACAAGCTCAATGTCGCGGCCCTGTTCAGCGACACCTTTATGATTTCGGCCCTGACCGGCGATGGGGTCGGGGATCTGCGCGACTATCTGGCGGCCGCGGTGCCGGAAGGGCCCTGGCACTATCCGGAGGACCAACTGGCCGACATCCCGGAACGACTGCTGGCGGCCGAGATCACCCGTGAGAAGCTGTTTTTGCGCCTGCACCAAGAGCTGCCCTACGCCTCGACCGTCGAGACCGAGAGCTGGCGACGCCAGAAGGACGGATCGATCCGCATCGAACAGGTGATCTACGTGCAACGCGACAGCCAGAAGCCGATCGTGTTGGGCAAGGGCGGGCGTACCATCAAGACCATCGGCGCCCAGGCCCGCGAGGAACTGGAACAGATCCTCGACGCCAAGGTCCACCTCTTCCTCTTCGTCAAGGTCCGCGAACGCTGGCTCGACGACCCGGAACGCTACCGCGAGATGGGCCTGGAATTTCCTAAATAGGGGCGGGGATCCTTCGGCCACGGACCGCGGTGGCCGGTTTCGAACCGTGAAGGCACTATTACCGGCCTGCCGCCTCAGCCAACGACCGCAGGCGCTCGATGGTGTTGCCATGGGCCAGGTATTCGGGGCGGGCCAGGGCGACCTCGTCCTGATAGGCGGCGGCGAAGGCGGTCAGCGCCCGGGAGGCGGTGACCTGGTCGCCGGTCCGTTTGGCCTGGTCGTGCTCCAGCGCCAGGGCCAGCAGGTGTTCCGGCGCGCCTTGCCGTAGCGCGGCGATCGCCCGGGCGACGCCGTCCGTGTCGCCGGCAACGCCGTGGATCAGGCCGAGATGGAAGTGCGCGTCCCGGTCCAACTCGGCGACCATGCCATAGGCTTGCAGCGCCATCGGCGCGAACTGCTGTGCCTCGTCCCGGTTACCCTGTTCCGAGGCCATCATGACCCGGTTGAACAGTCTGTCGGCGGCCTCGCGCGGCGCCATGCGCGAGAGGTCCGGCGGCGTGCCGGACGCCGAGCCTGACGGCATGGTTGATGGTGTTGAAGACGGCGGCGGGGTATCGAAGATCGATTTGGGCAGGATCGACAGGCCGGACGGCACCGGTTGCGGCGGAGGCGACTCGTCCTGGGTCAGGTAGAGCGCCGTCCCACTGGCCACCGCGACCAGCACCAGCCCCGCCACCGCACCGATCGCGACCTTTTTGCCGGACCCGCCGGGGCGCCCGACGACTGGCCCGTCACCCGGGTCGGCTGCGTTCAGCGCCGCCCCACAGGCATGGCAGAACCGCGCCCCGGACACAGTCGCGGCGCCACAGGCCGGGCAGAACCGGGCTTCGGCCGTGTCCGCCCGTGTCTGGGTCTTGTCGCCCCGTCTCGCCATTTCTGTCTCCCGGTCCCCGTCGCTGGTTTTCCCGGCGCCACTGTCCCTAGCGAATGAGACGGATTTGCGGCAAAGAGTCAATCGCCGCCGACCGAGATACCACCCGGTCGGCAAGCCGGGGCGTTTGACGGTTTCGCTTTGGCCGTTGAAACAGCCACTATAAGGTGTATTGTCACCTTGTTCGACAACATTTTGGGCTTCATAATGCGTGGCTTGGTGGTTGTCCTGGTTTTACTGGCGGCCGCGGGCTGTGCCGGCACCAATGAGACGCCCCCCGGGTCCGACGCGCGCCCTTCCAACGAACTTCCGATGTATGGCAATGTCGAAAACACTCCGGCTCGGGAATCGATTGATCGACACGAAGTGCTGAGCTCCGGCCGGACCCGGGCGCAGGCCTCCATGGAAGCAGTGCGACTGGGTTGGGACTATCATGGGGCAGGGGACTTTGCCACCGCCATGAGGCGCTTCAACCAGGCCTGGTTGCTCGATCCCGACAATGGCGGGGCGTATTGGGGATTTGCCGTCATCCTGATCGATCGGGACAATGATTTCGAGGGCGCAAAGGCGATGTTCGAACGGGCCCTTGCGCTGCTGCCCAGGGAGGCGATGCTATATAACGACTATGGCAAGTTTCTCGGCAGGAACGGCCGGCCGCGTGAGGCTCTGGCGCCCCTGTTGAAGTCGCTGGAACTCAACCCGATCCGGCACGAGGCACACAAGGACCTGTCGATCGCCTATCTTGAGCTTAACAACCATGAACGCGCGCTCCACCACGCCCAGATGGCGAAGCATTTCGGGGCGGAGATTTCCAGCCGCTTCATCCGTGGGCTGGCCTGCATCGTCGAGGCCGAGGCCCAAGGTGCAGGCCCGGCGGAGATCGAAAGCCGATGTGGGGACCGGTGACCGACCGCGAAATCCACCAAATTCCCGGCGCGGTCGGTGCGAACGCGCCGGGAATTTGGTGGGTTACGCGGACCGGCACCGTGGTTCAGAACGTAAACGGGCGGCGGAATTCCCGATTCTACGGTTAGTCGCCGTCAGCCTCTTCATTGATGGAGCCTGGCTCTATCGTAACTGCGGCACAACCCAGCAGCGTCGAGCCAAGAAATCCCAAGACGATAAACGGTACGATCAACACCCTCAAATAAACCATTGCATGTCTCCATTAAATAGCGAGAACGGCGACGCAGATTAGTTTCGAAAACACATTGCCTGCTTGATGGGTGTGAGGCATATCATCGAACTGTTACCGGCCGATAAATACACGATAAAAAATTATTGTCGGGCATTCCCGTTGTAGTTTGCTTTGTTGCCCGATTGTGTTGGCTACTCGGTTGCAGCGCTCTCGCGTGCACCGAACATCAAAACGGAATCGCAGATCCAGTGGTTGTCTAAAGCGGGATTCGCATGGGGTGCACTGCGCAGCATCTTCAATGTCCGGCGGTGTTGCGAAACCTGCGGGGGCTGAACCCGGTTGTCGCTTCGAACTGCCTGGTGAAGGCGCTGCGGCTGGCGAATCCGACCTCCGCCGCGACGCGTTTTACCGGAAGGTTCGTCTCGCTCAACAGACGAGCCGCGTGTCTCATGCGCAAATCCCGCAACAACTCCATCGGGCCCGACCCGTAGGCGTCCGCAAAGCGCTTTGCGAAATTCGACCGGCTCATGCCGGATAGTTCCGCCAGGCTTTCGACGGAGTGGCGGTCGCCAGGCGCATTCAGCATACTTTGAAGCGATCTCCAAACGGCTGGATCACGCAGTGCCGCCATCCAATGCAGCGCCCCGTCGCCGGCCGAGATCCGCTGTCGCAACATTTCAATAACCGCCTGCAGCAATATCGCCCGAACCATCGCCCGGCTGCCCAAGGAGGGATGGGACAGCTCACTCAACAGAAGCCGTAAACCCGAATACAGTGCATGTCCGTCGGAGACTTGCGCAACCATCGGCTCTTGGATCAGGTCAACAAGGTTCCCCGCACCCCGCAGGCCAATCACGATATGGGCGCATAGTGCAATCAGACGACTTTGTTCATCACGCTCGTCCGGCAGGCTGGCCAACACATGCCCCAACTCCAACTCGGCCGGCCGGCATTCCGGCGCGGGGACGGCCCGCGTACCGGTGTTCCGCACCTCATGGCTCAAAAGAGCCGGGACCAGGACAAGGCTGCCCTGTGACACGGGAATGCCCGGACGGCCCAGAATCGTGACGACGCCTTCACCAAACAGAACATAGTGCAGCGTGACCGCGGGTTCCGGATTCAGTGCGACATTGCAAATGCCGTCAATTTCGCAAAGCGCGAATGGTTTTGCCTCGATTTCGAGACTGTCGAAGACGTGGTCGAATTTCATTCCTGCAATTTGCACCAATCCTGGACGGAAAGACACATATTCAGCAATGAGGGAACGTTATCTGGACCAAAAGGCACATCAGGATGCGGATATTGAACCGGCAAGGCAATTGACCCGTTCAAACCAAGGAGACGTCAGATGTGTAACTGCCACGATCACGACCCAAAACATATCTCCCGCCGGGACGCACTGCGTGGTGGCTTGATGGCTTCGGCCACAGTGGCCGCCGCCGTCGTGGGCGCCGGTGCCGCCCAGGCAACATCCAGCGACAACCCCTATGCCGACCCGGCAAAACCGGCATTGCCTCCTTCCGACATGAAACTGGACCTCGACCGCGCCGCGCTTGTCGTCACCGACCCGCAAATCGACTTCCTGCATCCCGAAGGCGTGACCTGGGGCGTGGTCGGCGCCAGCGTCCGGGAACATGGGACTGTTGGCAACATCGAGGCGTTGTTCAAGGCCGCCAAGGCGCATGGCATCACCACGGCCGTCTCGCCCCACTACTACTATCCCACCGACCATGGCTGGAAATTCGAAGGGGCGCTGGAAAAGCTGATGCACAAGATCGGCATGTTCGATCGCAAGGGACCGCTGTCGATTGACGGCTTCGACAATTCAGGGGCTGACTGGATGCCGCAATACAAACAGTACATCGAGGACGGCAAGACCATCGTCACCTCGCCGCACAAGATGTATGGCAACGACACCAACGACCTGACGCTGCAACTGCGCAAGAATGGTGTCGACCAAATTATCCTTGCCGGCATGTCGGCCAATCTGTGCACCGAGAGTCATCTGCGCGAACTGCTGGAAAACGGATTTGAAGTGGCCGTTGTCAAGGACGCGACGGCCGCCGCGAAACTGCCCGAGGGCGACGGCTACCTGGCAGCGCTAACCAACTTCCGCTACATGGCAAATGCGGTATGGACCACCCGGGAAACCCTTGCCAACCTCAAAGCAGCGGCAAGCTGACCCGGATCTTGCGTATGGAAGTGCACATTTGATGTGCACTTCCACCCCGCTCGATCTTGAGGGCACGGCCCCGTCACCGTTTTCCACCGTAACCCAAGACCGGGATCGAGCCCGGACAAGAACCCGAAAAGTTGCGGCCGGCGAAGTCGCTGGCGCAGAACCGGACGGCCCACCTCATCGACGCCGTGGACTTGAAACACCGACTTGGCAAGATCCAAGCCGATCGTGCCAACCTTGGACGTTGGACACCTCCTCGACTGGAAGGTTTCGACACCTTCAGCGGGGCTTTCTCAAGAGCCGCTGGGGGCGTCCATAACGTTACCGTTATTCCCGGCGGAGATTACCGGCATGTCAACGTATGTCTGTCGTGTTTCTGGGTGGTTTTGCCTCAGGTCCGTCTACTACAAATGTAGAGGAACTTCCATTTTACCTTCGTGGACTTCCAGATCCATTCGTTCTCGCGATAGTCTCCTTTTTGCGTGACTTTCACATAATGATTATAGATATGCAACTTAATCGATATTGCGATTTATTTAATAAAGTCTTCCGATTGCTTAATCCGTGTAATCGAATGTTAAAGAATTGTTCTATATTGTTTTAAATGAGACTAATCAACGATCCCGGATCGCGAGCCCAAAAAGCCAGGCCAATGTCGGAAGGTAGGTTCGCTACTGGTGTTGAAATTCAGGGGACAAGCGAAGATGAGTGTGGGCCCTTCTCAATTTGGTATTCTGGATAGGATGCGTCGGCTCTTCAACGAAGGCAAACGGACGAGTGGCCCAGTGTCACCCCGCCTCGCGGCCGGCAAGGCTCAGGACATTGACAATGCATCACTGCTCTTCAGCCACCATGGTGTCAACAACATTGAATTCAAAGGCCGAATCGGGAATTTGAAAAAGGCGAACCGTTCATTGATCAGCGGTCGGCTGCATTTTCTCAACCTTAAGGCAATTAGAGACCGGGCCGGCGAAAAATGGCCCCGGATTGCTCTAACCGTTCACGGGATTACCCAATCCATCCTATCTCAGTACATGTCTGACGACGACTTCTTCACTATCGTCGGCGATCATACCTATATGACGGTCTTCCCATCTCTGAACGAGGAGGAAGCCAAAGCTGTCTGTGTGAAAATCGCGCAAGAAGTAATGGGACGTCTGATGGGCAACTCACCCGACTTCGCTCAAATCGATTTGCGGGTCGCTGTGGCCAGGGTAGACGGGGGAATGTCCTTTGAAACGGTTGACCTATTTGACGCAATGGATAAGACCCTTGACGCCGCCGGCGATTTGCGAATTGAACCCTCCATGTTGGATCGGCCCGCGCAGCACGCAATTCCGCCCTTAAGTTGCGACCTGGCGGCTTTGGTGGATATCCAGGGGCCTAATTGGCAATTTATTGGCCACGCCAAAAAAGTCGATAAACCCCAATTAGATCCACGGGTCGGCACCTTCGGTTTCGACGATTTATGGCGCGCTTCCAGGGCTCAAGCGGATGGTCAGCCGCAGGGCGCGGACGAAACAATGGATTTGTCGGCTATGTTTAACCTGGCCTCTGGCAGTCCAGCTGCACCAGCCCGAAGCCCCATCAAAGCTGCGCAGTTGCAGGGAGCGGACAATAATCGGTATTCAAACTACACGGTTGGTCCGCACGTGGCAGCCGATGGTGGTCATGGCGAACGCCGTGTTATTGGATTGCAGGCGACAACGGGGAATGACCTCGACGTCACTAATACGCAATCGGCTCCACGTCATTTTAACGGTGACGGGAAATTGACGATCCGATATGTGCCGGTTTGGCAGGTGAAGAATAGTGTAATCAGCGGATACCATAGTAGCTCGCATTTTCAAGCGGACGATCTTACCCTAACCGGAGAATCGTTGATCCCACTTGATGCACCTGCTTCGTTGGTTGCCGCTTATGACGCCTACATTTTGAAACACGTGCTGGACGGCGTTATATTTGGAGAGCAGGCCAAGAAACCCTGCATAGTCATCATTCCAGCCCATGCCTCTACGGTGCGCCGCATTGAAAGTGGCAGCCAATACCTCGGCCTGTGCAACACTATACCGCAGGAATCGCGGAAATTTATGGTTTGGGAAATCATTCACAGGACCACGGACACTCCATCGCCGACCTCCTGCGAGGCAATGAAACGGTTTTGCAGAGCCATAGTTTTCCGGTTAGACGAGAATTGGAGTGATTTTTCGATTTTGGCCGGCACCGAGATACACGGGGTCGGCTTCGATTGTTTCGGGTCGCGTTCTACGGAAGACCAGCTTATCGCCGCAATGAATCGTTTTACAGAACGTGCCGAGCCATCTGGCATATGGACATTTGTTTCAGGGGTCGGCTCAAAAAGCCTGGCGACGGCAGCGGTTTGCGCAGGGGTGGATTATCTCTATGGTGACGCGATCGTCGCACCCACAGATGCGCCACAAGGCATCCACCAATTTGCTCTCGAAGACATATTCTAAACCCACCGTCGCGAGTAGGTCGAAATAAAGTCAGGACTACCGAATTCCGTGCCGTTGAGTCATTCAATTCGACCTTTGGTGGTCCTGCCCGCCCGTCAATAGGGTGGACACCGTGTCTAACAACTGCTTCATCGAAAAAGGTTTGGCAAGAGTGGCGTCGGCACCTAGCTTTTCGATGATGTTGAGATAGTCGGTGTTTTTGGTGCGGCCGCCGCCAGACATCGCAATAATCGGCAAATTGGGATAGCAGCCGCGAATCGTTTTTGTGGTCTCGATTCCCTCCATTTCCGGCATGATCAGATCGGTTATCACGAGATCCACCGGCTGGTTTTCCAGGCTCTTTACACCGACACGACCGTTTTCGGCGGTCCATACCTCGTGCCCTGCCCGGCGCAGGAGCTTGGTTGCTGCCACTCTTACCATTTTGTCGTCGTCGATAACCAGAATCTTAGCCATCTGTTTCTCCTTCTTCTGGCGGACGATCAGTTTCAATTTCACAAAGAGTGATTGACCTCTTAAACGTCCGTTGCCGTCCATCGGTTCAGGCTGCGGTCGGTGCCTGCCGCTCCGGTTGAATCCCATCATCGATCGTCCCTTCAGCCATCGGCAGCAAGACCTCGAATTTCGTGCCTCGACCGAGTAGGCTGGACACGGTCACGGCGCCCCCATGCGCGGTGACGATGCCGTGCACCACCGACAATCCCATGCCCGTGCCCTCTCCGACCGGCTTGGTTGTGAAAAACGGTTCGAAGATCCTATTGATTTGCGCATCGTCGATACCGCAGCCATTGTCCGCAACGACCAATCGTGCATAGCGCCCGCAATTAATGTTCAAAGCCTGCGCCTGCGCCCCGTCGGTTATGGAACAATCGGTCAACTCGACCATAACTCGGCCTCCGGGGTCAGGTACCGAGTCTGCGGCATTGGTCATAAGGTTGAGTACAATTTGATGGAACTGTGTGGGATCAACCTTGACTGTTTGAACCTGAGTATCGACCTCTACGTCGATTGCCAGCGTCGACGGTAGAGAGGCGCGGAGCAACCCCAGGGTATCTTGCAATGCCGCCGACAAATCAATGAGTTCCGGTTGCGGTTCGTTTTGGCGGCTAAAGGCAAGAATTTGACCCACCAAATCCTTGATCCGCCGAGCGGCGCTGAGCACGATCTCCAAATCTTCCGCCTCCTCGCTGCCCGATGGCGTGTCCTCAAGCGCGATCTCCGTAATCGAAATAATCGGTACCAGTGTGTTATTGACGTCGTGGGCGACGCCACCCGCCAAGGTACCGATGGCTTCCACTTTCTGGTATTGCAGCATCTGCTTATCAAGAAGCTGCTTTTCCTTTTCGATTTCCAAGCGCGATCGGATATCGCGTAGCGTGCCGACCAGCATGGCGCTGTCACCTACGTCGACCTTACCGAACGCCACTTCCAACGGGATCTGCGTGCCATCCTTGGAAACACCATAGACCTCGCAGGGTCCGCAATTCCCGCCGCATGTATTTCGGTTGATGATCGGGCAGCTATTTAATGAGTTGTTTTCGTCATCGGCGGCGGGAAGTATTTTCCCGAGGTTTTTACCAACAAGCTCTGAATGCCGATAACCGAATATCTTTTCAGTCGCCGCATTTGTCGAATCGATGGTGAAATCGGGCCGCACAACAACAATCGCTTCCAGAATATTGTCCAACATGAGGCGCAGCCGGTTCTTGCTTTCACGCAACGCCTCTTCAGTAGCCTGTCGCTGCGTGATCTCGGCGCGTAGCGAATTGGTTTGGGCCGCGACACGGCGATCAAGGGAATCGTTCAAAGCCCGCAGATTCCGTTCCGAGTCTCGTTGCGCCGCTACCACCTCACAAAAATGGTCCAAATTGTTTCGAAGGTCTCCGATCTCATCCACGCGACTAAAATCCGGAATTGGAGAATCCGTATCTCCTTTGGAAAGTGCATTCATACGCTCTGATACCGCCTGCAACGGTACGGTGACGACCCCTCTCAGGAGCACGATGAGAAACACAGTTACAACGCTCGTGACTACCATGGTAGTCAAGGCGGCGGGCCAAAGGCGATCGAAGAGATGCGGCATGGCGTTGGTGTCAATAGACGCTGAAAACGCTCCCAAGACATCGCCTTCGACCATGTTCATTTCGCCGGCATGACAGGCGATGCACCTGGGGTCGGAGGCGTCACCCCGCCCGAGAACCACTGGCCGCACGAGCCTATAAGTCCCGTCGCTAAGCCTTCTCTCTTGGACCCTGCCACTGGCCAGAGCCAGCCCGTCGATCGCATCCCTTGGCTCTTCGGTTTCCACGTTTCTTGCCCGCAAATAGTCGCGAACCTTCGGTCCCTCGACCATCCACAGGCTTGTGCCATGACTGAAATTCGAGAGGTTGGCCAGAGTGGCCCCAAAAGCTGTCATCAATCGATCGCCGTGATCCAAGGTCTCGCGACCGAGCATCGCCTGAGAATGCATTTCCTGGAGAATGTCGATCGATGCCTCGGCGGAGGCGCGTATATGGCGGTCCATCCGCACTTTCTCTTGCCAAACCAACAAACCAAAACAGGCTAACAAAGCCGCAAACAGAACCGCAAACACCGCTATTCCAATTCTTTGGCCGATCCGCGCTTTTGCAAGGATATTCCATGGCATGATTCTACGGTTCCTTCGTCAATTGCAAGTCAGCAAACTTGGCGGACACAACCGAGACGATTACGAAATGCACAAACCAACCCAACAACTAAATAAATAGGAGAAAGCAAGCCGGTTGTTGCTCAGTTTCAACCGACAAATACCCAAACGATTTCCGGAACGCTCTTTATTTTTACTCGTTTAAGCCAGATACGGTAAAAGCGGTCCAATCCAGCGGTAAAAAATCAAACTGTGTCGTCACGCGACTAGGTCGAGAACATGCCCTAATGAAGGTTGATTGTACTCTTCGCGTACGGAAATAAGTCGATTCAAAAGTTCGACTGAAGGAAACTCACTACGCACCCGTGCACCCCTGTACTCCACAGATCGGTATACGAAACGACCGCTTTCCTTATGTAGGCTGATCTCAAGTCTAGACTGGTGTACGGACGGTTTGGATTGAGTGTTTAGGTCCGACTGCACCCGCTGGCTATCTCGCGCTTTTGGCTCGTCATCTCGGGAGCCTTTCGGTGTGTTCAACCGTTTTAGGTCGGAAATACCAGGGTAAGAATGACCACCAGCGGATCGATTGATGTCCCCCAGTATCGTCGTTCCATAGGTCTGAACAGCATGCATGGCGCTTTAGTCTCGGCTTGATCGGATGCTCCGCCGTAAATTGCCTGGATGCTCAAGGCACTTTCCGGCCGCTTGCGGGACCACGCTAAACACCACATACAGCAGGATTTAATTACATAACTATTACAAATTGCTTAACAAAATATATGTTTCGTAGATTTTTTTTAATGAGAATGGTTAGCAAATATAAGGCGTTGAGATCTCCAACGGCGCCGAAATCTGTTCCAACATGGCCAAAGCAGATGGATCGTGCCGAACCGTGACTTGACAGAAATTAGGCCTCGGTGGCGGAGATGGGTTTGACCATTTTCGTTTCGTTCCCTGAAAAAAACACCTTCTGTAGTCGGTTAATGGGTGGCATGACCACGCCTCTCCGATGGCAAAACTGTCAGATGAATACGCTCTCAGATCTCCCACCGCCATAGCCACCCCGCCACCCCTGCGCTACAACTCGCTCCCATGGAATGGAGCGATGACGGGATCGTGCTGTCGGCTCGGCGGCACGGAGAGAGCGGGGCGATCGTCAGCCTGTTGACCGCCGGCCATGGCCGCCATGCCGGGCTGGTGCGCGGCGGGGCGGGGCGGGCCAAGCGCGGGATGCTGCAGCCCGGCAACGCGGTGCGGGCGACCTGGCGGGCCCGGCTGGCCGAGCATCTGGGGGCCTTCACGGTCGAGCCGGTGCGGGCCTGGTCGGCCGAGCTGATGGACGACCCGGTGCGGCTGGCGGCGCTCAGCGCGATCTGCGCCGTGGCCGACGCGGCCCTGCCGGAGCGCGAGCCGCACGGGCCTCTTTACGAGGGGCTGGGGATCCTGCTGGCCGCGCTGGCCGACGACGACGGCGCCTGGCCGGCGGTCTATGTCCGCTGGGAGCTGGGGCTGCTGGCCGAGTTGGGCTATGGGCTGGAGCTGGATGCCTGCGCCGCCACCGGGGTGATCGAGGACCTGACCCATGTCTCGCCGAAGAGCGGCAGGGCGGTGTCGGCGGCCGCCGCCGCGCCCTATGCCGGGCGGTTGCTGGCGCTGCCCGCCTTCCTGGCGGGGGCGCGCGGCGGGCCGCCGGCCAACGATCCCAGGGCCGATTGGCAGGCCGGCCTGGACCTGACCGGGCATTTCCTCGAGGCCCGGCTGTTCGCCACCGCCGAGCGCCGCTTGCCCGAGGCGCGGAATCGATTTATAGAACGTTTCAGGCTTTCAAACACAACATCTGGTGCCGCATGAGCGACAACGCCCTGGCTGACGACAACCAGCCGATCAGCCTGCAAAGCGCCCTGGAAGAGCGCTTTCTGTCCTACGCGCTCTCGACCATCACCGCCCGGTCGCTGCCCGACGTGCGCGACGGGCTGAAGCCGGTGCACCGGCGGCTGCTCTACGCCATGCGGCAGCTCAAGCTGGACCCGCGCTCGGGCTTCAAGAAATGCGCCCGGGTGGTCGGCGACGTGATCGGCAAATTCCATCCCCATGGCGACCAGGCGGTCTACGACGCCCTGGTCCGGCTGGCCCAGGACTTCGCCCAGCGCTACCCGCTGGTCGACGGCCAGGGAAATTTCGGCAATATCGACGGCGACAATGCCGCCGCCATGCGCTACACCGAGGCCCGCCTGACCGCCATCGCCGAGGCGCTGCTGGACGGCATCGACCAGGACACGGTGGACTTCCGCGAGACCTATGACGGCGAGGACGCCGAGCCGCTGGTGCTGCCGGCCGCCTTTCCCAACCTGTTGGCCAATGGCGCCACCGGCATCGCGGTCGGCATGGCGACGTCGATCCCGCCCCACAACGCCGCCGAGCTATGCGACGCCGCCGCCCATCTGATCAAGTTCCCCAATGCCGGCATCGCCAAACTGCTGGACCTGATGCCGGGGCCGGACTTTCCGACCTGCGGGTTGGTGGTCGAACCGCCGGAGAGCATCCAGGAAGCCTATGCCACCGGGCGCGGCGGCTTCCGCCTGCGGGCCAAGTGGCACAAGGAGGATGCCGGCCGCGGCACCTACCGCATCGTGGTCACCGAGATCCCCTACCAGGTCCAGAAGGGCAAGTTGGTGGAACGCATCGCCGAGCTGGTGCAGAGCCGCAAGATCACCCTGATCACCGATCTGTGGGACGAATCCGACGAGCGCATCCGGCTGGTGATCGAGCCCAAGACCCGCACCGTCGACGCCGAGGCGCTGATGGAGAGCCTGTTCCGCCAGACCGACCTGGAGGTCAGGATCCCGCTGAACCTGAATGTGCTGGACGCCGACGGCACCCCGAAGGTGATGAGCTTGCGAGAAGCCCTGCAGGCCTTCATCGACCATCGGCTGGTGGTGTTGGAGCGGCGCTCGCGCTTCCGCCTGAAACAGATCGCCGACCGGCTGGAGATCCTGGCCGGCTATCTGATCGTCTACCTCAACCTGGACGAAGTGATCCGGATCATCCGCGAGGAGGACGACCCCAAGGCGGTGATGATGGCGCGCTGGGACCTGAGCGAAGTCCAGGCCGACGCCATCCTCAACATGCGGCTGAGGTCCCTGCGCAAGTTGCAGGAACTGGAGATCCGCAAGGAGGACAAGGCCCTGCGCGAGGAGCAGAAGGGCCTGAACGAGCTGCTGGCGGACGAAGGCAAGATGCGCGGCCGGATCGCCGCCGAACTGGCCGAGGTCAAGAAGCTGGTCGGGCCGAAGACCGAGCTGGGCGCCCGGCGTACCCAGTTCGCCTCGGCCCCCAGCGCCCAGGTGGTGCCGCTGGAAGCCCTGATCGAGCGCGAACCGGTGACCGTGATCTGCTCTCAGAAAGGCTGGATCCGCACTTTGCGGGGCCATGCCGAGGCGGATGGGTCGGAGCGCTACAAGGACGGCGACCGGGGCCGTTTCTGGTTCCACGCCCAGACCACAGACAAGCTGCTGCTGTTCGCCACCAACGGCCGTTTCTACACCCTGCCGGCCGACAAGCTGCCGCGCGGCCGCGGCCATGGCGAACCGGTCAAGCTGATGGTCGACCTGGGCAACGACCAGGACATCGTCGCCCTGTTCGTGCACCGGCCCGGCGGCAAGCTGCTGGTCGCCTCGTCCGACGGCCGCGGCTTCGTGATCGGCGAGGACCAGGTGCTGGCCCAGACCCGCTCGGGCAAGCAGGTGCTGAACGTCAGCGGCGATACCGAGGCCCAGGTCTGCGTGGCCGCCGATGGCGACACGGTGGCGGTGGTCGGCGACAACCGCAAACTGCTGATCTTCCCGCTGGCCGAATTGCCCGAGATGACCCGGGGCCGCGGAGTCACCCTGCAGCGTTACCGCGACGGAGGACTGTCGGATGTCAAGGTGTTCACCCGGGCGGACGGGTTGAGCTGGCACCTGGCCGGCGGCCGGCGGCGCACCGAGACCGACCTGCTGTCGTGGGAGGGCAAGCGCGCCAATGCCGGCCGCCTGCCGCCGACCGGCTTTCCAAAGAGCAATAAGTTCACTTGAGTGTCGGTTGGACCGACGCGCGAGTCGCATTCCTCGAGACGCTGCCGCCGCAGCGCTTCAGGATGAGGTGAGGAAGGCGGGCTTACCCACCATCGCAAACCTCGCCGCCCCCGCCTCATGGTGTGAGGAGGGCATGGCCCGTCTCGAACCATGTGGCCGGCGCCGCGGTCAGCGGGTGGTGAACTCGGCGCCGCTTTCGATGCCCCAGAAGATGAACCGCAGGCGGTAGCTTGTGCCCTTGGCCAGCTTGCCGGGGTCGAGGTTCAGCTTGATCGTATCGCGCCAGGTTTCGCCGGCCGGCAGCACCCGCTGCACCACGTTCTGGGTACAAATGGCCAGCGGTTTGGGGTGCACCTGGCGGCCGCTCTGGTCGAGGATCGACCAGCGGTGGATGTGGCACGGCGTCGGCGCCATCATCTCGGCCGGTTCGCTGCTCTGGTTGGTCAGGCTGGCGGTGGCCTCCAGCACCAGCGGGCCACTGCCGCCGGCCGACAGGTCCAGCTCGGCCGGGATCTCGACGCTGGCCGTCAGGCCGCCGTTCTTGTCCGGGCTACCGCCGGCCACGGCCATGGCCGCCAGCGGCACGGCCAACAGCATCCCGAGAATCATCAACTTCTGCATGACCCAACCCTTTGTCAGCGTCGCGATTTCCCGATTATTTACGCCCGGCCTGTGGCTGAAATGCGGCAATCCATTCATAGGTTCGTTTTCATCCGCTAGTTGGCCGGGATCAGTTGCGGCAGGAACTCGGTGATGATCGGGAAGTTCCACAGCAGGATCAGGCCGATCACCTGCAGGATGACGAAGGGTACCACGCCCTTGTACATGTCCATGGTGGTGATCGACTTGGGCGCGACGCCGCGCAGGTAGAACAGCGCGAAGCCGAAGGGCGGGGTGATGAACGAGGTTTGCAGGTTGACCGCGATCAGGATGGTGATCCAGGCCGGCGGCATCAACGCCGGATCGGCGGCATAGATCACCGGTCCGACGATCGGGATCACAATGAAGATGATCTCGATGAAGTCGAGCACGAAGCCGAGCAGGAACAGCACGATCATGACCACGATCAGCAGCACCTGCGGGTTGTTGAACGAACGTAGGAACTCCTGGATGTAATGCTCGCCGCCGAACGAGCGGATGGTCAGGCTGAGGAACAACGACCCGATCAGGATCACGAACACCATCGACGTGACCTTGGTGGTCTCGTTGAGGATGCTTTGCAGGATCTTGTGGCGCAGCAGGACCCAGCAGGAGTAGAGCAGACCGGCGATCGCCACGTGATAGGCGACGAGGGCAACCACGATCCCCACCCGGTCGTCGAACTGGATGGTGTCCAGGGTCATGCGCAGGTCGAAATTACCGCGCAGCAGCAACAGCAGGACCACCGCCAGGCCGGACCACACGATGAAACGGCCGGACGACCCGGAATCCGTCAGCTTGCGGGTCGCGGCCAGCATCACGGCGCCGGCTGCGCCCAGCGATGCGGCCGCGGTCGGGTTGGTGACGCCGCCCAGGATCGACCCCAGCACGGCGACGATCAGGATCACCGGTGGCGAGACGACGCGCAGCGCCTCGATCTCCATCAGCCGGGGGATGGCGTGTTTCAGGCCATAAACGATCATCACCGCCGGGATGCCGAAATACAGCGTCCGTTCGCCGCCCCGGGCCAGGGCGTCGACAAACAACCAGTCGATGACGAAGGCCAGCGCCACCCCGGCCAAGCCGATCAGGATCGGCTTGTGGTCGTAGCTGGGGCGCAGGGCCCAGCCCAGTCCCATCAGGAAGGCCGACAGCACCAGGATGGCCAGCATCCCCTGGTCCAGCGGCCCGTAAGTGGTAACCTCGTCAACGGTTTCCGAACCGGCCAGGCCGGTCAGGGTCAAAACCACCCACAGGATCGACATGGCGACCACCGGGCCGAGCAGGGCCGCGAACAGCAGCCAGGGATTATTGCGGTAGTAGGAGAGCAAATTGTAGGGGTCCGGGTCGCCAAGCTCCACCGGAGGGGCCTCGTCACGGCGCAGCATCGCGAAACCGAAGGCATAGGCGGCGTATAGGAAAGCCAGCATCAGGCCGGGCAGGAAGGCGGCCTTGAACAGGGTCCCGGTCGACAAGACCGCCGGTTCGCCGAGCATTTCCAGGACGGTCATGCCCATTTCCTGGGCCCGGGTTTCCTGGCCCAGCGCATACATGTCGCCGACGATCGACCCCAACAGCACGATCACGATCGACGGCGGGATGATCTGCCCCAGCGTGCCGGAGGTGGCGATGATGCCGGTCGACAAGGACTTGGAATAGCCGTGGCGCAGCATGGTCGGCAGCGAGATCAAGCCCATGGTAACCACGGTGGCCCCGACGATGCCGGTCGACGCGGCCAATAACGTCCCGACCAGCACCACGGAAATCGCCAGACCGCCGGGTAGGGTGCCGAACAGCTTGGCCATGGTGGTCAGTAGGTCCTCGGCGATGTTCGAGCGTTCCAGGGCGATGCCCATCAGCACGAACAACGGCACCGCCAGCAGGGTTTCGACATTGCCGCCGAAGGCGCGCGAAAACACGCCCTGGGCCCAGGTCGATTCGGTGGACAAAAGCGCCTTTTCCCAGCCCTGGGCCAGGACCGGGACCTTTTCCATGGTCCCGTCATATTCTTCCAGGACGTAGAGCAGCCCGGCCTCGCTCAAACCAGCGATGACGAAGAAGCTGACAAAAGCGGCCCCGGAAATCGCGAAGGCGACCGGATAACCCGACATGATGCCGCCGAACAGGGCGATGGCGACGATGATCAGGGACAATTCGACGCCGGTCAGACCAAACAGCATGGCTGGCTACTCCGTTACTGCGCTGCTGCGTGTGACTGGGGTTCGTCGTCCGTGCCATCCAAGGAATAGTGGGTCGGAACCTCTTGATCACGTTCAATAAGAGCCAGGATGTTGCGCAGCAAAAAGGCAACCGCGGTCACGAACATCAAGGCGGCAAACACCAGAATCAGGACTTTGAAGCTCCACACCCAGGAGAATTCGGCGGTACCCGACTCTTCTAGGCGTACGCCGCGCCAGCGGGCGGTGGTCGACCAGATGTTCATTGGCCGCTGCGCGAACATCGAGTTCATGGCGATCGGCCAAGCAAACCACCACAGCAGGATGGTCGAGGGGAATAACAGGACCAGGGTGCCGATCAGGTCGATCCAACGCTTGGTCTTCTGGTTCACCACGCTATAGACCAGGTCGACCCGGACATGGCCGCCTTCGATGAAGGTATAGGCCGAGGCCACGGCGATCAGCATGGCATTGTAGAACTTGAGTTGCCCCGACAGCCATTGCAGTTCCTCGCCAACCAAGATGACCCCCAAGGGTGCGAAGAACAGGTCGTTGCCACGGAAGATCTGGCCCATGGCGATGATCAAAACCTGTTGCAGCATCATCAACAGCGCGAACCAGGCGGCGATCTTGCCCATGGTACCGTTGAACAGTTCCAGCCCGCGCACGGTTCTTCGCAAAAAGGTGCGATTGACCATGCCGATCACGACCAGGCTGACAACCAGCGCCACCATCATGAAGAAGAACTGCTGCGACATCCCCATAAGCAACAGGACGTTCATCTTCTCCTTGAGGGTTTCCAGCCGGATCCAGGTGTAGACGTGCCAGGGCAGCATGACCAGGTTCAGGAACCCCATCAGGAAATTCATCAAAAGCCCGGCTATGAAATCCATGGAGCCCACTCCCGGTGGTTGGCGCGAGGTTGCAACGGCCGTGCGACGGTGGCTTTAAGGGGGGACAGGGCGCAGGCGTACACGCAACGGCCATAATGCGGCCGATCGTCCTCTCGTGCCTGTTGATTGACCCGGATCTATCCCCTCCCGCGGATAGGGTACCTACGCCACCCGAACCTTGGCGGTTTTCTTGGGCGCAAAGGAGAAACCGGGCCCGAAGGCCCGGTTTCCGGTCGTCAAATTGCGGGTATCAGCCTTTACCCAACACGCGGGTCCGCTGGCGGGCATAAGCCACCGACGACAGCGTGTTCCATTCGTTGGAAAGCTTCATGGCGCGCTGCATGGAGTCCCAGGTCTTCTTGAACAGGGGATCGCCCATATTGGCGCCCATGACCTCACTGGCGGCCTTGCCGAAGGCATCCCAAACGTCGTCCGGGAATTCCAGCGCCTTGACGCCGCCGGCGGTCAGGCGTTCCAGGGCTTGCGAGTTGTTCGACAGGAACTGCGCCAGTGACCACAGCTCGCACTCGCCCGCGGCGATCTCAATCGCCTTCTGGTGCGACGCCGACAGGCCGTTGAAGCGGTCGGCATTGGTCGCCACGGTCAGGGCCGCGCCGGGCTCATGGAAGCCCGAGGTATAGTAGAACTTGGTGATTTCCTGGAAGCCGGCCTTTTCGTCCGCCCAGGGGCCAATCCATTCGGTGCCGTCGATGGCGCCGGAAGCCAGCGCTTGATACACCTCGGAACCGGGCAGCGTCTGGACCGACGCGCCAAGCTTGCCGAGCGCCTTGCCACCCAGGCCCGGCATGCGGAATTTGAGGCCGTTGAAGTCGGCAGCCGACTTGATCTCCTTGCGGAACCAGCCGCCGGCCTGCGGGCCGGTGTTGCCGCCAAGGAACGACACCAGGCCGAATTCCTCGCCCACTTCCCGATGCAGCTCGTGGCCACCCATGTGGTAGTACCAATTGTGCATCTCACCCGGCGTCATGCCGAACGGCACGGCGGTGAAGAAGGCAAAAGCGGGATGCTGGCCGATATAGTAGTAATCAGCCGCGTGGTACATGTCAGCCTGGCCCGAGGTCACCGCATCGAACACCGGGACGAGACCGGATACCAACTCGCCCTGGGCCTTGATATCGACCTCCAGCGTGCCGTCGGTAATGGCTTTGACGGAATCTGAGAAACGCTGCGCCGCATCAAAAACACCCGCCAGGCCGCGGCCCCAGGCTGTAACCATTGTCAGCTTTTCGCGTCCCTTAGACAACGCAGGTGCCGAAAGCGTGGTCGCGGCGGTAGCGGTGGCGACGCCGGCGATACCAGCTTTCTTGATGAATTCGCGTCTTTTCATGATAACTCTCCCTATTTAAGACGGCTTTTGGATTTATTGTGGCGGGTAAGCTAGCAGAAGCAATTCAACGTCTCAAGCGGCGCGCGCACCTTGGGGGGAATTTTCCCTTTAGTCGGTGGGAGTTCCGCGCGAATTGCCGAAAGATGAATGCCTGCCGTCGGGGAGGCACCGCACGCCCAATGCCAGGCGCGGCCGTCAAGCGCCTGTCAGGCGGTACCAGCCCTCGATCCCCAGGGCCTCAAGGGGCCGGAAGCGGGCCTTGTAGGCCATCTTTGGGCTCTCCTCGATCCAATAGCCGAGATAGACGTGTTCCAGCCCTTGGGTCCGCGCCGCTTCGATGTGCCATAGAATGACGAATTTGCCCGGACTTGTGGCGGCGCGCTCCGGGTCAAAAAAACTGTAGACCAGCGACAGGCCGTCGGCCATGCGGTCGGTCAGGCAAACCGCGTACAGGCTGCCGTCACTCTCCCGCATTTCCAATATCTGGGAATCGACCGGGCTTTCTTCGACCATCGCCTGGTAGTCGGAAAAGTTCATGTCGGCCATGCCGCCGCCGGCATGGCGGGCCGAGAGATAATGTTGGAACAGACGGAAATGCTCGTTCAGCGCTACCGGCGGCAGGGTCCGGACCTGGATATGGGGGTGGCGCTGCCAGATTCGCCGCAATCCCCGGGTCGGGTGAAACTCGTCGACCGGAACCCGAACCGGGATGCAGGCCGTGCAGTTTTCACAGGCCGGTCGGTAGGCGAGGTCCTGACTGCGGCGGAAACCGGCATGGGACAGCGCTTCGTGCAATTGGTTGGGGTCTTCGCCGGCCAGCAGCGTCACGACCTTGCGTTCCATCCGGTCTGGCAGATAGGGGCACGGCGACGGCGGGGTCGCAAAAAAGTGCCTCAGCGGGATCTGCAGACGCTGGTTCATAACCTGAGTTTAGCGCATTCGTCGGTCAGCGAGAAGCCACCGCTGTTGCAAACCTGTCTCAGAGCCCGAAATACCAGGGTGCAAAAATCGAGTAGGTCAGCCACAGGATCAGGACCAGCGGTCCGCCGACCCGCAGAAAATCTGCGAACCGGTAGTGACCGGGCCCCATGACCAATAGATTGGTCTGGTAGCCCACCGGAGTCGCGAAGGAGCAATTGGCCGCAAAGATCACGGTGAACACGAAGGGCACCGGATCCAGGCCCAGCTGGCCGGCCAGATTGATGGCGATCGGCGTGAACAGGACCGCGGTGGCATTGTTACTCAACAGGTTGGTCATCACCGCGATCAGTAGGAAGAACGCCGATAGCAGCAAAGCGGGCGGCAGGGCGGCAAAGGTGCCGACCAGGCCATTGGCCAGAAAGGCGGCGCCGCCGGTGGCCTGCATCGCGGCGCTCATGGCCAGGGCCGATCCCGCGACCAGCAGGATCCGAAAATCCAGGGACCGCCGTGCCTGGTGGACGTTCAGGCAGCCGGTCAGGACCATGGTACCGGCGCCTGCGACGGCGGCGGCGACGATTGGGATCAGGCCGCTGGCTGAGGCCAGAACGACGGCGGCAAAGATCGCCAGGGCAGGGCGGGCCCGCACAACCGCGGGCAGGGACCGGGCCGACCATTCCAGCAGGATCACGTCCGGATTGCCGCGCAGTTGGCGGATGTCGCGTTGATGCCCAAGCACCAACAGAACGTCGCCCGATTCCAGGCGGATATCGTGCAGCGCCGTGCGGAACATGCGGGAACGCCGCTGCAGCCCCAGGACGATGCAGTGGGTGCGATGGTGGAAAACGATTTGACGCAAAGTGCGACCGGCGATGCGCGATGCCGGCGCCACCACGACCTCTGCCAGTTCCTGGTCGCCGGCTGCCCGCAGCCCGTCCCGGGAGGTTTCCGGGGACTCTGGCATCGGCATGGCGTCATCCAACAGCCCGGGATCGGATGACAGGGTTTCGGTCAGGGTCCGGCGGGTGGCCGCGACCACCAGTTCGTCGCCAGAACGCAACTCCAGATCGTCAAATGGTGGCAGAAAGGCCACTTCGCCACGTTGCACCATGCGCACCGTGATTTCGCTCAAGGCCGGAAACATGCCACCGACGCTGGTTTGGCCGACCAGGGGCGAATTGCGACGGATGGCCAGTTGGGCGATGAACTGCTTGCCCTCTTCTTGGGCCAGGTGGCCCGCCATCGACCGCCGGTCGGGTAGCAGTCGGCGGGCGAACAGCATCAAATAGGCGAATCCGACCGCCGCAAGGATCAGGCCGGGTATTGACAGGTCGAAAAAGTCGATCTGGATTTCGCCCAGCGCGCCGGCGGTACCGGCGACCAGCAGGTTGGTGCTGGACCCGATCAGGGTGGTCATGCCACCCAGGATGCAGGCAAAACTCAGTGGGATCATGACGCTCGACACCGACCAGCCCAGCCTTTCCGCCAACGCAGTCATGATTGGGATGAAGATCACCACCACCGGCGTATTATTGATGAAGGCGCTGATTGCCAGGGCGCAGGCCAGGATCAGAGTGATGGCGATGGTCGGGTGGTGGCGGCGCAGGATGACCACGCGCCGGACCAGCCAGTCCAGGGCCCCGGTCTGGACCATGGCCTGGCCGATGACCAGCAGCGCCATGACCGCGATCAGGGCCGGATTGGCAAACCCGGCGAGCAATTGCGCGCTGTCCATCACCAAATGGCCGTCGGCGTCGCGCAGCGGGGCCAGGGTGAACAGCAGCAGCAATGCTCCCACTGCCAGGGTCGCGGTCAGTTCCAACGTGATCCGCTCCCAAACATAGGCGATAATCACGACGCCGATCAGGACGAACACCGCCCACATGTGCAACTGGCTTGGGACCTCACCCGACATGATTGTTTCCGACCCCCAGATACGCGTTCGCCCGTCGCCCTATGATGGTCGGTGGCCGGGACTTTGCCAACCGCCTTGACCTCTGATCGCCAACCGCTAGTTTGCGCCCATGCTGCCGACCGGCCATGTCCGAACCTATTATACCGCGACCGCTGTCAACGCGCCGGCCCACGACCCGCTCGCCGGTGAGGTCCGGGCCGACATCTGCGTGGTCGGTGCCGGTTATGCCGGTCTCAGCGCGGCCCTGTGCCTGGCCGAACGGGGCCACAAGGTCATCGTTCTCGAGGCGATGCGGGTCGGTTGGGGGGCGTCGGGGCGTAACGGTGGTCAGATCAACACCGGCTATGCCACGGGCATGGTCCAGGCGGAGCGCCGGGTCGGCCCCGGCCGTTTGCAGCAGTTCTGGGACATGGCCGAAGAGGCGAGGGCCCTGATCGCGGAACGGGTTCAACGCCATGGCATAGACTGCCAGCTGAAGCCCGGCTACCTGCATGCTGCGGCCAAACCCTCCCACATGGCTGATTTTGAGGCGGAGCTGGCGGTTCTCGAACGGCTGGGCTATCGCAAGGCCCGTTTGGTCGATCGGGGCGAAGTGCGGCGGGTGGTCGCCAGCGACCGGTTTGCCGGTGGATTGCTGGACAGCGGCATCGGCCACCTGCATCCGCTCAACTATGCCCTGGGCCTGGCGCGGGCGGCGGTTGCGGCCGGTGTCGTCATCCATGAAATGTCGCCGGTGCGGGCGGTTCGGCCCGGGCAACCGGTTCGGGTGGTCACCGGGCGCGGCGAGGTGCTGGCCGACCAGGTCGTATTGGCCGGCAATGCCTATCTGGAAGGTGTCTTGCCCGGCATCGACGGCTATGTGATGCCGGTCGGGACCTATATCGCGGCCACCGAGAAGTTGGGGCGCGAACGGGCACGGACGCTGATCCCGGATGACGTCTGTGTCTGCGACAGCAATTTCGTGCTCGACTATTTCCGTCGCTCCGCCGACCACCGCATGCTGTTCGGCGGCCGGGTCAGCTATACCGGGCGGGAGCCCAAGAACCTGGCGGCGGTCATGCGGGATCGCATGCTGCGGACCTTCCCGCAATTGCAGGATTGCGCCATCGATTTCGCCTGGGGCGGTCATGTGGGGATCACGATGAATCGTTTGCCTAGATTGGGAAGTATTGATGGTAATATCTTTTATTGCCACGGATTTTCCGGCCAGGGTGTGGCTCTGACCGGGCTGGCGGGAAAGCTGATCAGCGAAACCATCTCCGGCCGCTCCGAGCGTTTCGAAATGTTTGCCGACATACCGCACCGGCGCTTTCCCGGTGGCCGCAGCATGCGAACCCCGCTGCTGGTCTTGGCGACCGCCTATTATCGGCTAATGGATCTTTTTTAGTCGACGGTCGGATCGGCCGGTGTCCGGGTCGGCCGGCTTCCCTGTTTTTCCGGTGGCAGGACCGGCGCCTCGCGCAGCAGGACGATGGTGATCCGCCGGTTGCTGGGGTGGAACGGGTCTTCCGCCAGGAACGGGTCCTTGTCGGCGCGGCCGACCACTTCGGCCATGCGATCGGCGCCCATGCCGGCCTCGATCAGGGCGCGGCGGCTGGCATTGGCCCGGTCGGTCGACAGTTCCCAGTTGGAATAGTTCTGCAGCGACCGGTAGGGCGTGGCGTCGGTGTGGCCGGCAATCAGGATCTTGTTGGGCAGTTTTTCGATCACCGTGGCGACCTTGTGCAACAGGGCCCGGGTCTTCTCCTTCATATCGCTGGCGCCGCTCTCGAACAACGACTGCTGTTCCTGGTCGACCAGTTGGATGCGCATGCCTTCGGGCGTCATGTCGACGATGATATTGCGGGCCAGATCGGCGATTTCCGGCGAATCCTGGATCGCCTGGTCCAGGGCCTTCTTGGCTTCCTCGAACGCCTGCTCCTCGCGTTCGGCCAGGGCCTGTTCGATATCCTCCTCGTCGGCCTTTTCCTCCGGTGCTTCCGCCGCCGGTGGGCCGATTGTGACGACCACCGTCGGCATGCCGGAATCCGCGGCCTTGGAGCCGTCGACGGTGACCGTCTGGCCGCCCAGAACCCCGTTGGCGCCGCTGTGCGACATGCTCAGCGAGGCGGGCGAGAAATAGTCGGCGATGCCGGCTTTCTGTTCGTCGGTGGTGACATTCAGCAGCCACAACAGCATGAAAAACGCCATCATCGCGGTCACGAAGTCGGCATAGGCGACCTTCCACGAACCGCCGTGGTGGCCATGGCCGCCGGCGATGACCTTTTTGACGATGATTGGTTGTTCGGCGTTGTCGCTCATCTGACCAACTCAACCGTGCGATCAGGCCGGCAGGGCGTTCGAGCAGGCCTCTTCCAGTTCCTGGAAACTGGGCCGTTCATGGCTGTACAGCGTCTTGCGGGCGAACTCCACCGCCACCGCCGGAGCATTGCCCTGCAGATAGGCCAGCAGCGCCGCCTTGATGCAGGTGTAATACTTGGTGTCGGCATCGGCATAGGCTTCCAGATTCTTGCCGATCGGGCCGACAAAGCCGTAGGACAGCAAAATGCCGAGGAACGTGCCAACCAGGGCGCCGCCGACCAGGGCGCCGAGGATTTCCGGCGGTTCGGTGATGCTGCCCATGGTCACGATGACGCCCAGCACCGCCGCGACGATCCCGAAGGCCGGCATGCCGTCGCCCATATTGACCACCGCGCTGGCTACCGCATGGGCCTCGTTGTGGTGGGTCTCGATGTCCTGGTCCAGAAGCGCTTCGACCTCGAAGGCGTTGTCGGTGCCCATGGTCAGCAGCCTCAAGTAGTCGCACAGGAATTCCAGGACGTGGTGGTCGTTCATGAACAGCGGGTAGTTTTGGAAGAGGGTCGATTCCTCGGGGTTCTCGACATGGGATTCCAGCGCCAGCATGCCCTTGGAGCGGGCCAGCTTGAAGATCGAGTACAGCAGGGTCAGCAGCTCGAGATAGGCGTCCTTGCTGTGCGGCGTTCCCTTCATCACCCGACTGAATTGCTTAACGACGCCGACCAGGATGGGTTTGGGGTTGGCGATGATGAAACCGCCCAGCGCCGCGCCGCAGATGATCAGGTATTCCAGCGGCTGCCACAGCACCCGCAGGTCACCGTGCGGGGCGTAACCGCCGATGACCGATCCGACAACGATGATCACCCCGATGAAGAAAAACATACACGACCCTGATTGGTTATTGCGAGGGACGCCGGCGCCCGGCTTTGTTTCGTCTCCGATGCTCGCCAAAACCGGTTAAATTAAGGTTACATAGCGCGGTCCGCGCGGAGGATTTTCCGGTTTTGTGCCGCCCGCGCCGGCCGGGGCTGGAAATCTTGCGACTTGCCATGGTAAAGATGCCGCTCCGCGGCCCGGCGCACCTGCCTTCGAGCCGCCGGGACCGGAACCGACAGAACAGAACGGCAGCCCTACCTCATGAGTTTTGACAGCCGCGCATTTCGCAACGCGCTAGGAAGTTTCGCGACCGGCGTCGCGGTGGCGACCTGCGTGGCCGATGACGGGACCCCGACCGGGGTCACCGTGAATTCGTTCAATTCGGTTTCGCTGGACCCGCCCTTGGTGCTGTTCAGCCTCGACCGGCGCTCGCGGGCCTTTGCCTCCTTCGCCGAGGCCAAGGGCTTCGCCATCACCATCCTGAAGCACGACCAGCAGGGCCTGTCCGAATTGTTTGCTGATCCGAACGCCGAGCAATGGGCCGAAACCCCTTATGATTGCTGGGAAACCGGTGCACCCATCCTGACCCAGGGCCTGGCCGGGTTCGACTGCCAGCTCTACGCCTCCCATGACGGCGGGGACCATGTGATCTTCATCGGCCGGGTGGTCCGCATCGGTCAGGCCGACAACGGCCACCCCTTGCTCTACTACCGCGGCAGCTACCGGCACTTGCGGCCCGAAGGGTAGGGGATCGGTCGCGGGGTTGCACCGGCACGGTCTGTTCGCTATTTACTCCCATTCAGGGTGAAACGAGCGAGGAGGCTGGGTAATCGCAATCTATAGGTGCAACAAACTGAAATTTTCGGTTCTTGTCCTTGGACTGCCGGCGGCGATCCTCATCGGTGCCGTGGCCTTTGCGGTTCTGCGTTTGCAAAGCGACGACGGGTTCGATCCCTCGCAGGTCGATCCTTTGCCGGCGGCGGTGCACCACCATTTTCACCTGCAACCCGCTCACCAGCTGGCAGACTGTCTGGTTCGGCTCGAGTTCGATGCCACGGCTGGGCCGGAAGGCGGGATGACCGCTACCAAAGCGGTTCTCGCCTTTCTCGCACAGCACCAGCCACAAGCCGCGGCCGCGGCGATCGTTGCGGAGGACCCGGTTTCGCTGCTTGTTGCCTTGCCGGCTGATTGCCAGCGGCGCACGCAAATTCTGGAAGCCGCGGTGACGGCGGTGTCACGGCAACACCAGGGGCTGCGGGTATCGCCATATCGGCACGGCGAGCCTCCCGTGCAGATGCCGGACCAGGCGCTATGGCTCGACCATCCGAATTTCGACGAGGCTTATTGGGGCTTGCGCCGCTGCGCGGCCGAGAGCTGTGACATCGGATTGTGGATGCGCCTGGGTCGGCGCCACGAACGCGAGGATAGTCAACCTCAAGCCAAGGGCATTGCCTATCTCTACTATCACCTTGCGGCACGCCTGGACCCCAATGGGGACCAGGGTGCCCGGGCCCACATGGCGCGATCGGACCTGGCGCCCCTGATCAGCGAAACCAACCGCGAATGGGCTGGGCGCCTTGTCGACCGTTACCTCTCCACCGGCAATTGCGTCGAAGACGACATCGTGCCAAAGGTGCCGCAGGTGCGCCTGGAGGATTTGATCGGCGGCCCGGCGGACAACATCAAGACCAAAACCTATCACTACCTTGATTTATTCCCGAAATTCAGGGCCGAGCAATGTTCGGTGCGGTTGGATCTCCGGGTCGATGACGCGTTTGCTCATCCGGACGTGCTGATGTACGACGCGATGACCGCCTATGTCCACAAGTACGAACCAAAGGCGTTGTTCGCGTTCGAATGCGGTCGCACGCGGTTCGATTTCACTCTGTTTGACGATTGCCATCGCCGTTTCGAGATCATGGAGCGGCTGGCGAAGATCATCATGGCCGGCCTGCCCGGTTTGCGCATCCGGGTCCGCCATGATTTGCGACCGACCGGAACCACGGACCCGGGCAGCGGGCTGTGGCTCGACGATCCAAGTTATGACGCCGCCTATTGGTATCTGCGCCGCAAAGCGTCCCAGGGCTGCAAGGTCGATGACTGGATGGCGCTGGCGCGGCACCATGAAGCGGAACCGGAACAGCCATTGGCCCTTAGTTCAGCGTTTTTGTATTTTGGCCTGGCCGCCAGATTGGCCCGGGACCCGGCTTCGCGGGCAGCCGCCGCCGCTGAGCGGGATCGGCTGCGCCCCCTGGTTCGCGAGGACAACCAAGCCTTCACCGAAAGAATGATCGATCACTATATCGCCCAGGGCGCCTGCCGCGGCCGCGCCTGATTTCGCGTGTCAGCCGTCCAGTTGCGGCGACAAGGTCAGGGTGCCGATGGCGCCGGCCTGGAAATCGGCCGGATCGGTGGTCATCGGCAGGTATTCCAGATTGCTCCAGGGAACCGCGAAATTGCGGTAATAGTCTGACAGCGGGTTGCCCGACTGGCCCGTGGAGTGAATGAAGAGCGACCGGTTCAGGTTCTCGAAGTCGTAGATCGCCCGCAGGCTGGCGGCATGGACGTTGGTGAACGGGGCGGCGTCGTCCTCGATGCTGTTGCGGCCGACATTGACGGTAAAGGTGTCGCCGTCGCTGGGCACCTTGATGTCGAAGAGATCGCCCAGCACCGGCTGGCCGGTGAACGGGCGGTGGTCGGAATGGGCGATGTGGGCATCGCCCCAGCGCCATTTGGCGCGGTCGGTGCCGTAGCGGGCTTCCAAATCGGCCAGCGCCTTGTCGAGCGATAACAGCAGCATCACGTTGCATGGCTCCGCCGGTTGGGTGTGGATGTCGTCGCACCAACGTGCCTGGCCGTTCGGGTTGGTCAGGATGTCGTACATCACCAGCGGCCGCATGCCCCAGAAATCCTCAAACAGGTCCGGACCCAGATCGTCCTCCAGGACCATGCGGATCAATTCCCGGTACCAGGCATTGAAGATCAGCGGTTCGGCCAGATTGCGGTCCATGGTGCCGTCCCAGTCCGTCAGCATCTGGTGCACCCGCCGGGCCGAGGCGGTTACCGGCTCGACCTTCAGCATCAAGGGCAGGAAGTCCCGGGCCATGGTCGAGCGCACGTCTCCCTGCATGCGCTGGAAGCTGGCGACCGAATGGGCCGGGCTGGCGTCCAGCAATTCCTCGATCCGGCGCGCTCGATAAGGCGGCGTCCAGTCATAGGTGAGGAAATGCCGGTAATCATCTGGAACAATTTTGTGATTCGCGGTCCAAATGGCGCCCGATCCGGGATTGAATCGTTGCGGCAACTCTTCGTAGGGCAGGAAGCCGTCCCAGTCGTAGACCGCCTCCCAACCCGGGACCGGCATGCGGCCGCGCACCAGGTTTTCGGGTTTGCGGACCGGGATGCGGGCCGGCGCGATCAGGCCGATATTGCCGTCGACATCGGCATAAACCATGTTCTGCTGCGGTGCATGATAGGTCCGCATGGCCTCGACGAAATCCCGGCCAGACTTGACCTTGGTCATCGCCGCGATCGCCGCCGGGGTCTTGTCATCGGGCAGCAGGGCGGTCCAGGCGAACGCCAGGCCGAAGCCCTTGTCCAAGTACCCCTCGGTTCCCTGCATGGAATCCGTGATGATCGGCCCGTGGCGCGAGATTCGCACCTTCACGTCAACCGGATCGGCACCCTTGATGCGGATGGTTTCGGTGACGATCTCGAAGTTCGCCCAGCCGTCCGGGGTGCGGTAGCGGTTGGGATCTGCGGGGTCGATCTGCTCGATGAACAGGTCCTGGACATCCGGGCCGGTATTGGTGAAACCCCAGGCGACGCGGTCGTTGCGGCCCAGTACCACGGCCGGCACGCCGGGCAGGGTGGCGCCGATCACGTTCATGTCCGGGGCGTTCAGGTGGGCGAAGTACCAAATCGCCGGTGCCGCCAGGCCCAGATGAGGGTCGTTGGCCAATAGCGGCTGGCCGTGGGCGGTGCGGCTGCCGTTCAGCACCCAATTGTTCGATCCCGTGCCCCGCGGCAGCGGTTTCGGCGAGGCGGCGGCGAAACGGCGCAGGTCGAGTTGGTTGTACAACGCGGCAAAGTCCGGCAGCGCCGGCTGGGTCTCGCCGGGGTAGGGCGGGTACAGTTCGCGCATCCGTTCGGTGCCAAGCTGCTTGGCCAGCCTGAGGCGCATCAGTTCGCTGCGCCAATTGGCCCCCAGATCCCAGGCCATCATCTTAGTCCAAACCACGGAATCGGCCGCTTTCCAGGGCTCCGGTTCGTGCCGCAGGATGATGAATTCCGGCGGCAGGGCGTCGCGATAGGCGATCTGTGCGTTGACTCCGGCGGCATAGGCATCCAGGATCGCGCGCGTTTCGGCATCCAGGTTGGCGACCGATTTTTCGGCCTGCCGGTAGACGCCCAGCGTGCGCAGGAACCGGTCGGTGTCCAGCAGGCTCGGCGCATCGCTCTCCGGGTCCTTTTCGACCACGCCGAATATCTCGCTCAGGCGGCCGGCCCCGATGCGCCGGTTCATTTCCATCTGCCACAGACGGTCCTGGGCGTGAACAAATCCAAGCGCAAAGAACGCATCCTCAGACGACTTGGCAAAAATATGCGGTATTGCGTTGATATCGCGGACGATTTTTATCTCGTCCCGCGGGCCCTTCAGGACGATTTCCCCATCCACCTCGGGCAAGGATGTGCGCAGCCACAGATACCCGCCACCGGCGACCACGGCCAGGACAACCACCAAGCCGACTACTACCCGCAATACCCACTTCATGAACCTGCCTCCCCCTGGGCCGCCAATCTTACTGTCGGTTTTTCCACATGGTGGGTTTTAGCCCGATGGAGTCCGGTGTACAAGGGCGACGGGAAATAGCGGCCGGCGCAATACCGGGAAATTTCAAAAGGAGGACGGAAATGGGCGAAAAAGTCGCATTCGTCGGGCTTGGTGTCATGGGTTACCCGATGGCCGGGCATCTCAAGGCCGCCGGCCATGACGTGACCGTCTACAACCGCAATGCCGCCAAGGCCAAGGCCTGGATCGACCAGCATGGCGGTGCCAGCGCGCCGACCCCGCGTCAGGCCGCCGAGGGCGCCTCGATCGTCTTTGCCTGTGTCGGCAATGACGATGATTTGCGCAGTGTCGTCCTGGGCGACGATGGGGTTTTAGCCGGCATGGCGGCCGGGACCGTGTTCGTCGACCACACCACCGCCTCGGCCATCGTCGCGCGGGAACTGGCTGAAATCGCGGATGGGAGTGGTGTCGGATTTATCGACGCCCCGGTGTCGGGCGGCCAGGCGGGCGCCGAAAACGGCGTTTTGACGGTGATGTGTGGCGGCGAACAGGCGGTTTTCGACCGGGTGGCGCCGGTGATCGACGCGTTTGCCCGGTCCTGCCGCCTGATGGGCGCGGTCGGCGCGGGTCAACTGACCAAGATGGTCAATCAGATCTGCATTGCAGGCCTGGTTCAGGGCCTGTCCGAAGGCATCCATTTTGCCCAGAAGGCGGGCCTGGACCCGCGCCTGGTGATCGACGTCATTTCCAAGGGGGCGGCCCAATCCTGGCAGATGGAGAACCGCTACGAGACCATGATCGACGATCAGTTCGACTTCGGCTTCGCGGTCGACTGGATGCGCAAGGATCTCGGGATCTGCCTGGCGCAGGCCGATGAGGTCGGCGCCAGCCTGCCGATCACCGCTCTGATCGACCAGTTCTACGGCGATGTGCAACGGTTGGGGGGGACCCGTTGGGATACCTCCAGCCTGATCCGGCGGCTCAGGCAGTTGGATAAGGCCTACGGATAAGCCGTTGGAATACGTGATCTAACGGCCGTCGAAGTAGCGACCCCGGCGTTGCTTCCGGGCCGCCAGTTTGGCGGTCAGCCTTGGCGCGACACCAGGTCGGCTCCAGGGGCAGACGGCCAGGCAGATGCCGCACGACGCGTTCTCGTTGAAATAGGGCAGACAGCGGTCGAAATCGACGTACCAGCGCTGGGTGCCACGGACCCATTGCTTGTCGGGCGCGATGGCCTTTGGCGGGCAGGTGCGGTCGCAGACCTGACAGCCGCCGCAGAAGCCGTCAGCGCCGAAAGGGCGAGGCTGGTCGGCCAGCAACGGCAGGTCGGTCTGGACGCAGGCCAGCCGAAAACAGGACCCGAAACGTGGGTTGATCAGGGAGCCGTGCTTGCCCAGTTCGCCAAGGCCGGCCTCAATCGCGGGTGGAATCAACAACATCGCACCCGCCTCCGGCCCGCAATGGCCGTGGGCCGGCCATCCCTGGCCCCGGATCCAGTCGGCAATATGTTTGGCAATCGCCAGGCCGCGGCCATATTGGTCGATAATTTCGGCCAGGGCCGGGTCGCTGGGCGCTGTCTTGACCAGTTCAAAATCCATTGCCACTGCGATCATTACCAGCCAACTGGCGTCGACTGACATGCCCTCGAACACCCATTCCGGGCGCATCCGGGTTATTCCGATGTGGACGCCGGGAAACCGACCTTCGAACCCCTTGATGTCAGTGGTCCAGTCGGCGGCGTCCCGTTGCACTTTCCGTTCGGCGACCGGCACCGGCGCGGCAGCGATGATTTTGTCGCGACGGGCCCTTGCCGCCGCGACGACCGGACCGGCGAGGTTGTGCTTGTAAAACCAGAGCTGCAGCGGCCCATGCGGTGTCGCGTCCGGGGCGTGCCAATAGATCGGGGTGGGCCGCCGCGGACTGCGATCGCCCAGGCCATTGATCCGGTTGCCTGAGATCTCGGGCCAAAGGGACATTTGGTCCGGCGACGGCCGGTACGGTGAATCGCTGTTTGCCATGACCTCTCCGACAGGTTCGGTTTGGGCAACCTATTCGAACCCGGGACGGACGGCAAATGGCGGCCCAGTCAACGGCCGGGGCGAAAGGCGCGAAACTCCCAAACCGTGACCATGCCGTCGCCGTTGAGGTCGCTGGCGGCGAAGCGGCGTTCTCCGGCCGACATGAACTCCACCAGGCTCAATTGCCCGTCCTGGTCGCTGTCGATCGCCTCGAAGCGCTGCTGGCGCTGTTCGGTCCGGCGCATATGGGGCGGCGCAAACCGAAACCCGCGCCCGCCACGGCTGACGAACTCGTCCTGCGACAGCAACTCGTCACCGTCCCGGTCAAGCCGACGGAACGTCATCTGGTGCCGTCGGGCGGCGTCGTCGGGCGCCACAATGCCGTCGCCGTCTGCGTCCAGTGCAGGCCCTTGTCGGCCGCCGCCCAGCATCGGCCGATGCCGCATGCCTGGTCCCATTGCCATGCCCGGATAACCGTAGTTACCGCCGGCGCAAGGGTGCTGCGGTTGGTGCATGGGTCCCCAGCCTTGCATCGGGCCTCGGCCATACATCGGGCCCCAGCCTTGCATCTGACCCATGTGCTGCATGGGGCCGTATCCAGCCATGCCGGGGTGATGTTGCATCATCGCCATCGGATGTTGCCCATAGGGTGTTTCGTTCTGGCCCGCTATCCCGGCGCCGGTCTGGCTCAACGCCGGGGATGCAAGGCCGGCCGCCAGGCTGAACAGCAACACCCATGCAGGACGCGCGTTCCGGATACGCAGCATAACGCTCTCCCTTGATTTGGTGGTGATCAGCGACGCCAGGCCACATGATGTCCTGGGGCGCGGTGCTGAGTTCAGGCTAGCATAACGCCCCAGCCCGTCATTGACCGGCATCAACATGACGACGCCAGCGGCTTGCAGCGCGCGAGCGGGCGGACTATTGAAAGGCAGGGAACCGGCGGGAGGAGTGCAGCCATGGAGATCAGCCAACACCTGGTCGATGACTATCACAATGACGGCGCGGTCCTGCTGCGGGGCGCATTTTCCGGGGAATGGATCAGCCGCCTGCAGGCGGCGGTTGACCGGGACATGGAAGACCCGGGACCGATGGTACGCTACAACACGCCAGCCGGCGGTGCAGGGCACTTTTTCGTGGATTTCTGCCTGTGGGAACGCTGGGGCGCCGTGCGCGACTTCGTGTTCAATTCGCCGGCCGCCGCCATCGCCGCCCGGTTCATGGGCGCGACCAAGGTTAACTACTATCACGACCATCTGATCGTCAAGGAACCGGGCACGCCGGAGCGCACACCCTGGCACCACGACCAGCCTTATTATCCGTTGGACGGTGATCAGGTTCTGTCGTTCTGGCTGCCGCTCGATCCGGTGCCCCAGCCGATCTGCGTCGAATTTGTCAAGGGGTCGCACCTGTGGGAGCACTGGTTTCCCCCGCAATACTTCAAAGGCGGCAGTGGCGATATGCTGCACGACGATGCTTCGAAATTCGCCGCGATCCCGGATTTCGACGCGCGGCGCGACGAATTCACCTTTCTGTCCTGGGAACTGGAACTTGGTGATTGTGTTGTCTTTCACGGACGCACCGTGCACGGCGCGTCGGGCAACCCGTCGGCCACGGCCCGGCGGAGGGCCTTCGCGACCCGCTGGCTGGGAGATGACATCCGCTATGCCGAACGCGAGGGGCGGGTTTCGCCGCCGATCCAGGGACATGGCTTGGCCCCAGGTGACCCGGTAGACAGCGAAACCTTTCCTGTGGTCTGGCGTGAACCCTGATGCGGTAGGGGAAAAAAGAAGCTCCGGCCGATCCTGCGGCCGGAGCTCAGTGGTTGAGGTGAGGAGGATTGTTACTGACAACCCACATGCAAGTATTAAGAAATATAGTTAACAATTGGTAAACAGCATTACAATTTATGTAATGTAATAAGTATTTCGTAGGTCTTGGGAAAAACCGTTACAGCAAAAGGATTTGGCAGCGTAGAACTTGAACAATTCTGATTTTCTTGCTTCAAAAAGAAGGCGAGAGGTTCCAAAAACGGAACAATCTTCAACCAAAATGTTTATCCAATGAGTGGTCTATTACTGGTGACCTTCACGCATAAATTCGCAAACGTTAACGCCACAATTTGGCTCTTGAAACCCGCGCAATAAACACAAAATTCTGTGGAATACATTTATCCACGGACCGTGTATGTATATTTTAGGCCAACCCGAAGCTCTCTCCACCATTGGCGGCGAGCCGGGGGCCGTTTTGGGAGTGGGTCGGATGGCGGAAGTAGCGCAGGACACCAGTTTGCCCACCGAGGCCGATGCCGCCACGGTGCAGGGCTGGATCGATGATCGGCGGGTAGTGGTGGTCGATGTCCGCGAGGCGAGCGAGTTTGATTACGAGCACATCCCAGGTTCGGTGCTGCTGCCGCTGTCGTTTCTTGATCCGGACTTTTTCCCGCCGATCACCGAACGCCCACTGGTTTTGGTCTGTGCAATCGGCAAGCGCTCTTTGGCGGCCGGCAAGCAGCTGATCAAGGGCGGGATCACCAATGTCGTAAATTTGACGGGCGGCCTGGCGGCCTGGAAGGAAGCCGGTTTGGAGACTCAGGGGGCCCGGTTCGATGCGGACGATTACGTGATTTAGCGCAGTTTTGATGGCGGTGTAAGGTCCCGCCGCCGAAGGACGCAGCCATGTGTGCTGGCTGGCCTCCGGCGGCGTGCCTTTGAATGGCGGGCTATCAGTTCATCTTGTGCTTGCTGTGGTCCATGCCCTTCATGCCCTTCTTGCCCATTGCGCCGGCCTTCATGACCATGACCTCGACCTCGATCGGGCCTGCCTTTTCAAAAGTCAGGGTCATCTTGAAGGATTCGCCGGGCTTGAGCTGCTGGTTCAGGCCCATCAGCATGATGTGGTTGCCGCCGGGGCGGAACACTGCGGGGGCGCCGGGATGGACCTCGACACCGCCCTCGATGCGGCGCATCTTCATGACGCCGTCGGCCATCAGATGCGTGTGCAGCTCTACCTTCTTGGCAACCGGCGACGCGGCGGCGACCAGGCGGTCCATGCTTTGGCCGTGGCTGTGAACGGTGATATAGGCGGCGCCGTTGGGCGCCTTGGGCGCAGTGGCGCGGGCCCACGCGTCCTCGACCTTGATCATGCTGTGCATCTTGTCGCCGGCTTGCGCGGGCAGGGTGAAAACGGCAGCCAGCAGGGCCAGGCCTAGGGTCAGTACGTATTTCATCATTGATTCTCCTGTTGTGTGTCTAAGCGGATCGGTGACCTAAACACTGACAGGAGGGGCGCGGATCTGCTGCGGCCCGGCATCGAGCGCGCTGGCAATGTGTTGGGCGGCGGCCGTCGTGGCATCGATGGTCGTCATCGACTGATTGGCGACGGCGGTGGGGATGTCGGGCGCCGACACGGCCTGGCGGATCGTGCTGCAGACCGGGCAGCCATTGTCATAGGGGCGCTTATCATGGTGGTGCGACCGGTGCGGGTCGGTGCCATCCGGCATCGATGCGTGGTGCATGGCCATATGTTGGGTCGCCGGCTTGTGTGCCGACGGCAGGACCGAGAAGCCGTTGACGCAGCCCAGGCCGAACGCAGCCTGCAGGACAAAGGCGGTCAGGACCAATCCGACCAGCACAGGTCGCAGGGATCCGGGTGACGTTACCGAACTTCTGGGATGCAGCACACAGCTACAGTGCATGGCGTTCCAATTCTGCCGTTCGTCCCAAAATAGGAAAATCCGCGCTGCCGAATCTTGACCTTTGTCAGTTTGGCACGGTTTTCCCTATGTCCCCCAGCGACCTCGTCATAGCACGCAAATCGTGGGCCATGGAGCAGGATTTGTATGAATAAATATTGAATGGCTTGATGTTCATGATATGTTCTTGTCATGGCAAACCGAAAACCGGTCATCGGCGACGCGGTGCGCGATCGTCTGCCGCTATGGGCCCATTGCGAGGCCTGCGGTCACACGGCGCTACTCGAGGCTGCGGCGGTAGCCGGCAAGGTCGGTTACGACACCACGATCGTCGGCTTGAGGGGGCGGCTGCGCTGCCGGGAATGCGGCTCGCGAAAGGTCGATGTCCGGATCAAGTACCCATCGCCCGATATCGTCACCCGGCACCATTGAAGCACTTGGTCTGATACGTTTGTTCACACCTCGGCAACGCTTCATTAACGATATTCCGCTTGGCTGGTGACAGCAAAATGTCATGGTCGTGGTGGGCTTGAGCGGTCGCGCCACACCGCCACAGCAACAGGGCATTCCCTTGACCAAAACCGCGCGTATTCCGATCGTCCTGGCCGACCTGGTTCACGGTGGCCACAACGTTAAGAACTTTCCCTATGGTATCGCCTGTCTGGCCGCCCATGCGTTGGCCGAAACCGATGGACGCTACGCGTTCGAACTCTACCGCGACCCGGACGAGTTGGGTCGGCGCCTGGCTGGTTCCCCGCCGGCTATTGTCGGTTTCAGCAATTACCTGTGGAACGCCAATGTCAGCTACGACTTCATCCGCCAGTTGAAGCGCGAACGGCCGGATGTTGTGGTGATCATGGGCGGCCCCGACTATCCCTTGCAGGTCGATGAGCAGGTGGGGTTTCTCGGCGACCGGCCGCTGGTCGACTTTTATGTCGACAAGGAAGGCGAGGTCGCCTTTGTCGGCCTGCTCGATGCGCTGGCCGAGTTCGACTATGACGCGGCCCGTCTGAAGGCCGATGGCAGGGCCTTGCCTGGAGTTCACTATTTGGTTGAAGGTCGGGCCGTATTTGGCGAGCCTGCCGAGAAAATTCGCGATATGGATGCGCTGCCATCGCCCTATCTGACCGGTCTGCTGGACAAGTTTTTCGCCCAGGGCTATGACCCGTTGATGCAGTTCAAGCGCGGCTGCCCGTTCTCGTGCTCGTTCTGCGGCGAAGGCGACGGTTATTACAACAAGGTCGGCAAGGCCAGTATTGGCCGGTTCGTCGATGAGCTGGAATATTGCGCCCAGCGGGTCGATCCCGGCGCCACCTTGTATTTGGCCGACGCCAATTTCGGCATGTACAAGGACGATGTCGACCTGTGCCAGGAGATCGGCCGCATCCAGGACCAATATGGCTGGCCGACCAGCATCAACGCCTCGACCGGCAAGAACCAGGTCGAACGGGTGCGGGCCGCCATGACCCATGTCCAGGGGGCCTTGCGGTTGGGCGCGGCGCTGCAGTCGATCGACCCGGTGGTGCTGGACAACATCAACCGCTCGAACATCTCGCCCGAGAAGCTGATCGCCATCGCCGAGGACGTCCGCAGCCACGGCCACAATTCCTACGCCGAGGTGATCCTGGGCCTGCCGGGCGAGACGGTGGAGAGCCATTTGCAGACCCTGAAAACCGCGGTCGACGGCGGCATCAAGCGGATCCAGATGTACCCGTTGACCGTGCTGCGCGATTCGGAAATGGCGACGCCCGAATACCGCCGGACCCACGGCATCGAGACCAAGTACCGCCTGTTGCCGCGCTGCTTCGGCACCTACCACTACGGCGCGGAAACGATCCCGGCGGCCGAAATCTCCGAGATGGTGGTGTCGACGGGCACCATGTCGTTCGACGAATACCTCTATTGCAAGCAGTTCCAGCTGACCGTCGAGCTGTTCTACAATGACGGCTATCTGGAGGAGGCGTTCGGCCTGATCCGCTTCCTGGGCCTGTCGGTGTTTGACTATATCCGGGCCTGCCACGACCTGTTCCACGAATTTCCGGCCGACCTCAGGGCGATCTATGACGGGCTCACCAAGCTGGTGCGGGGCGAGCTGTTCGAGACCCGGCTGGGCGCCGAGCAATTCGCCAAACAGCCCGGAGCCCTGGCGGCCTACGCCGCCGATGAGCACAAGAACAGCCTGGCCACAAACCGGGCCGTGGCAATCGTCGCCCACACCCAGGCGATCCACGACATGGCGCGCAAAGGCATGCTGCGCTATCTGGACGCCCAGGGCATCGACGATGCGCACCTACGCGGCTACATCGACGAGGCGTTACGTTTCAGCCTGCTGCGCAAGACCCGGATTTTGGAGGCCGATTTCGCGCCCACCGAAACCTTCCACTACCGCTTCGAGGAATTGGACCAGCGGCACTTCGTCGACGACCCGGCCGCCTTTCGGACCGACCGGCCGGTGGCGATCAAATTCTGGCACACCCCGGACCAGGCCGCCGATATCGCTGACCGCTACAACAGCTATGACGATCCGGTGATGGGGATGCGCAACCTGATCTACTATTCAATGACCGCCAGCGCCGCGGACTATTTCCGCAAATACGCATCGGGGTCGTAACGCGCCAAAGCGGGAGGAGACATGTCCGAGCTGCTGACCCAAGCCCGCGCCTTCCTTGAACAGGGGCTTGCCGAGCCCGCCGTGCAGATCTGCCAGTCGGTGCTGGCCGCCGATCCGCAATCGGCCGAAGCCTATTTCCTGATCGCCCATGCCGCCATGATGGCCGAGGAAAAGGTGGCCGCATTCCAGTTGTTCGAGCGGGCCTGCGAACTGGAACCCGCCAACATGACCTATCCCTTTGCTTTCGCGCATGCGCTGATCACCGAGGGCCGGTTCGCCGAGGCCGATCAATTGGCCGACCAGATCACCGCCGCCGACCCGATGTCGGAACTGGGCTGGCAGTTGAAACTCGATGTCGGCGAACGGACCGGCGCGGTGGAAAACCGTTTCGAATGCTGGCGCAACATGCTCGACCTGCAGGATATCCGCTGGTCGATGTGCCCCGACGGCGATCCCGGGATCCGCTATCTCAACAGCCATCGGGGCGTACTGGAGCGGATCGGCGAAACCGCCTCGCAGCTCGACACCTTTATCAAGCTGCGGCTGCTGGGATGGCGTCCCGACACCGAAGATCGGATTTTGGCCAACCCGACCGACGTGGTCAATCCGGCCTATCTGGACTATTGGCGTCCGCATCTCGACATCATCAGCGATCCGGCCGAGATCGAGCGACAGCGGTCGCTGTCCGGGTGGTTGACCTACCATTCCCGGTTCTTCCGGCTGCCGTCGGGCGATGTTGTCCACAAGGATCAGGCCTATGTTGCCGCCCAGCGCGAATGGGAAATCCGGGGGCAGGGGCCGTTGCTGCGCCTGACCGGCGAGCACCGCATGCGGGGGCGGGAGGAACTGCGCCGACGCGGCGTGCCCGAAAACGCCTGGTTCGTCACGCTGCACAACCGCGAGCCCGGCTATATCCACGGCGAAGCCGAATACCAGGCGTTTCGCGATGCCGCCATCACGGACTTCCTGCCGGCCATCCGCACCATCGTCGATCGCGGTGGTTGGGTCGTCCGGGTCGGCGACGAAACCATGACGCCATTGCCGGCCATGGACGGCGTCATTGACTATGCGCTCAGCGACTGGCGCAGCGACTGGATGGATGTCTTCCTGTTCGCCGGCTGCCGTTTCTTCCTGGGCTCAACCTCGGGCCCGCATCTGGTGGCGGAAACCTTTGGGGTGCCGGTGGTGATCACCAATCTCTGCCCGATCTCCTACAAGGCGCCGTCCAAACAGGACCTGTTCCTGCCCAAGCTGTACCGCCAGCGCAGCAACAATCGCCTGCTGCCCTTGGAGATGTTCATGGAGCCGCCGTTCTACTATCTGATGAACGGCGAGATCTATGACCAGCACGGCATCGAGGTCGTGGACAATCAGCCCGAGGAGATCGTCGAGGCGGTCGAGGAGATGCTGGACCGACTGGATGGAAGACTGGCCTATGACACCGGCGACCGGGAATTACAGCGCCGCTACGATCACCTGTTTCACCGCGAGGCCAATTACATCGGCCGCAGCCGGGTTGGGCGTGCCTTCGGCCAACGATACCAGGATCTGTTGCCGCGGCTGGCGGCCTGACCTAAGTCGTCACATCGACCGTGTCCGCCTCTGCCGATTCGTCGTCGGAGGTAGACTGCGTGAGCGGCTCCGCGATGGTTTTCAGCGGCGCGGCCAAATCCACCAGCATGCTGGCCATCTGCAATTCGGCACTGATGCTCAGGCTGCGGACCAGCACGAAACCGTCCGATGGTTGGGCCGCCTGGGCGGTTGCGCCTGACAGCGCGTCGCTGATGCCGCTGGCATCCTCGGCGCCCGGGTCGACATAGATCCCGGGTTCGGCGTCTTCCGCCGGCACGCTGGCACCGCTGCTGTCCAGAACCGAACGGCCCGGGCCGGCCAGCAGGCTCATTGAGAAGCTGGTGCTGACGCTGAAGGCGATCCGCGTGTAACTCACACTGGTTTCGCCGGTTTCACCGTCGGCCGTCATCTGCAGGCCTTCCACGGTCAGGCTGATCGACTGCGAGAAGCTGAACGAGGTGGCCAGCCCAGCGCCGGCGCCGGCGCCGGATTCGTGCAGATGGTGCAGCAGGCCTTCATCGATTCTCAACGCCTGTTCCTGGATGTCTGAAAGCTTGTCGAGGAACTTCCCGATGATCTTGTCGGGGGTGAAATCGTCGAAATCGCCCTTGGCGATGTCGTGGGCCAGTTTTTCGGTCAGGTTATCCGCCAGCTTGGCAGCTTCGTGTTCGAATTTATCGAACAATTTCAACATCTTGAACGCTGAACGGCCAATATGGTGGATGGCCCGGTCCAGGTCGTGCTGGAACCGCAGCGCTTCCAGGGCCAGCGGGTCGCCGAGAATCCGTTTGGCACCGTCGCTCAAGGCCAGTCGAGCGCCATCATCGTCGCCGACCCCGTGGTGGTCGTGGCCATGCGGTTTGGAATGGGGATGCGGTTGCGTCAGCGGTTGGCTGAGCGGCGGAAAAGAGCCAATTTCGACCATGGGACCGACCTATTCTGGTTGCGGGAGACCGGATCAAGCTAGCCGGATTGTGTTGATGGTTGCTTAACCATGCCAGCCGCGCCCAAGCCGCAGCAGAACGTAAGAGTTGTGATTTTTGTCACTTCGGGAGCCCGAACGCGGCGATAGGGTCAGACGCAGAAGTTGACGAGTGTGAAGGGGAGGCAATCATGGCTTCGACCGATCAAGCGGCAAAACCGGTTTTCTGCGGCATCTTCGGCGCCTCGGTCCTTTTGTATGATCTGTTCGGGGGATCGTCACGCGCGGCGACGGAGACGATGATCGACGCGCGACATTTCATCGTTGATATCAGCCGGGCCGTCAACGGAACCCTGAGAAACCCGGAGCTCTCACAGGACCAAAAAATTTGGCACCTCCGGTCCTTGTTGGCCCATGCCTTCGATGTCCGAACCCTGGGCCAGGCCGCCTTGGGACGCTATTGGCGGAAGGCCGCGACCTGGCAGCGCGAAGACTATGTCAGCGCCTTCGAGGCCTATGCCATCGACCTCAGCGCCCGTCGCCTGGCGGAGTTCGCCCGGATAGATATCGAGATCGGTGGAACCAAGGTTTTGAACCGGAACGACGTCCTGGTTGCCTCCAGGATCTGCGAACCCAGGTTCGGCAGGCCCTTGCCGATCGACTGGCGGGTGCGAAACACGGACGGCATCTTTCAGATTGTCGACGTTGTGGTCGATGGCACCAGCCTGGTCGCCACTAGAAGGGCGGAATTCAGGGCCATTATCCGCCAAGGCGGGGGCAGCCTGGACGCCCTGCTGGACGTCCTTGGCGACAAATCGGCGTCCCAGTAGCCGCCGGAGGCCAATATCCAGCACCTGACCATCCAGAATCGCCGGAGCAACGTCGATGAAAAGAGCCCCGCCCAGAGCGGGGTTTCTTTTTTCTGGCGGTTCAGCTGAGCGGTTTGATACTGGCGCTCTTGCGGAAAATGGAGGCCTGGACCGGAATCGAACCGGTGTATACGGATTTGCAGTCCGCTGCGTCGCCACTCCGCCACCAGGCCGTGCGCGTAGGCTCGCCAGACGGCGACGTATAGGCTTCCCCGGGCTTGTGGTCAAGGGTGCCGTGCCGCGAAGGCGCGCCAACTCGTCGCAGGGGTCGATGCCGCGATTGTCGCCGGCGCCGGTCCGCTATATAAGTGGTCGCCAGTGTTGACCCAAGCAGCCGGTGGGACCGATGAGCGAACATGCCGTATTGCGCCGCCACATGGTGGATAGCCAACTGCTCCCCAACAATCTCCGCGACGAACGCGTGGTTGATGCCCTGAGTGCGGTGCCGCGCGAAGCCTTCGTGCCCAAGGCATTGAAGGGCGTGGCCTATATCGACGAGGATCTGCAGATCGCACCGGGCCGCTTCCTGATGGAACCCAGGGTTTTTGCCCGCCTGCTGGAAGGCGCCGACATCACGGGCGACGATGTGATCCTGGACCTGGGATGCGCCACCGGCTATTCGACCGCCGTCCTGGCGCGGCTGGGAGCTACGGTGGTGGCCCTGGAGGAGGACGCCGGCCTGGCCGACCAGGCCAGCGAAGCGTTGGCCGAACTGTCGATCGACAATTGCGCCGTGATCAACGGGCCGCTGGCCGAGGGCCGGCAAAAGGAAGGCCCGTTTGACGTCATCATCTGCGGTGGCGCCGTGGCCGACATTCCGGCGGCGCTGACCGACCAGCTGGCGGACGGCGGGCGCCTGGTGGCGGTGCGCCGCACCGGCAGCATGGGCAAGGCGGTGGTGATCAGCCGTGACGGCGATGCGTTCGCGGAACGTGAGTTGTTTGATGCAGCCGTCCCGTTTCTGCCCGGCTTTGCACCTGATTCCGGGTTCCGTTTCTAGTCGCGAACAGGCCACGCATGGACAAGGGCTGGCCGCAGGCAATATCGGTCGAGGAACTGGCCGAGTGGCGCAAGCGTGACGAGGCGGTGCAAATCCTTGATGTTCGCGAGGCCTGGGAACTGGACGTCTGCCGGATCTCAGGGTCGGATGCCATCCGCATGGCGGAACTGCCGCGCCGGCTGGATGAGCTTGCCCGCGACCGGCCGGTTGTGATCGTCTGTCACCACGGGGTCCGCAGCCGCCAGGTGGTGTTTTGGCTGCGGCACGGTGGCTGGACGAACGTCATCAACCTGGACGGCGGCCTGGATGCGTGGGCCCGCCGGGTCGACCCGGATATGGCAACCTACTAGTCCCGGTACGGCCCTTAGCGGGCGGAAATTCCTTTAATAATTACGCCGACTTGGTGTATTAGGTTAACCTTACGGCTGTCGGGCAAGAGAGCCGGCGTGGGAGGCATTGATGCGGACGTCATTGTTTGTTTGTTGTTTGATTGGGATTGGTTTGGCGGTTTCGCCAGTGTTTGGTGAGACGCTGGAGGAGGCGTTGGCGTCTGCGTATGAGAACAACCCGGTATTGCGAGCGGAGCGTGCAGGGTTGCGGGCGACGGACGAGGGTGTATCGCAGGCTTTGTCTGGTTGGCGGCCGAACGTTTCGGTGACCGGCAGCCAGGGCTGGCAGAGCACGGATTCGCGGACCTCGGGGAACACGCGGTTGAACCCGCGCAGCCTGTCCTTGGATGTGACGCAGCCGCTGTACCGAGGTGGTCGGACGGTGTCGTCGACGCTGGCGGCGGAGGCGCGGGTTCAGGCGTCGCGTGAGAGCCTGGCATCGACCGAGTCGCAGGTCTTGAACGATGCGGTTGGCGCCTATCTGGACGTCTCCCGGGATCTGGCGGTGGTTGAGCTGAACCGGAGCAATGTTCGGGTTCTGGAGCGTCAGTTGGAGGCTGCGGAGGACCGGTTCCGGGTGGGCGAGATCACGCGGACGGACGTGGCCCAGGCGGAGGCGCGACTGTCGCGGTCGCAGGCGGGTTTGGAGCAGGCGTTGGGGACGCTGGCGTCGAGTTCGGCGACCTATCGTCGGGTTGTTGGTCGGGCGCCTCAGGATCTGGCGCCGCCGCCGGCGCTGCCGGAGCAGCCGGGGAGCGCCGAAGCGGCGCTGTCGATCGGGCTGGAGGAGAACCACGACCTTCGGGCGGCGCGTCATCTGGAGGCAGGTGCCGGGCATGATGTGCGCACGGCGGTGGGCAGCCTGTATCCGACGGTGTCGCTGGTCGGTTCGTTGAGCCACACCGAGGACGGCACGTTCCGGGGCCAGGAGACGGACGCGGCGCGTCTGACGGCGCAGGTGAGCGTACCGCTGTATCAGTCGGGTTCGGCCTATTCGGCGCTGCGCCAGGCGCGTCAGACGCGGTCGCAGCGTCTGCTGGAGATCGAGGTTGCGCGCCGCAGCGTCGAGGAGCGCGTGACCCAGGCCTGGGAGTCGCGCCAGACGGCGCTGGCGGAGATCGCGGCGCGGCGGGCGGAGGTTCGGGCCAACGAGATCGCGCTGGACGGGGTGCGCCAGGAGGCGCAGGTGGGCGCACGGACGATCCTGGACGTTCTGGATGCCGAGCAGGAGCTTCTGGACGCGCGGGTGGCGCTGGTTCGGGCGGAGCGAGACGACTATGTGGCGGCGTTCACGCTGTTGACCGCGATCGGACGCCTGAGTGCGCAAAATCTTAAGCTTCCCGTGCAATTCTACGACCCGGACGCCAACTACCGCCGCATCCGCGACAAGCTCTTCGGCGGCGACGTCGATGACGGGAAATAGATGCGGGTGGCATGGGCCGTGTGTAAATATGGTAAGATAGGCCGTCGGGAACCCAGTGCCCGAGAGATTGCGGAAATGGGTTTCCGGACGACAAGGACGGTGAGCGATGAGTGACGCGGAGTCCCAGCAAGAACCGACAATGGAGGAAATTCTCGCCTCCATCCGGCGCATTATTTCCGACGACGACGCGGAACAAGAGGGCGGAGACACGGCGGTTGCTGAGGAAGCAGCGCCCGAACCGGAGCCCGAGCCCGAACCAGAACCGGTCGCGGAAGAAGAGGAACCCGTGGAGTTCGAAGCCGTACCGGCTTTTGAACCCGAGCCTGAGCCAGAACCGGAACCGGAACCCGAGCCGATCCCTGAGGAACCGCTGGATTTAACGGAAATGGTCCAGGACGACGGGTCGGTCGTCAGCTTGGACGGCGAGCCTATCGAGGAAGAGACCTTCGAGTTGATCTCGGACGACGAACCGGAGCCGGAACCCGAACCTGAGCCGGAACCGATGCTGGAACCGGAAGGTCTGAGTACGACCGATATCCTGTCGGGTCTGGTTTCGAACACAACGGCCAACTCGGCGACCACCTCGTTCAGTGGTCTATCGGAAGCCGTGACCCAGGCCCGTGGTTTCCCGCTTGGCAACGCCAACCGGACCCTGGAGGATCTGGTCAAGGATCTGCTGCGGCCGATGTTGAAGGAGTGGCTGGACGAGAATTTGCCGACCCTCGTCCAGCGCATCGTAGAACGCGAGGTCGGCCGGCTGGCCGGGCGCGCAGAGGACGACAACACACCGCAACTCTGATATACCCCGCCGGACATCGGCACTTTGCTGCAATAATTGACATCTCTTGAACGGGAAGGGTTCAGCGATGCTGGACAAGACCTATCGGCCCGAGCAGGTCGAGCAGAAGCAGTATACCAATTGGGAGACATCCGGCGCTTTCGGCATCGGTGGCCGCGACGGTGCGGAGACGTACTGTATCGTCATTCCGCCCCCCAACGTGACCGGCAGCCTGCACATGGGCCATGCGCTCAACAATACCATTCAGGACATTCTGATCCGCTATCGCCGCATGCAGGGGTACGACACGCTGTGGCAACCGGGCATGGATCACGCCGGCATCGCCACCCAGATGGTGGTTGAGCGTCAGCTGGCCGAGGAGGGCAACACCGATCGGCGCGCCATGGGGCGTGAGGCATTCGTCGAACGGGTCTGGAGCTGGAAGGAACAGTCCGGCGGCACGATTATCGGCCAGCTACGCCGTTTGGGGGCGTCGGCAGATTGGAGTCGTGAACGCTTCACCATGGACGAGGGCCTTAGCGCAGCCGTGCTCAAGGTTTTTGTACAACTCTACAAACAGGGCTTGATCTATCGCGACAAGCGGCTGGTCAACTGGGACTGTCAGCTTCATACCGCGATCTCGGACCTTGAGGTCGAACAGCGCGAGGTCAAGGGTCATCTTTGGCATTTCAAATACCCGATCGATGGTGAAGAGGGGCAGTTCATTACGGTTGCCACCACCCGACCGGAAACCATGCTGGGTGACACCGCGGTGGCGGTCAGCGCCGAGGACGAGCGCTATACCCACCTGATCGGTCGTCACGCTGTGCTGCCATTGGTCGGGCGCCGCATTCCGATCATTGCCGACGAGCATGCCGATCCGGAGCAGGGGTCGGGTGCGGTGAAGATCACGCCAGGACATGATTTCAACGATTTCGAGGTCGGCCGCCGTCATGACCTGGAGGTCATCAATATCCTGGACCAGGATGCCAAGCTGAACGACAACGTTCCCGAACCGTATCGTGGCCTGGACCGCTATGTCGCCCGGGAAAAGGTCGTGGCGGACCTGGAGGCCCTGGGCCTGGTCGAGCGGATCGACGACCATGTGCTGATGGTGCCCTATGGCGACCGGTCGGGAGAAGTCATCGAGCCCTGGCTGACTGACCAATGGTTTGTCGACGCCAAGACCCTGGCGGCGCCGGCGATCAAGGCGGTCGAGGAGGGGCGCACCAAATTCGTGCCCGAGAACTGGACCAAGACCTATTACGAGTGGATGCGCAATATCCAACCCTGGTGCGTGTCACGGCAACTTTGGTGGGGCCACCAGATTCCGGCCTGGTACGGGCCGGATGGCACGATCTTCGTCGAAGAGAGCGAGCCCGAGGCGTTGACCGCGGCCGAGGCCCATTATGGCAAGCCGGTGGAGCTGGTCCGCGACGTGGACGTGCTCGATACCTGGTTCTCGTCCGCCCTGTGGCCGTTTTCGACCTTGGGCTGGCCGGATGAGACCCCGGAACTGCAGCGCTACTATCCGACCGATGTGCTGGTCACCGGTTTTGACATCATCTTTTTCTGGGTCGCCAGGATGATGATGATGGGCCTGCACTTCATGGAGAAGGAGCCGTTCCACACGGTTTATATCCACGCCCTGGTCCGCGACGAGAAGGGCCAGAAGATGTCGAAGTCCAAGGGCAACATTATCGATCCCCTGGAGCTGGTCGATACTTATGGCGCGGATGCCTTGCGCTTTACCCTGGCGGCGATGGCGGCCCAGGGGCGCGACATCAAAATGTCGACCCAGCGGGTCGAGGGGTATCGGAATTTCGCAACCAAGCTTTGGAACGCGGCGCGTTTCTGCGAAATGAATGAATGCTTGCCGGTCGTCGATTTCGACCCGGCGGCGGTCGAGGGAACCGTCAATCGCTGGATCGTCGGTGAAGTCGTGCGGCTGGAAGAGAAGGTGCGGGCCGCACTTGAAGCCTATCGCTTCAACGAAGCAGCAGGCGCGGTTTACCAGTTCACCTGGGGGACGTTCTGCGACTGGTACCTGGAGTTCCTCAAACCCGCCCTGCAGGGGGCGGACGGCCCGGCCAAGGACGAGGCGCGGGCGACCGCCGCCTGGGCGTTGGACCAGATCCTGATCCAACTGCATCCCTTTATGCCGTTCATCACCGAGGAGCTGTGGGAAACCCTGGGCACCGACCGGCCTGGGCAACTCATTACCCACCCCTGGCCGGATTATGACCCGGGCCTAGTCGATCCCACCGCCGAAGCCGAGATGAACTGGGTCATTTCGCTGATCGCCTTGGTCCGGACAGTGCGGGCGGAAATGCATGTCCCGCCGGGCGCCAAGATTCCGCTTCGGATCAATGGCGGTGCGTCCGAGATTGCCGATCGGTTGCAGGCCCACCGCGATGTGATCCTGCGTCTTGCCCGGTTGAGCGAGGCACAGCTGGGCGACGGCTCGGTGCCGCCGGGTTCCGTCCAGGCGGTGCTGGAGGAGGCGACGGTGGTGCTGCCGGTCGGAGACGTGATCGATATCGGCCAGGAAAAGGAACGTCTGGCGCGGGAGTTGGAAAAGGTGAAATCGGAGATCGGCAAGCTGGAAGCCAAGCTGGCCAATGAGAAATTCACCAGCCGGGCACCGGAGCATGTCGTCGAGGAGCAGCGCGAGCGTTGCCGCGAGGCCCAGCGAACCGAACAGAAGCTGGCTGAGGCGTTGGCCCGTCTGGCGGCGGGCTGACCTAGGTGAAGGCCTTGAAGGTGATCAGGGTGAACGTGTCCTTGATCCCCGGCAAGGTCTGCAGGCGTTCGGTGACGAAATGACCGATATCCTGGTCGTCGGACAGGTAGCACTTCATCATCAGGTCGTATTGACCGGAGATAGAGTGGACCTCCGAGACTTGCTCCAAGGATTCCACGGCTGAGGCAGCGACCGGGTAGGCCTTGCCGAGCTCGCACTTGACCATGACAAAAATGGTTTGCATCGCGCCCCCAAACGGCTGGTGCGCGCGGGCCGATCGCGGCCGCACGCGCCGTCGCTACACATCGGGTTGGTTATGCCATGGCTGGCGCGGAGATGCCACGGGTTTCCCCGGCCGGTCGCCCGATTAGTGGTCAAGCGACCGGTTCGAAGGTCAGAAGTACCGGGCTTTGATGCGCCACTGACCGGACGAATTACGGCAGGCGACGCCGCGGTCCTTGCGGGTCTTGTTGTTGACCACGCGCTCGGTTTCGAAGCGGCGGCAGAACGAGCCATCGGGCTTGCGATGTGTGCTGACCGGGGTGATTTCACCTTGTGAGCCGGTCAACGGGTTTTCCCAATGGACGGTCTTGCCGCTGGCATGCCGCTCCAGCGCTTCGGCAAAGGCGGTCTGCATCGATTGCTTGTCGAGCGCCCGCGCCTCGGCGATCCGTTGGCGTTCGCGGTCATTCTGGAAATCGGCAAGCATATAACCGCCTCCGCCGCCCAGGACGAAAATCAACAGCGACGCCGCGATGGCCATCACGCCGCGGAATGTGTGGCCCGGACGGGGGGCAGCGGGGGCGGCAACCGGTGCCGAGGACGCCAGCGTCGGAATCATCCCGACCGCGTTGTCCGGCATTTGCAGGGCGTCGTTGTAGGCGATCCGCAGCAGCGCCGTGCTCTCCCGCAACCGCTTGATCGTCGCGCGGATGTCGGCGTCCTCCGCCATTGCCGCTTCGACCTCGGCGCACTTGTCCGGGCCCAACTCACCATCGACATAAGCGATCAGGGTAATGTCATCGATTTTCATCATCCGACCCATTCGTTTTCATTCGTTGCGGGCCCAAGGCGAGCCCTTTTCCATCCACATGGTCGGCCAGCGCCATGCGCGCCCTGGCCAGGCGGCTGGTCACCGTGCCAATCGGCAATCCCAGGGTCTCGGCCGCTTCCTTGTAGGACAGGCCCTCGACCGCGATCAGCAGGATCACCGTCCGCTGCTCATCGGGCATTTGCCCAATGAATTTGCGGACCGCCGCCAATGTCAGCTTGGCCTCGGTCTCCCGTTCGCCGTCGGTGCCGACCTGGGTGTCGGGATCGACCCGCTGACTGCCCGCGCCGCGCACCCGCTCGGCGTGATAGCGGTTGATCTGGATCGATTGCATGATGCGGTACATCCAACTGTCCAAACGGGTGCCGGGTCGCCACTGGTGCAGATTATCGAATGCCCGCAGATAGGCGGCCTGCAACAGATCGTCGGCGTCGTCGAGATTGCCGGCCAATCCGTAGGCAAAGCGACGAAACCGGGGTTGCATGGACACGAGGTTCCGGCGCAGTTCCTCGGTGACTGTGTGATCCGTTTTTTCAGGCACGCCGGCGTTTCCCCCGTCCGTTGGTACCTGATTCAACTTGGGTTTTCCCGAAATGACCCGTGTCCCCAATCTGATATGTTAAAGTCCATCCTTATCAACAGAACAGCCCAAACACGGAATTATTCCCCGAGAATCGAAATTATTTGGCGCCCGGTGAACTATAACCAAACTGTTGAAGGGCGGTTTGGAAAAAAAAATTTCAACAGTCGGGGAAGAAATCGATTTCTGCATTGTTGTGTAGTCAAGTGCGTGGAACCAAACCGGCGATGCCGGCACGGAATACGACGAAGGGGTCGGTGCCTGATTGGTACTGCTGTGTAACAAAAACGAATGATGCGCGGGATGAAAAAATGAAAGTGACCTTACCGGTTGTGGAAGCGAACGAAAGCCGGAAACCCAGTATTTCCTATCGGATCGCACTGCTGGCCTCCAGCAGCCTTGTGGCGTTGTCTTTGATCGTGGCGCCGGTCGGCTTTTCCACCGACGATCTGCCGAGCATTGTCGTTAAATCCGCCTTTGCCTCGGACGGTGATGGCGATGGTGACGGCGATGGTGACGGCGACGGCGACAGCGGCGATGACGGCGACAGCGGCGACGATGGCGACGATGGCAACGACGACAGTGATGACGACGGCAACGATGACGGTGATGACGACAGCAGCGACGACGATGACGACATGCTGGACGATCTGAGCGACGACTCAAGCGATGATTCGAGCGACGACGATTCGAGTGACGACTCGAGCGACGACAGCTCCGGTTTGAGCCAATCGGATGAGCTCTCCGATGATGAAGAGAGCAGCGCCATTTCAAATGGTTGGAGCGGCTGATCGGGCTGGCCGGCCATTGGTTGAGTTCGTAGGGGAAGCATAGCTTGGCCTGTGTTTGGGGAAGCCCGAGCCCGAAACACAGGAGCGATGGCAAGCATCGTGGTCGAAATCTCAGATCCGATGCTTGCCATCGCCCTCCCAAGCGGCACTTGGCAACGGGGAATATGCGGTGTCGCGGGAGCATAACAATAACAAAGCGGGCAAAACGGCGCGCCGGTTGGGACACGTGCATGAAGCATGGGAAACCAGCAGCGTCGGGCATTCGGGGATTTGCCCCGGTGGCTAACGGGGTTTGGCATAGTAGGGAGACCAACAACTTCCATACAGATTGCCAATAGCCGCCGGGAACCCCGCCGGAGTTGGGGAGACACACAACGCCGTTCTGCGTGAAGTAGAGGAGCGGTAGTGGGGGTGGTCACCAACAAAGCGTGAGGGACCGCTGGATCGACAAAAAGCCGACCCGGTTGCTCAATGAAAACGGCTGGGGAGAGGGGTCGAAGGGCAAGTAGTGTAAGATGCCACTTCGGTCCCTCGAATTTTGCCGCCAAAGAACATATAGTCGGTGGCTGGTGAACCGGCGCCAGGAATCCGCCGAACGGTTCGAGTGCTTGGGTCGCACGGCCAAAAAGCACCAGATCGGAAGGACCACAATGGGTCAGCACTTTCTTCGTGTCGTTTATTTCCAGACGGCGTTTGTCATTGTTTTGGTTGCCACGATGACTGGCATTCCGGGACACGCGGCCTCTGCCAACCAAAGCTCGCCATTTTCGCAGATGAACAATACCGATCGCGATCTGGCACGTTCTGCCCGGCAGCAGGCATTGGAAAAAGCCAAGAGTGGCGAGAGCTTTTTCTGGCGGAACCATCGCAGCGACCGTTCCGGCACCATCACGCCGCAAAAAACCTATCGTACCAAGGACGGCACCTACTGTCGGCGTTATGCAGAGACGGTAACCGCGGAATTTGTGACTGAAATTCGAATGCGCACGGCGTGTCGCACTAAGGCGCGCAAGTGGCGGCCTTGGCGGGCGCTGCAGGCCGAGAAGAAACCCAAGGCCAAGGCAGTCAACTGAGTTTCGGGACTATTTCCGCCTGGCCGGCCGCAGAAGAAAGGCCGGGACGTGATCACCGAGCCCGATAACCTTGCCGTCTCCCGACCGACGCCCGGTTCGCTTGCCAGCACCGGTCTTTTTGGCGCCATTGGTGGTGGCCGCTTTCTTGGTTTCGGGTTTTGCGCCCTTTGATTTGCCGGCGGCTCTTGGTTGGGTTTCGCCGGTGGTCTGGCTTCGGGGCTTCGAGGATTTGCGTGTAGCCGTTCGGGCGGCCTTTTCCGAGGTGTCGGCGGGTGCGGCGTCCGGCGCGTCGGCGGTTGCTGCTTCCGGTGCGGCCGGTGCTTTTTTCCGGCCCGTCGACCGCGGCTTGGCGGAAGATCGTGGTTCGGATTTGCGGGTTCTTTTGCCGCCACGCCCGCGCCGGGACGTACGCGCATCCAGCTCCAATTGGAAAGCCTCAAGGCCCTCGATCTCGATCGGCGGGATGTCCTTGCCGATCAACGCGGTGATTGCCGCGACATATTTCCCATCCTCAGGCGTTGCCAGTGAGAAGGCGCGCCCGGACAGTCCGGCCCGGCCGGTGCGCCCGATGCGATGCACATAATCCTCGGCATGGGTCGGAACGTCGAAGTTGAAGACATGGCTCAGGCCCTGGATATCCAGCCCGCGAGCCGCCACGTCGCTGCATACCAAAAACGTGATTTCGCCGTTTTTGAAACTGGCCAAGGTGTCGGTGCGCACCTGTTGCGCCATATCACCGTGCAGTGCCCCGGCATTGAAACCATGTTTCTTCATCGACCGGTGCAGAATGTCGACGTCACGCTTGCGATTGCAGAAAATCAGCGCGTTCTTGACGTCTTCGGTACGAATCAGGCTGCGCAGCGCTGCCCGTTTCTCCGGCTTTGCGACCACCGCGATCCCCTGGGTCACGGTTGCTGCCGGCGATGCAGGCGGCGCGACCGAGACCTCCTTGGGATTGGATATGAACTTGTTGGCCAGGCGTCGCACCTCGGCAGGCATGGTAGCCGAAAAGAACAGGGTTTGGCGCAAGGGCGGTATCAGGCTGACGATCCGCTCGACATCGGGCATGAACCCCATGTCCATCATGCGGTCGGCCTCATCGATCACCAGAACCTTGACTCCGTTCAACATCACACGACCGCGTTCGAAGTGATCCAACAGACGGCCAGGGGTGGCAATCAACACGTCGACGCCCCGGTCGAGCCGCTTGTCCTGATCGGCGAACGACACGCCGCCAATCAACAAGGCCATCGACAGCTTGTTGTATTTACCGTAGGTCTCGAAATTCTGGCCGACTTGAGCCGCCAACTCGCGGGTCGGCTCCAGGATCAGCGAACGCGGCATGCGCGCCTTGGGCTGGCCGGCCGCCAGAATATCGATCATTGGCAGTGTGAACGATGCTGTTTTGCCGGTTCCGGTTTGCGCCGTACCCAGCACGTCCCGACCCATCAGAACATAGGGGATGGCCTGCGCCTGAATGGGAGTGGGATGGGTATATCCCGCATCATCGATCGCCTTCAGCACCTCGGCACTGAGCCCGAGGTCGGCGAATTGCGTTTTTTCGGCTTGGATGGGACTATGCTCCAAGGAGGCCGCGACTGCATGGCTGATAGCCGAACCGGGCCTGACTGTCAATCGGATTAGCGGTTTTGTGCGACTTCTTTCCGTGGCCGCGAGCGGTTACCCCGCTTGGCGTTGGTCCGATGTTGGCATAGTCTCCTCATCCAACAGGGAGGTAGGAATGCTGATAGATGCCGAGCGGTCGCAGCTATTGATGATCGACATACAGGATCGGTTGGCGCCGGCGATGACATCGCCTCAAGGGGTGATCGACCGGTCAATCGTTCTGTGGACCGGAGCCGACCGCCTGGGTGTCCCGGCCCTGGTATCCGAACAATACCCACGTGGCCTGGGTCCGACGGTAGCCGCCCTTGGTGACCTGGTTCCCAAATCGCAGGTTTACGAGAAGCTGCATTTTTCCTGCGCCCGCGATCCTGGCCTGCGGGCCGCGATTGACGGCAATCGGCGCTCGCAGATTGTCATTGCCGGGATCGAATCCCATGTCTGTGTATTGCAGACCGCGTTGGACCTGCAGGCCGCAGGGTACCAAGTCTTTGTCGCCGAGGACGCCGTATCCTCCCGGCGCCAAGGTGACGTGGATATGGCACTCGCTCGCATGCGGCAGGCCGGTCTGGTTGTCGTGTCCGTCGAGATGGTGATATTCGAATGGCTAAAGGTCGCGGGATCCGATGCGTTCAAAGAGTTGAGCCGACTGATCAAGTGAGGTGCCCGCCGGTTTCGGTTTGGGGTCGCCGCCGCGGAAATGGGGACGATATGCGAATTCGAGCGGCTAGACTGCCTGTGAGCGTGATGGTATTGGCACTGAGCCTGGTCAGCGGCCAAGCCGGCGCCGACTGTGCCGACCCGCCCTCACCGGGTGTGGATTGGAACAATTGCCGGTTGTTTACCCAGGACCTGTCTGGTAGCGATCTGACTGGCGCCAAGATGCAGCGGATGCGGGCTGATGGAATTATCCTGAAGGATGCCAACCTCAGTGAAATAGACGCCTTTAACGCCAAGTTCCTGTTTGCTGATTTGCGGAATGCGAACTTCGAGCGCGCCAAATTGTCCAAGGTCGATTTCACCAAGGCGAATTTGGAGGGCGCTTCACTGCGCAATGCGATCCTGCGTCGGGCCTCGTTCTTCAAGGCCAACCTCCGAGGGGTCGACCTGACAGGTGCAAACATGGCACGGGCGCGGTTGACGGGGGCCGATTTGACCAATGCGACGTGGACCGATGGCAAGCGAGTTTGCGGCGAAGGGTCGATTGGCCAGTGCCGCTAGACCTGTGTCGTGGCAATTCAGGTCCGGTGATCAGGGGCAAGCAAGAGCGCTAGCGGCTGCACAGATGCCCTTTTTTGTACCGGAAATCGTGTGATCCGATATTGACGAGTATGGCCTCGATCTCGTCGGGGTCCAAAAGCCCTTGAAGCAGTTCAGCGACCTGAGCCTGAATCTGCTTGGGCGACGCAAGTGACGCGGCACCCTTCAGCAACGGCGGTTTGGAGTAGAACCCGGCGATCAGGGAATCGTTTATGTGCCGCCATTTTTCACAGATCAGAACCGCGGTTTCGCTTTCCTTGGTCACGATCGTTACCGCCAGCATCACAAACGTGGATGACCCGTCCACGAACCGTCCGGGTGCCTGGATCGGGCGCAGCAATACCGCTGGCGCGGTATCGAGATTGACAATTCCGCGCTTGGTCGCGGCGTGTGCGGAACCCTCAAGCAGCAGAACGCCGACCGCGATCAGGAACGGCAGAAGCATGTTTTGCAATTCGCGCGTCCAAGTGTTTCCCATAACCTTAATCCGCGTTGCGCGACGACATGCCGGCCAGCATGAAATTGTCCAGCCACTGGATGTCCGACGGCTGCAGGTCCAGAAAACGCAACGCGACTTCATCCTTGGCGGGATCTACTCTGACGACCTCGGCCCGCAGACTAAGCTGGCTGTCGCCTTTGATCGGGTGCAGGACAAGGTCGACCATGTCGCCCCCATATACAGAGCAGGAAACGGGGGACAACAAACATCCGCCCAGGCTCCAATCCCGGGTTTCGAAGGTCTGATCGAGCAGGGTAATTTTGATACGGGGACGCAACACGCGCCGGTGGACCCGTCGCTCACGCCGCTTGTATCCCACCAGTCGAGAGGACATCGTGAAACCCAACCTTTGTTTGGTAATTTGTCTCGGTCCCATGATGATATGGCGTACCACCTCTCCAATCCGTTAAGACCGGGCGAAGCAGGCGGTGCCGCCATATGCCGCCACTGCCCAATTGGCGTGGAAGTGATTGGCAAGGCGATGCCGGGGGCACTATCTCCTTTAGTAACCATATCGATCAATCGATAGGAGAAGGAACAATGGTGAGGCGGAACAAAGTTATGGTCGCGGTGACCGGATTGGCCTTGATCGTCTCTGCCTGCGGGCCCAATCGGATCAGCTATGTCGAAACCGAGGGCACCTATTCGCCCAGTTTCGTCCGCTATGCCATCACCGATGGCCGGCTGCAGATGGTTGTCCGCGGTGCCGCGTTCGATGCGGCTGCGGCCAGACGACTGGTTGATCAGGTTCGGGTACCACAATGGTTTCAGCCAGTTGAACTGACAACGGCGCTGGTCCCCGGACCACGGCAGGATTTTCGCCTGGTCGCCCTGTTTGACCCGCAACGGCCGGTTTCGACCCATACGCTGTGCGGAGACTTGAAACGTATCGCAATAGGGCCGCCGCAGGCCGAAAGCACGATCTTCCTGGCGTTCTGTGCCGGTGACAGCAAGATTTCGGGCGCTCGCCTGGACCGGATCGACCAGCGGTCACCGGACCGTCGTAACGTCGCCGCGGCGCTTAACAACGCCTTGCTGCTGATGTTGCCCAGCCGCCACCCGGAAGACGAGGGCGATTGCGAAACTCCGTTTTGTTGATTTTAGGACGGGTTCCGGACTGCTCTAAATATCGAGCTCTTCGACAAAGCGCGCATTGCCCTGGATAAAGGCTAGGCGATGTTCGGGCTTGCGGCCCATTAGCCGTTCGACCGTGTCGGCGGTGTCGCCGGGAACCTCGTCGACCACGTCCACCCGACGCAGCGTACGGCGGCTGGGGTCCATTGTGGTTTCCTTAAGCTGCTGCGGCCGCATTTCGCCCAGGCCCTTGAACCGGCTGATCTCGATCTTGCCGCGGCCGCTGAATTCCCCGGCCATCAGCTCGTCCTTGTGGGCGTCGTCACGGGCATAGGCCGTCTTGCCGCCCTGTGCCAATCGGTATAGCGGCGGTACCGCCAGGAAGAGATGCCCACCGCGCACCAATTCCGGCATTTCACGGAAGAAGAACGTCATCAGCAGCGAGGCGATATGCGCGCCGTCGACATCGGCGTCGGTCATGATGATCACACGCTCATAACGCAGGTCCTCGTCCCGATAGCGTGAGCCGGTGCCGCAGCCCAGTGCCTGGATCAGGTTCGACAGCTCCTGGTTGGCGGCAATCTTGGCACTGCCGGCATTGGCGACATTGAGGATCTTGCCGCGCAACGGCAGCACCGCCTGGGTTTGCCGGTCGCGGGCCTGTTTGGCCGAGCCGCCGGCGGAATCGCCCTCGACGATGAACAGTTCGGTACCATCCGGTGAATTCCGGGCACAATCGGCCAACTTGCCGGGCAGGCGCAACTTGCGGGTCGCGCTCTTGCGGTTGACTTCGCGCTGCTGGCGCCGCCGCAGGCGCTCCTCGGCCCGCTCAACGATCGCGGTCAACAGCGCATTAGCCATTTCCGGGTCGCCGGACAGCCAATGGTCGAAATGATCCTTGACCGCGTTTTCAACCAGCCGTGCCGCCTCGCTGGATGCCAGCTTTTCCTTGGTCTGGCCCTGGAATTGCGGGTCCGGGATAAAGATCGACAGCATGGCGAAGCAGGTGCCCAAAACGTCGTCGGCCGCGATCTGGCCCGCGCGCCGGTTGTTGACCAACTCGCCATAGGCCTTCAGGCCCCGGGTCAGGGCCATCCGCAGGCCTTGTTCGTGGGTGCCGCCCTGTGGCGTCGGAACCGTATTGCAATAGGAAGAAAGCTCGCCGTCGCCGCCGACCGGCCAACTGATCGCCCATTCGACCTGGCCCCGGTCGTTCGGCAGAACCACCCGCCCGGCAAAGGGGGAGGGGGTCACCGTCTCGCGGCCCGCCAATGTGGTGGCCAGGAAATCCGCCAGTCCGCCGGGGAAATGCAGGTCGGCCGAAGCCGGCGTATCGTCGTTGATCAGCTCTTCAGCGCAGCGCCAGCGAATTTCAACCCCGCGAAACAGATAGGCCTTGGAGCGGGCCATCCGGTAAAGCCGGGCCGGCTTGAAGCGCAGTGTGCTGCCGAAGATTTCCGGATCGGGGCGGAATGTGATCGTCGTGCCGCGGCGATTGGGGGCCGCGCCGATTTGCTCGAGTTTGCCTTGCGGGTCCCCCCGCACGTAGCTCTGGGCCCACAGGACCCGGTCACGGGCAACTTCTACGGTCAAGCGCTCCGAAAGCGCATTGACCACCGATATGCCGACACCGTGCAGGCCGCCGGCGGTGTGATAGACCTTGTTGGAAAACTTGCCACCCGAATGCAGGGTGGTGAGGATCACCTCCAGCGCCGACTTGTTTTTCACCTTGGGGTGCTTGTCGACCGGAATGCCGCGGCCATTGTCGCGCACCGTCAGCGCACCGTCAGCGGTCAATTCGATATCGATGCGGCTGGCAAAACCGGCTACCGCTTCGTCCATCGAATTGTCCAAGACCTCCGCCGCCAGGTGGTGGAAGGCCCGTTCGTCGGTGCCGCCGATATACATGCCCGGGCGCCGTCGAACCGGCTCAAGGCCCTCCAGGATCTCGATGTCCTTGGCGGAATAATTGTCCGTCTTTTGCGCCGTCTGGCGAAACAGGTCGTCCATCAAATGGTCTGTTCGTTCTTAATTCGGCCTTGGTACTTGGCTCTTGGGTGCCCAGACAGTATAGGGTACTTTGCGAATGTCAATAACAACATATTGTGGTTATTTCATGTCCGACACCCCGAAAAACCGCGACCGATTCAGTCCTGCCGAGGGCGGGTTAAGCGGCGGCCGCGACCCGGTTGTCCGATCCACGCCAATGCCGTCGGACTGCAATTCCAACGGCGATATCTTTGGCGGCTGGGTGCTGTCGCAGATGGACGTCGCCGGCGGCATCATAGCCGCCAGGCGGGCCCATGGCCGGGTGGTCACGGTGGCCGTCGATGCCATGACCTTCCACCAGCCGATCAAGGTCGGGGACATCGTGTCGATCTATGGCGACGTGGTCCGGACCGGGCGAAGTTCGATCGCGGTGCATTTGGAAACCATCGTGGTGCGCCGGTTGGAGCCGGGCGAAATCCTGGTCACGGAAGGGATCTATACCTTCGTGGCGATCGACGCGGACGGCCGACCGCGACCCCTCACCGGCGATGGTTAGGCGAGAGTGAGACGCTCAGACCCCGTCGACGGTGATCTGTCGCAGGGTCAGGTCTTCACCCCGGTTGATCAGCAGGATCCCGTTGAACGGATCACGAAAGGCCCGATCAACCGTCGAAAACAGGACTTTGCCGTCGATGGCGATGCTCATGGTGCCGTCCGGATGGCGCTGCCAGCGAAGCGCACGTTCCTTGCCGTCGGCAAAAGCCAGAACGGTGTTGTTCAATTCGATCACCGCAGCGCCGCGGCTTCCTAACCTCAACAGAGTGATTCCATCCTTGGGATCAAACGACAGGCGATAGCCGATATTGCGTCCGGCGCCCTGATAGACCCCGATCTCGAAATCCGCCCGCAGGCCCTTGGCACCCACCAAGCTGGCTTCGAGCAAGAATGAATTGCTGATGCTATGGGCTAGGAAGATTTCGGCCGGCCGCCGTTCCTGGGTTTGCGGGGCCGGTGCCGGCGTCTGGGTCTGTTTCTCTTCGTTGTCGTCGCGGCGGCCCCGCAGGATCTGTTGCAGGATCATTGCCGCCACGTCGTTGTCGTCGCGGCTGCGCGGGCGTTGTTGCGGGGTCGCCGGTGCGGTGGTCGCCAGCACCGGTGTCGCGCGGCAGACCAGCCCGCCGCCCCAGGGTACGTGAAAATCGCCCCGCACCACTTTCCAGGTCGGGTTCTGGGTGTAGTTGCCGTCCCGGAAATCGTCGCTCAGCAGCCTTTTGCGCCACGGCGTCTCGTAGCGCCGAATCAGGTCGCGTAGATCGTTCAGGAAACGCGGATCCGCCGCGCGAGCCTGTTCCGCCTCGCGGATCAGGTCACGCAGTTCGTCGAACATCCTGCTGTCATTGCGGCGGGGCTGCTCCCAACTCTGGTAGCGGGATTGTGCCGTGGCCGAACCCACGATCAAAAAAGCCGCCAGAAAAGCTGCACCAAAGATCGACTTAGCCGCCATGACTCCTCCTATGCTACCCGTCAGGTTGCGGACGGGCCATGATGGCAAGAAGGCAAACCGGTGTCCATGCCCCGCGGTCATATCCGGGGGTTGACACAAGGCAATGGCACGGACGGTCCTAGTCCAACCGGACCGTTTGTGCCATTGAATTTGTGGTTGAGGCACGCCACGCGGGCGGCGTGCGGCGCTGAACTGGGTTCAGGCAGCCTTGCGGCGGGGAACGAAACGGGTTTCCGGTTCGGTCTCGCTGCTGCGAACCGACATCTGCCGATGGGCTTCGCAATACGAACTGCCGGGCGCGCGCCGGTGGTTACAGAACTCATGGGTCGGGCGGGTGTTGTGGGGCCACATCGGCCATAAGCACCCGCGGATCGGCTGGGTCTCGGTCATCATCATGCTCATCGGAAAATAGCTCTTGACATGTAAGATATGTTGCGCTGCAAAATATTACAAGAACAAAATATGGTTAAAATGTCATTAATCCTAAATATGTTTTTCATGACCGCCGACAGTAAATCCTTCGGCGGCCTGCTAGCAACTTGAAAACACGTGAAAAAATGATTCCGAATTAAGGCGCGGTTGAGAAGCAATCGCGGCCTGGCAATGCTGCAACGCGAAAAAAACCGCCCTCCCGAAGGAGGGCGGCCATTCGATTCGAAGGTTTGAGTGCAGGTATCAGACGCTGTAGTACATCGAGAACTCGACCGGATGCGGGGTGTGCTCGAAAGCGTAGACCTCTTCCCATTTCAGATCGAGGTAGGCGCTGATCTGGTCGTCACTGAACACGTCGCCCTTCTTTAGGAAGTCGCGGTCGGCGTCCAGGGACTGCAGTGCCTCGCGCAGCGACGCGGACACGGTCGGCACGTCCTTCAACTCCTCCGGCGGCAGATCATAGAGGTCCTTGTCCATCGGATCGCCCGGGTGGATGCGGTTTTCGATACCGTCCAGGCCGGCCATCAGCATGGCCGCAAAGGCCAGGTAGGGATTGGCGCCGGCGTCGGGGAAGCGAACCTCGACCCGCTTGCCATTGGGGCTGGGCGAGAACGGAATGCGGCACGACGCCGAGCGGTTGCGCGACGAATAGGCCAACAGCACCGGTGCCTCGAAGCCCGGGATCAACCGCTTGTAGGAGTTGGTCAGCGGGTTGGTGAAGGCGTTGATTGCCTTGGCGTGCTTCATGATGCCGCCGATATAATAGAGACAGGTCTCCGACAGATCGGCATAGCCCGAACCGGCGAACAGCGGCTTGCCCTCTTTCCAGATCGACTGATGGGTATGCATGCCCGACCCGTTGTCGCCCATCACCGGCTTCGGCATGAAGGTCGCCGTCTTGCCATAGGAATGGGCCACGTTGTGGACGCAGTATTTGTAGATCTGCAGCAGGTCGGCCGAGCGTACCAGGGTCTCGAACTTGATACCCAGTTCGTGCTGGCTGGGCGCCACTTCGTGGTGATGCTTTTCGGTCTGGATGCCCATTTCCGCCATCGTCGACAGCATTTCGGCGCGCAGATCCGAACCGCTGTCCACCGGCGGCACCGGGAAGTAGCCGCCCTTCATCGGCGGGCGATGGCCGATATTGCCGCCTTCGATCTCGGCGCCGGTCTTGTGCGGCATCTCGACATCGTCCAGCTTGTAGAACGTGTGGTCGGCACCGACCTCGAACTTGACGTCGTCGAAGACAAAGAACTCGGCTTCCGGCCCGAAAAAGGCGGTATCACCGGCACCGCTGTAGGCGAGATAGGCCTCGGCCTTCTTGGCGGTCGAGCGCGGGTCGCGGCCATAGGCCTCGCCGGAGCCTGGCTCCAGGATGTCGCAGAACATGATCAGGCTGGTCTGGGCCGCAAACGGGTCCAACACAGCGGTTGCCGGATCCGGCATCAGGGTCATGTCGGATTCATTGATCGCCTTCCAGCCAGCGATCGACGAGCCGTCGAACATCACGCCGTCGGCAAACATGTCCTCGTCGACCACCGCGGTGTCCATGGCAAGATGCTGCCATTTGCCACGCGGGTCGGTGAAGCGCAGGTCAACGTATTTGACCTCCTGGTCCTTGATCATTTCCAAAATCGAATTAACGTCAGACATCCTTAACTCCTTCCTGCCTGTACGGGACTGTCAGAGACAGTGTTCCATGGAAAAACGGTTGCTGGTCAGATCGCTTCGCCGCCGGTTTCGCCGGTGCGGATACGGATGACCTCGTCGATGTTGGTGACGAAGATCTTGCCATCGCCGATCCGTCCGGTGCGCGCGGCCTGTTGGATCGCTTCGAGGGCCCGCTCCAGCATGGCGTCTTCGATCACGATTTCGATCTTCACCTTGGGCAGAAAGTCGACGACATATTCGGCACCCCGGTAGAGTTCCGTATGCCCCTTCTGCCGACCGAAGCCCTTGGCCTCGGTCACCGTGATGCCCTGCAGGCCGACGTCGTGAAGCGCTTCCTTCACTTCGTCGAGCTTGAAGGGCTTGATGATAGCTTCGATTTTTTTCATCGCGTGTTGCCAATCGACTTGGTTGTTGCAACGAAAACCCTGCCGCCGAGAGAGGGCGGCGACGTTGCCTTGGTTAAGCATGTTGCATGCCAGTTCGACAAATGGCTGGATACTGCGAAAAACAAATGGTTCGTGCCCGGGGAAACCGGGCCGGGGTCCGCTGCGTGCCCAAAATTTGTGCGTCATGGCGATTTCATGGGCATGACGCGGATTCGGGTTGACAAGCGGATCACCGATATGCACGCGACAAACATGAGAATCGGCTGATTTCCGCCGCTAAAGGGTGCTCAAAAAATTGGCAATGCGATGGATCGCGCGCTGAATATTGTCGATCGAATTGGCATAGGAGAAGCGTACATAGCCTTCGCCCTGGGCGCCGAAACTGGTGCCGGCGATGATCGCCACCCCGGTTTCGTTCAACAGCCGGTCCTGCATGGTGCGGGCGTCCAGGCCGGTGCCTTCGATATTGGGAAAGGCGTAGAACGCGCCACCCGGGTTGGCGCAGCGAAATCCCGGCAGCCGGTTCAATTCCTCGACGATGATCCGGCGCCGCTCGTCAAAGGCGGCGACCATGGCATCGGCCGCGTCCTGCGGCCCGGTCAGGGCCTCGATCCCGGCATATTGGGTGGCGGCGTTGACGCAGGAATGCACGTTGATTGCCAGCCGTGTCGCCAGCTCGGCGAGGCCCGCCGGCCAGACCGCCCATCCCAGGCGCCAGCCGGTCATGGCATAGGTCTTGGACCAGCCGTCCAGCACGATCAGCCGGTCGCGGATTTCGGGATAGGCCAGCAGCGAGGCGTGCGGCATGTTGTCGTAGACCATGCGCGAATAGATCTCGTCAGACAGGATCGCGACGTCCGGATGCTTGGCCAGGCCCGCCACCAACTTGTCCAGTTCGCCCCTGGGCACCACGCCGCCGGTCGGATTGGCCGGGCTGTTGATGATGATCAGCCGGGTCCGGTCGGTGATCCCGGCCAGCACTTCCTCGGCCGAGAACGAGAAGCCGGTGTCCTCATAGAGGCGGATCGGCACCGGCGTCGCACCGGAAAAGCGGATCATCGACTCGTAGATCGGAAATCCCGGGTCGGGGTACATGATCTCGGCCCCGGCCTCGCCGAACATCATCATCGCGAACGCCATGGTGACCTTGCCGCCGGGCACCACCACCACATTGTCCGGATCGACCTCGGCTTGGCGGTATTTGGCGATATCCGCCGCCACCGCCTCCCGTAGGGGCAGGATCCCGTTGGCCGGCGTATAGCCATGATGGCCGTCGGCCAAGGCCTTGCGCCCGGCGTCGACGATGTTCTCAGGCGTCGGGAAATCCGGCTGGCCGATGCCGAGGTTGATGATGTCCCGCCCCTGTTGGGCGAGGGCGTTGGCCCGGGCCAGCACCTCGAAGGCACTCTCGGTCCCGAGCCGGTCCATGCGGGCGGCGATCTTCATAGGGTCTTTATGCCACTGGACAAGGTGCGGGTAAACGGCTGCCGCATCCGCGATGCGGAAGTGTTCATGCAGTACGGTCTACCGTTGGCAGCGAGCTTTTCCCGCCCCGGCCACGCAACGCCTACCAGAGACTCCAGCGATAGGTCGACGGCGCGGTGTCCGGAATTCCATCGTCGTTGGTCAGAAGCACGGGTTGCGGTCCGGGTTCGCTGAGGTCGATCTCGTAGAGCTCAAAGCCATCCGGGTCGTTGGCCGCAGCGCCACTCCTGCGAGCCGTGAAAATGATCGATTGGTCGTCGGGCGAGAAGTCCAGGCTGCCGATCGAGCCGGAGTGAATTCCGGTGGTCGGCGTCAGGTACCGGAACGGCTGCCAGGTGTCGGTCCTGTGCAGGTAAATCGTGCTGTGGCGTCCGCTGGCAAGAATGACGGTCTGCACATAGGCCAGGGTCTTGCCGTCATGGGAAACGGTGGGATAGGCGCAGCGCAGGCTGTTCGGGATGCAACTCTGAATCTGGATCGGGGCGGTGTTGGCACCGATATCGTGGACAAAGACCCCGTCGTGCATGGCCGTGACCACCTTGCCGCCGCCGGCGGCGAAGTCGAACCCGCGATGGCTATAAATCGGCGCGGTCAGCGCCACCGGGGACAGGTTGGTGGTTTTCACCACAACGCGATAGGAATAGGGATTGGCACCGACCAGGGTGGCATAGCCGATGTGTCCGCCGGTGCTCCATTTCGGCGACAGTTTGCCGCCCGGTTCGTTGCTGACCTGGACGGCGCCGCCACCGCCCAATGGCCGCATGAAGACCTGGGTGCTGCCGGTAGCGGTGTTTTCGGCAACATACAGGACATTCTCACCGTCCGGGGACATGTCGGGCTGGCGAAAATTGGTTCCGGCGCCATACAGGATGCGACCCGACAGCCAATCGGTGACGGCATTGCCGACGATCATCCTGTGGATTTCCGTGTTCGCGTTGGGTTTGCTGACGTGTACGACAGCAGTGCAACCCGGCAGAACCAAAGCGGCCGCCGCCAGCAGCCCCCAGACCGTTTTTTTCATGAATCCCCCGACACTGTTTGCACCGCCACGTCCCCTATATGCGCGACAAATGCAGTTGCCTTTTTTTGTTAACCATAACCCGAACAAATCTTACAACCGTTGGTGCGAAAACTGCAAGTCGGGCAAGGGCGTTTCCGGCATCGGACCTTGCGAAAGGTCGGCGCATTTGGGATGGTTCACCGAATTCGTCGAGGGAGGGCGGGGCGGTGAAACCAGCCAATCAGGTGCTTGCCGGCTACGGCACCACGGTGTTCGAGGTGATGTCGAAGCTGGCGATCGAGCATGGATCGGTCAATCTGGGCCAGGGATTCCCGGATGTCGACGGGCCGGACGATGTCCGCCAGGCGGCGGCCGACGCGGTGATGGCCGGGCCCAACCAGTATCCGCCGATGCTGGGGGTCCCGGAGTTGCGCCAGGCGGTCGCCGACCACAATGCGCGCTTTTACGGTATCGAGGTCGATTGGCAGACCGAGGTGATGGTGACCTCGGGCGCCACCGAATCCCTGGCCGCCTGCCTGTTTGCCCTGCTGGAGCCCGGCGACGAGGCGGTGGTGTTCGAACCGCTTTACGACAGCTACATGCCGATCATCCGCCGGGCCGGCGCGACGCCGGTGCCGGTGCGCCTGGAGCCACCGGACTGGCGCCTGCCCGAGGCGGCGCTGGCAGCGGCCTTCGGCCCGAAGACCAAGCTGCTGCTGCTCAACACGCCGATGAACCCGACCGGTAGGGTGTTCACGGCCGACGAACTGGCCTTCATCGCCGATCTCCTCGAGCGCCACGACGCCTATGCGATCTGCGACGAGGCCTATGAACATCTGGTCTTCGACGGTCGCCGCCACCTGCCGTTGATGACCCTGCCGGGGATGCGGGACCGGGTCCTGCGCATCGGCTCGGCCGGCAAGACCTTCTCGTTAACCGGCTGGAAGGTCGGCTACACCACGGCGGATGCATCGCTGTTGGGCCTGGTCGCCAAGGCGCACCAGTTCCTCACCTTCACCACGCCGCCCAACCTGCAACGGGCGGTGGCCTATGGCCTGGGCAAGGACGATGCCTATTTCGCCGAACTGGCCGGTGAGCTGCAGCACAAACGCGACCTGATCCGCGACGGCCTGACCCGGATCGGCTTCGCGGTGGCGCCGTGCGACAGCACCTATTTCATCAATGCCGATTTCCGCCCGCTCGGGTTCGACGGCGACGATGTCGAATTCTGCCGCCACATCACCGTCGAAGCCGGAGTCACCGCGGTGCCGGTCAGCGCCCTGTATGGCGAAGGCGGCCCGCGGCATTTCGTGCGCTTCTGTTTCTGCAAACGCGACGGGGTGCTGAACGAGGCGGTCGACCGGTTGGCCCGCCACTTCGCCTGAGCGTCTTAATTTCCTACCAGAGAGGTTTCCGCCATGTCATTGCCGCCCGTCCTGCAAGGCCGCCTGCGCCTGCCGGTGATCGGATCGCCGCTGTTCATCGTTTCCAATCCCGATCTGGTGCTGGCCCAGTGTAAGGCGGGCATCGTCGGATCGTTCCCGGCCCTGAACGCCCGCCCGGAGCCTGTGCTGGGTGACTGGCTGCAGCGGATCACTGACGAGCTGGACGCCTATAACCAGGCCAATCCGGATGCGCCGGCGGCGCCCTATGCGGTCAACCAGATCGTCCACAAATCCAATACGCGGCTGATGCACGACGTCGAGATGTGCGTCAAGTACAAGGTCCCGGTGGTCATCACCTCGCTGGGCGCCCGGCCCGAGGTCAACGACGCCATCCATTCCTATGGCGGCATCGTCATCCACGACGTGATCAACAACCGCTTCGCCCGCAAGGCGGTGGAGAAGGGGGCCGACGGCATCATCGCGGTGGCGACCGGGGCCGGCGGCCATGCCGGGACCACGGCGCCGATCGCCCTGATCCAGGAGATCCGCGAATGGTTCGACGGATTGCTCTTGCTGGGCGGTTCGATCGCCACCGGCAACGGCATTCTGGCGGCGCTGGCCATGGGGGCCGATTTGGCCTATGTCGGCTCCGCCTTCATCGCGACCGAGGAGGCCAACGCCAAGGCGGCCTATAAACAGGCAATCGTTGACGGCTATGCCGATGACATCGTCTACACCAACTTGTTTTCGGGCGTGCATGGCAACTACCTCAAGGCCTCGATCCGCTCGGCCGGCATGGATCCGGACGATTTGCCGGAAAGCGACCCGTCGAAGATGAACTTCGGATCGGCCGACCGCGACCGGCCCAAGGCCTGGAAGGACATCTGGAGCGCCGGCCAAGGCATCGGCGCGATCAAGGACGTGCGCCCTGCGGCCGAACTGGTGGCCCGGTTGGCGGACGAATACCAGGCGGCAAAAGCGCGGGTCTTGGGCGCCTGAGAGCCCGACTTGAAATTCGCTGTTCGGTCCCGCTCCCCCTCACGATCCTTGACCCGGGGGCCGGGCATCGCTAGATAGGTGGCCTCACTTGGTGGCGGGAGTAGCTCAGTCGGTTAGAGCGCCAGGTTGTGGCCCTGGAGGTCGCCGGTTCGATTCCGGTCTCTCGCCCCAATTTCCCCCGTTTTGTCGATGCAAACAGAAGCCTTTTGGCGGCCGCGGCGCCCGCCCGGCGCCCGAGGACCGAAGGAACCCAACCGAAGCCCCGACCAGGGGCTGAGGCAAGGCCGAACGGCCGTCGGCGCTTATGCGCCGGAAGCCCAAGTGAGCGGACGCGATCGCCCGGCGCCTGAGGGCCAAAAAAACCAACCGAAGCCCCGACTAGGGGCTGAGGCAAGGCCGAACGGCCGTCGGCGCTTATGCGCCGGAAGCCTAAGTGAGCGGACGCGAGCGCCCGGCGCCTGAGGGCCAATCAACGGTCATCACAGATGACCGTTGGACAGACTCTCCCCTTATTCCGGCTTCCAGTCACCACCGGCGGCGGCCGACAACGCCGCGCGGATGGCGTCCGGCGAGCCCATGATGCTGAAGAAGCTGTTGGACCCCATCATCGAGAGGTCGGGAAAGCTGATCGCGATGCGGAAGCGGGCCGAGAGGGCATAGACCTTGTCTCCCGAGACCAGCATCTCGTAGGGCAGGTGGGCCGCCGATTTCAGGTCCTTGAAGTCGATCGTGCTCATGATATAGGCGTCGTCCTGCTGATCGCCGCCGCCATCCTTGCCGTTCATGGCGACCCCGAAGACGCTCTCCTGCTTGCCCGGAATGTCGACCCGGTAGACCTTGGAAACCCCCATGACCTTGTCGGCCAGGCCCTGTTCGACCGCCGCCAGGGCGGCCTGGTGATCGGCGTGGCGCGCCAGCTCATGGGGATCGGTGAAGTATTCCATCCCGAACATGTAGTGGTATTCGCGCAGGTCCGCATCGGTCATGCCGTCTTCCGACCCGAAGCTCTGCCCGGCGCCCAAGGCCATCTTCATCAGGGCCGCGGTACCCGACAGGTCACCGGCCATGCGATAGGCGGCGGCCCAATAGGGCGGGTTGGTGTAGGCGACCTGGATCTTGTCGCCGACCAACGCGATCGAGACCCGCTGCACCGCGCCATAGCCGCCGAATTCGGACTTGGCGGCGGTCGCTTTCAACGCATCGGAGGTGACGGTGATAATCGCCGTCCCCTGATAGGGGGAATGGCTGCCGGCTACTTCAAATCCGGCCGCCTCAAGCCTGGCCGTGACGTCGGCAACCACCCGCTCGAAGTCATCGCCGGTATGGCTGGACAATAAGAAGGGTTTGAGCTTTTCGGCGGCCCCGGCGGGCATCTGGACCATGGCGATGGTCAGCAGAGCGAAAAACACTTTCCATCCGAATTTCATCGCAGCTTCCTCCCGGTTTCGTTCCGGCACGGGCCGGCCCCCTTTGCTGGCTGATTTCGGTCGAGCATAACACGAACCGGACCGTCCATCCCATTTCCGCCGGGCTTGCCGGGGAGCGGCAGGTCGGCAATGATAAGGTTTCGCATCGACCGAAAAGGATCGTGCCATGAGCCAGGGTCGGTGGTTCCCGGATCGGCGTGAGTTCCTGGGCGCAATGGCCGCAAGCGGCGTCTTGGCCGCCGCGCCGGGCGCCAGCGCCGCACCCCGGCCCTTGACCAAACCGATCCCGGCCACCGGCGAACCCCTGCCGGTGATCGGCATGGGATCGTGGATCACCTTCGACGTCGGCGGCGACCCGGCTGCCCGGGACGCAAGGGTGCCGGTCTTGCGGACCTTCTTCGAACACGGTGGCGGGATGGTGGACAGCTCGCCGATGTACGGCTCGTCCGAGGCGGTGATCGGCTATTGCCTGAAACAACTCGGGGCGCCGAAGAGCCTGTTTGCCGCCACCAAGGTGTGGATCGTCTCGCAATGGCTGGGGGTTGGCCAGATGGAAGAGTCCGAGCGTTTGTGGGGCGATCGGCGCTTCGATCTGATGCAGGTCCACAACCTGCTGGACTGGGAGGCTCATCTCGAGACCCTGGTGGACTGGAAGGCGCAAGACAGGGTCCGTTACATCGGGGTCACCACCAGCCACGGCCGCCGCCATACCGAATTGTTGAAGGTGATGGCCGACCAGCCGATCGACTTCGTCCAGTTCACCTACAACATCGGCGACCGCGAGGCGGAAGCGCGGCTGCTGCCCCTGGCGGCCGAGCGTGGCCTGGCGGTGATCGCGAACCGCCCCTTCCGGCGCGGCGCCCTGATCGACCGCCTGGCGCGCCATCCCCTGCCGGCCTGGGCGGCGGAGATCGATTGCGCCAACTGGGCCCAGTTCCTGCTGAAATTCATTGTCTCGCACCCCGCCGTCACCTGCGCCATCCCCGCGACCAGCCGGGTCGACCATATGCGGGAAAACATGGGCGCGGCTTACGGCCGGCTGCCCGACGCCGCTTTTCGGAAGCGAATGATCGCCTATGTTGAAGGGCTTTAGACCGCGGCGTCTCGAAGGATGTGCGACCAAATCACCCTAAGCCGAATCAACCAAAATTGCCGCGCAAGCAGCGGGACGTAATCCACATCGCCAACGCCTAACCTGCATCCATCTTTGGATCACAGGAGGTCGAGATGGCGAAGCGCATGGGTGCGGTAGAGTGGGGGATGCTGCTGGGCTTGGCGGCGCTGTGGGGCGGTACTTTCTTCTTTGTTGAGGTGGCACTGACCGAAATGCCGTTCGCGATGATCGTCGCCTCTCGGGTGGTGATCGCGGCCCTGGCCCTGAACCTGTTCCTGTTCGCCACCGGCCGGCGGATGCCGCTCAGCTTCGACCTTTGGCGGTCCTTCCTCGCCATGGCGATCCTCAACAACGTCATCCCCTTCAGCCTGATCTTCTGGGGCCAGACCCAGATCGCCGGCGGCCTGGCCGCCATCCTGAACGCCGCAACGCCGCTGTTCACCGTCCTGCTGGCCGACCGGCTGACCCCGGATGAGCGCCTGACGCCGGCCCGTCTGGTCGCGGTTCTGCTGGGCCTGGTCGGCGTGGTGGTGATGATCGGGCCGGACGCGGTGCGCGGGCTCGGCACCCTGGTCCTGGCGCAGCTTGCAGTGCTCGGCGCCGCCCTCTCCTATGCCCTGGCCGGGATCTATGGCCGTCGCTTCCAGGGGCAGGACCCGACGGTCACGGCCTGCGGTCAATTGACCGGGTCCAGCGCGGTGATGGTCGGCTTCGGCCTGCTCGCCGGCGGCCTGTGGCCGGCCACCATGCCCTCGCTGCCGGTGATCGGCGCCGTCCTGGCCCTGGCGCTGTTCAGCACCGCACTCGCCTATATCCTCTATTTCGCGATCCTGGCCCGGGCCGGCGCCAGCAACCTGCTGCTGGTCACCTTCCTGATCCCGGTCACCGCCATCCTGCTGGGCGCCGCGTTCCTCAGCGAAAGCCTCGATACCGGCCACTACGTCGGCATGGCGATCATCGGCCTATCGCTGGCCATCCTCGACGGCCGGCTGTTGGCGGCTATTCGGGTGAGGACTGCTTCGCCATCTCCGCCTGGCGGAGTTCGCGGCGCATGATCTTGCCGGTGGCGGTGGTCGGCAGGCCGTCGACGAATTCGATCAGGCGGGGATATTCGTGGGCGGCGAGGCGGGTCCGGACATAGTCGCGGATCTCGGCCTCCAGTTCGGCGGTCGGCACGACGCCCTCGGCCGGCACCAGGAAGGCCTTGATGATCTCGGTCCGGTTCGGGTCGGGGACGCCGATGGCGGCGGCCAGGGCGACCGAGGGATGGCTGGTCAGACAGTCCTCGATCTCGCCGGGGCCGATGCGGTAGCCGGCCGAGGTGATGACATCGTCGGCCCGGCCCTTGAACCAGATATAGCCGTCATCGTCCATCATCCCTTCATCGCCCATCAACAGCCAGCCATTGGCGAACTTGTCTCGGGTCGCCTCCGGGTTGCGCCAGTATTCCAGCAGCATCACCGGGTCCGGCGCCTTGAAGCCGATCTGGCCGGTCTCGCCGGCCGGCAGCACATTGCCGTCATCATCGACGATCGCCGCAACGTGACCCGGCACCGGCAGGCCCAGGGCGCCGGGCTTCGAGGTCATCAGCTTGGAGCAATTGCCGATCACCAGATTGCATTCGGTCTGGCCATAGCCCTCGTTGACGTGGATGCCGAACGTGTCGTCGGCCCAGGCCAGCAACTCGGCCCCGACCGCTTCGCCGCCAGTGAAGATGGAGCGCAGTTCGACGTCATAGCGGCTCATGGGGTCGGGCACCTGGGCCATCATCTTCAGCATGGTCGGCATCAGCAGGGTGTTGCGCACCCGGTGCTTGGCGATCATGTGGAAGGCCTGTTCCGGGTCGAACTTGCGGCCCCGGAAGGCGACGACGGGCAGGCCGTGGTGCCAGGCCGGCAGCAGCACGTCCAGCAGTCCCCCGGCCCAGGCCCAATCGGCCGGCGACCAGAACAGGTCGCCGGGCTGGGGCATGTAGTCGTGCAGGAACTCCATGCCCGGCATATGGCCGAGCAGGACCCGGTGCGCGTGCAGGGCGCCCTTCGGCGGACCGGTGGTGCCCGAGGTGTAGATCAGCAGGGCCGGGTCGTCGGCCAATGTCTCGCGGGTGGTGAACTGGTCCGAGGCCTTGCCCATCTCGGCCCACATGTCCGCTGCGCCGCTTTCGGCGCCGTCGGTCAGCAGCACGCTTTCCAGGCTGGGCAGCCGGTCCATCAACGGCACCACCTTGGCGAAGTTCTCGCGATTGGTGATCAACAGGCGCGTATCGCTGTTGCCCAGCCGGTATTCCAGCGCCTCGCCGCCGAACAGGGTGAAGAGCGGCATGGCAATGCCGCCCAGCTTGTAGATCGCGACATGGGCGATGGCTGTCTCGGCAGTCTGTCCCAGCAGGATCGCGACCCGGTCGCCGGGCTCCACGCCCTTGGCGACCAGCAGGTTGGCCAGCCGGTTGGCGTCGCGCTGGATGTCGCGAAAGCTGTAGGTGCGGGGCGATCCGTCATCGGCCTCGACGATCAGGGCGACCCGGTCGGCGTCCCGGGCATAGGCGTCGCAGACATCGGCGGCGATGTTGTAGCGCTCGGGCACCTGCCAGCGGAATGCCTGATAGGCGTCCGCATAGGTGTCGGCCTTCGGGATCATGCCTGCCATGGCGAATTCCTTCCGCTCAGGGATAGGCGCAGCTGAGGCCGGTCACGCTGATGAACCCGGCCGGACCGGCGCTGATGTTGAACTGGTATTCGCGGTCGCGCAGCACCACCGAATGATTGAGCGGCAACTGTCCCTCGACCTGCTCGGTCCTGCCGTCGATCGACGTGAAGCTGATGGTGACCGGTTTGGCCGGGTCGAAGGCGGCCAGCGGCTTGCCTTCGGCGTCCAGGGTCGGTTCGCCGGAGCCGCCGATGGTCAAGGTGTCGCCGGCAAAGCTGACCACGCTCTTGGCGCTTTGGAAGGCGGCGGTCTCGACCAGGAAGCGGCGGGTGCGGGACTGTTCGTCGCAGTCGCGAACCTCGGTCGCGGTGGTCAACAAGTGCCGCAGCCGTTCGCGGCTGACGCCGGCGGCGATGCGGGCCGAAAACAGATCGATCAATTCCTGGTCTTCCGGGCGGATGACGTTCTTGGCCACCGTGGACTGAAGCTCTGCCAGGCGTCTCTGGGCGACTTCGAGCGCCGCCCGGTCATTTTCCCGGTCGGTCAGGATGGTGCGCTTGACGTCTTCCCACTCGTCGAGCGACGCCTGCAGCGAGGTCAGGCGGCTTTCACCTTCCTCGATACCCATCAGATAGGCGACCAGGCCAAAAACGCCGATCGACACCAACAGGAACAGTGTCCCGAAGATCCGCCGCAGGCGTTGTGATCGCTCCCGCCGGCGGCTGCTGCCGAGCCCCCCATACGACATGCCGTCTCTTCCATTCCTCGTTGTTGCCTCTCTCGAAGCCACCCGGCCGCCAGGCAACCGGGAGAATGCGGCAAACTTATGTTGTCGCGTCGCCGCATGCAATCGCCAAGCGACGAAGTGTCAGCGGGCGGCCTCGATCACGGCATGGGCCAGGCGGTCGGCTGCTTCGCCGGGGTCGATGCCATGCGCCTCGGCATAGTCGAACACGGTGATACAGGTCTCATGGATGCCGCTGACCCGGACTTCCAGGGCCGTGTCGTCATAGACCCCGGACAGGGCCTCGCGGCTGGCGCTCATGGCGCCGCCGGCATTGACCACATAATCGGGGGCATACAGGATGCCGTGCTCGGCCAATTGCCGGCCATGCCGTTCCTCGGCCAACTGGTTGTTGGCACCACCGCAGACGATGGCAGCCTTTAGCCTGGGAATGGTGTCGTCGTTCAGGACCCCGCCTAGGGCACAGGGCGCAAAGATATCGGCCGTTTGATCGTAGATCTCACCTGGGTCGACGGATCGGGCCCCGAATTCCCTGACCATGCGGTCGGCGGCATCGCGGTCGATGTCGGCGACCACCAGTTCGGCCCCGGCTGCCACCAGCATCCGGGCCAGGTGACGGGCGACATTGCCGCAGCCCTGGATGGTGACGGTTAAACCGCTCAGGTCTTCGCTGCCCAGGCGTCGCGCGGCGGCGGCCCGGATGCCATGGAAGACGCCGTGACCGGTGGCCGGCGAGGTATCGCCACTTTCCCCCGGCAGGCCGACCACATGGCTGGTGACTTGCGAGATGACCGCCATATCGTCCGGCGTGGTGCCGACGTCTTCGGCACAGATGTACCTGCCGCCCAACTGATCGACGGCGCGGCCGAACGCAGTCAGCAGTTCGGGTGTCTTGACCCGCCTTGGATCGCCGATCACCACCGACTTACCGCCGCCGATGGCGATCCCGGCCAGGGCCAGCTTGAAGCTCATCGCCCGCGACAGGCGCAGTGCGTCGCGCAGGGCCTCCGCATCGCTGTCATAGGGCCAGAAGCGGACCCCGCCGCCGGCCGGCCCCAGGGTGGTGTCATGGATGGCGATGATCGCCTTTAGGCCGCTGTCGGGATCGCGGAAAAAATGCACCGATTCGTGGCCGTCGAAGGCATCGCTGTTAAATACTGGCATTGCACATACGCTCCCCACCTCACAAATTGGCAATCTCGACCGGCGCGATCTCTTCGCTTAAAGGGAAGCCGAAAACCTTGGCATAGAAGTAGAGCTCGGCCTCCAGCGCCCGGACGATGGTTTCGGCCCGTCGGAACCCGTGCTGTTCGCCCTCGAAAGCCAGATAGGCGACCGGAACCCCCTTTTCGCGCAGGGCCGCCACCATGGCCTCGGCCTGGGCCGGCGGCACCACCCGGTCCTCCAAACCCTGGAAGAAGATCACCGGACAGTTCAGCCGCTCGGCATGGTGGATCGGCGACCGCTCCCGGTAAAGGTCGCGTTCGGCCGGGTAGGGGCCGATCAGACTGTCCAGGTAGCGAGCCTCGAACTTGTGGGTGTCGGTTACCAGCGCCTCCAAATCGCCGATGCCATAAAGGCTGGCCCCGGCCCGGAACTCGTCGCGGAAGGTGAGGGCGCACAAAGTGGTGTAGCCGCCGGCACTGCTGCCCCGGATGATCAACCGGTTGGGATCGGCCAGGCCCTGACCGGCCAGCCAGGTGGCGCCGTTGGCGCAGTCGTCGGTGTCGACCACACCCCAGGCACCGTTCAGTCTTTCGCGATAGGCGCGGCCATAGCCGGTCGAGCCGCCATAGTCGACGTCCAGCATGGCATAGCCGCGGCTGGTCCAGAACTGGGTGCGCAGGTCCAGGGACCGGCCGGCGGCCGCGGTCGGGCCGCCATGGCTCTTGACCAGCAGCGGCGGCGCCTCGCCGTCCGGCCCCGCGAAGTCACGGTTGCAGGGCGGGTAATAGAAGCCGTGCGCATCACGCCCCTGTTCGGTGGGAAAGGTCACGGGCCGCGGCCGCGACAGATAGCCGTCCAGCCGGCTCAGGTCACCGGCCCGTTTGATCTCCTGGTAGTTGCCTTTGGCAATTTCCAAACGGCAGATCGCATTGGCGGCGATGGGTGACTCACCGACGAAAAGCGCCCGGTCGCCGGTGACGCTCAACCCGGAAAAACCGGCATAGGGAAGGTCGAAGGCGGTCAAACGGCCGCTGTCCGGGTCGATCCGGGCCAGGCGCCAGATCCCGTCCTCCGCGTAAGTGCCGATGATGTCGCCATTGCCGGCGATGGCGAAGCTGTGCTCGCCGAATACCCAATGGGGCAGGCCGAACTCTGCCTCGCGCGGATGGATCGCCCGGGTATGTTCACCGTCCCAGCCATACAGGTTCCACCAGCCGGTGTCTTCCGAGGCGAAGATGAGCGTTCCGTCCGCTGCCCAGGCGGGCATCTGCGCCGCCAGCCGGTCCGATCCAGCGATGCACCGCGGCGCTGTTGCCATGCCATCGCCGTCGATCTCGGCCACCCAGATTTCGGCGCCGTCCCACGGCATGTTGGGATGGTCCCAGGCGACCCAGGCGAGCCGCTTGCCATCCGGAGATGGCACCGGCCGGCAATAGAAGTCGCGACCGGTCGCCACGACGGCAATCCGCCCGTCGGCAAGATCGATGGCCACGACGTCATTGAGCGGTTCGGCCCCGTCGCGGTGCCGCTCGCGGACACAGAACAGACGGTCGCCGGTCTGGTTGACGATCAGGTCGGCGTAGCGGGTGCCGTCGTCCTGGGTCACCGGTTCGGGGCGGCAGCCGGGCTGTTGGCGATAGAGGCGCTGGTCGGCGTCGTTGGTGAAATACACGGTGCCGGCAGCGGCGGTGAAGGCACCGCCGCCATATTCATGCACACGGTTGCGCACGTTGAAGGATGGTGGCGTGACGTCTGAGATGGTGCCGTCGGCGTCCCGCCGAACAATCACGTTGCGCCCGGCCTCGGTGGCGCGGGCTTCCAGCCAGTAAAGGTCACCGCCGTCAATCGCGGTCTGGCCGAACCCGACCCCGCCGCCGGCGACGTCACGGGCCGACAGGGGCGAGCGCCAACTCCCGAAGGACGCGACGCTGGCCGACGGTCCGCTCATCGGGTTGTCGCCTCGGCCTGGCGCCGGAGCAGCGAGATCGCGGCGGCAACGGTCTCACGCCGCACGCGCCCGCGCCCGATATCGCCAAAATTCAGCTGTTCGTGGAGCAGCCGCCCGCGGCGATGGGCCGAAGCGGTGTGGACCAGGCCCAGCGGCTTATCGATGGTCGCCCCGCCCGGCCCGGCGATCCCGGTGACCGCGACCGTGATATCGGCATCGGAATTTGCCAGCGCGCCCTTGGCCATGGCGATGGCGGTTTCCTCGGCCACCGCGCCGACCCGGATCAGGATCTCCTCCGGCACGCCCAGCATGTCCATCTTGGCCTGGTTGGAATAGGTGACGAAGCCGCGATCGACCACCGCCGACGACCCCGCCACGTCGGTCAGCAGGCCGATAATCAGCCCGCCGGTGCAGGATTCGGCAGTGGCCAGCTTCAGCTCCCGTTCGATGCATAAATCGAGCAGCGACTTGGTGGCGTCGAGTAAGTCCTTGGGAAACATCACGCCCCTCCCGTCCACATCGCGAGGCCCGCCATGATCAGCGCAGCGTAAACCGCCGCGAGTACATCGTCCAGCATGACACCCAACCCGCCGTGAACAGTCCGGTCGGCCCAGTTGGCCGGCCAGGGCTTGGTGATATCGACGATCCGGAACAGGACAAACCCGATCCCGTAGGACAGGAGATCCTGCGGGGCGGCGATCAGGACCAGCCATTGGCCGGCGACCTCGTCGATGACGATGGCACCGGGATCCTGCTGGCCACTGGCCGCCACATACCGCGCCGCGGCCCACCAGCCGACCAGAAAGACGACCAGTGTGGCAACAGCCAACGCGATCGGCCCCCCGAACATGACAATTACCCAGGCAAAGGGCAGGGCGGCCAGCGAACCCCAGGTGCCCGGCGCCTTGGGCAGTAGCCCCGAGCCGAACCAGGTGGCCAGCACCGCGGCCGGGTGCCAGGCCGAGAGAGGCGAGGGGGCTGTCACGCGGATACGGGCACGAGCGGCAGATGGACCGTGGCCACTGCCTGGGCCGCGATGCCTTCGCCACGGCCGGTAAAACCAAGGCCCTCGGTGGTCGTGGCCTTGATGTTGACCCGCCCGGGCTCCAGACCGGTCATCGCCGCCAGGCTGGCCTGCATCGCGGTCCTGTGGGGCCCGATCTTGGGCGCCTGGCAGATCAGCGTCAGGTCGATATGGCGCAAGCCGCCGCCCCGTTCCGTCACGCAGGTCACGGCGAATTCCACGAAACGTCGGGAGTCCGCATCCCGCCATTGGGCGTCGCTGGGCGGGAAATGGGTGCCGATATCGCCGCATGCCACGGCACCCAGAATGGCATCGGTGACCGCATGAAGGGCAACGTCGGCGTCGGAATGGCCGGCCAGGCCCAACTCGTGGGGAATGTCGACCCCGCACAGCCGCAGCGACCGGTCCGGGGCGAAGCGGTGGACATCGAAACCCTGGCCGATCCTGACCTCGCCGCCACCGGTCTGGATTGCCCGTTCCGCCCGGGCGAAATCTTCAGGCGTGGTGATCTTCACATTGTCCTCCGATCCATCGACGGCGGCCACGGTCAGGCCAGCCCGTTCCGCCACGGCCGCGTCATCGGTCAGTTCACTGCCGGATGCCTGGCGATGGGCCGCGAGAATGTCCGGAAACCGGAAGCCTTGCGGCGTTTGGGCCCGGAACAAGCCGTCGCGGGAAACCGTGTCGAGAACCCGGCCTGCCTCCACCCGTTTCAGGGTGTCGGCGACTGCGATGCCAGGCAGCGCGCCGGGGGTCGTGTCCAGAGCTTCGATCACCCGGTCGATCACCTGCGGCGACACGAACGGCCGGGCGGCGTCGTGGATCAGGATTTTGTCCGGCGCAACCCCGGTGGCCAGGCTCTCCAACCCCAACCGCACAGTCTCCTGCCGACTGACGCCGCCGGTTCCCGGCGCTAACAGATCAAGTCCCGCCAGGGCATCGGCATAGGCCTCATCGTCGCCGGCGCCGATCATCACCTTGACCGCGTCGACATTCGGGTGGTGGACAAACGCCGTCACCGTTCGCCGCAGCAGCGGGATCCCGGCGATGGGCCGGTACTGTTTCGGGACGTTTCCTCCCGCCCTGACGCCACGACCTGCCGCGACTATAAGCGCGATTGTGGTCATCGGTGAGAGGTCCGTATGAAGCGGCGTTTCATGCCGCCAAACTAACCGGTGGGCTCGGCCGGCTCAACCATCCAGAACCGGCTATTTCTTCGCTTGCATCACCGGCATTTCTCCATATATTGCCTAATTCAGTGGCAGAAACCGGATTTGCACAAAAAATGACCATCAACATCGGTTCCATACGGATCGACGATCCGGTTTTTCTGGCCCCGATGTCCGGAGTCAGCGACCTGCCGTTCCGCCGCCTGGTCAAGTCCCACGGCGCCGGCCTGGTGTTCTCGGAGATGATCGCCAGCGAGGCGATGGTACGGCATTCCCGCAAGACCATGAAGATGGCGGAAACCTCGGGCGACGATCAGCCGATGGCGGTGCAATTGGCCGGCTGCGAACCCGCCGTCATGGCCGATGCCGCCCGGCTGAACGTCGACCGCGGCGCCGCGATCATCGACATCAACATGGGCTGTCCGGTCAAGAAGGTGGTCAACGGCCATGCCGGTTCGGCCCTGATGCGGGACCTGGCCCACGCCCAAAAGATCCTGGAGGCGACGGTCAAGGCGGTGCCGGTACCGGTCACCTTGAAGATGCGGACCGGCTGGGACGAGACCAGCCGCAATGCCCCGGAACTGGCACGGATCGCCGAGGATTGCGGCATCCAGGCCCTGACCGTGCATGGCCGCACCCGGGCCCAGCTTTATCGCGGACAGGCCGACTGGGCCTTCATTTCCCTGGTCAGGCAGGCGGTATCGATTCCGGTGATCGCCAATGGTGACGTGACCACGCTGGATGACGCCAAGGAGATTCTGGCCCAGTCCGGCGCCGACGGGGTGATGATCGGGCGGGGCACCTATGGCCGGCCCTGGTTCATCCGCCAGGTCATCGACTTCCTGAATACCGGCCAACGGGGCGACGACCCGTCCCTGGACCGGCAGTACCGGACCCTGCGCGGTCATTACCGCGCCATGCTGGAACATTACGGGCGCGACACAGCCGTGCGCATCGGCCGCAAACATATCTCCTGGTACACCAAGGGGCTGCCGAAATCGGCCGAATTCCGCAACCGGGTCAATCAGATGACCGACGGCGACCAGGTTGAGGCGCTGATTAGCGACTATTTTGCAGAACTGCTGGACCGGAGTGCCGCCTGATGCCGCGGGTGCATACCGCCGCGTCGACCCTGCCGGACCTGAGCCATGGCAGCATCCTGAACGCCTTGCCCGATCCGGTCCTGGTGATTGATGGCAACGGCAAGGTCGCCTATGTCAACCCAGCCGGGGAGCAGTTTCTCAGCAGCGGCGCCAGCACCCTGGCGCGGCAGACCCTGGCCGACTTGGTCCCATTCGGCAGCCCGTTGCTGTCCCTGGTCGAAACGGTGCGCGTCGAAGGCCGGGTGATGTCGGAATATGAAATCGATATCGGCACCCCGAAAATCGGCTTCCAGTCGGCCAATATCCACGTCACGCCGATTACCGATGTCCCTGGCCATGTGCTGGTCCGGATCGAGCCCAGGTCGCTGGCGTCGACGCTGGATGACCAGCTCAGCCATCGCGGTGCTGCGCGGTCGGTCAGCGGCATGGTCGCGGTAATGGCCCATGAGGTCAAAAACCCGCTGTCGGGCATCCGTGGCGCGGCACAGTTGTTGGAACAGAGCGCGGTGCCTGAGGATCGCGAACTGACCCAGTTGATCTGCAGCGAGACCGACCGCATCTGCGCCCTGGTCGACCGTATGGAATTGTTCTCGGACACCGGCCCGTTGGAGCGTCACCCGGTGAACATTCATCGGGTTCTGGACCATGTCCGGAAACTGGCGGAGCATGGTTTTGCCAGCCATGCCCAGTTCCAAACCGACTACGACCCGTCACTGCCCAAGGTGCTGGGCGACCGCGATGCCCTGATCCAGGTTTTTCTGAACCTGGTCAAGAATGCCGCGGAGGCGGTCCCGGCCAGCGGCGGGCGGATCACCCTGTCCACCGCCTATCGCCATGGTGTCCGCCTGGCCATTCCGGGTACCGGAGAACGGGTCTTGCTGCCGCTGGAAGTTGCGGTGTTGGACAATGGCGACGGCATACCTGAGGAAATCCGTGCCCATATGTTCGATCCCTTTGTGACCGGGAAGCCGACTGGCAACGGACTCGGCCTGGCGCTGGTCGCCAAGATCATCGGTGATCATGGCGGCACCATTACTTGTGAATCGGAACCGCGGCGGACCGTATTTCGGATCCGGTTGCCGATGGCTGCGGAATAGCGAGGCCCGAAATGGCAAAAAGCGAAACCGTATTGATTGCCGACGACGACCGCGCCATCCGCACCGTCCTGGACCAGGCGTTGGGACGAACCGGTTATCATGTGCGTTCAACCGGCAACGCGGCCACGCTGTGGCGGTGGATCGAGGACGGCGAAGGCGACCTGGTCGTCACCGACGTCGTGCTGCCCGACGGTAATGGCCTGGACCTGCTGCCGCGCATCAAGAAATTGCGCCCCGACCTGCCGATCATCGTCATGAGCGCCCAGAACACCATGTTGACCGCGTTGCGGGCAACCGAGCGGGGCGCCTATGAATACCTGCCCAAACCATTCGACCTGAACGACCTGGTGAACACGGTCAGGCGGGCCATGGCGCCGCCTACCGCCGCCGGCGGCGAGCCGGACCAGGAGGTTGCCGGCGAAGAGAACATGCCGTTGATCGGGCGATCGGCGGCGATGCAGGAGATCTATCGGGTGATGGCCCGCCTGATGGCCACCGACCTGACTGTCATGATCACCGGCGAGTCCGGGACCGGCAAGGAGCTGGTGGCGCGGGCGTTGCACGATTTCGGCAAGCGGCGTGGCGGCCCCTTCGTTGCCATCAACATGGCCGCGATCCCCCGTGAACTAATTGAAAGCGAACTGTTCGGCCACGAAAAGGGTGCTTTCACCGGTGCCGAGCGCCGGGCGATCGGCCGCTTCGCCCAGGCCGAGGGCGGCACCCTGTTCCTGGATGAAATCGGCGACATGCCGCCCGAGGCACAGACCCGCCTGCTTCGGGTCCTGCAACAGGGCGAATATGCCCCGGTCGGCAGCCGTGGCGCGATCCGTACCAATGTCCGGATCATCGCCGCCACCAACAAGGATCTGCGCCAGGCTATTCACCAGGGCCTGTTCCGCGAGGACCTCTATTACCGCCTGAATGTGGTGCCGATCCGGCTACCGGCGCTCAGGGAACGGCGCGAGGACGTTCCCGATCTACTCCGGCATTTCCTGCAGCAATCAGCGGAGGAGGGGTTGCCGCACAAGATCGTGACGCCGGCAGCAATCCGCCGCTTGCAGCAGCACGCCTGGCCCGGCAATGTTCGCGAGCTTGAGAATCTTGCCCGCCGCCTGGCGGCGCTGCACGCAGAAGATGAAATCGACGAGGAGGCAATAGCCGCAGAACTAGCGATCGAAACCTCCGCCCCGCCGGTCGCGGCCGGCGGAAATTCCGATGGCCTGTCGGCGGTTGTGGAGTCCCATCTGGCGAATTACTTCTCGGCCCATCACGACCAATTGCCGCCGCCCGGTCTGTACAGCCGTATCCTACGGGAGATTGAGCGCCCCCTGCTGGAACTGACTCTGGATGCTACCAGAGGGAACCAGATCAAGGCTGCGGCAGTCCTGGGGTTGAACCGCAACACGCTGCGAAAGAAGATCAAGATCCTCGGGATCGACGTTACCCGCACCACAAATCGATAAAATGTGATGCTTTCCGGCAACACAGAACCGCGTTTCTGTGGTATTAGTCGCACATATGCGGGAACGATACGGCAACTCGAATGACAACTGAGGCCCACAGCGCGCGGTTTTCCGCGACCGAACGGCTTGTCCGGTGGTCGCGGCGCCACAATGTGGGGCAAAAAATGGCCATCGTGCTGGCGGTCGCGGCCTTTGTCTCGGGCGTGGCCACCTATGGCGCCATGACCGGTTGGATATTCGGCCCCGACCCCCGCTTGGTGCCGGTGCTGCTGCAGGTTAGCCTAGTGCTGCTCCTGATCCTGGGCGCCGTCATCGCGGCGCAGTTGGTGCGGCTGTGGACCGAGCGCCGCCGCAGCACCGCCGGGGCCCGGCTGCACACGCGCATTGTCGTGCTGTTCAGCCTGGTGGCGATTATTCCGGCGATTGTCATGGCCGGCTTGTCCGGCCTGTTTTTCAATTATGGATTGCAGGGCTGGTTCAGCAAACATGTCAGCACCGCGATCCGGGAGTCGATGGCGGTCGCGACGGCCTATGTCGAGGAACACCGTCGGTTCAGCAAGGCGGATGTGCTGGCCATGGCCAACGAGCTCAACCACAATGCTCGGTTCCTGAGCCGTGACCCGGAGAAGTTCAGCGAGATCCTGAGCCGCCTGGTCGAACTGCGGTCCGCCTCGGAAGCGATGGTGGTGGACTCTTCCGGCCGGGTCATCGGCCGCTCGAATTTGAGCTTCGTGCTGGCCTTTGAGAGTATCCCGCAATCCGCGCTGCAAAAGGCCGCCGCCGGCGAAGTTGTCGACCTGACCGGCAGCGGCGATGATCGCATCCGGGCTTTGGTGCGGCTGGACAACTACGTTGATGCCTTTCTGGTCGTGGGGCGACTGATCGAGCCCAGGGTGATCGCCCATGTCGAACGCGTCACCCGGGCCACCGATGCCTATCGCAAGCTGGAGGAGGAACTGTTCGGGGTCAAGATCACCTTCACCCTGATCTTTCTCGTGGTTTCCCTGTTGATATTGCTGACCGCGGTCTGGTTCGGCCTCCAGATCGCGTCGGCCATCGTGCGTCCGGTTGGTGCCATGGTCTCGGCTGCGGAGCGGGTGCGCGAGGGCGACCTGTCGTCCCGGGTGCCGGAAGGCCCCAGCGACGATGAGATCGGCACCTTGAGCCGTGCCTTCAACCGGATGACCAGCCAGTTGCAAAGCCAGCAGGGCGAACTGATCGAGGCGAACCGACAATTGGACCATCGGCGGCGGTTCACTGAAACCGTGCTGGAAGGGGTCAGTGCCGGGGTGATCGGGCTCGACCCTGACGGGCGGATCAATTTGCCGAACCGGTCGGCGGTGATCTTGCTGGATGCCGAGGCGGACCAGTTGATGGGGCTGGACTTCGCGACCGCGATCCCGGAAATGGCCGACCTGCTGACGACGGCGCGCCAAAAAGGCGGAACCGTCAGCGGCGAGGCGCGATTGGTGCGCAGGGGCCAACCCCATAACCTGCATGTCAGGGTCGCGGCTGAATGGTCGGGCGGGGAGTTGCAGGGTTATGTTGTCACCTTCGATGATGTGACCGAACTGATGTCGGCCCAACGGCGGGCTGCCTGGGCCGATGTTGCGCGGCGAATTGCCCATGAGATCAAGAATCCACTGACCCCGATCCAATTGTCGGCGGAACGGTTGAAACGCAAATATCTGAGCGAGGTCACCAGTGACCCCGACACCTTCGTTCGATGCACCGAGACCATCGTCCGCCAAGTCGGTGATATCGGCCGCATGGTTGACGAGTTTTCGAGCTTTGCCCGTATGCCGGCACCGATGTTCCGGGTCGAGGATGTTTATGAACTGGTCCGCCAGGCCGTTTTCTTACAGCGGGTCGCGCATTCGGAAATCGAATACGATCTGGCGTTCGATGAAACCGAACTGTTGGTCAATTGCGACGGCCGGCAGGTGGCTCAGGTGTTGACCAATATTTTACAGAACGCTGCCGACGCGATCGCCGCGCGGCCGGACCTGCCGTCCGGGGAGCCGTTGACCGACGGCAAGATCGAGATCGCGATCGAACGGGACGAGGAATTGTTGCATATCACGATTGCCGACAACGGTATCGGTCTGCCGCAAGAGGAGCGGCACCGTTTGACCGAGCCTTATGTCACGACCCGGGAAAAGGGGACCGGGCTTGGCTTGGCGATCGTCAAAAAAATCATGGAAGAACATGGTGGTGGTGTGGTGTTGGCCGATCGGCCGACCGGCGGGGCGCGGGTGACGTTGAGTTTCGCCGCGGCCGGGGCCGGTTCGACCGTCGATCCAGTCAAAGTCGGGGAGGGTGAGGCGATGACATCGCCGGTCGGTGAGGAGGCAGCGGTCGCAGAAAACCGTCAGCCGGCCGGAAATAAACAGACGGGATAATCCCTTATGGCAACTGACATTCTTATCGTTGACGACGAAGCGGATATCCGGGACTTGATCGCCGGCGTCCTGTCGGACGAGGGCTATGAGACCCGGGTCGCGGCTGACAGCGCCACGGCACTGGCAGCGGTGCGCGCGCGCCGGCCGTCGATGGTCATCCTCGATATCTGGCTTCAGGGCAGCGAACTGGACGGATTAGGCATCCTGAACCGTTTGAAGACCGAGCACCCCGACTTGCCGGTGATCATGATCAGCGGTCACGGCAATATTGAAACCGCGGTGGCGGCGATCAAGAGCGGCGCCTATGACTTCATCGAAAAGCCCTTCAAGACCGATCGCCTGCTGGTGATGCTTGAACGTGCCTTCGAGGCGGCCCGTTTGCGGCGGGAAAATCAGGAGCTGAAGCGCCGGATGATCCCGGAAAGCGAGATGATCGGTTCGTCCCCGGCGATCAACGTGGTGCGCAGCGCGATCGAGAGGGTGGCCCGCACCAATAGCCGGGTGCTGATCACCGGCCCTGCCGGTTCGGGCAAGGAAGTCGCCGCCCGGCTGCTGCATGCCAAGTCCTTGCGGGCGGACGGACCCTTTGTCGTTGTCAACGCGGCGACCATGGCGCCGGAGCGTGTTGAGAGCGAGCTGTTCGGGATCGAGCCGGCGGCCGACCCCAGCGGTAAGGGCAAGGTCGGAACCTTTGAACAGGCCCATGGCGGCACCCTGTTCATCGACGAACTGGCCGATATGCCGATCGAAACCCAGGCCAAGATCCTGCGGGTGTTGTTGGACCAGACCTTCGAACGCGTCGGCGGCCGGACCGTGGTCGAGGTTGATGTTCGCGTGGTCAGCGCGTCGAGCCGGGACTTGAACGGAGAAATCGCCGCCGGCCGCTTCCGCGCCGACCTGTTCCATCGCCTGAACGTGGTGCCCATTCACATACCGCCGCTGTGCGACCGCCGGGAAGACGTGCCGGAATTGTCCCGTTTCTTCATGCGAAGCTCGGCCGATGCCTCGGGGCTGCCCGGGCGTGAGATCTCGGACGAAGCCATGGCGGTGCTGCAGGCCAATGAATGGCCGGGCAATGTTCGCCAATTGCGGAACCTGGTGGAGCAATTACTGATCATGTCGCCGGGGGACCCGGCAACCGCGATCAAGGCCGACGCGCTGCCGGCTGAGCTTGGCAACGCCACGCCTGAGGTCTTGCGGCTTCCCGGAGTCGAGCCGATCATGGGACTGCCGCTGCGCGAGGCGCGGGAGGTTTTCGAGAGGCAATACCTGGTGGCTCAGATCATGCGGTTCGGGGGAAACGTGTCGCGCACGGCGGCATTTATCGGTATGGAGCGGTCGGCGCTTCACCGCAAACTGAAAACTCTCGGCGTGCAGCCCAACGGGCGGGCCATCGGGATTGGTGGCTGATCCGACCGGATCGGCGGTGTTTGATTAGCCGGGGGCATTTCGGGGCGTAGCTATGAAAGTCATCGTGTGCGGTGCCGGCCAGGTGGGTTCGAATATTGCCCGGCAATTGGCGGCCGAAAACAACGACATCACGGTCATCGACCAATCGGCGGAGCTGATCCGCAAGATCAGCGATTCGCTGGACGTCCAGGCGATGGTCGGTTTCGCTTCGCACCCGGATACGCTGGAGCGGGCCGGGGCGGCGGATGCCGACATGATCATCGCGGTCACCTATGCCGACGAAGTCAACATGGTGGCCTGTCAGGTCGCGCATTCACTGTTCAGTGTTCCAACCAAGATCGCTCGGGTGCGCAGCCAGAGTTACCTCAAGGCGGAATGGTCGAACCTGTTCAGCCGTGACCACCTGCCGATCGACGTCATTATCTCTCCGGAAATCGAAGTCGCACGGGCGGTGCACCGGCGCCTACAGGTGCCCGGCGCCATCGACATGATCCCGTTCGCCGACGACAAGGTGCGGGTGATTGGCGTGCGGTGCTATGACGATTGCCCGATCGTCGACACGCCGTTGCGGCAATTGACCGAACTGTTTCCCGATCTACACATCGTGGTGGTCGGGATCATCCGCGGTGACCGCATGATCGTGCCGACCGGCGATGACCAGATGCTGGCGGGCGACGAAGTCTATTTCGCGGTCGACACCGAACATGTCCACCGCGCCATGCCGTTGTTCGGCCATGAGGAAAGGTCCGCGCGCCGCATGGTTATCGTCGGTGGCGGCAATATCGGCCTGTTTCTCGCCCAGCAGATCGAGGCTGAGAATGCTTCGGTCAAGCTGAAGATCATCGAGGCCAGCCAGGAACGCGCCGAACTGGTGGCCGAGCAATTGTCCCGGGCCGTGGTGCTGCATGGCGACGCGCTGGACATCGATATCCTGGACGAGGCCGGCATCGCCTCGACCGAAACCATCGTCGCGCTGTCCAATATCGACGAGGTCAACATCCTGTCGTCGCTGTTGGCCAAGCGAGGCGGCAGCCAGCGCGCCATCACATTGGTCAACAACAAGACCTATGGCCCCTTGATCGGTTCATTGGGCATCGATGTGGTGGTCGACCCGCGGGCGACGACGGTATCGTCGATCCTGCAACATGTCCGCCGCGGAAAGATTCGCGGGCTGCACAGCCTGCGTGACGGCGTGGCCGAGGTGATTGAAGCGGAGGCGCTGGAGACCTCAACCCTGGTCGGTACCCCACTCAGGGACGTCGACCTGCCGGCAGGCATCATCGTCGGCGCCATTGTCCGGGAAGACGATGTGGTGATTCCACGCGGCAACACGGTGATCGGAACCGGGGACCGCGTGATCATGTTCGCGCTTGCCGACATGGTGAAAAAGGTCGAGAAGATGTTCTCGGTGCGCCTGGAGTTTTTCTAGTGGATTTCCTCCACTAGGCCGGGTCCTGTGGCTGCGGCGGGACGGTTGATGGCATTCGCGACGATATTCCGCATTCTTGGCTGGTTGCTGGTGTTTTTCGCCGGCACGCTGGGGCTGCCGGTTTTTGCCGCCTTGGCCTTCGACGAGCTGCAACTGGCCTGGGCTTTTCTCGGCTCCGGCGGCCTGGCGATGTTCGCCGGCGGGGCTTTGATTATCACCACGCGGGGGGCGCCGCGCCGCCGAGTCGGCCGGGGCGAGGCCTTTCTGCTCGCCGCCCTGACCTGGCTTGTTCTGGCGGCGTTCGGGGCGTTGCCGTTTCTGTTTGGCCTGCCGGGAACCCCGCCGGTCGATGCCTTCTTCGAAGCGTTGAGCGGCCTGACGACCACCGGCGCCACGGTCTTTCCAAACCTGGACGACATGCCGCGGGCCCTGCTGTTCTGGCGCGCCTTGCTGCAATGGCAGGGCGGGTTGGCGACAATCGGTTTCGCGCTCGGCATACTGACCGTCCATGGCCTGGCCGGAGAGCAGATCTTCCAAGGCACGATCCCGTTGGGTGCCAGCGATAATCTGGCGGTTCGCCTGGTCCTGACGCTGCGATCGGTGTGGTGGATCTATCTTGGCCTGACGGTTGCCTGCGGCATCGGCCTGGCCGCTGTCGGGATGCCGGCATTCGATGCCCTGTGCCACGCCATGGCGACGGTTTCCAGCGGCGGCTTCAGCACCCGGGACGGCTCGATCGGCGCGTTTGCCAGTCCGGCCGTGGAACTGGTCGCGGTGTTGTTCATGGTCCTGGCGGCGACCAACTTCGCGGTCCATTGGGCGGCGCTTCACGGCCGGTGGCGGGCACCGGGACAGGACCCAGAGTTTCGCTTCCTGGTGGCGACCGGCGCGATCGCCGGGATCACCGCCGGACTGTTTCTGTTGGGCGCCAATTTCGAGGACGGCTGGTCGGCCATCGGCCACGGCCTGTTCAACGCCGTGTCCGCCATCACCACGACCGGTTTCGCGGTAACGCCGGCGGCCGGGTGGCACATGCCATCGGGCCTGGTGGTCCTGCTGTTGGCCTTGATGCTGATCGGCGGGTCCGGTGCGTCGTCGGGCGGCGGCATGAAGATCGCCCGGCTGTTGCTGTTGTTCAAGATCGGCAACCGCGAACTGGCGCGGTTGGCGCATCCCCACGGCATCGTCAGCCTGAAATATGCCGGCCGGCCGGTTCAGGAGCCGGCGCTGCGGGCGGCCTGGAGCTATTTCATGCTCTATTTGCTGGTCCTGGCGCTGGTGGTTGCCGCCCTTGGCGGGGTGGGGCTGGATTTTCAGGCGGCGCTGACCGCCGGTGCAAGCGCCTTGACCAACACCGCATCGCCGCTGCTGGCGCCGGCAATGGGTGAGGCGAGTTACGCAGCATTTCCGGTTGGCGGTAAACTGGTCCTGGCTGCGGCGATGTTGGCTGGGCGATTGGAACTGTTTACCCTTCTGGCCCTTCTGAGTCCCGCTTTCTGGCAGCGTTGAGGAGAGAACGAGATGTCCCGTGTCGCCTATGTCAATGGCCGCTATGTTCCGCATGGTTCCGCCGCCGTGCATGTCGAAGACCGCGGCTATCAGTTTGCCGACGGCGTTTACGAGGTGGTGGCGGTGGCCGGCGGGCAACTGGTCGACGCCGAGGGGCACATGGTGCGCCTGAAACGGTCCTTGAGCGAGCTTGCGATCGCCATGCCGATGAGCGATGCCGCCATGCAGATCGTGATGGACGAAGTGATCCGCCGCAATCGGGTCGATAACGGCATTATCTACCTGCAGGTGACCCGCGGGGTTGCCAAGCGTGACCATCCCTTTCCCGACCGGGTGCGGCCGGCGGTGGTGATGACGGCGCGCAGGATGGCGTTTGACGCCGTCGACCGGCGGGCGGAAGCGGGGATCAAGGTGCACACCGTGCCCGATATCCGCTGGCAGCGCTGTGACATCAAGTCGATCAGCCTGTTACCCAATGTATTGGCCAAGCAGGCGGCGCGCGAGGCCGGCGCCTATGAAGCCTGGCAGGTCGCGGCCGACGGCACGGTGACCGAAGGCAGTTCGACCAATGCCTGGATTGTCGACCGCGACGGCAATCTGGTCACCCGCAACGTCGAAAACGCAATCCTCAACGGCATTACCCGCCTGGCGGTCCTGGAACTGGCCCGCGAACAGGGGATCAAAGTGGTTGAACGCGCCTTTACCCTGGAGGAGGCGAAATCGGCTCGCGAGGCCTTTCTGACCAGCACCACGTCTTTCGTGATGCCGGTGGTCCAGATCGACGACCAAGTCATCGGCAACGGCCAGCCGGGATCGACCAGCAACGCCTTGCGGGAACTGTACAGGGCCTATACCGAAAAACACCAATAACGCGGCGGTAAAGCCATTCCAATCTTGTGTGTAATCATTTACCGCAACCGGAATCTGGTTTATGTAATGTAACCAGGGGGTCGGGGACAGCGTATTCGTGGTCAGTTAAGCGTGGGGCCGATTTCCTCTGGCGGCATAGCCGGCAGTATGAAATAGCCAGGAATAACGACAAAAAAGGTGTCAAAGATGCCCGGTGAGAAGCAACAGAACGTGCAGGACGTGTTTCTCGACTACGTCCGCAAGAACAAAACACCGGTAACCGTATTCCTCGTCAACGGGGTGAAGCTACAGGGTGTCATCAGCTGGTTCGATAATTTTTCCGTGCTGCTGAGACGCGACGGTCACGTGCAACTGGTCTACAAGCACGCCATCTCCACGGTGATGCCGGCCGGTCCGATCCAGCTGTTCGATCCGTCGCAGGAACAGAAAAGCGCCTAATTGGGGTCGGAGAATTTCCATAGCTGGGACCGGCGTCCCGACCGGACGCTGGTCCTGCATCCGTACCTCAAACAGCCATCGGGATCCGAACAGGAGCGCCGCACACCGGCGGCCGGCCTGGAAGAAGGCGTCGGCCTGACCGAGGCAATCGGCCTGGACGTGGTCCATGCCGAGACCGTCGCGCTGACCGCACGGCGTCCCTCGACCCTGTTCGGCAGCGGCAAGGTCGATGAGCTGGGCCAGCTGATCGAAGCCATGGAGATCGACCTGGTGGTTGTCGACACGGCAATCAGCCCGGGGCAGCAACGCAACCTGGAGCGGGCCTGGAAAGCCAAGGTGATCGACCGCACCGGCCTGATCCTGGAAATCTTCGGCGAGCGGGCCCGCACCAAGGAGGGCCGGCTGCAGGTCGAACTGGCCCATCTCAGCTATCAGCGGACCCGGCTGGTGCGCTCCTGGACCCATCTGGAACGCCAGCGCGGCGGTTTCGGTTTCATGGGTGGCCCCGGTGAATCCCAGCTCGAGGTCGACCGCCGCCTGATCGACGAGCGGGTCACCCGCATCCGCCGCGAACTCACCCAGGTGGTCCGGACCCGGGCGCTGAGCCGGGCCAACCGCCAGAAGGTGCCGTACCCGATCGTCGCCCTGGTCGGCTATACCAATGCCGGCAAGTCAACACTGTTCAACACCCTGACCGCGGCCGAGGTGACGGCCGAGGACATGCTGTTCGCCACCCTGGATCCGGTCATGCGTGGCCTGGAACTGCCCAGCGGCCGGCGGATCATCCTGTCCGACACGGTGGGTTTCATTTCCGAACTGCCGACCCATTTGGTGGCCGCCTTCCGGGCCACGCTGGAAGAGGTCCTGCAGGCCGATATCATCCTGCACGTCCGCGATATCTCCCACGACCAGTCCGAGGCACAGGCCGCCGACGTCCGTGATGTCCTGAGCGACCTGGGGGTCGATCAGACGGTCGCCGAGGACATGGTCGAGGCCTTGAACAAGATCGACCGCCTGGACGAAGAGGCCAATGCCCGCCTGGCCGCCTGGGCCGAGCGGCAGACCAACGTGGTGCCGATTTCGGCCAAGCAGGGCAGGGGGCTCGACCGGCTGCTGGCGCTGATCGACGAACGGCTGGGCCGGCTGCGCCGGACGGTGGAGGTCACCGTATCGGCGGCCGACGGCGCGTCGATCGCCTGGTTGCACCGCAATGGTGAAGTCCTTGACACCACGGCCGATGAAGACCAGCTTCACGTCGTCGTGTCGCTCGACGGCGCCGATATCGGCCGGTTCGAGAAGCGGTTCGGCTCTGCGCTGCGGCCGGTTATCGACCGGGAAGAGCGCGAAGAGGTCCCGGCCTGAGGCCTGTTGCCGCTTTCTTTTTTTTGCTTTTTGCCGATCCGTGACTTGACCCCGGGCGGGTTCCCGCCTATGTGATTGGCACTCGATTAACAAGAGTGCCAAGAGCACGGATTCAGATCAACTCATCAAAGAAGCAAGCTGGAGGTATGGATGAAGTTCAGGCCTTTGCATGACCGCGTGTTGGTCAAACGCACGGATTCAGAGGAAAAGACTGCCGGTGGGATCATCATTCCCGACACCGCCAAGGAAAAGCCGATGGAAGGCAAGGTGGTGGCGGTCGGCGGCGGCGCCCGGGCCGAGGACGGCAGCGTGACGCCGCTCGACGTCAAAAAGGGGGACCGCATCCTGTTCGGCAAATGGTCGGGGACCGAGGTCACGATCGACGGCAACGAGCTGTTGATCATGAAGGAATCCGACATCATGGGCATCATCGAATAAGGGACGGACATCATGGCTGCCAAGGAAGTCAAATTTGAATCCGACGCCCGCTCGCGCATGCTGCGGGGCGTCGACACCCTGGCCGACGCGGTCAAGGTGACGCTGGGGCCGAAGGGCCGCAACGTGCTGCTGGACAAGTCATTCGGCGCGCCGCGGGTGACCAAGGACGGCGTCACCGTGGCCAAGGAGATCGAGCTGAAAGACAAGTTCGAGAACATGGGCGCCCAGATGGTGCGCGAGGTTGCCTCCAAGACCTCTGACGAGGCTGGCGACGGCACCACCACGGCGACGGTCTTGGCCCAGTGCATCGTGCGCGAAGGCTGCAAGGCCGATGCCGCGGGCATGAACCCGATGGATCTGAAGCGTGGCGTCGACCTGGCGGTTGAGGCGGTGGTCGCCAACGTCAAGAAGCGCTCGAAGCCGGTCAAGACCTCGGATCAGGTCGCCCAGGTCGGCACGATTTCGGCCAATGGCGAGCGTGAGATCGGCGAGATGATCGCTAAAGCCATGGAGACGGTCGGCAAGGAAGGCGTGATCACGGTCGAGGAGGCCAAGGGCCTGGCGACCGAGCTGGACGTGGTCGAGGGCATGCAGTTCGACCGCGGTTACCTGTCGCCCTATTTCATCACCAATGCAGACAAGATGACTGTCGAGTTGGACAGCCCGTACATCCTGCTGCACGAGAAGAAGCTGTCGAACCTGCAGCCGATGCTGCCGATACTGGAAACCGTTGTCCAGTCCAGCCGGCCGCTGCTGATCATCGCCGAGGACATCGAAGGCGAGGCGCTGGCCACCCTGGTGGTCAACAAGCTGCGCGGCGGCCTGAAGGTGGCGGCGGTCAAGGCGCCGGGCTTCGGAGATCGCCGCAAGGCGATGCTCGAGGATATCGCCATTCTGACCGGTGGCCAGGTGATCTCGGAAGACCTGGGCATCAAGCTGGAGAACGTGTCGCTCAACATGCTGGGCACCGCCAAGACCGTGTCGATCACCAAGGAAGACACCACCATCGTCGACGGCGCCGGCAGGAAGAAGGACATCGAGGGCCGTTGCAACCAGATCCGGGCCCAGGTCGAGGAGACCAGCTCGGACTACGACCGCGAGAAGCTGCAGGAGCGGCTGGCCAAGCTGGCCGGCGGCGTTGCCGTGATCAAGGTCGGCGGGGTCACCGAGATCGAGGTCAAGGAGCGCAAGGACAGGGTCGAGGATGCGCTGCATTCAACCCGCGCCGCAGTCGAGGAGGGTATCGTCCCCGGTGGCGGCACGGCGCTGCTCTATGCCACCAAGGCGCTGGACAAGGTGGAGACCGAGAACAACGACCAGCAGGTCGGGGTCGACATCGTCCGCCGCGCCCTGCAGGCTCCGGTGCGGCAGATCGCCGAGAACGCCGGTTTCGACGGCGCGGTGATCTCCGGCAAGCTGCTGGAGCAGAAGGACACCAATCTCGGTTTCGATGCCCAGAACGAGAAGTACGTCAACCTGATCGACGCCGGCATCATCGATCCGACCAAGGTGGTACGCACCGCGCTGCAGGACGCCGCATCGGTGGCCGGCCTGCTGATCACTACCGAAGCCATGGTCGCAGAGAAGCCGGAAGACAAGCCGGCAGCACCGGCCATGCCCGATATGGGCGGCATGGGCGGCATGGGCGGCATGATGTAACCAAGGCCGTTCGCGGCTTTACTCAGCCGTAACAGGGAAGGGGGCTGCCGATGTTCGGCGGCCCCTTTTTTTGTCACCAAGTCAGCTACGGCGCATTAGGTGATGAAGCCCCGGGGACAAGAGCTGCAGAGCATGGGCGCCCGCAGCAATCATCGGGAAAACCCGGAAATGCCGAGCCAGATTTGCAAACAACACGCGTTCGCATTCGAAAATTTGCGCATTTTCTTTTCCAACCAGCATGAAGAAAAAATCTACAGGGCGATTGAAGGTAGCGTCTGCTGGCGTGATTGTGTGGCATCGAGAGGTGTATTGACAACATTGGCCGGGGAGTTACCAACCGCCGTCTACTTGCCTTCGGCCTTGGCGGCGTCCCATAGGGCGTCCATCTCGTCGAGGGTCGCGTCGTCGGGGGATCGTCCTTGGTCTTCAAGCAGTTGCTCGATACGCCTGAAGCGGCGTTCGAACTTGTCATTGGCGGTGCGCAGGGCGGTTTCGGGGTCAACGCCGGTGCGCCGGGCCAAGTTGGCGCCGACGAACAGGATGTCGCCGATCTCGTCCTGCAGCCGGTCAGGATCGCCGCCATTCGCCAATTCGTGCTGCAATTCGCTCAGCTCTTCCTGCATCTTTTCCAGGATCGGCGGCATTTCGGTCCAGTCGAAACCGACCCTTGCGGCGCGGTTCTGCAGCTTCAGGGCCCGGGTCAGGCCAGGCAGGGCCAAGGTGACGCCATCCAGCACACTGGGCTTGCGGCCCTGGGCCGAGGCCTTGTCGGCGCGCTCGCGGGCCTTCAGCGCCTCCCAGTTCTCGCGCTGCGCCGCCGAGGTCGCGATATCCTGGCCACCAAAGACATGCGGGTGGCGGGCGATCATCTTGTTGCAAATGGTCTCGGCGATGGCATCGAAATCGAAATCGCCGTCTTCGGCCGCCATCTGGGCGTAGAACACGACCTGGAAGAGGAGGTCGCCCAATTCGTCCTTCAGCGCCGCCTTGTCGCCATGGGCGATGGCGTCGGCGACCTCATAGGCTTCCTCGATGGTGTGGGGCGCGATGGTGGCGAAGTTTTGCTCGAGATCCCAGGGGCAGCCGCCATCCGGGTCGCGCAGCCGGGCCATGATCGTCAAGAGGCGCGCCATCGGCGCCAGGCGCATCAATTCGTCGGTGGTGGTCATGGCGGCTGTTGTAGCAGCCGGACACGCGCCGGCAAAGACAGGATGGGTGGGGGAGCCGGATTTCCCGGGCCAAACGCCGGCAAGTCCACCTCATGTGGAGATGTCAGAAAGTCGTATAATATATATTATGGAAAATAATGGATAGGAGTAAACCGGCGTTACGGCGACGAAGAGCCTCAGAGACGGTTTATCTTGGGCTCAGGGGCCCCTCACGCCTCGATGACCATACCGTCATAGGCCGGTTCGACACCTTTCGGTAAATCGTTGACCAGGGTGCGGTAGTCCATGTCGACATGCATGTTGGTCAGAATGGTCCGCCTGGGCTTGAGGCGTTCGGCCCATTCCAGCACCAGGTCGAGATGCGCGTGGCTGGGATGCGGCCGGTAGCGCAGCGCGTCGACGACCCACACGTCGACGCCGGCCAGTGCCGCGAAGGATGCTTCCGGTAAACCCACCAAATCGGCGGAATACGCGATCGGCCCGAAACGGAAGCCCAAGGATGGCATCTCACCATGATCCTGACAGAACGGCACTACGTTGATCCCACCGATCCGGAACGGCCCGTCGATGGTATGGGCCCGCAGAATCGGCGGATAATAGCTATCCGGCTGTTGTTCGAAGCAATAGTCGAACCTGTGGCGCAATGCGGCCAGGGTCTCCGGGTCGCTGTAGACGTCGACCCGGGCCCGTTCGCGGATGAAAAAGGCCCGCAAATCGTCGATGCCGTGCGCCTGGTCGGCATGGCTGTGGGTGTACAGCACGCCATCAAGCCGCCGGGTGCCGACGCTCAGCAGTTGCTCGCGCAGTTCCGGTGGAGTATCGACCAACAGCGTCGTGTCCCCCTGCTCGACCAAGGCCGAACAGCGACGGCGCCGGTTGCGTGGCTCGTTGGGGTCACAGGCCCCCCAATCATTGCCGATTCGCGGCACGCCGCCGGACGAACCGCAGCCGAGGACGGTCAGTTTCATGACGGCCCAAGATCGATTTTGTTGAATAAAGTCAGAAAGTTGCGCGACGTTTCTGAAACCACTTGTCCGCCCGGAACCTGCAACAGCTCGGCGAGGCGATTGGCGGTGTGGACCACGAAGGCGGGCTCATTGCGTTTTCCGCGTTTCGGCATAGGTGCCAGGTAGGGCGCGTCGGTCTCCACCAACAGCCGTTCCAGCGGCAGATGCCGGACGGTCTCGCGCAGGGCTTCGGCCTGTTTGAAAGTGATGATGCCACTGATCGAAATGTAGAGCCCGAGATCCAGTGCCTGCTGGGCCAATTGCGCGCCGGAGCTGAAGCAATGGATCACGCCGGTAAACGGCTTCTTGGCCTGGGCCTCGGCCAGGATCCGCATGGTATCGGCATCGGCATCTCGGGTGTGCACCACCACCGGCAGGCCGGTGACCTGGGCTGCTTCGATATGGGTCTGGAACAGCCGCTGTTGGGCCTCGCGGGGGCTGTGTTCATAATAATAGTCAAGCCCGGTTTCGCCGATCCCGACCACCCTTGGATGGGTTGCAAGCTCGATCAGCGCCTCCACGTCCAGCCCGTCGTAATCGGCCGCCTCGTGGGGATGGACGCCGACCGTGCACCACACATCGTCAAATCGGTCGGCCAGGGCACGCACGCGATCGAACCGGTCGAGCCGGGTACCGATGGTCAGCATCGCCGCGACCCCGGCATTGCGGGCCCGTTGCATGACGTCGTTCAGGTCGTCATCGAAGGAATCGAAGTCGAGATGGCAGTGGCTGTCGACCAGCATATGGTGGGTACGCCTTTGGGCTAAGTTTCTGTTCCGGTGGAGTCACCCCCACCCCAGCCCTCCCCCGTCAAGGGGGAAGGAGTCGCGGTGGGCGCGATTGGTGTCCCCTCCCCCCTTGAGGGGGAGGGATAGGGAGGTAGGTGGCCCGGAATATTTTGCATCGTGGGTTAGCCGGCCTCGTCGACGAAGCGGGGAAAGACCCCTTGTGGCTTGGGCAAGGCGGCGCCGGAAACCAGGGCGTGATCCGGCCCCAGACTGGTGAAGTCCCGATCCCGATCGCCGATGGACAATTGGTCGAGGATCTTCGCGGCCGATTGCGGCATGAAGGGCTGAACCAGCAGGCCCAGGTGCCGGATGGCCTCGGCCAGCACATACAGCACGGTGGCCATGCGGGCCGGGTCGGTCTTGCGCAGGGTCCAGGGCGCCTGAGCGTCGATATAACGATTGGCCTCGCCGACCACCGACCAGATCGCGACCAGGGCGGTGTGGAAGGCCTGGCGGTCAAGCTGGTGCCGCACGTCCGCCAGCAGGCCGTGGGCCTGGTCCAGCAATGCCTGGTCGTCGGGCGTCAGTTCGCCGGTTTCGGGTATCTGGCCACCGCAGTTCTTGGCGATCATCGACAGCACCCGCTGCACCAGATTGCCAAGGTCATTGGCCAGGTCGCCGTTGACCCGGTGGATCATCGCCCGGCGCGAAAAGTCGCCGTCATTGCCGAACGGCACCTCGCGCAGCAGGAAATAGCGGACCTGGTCCAACCCATAGGTGGCGACCAGTTCCAGCGGGTCGATGATGTTGCCCAGCGACTTCGAGATCTTCTCGCCCTCATTGGTCCACCAGCCATGGGCGAAGACCCGCTTCGGCGGTTCGACGCCGGCGGCCATCAGGAAGGCGGGCCAATAGACCGCGTGAAAGCGCAGGATGTCCTTGCCGACCATGTGAACGTCGGCCGGCCAGTATTTCCGGAAGCTTTCGGCCCCCTCGTCCGGGTAACCGACGGCGGTGATGTAGTTTGTCAACGCATCCAGCCAAACGTACATAATATGGTCGGAATCGTCCGGCACCGGCACGCCCCATTTGAACGTGGTGCGCGACACCGACAGGTCCTTCAGGCCACCCTTGACGAAGCTGGTCACCTCATTGCGCCGGCTGTCCGGCAGGACGCTGTCCGGGTTGTTCTCGTAGAACGCCAATAGCCGGTCCTGCCAGGCCGACAGGCGGAAAAAGTAGCTCGGCTCCTCGACCCATTCGCACTCGGCGCCCGACGGCGCGATTTTCTTGCCGTCCGCATTGGTGGTCAGCTCATCCTCGCCGTAAAAAGCCTCGTCGCGAACCGCGTACCAGCCGGCATAGGAGCCGAGATAGATCTCGCCGGCCTCGATCAGCTTGCGCCAGATCGCCTGCACCGAGTCCCGGTGACGGGTTTCGGTGGTGCGGATGAAATCGTCGTTGGAGAAGTTCAGCGTCTTCAACAGGTCGCGGAAGTGCTCGGAATTCTCGTCGCACAGCGCAATCGGGGTCTTGCCGGCGGCGATCGCGGCTTTTTCCACCTTCTGGCCGTGTTCGTCGGTGCCGGTCAGGAACATCACGTCATAGCCGTCCAGGCGCTTGAAGCGCGCCAGCACGTCACAGGCCAGCGTCGTGTAGGCGTGGCCGATGTGCGGCTTGTCGTTGACGTAGTAGATCGGAGTCGTGATGTAGTAGACGGGACGATCCGTCATCCTGGTCTCCTTGGGCACGGGACGGCGCCTGGTTCGCCGAGGCTAGGATTGGCGCGTTACGAAATTCTGAACGGCGCCCTTCTTAGCCGGAAAGCGCGGCCCTGTCTATGTGCGGGCGGCGGCCTGCAGGGCATGGAACAGGTTGAGCACCACCAGCTTGCGGTCCAGGTTGACGGCGTTGCAGCGCTCCACCTGGTAATTGAGGGTATCCCAGGCCTTGAGCCAGGGGGCAGCGCCGCGGGCAACCAGGCGCCCGGTCCAGCCCCCCTCCTCCGCCATGGCGCCGGTTCCGGCGCCAACCGCCTGGCGCACCGCCTGGGCCAGCCACCAGGACAGCAGCCCGGTCAGGACCCGGAAATTGATTTCACCGCTGGGCTGGCGGGCGCAACGGTCGCCCAGTGCATGCAGTTTCGGGATATCGAGGTCGGGCAGGCCCCGCAGCAGCGCGGTCATTTCTTGGTACAGCTCCAGTCCGCCTTCCCTGGCCAGGTCCGCGGCCCGGCCCGGGCTGCCTTCCGCAAGTTCGGTCAATAAGCCGAGATCCTGGGGGCTGAGATCGGGAAAGGCCGGCGCCAGGATGGCGGTGACGTCGGTAGCCGGCAGCGGCTTCAGCATCAGTTTTCGGCAGCGCGAACGGATGGTCGGCAGCACCGCCCCAGGAACATGGGCGACCAGCAGCAACAGGCTGCGCGCCGGCGGTTCCTCCAGGAGTTTCAGCAGTGCGTTGTCGGCGCTGCGCGACATGTCGTCGACACTGTCGATGATGGCGATCCGCCAGGCATCCTCGGCCGCGGTCATGCCAAAAAAGGGTATAAGCCCGCGAACCTCGTCGACCCGGATCTGGGTCCTGAGGCGCTTGGTCTTGGGATCCTCGGTGCGTTGCAGGACCTTTAGATTGCCATGGCCGGCGGCGGCGATGCGGGCGAATACCGGATCATTTTGGTCGATCGCAAGGCTGGTCGGCGGCCCGAACAGATCGCCGCCCGCGCCCTGGGCCAGCAGGAACCGGGCACAGCGGAACGCAAGGGTCGCCTTGCCGATGCCGCGCGGCCCGCCGATCAGCCAGGCATGGGGCATGCGTCCCGAGCCGTAAGCGTCGAGAAAAGCCTGTTCGGCATCAGCGTGACCGATCAGGTCCGGATTGGCTTCCGGCGGTGGCAGGGCCTCTGGCGCGGGGTCCGTCATCGCCCTATCCCAGCCGGTCCGCGACGGCGGCCAGGATCTGGTCATGGACCGCGTCCTCGGACAGGCTGGCGTCGATCACCTGGCAGCGCTCCGGCTCGGCCGCGGCAATGGCTTGAAAGCCGGCTCGAACGCGCTGGTGGAAGGCCAAGTTCATCCGCTCGTAGCGATCTTCGGCGTGGGCCCGCCCGCCGGTCCGGGCCAGGCCGATGTCCGGCGGCAGATCCAGGATCAGGGTCAGATCGGGGCGAAACCCGCCGACCACCAGGCGGTATAGCGCGGCGATCGGTTCGGCACCCAGTTCATGGCCGTATCCCTGATAGGCCAAGGTGGAATCGGCAAATCGATCACAGATCACCCATTGCTCCCGGGCCAGGGCGGGTTCCACGGTCTGGCGCAGATGTTCCTTGCGGGCGGCGAAGTGCAGCAGGGCCTCGGTCATGGCCGACCAGCGTCCGGGATCACCTTCCACCAACAGCTTGCGGATATCCTCGGCACCGGGCGATCCACCCGGTTCCCGGGTAACCAGCACGGTACGGCCCGCCTCCTCCAGTACCGCGGCCAGGCGCTTGATCTGGGTCGACTTGCCGGCGCCCTCGCCGCCTTCCAGGGTGATGAAGCGCCCGCTTGCCATCGGGTGGCCCGATTCGGCTCGGGCCTATTTGACGACGGCGCTGGCGGCGCCGAAGATCAGATGGCTAAGCGCTGCGGTGATCCGGCCCATCGGGCCCAGCCGGCCGACATCGGTGCCGGCCACCAGGGGATATTCAATATCGTCCATGCCCTTGCCGCTGATCACCAGGGTGGCGATGCGGTCGCCCTTGGCGATCGGCGCCGGGATCGGCCCCTGATAGCGGACCTTCACCTTCATGTTGCGCCGCGCGGTGACCGGCATGGTGGCGTTGATATCGGTTTCGGACACCAGCGGCACCTGCGGGATGTCGCCCAGCCAGGTCTCCGCCTCGCTGACCGTGTCGCCGGCCTGGAAGAAGGCATAATTGGCGAAATGGCGAAACCCCCATTCCAACAGGCGGTCGGATTCGGTCGAGCGTTGGCGGATGCTCTCCAACCCGTTGACCACCAGGATCAGACGCCGCTCACCCCGTTTGGCGGACGCGGTGATGCCATAGCCCGAGGCCTCGGTATGGCCGGTCTTCAACCCGTCGGCACCGCCGTTCTTGTAGAGCAAGGGGTTGCGGTTGCCCTGGGGAATGCCGGCAAAGGTGAAGCGTTTTTCTGCGAAATAGCCGTAAAACTGCGGAAAGTCGGTGATTAGACGGCGCGCCAGCAGGGTCAGATCGCGGGCGCTCATCATATGTTCCGGGTCGGGCCAGCCGGTGGCGTTGCGGAAGGTGCTGCTGGTCAGGCCCAGTTCCCGCGCCCGTTCGGTCATCATGGCGGCGAAGTTCTCTTCCGAACCGCCCAGGGCCTCGGCCACCACGATGCAGGCATCGTTGCCGGACTGCACGACGATACCCCGGATCAAATCCTCGACGGCGACCCGCTTGCCGACCTCGACGAACATTTTCGAGCCGCCCTTGCGCCAGGCCTTTTCGCTGACCGGAAACGTGTCCTCCAGCTTGAGGCTGTTATCGGCCAGGCGCTCGAACAGCATGTAGACGGTCATCAACTTGCTCATGGACGCCGGCGGCATCAGGGAATCGGCATCCTTCTCCAGCAGTACCGCGCCGGTATCGAAATCGACCAGCAATGCCTGTTTGGCGGGGGTTTCCAGGCCGGCGGCGGCGCCGGGACCCGACGCCAGGCCAAAAATCCCTGCAGCAACCAGCAGGAACGTCACAATGGTTCGAAAAGCCATGATTACGGTTGCCTCCTAACTCCCCAATTCCATATCGGCCGCGGATGTCGGCGCCAAGAAAACCCTAGGCCCGGGCGATGGCCGGATTATGTCATGGTTTTGGCGTGCCTTGCTCGACCACGATTCGCGCTTCCGGATGACCGTTGCCGATCACCGTGTTCAACGTCTTGTCGGCCTCGGCGACATTGGCCAGCGGCCCGATCCTGACGCGGAAAAACTCGCTCTCGCCGATCATGGCCGAGGTGACCTTGGCGCTTCCCAGCCACCAGAACTTCGCCGCCAGGCGGTTGGCGTTCACAAATTGAGAGAACGCGCCGATCTGGACATACAGGTCGGCTGGGGTCACCGCCTCTTGCCCGACCACGGTTTCGCTGGGCGTCAGTGCGGTTGCCGCGGTTCGCGGCGGACCGGTGGTGGCGATGCGCACGCCCCGGTTTTGCTGGGTTTCCAACGGCGGCGCGGCCGCAACTCCGTTGGGCGGCGGCAGGGTCTCGGCGGTAACGGTTTTGATTGGCGCCGCGGCTGCGGCGGTCTTTTCGGCCGGCTCGGTTCGCGGCTTCGGAGATACAAACCGTTGCGCCGGCCCTTCGACATCGATGGCCTGGACCCGGACCTTGGCGGTCCCGGTCTGCAACATGCCGAGCAGCCGGGCGGTTTCCCGCGACAAATCGATCAGCCGGCCGTTCACGAACGGCCCGCGGTCGTTGACCCGAACCACGATCGAACGGCCGTTTTCCAGGTTGGTCACCTTGACGCGGGTGGGCAGCGGCAAAGTCGGGTGGGCCGCCGAGACCCGGTTCATGTCGTAGATTTCACCATTGGCGGTCCGGCGGCCATGGAACGGTTCGCCGTACCAGGAGGCAACGCCTGTGCGGTCATAACCGGGCTGCTCGCGCGGGTAATACCAGACCCCGTTGACCTGATAGGGCCGGCCGATCTTGTGCGGCCGGGTCATCAGGCTGCTTTCGTCGGTCGATCCGGAGACCTCCCTGGGGTGCGTTTCGGCCGGACCGGTCCCCCGGGCCAGGAGTTTCGCGGTGTGAATGACCAAGCTGGTCTCGGAACAGCCAGCCAATATCAGGCCAACCGCCGCTGCCAGCACGAGGCCCACCGCCCCACGGGCGGGGCGACGTTGCTTTGCCGGGATCAGGGAGCTTGGCATCGTCAGTTGGTGTCCCTCGTGCGAGCTCCGATCCGGTCGGAGAGGACTCCGACGGTCAGGCCATAGAGATGGGCGCAGTTGTACCGCAAGATCGAATGATAATTGCGATAGACTAAGTATTTCCTTCCCTCCGGCCCGTCGGGCAGGACCAACGACGCCGGCAGGTTCCGGGTGGGCAGATCGTTGCCGTCGGCGCGCCGGACCCCCAGCGCCTGCCAGTCCGCGAGCCCCTTGGCAACCGTCATACGATCGATGGCGCGACAGCCGGAACGGCCCGAACGTGCCATGTCCGGAAGCTTCTGTTCGAACCCGTCCGGGATCCTGACCTCACGCCCCCAGGTCTGGTCGTCATGCCAACCATGCTTGGCGAGATAGTTGGCGACCGACGCGAACACATCACCCACATTGCTCCAGATGTCACGGCGGCCGTCGCCGTCGAAATCCTGGGCGTAGGCGAGATAGCTGGACGGGATGAACTGAGGCTGCCCCATGGCGCCGGCCCAGGACCCTTTCAGGTTCTCGAGTTCGATATGCCCGCGATCGATGATTTTCAGGGCGCTCATCAGCTCTTTTCGGAAAAAGGTCGAGCGACGCTTGTCATAGGCCAGGGTGGCAACCGCCGGCATCACCGGCATGGTGCCCTTCACGGCGCCATAGCGGGTCTCGATCGCCCAGAACGCGAGTATGAAACGCGGCTGGACCCCATACCGATCGGCCACGACCCGCAGCAGGTCCCGGTGCTCGGTCATCAGTTGGCGGCCACGGTTGACCACCTTGGGCGTGACCACCCGGTTGCGGTAGATCTCGTAGGTCAGTTTGAATTCGGCCTGATTGCGGTCGCGTTCGACGACACGGCGAACCGGCTCGATCCCGGCCAGGGCGCGATCCAGGGTTTGTGGACGAATCCCTTCCGCCAGGGCGTCCCGGCGAACCCCATCCAGCCAATCGGCAAAATCCGCGTCCGAACCACCGATCGCGCAGCCGCCCGCTACTGCCGTCATAAGCGCGGCGCCGACGCCGATTCCAACAATTTTCCCTATATTTATGGTCATCTAATGGGTCCTACCCCAAAACCTGGGCAAGTATTGCCACAGCTAGGCGTGTTAGGCAATGGCTAGACAGGCTGGTCCGGAAATAGCGCCGAACTGCGGTCCAACAAGTAATAGGCAACCAGTCCCACCCATTCATGGATCGCCTGGCGCAACAGGTCCAGGTTTGACGATAGACCGACCCGATAGTTGCCAAATCCCAGGCCGGCCGTACGGTACGCGACCGGAAATGTGTGGACCTGCCAACCGACCCGCCGGAAGCTGCCTACGGCCCGTGGCATGTGCATGGCGGATGTGATCAGGACCCAGACCTCCTCCGCGCGAGGTTCGATCAATCGGTAGCTGTTTCGGGCGTTTTCCCACGTGGTTCGCGACGCAGGCTCGTAAATCATACGGCTGGCATCCAGGCCCATTTGCCGAAACACCCTGCGGGCCAATTGGGATTCGGTCAGCAAGCCGGGAAACAATTCACCACTGCCGCCGGAGAACACCAGCCGTGCCTTCGGATAGCGCCGCGCCAGTTCGGCGAACTTAACCAGCCGCCCGGCGGCATGGTTCAGGGACGCCTCTCCCCGTGCTTCGCTGACATCCAGCGAGAACGACCCGCCCAGCACGATAATCCCATCCACCACCGGCGGCAGCGCCGGTGAATCCGCGAATCGGTTTTCCAGAACAGCGGCGGTCCAATTCGCGACCGGCGTCACGGTTATGGCGACGAAGGCAGTCACCACAAAGGCGATAAGACCCCTGCCCCAGCGGCGCAATTTTGTTCGGGTCATAACCCACCCGGCAAACAACGTCAGCAACAGCGCGTTGCCGGGTTCAATGAGCAGACCAACCAGCTTACCGAGGGCAAAGTCCATGATGCGAGACTATCAGTTTTCGCAAGCCTGGAAATCGGTCGAATTTTCAGACCAGATGGACGTCCAGGATTTCCCCGGTGGTCGACGCAAAAAAGGCCGATTGGCCATCGCCCTTCAGGACCAGGAACGGCCGTACCGATTCACCGAACTTGTAGCTGACGACCTCGTCACCGCTCTGTCGGTCCAGGACGTGAACAATATGGTTCATTGCCAGGATGTAGAGCCGCGACTGGTCGGCGACGAGCTCCGCCATGATTGGTGCCCAATTGCGGGTCTTCTTTCCGCCCTTGCCGTAGTCGGTGGTCTGGTGACGCCACAGGGGTTTGCCGATGCTAATGTCGATGGCATAAATCCAGCCGGTCGGCGACCAGAAATAGGCGGCACCGTCGCGGACCAGCTGCGAATTGATGAAATTGCCGGCATCGAAGCGCCACAGGACCTTGCCATTGCTCGGATCAATACCGAACAGCTCGTCCTTGTACCCGCCGGCCACCAAAGTTTCATTGTCGACGTATAGCTGGCGCAAGTATTGCCAGTCTTTCTCCCGGTCGACATGCCAGAGCAGTTCGCCACTGTCCGCGTCGAGCCCATAGAGCCGCCCGTCGCCGGCGCCGAGCAGAATGGTTTGGCCCCATCTGGTCGGGGCGTACCACAGCTTCGCGCTGGCGTCGGTGGCAAAGCTCCAGTCGACCTGACCGGTGTCGACATTCAGTGCCAACAGCCGATGGTCCTCGCCAAGATAGGCGCGGCCGTCGTGCACGTACGGCACGGCCAATTGCCCCTGTTTTGGTTGGTAGCGCCAGCCGAGCCTGCCGTCGGCTCGCGACCAAGCACTGAGGCCTTCGCGGCTGCCGTTCAAGATCCAATCACCGGCCAGGCGCGGGCGGAAGGACGCGCCTTGATCGTCGGTAATATCGACCCGCCAGTCGGCCTGACCGGTAGACACCCGCCAGCATTCCAAGGAGGTTTCGCCGGCCGCGAACAAATGGTCGCCAGACAGGGTCAGAGGCACCAGTCGCCGGTTTCCCGTTTTCCAACGGGCGCGGATCTCCGGTCTGAGGCGCGGTGCCGCGGCAAAGCCGGGGTTGGTTGCTGATTTAACGGGTGAGGAAAAAAGGAGCGGCGGTGCCGCGAACGCAAGTGCGCCCGTCAGCAGCCGCCGCCTTGTCACCTTAACCATGGGATCTAGCGGTAATCCTCGGCGTCGGTCATTCGCACCGGGCACCTTGCTCGATCCACCTGAGCAACAGCTGCAGGTTGGGATGGTTGCGGTTCTCGCCGGGATCAATGCCGGCCGGCATGCGATTTTCAACCAGGCGCTGCCAGAGTTTGCTATCTGCCGAGTTGCCCGGCTTCACGATCTTCACAGGCGGCTTGCCTTCCGCCGCCTTGGCGATCGCATCGGCACCAAGCATCACGCCCCTATAACTCGTCAGGTCGAGTTCGTGGAAGCTGGGCGGTTCCTGGTTCGACATGTGGCAGTCGGTGCAGGCCTCCTCGGTCCCGAACGCATTCGACTGCGCGAACAGGGGCAGAATGTTCTTGTTGAAATGGTTATCGTTCTTGGCGCCGTCGTCGATCCATGCTTTCACCGCTTTGATGTTTTCGGTGTCATAGGGATAATCGAACCGCACGCCCAACGGCATCCGGTTGTTGCGCAGGTAACGGCGGATCAGGCCCTTGTTCGGACTGCCCGGAACAATGATCGGGCGGACCGGCGGTTCGGTCGCACCTTTCTTGATGCCTTCGCAGCTCGACAGGTCGAGGCCACGATAGCTGTGTTCCGGATCGTTGGAACTATGGCAAATAATGCAAGCCGCGCCTTCCCCAAAGGCGTTAGGCAGACGCATCAGAGTCGCCACGTAGTCGTACTTGATACGAATGCCACGCTCCACCACCAGTTTCATCACGGCATCTTCATAGGCTTCTGCCTCGTCGCCGTCCTCACTGGCCCAAACGGCGGGTGTCTGCGCATAAGTCAGTGCAACAGCCCCCAAAACGATGGCGGCGAATTTCGTCACTTTTCTAAGATTTTCTTTGGCAAATGTCATACTTGGCCCTCCCAACTGTATAACCTGACTGTCTGTTTCCCGATGTGCAGGTAACCTAAAAATACACACAAAACAATTCCGTGTATAGAGGTAACCTGCTGTAAATTAACCGAATTTTCGGATTGGGTTCGAATAAGACCGTAACCCATATGTCATGTACGAAAGTTGATCTGCATCAATTTCAATCACTAACAGCATGACCTGGAAGACGTTTTTTCTTCATGTCGCGCCCAGTACGATTGGTATCCGTTGTGACTTCCTCACTGGCTGCCACTTTGAACTGGTGAATGGCTAAGCCAATACTCATTCGTGAACCGTCCACTATTTCTAGGGCACGTCAATTCGTTCCCGTTCGAGGCGGCTTCAGGCGCCGACCTGTGGGCTGTGCGCCAGGGGATAACCCTTTTGATCGCAATATTGAAGGGCGGCGGAATTTCGATTATCACCGAACCAGACTCAGAGAAACGGATCCAAACCGTTCGAAACTCCGGCGGCCGCCGATTAGCCGTACAACCATACGGATCCAAGGGGAGGAACAAAGATGCGCGGCGCCATCACATTGGTCCTTGGTGGAGCACGCTCGGGCAAGAGCGGTTACGCCGCCGGTTTGGCGGTTCGATCGGGACAGCAACCCGTTTTCGTGGCGACCGCCGAGGATCGGGGCGACGATGAGATGTCGGCGCGGATCGCCCGCCACCGCAAAGAGCGGGACTCCGGTTGGGCCACGATCGAGGAGCCGATTGACCTGGCGGGGGTGGTGCGCCGGGAGGCGGCACCTGATCGGTTCCTGCTCGTCGACTGCCTGACCTTGTGGTTGAGCAATCTTTACGCCGCCGGCTGCGATGCCAACCAGGCAGTAGGAGAACTCTGCACTGCACTGTCGGAGGCGGCGGGCCCGGTCGTCCTGGTCAGCAACGAGGTCGGACTGGGGATAGTCCCAGCCAACGATCTGGCACGAGAATTCCGCGATGAGGCCGGCCGCATGAACCAGCGGGTCGCCGAGCATGCCGACACCGTGGTGATAATGGCGGCGGGCCTGCCGATGCCTTTGAAACGCGACGGCCAACCAGTGTTTGGGGAGTAACGACAATGAGCGAATACCCGGCTTTGAGATCGGCGGTCGACCTGACCGAAGCTCTGCTCGGCCTGCCACAGGGCGACAAGGCAGCCCGGCAAGCGGCGGCAGAGCGCCAGGACCAGTTGACCAAGCCACGGGGTGCCTTGGGGCGCTTGGAAGATCTTGCGATTTGGTTGGCCGGTTGGCAAGGACGCGAGCGTCCGCAACTCGACCGCGCCGCCTGCCTGGTTTTTGCCGCCAACCATGGGGTGGTAGCCCAGGGTGTCTCGGCCTTTCCGGCCGAGGTCACGGCCCAGATGGTGTTGAACTTCGAAGCCGGCGGCGCCGCCATCAACCAGCTCTGCGACGTCGCCGGCGCCAATCTGTCGGTCATCGATGTCGGCGTTGCCCACCCGACCGCGGATTTCACATTGGAACCTGCCATGAGCGAGGCCGACTGCGCCGCCGCCTTGGCGGCCGGCGCGGCGGCAGTGCCGGCCGATGCCGATATCGTGCTGGTCGGCGAAATGGGGATCGGCAACACCACCACCGCCGCGGCCCTGGCCCAGGCCGTTTTCGGTGGCGCGCCTGAGGATTGGGTCGGTCCCGGAACAGGTTTGGACGCGTCTGGCATCGCCCTGAAAGCGCGCGTGGTGAAGACGGCGATGGAACGCCATGACGGACGGCTGGATACCGCCTTTGACTGCCTGTGTGCCGTAGGCGGACGTGAACTGGCCGCGATCGCCGGTGCCGTGCTGTCTGCCCGCTATTGCCGCATCCCGGTGATCCTCGACGGCTTCGTCGCCACCGCGGCAGCCGCCACCCTAACCCGCGACAATCCGGATGCCCTGGACCACGCCATCCTGTCGCACCAGTCCGCCGAGCCCGGGCACCGGCACCTCGCCGACAAGCTCGGCCTTGAGCCGCTGGTCGATTTCGGCATGCGCCTGGGTGAAGCCAGCGGCGCCGCGGTCGCCTTGCTGATCCTGCGGGCCGCCCTGGCCGCCCACAACGGCATGGCCACTTTCGCCGAGGCGGGGGTCAGCGACCGTGAATGACCCTAGCGGCCGGCGGGACCGGTTGGCCGCGCCGTTGATCGACATGGCGGCGGCGGCAATGCTGCTGACCCGGGTGCCGGTACCGTGGACGCGGCTCTCCGACCATCCGCCCGATCTCAAACGCAGCCTTTGGGCCTATCCGGTCATCGGCGCCGTGGTATCGGGATTGGGCGCACTTGCTTGGTTGGGTGCGCTGGCTCTTTCCCTGCCGCCACTGTTTGCCGCTCTGTTTGCGGTCGCGGTCATGGTTCTGGTGACCGGCGCCTTTCATGAAGACGGGTTGGCCGACACCGCGGACGGCTTCGGCGGCGGCCTGACCCGCGAGCGCAAACTGGAGATCATGCGCGACAGCCGCATCGGTACTTATGGTACGTTGGCGGTCGTATTGTCGGTCCTGTTGCGGGCCGCTGCCCTGGCCGGGTTGGCCGGACCCCAGGGGGTGGTGGCCCTGCTGGTGTCGGGAGGGGTCAGCCGGGGCGCGATCGTGGCAACTCTGGCCGTGCTGCCTCCGGCCCGCCCGGACGGCATCGGACGCAGTGCCGGACGCCCCTCCACTTTCACCCTTGCCGTGGTGGCGGCGACCTGTGCCGGGCTGGCCGCCCTGACCGGATCCCTGGCCGCGATCTGTCTTGTCGCAATCGCGGCGGCTGTTGTGGTCGTGGTGCTGGTCGTCCTGAGCCGTCGCCAGATCGGCGGCTATAGCGGTGATGTCCTGGGTGCCGTGCAGCAGCTTTGCGAACTGGCGGTGATCGTCGTCCTGGCGGCCTATTGGACTGCGACGTGAACCGGGACCCGGCGATCAGCGAATGGTATCTGGTTCGCCACGCGACGGTCGCCGGGGTTACCGACGGGCTTTACCGCGAGGCTGATCCGCCGGCCGACCTCAGCGACCAAGCCCCCCTTGCATACGCCGCCGCAAGACTGCCGCAAGGCGCCGTCTGGCGTGCCAGCCCCCTGACCCGTACGATCGAAACCGCCCGCGCCCTGGCCCGGTTGGGCTCGGACCCGCAGGACCCGGACATCGAACCGGATTTGCGGGAGCAGGATTTCGGCGATTGGCATGGCCTGGACTTTCCAACCCTGTGGCCCCGCATCGCCCATCTGCCGGCCCATAACTGGTCGATCCTGGCGCCGGAAACCCGCCCCCCCGGTGGCGACAGTTTCCTCGACGTTTGGCAGCGCGTCGGTGCATTGCAGGCCGCGATCGATGACTCGCACGCCGGCTCGCGGCAGATCCTGATCACCCATGCCGGGGTGATCCGAGCCTTTGTCGGCCGAGCGCTCGGCCTGGAGCCCGACCGGGCTCTGGCGATGGCGATCTCGCCCCTTTCGGTCACCCACCTGCTGCATCGGCGCGGCCAGGGCCGCGGTGGCGACTGGCAACTGGTCTATCTCAACGCCACCGGCTGACCGGCGTCGGACTCAAAAATCGACACCCCGCAGCGCCTTGATTCCGGCATCGAACGGGTGTTTCTGTTTTTGCATCTCGGTCACCAGGTCGGCGGCCTGGATCAATGGCGGAGGGGCACCACGGCCGGTAACGATGACGCTGGTGCGCCGGTGCCGTTGGCCCAGGCTTTCGACGACCTCATCGACCGGCAGATAGTCGTGCCCCAACACGATATTGAGTTCGTCCAACACCACCAGGTCGTAATCGCCGCTCCCCATCATCTCGACGGCTTTGTCCCAGGCGGCGCGGGCGGCGGCGATGTCGCGTTCGCGGTCCTGGGTTTCCCAGGTGAAGCCCTCGCCCATCACGTGATAGTCCAGCAGGTCGTCGAAGCGGTTGAAGAAGGCCCGCTCGCCGGTCTTCCACTTGCCCTTGATAAACTGGACGATACCGACCCGCTGTCCCCAGCCCAGGGCCCTGAGCGCGGTGCCGAACGCGGCGGTGGTCTTTCCCTTGCCGTCGCCGGTGTGCACCAACAGCAGACCGCGTTCCGACGCCTGCTTGGTTTTCATGGTGGCGCGATGTTCCGCCTGGCGTTGGCGCATGGCGTCCCGGTGCGTGGAACTGTCGGTGGTCGTGTTGGTCATGCCAAATCCTCAATCAGGTCATAGCCGGCCCGGGGCGATTGCGTTTCGCCCGCTGTTCGAGAAGCGTCCAAGTGCCACCTGCAAAATCGAGGCAACCAAGCGCGACGATTTTGGCCGGATAGCCTATGGCGACAAACCCCAGCATCACCGGCAGGACGCACAAGCGTGCCCAGCCGGAATAGATGATGGCGGCGCGATAGTCGTGCCGGTCGGACAGAAAGTAGAATCCTGCATACACCACCATGACCATCCCCAAGACACGCGGCCAAACCTCGGTCGAGGGGGCCATGTCGGAAAGCGCGAGCATACTGTTGGGATGTAGCATCAACCACAAGCCTGACAAACCGGCATAACATCCCCAGGCAAATATGGACTTGTTATTCATGACGAAATTCCCCGATTTCCGAAACTGCCAATGACTGCCGCAATTAGTCGAGCTTTCCGTCTTCATGTCCACCCGGGCGGGCACAACTTCGCAACATTGTGATCCGGTTGCAGAGCTTTCTGAGGAGCTGTCGGTATGAGTCCACCGCCGGGACCGCCAACGCGTTCATGTTCCGCCGTGCGGATCAACTGTCGCCCAGGGAACCAGATAGGGTTCGGCCTCGAAGGCGCCGGTGGCGACCTGGATGTGATAGACCCGCGCCAGGTTCTCAGGCGTCAGGACCTCTTGGGGCGGGCCGTCCATCACCAGGGCACCATCGTCGAGCAGCGCCAACCGGTCGCAGAACCGCAATGCCAAGGTCAGGTCGTGGAGCACGATCAACACGCCATGGCCGGAGCGGGCCAGGCGCCGCAGAATTTCCATCACCTGGATCTGGTGGTAGGGGTCCAGCGAGGCGGTCGGTTCGTCGGCCAGCAGATAGGGCGACTCGACCGCCATTGCCCGGGCCAGCATGACCCGCGCTTTCTCGCCGCCCGACAGGGTGGTTGCCAGCCTCGCCCTCAGATGCTGGGTGTCGGTGGCGGCCAATGCCCGGTCGACCGCCTGGTCGTCGCCCGTTCCAACCGTCTGCCAGGGTTGCAGATGCGGGATGCGGCCCAACCCAACCAACCGTTCGACGCTGAGCGGCCAATGCACCGGCGCGCCCTGGGGCGCATAGGCAAGCAGCCTTGCGCGCTCTTTCGGTTCCAAGTCTTCGGCTGCATGACCGTCGACATCCACCCCGCCGGCGCTGGCTGACACCAGGCCCAGCGTGGCCCGCAACAGGCTGCTCTTGCCTGCCCCGTTGGGCCCGATCAGGCCGACCATTTCACCGGGCGTTACGGTCAGGTCGACACCCTTGAGAATGGCCGCGCCGGCAAGCTCCAGACGCAGGCCCCTGATGACCAGGCCGCTCATCGCATCGCCTCCCGCGTCCGGATGATGATCAGGAGGAACACCGGCGCCCCGATCAGGGCGGTGACCACGCCCAGCCGTAATTGGGCATGTCCCAATGGCAGCCTTGTGATCATGTCGGCCAGGGTGATCAGCAGGGCACCGGCCAGGGCGCTGGGCAGCAGGTTGCGGCGCGGCTCGTAGCCGATCAGGGCGCGGACGAAATGCGGCACCACCAGGCCGACAAAGCCGATCGTGCCGCAGACCGCGACACTGGCGCCGACCGACGCCGCCGATCCGGCGATTACCTGCCAATGCAGGCGTTTGAGGTCGATCCCCAATGTGCGGGCGGCATCCTCACCCAAGCTGAGCGCATTCAACCCCTGCCCAACGCCGGTCAGGCACAGCCAGCCAAGGACGATGAACGGGGCGGCCAGGGCCAGGTCGCCAAGCGTGCGGTTTTCAAGCGAACCCAGCAGCCACATCACCATGTCCTGCAGGGTCATCGGGCTGGCGGCAAAATTCATCACCAATGAAATCGCCGCCGTGGCCAGGCTGCTGATCCCGATGCCGGCCAGGATCAGCATCAGCACACTGGCATCGCGGCTGGCGATGAAGAACAGCACCAGGGTGGCCAGCAGCGCCCCGGCCATGGCGAACAGCGGTACCGCCAGCGCGAACAGGGCCGAGATCCCGAAATAGATGGCGATCACCGCGCCCAGGCCGGCGCTGGCCGACACGCCGATGACGCCGGGATCGGCCAGCGGGTTGCGCAACAGGCCCTGCAGGGCGGAACCCGAGAGGCCGAGCGAGGCCCCGACCAGCAGTCCCAGCGCAACACGCGGCAGGCGCAATTCGCGGACCACGATCGCAACCGGATCGTCGGCCGGCGCGACCAGGCCGCGCCACACCTCCGCGGCCGGCAGGTCCGCCTGGCCGAACAGCAGCGACACCAGGCTTGCGAGCAGGATCAAAGCCAGCAGACAGGCATTCAATCCCGCGGGCGGTATGCGAACCCGGTCGGTCACTTCGTGGCCTCGAACAGGCCGCGCGCTTCGCCCGCGCGGCGGATATGCTCGGCGGCGTCGATCGCGAACAGGCCGTTGCAGGCCAGGAACCGGGCCGGGACATGGATCGTCGGCAGGTCGGCCAGGAAGCCGGCGATCCGGTTGTGGCGGGACACGCTCCAATTATAGCGTGCCGCCGCGCTCATATCGTAGAACCCGGCAATCACCACGTCCGGCGGGCGCAGCACTAGCTTCTCGGCCGGCAGGGTTCGCCAGCCGGTGACTTCGAGTTCGTCGGCCATGCTGATGAAGCCAGCCAGCCGGATGGCATTGTCGACGAAGGTGCCGATGCCGGCGGTCGAACCGCTGGGGGTAAGATAGATGGCCCGGAGGCGGCTGTTTGGCCGGTTGCGCAAGGCCTGCAGCCGGCGGCGGTAGTCGGCGGCCAGGGCGCGGCTGCGGGCCCCCTGCCCCAGGGCGCTTCCGATCCGCGTCATATTGGCGAACAGGGTCTCGAAGTCGCCGCCAAAGTCGCCGGACACCAGGTCGATGCCGGCCCGCTTCAGAATGGCGGCGAGTTGCGGCCCGCCGCCCCAGTAGCGGACCACCAGGTCCGGGGCCAGGACCAGGATCTCCTCGGTCGAGCCGGCGAATTGCGGCAGGCCCGCCGCCCGCTCGCGGTAGAACGAGAACCGCTCGCCGGCGTCGCGCGACAGGCCCAAGACCTGCGCCCGGTCGGCCACCGCCAGCAGGTACTGGTCGGCGCAATAGTCGAGCGACACCGCCCGCGGCGGTCCGGCGGCGGCCGGCAGGCTGGATGCGGCTAACAGGTGGCCGATCATCAACAGCGTTGCCGGCCTGAGCCGCATCAGAACCGGCCCCGGACGCCGAGATAGGCGGACACGCCGGGCGTGCCGTAGCCGGTCACCTGCTGGTACTGCTCGTCGAACAGGTTCTCGACCCGGCCGTAGATCTCCACCGCCTCGGTGACGGCATAGGCCAGTTTGACGTCCACCCGCTTCCAATCGTCGATCCGCCGGTTTCCAGTATCCAACTGGCTGCCAGTATAGGTGAGATCGAGGCCGGCGGAGAGCTGCTGGGTGGCCTGCCAGTTCAGACTCATGGTCGCCAGGTGCTTGGGATGGCGGATCAGTTCCCGCCCCGTATCGCGGTCCTCGGTCAGGGTATAGGTGTAATTGGCGCTGGCGGTCAGGTTGTCGAAGACGTCCCAATCCAAACGGGTTTCGACCCCGCGGGCCCGGCTGCGGTTGATGTTTTGATAGCCGTTGATGAAATCGAAGGCGATCAGGTCCTTGGTATCCTGCGCAAAGTAGGTCGCACCGACCAGCAGCCGGTCGTCGAACAGGCTCTGCTCGACCCCGGCCTCCCAGGCCTCGGCCACCTCAGGCCGCAGATCGCGGCTCGGTTGCGTGTGACCGCAGGCGACGCAGACATAGGTCAGCTGGAAGATGCTGGGCGCCTTGAACCCCTCACCCCAATTGGCGATCAGGCGGGTGCCGGTCGCGGCGAAGGTGTAGGACCCGGTCAGCCGGACATTGGTGGTGTCGCCGAAGGTGTCGTGATCGTCGCGGCGAACACCGGCGGTCAGGGCCAGGCCCTCGATACCTTCCCAGCTTAGTTCAGTGAACAGGCTATCTATGGTGAAGGTCTCGGGCGAGACGGTCTTGGCCTTCACCGATTCCCGCTGCGCCCCGAATCCCAGCCCCCATCCGGCGCCGAGGGTGAGATTGCCGAGATAGTCATAGTTGGTCCGGACCCCGGTGGCGCGGAAGCTGGTCGCGCCGTTGGTCACGTTCTTGCGGTCGATCTCGGAATGTTCGACCGACACCGTGTTGCTCAGCCGGCCGTCGAACAGGTCGACGAACAGGCGCCCGGCGACCATGCTTTCATCGGTGTCGGCAACCTCGTCGCCGTCGACGGGGCCGAAACTGTCGAATTCCTTCTCCGAGTTGGAATGGCGTCCCAGCAGTTCGGCCCGAAGGTTGGGCAGAACCTTTACCGCCAGCCGGCCCGAGAGATTGAGGTTGCGGTAGCCGTCCTCCTCCGCATTGCCGGCCGCCTCGTCGGCCGAAGAAATGCCGCTCGAACGAGTGCCGCTGACTGTCAGGCTGCCTGAGGCGCGCCCGACCCCCGCCTGCAGGGTGGTTCCGGCCTTGACCGTGTCGAAGGACCCGGCCTCGGCGAAATAGGATCCGCCGAACCCGGATTTCGGCGCCTTGGTGATGATGTTGACGACGCCGCCAATGGCATCGGAGCCATAGAGCACGGATTGCGGCCCGCGCAGCACCTCGATGCGTTCGATTGCGGCTGGGTCGAGATGGCCGAAATTGTACCCATTGCCCGGGGCCGAGGGATCGTTGACCTGGACGCCGTCAATCAGGATCACGGTCTGGTCGCCGGTGGCGCCGCGTATGCTGACCGAGGCCTGGCCTCCCAGGGCGCCGGTCTGGTTGATGGTCACCCCGGGCAGGCTGCGCAACGCATCCAGGGCAAAGGTGTATTGCCGCTGCTGGATGGTGACGCTGTCGAGGACGGATATCGAGCTGCCGACCGACGAGACCGGCATCGCCCGGCGGCTGGCGATGACGACGATTTCGTCGGCCACGTCCTGGGCCAGGACCGTCTCCGGGCCGGCCAACAGGCAGGCGACCACAAGCCCGGTACAGGCGGCTGATTTGCTTGGTTTCATGACTCACTCCCGTTTGTTTCCACCGCCTAGGCGGCTGGTTCTCGGACCGTGGGAGTGATCGTCTGATGGCACCCCGGCACGGCAACTGGCTGTCGCCGGCACGGATGCTCCGCTCTGTCCGGTTTACCCGACCGTCAGAAGGGCGACGCGATGGCAGGTCTCCTGGCTTGCGGATCGGGCGCCCTGCCCTGCCTTCCCGGTTTCCCAGTGGCGTCTTCGGGCAGCGGCTTTCCGCCTACAGTTGCGGGTACAGCCCCGGACTTGAGCCGCATTGCGCGGCCCGCACCGGGTTCCCTCTTGCCGCCGGGTATCATTCGGCGGGACCATCTGCTTTTGATCTATCGCGGATTGCGCCGCCGCGGCAAGCGGTTTCTTGGGTCCGCACTCGCCAAGCGCCACCGATTGCGGCAAGCTGGCACCAGTCCGCTTATCCCGGAAAGGAGCCGTCATGACCCAGGTGACGGAAATCGAGCGCCGTGGCGACATCGCCATCCTGCGCTTCAACCGGCCCGAGGCCCGCAACGCACTGTCGGTTGCCCTGGCCGAGGCCATCATCGTCGATCTGATTGCTCTGGCGGCGGCCCCCGGCGTCTCGGCTATCGTCCTGACCGGGGCCGGCGACCGGGCCTTCTGCGCCGGCGCCGATATCCGCGAGGCCCGGGCCGTGCAGGTCGACCAGGTCGCAACCTGGTTCGGCACCTTGTGCAGCGTCTACCGCCAGATCCTTTTGACCAACAAGCCGGTGGTCGCCGCCCTGAACGGCACCGCCACCGGCGCCGGTTTCCAGATCGCCCTGGTCGCGGACCAGCGGGTCGCCCATCCCGATGTGCGGCTGGGCCAGCCGGAGATTAATGTCGGCATCCCGTCGATCATGGGCTCCTATTGGATGAGCTTCCATCTCAGCCTGTCGAAGAACCAGGAGCTCTCCTTTACAGGCGATCTGGTCGATGCCGCCGAGGCGGAGCGCCTGGGCCTGATCAACCGGATGGCCGAGGCCGGGGAATTGCTCGACGTGGCCTGCGACCTGGCGGCAACCCTGGCCGCCAAACCGCCCACCGCCTGGGCCCACACCAAGGCCCGCTTCCGCGAGCAAGCCCTGGCCGGCTTCGATGACGCCTTCCGGGCCGCCGTGGAAGGCCAGCGCGAATGCTTCGCCAACGGCGAGCCCCAGGCCGTGATCGACCAGTTTTTCGCCAAGCCAAAGTCGTAGTACGACTGCTGCCTGGGTGATCTTTCCGCCGCGGAATTCACCGGTTTTTCCTGGAAATTTTTCCTCATACCCCATGAGATTTACGCGTTTGCCGGCCGGGCGGCCGGTCGATAGCGTCCTCCCTGAACGGAAGGAGGGCGATCATGACCGTAATGATTTCCGAGGTTCTCGGCGTTGAGGCGTTGGCGCAGTTCGACGATACCAGCTCGCGGCTCCGCGGCCTGCCGGCGGCCGCCTATACGGAACAGCGGTTCCACGACCTTGAGAATGACCGCCTGTTTCCCGACACCTGGATGTTCGTCGGTTTCGCCCACGAGCTGGCCAACAGCGGCGACGTCCTGCCGGTCAAGGTGGGGCGGAAACCGGTCTTCCTGATCCGGGGCAAGGATGGCGGCATCAAAGCCTTCCACAATGTGTGCAGCCACCGCTGCGCCACGCTGGTCGAGGAGAGAGGCAATGTCGGGCGCTTTCTGAAGTGCCCCTATCACGCCTGGGTCTATGGTTTGGACGGCGGCCTTCGTTCGACGCTCCATTTCGGCGGCCCGAACAAGCCGTTTCCGGACGGTTTCGATCCAAGCGACCTGAACCTGCAGGAAGTGCGCAGCACGGTTTGGCAGGATTGGATTTTCGTCAATCTCAGCGGCGAAGCCGAAGAGTTCGAGACCTATGCCGCACCCCTGCTCGATCGCTTGGGCGGCATCGACTTCGATCGGATGAAGCCGATCGCCGCGCTCGATTTCGGCGAGGTCGAGACCAATTGGAAGTTCCTGATGGAGAACTTCATCGAGCCCTATCATGTCCAGTTCGTCCACCCCACCACCACCGACCAGCCCCTGCTCGACCACTACACCATCGTCGACGGTGCCTGTATGGGCAGCGCCGTGGATATTTCGCGTCAGGGCGAACAGGCCAAACAAAACGCGCTGGGAGTCAGTTCGCGCTACCTGACCCTATTTCCGAACTTCGTCTTCGGATGGTACTTCCCGGACCAGATCGGGGTGCACCTGAACCTGCCGGTCGGACCGGGCAGGACCCACCAACGCAGGGTGCTCTACTACCAGGGTGACCGGGATCTTTCGGTCGCCGAAATCGAAGGCCTGAAGGCGCTCTGGCACAAGGTACACAAGGAGGATCACGAAATCTGCGAGCGGCTGCAGTCGGGCCGGTCCTCCCACATCGCCAATCAGGGCGGCGTCCTGTCCCCCTATTGGGAGGACAGCGTGCGCCACTTCCAGCAGCTGGTGGTCGATTTCATGCGCTGACGCGCCAACACAAGACCCAGAACAAGGAGATTAAGACCGTGAGCGAGAAAGATACCAACACAGCCTATCGGCTTGGACACACCATGTTGCGCACGAGAAACCTGGACGCGGCTCTGGATTTCTATTGCCGAATCCTGGGTATGCAGGTGCTGCGGAACACCGATTACCCGGATGGCCGGTTCACCAACGTGTTCATCGGCTATGGGCCGGAGGCCACCCACACGACCATCGAACTGACCCACAACTGGGACCAGACGGAGATCCTGGACAAGGGTAAGGGATTTGGCCATCTGGCGATCGAGGTCCCGTGCGTCTACAAGGCCTGCGCCCGGCTGCGGGATGAAGGGGTGAAGATCACCCGTGAGCCGGGGCCGATGAAGCACGGCACCCGTAATCTCGCCTTCATTGAGGATCCGGACGGCTACAAGATCGAGCTGAACGAATCCCTGGTTGCCTGATCGGCCCACCAGCCCAAGGAGCACCGACATGCCCAAGCCCATTGTCTTCAAGTTCTCGGACATCGAACACCGGCTGGTCGATCTGCCGCCGGGCAAGACCTATATCAAACCCTTCGTCAACGTCCGCAACTGCGAGTCCATGGCGGGCGGCCTGAATTTCCTTAACAACGTTTCCGTGCCCTGGGACCTGACCTGTGACGAACTCATCTACTGTCACGACGGACACTTCCGGCTGGTCTGCGATGGTGAAGCCTATGAGTTGAAACCCGGCGATATGATGCTGGTGCCGAAGGACAACCACATCCGCTACGAAGCGGACGAGAAATGCACCATTTTCTACGCCGCCTACCCGGTGGATTGGAAACAACAGGCCGGCATCACCGAAGTACCGGGGATCGACCCCGAAGACATGTAGGGTTTGCCGGAGGACCGATCATGCTGCAATCCGGCTTTCCGGTTCGGGTGGACAGGATCGTCAGCGAAACCCGGCGCATCAAGAGTTATCGCCTGCGGCCGCTGGGCGGCGAAGGGTTGCCTGGGTTTGCCGCCGGTGCGCATATCGACGTTGTGGCGCCCAACGGGATCGTCCGCCAATACTCACTCAGCAACCCGCCCGGCGACCGGCCCGGCCATTATGAAATCGCCGTCCTGCGCGAGGATGCCGGACGCGGCGGCTCCGCCAGTATGCATGACGACGTCAGCGTGGGCGACGAGATCATCATCTCGCCGCCACGCAACCACTTTCCCCTGCGCAACGGGGCCGACAGGTATCTGCTCCTTGCGGGCGGGATCGGCATCACACCCCTTCTGTCCATGGCTTGGCGGCTCCATGAACAGCGACGTGACTTCGAATTGCATCACTGCGCCCCAACCTTCGACGATGTCGCGTTCCGCGAACGCCTCCTGACCGCGCAATTCGCCGCGCATGTTCATCTCCACCTGAGCCGGGAGGCCCAGTCCGGCCGGCTCGACCTGACCACCATGCTGGCGGCCCCGCAGCCCCGGACCCAGATCTACTGCTGTGGGCCGGAACGGTTTACCGACGCGGTCATCGGCGCGGCCGCTGCCTGGCCTCAAGGACAGGTTTTCCTGGAGCGTTTCAAGGCCGTGGCACCGAGGAGCATGCGGGAGGCCAATTCATTCACCATCGAAATCAGCAGCACCGGCCAAAGGCTCGCGGTTCCGGCGGACAAGTCCATCCTGCAGGTCCTGCGCGCCAACGGCATCGAGCGGGACAGCCTGTGCGAAGACGGGCTGTGCGGATCGTGCGAAACCGGCTTGCTGTCCGGCGAGGCCGATCACCGCGACTCCATCCAGACCGAAGCGGAGAAACGGGAGAATACGGCCATCATGGTCTGTTGTTCGCGCGCCATCAGTCCGGTGCTGAAACTGGATCTTTAATCTGCTCGACCTGGGACAGCAGCCAGGTGGTGAACTTGCGAGATGCCAGGCTCGGCTGGCCGCTTGGCGGATAGACGATCATGTAGTTGTGAGTTTCGAGGTTGATATCCAGGGGGCAGGCCATGCGCCCGGCTTCGAGGTCATCACGGACCAGGGACGGGCAGACCAGCGCAAAGCCCTGCCCTTCCACGACCGCCTGGTGGCGGACATTGGTGTCGTCGAAATAATGATTGGCGGCCGGTTTGAGATCCGGCACGCCGGCCAAGTCCAACCATTGCTGCCAGGTCACCGTATCCGCCTCATGTAACAGCGCCTGGTGCCTCAGGTCCTCCGGCCCGGTGATCGGCGGCCCGCGTTCCAGCAGTGCCGGACTGCAGGCCGGCGTCATCATGCCTTCCACCAACAACCGCGTATTGTTTCGCGGTTCGTCGATGTGCCGCCATTCGATGGCCATGTCGATGGAGGCGTTGGTGAAATCGGCCGGTTCATTGCTGTGCATCAGGCGCAGATCGAAGCCCGGGTGCCTGGCCCAGAAATCTACCAGGCGCGGCGCCAGCCATTTGAGGGCGAAGTGCGATCGCAGCCAAAGCCCGAATGGGCGCCCGGCAAGATCCTGGCGCAAGGTATTGACGCTGCGCCTGATCAAGGTGAAGGCCTCGTGGACGTCCGGGTAAAGGTTCATGCCCTCCGCAGTCACCGTGAGCTCATTCCCGACCCGATGAAACAGTGCCACGCCCAGATACTGTTCCAGTTTGCGAACCTGGTGGCTGATGGCCGACTGGGTGACGTTCAGTTCCGTCGCCGCCCGGGTGAAACTTCGGTGCCGAGCGACGGCCTCGAATGCGCGTATGCCGTTTAGGGGCGGAGTCACGGACTTGCTGGCCTTTCCAGAACTATCGACAATCCGGAAATTCTAATTCGCGGTTTAGGTCATTGAGTGTCAACCGTTTTCATCCATTGCCGGCTTCGGCAAAACATCAGTGCAGATATCTGAGATGACGCAAACTGGTTTGTGACTTGCCGCGCCGATACCCTCGGCGTCTTCTGCCAAATTGTCATATTCACTACTGACAAATTGGCAGGAATGAAGCCGCTGATATCGGCAGTGACGCGGTGGTGCGCAAGAAAACAGTTTAAAAACGATAAATTACGATAAATCAGCATGTTGGCACGGGGCTTGCCATGGAGGTGGATGACGCAAGCGCGGTTCGGAAGAAGCCATGCTGCGGTGGACCTTCGGGGGGAGGCCGATAGATGAAGTGCCAACACGTTGCTGCTGCCATCCTGGTGACCCTTGGAATTGCATATTCCGGTGCCAGTTCAGCGGACGATGCGGGCGCGATATTCATTGCCGGTGTGGCACCCAGCGAACGCCGCACCGATATCCCGGTGCCAAACACGTTTGAGAAAGACCGCGCTTGGTTCGAAGCAGCCTTGTTCGGGATTTCGGAACCTTATCCCTGGAGCCTGCGTTTCCTGGAAGACCAGGAGGCCTGGTACACGCCTTTTTCCCGTCCGGGAATGATGGGCGGCTACGACATCCGCAACTGGCAACACGAAGAAGTGAAGGCGCCTAGAAAATGATCTTGGCGCCTTTTTCCTCTCGAGCGGCGGGCAGGGTCCGCAAACGTTCGGTCACAAAAGATACGGAAGGAGCTTCCACGATGAGGGCGATAGTCAAAACTACGGGCTTGGCCGCGATCCTCGCCATGGCGATGGCCGGTTCGACGGCCTTGGCCGGGATGTCCGGTATGTCCGGCATGGGCGGGATGGCCGGTATGCAGGGTATGCAAGGCATGGGCGGCATGTCCGGCATGGGCGGCATGTCCGGTATGGGTGGCATGTCCGGTATGCAGGGCATGGGCGGCATGGGCGGCATGTCCGGTATGCAGGGCATGGGTGGCATGTCCGGCATGGGCGGCATGTCCGGTATGCAGGGCATGGGCGGCATGTCCGGCATGGGTGGCATGTCCGGTATGCAGGGCATGGGCGGCATGTCCGGCATGGGTGGCATGTCCGGTATGCAGGGCATGGGCGGCATGTCCGGCATGGGCGGCATGGCCGGTATGGCTGGGCACGGTGGCTGGGTCTGTACCCAGTGGACCCGCGGCTTTGGCATGATGGGCATGGCCGGCATGGGTGGCATGGGCGGTATGTCCGGCATGGGTGGCATGTCCGGCATGGGCGGTATGTCCGGCATGGGCGGCATGTCCGGCATGCAAGGCAAGCCGTACCAGCCTTCCAAGTAAAGAGCGCTACTCCGTAATAACCGTGGTGCACTCGGCCCGCGCTTCTCCGCGTGGGCCGGGATGCGCTTCCAGGCGAAGGGTCGGCGTCCTCGACCAGGCCGACGAACGGTAATTCGCGATGAACTTCATTAAAACTTTAGCCAAGCCAATCGCAGTCTTTCTGGCCATGAGCATCATGATTCTCCTGACGCCTGGTCAAATCGCCGCGGGAGGGAACCAGGTCGCGGTAGAAACGGCGATGTCTTATGACCAGGCCCGTTGGCATCCTATTCATTTCAAACCGGGTATCGATGCGGCGACCGATGACCAATGCCTGGAGTGCCATGGAGAAATCCTGGAACGCAAGCCGTTGATGCGGAGTTCGGCCGGGGTGAGCGCTGCCGATTCCGTTGCCTGGTATCAGACCCTGGACACCTATGACGGGGAACAGAGCACCTTCCACCAGCGGCATGTGACCAGCGCTTACGCCAAAAAGGTGATGCGGCTGTCCTGCAATTTCTGCCACCAGGGACATGACCCGCGCGAAGAGGCTTCGGGCAACGGCACCCAACCCCAGGGAGGTTTCAGCCTGAGGAAGATGGTGGATCCGGAAAAAACCTGTCTGATGTGCCATGGCAAGTTTCCGGTCGAATTCATGGTTGGATTGGAGGGCCCCTGGTTGGAGGCCCGCCAGGATCTGGAGGACGAGGAGACGCCGAACGGTTGCCTGACCTGCCACGAGGAAATGTACCGCACGGTTCGCCACCAGGTCTCCTATCTCAAGCCGAAGGCGATCGAGGAAGCAGCGAAAAAGAGCTCTGACGTTTGTTTTGGCTGTCATGGCGGCCGGCAGTGGTACCGCATCAACTTTCCCTACCCGCGCCACCCCTGGCCCGACATGAACGATTTCGTCGAGGAAACCCCGGACTGGGCAAAAACCCGGTCCGTCGAGTCAGATCCGCGCTACCGGATCAAATGACGTTGAGGGGATGTGATGACTAAGCGGAAAGCAACGGAGCGAGCGGCAAAAGCCGAAATCAGCCGCCGCGACATTCTGAAGACTGCAGCCGCGGCCGGCGTGGCAACCAGCATGATACCGCTGACCGGGGCAAAACGCGCCGAAGCCTTTGCCTACGAGCCCTATTACACCGACGACGAGTTGGAAACGGTGGTGACCAGTTGTGCCCATAATTGTGGTTCGCGGCACATGCTGGTGGCCCACAAGAAAGGTGATGTCATCGTTCGGCTGTCCTCGGATGACGGCACTTATCAGGGCGACGCTTTCGGCACCGATACCGAGGCGGTGCCGCAATTGCGGGCCTGCCTGCGGGGTCGGTCCTATCGGGCCAGGCTCTATTCGCCCGAACGCCTCCTTTATCCGATGATGCGGGTCGGCGAACGCGGCGAGGGTCGTTTCAAGCGCGTGTCATGGGACGAAGCCCTGAACCATGTCGCGACCAAGATGGTCGAACTGAAAGAGAAATACGGCCCGACCGCGATATTGGATCAATCCTATGCCGGTGCCTCCTACGGTGTGCTGCACAAATCGGATCAAATCGAAGGACTGTTGGCCCGCTTCCTGGGCATGTTCGGCTGCCGCACCAGTTCCTGGTCAGTGCCGTCCTATCAGGGGACGACCTTCTCGTCACGAATGACGTTCGGCACCATTGAGGACGGCAATGAGGACGATGCCTTCGCCCACTCAAAGTTGATCATCATGTGGGGTTGGAACCCCGCCTATACCTTCCATGGCGGCAACACGTTCTATTATATGCGCCTGGCCAAGCAGCGCGGCTGCAAGTTCGTCGTCGTCGACCCGCAATTCACGGATTCCGCGTCCACCTACGATGCCTGGTGGATCCCCATCCGTCCCAATACCGACGCCGCCATGCTGGCCGGCATGGCCCACTACATTTTCGAAAACAACCTGCAGGACCAGGCCTTCATCAACCAGTTCGTCCAGGGCATGGATCCGGGCACCATGCCCGGCTGGGCCATGGAACGTGGGTTGGAGAGCTTCAGGGAGTATATTCTGGGCAGCCGCGACGGCACCCCGAAAACACCGGAATGGGCGGCTGAGATCTGCGGCGTGCCGGCCAAGGACATCATCAAGCTGGCCGACATGTATGCCAGGACCAAGCCGGCGGCGTTGAAGGCATCCTGGTCCCCGGGCCGCAATGCCTATGGCGAACAATACAATCGCATGGCCGCCGCGCTGCAGGCGATGACCGGAAACATCGGCAAGCTGGGCGGATGCGCCGAGGGGGTCGGCAAGGCCTGGCACCCAGAAGCCATTGCCTATCCCTATGACGAATTCGCCAATGTCTGGTACGCCTCGATCAAGTCGGACCGCTGGGCGCATTGCGTGCTGAACTATCCCGACGTGAAGCGCGAGGAGATCGGCCTCTGGCCGCGCACCGACAATCTGGACGGCGTCATCCCCAACATCAAGGGGCTGTTCTGGCAGGGTTCCGACTGGCTCAATCAGTTGACCAACATCAACAAGATGATCCAGGCCATCAAGAAGCTGGAACTTGTGGTGTGCATGGATTAGACCATCACACCGTCCGGCTTGTGGGCCGATGTTCTGTTGCCGGTGGCGACTCATTTCGAGCGCCACGACGTCGCCCTTCCCTGGTACAAGGGACACTACTACATCCACCGCCCCAAGGTGATTGAACCGATCGGCGAGAGCCGCTCGGACTTCCAGATCTTCACCGAACTGGCTTATCGGTTGGGCTTTGGGCCGCGGTACAATCCGCGCGCCACACGCGCCTATTTCAACAACCCGGACCCGGTCGACGAAGCCTATCTGCAGGCGTGGTGGCACAAGGTGCAACTGCACCAGCAGGTTCCCATGACCTGGGCCGAGTTCAAGCGCCGCGGCGTTTATAAGTTCCAGTTCGACCGTCCCCTGGTGGCGTTCCAGACCAACATCGAAACCGGCCTGCCGTTTTCGACCGCGTCAGGCAAGATCGAAATCCTGTCCGGCCAACTGGCCAGCATCCAGGATTGGACGCAAACCGCATACGGCTATGAAATTCCCTATATCCCGAAATGGATCGAGCCGTGGGAAAGCCTGAATCATCCCAAGGCGAAGAAATATCCCTTCCACCTGATCACGCCCCATCCCCGGTGGCGGACCCATTCGATCTTCCACAACATTCCCTGGCTGCGCGAAACCTATGACCAGGAGGTCACCATCAACGCCGGCGATGCCCGGCGGCTGGGAATCAAAACCGGCGACACCGTCGAGGTCTGGAACGATCGGGGCAAGTGCATTGCGCCCGCCTATGTGACCGAGCGCTGCATGCCCGGCGTCGCGGTTCTGCACGAGGGCGCCTGGATGGACCTGGACGGTGACGGTATCGATCGGTCCGGCAATCCGGATTTCCTAACCCTGGATGAACCCAGTCCGGCCGGCGCCTTTGCCTACAACACCATTCTTGCCGATATCCGGAAGACCGAGTTGGAACACCGGCCGGGATGGGATCAATTGGCCACCGCACGCAGCGCCGTGTTCCGGCGCGACAGCTAAGGGAGGCGCATCATGGTCGACAAGAAAAAACGCGACCTCCTGAAGGCGATCCGCGAGGCCGGGCGCGTTCCCTACAAGCCGGTGCAACCGGACATGCAGCTTGGCTTCATTCACAACAATGTCGACTGTATCGGCTGCCGGGCCTGTGGAATCGCCTGCAAGGACAAGAACGGCCTGCCACCGGGACCGCGCTTCCGGCGCGTCCAATACATCGAAGGCGGCACCTTTCCGGAGGTCTTCGCCTACAAGGTCAACATGTCGTGCAATCACTGCGCCGAACCGGCCTGCCTGCCGACATGCCCGACCGGTGCGATATTCAAACGCAAGAAGGACGGGGTCGTCGATATCGACTCGACCCTGTGCATCGGGTGCCGCAAATGCGAGGCGGCCTGCCCCTATGGCGCCCCGCAATTCGATCCGGAAACCAAGATCGTCAAAAAATGCAACATGTGCGTCGACGAACTGGACGCCGGCCGCAAGCCATATTGCGTCATGGCCTGCATGATGCGGGTGTTGGATGTTGGCCCCATCGACCAATTGCGCAGCGGATCGTTCTCAACCAAGGCGGTCGGCCCGGGCGAAAAGGTGACACGGCGTGTCCAGGGCATGGCCAACCCGGACCTGACCAATCCGTCGATTGTCTTTGTCGCCCACGCCAAGGGAAAGGTCGATTGATGACTCCGAATACGCCGGCCCAGGATAGCTACATCGACACCGTTGATGACCTGCAGATACTTCTGTTTTTTCATCTGCGGGAACCGGCGAACGAGACGGTGGAGATGTTGCGCTGGGCCGGCGTATGCAACCTGATCCAGGGTTGTCGCGACCACCGCGCCATGATCGATGCGGCGAGACTGATGGAATCCGGTCTCGCAACCCCGTCCAAAGATCTTATTGATGACTTGGCTACCGAGCACGCCGCCATTTATGTCACCCATGCCTATCGTGCCGCACCGTGCGAATCGGTCTGGTTCGACGAAGAGGGTCTCACCCAGCAGGCGCCGATGTTCATGGTCCGGGACTGGATGCACAGCCAGGGTGTCGTGCCGCCGGATGACGGGTTGCCCGAGGACCATCTGGTCAACGAGCTGCGGTTCGTCATCCACCTGCTGACCTGTCGACCAGAGGATGGCGGCGCCGTAGAAGCCGGTAGGTTCATGGACCGCCATCTGTTAAGCTGGCTGCCCTGGTTCGTGGATCGCCTCGACAACGTGCGGGCTTCTCCGTTCTATCGGGGTTTGGCGCAGTTGACCTTGGCATACCTGGTCGGATTGCGCGACCGGATCGCGTTGCAAACCGGCCTTGCGAAACCCGACTGCGAGGAAATCAAAGCCTTCAATGCCGCCAAACGGCGGGTTGGGCACGAAGCGAAAACCAACGGTGGGGCCTGCGCCACGGCGTGACACGACGAACCATAGCGTCCCAGGGGGCGCCGGAACTTTCAAGCTTGACCTGGTGGATGCGGTTGAGACGGTGGGTCGCCGCCTCGCTCTACCGCAAGATTCTGTTCACCCTGATCATTTGCATGGCAGTGTCGTCCGTGCTGTCGCTGCTCCTGTCGGTCGGCCTCTTCTGGAACCGGCTGGAACGGGACAGCAACGAGATGTCGCGACAGGTCAGCCACTTATTGCAGGTCTCGCTTGAGAACGCCATGCTGAAACGGGACCTGCCCGGGCTTTGGCAGATCGTCCGGCAATTGGCGACCCAGGACAAGATCCGCAACGTGATGATCCTTAATCCGGCCGGTGAGGTTCGCTTCTCCTCACAGCCGGAAATGCTCAATCGAACTTTCGAGGCGGATCGTTCGGAGACCTGCGCGATTTGCCACGTCGACGGCGATTTTTCGGCCGAGATGAAGACCCTGTTCATGACCAACGAACAGGGAGTCGAAGTCTTGCGTAGCGTCACGCCGGTGCGCAACAAGCCGCCGTGTCAGGAATGTCACGGACCGGTTGCGACCAACCCGATCAACGGAATTCTGTTCATCGACTATGAGGCATCGCAGGCGCGCAAGGAGGCGATACTAAGCGCTGCCGCCATGACCGCGTCGGGGGCATTGTTGGTGCTGGTCACCGTGTTCGTGGCCTGGATCCTGTTGCGGCGGTTCGTGCTGCGACCGGTGCATGGGTTGAGCCAGGCCAGCCGGGGGCTGGCGGACGGCCGGCTGGAAACCCGGGTCGAGGTCACCGGCGACGACGAACTGAACGCTCTGGGCCGACGCTTCAATCTGATGGCCGAGAACCTGGAACACAGCATCCAGACCGTAGCAGAAAAGGAACAATTCCTTCAGGCGGTGATCAACGGCGCGGCGGACGGCATTCGCGTGATCGATATCGATTTCAATATCATCAAGGCCAATCAGCGGTACTGCGACATCGTTGGGCAGAGCATGAGCGACGTGATGGGCATGCCGTGCTACCGATCGAGCCATCAGGCCGATGCGCCCTGCCCGGCCTCGGTGGTGATTTGCCCGGTCCGCGAACTGGAACACGGAGATGGCCCGCTGACCTGCACCCAACAGTTCAAATCGTCCGGCGGTCGCGACACGGTTGTCGAGGTCACGGCCGCGCGGAACACGTTGGTGCGCGACGGTCGGCCCACCCCGGTGGTCATCGAAACCATCCGCGATCTCTCACAGGAAATTAAGCTGTCACACGGCCAAAAACTGTCCGAACTGGCGCAGCTTGCCACCGGTGTTGCCCATGAAGTCTACAATCCCTTGGCGTCCGCGCGGATCAGCCTTCAGACGATCGTCCGGATGGTCTCGGAAGGTACGGCTGATCTGAAGGACATCCAAGACTATTTGAAGGTCCTGGACGGGGAAATCGACAAATGCGTCGACGTCACCGGGCGCCTGCTGCGGCTGGCCGAACCACCGGCCCGGCATCCTATGCCGGTCAACCTTTTGTCAGCTTTGGAAGACGTGGTCGCGCTCCTCAAGCTTGAAGCGGATATCGACGGTGTCACCGTTAATCTTGTCGTGGAGCCGCCGGCCCTGCGGGTCATGGCTACAGAGAGCGAGATCCGCATGATCTTCCTCAATCTGATCCAGAACGCCTTCCACGCCATGCCCGACGGTGGCGTTCTTGATATCACCGGCGTGTCCCGTGGCGGTATGGCTTGTCTCATGTTCTCCGACAACGGCGTCGGCATCGCCGCGGAACGCCTGAAGCACATATTTGAGCCGTTCTTCAGCCGCCGCGCTGACCGGTCGTCGGGTACCGGATTGGGATTAGCGATATGCAAGGCGATCATTGAGCGTTATGACGGACGCATCGAGGTTACCAGCAACCTCGGCCAGGGAACCCGGTTCGAAATCGTTTTTCCCGATGCCGATGCACAGATCGAAGCATGACCAAGTCGAAAATCAAGCGTAAGCCGGCAGTGTTGGTGATCGAAGACGATCCGGTGTTCAACAATCTGATCGTCAAGCATCTGAAACGCATCGACCTGAACGCCATCGGGGTTCAGAGCTGGGCGGAAGCGGAGGACGCGCTGCGCACCCAGGAGCCCGATCTCATCCTGCTGGATCAACAATTGCCCGACAAGTTCGGCCTGGAAGTCCTGTCCGAGATAGCGGCCGCCTATCCGGTGGTCATGCTGACTGCATTCGGTTCGGTCGAATTGGCAGTGCAAGCGATCAAGTCAGGCGCCGTCGAGTACCTGATGAAGCCGATCAATCTCGACGAGTTGGAGGTGATGGTCAAACGGGCCCTGGCTAATGCCAACATGGCCCGGGATATCGATTTCTACAAGAACCGGACCAAGCGCCAGAACCAGTCCTTCATGGTCGGCCACAGCCAGGTCTTCAAGGAGATGCTGCAACTGATCGATGCGGTTGCGCGCTCGGAAACGTCGGTCCTGATCCAGGGTGAAAGCGGCGTCGGCAAGGAGTTGGTGGCGCGCGAATTGCATGAGCGCTCGCTGCGTCAAACCGGCAATTTCGTCCCGCTTGATTGCTGCGCCTTTCAGGAGAACCTGTTCGAATCCGAACTGTTCGGCCACGAACGCGGATCGTTCACCGGTGCTGACCGCCAGAAGAAAGGCATGGTCGAAGTGGCGCATGGCGGCACCCTGTTCCTGGACGAGATTGGTGAGATCGCACCGCCAATCCAGGCCAAACTACTCAGGGTGCTGGAGACCGGGCAGTTCCGCCGGCTCGGCGGCACCAAGGACCTGTCGGCGGATGTCCGGATCGTTGCCGCCACCAACAAGGACTTGGCGGCAATGGCCGCGAATGCGACTTTCCGCCCTGATCTCTACTACCGCTTGAGCGGGTTCGTTCTCGAGGTGCCGCCGCTCCGTGATCGGGTCGAGGACATTCCGCTGCTGGTCGAGAAATTCCTCAGCCACCACAATTTTTCCAAACCGGTGAACAAGATCATGTCGCCGGCCAGCTTGGAGCGCCTGATGTCCTATGCCTGGCCCGGCAATATCCGCGAGCTGCGCAACGTGGTGGAACGGTCGATCATCCTGTCGGGCGAAGACGCCGAGATCGCACCCGCCTATCTCGGTCTGCCCCAGTCAAACAATGCAGGTGGCGATCCCGGCCTCGAGCCGATCGACGGCCGCCCTACCTTGGAGGAGATGCGGCGCCGGTACGTCGAACAGGTCCTCTCGGAACAGCACGGCCACCGGCAGGCCACCGCACAAATCCTGGGCATCAGCGAACGCAATCTCTATCGCTTGTTGAAACAATACGCCATCGACGAGACCTAGCCGCACGTCGCACAGTGGCTATGCAACGCAACCCGAGTGAGGGGTCGGACACCGCCGCCCCGCGCGGACCAGGCGCCGGCAGAGGTAAGGTCAAGAGGTTGAAGGCACCTGTCCTTACCCTTTCGCCGGCCTGGCGCCTTGTCCTTCGTCCCACTTAGTAGTCATCGTTCCACACGGTGGAACGGGACCGCTCACCGCCAAGACATGCGATGATGTTGGTCGAAAAAGAGAACCCGGCTAACGGACGCCGGGCACTCCACTGTCATGCGGGAAACGTGTGCTAGTTCTGGACCCTGAGGCAATTGACATACGCATACGCATTGCGGTCATAGCCGCTGGTGTTGCGCACCGACAGAGTCGCCGGATAGCCTGCTTGAGGGTATGCCATCATGCCGAAAACCTGCATGTCATAGGCGGAATAACCGACCGAAATCGGCATATAACCGCTGGCGCAGTACGTGGTGATATACGCGTGATGACCGGCGGGCACGTAAGCGGTGCCATAGGTATAGTAGGCAGACAGTGTCCCGGTTCCTGTTGCCGCCCCCGTATCATCGGTCTCGCAGGCGACGCTGCCGTTGGGAAAAACCTGACGAATAGACGATCCGTTCGGGCAAAATCCGTTGATGACATTTTGCTTCATGTCGATTTCCGCCTGCAGCGCGTCGATTTCCCCCTGCATGATGGCAATCAAGCTGCTGTTGTTGTCGATGGTCGATTGCAGGCTTCCCTCAAGCGTATTGAGGGCCAGGGTGAGCGTGGTTATCTGATCCTGATTGGCGGTGATCTGCGTTTGCAAAGCACCGGTGGTATCGCCGTAATTGTCGATCTGCGCCTGGAGATCGGTATTTTGCACCTGCAGAACACCGATTTGGTATTCGATTGATGCGATGTCGCCCTGGTTGAGCAGGATTTGATCTTGGAGTGCCTGGTTGGTCGCCTGCAGATCGAGGATGGAACTGGACAATGCTGCCTGTTCGGCCTCGACAGAGTCGACGCGGCCAACCAGGGAGTCGATCTGATCCTGAAGCGAACTCAACTCGCCCTGAACCTCGACGATTTGTCCTTGCAACTCGACGAACGGCTTACCGTTCGGGTTTGCTCCCTTACCGACCGCCTGTCCGGAAATCGCCAATCCAAGGGCAGCCACCGCACCTAATTTTACAAAATGTCGCATACTCGTCCTCTTCTTCGTTTCAATTGCATGCGATCCCCCTTGGTATGGAATGGTTGGTCGTAGCAGCGTTACCGCTGCTGTCGTCGTGGTCGAATTTCTGACGGGTTCAATACGCCGCTCTCTTGTTGCGCAAGATGCTGACGAGGGCATCCAACTTACCTGCCTTGGTGCGTATCAAAGAGCCAAACTCGGCCCGCTGGGTGATCGCCATGCTGATGCCATCGATCACCACGTCGACAACCTGAAAACGCTCGTCTTTACGGCGGACCCGCCAGCCGATACGCAATCCCTGTTGCGATGCCGGTCGCACAACCGTTGACGTGATCAGAACGTCCTTTCGGCTCAGCACGCGAGAGTCGGCGACCTTCATCTGCAGTGCCGAAAGGCCAACCAACCGACTGGCGTAGGTGTTGACCATGTAGGCTTCGAAAGCATTCACATACTCTTTTCGTTGGCGTTCCGTCGCGCGGTGCCAGTGGCGGCCCAGGGTGATGCGGCTGATGGTTTCGATGTCAAAATCCCTGGCGAACAAGACGCGCAGGCGCTGGATTTTCTCAACGTCGCTCACCCCGCCATCGCCGATAATGACCGAGATTTGCCAACTAAGGTCGTCGACGAAACCTTTGGCGTCCAGGTGCGGTTGGGACACCCCCGGCTCCACCAGTTTGGTCCTGGTAGAATTCGCGAAAGAAGGTGAAGCCAATGCCACTAAAATCATCAACACCAGATAACGCATGGTTCCCCTCGCAGGTATCCGACGAGATCTTGCCGAAGACACTGGGTGCTGCGGCCGCCAGCTGATCGCTGCGAGGCATCTGGCACCCTGAGCCGGCAAACCTATGAAAATTTAACGATATTGTGCATACTGTTATTGAGAATGATGCGCATCGCCCATTTGAGGTATGGGTGCGGCCAGTATGGTAAAAGACGTCCACTTTTTGAGTTGAGGCCGTTGTGTCGGATACCGAGGCAGACATCCCCGCCATCGTCTCGCTGATTTACGAAAACATATTTGCCCCGAAAACGTGGAGCGGTTTTGTCGAGATCCCCTCGCCGAGGGATCAAGAGAAAGGCGCTCCGTCCCAAACCGCCGAAACGCTGGATAGCGAAACCCTCGATACCCTCCTGCCTCACCTTGAATCGGCGCTGGCTCTCGGCGCGAACGAACAGGATCTCAACAGCCCACGAGCGCAGCGCTTGGCGCTGTTTGAGGAACTGCCGCTGCCGATTTGCATTGTTTCGCGGGACCTCCTCGTACTGAGCACCACCAGCAAAGCCGGAGATGAACTTCTGCAGAGCGCAATGCTCTCACTGAAGGATGGGCGGGTGTATTCCGCCGATCGTCAATTCGCGAGGCGGTTGGCGGACGCGGTGGTAGCGGCGGTCGACACCGGGGAAAGCCGAGCGCTGTCTTACAGTCGTGAACAGGGGAAACAGGAAACCATACTTGTTTCATCGGTGCCCTGGAATTCAGGGAGCAATAATCAGTCAGCCGCCGCCCTCTTCCTGAACTTCGAGCCGAACGCGACCAAGGGCCTGTCGAAGGCTTTGATGGATTGTTATGGATTGACCCGGTCCGAGGCGGAAGTTACGGCCTATTTGGTGCAGGGCCTGTCTCTCAAGGAGATCTCCAAGATCAAAGGCGCATCCGTACACACCGTGCGCACCCAGATCAAGACAGTTTTCGGGAAGACCGGCACAAGCCGGCAGGGAGAGCTGGTATCCCTGGTGATGAATGGGCCGGCGACCTGGTTGCGTCTTCTAACGGCTGTCGAAAACCAACGTTCGTCGGCCGAATTCCCCACCGACGTTTCGTTCCTGCAGCTCGCCGACGGGCGTATGTTGTGTTTCGGGGATTACGGCCCCAAGGACGGCACGCCGGTGGTCATGTTCCATCACCTTCTCGGGTCGCGGATGGACAAACCTGAACGGGACGGCGTTCTGGATCGTTTGGGAATTCGCCTCATTGTTCCGGAAAGACCTGGCGTTGGGCTCTCATCGCCGTCGGCTGTCATAGGGTTGGCGGGCGGAACGGATGACATCAGACAACTCGCGGACCACCTTGAGATTGAACGGTTTCACGCTCTTGGCTTTTCGTCCGGCGGCCCTTTTGCTGCGGCATGCGCCGCCTTTCTCACCGATCGCGTGATCAAACTGGGGCTCGTCGCATCACTGATGCCCGTCGATGAGCTTCCGGCTGGGACCCATATCGGTCTCCTGCAACAATTCTTCACCGGCATGGCACGGCATTGGCCATCCGGCGCACAGGCCTTGCTGGAATTCCGGTACCGGAAGCTGCTTGAGCATCCGGACGAAGGCGCCGCTCTGTTCAAGACCGCGGGCAGCAGCGCCGATATCGAACTATATCGCGAGCCGGAAATGTCCCGCATCCGGCTTCGCAACCTGCGCGCCGCCGCCAAGCTCCCCAAGAGCGTTTTCGCTCGCGAACTCGTCGTTCTTTCGCGCCCCTGGGGATTTCAGATCTCCGACCTTAGGATCCCCGTGCTGCTTTGGCATGGACGGCAGGACGACTATTTTTCGGTGGAACAAGCCGAGGCGATCGCCGAAATCATCCCGGGTTGTCGGACCACGATCCGTGACGATTGGGGCCATTTCTTTCTCCATCGCGAGTGGGAAAGGATTCTGGAAGACCTTGTCCAATGACGGCAAATCACCGCACGGTTCCTGGGCATCAGCGAACGCAACCTTCATGGCCTGCTGAAAACCTACGGCATCGTCCGGACCTAGCCTCGATCGCTACAGTGCGCTTGCAACCCGCCCCGAGTGAGTGATAGGACTCTGCCGCCCGGCCGACCTCCATGGACCGGGTCGTGTGGAGGGATGGCCGAGTGGTTGAAGGCACCGGTCTTGAAAACTGAAAAATCCCGACCTCGCGCGTTTCAACATGTCCCAGGTAGTCCCAGAATTGGTGGTTTTCCTCAGGCTCTCATACCCTCCTGATAACGCGGTGGGATTGGTTGGGACAGATTTGGGTTGCAAATTGGGTTGCAACTTGACCAGCACACGGTCACTTCCCAACCAGGGGTCAATACAGGAAGGCCAACCATCAGGCCCTCCAATCATTTTGAACCACTCGATCCCCTCGAAACCGGTGTAACCGTGTAACCGGTCGTTCCCGAAGGACCGTCTGCCTAGCAAATTTGAGAGCGCGAGCGTTCGCTTGTGCTTGGGGCTCAGGGTGTGGGAATCGTGATCTAGGATTTAGCATCCCTGTTCCACCCAATTTGAACCCAAGCGATACATTTACGTTAAACAGTGCGGTGAAAAGGCACGCTCTTCCCTTATTGGCTGCTGAGATTCCAATTGGGTGGTGGTGAGAATTTGTCCCGAAAGAGAATACCTGATGACTAACCCTGGTTCCGGTCATCAACGCATGGAACGACGTCAATGGCAGCCAACAGTCCCTAAATCATACCATTTCCAGGCTCGACAGATTTTCTTTTGCTCCGTCATTTTCCCTGACGCGCCTTCACGGCGTTTGCCTGCAGCGCGTCGAGGATGATGCGACAGGCCAAGCGGCTGGTGATGCCGTCATGGTCCCAGGCCGGGGATACCTCGACCAGGTCGATGCCGCCAATGCCACCCTTGCCAACCTCGGCCGCGATCTGCAGAACCTCGCGCGAGGTCAGGCCGCCGGGGGTCGGGACCCCGGTGCCGGGGGCGAAGGCCGCGTCGACAGAATCGATGTCGATGGTCAGGTAGACGCTGTCGGTGCCGTCGCCGGCCACGGCCGCCGCCTTTTGGGCGATCGTCTTGGCGCCCTGGTCGATGACGTCGTCGATTGTGTAGAGCGTGATGCCATGGTCGCGGATATAGTCGAGCTCCGACTTGACGTTCATCCAGCCGCTGGGCGCCACGATGGCGATCTTCTTTGGGTCGAAGCCGGCATCGACGGCCCGGGTGATCGGGCAGCAATGGTTCAGCAGGTCGCCGTCCATGTCGTAGGCGGTGTCGAGATGGGCGTCGACCAGCACCAGGCCGGGATTGTCGTAATGCGCCGCGAAGGCCCGGGCGCAGGGAATGGTCACCGAATGGTCGCCGCCTAAGGTCACCGGCAGCGCGCCGGCGGCCAGGATCTCGGTGATCCGGGCCTGGGCCCGGTCCATCGTGCGTTCGCTGTTGCCCGGCAGTACCGGCACGTCGCCGCAATCCGCCATCCGGTAATGGTCGCGCAGATTAACCTCGGTCGAGGCGCTGAAGAATGTGAACTGTTCGCTGGCCTCGCGGATCGCCTTGGGCCCGTAATTGGTGCCGGTGCGGCTGATGCAGGTCGAATCCCAGGGAAACCCGAGCACGGCGGCATTGATCCCGACCTCGGAAAGGACGGAACGGTCCGGATTCATCAGCGGCAGGCGCATGAACGTCCCCAAGGCACCAGCATGCAACAGGCCGGAGATGGCATTTTCGTTGATCGCTTGGGTCGCGTCCTGGCTCATGGCAATCGCTCCTTTTTTGATGTCCGTCCGGGCTGCCGATCATCATGTTGGCGCGCCGAATGACCCGCAATGGTGACTGGAGCCACTATCCCGGCGTCGGTCAGTCCAGGGCCAATGCGCCTTCGAGAACGTCGAGGCCTTCGTCCAGGACCGCATCGGGCGTGGTCAGGGGCGGCAACAGCCGTACGGTATGGCCGTAAATCCCGCAGGAGAGGACGATCAGTCCGCCCTCCAGGGCGCGCTCGGTGACCGCGCGGGTCGCGTCCGGGTCCGGTTCATTGCTGCCCCGAGTCCTCACCATTTCAAAAGCCACCATGGCGCCAAGGCCGCGGACGTTGTCGAACGGTCGGCTGCCGTTATGGCGGATCAACCCCGTGAGCCGCTCCGTCATACGTACGCCGATGGCATCGGCCCGGCGGCTGAGGTCCTCACGCTCGATCACGTCCAAGACCGCGTGCGCGGCGGCACAGCCGATCGGGCTGCCGCCATAGGTGCCGCCCAACCCGCCGGGTGCCGGGCTTTCCATCACCTCGGCCCGGCCGATGACACCGGCCAGGGGGTAGCCGCCGGCCAGGGCCTTGGCGACGGTGATCAGGTCCGGCGTGATCCCGTAATGCTCGGTCGCAAACAAGCGGCCGGTGCGGGCGAACCCTGTCTGGACTTCATCGCAGATCAACAATATGCCGTGGCGGTCGCACAGCTCCCGCAGGGCCCGCAGGAAGCTTTGCGGCGCGACGTAAAACCCGCCCTCGCCCTGGACCGGCTCAATGATGACCGCGGCAACGTCGTCGGGGGCGACATCGACCTTGAACAGGGTCTCCAGCGAGCGCAAGGAGTCGGCCTCGCTGATCCCATGAAAGGGATTGGGGAACGGCACATGGTGGATCTGGTTGGGGAACGGCCCGAAACCGGATTTGTAGGGCACGACCTTGCCGGTCAGGCCCATGGTCAGCAGGGACCGGCCGTGAAAGCCGCCGGAAAAGGCGATCACCGCTGGGCGGCCCGTGTAATGACGGGCGATTTTGACCGCGTTCTCCACCGCTTCCGCCCCGGTGGTCAGCAACAAGGTGCGGGCATCGTCGATCGGCGCCAGGGCGTTCAGGCGTTCGGCCAAGGAAATATAGGTCTCGTAGGGCACCACCTGGAAGGCGGTGTGGGTGAACCGGGCGCTCTGTTCGGCCACAGCGCGCATCACGTCCGGATGACAGTGACCGGTGTTGACGACGGCAATGCCGCCGGCGAAATCGATGAAGCGCCGGCCATCGACGTCCCAGAGCTCGGCACCGGCGGCGCGCTCGGCAAAGATCGGGGCGGCCGAGGCGACGCCGCGCGGCACGGCCTTGGCCCGGCGGTGGGCGAGTTCCTGATTGCTGGCCATGTGTTTGCGCGCCTCCTCTGCGCCGATCCCGGGTCGGTTGCACGCCCGGTAAAATTTCATCCAAGTACTCGGAGCTGAAAACTCCGCTCCGCTAACATTTCGCTGTAGCCCAATGCCGTGCTGCCAGTAACCGTAACCCCGGTCATTGCCCCGTCCACAATACCGGTGACTGGCGTCACAATTGTCTGTTGCGGAATTTCTCGTGATCATGAAGTCGTTGATGAAATCATCTTGGGATCGAACGGCGGCATGCGCTTCGTATTTGAAGAGACGGCGAAAAAACGACGGCAGACATTGGGGTTAGACTGCCGGTTCCGACCCTTTCCGCTGGACGAATACGAGGCGCGCTGGGACCGGGTCTACCGCTATATGAACCGCAAGGGCCATGCCGCCGCCGTGGTCTGGGGCAAGACCTCGGGCGTTTATGAGCGGGCCGGCGACGTGCTATTCCTGACCAATTTCTATTCGACCCATTCCGGACAGGAGCCGGACACCGTGCTGTGGAACGGCCGTTCCTATTGCGGCGTCATCCTGGCCGGCGGCGAGACACCGGAACTGATCACCGATGAATCCGAGCCGCGCTACGAGACCATCGCCACCGACCGCTTCCAGGGCCTCTATGACCCGATCAAGGGAGTGGCGGACGCGTTGAAGGCGCGGGGCATCACCGGGCGGGTGGCCCTGGTCAATTCAGACTGCCTGCCGATGAAGTATTGGCTGCAGTTGCAGGCCGCCACGCCGGAAATCGAATGGGTCGCCGATGACGACCTGATCCGCGACATGCGCCGCATCAAGTCGGCGCGCGAACTGGCCCTGTTCCGCGAGGCCGGCGAGCTGGTTACCCGGGCCCATGTCCGGATGATGGAGGCCCTGATCGGCGGCAAGACGGAAGCCGAGGCGGCCGCCGCCGCGGGCAGCGTCCTGTTGGCCGGCGGCGGTGCCTGGCATCGGATTGCGATATCCCACGGCGATACCAGCCAATACCTGGAGAGCGATCCTTTGACCGGGTTCTCGACCCAGGCACCGGCACAAGGCGACATCGTGCACGGCTTCATTTACGGGCCGATCCTGAAGGGCTATTGGCTGGATCCCGGGCGCACCGCGGTGTGCGGCGGCAATCCGTCACCGGCCCAGAAGCGCCTGGTCGAAAGCCTGGTCGGCACCATGCAGACCCTGATGGATGCGATCAAACCCGGGGTCAAGGTGAAGACCGTCGGCGAGATGGGCGACCAACTATCGCGCGAAACCGGGTTCTTTTCGGAGGCGCTGAAGACCAGCTGGCCCTATTACGGCCACGGCAATGGCTGCATGTGGGAAGCCCCCTATATCGAACCGCGCCTGTGCACCGACGGCGACCTGTTCGAGGAAAACATGGTCGGCAGCGTCGAGGCCTTCTTCACCGACGAGGAAGCCGGAACAGCCGTGTTCGAGACCAATTACATCATCACCAAGGACGGCGTCGAAGAGATCACGCCGGTACCGCACCTGTTCTGGTAGGCGGACGGCCATGGCGATGACGAAACCACGTGCGAGGCAAATACCGGATTGCAACCGGGCGCCTCGTCTTCGAAACTCTAGCAAGGAGGAAATGAGGATGAAAAAGGTATCGTTGGGTAAATCACTCCTCACCCTGGTGGGCGCCGTCGGTCTCGTGGCCGGAGCAAGCCTGACAATACCCATTGCCCAGGCGGATACGATCCGCGTCGGGGCGCCGATCCCGGTGACCGGGCCGTTCTCCAGCGACGGCGTCGCCATGGAAAAGGGCCTGAAACTGGCGATCGAGGAACTGAACGGCAATGGCGGCCTGTTGGGTGCCAAGCTGGAACTGCATGTCTTCGATATCGGCGACCTGACCCCAGACAAGCTGCAGGCCGCCGCGACCAGCCTGGTCGAGAAGGAAAAAGTCGACGTGCTGATCAACGGCTATGGCGGCATGGGGCCTGACATTCCCGCCTTCTGTCCCTACGATCTGCCCTATATCCACAACGATGCGACCTCGAACGTAGTCGAACTCAGGACCCGCATGAAATGCAACAACATCTTTATGGGATCCGACCTTGACGTGAACTACGGCAAGATCACCTTCGGGCAGTTGATGGCGCTGGACCACACCTACCCCAACCAGAAGATCGCCATCATCCACGGCCCCTATGACTGGGAGCTGAACACCACCAAGGGCGCCGCCGAAGCGGCCGAGGCCAAGGGCTGGGAAGTGGTGATGAAGGAAGAGGTCCCCTACGAGACCAAGCAGTGGAGCGGCATCATTAGCAAGCTGCGTGCCGCTGATCCGTCGCTGATCTATTTCGAATTGCTGGATCCGGCCGCGGTCAACACCTTCATCGATCAGTTCCAGACCAATCCGCCCCGGAACGCGCTGCTCTATGCTGGTTACACGGTCAGCGTCCCGGCCTTTGGCGAGATCGTGCGGCGCGGCAAGGCGGACGGCGTCCTGGGCATGACCCTGTCGGCCCATCGGCCGGACGCCAGGGGTGACGCCTTCAAAGCCGCCTGGCAGAAGAAGTACGGCGAGGAGCCACCCTTTTCGATCGCCGCGCAGATTTACGACGAGTTGATGATGTGGGCGACCAGCGTCAAGATGGCGGGGTCGGTGAAGAACTTCGCCGCCATCAAGCAGGGCCTGAAGGATGGCACCTATGAAGGCATCACGGGAACCTTCAGGTTCAACGCCGAGCACTTCGTCCATGCCGGTGACGACACGGTGCCGGCACATCTGCTGCAGGCCCAGAACTCCCAGACCAAACAGGTCATGATCGGCAGCAAGGCCGAAGCCGGTTTCATTACGCCTCCCTGGATGAAATAGGCTGACTTGAGCGAGGGGGCGGTGATGTCGGACGTCGGACGCGTAACCAACGGTACGCCGCAAGGCGGGGTCGGTGGTGTTGGTCCGGCTTCCACCGCCCCCTTCTTTTTCGCCCGCAATATCACCAAGCGGTTCGGTGCCCTGACCGCCCTCAACGATCTGAGTTTTTCCCTGAACGAGAACGAGATCTTCGGTATCGCCGGACCCAACGGCGCCGGCAAGAGCACGTTGCTGAACGTCTGCAGCGGCAATCTGGCCCCGACATCGGGTGAAATCCTGTTCGAAGGGAAACGGGTCGACGGGTTGCCGCCTTATCAGGTCTGTCACCGCGGCATCGGCCGCACTTTCCAGATCCCGCAGGTGTTTTCGTCGATGACCATCGGCGACAACATCACGGTCGGCCAAACCTTCGGCCAGGGGCCGGGCAGCGATGACGGGACCGTCGAACGGCTGTTGGAGATTTCCGGCCTGGCCGCACATCGCGACGAACCGGCCGGCAAGGCCGACCTGATCACCCGCAAGATGACTATGCTGACGGCGGTCCTGGCGACCGGACCCCGGGTGGTATTCATGGACGAGCCGCTGGCCGGCCTGAATAGCGACGAGATCCAGGTTTTCGTCGCCTTGGTATCACGACTGCACCGGGACATGGGCCTGACCTTCGTCATGGTCGAACACAAGATCCGCGCCCTGTCGCAGCTATCCGACCGCCTGATGGTGATCCATTTCGGTGCCTGCATCTGCCTCGACGTACCGGAAGTCGTGGTCAAGGACACCCAAGTGATCGACGTCTATCTGGGGACCGAGTTCGATGCTTGAGGTCGAGCACCTACACGTCTTCTACGACGACTTCCACGTCCTGCATTCGGTGTCGCTGCACGTCAGGCCGGGCGAGGCGGTCGGCCTGGTCGGCGCCAACGGCCATGGCAAGAGCACGCTGCTGAAGGCGATCTGCGGCCTGATCCCAGCGCGGTCGGGCGATATCCGGTTCGACGGCGAGACCGTCAACGGCTGTTCCACCCCCGCACTGGTCGAGAAGGGCATGGTCTATGTCGCCGAGGACCGGCGCCTGTTCCTGGACATGTCGGTCCAGGAAAATCTGCTGCTGGGTGCTTATCTGCCGCAGGCCCAGAAGGAAAAGGCGCGCAACCTGGACCTGGTTTTCGATCTCTACCCGCGGCTCAAGGAACGCAGGGAGCAAATGGCCAAGACCTTGAGCGGCGGCGAGGCTCAGATGCTGGCCCTGGGCCGAGGTTTGATGTCGGCGGCCAAGTTCATGGCGATCGACGAGCCGTCCCTGGGGCTGGCGCCGAACCTGGTGCACGACATGCTGCAGACCATTCGCCGGGTCAACGAGATGGGGATCACGATTCTGCTGGTCGAGCAGAACCTCGGCCAGCTGGAGAACTTCATCCGGCGCGTCTATCGGCTGGAGGAAGGTGAGATCGTCGGCGAAGAGGATTGGCGCCGGCAATCGGGTGCGGGGGGCTGAGGGCCATGCAATATCTCGAAGTCCTGATCAGCGGCATTGCCCAGGGGTCGGTCTACTGCGTCTTTGCCCTCGGCCTGTCGTTGGTCTACGGCACGGCCCGGGTCCTGAACTTCACCCATGGCTCGTTTTTCATGGTCGGGGCCTATATCGCCTGGCTGCTGTCGGTCGGCTATTTCGGCTTCAACTACATCGTGACCTTCGTGATCCTGGTGCCGGTGCTGTTCTTGCTTGGGGTTGCGTTCGAGCGCAGCATCATCCGGCCCCTGCGCTGGCAGGGCAATTGGAAGACCACCACGATGATGATCACGCTGGGCCTGGCGTTCATGATCGACAATTTCAACCTGATCGTCTTCGGGCCGGAGAACAAGCTGCTGCCCCCCTTTATCGACGGCAGTGTCGGCCTGTTGGGCTTGGTCTTTCCCTACCAGACCGTAGTGATCTTCGTAGTCGCCGTCGTCATCGTCATCGGGCTCGAGCTGTTCCTGCACAGGACCCGGATGGGCAATGCCATGCGCGCGGTCTCCCAGGACATGGACGGCGCGGCCATGGTCGGGATCAACGTCAACCAGGTCTTCAGCTACACCTTCGGCCTGTCGATCGTGCTGGCCGGCGTGGCCGGTGTGATGCTGGCCCCGGTCTACCTGATCTCGCCACTGGGCGGCTGGCCACCCTTTCTCAAGGCCTTCGTGATCGTCGTCTTCGGCGGTTTGGGCAGCACCAGGGGCGTTCTCTACGCGGCTTTCATCTTGGGAATCATCGAAGCCTTCGTGATCTTCGAGATCGGTGCCACCTGGACCATGCCGACCTGGCTGTTGACCCTGTTGGTGGTGCTGATGTTCCGGCCGCAAGGTCTGTTGGGCGTCTGGGCGAAGTAGGGAGCGGCGAACAATGAACGACAAAGCCTATTTCGCAGCGACGGTGGCGGCTTTCGCCGTTCTCGGGTTTTTCCTGGGCGAAAGCTACATCTACCACACCCTGATCCTGTTCTTCATCTGGTCGATCGTCGTGGTCGGCTGGGATCTGGTGCTGGGCTATGTCGGCATTTTCAACTTCGCCCAGCTGGTGTTCTTCGCCGCCGGCGCCTACGCCACCGGTATGCTGTCGATCAGCCTGGGCGTGCCGTCGGTGGCGGCCTTGCTGCTGGGCGGCGCGGTGGTCGGCCTGATCGGTCTGCTGATCGGCCTGCCCTGCCTCAGACTGCGCGGCGAATATGTCGCGCTGTTCACCTTTGCTGTCCATCTGGCGCTGCCCTCAGTGATCAGCCAGGGCCGCGGTTTCGGGACCGGCGGTTCCACCGGTCTGATGGGGATCCCACCGATCGAGCTGTTCGGCGTCAGCCTCAGCACCATCGACAAGCTGCCTTGGTACTTTGTCTCATTGGGCGTCGCCGCCGTGATCGTCTATGTGGTCTACTTCGTCGTCATCCCGGGCAGGTTGGGTACGGCCTTCATCACACTCAGGGATTCCGAGGAATTCGCCAAGTCGCTAGGGGTCAACGACTACAAATACAAGCTAATCGCCTTCACCATCTCGGCCTTCGTCACCGGCATCGCCGGCGGGCTCTATGGCCAGTACCTCGGTGTCGTGACCCCCAAGATCCTGGGCAATGAGCTGTTCCTGATGGTGATGCTGATGTTATCTGTCGGCGGCCTGGGGCGCTTCCCGGGGGTCATCCTGGGTGCCTTCATCATCACCGTCGGCAACGAGATCCTGCGCGATGTCGGCCAGTTCCGCCTGCTGGCCCTGGGGATTTGCGTGGTGCTGGCGATCCTGTTCATGCCCAACGGCGTGATCCAGTTGCGGGACCGCCGCCGCGCCCGGTCCAAGGGCTGACGGATGGATGGCTGATCGGACGCCGAAGCGGGAGACGGCCAGCGGGCTGGCGGCCGCTATCGCCCGACGCGACCTGTCGCCACTTGAAGCCGTCGACCGCTGCTTCGCCCGCATCGCCGAGGTCCAGCCCGAACTCAATCCATTCTGCTTCCTGTACCATGACGAGGCGCGGGCGCTTGCCCGCCAGGCCGAAGCGGCGGTCACGCGTGGCGTAACGCTGGGCCCGCTGCACGGGGTTCCGATCGCGATCAAGGACTTCACGCCACTGGCCGGCAAGATCACCACCCGCGGCTCCTTCGCCCTGGCCGATTGGGTCCCGGAAAACGACCCGGTGATCGTTCGGCGCCTGACGGCCGCTGGCGCAATCGTCGTCGCCCGGACGACGACGCCGGAGTTCGCCTTTTCCAGCTTTACGGAAAGCCCGAAATGGGGGATCACCCGCAATCCCTGGAATCCGGCCCGCACCTCGGGCGGATCCTCCGGCGGTTCGGCGGTAGCCGTCGCGACCGGCTGCGTGCCGTTGGCGGAAGGTACCGATATGGGGGGATCGGTGCGCATCCCGGCCGCCCTGTGCGGCGTGGTCGGGATGAAACCCAGCCTGGGCCGGATCCCAATGGACATTCTGCCGACCGTCTTCGACCAGATCTCCCATTTTGGTCCGCTGGCCGCGACGGTCGCCGACGCCGCCCTGTTCCTGTCGGTTACGCAAGGCGCCGACGATGCAGATATCCAGTCCTATCGGCCTGTGCCGCCCCCACCCGACCTGGCGCCGGCGTCCCTGGCGGGACGGTCGATCGCGCTGTCGGTTGACTTGGGGTTTTTCGCGGTCGACCCGGACGTTGAAAAGAACACCCGCGAGGCGGCGGATCGGCTGCGCGACTTGGGGGCCCAAGTGACCGAAGTCGAGCTCGGCTGGTGCCGAGACGTGGTCGATGCCTGGTTTGCCGCCTGGGGTGTGTTTCTGGCGGCTGCGTTTGGCGATCTGCGCGACGCCCACGCGGACCGCATGGACCCGGACTTGCTGGCGCTGATGGCGACTGGCGACCGCATGGACGCGGTGGCGTTCAAACGGCTCGAATGGGTCCGCACCCAACAATGGCACGAATTGGCGGCGGTCTTCCGAACCCATGATGCTCTGATCTGCCCGACCATGGCCCTGCCGGCCCCGGAAATCGGCCTCAACGACAGTGATTTCGATGCAGACGATGCCGAGGGGCGTTACCATGGCCTGGACATGACCTGTCCGTTCAACAATTTGGCGCAATGCCCGGCCCTCAGCGTCCCGTCCGGTTTCACCCGGGACGGATTGCCAACGGCCCTGCAGATCGTCGCCCGGCCCTATGACGATAGCCAAGTGCTGGAAATCGGTGCGGCGCTGGAGCCGGTCATCGGCTGGCCCGACTGGCGGCCGTGAGGGTCGGTTGATGGACATCAATTCGCCAGTCTTTTTTTCCGCTGTAGGCGAGATCGCCCGCGCCGCCGGCCGCGAGGACTTTTACGAAAAGCTGGTCGCCCTGCCGGCCCAGGTCCTGGGCAGCGAGCGTTACCTGGTGGTCCGTTACGCCCGCTATGCCGTGCCCGAATTCATCGTCAACAATGCGATGACCGAGGAGGCGCTGCAGTTCTACAATGACGGCCTATACCGCCTCGACCCGCTGTTGCGGCTGGCCCATTCCGGTTTCATGAGCGGGGTGGTGACCCTGGCCAGCCTCAGGTCCGGCGACACCGACAACGCATATTTCGACGAGATCTTCCGATCCGCCATCATCTTCGACGAACTGGCCATATTGATGAAGGCGCCGGGCCGGATTTGCATCGCGTTGTGTGTCGACCGTTCCAGCCGCACCTTCACCGACGAGGAGGTGCACCAGATCGAATTGCTGATGCCGATGCTGGAAGGTCTGCACCAGGCCCATATCGAAAAGATCTTTGCCCCGGCCTTCACCAACGATGCCAATGTCGACAGCAAACAGGGCAAGCAGGCGATCATGGTGATGGATCGCCAGAACAACCAGGTCTGGTGCAATCGGGAATGGGAGAAGGTGGCGGCGGACTACACGGCACCGCTGGCCAAGATCGTCCACACCAACCGCGATACCGGCATCGTGTCGCTGGACCAGGACAAGGTGCTGCACTGGGAGCGGCTGACCGGCAATTTCGCCATCGCACCGGAAGGCAAGATCTGTGTCATCGAGCAGCGCGGCCCCGGTTACATCGTCGAGAGCTTCGAAACCATTCTGCATGATTTCGCCGATCAGCACGGCTTGACGGCGCGCGAGCGCGACATTGTGGAACTGGTCCTGCGCGGCTATCCCAACGCGTTGATTGCCAAGGAACTGGAGATCAGCGCCGGCACCGTCCGCAACCATCGCCATCGGCTCTATTTCAAACTCGACATCACCACCGAACGCGAACTCTTCCACATGTTCCTGACCGGGATCACCGGCGTGCGTGGAGCGGCGAGCAACCAGGATGGTTGACCCGTGAGGTGCTGACTACCTGGGTCACTTTCGTTCCGAATTTCCATTTAATTTCTAAAGGTTATCGAGTGGGGTGACGCCAGTCACCGACGACCGCTGGGTGTGTAACTGGGGTCATAATTGTCATTTCGGGTTCTCAGCCGGAATATTTAGCTTCTCGAAATTGTATCCGGGTTTTTGTTTGTTTTCTTCAGGTGCTCGAAACCACGCAAACAAAAGACAAGAAATACCGGGATACCAAGAAGAAAACGGGGGCGTCGGATTCCAACGGCCGGTTTTGCACCGCAGGGCCCTTGCCAAATCCCCGTCACCAATCGCAATCAGGAGGAAATGCGATGAGAGGCTATCACTCAAGTTCGCCTGCTACCCGCTTACGCGCGGCACGGTCCCTGGCCCTGGCGCTGGCCGTGGCCCCATTTGTCCTGGCCGCCCCGGCCGGCGCCGCCCAAGCGCCGAAACTGGTGGTCGCCCTGACCATCGACGGACTGCGCGGCGACATTTTGCAGCGCTTCAAGGGCCGGTTCAGTGACAATGGATTCCGTTATCTGATGGACGGCGGCGTGGATTACACCAACGCGCACTACCGGCAGAGCAACACGATCACCGCCGTCGGCCACGCCACGTTGTTTACCGGCGGGCATCCGCCGCAGCACGGCATCGCATCGAACAACTGGTTCGATCTCAACACCGGCAAGCGCATGTACTGCGTCGGTGATGCCAAGGAAAAGATTCTCGGCACCGACAAGGCGGGCCCGTCTCCGCGCAATCTGCTGGCCTCCACGATCGGCGATCAATTGGTGCTGGCGTCGGGTATGAAGTCGCGGGTTTTCAGTGTCTCGATCAAGGACCGGGGCGCGGTGATCGGCGCCGGCTACAAGGGCAAGGCCTTCTGGTATGCCAAGAACACCGGCGATTTCGTCACCAGCACCTATTTTTACAAGGAACTGCCCGCTTGGGTGCAGGCCTGGAACCAGGGCAAGCACGCCGACAAGTACAAGACCCAGCCCTGGACGCTGATGCACGACAAGGCGAGCTATGTCTACGGCAACCGTGACGACCGCGCCTCGGAAACCTCCTACGGACTGGGGACGACCTTTCCGCACAGCATGGAAACCAAGAAACCGGCGACCTTCTACAAGCGCCTGCGCGTGGTTCCCTATGGTGACGAATACACGCTGGCCTTCGCCAAGGAACTGGTGAAGCAGGAGAACCTGGGCCAGAACGGAGCGACCAACATGCTGGCGGTCAGCCTGTCGGCCAATGACTATATCGGCCACTATTTCGGCCCGGACAGCCTCGAGGCCGAGGACTTCATCTTCTACCTCGACAGCTATTTGGCCGATTTCTTCGCCTATCTGGACACGACCGTCGGCCTGAAGAACACGCTGATCTACCTGTCCGCCGACCACGGCGTCGATGACGTGCCGGAGAGTAAGATGCAACTCGGCTTCCCCGCCGGCCGGCATGACCAGAAGGCCTTCGTTGCGCGGATGAACCAGGCGCTGGCCGCCAAGTTCGGTGCCGGCGAAACCTATATCGAGACCTTCATCGAGCCCTATCTCTACCTGAAGAACGAAACCGTCAAGAAACTCGGGCTCGACCGCAGCGCCGTTCAGGATGCCTTGGCCGATGCGGCCCTGGACACCAAGGGCATTGCCATCGCCCTCACCGCGCACGACCTGGCGGCCGGTAACATTCCCGTCACGCCCCTGACTCAGCGAATCCAGAACGCGTTCCATCCCGATCGCTCGGGCGACATCTACGTGGTCCAGAACCCGATGTGGTACCTGTCGGAATGGGGCACCGAACTGGCGTCCTCCCACGGCACGCCCTACGCCTACGACACGCACGTACCGATAATGTTCGCCGGCCCGGGCATCCGGCCGCAACGGGTCAGCCGCCAGGTGGCGCCGGTCGACATCGCGGTCACGCTGGCGGGCTATCTGGAAACCAACCTGCCGTCCGGCGCGATCGGCACCCCGCTGCGCGAGGTGCTTGACTGAGACCGGCGAACTGAGACCGGCGTCACGCCGACCAAACAAGGGAGGGGGCATTCCGCCCCCTCCCGCCATGGTGACTGCAGTTACCTTTTGCGCCATCCGGCGCTGTGTTTTGCTTACAGGTAGGACCGCAGGCCCATTGGAGGACGAGAACCACCGTGCTCGACACATCGTCCCATACGGTCGCAACCGCCTCGATCGCCGTTTCCCGCCTCGAATTCCGCTGGTCGGAAACGGACTCATTTTTCATGCGGGTGGACGAGTTTCGGCTGGCTGAGGGGGAACGCCTGCTGCTGCACGGCGAATCAGGTGCCGGCAAGTCGACCTTCCTCAGCCTGATCTGTGGCCTGCGACGACCGCAGCGGGGCAGTATTCGGGTACTGGACCAGGACCTAACCGCGATGCCGCCGACCAGGCGCGATCGCTTCCGATCGCAGAATTTCGGCATCATCTTCCAGATGTTCAACCTGATCCCATACCTCGATGCGATCGACAACGTCCTGCTCCCCCTGCGCCTGTCCGCCGAACGCCGGGCCGTGTTCGATGGCTGGTCCGAGGCCCGGTCCGAGGCTATGCGCCTGCTGGAGCGCTTGGGCATCGAGGCTCCCGATCGATCCCGTCCGGCGCGCAAGTTGAGCGTCGGGCAACAGCAGCGGGTGGCCGCGGCGCGGGCCCTGATCGGCGCGCCACCTCTTGTCATCGCAGACGAGCCGACATCGGCCCTCGACGATGCGGCCGGCGAGCGTTTTCTCGAATTGCTTCTCGATCAGGTCGCCGAGGCGACGTCTTCCCTGATCCTGGTCAGCCACGACAAACGCCTGCGCCCCCTCTTCGGCCGCTCGGTTTCGCTGACAGAGCTGGCGACACAGGGTGCCTGAGCATGCTGCGCCTGGCCTTGCAATCGCTGTTATCCCGGAGCCTGACGGCACTGCTGACGGCCTCGGCGATCGTGCTCAGCACGGTGTTGTATCTGTCGGTCGACAGTTTGCGCCACTCGGTGCGCGAGAGTTTCACCGGCACGGTTTCCGGCACCGACCTGATCGTCGGCGGACGTGCCGGTTCGATCCAATTGCTGCTCTTTTCCGTGTTCGGCATCGGCAACGCGACCAACGATATCTCGGCCAGATCCTGGAATCTGATCGACCGCCATCCCCTCACCGCATGGACCGTGCCCATCTCCCTGGGTGACAGCCATCGCGGCTTCCGCGTCATCGGCACCACCAGCGCCTTCTTCGATCGCTACCGCCACCATGGCGGACGGGCGCTATCGTTTGCCGCCGGGCAGCGGTTCGAGGAACGGTCCGACGCCGTGCTGGGTGCCGACGTCGCGGCCGAACTGGGATACCGGATCGATGATCGCGTCGTCATCGCCCATGGCACGGGTCAGGTCAGCTTCGTCAAGCACAGCGGCCATCCGTTTCGCGTCGGTGGCGTTCTTGCACCCACGGGAACGCCGCTCGACCGAACGATCCAGGTCCCGCTGGATGCCATCGAAGCCTTGCACGGCCGTCACGAGGGCGCCGCACACGATGATGATCACGGTGATGAACACCAGGATGCGCACGAGGAAGATCACGACGATGCGCACACTGATCGGGAAACGACATCGCCAAGAATAACGGCCCTGCTGGTGGGATTGAAGGCACCGGCCTCGGTCCTGCGTCTGCAACGGCGGATCAACACCTATCGGGGGGAGCCCCTGTCGGCGATCATACCCGGGGTCGTGCTGCAGGAATTGTGGCAGGTCGTCGGGATCGCAGAGACGGCTCTGATTGGCGTTTCGCTGCTGGTGATCGCGACGGCGTTGCTGGGCTTGATGGCGGCGATCGTCGCCTCCTTGAGCGAACGCCGCCGCGAGATGGCGATCCTGCGCTCTCTCGGCGCCAGCCCGGTTACCATCTCCGGCCTGTTGTCGCTGGAAGCGGTGATCGTCTCGCTGTGCGGCGGCCTGACCGGCATCGCGCTCTGTCATGCCGCACTGGGTGCTGCATCCGGGTGGCTGCGACACGGCTTTGGCCTGATCGTCGAATCTGGCGACCTGTCAGCCCGCGAACCGATGCTGCTAGCGGCGATCGTCACCGCGGCCTTCGCCGCCAGTCTGGTGCCGTCCTGGTTGGCCTACCGCCAGACCGTTGCCGACGGCATGACCGTGCGCGGTTAGGAGGGTACGGCAATGACTCAAACCGTCCTGCGCCTGTCAGTCTTGGCCCTGCTTGTGGCCGCAATCGGGGGTTCGCACACCGTGCGTGCGGGCGACGGCGCCGATGCGGCTCCGTCAGAGGGGGCACGCGTAATCGGTTGGAAGAACCTCATCCCGCCGGGCGTGGAGCAGGACGTCCAGACCGGTGTTTTAAGCCACGACATGGATTGCCTGGATCACGAGGATCCCGACTGCTGGGACAAGATGGAACGCCTGGAGAAGACCAAGGGTCTGGTTGTGTCCGAGTTCAACGGCCAGACCGTGACGATCCCGGGCTACATGGTGCCGCTGGATTTCGACCAGGCCGAGGTGTCCCGGTTTCTGCTGGTTCCCTATGCCGGCGCCTGCATTCACGTGCCGCCACCGCCGCCCAACCAGATCATCTTCGTCACCGCCGACCGGCACGTCCGCGCCCGCGACCTTGCGGTCCCGGTGATCGCGACCGGCTACATCAAGGCGGAAACGCGAGCCACGGATTTGGCCGGCACCGGATATGTCATGGAACTGGTGCGGGTCGACGACTATTCCGGCGACCTTTTGCAGGAATAGATCGGCGCGCTGGATTCCGGTCAATCGACCAGTTCGAACACGAACCGATCCCTGAGCTCCCGTTTCAGGACCTTGCCGGTGGGGCCTATGGGAAGGGCGTCTGCGAACACGACCTGGTCGGGAAGCCACCATTTCGGGACCATCCCTTCGAGATGGCGGCGGATCGAGTCCTGGCTCGGCGATCGATCCGGGGCGGGAACCACGACCAGCAACGGCCTTTCGCCCCATTTCCGGTCGGGTACAGCGATCACTGCGGCCTGGGCCACCTCGTCTGAGCCCGCCGTAGCGTTTTCCAACGCGATCGAGCTGATCCATTCGCCACCCGACTTGATCACGTCCTTGAGGCGGTCGGTGATCTCAATGAAGCCGTCCGTGTCGATAGTGGCGACGTCGCCGGTGGGGAACCAGCCGTCCACCAAGGTCTCCATCGCGTCCGAGCCGACATAGGTCCCGGCGATCCACGGCCCCCGCACCATCAGGTGGCCGGCCGCCTGGCCGTCCTGGGCCAACGTTGCGCCGTCCTCATCCGCAATCCGGGTCTCGACCCCGAACAGCGGCACGCCCTGCTTGGCTTTCTTGGTAAGGCGCGGGTCGTGCGGCCAGTCCTCCATGCCGGGCTTGGTCATGGAGATCGAAGCGATGGGGCTGGTCTCGGTCATGCCCCAGCCATGAATGAAATCGATGCCGTGGCGTTGCTCGAAGGCGGCGATCATTGACGACGGCGGGGCGGCACCGCCACAGACAAGGCGTTTGAGCGGCCCCAGATCCTCGCCGGTGGCGTCGAGATGCTGTAAGAGGCCGTTCCACACCGTGGGTACGCCGGCCGAAAAGGTCACGTCCTCGGCGCGGATCAGCTCGGCGACGCTGCGCCCGTCCAGATGCGGCCCGGGCAGCACCAGCTTGGCGCCGCAGATGGGGGCGCTGTAGGGCAGGCCCCAGGCGTTGACATGGAACATCGGCACGATCGGCAACACCGCGTCGCGGCAGCTTAGCCCCAGGGCGTCCGGCATGGCGGTCACCAGGGCATGCAGGATGGTCGAACGATGGCTGTAGACCACGCCTTTCGGTTCGCCGGTGGTGCCCGACGTGTAACAGGCGGACGCGGGATGGGTGTCCGGCAGGTTCGGCCAATCGAACTCGGTTTCCCGGTCGGCGATCAACGCCTCATAGGCCGATTTCGTCTTGCCTTCGATCTCTTGTCTCGGCTGGTCGCCCGACAGGGAAACCACCGCCTCGACGCTGGGCAACCGGCCGGCGACCCGGGCCAGCGTTTCGAGAAACATCGGATCGGCGAACACCAGGCGGTCGCCGGCGTGATTGACGATATAGGTCAGTTGGTCGTCGGCCAGCCGCGGGTTCAGGGTATGGCAGACCGCTCCGATCCCGCTGATCGCGTAATATAGCTCGAAATGCCGGTGGTCGTTCCAGGCCAGGGTGGCGACCGCGTCGCCGGGCCTGACGCCCAGCGCGACCAAGGCATGGGCCAACTGGCAGATGCGCCGGTAGGCGGCCCGATAGTCGGTGCGGACCACCGTGCCGTCGCCAGAGACGCTGACGATCGGCCGGTCGGGAAAGGTCCGGACTGCATGGCGGATGATCGACGAGATCAGCAGCGGTTCGTCCATCATGGTGCTGGTCAGCATCGCACCCTCCTTGTCTGCCGGCGGATCGGTCAACCTTGCATGATCCGGATCATGATGTCGGTGAGACGGCCATAGGGCGGGTACAGCAGCTTGGCGCCGGTGAAGGAGCCGAAGCCGCGCTGGGTGAACACCGCCTTTTTGTGGGAAAAGGTCTCGAAGCCCTCGCGCCCGTGATAGCTGCCGATGCCGCTGTGACCGGTGCCGCCGAACGGCAAGTCGTCCTGCAGGTAGTGCAGCAACGTGTCGTTGATCGAGACACCGCCCGATACGGTCTGCGACAGCAGGTGGCGAACCCGTTTGCGCTTCTTGCCGAAGACATACAGTGCCAGCGGCCGGTCGCGGCGGTTGATGTAGGACACCACCTCCTCCTGGGTGCGGTAGGGCAGGATCGGCAGAATCGGGCCGAAGATCTCCTCCCGGGCGATCCGCATGTCCTCGCTGATTCCGGTGACCAGGGTCAGCGGGAATTTCCGCTCGCCGCTCCCCGCGCCGTCGGGCAACGGCACCGACTGGATGGTGGCGCCCTTGGTCTCGGCGTCGGCCACCAGGTCCTGGAGGCGCCGGTAGTTGTCGTCGTTGATCACGGCCGTGAACTGGTCGTTGCCGACCAGTTCGGGATAGGATCGGGCGGCCTTGGCCAGGGCGTGTTTCTGGAACAGCTCGACCTTGTCGTGGGGCACGAATGCGTAGTCCGGCGCGATGCAGATCTGGCCGGCATTGAACAGCTTGCCCCAGACGATCCGTGCGGCCGCCTCCTTGACCGAATAGTCGGTGTCGACCACGGCCGGGCTCTTGCCGCCCAGTTCCAGGGTTACAGGAGTCAGGTTCTCGGCCGCCGCCCGCATCACCGCCCGGCCGACCGCGGTCGAGCCGGTAAACAGCAGATGGTCGAAGGCGAGACCGGCAAAAGCCTGGGACAGCTCGGCGTCGCCATCGATGACCGCGACGCGGTTGCGAGGAAAAGTCTGGCCGATCAGGTTCTTGAGCAGCGCCGTTGTATGCGGTGTATGCTCCGACATCTTGATCATCACCCGGTTTCCGGCGGCCAGGGCGCTGGCCAGCGGTGCCACGGTCAGGTGGACCGGGAAATTCCAGGGCGACATGATGCCGACCACGCCCTTGGGCTGCCAGACCACCTTGTTGCCGCCCGGTAGGAACCAGATCGAAGTATGGCGCCGCCGCGGCTTGGCCCATTTGCGCAGCCGTTTCGACAGGTATTTGATGGTGGCGAGCGAACCCAGCACCTCGACGATGCGGGTTTCGTGGGCCGAACGGCAGCCGAAATCGGCCTGTAGGGCCGCGATGATGTCGCCCTCGTATTGGCGGATCAACCCGGCCAGAGCCTTGAGGTGCCGTTTGCGTTCGCGCACCGTCGGAACCGGTTCGCTGTCGAATGCGGCGCGCTGTTCGGCCAGTATGGTTCGGGCCGCGGCGATAGCCGCCTGATCGTCGGAAAACAGCACGTCCGTGCTGGCTGCCATGGTCGCCATCATTGCCTCCCTGGCGCCGCCCAATGGGGCGGCTGCTGAATGGAACATTCCGGCGGCAGCCTAGGGCGGCGTCGGGCGAACGAAACCCAACCAAAGTTCGGCTTTTGGTTTGATTTCAGATCAAGTCCAGGCGACCGGCCCGGGCCAACGCCCCGGTCCGGTTGCGGACCCCCAGCTTGCCGTAGACATTGTGCAAGTGCCATTTGACCGTCTGTTCCGAGATGAACAGGCTTTCGGCCAGTTGCGCGTTGGAGAGGCCGCTGTCGATCATGGTCAGCAATTGGCGCTCGCGCTTGGTCAGGGGTTCCGGCTCGAACCCGTCTTCGGTTTCGTTTCCGACGGCATCGGCTGGATTGCCGCCACAGCCGGTAATCAGGTCGTTCAAATAGGTGATGCTGTCGTCGGTCGGTTCGATACTGCCGGCGCGGTGTTCGGCGAAGATCGCCAGTAATCGGCCCAGTTCGGGCCCTTCGTCCATGAAGATGCGCCGATAACCCTGCACCTCGGCCAGTCGCAACGCCTCATCCAAGCTGCGCAGGGCCTCCCCTTCCCGTCCCAATTGGCAATGGGCCAGGGCCTGAAGGTTGAGCAGTTCGACCACCTTTCGGCGCCGGCCGGTCTTGCGGGCCCGAGCCAGCAGGCCGCGGATCAACGACAGCGCCCGACCTGGCTCACCGTCCGCCAGCCACCAGCGGATCATCACCAGCTTCGGGACCTCGCGGGTCACGTCGCGATGGTCTTCGCCCATCAGCTTGTTGCCGTCGAAAAAGCCGGCGGTCTCAATCACCCGGCGGGCGTCGTCGCGGGCGCCGCTCTGCAACAGCAGCATGGCACGCAAACCGGTCAGGGAAAGCCACAGTCGCGGTTGCTCGTAGAACCGGCCCAACCGTTCGCCGTCGGCCAGCACGTCGAAGGCCTCGTCGCGGCGCTCCTGGGTCAGGCGCAGCTTGGCCATGGTGCCGTAACCGATCAGAGCCATGTCCAGCGAACCGTGTTCGTGGATCAGGGTGAAGGCGTCTTCCAGCCGCTTTTCCGCCTCGCCCAAGCGATTGCGTTCATAAAGCGTTTCGGCATACAGCAGCGACAGCATGGTGCCGGCATAGGACAGGCTGCCCAATGCCTGGACCGTATAATCCGCACCGCGTTCATAGACCGCGACCGCCTCCTCCAGGCAGCCCTGTCGCATGCAGATCATGCCAAGGATAGCATCGGCCCAGGCCACACCGTAATGGCCGCCGCAACGTTCGAAGTTCAGCCGCGCCTCCTCCAGCGCCTTGCGGCCCAGATCGAACTCGAAGGTGCCCAGACAGGCGTAACCCAGCGCGTTCCCGACCGTGCCCTTGTTGAACTGGATGGCGTCGGGCCATTTGACCAGCCAATCGGCGCTGTTGCGGCGGCAACGATCAGAATCGTCGATCATTGCAAACAGCACGCATTTCATCATCTCGACCGAACAGCGGATTTCATCCAGGGGCGTATCGGTCGGATCAAGGTCTGTTTGCAACCGGTCGTCGCAATAGGCCAACAGGGTTTCAAACTCCCGCTCCGCCTCGGTATAACGTCGGGTGAAGATCGAGGCCCAGGCATTGCCCAGCCGGATCCGTGGCCGGGCGTCGATTACCTCGGCCGGCAAACCGGCCATCCAGTTGATCAGGGTGGCGTGCTCGCCGCGGTTCTGGACGATGGGCAAGGCGTTCTCGGCCACCAGATCGGCGGCGCGCGCCAGGTCGCCGCCCCGGAAGGCACAGCGGATCGCTTCGTTGGGCGAACCATTGGCTTCGAACCAGCGGCTGGCGGTCAAGCAGGCATCCCGGGCTGCCTCCGGGGCCTCGGCAAAAGCATGCTTGCGCAGGAAATCGCCGAACAGGTGATGGAAGCGGTACCAGGTCCGGTCACGGTCCAGGGGGAACAGGAACAGGCCACGGCGTTCGATGGTGTCCAGCATAGCCGCCGCTGGCTCCAGGCCGGTAAGCTCGGCGCAGAGCTCGGGGCACATGCGGTCAAGGACCGAGCAAGTGAGCAGGAACCGCCGCAGTTCGATCGGCAACTGGGCCAGCACGACCTCGCCCAGATAATCGGTGATATCCCGGTCATCACCGGAAAAATTGCTGACAAATTCGGCCCGATCTATCTGATCGCTCAAGGCCAGCGAGGCCAGTTGTAGGCCGGCAATCCAGCCCTCGGTGCGGTCCCGCAAGGCCTTCACGGCATCCGGTCCCAGATCAAGGTCCTGGAAGCGATTGACGAAGGCATCGGCCTCGTCCAGCCGGAAGCTCAAATCGCCGGCCTCCAGCTCCAGCAATTGGTTGCGCAGTTTCAGGTTCCGGCTCGAGAATCCCGGCTGGGTGCGACTGGCGACCGCCAACATCATGCCAGCTGGCGCGTTGACCAGCAGCCAGTCGATCACCTCATCGACATCCGGTGCGGCGATGACGTGATAATCGTCCAGGAAGATGGCGAAGCGGCCGGGTATGGTCTCCAGCAGGCGGACCAGGCTGCGCAGGATGGTCTTGACCGAGCGGATCAGGCCGGTGTCGATCGAACGGGCCAGATCGGTATCCGGAAACAGAGGTGCCAGAGCCCCGGCCAGGTAGGACAGCAAACGCACCGGGTCGTTGTCGTCGGCGTCCAGGCTGACCCAGGCGCACGGCACACCGGCCGCGCCCAGACCCTCCCACCATTGGCACATCACCGTGGACTTGCCATAACCGGCCGGCGCGGTGACCGTGGCCAGTCGGGGCAAATCCTTGGCCGGATCCATCAGGCTATTGATGCGGCGGCGCTCGACCAGCCCGAACATGGCGCCGGGCGGGAACAGCTTGGTCCCGATCAGGTCACCGCCAAGCTCCCGGCCCGGATTTGCCTGATCGCCTTGGGTCGGTTTCCTTTTGCCGTTCATGGGTGAGTTCCGAACACTGCCTTCTACCGCCCAGACTAGCCGACCCCGATCATAACAAAACCCAACTTTCGGGTGGGGTTGGGGTGCCGGGCCCACCCTAGCATGCCTTCGCCGCGACCTGTTTCAGGAGGAGATCCATGCTGAGCCGCAAGGTGGCCGACACCGAAACCTATCTCGACCCCCTGTCATCCGACTGGGATCGCGCGCCGGAATCCCGGCTGGAACTGGTGCCGACGCCGCTCGGCCTGCAACCCAACGGCTATATCGTCGCCAAATGGCAGGACCGCGACTATGGCGCCCTGGAAGACGCCGGTTTCGCGTCGGTCCATGACGGCCGTCGCATCCTGCTGCGCCTGACCTGGCGGGACGGGGCCGAGGATCGCGGCCGCGGTGAGGGCTTCCCGGATGGCGCCGCCCTGGCCTTTCCGGTCAAGGGCGATCCGGTGCTGGCTGAGATGGGATCGCCCGAAGCGCCGGTCCACGCCTTGCACTGGCGCGCCCGTGACGATGAAACCCGGTCCGTCCTGGCCACCGGCATCGGCACCAGCCGGCTGGGGCCCGAGGTCGGTGCCGCCGCACGCAGCCGATGGCGCGATGGGGTTTGGCATCTGGTTCTCAGCCGGGCCCTGGAGGAGACGAAAGACGCCGCAGCACTCCGTCCCGGTGCCGCGACCCGAATAGGGCTGGCGGTCTGGAACGGCCGCAACCAGGAACGTGCCGGCCTGAAGGCAATGACCCCCGACTGGACCGACCTGGTCCTCGAGGCCTAAGGGAGCTCCGATATGAGCAAGAGACAAATCGCGATGGTCATGGACCTGAACAAGTGCATCGGCTGTCACACCTGCACGGTGGCCTGCAAGACCCTGTGGACCCGGCGCGAGGGCATGGACGCGATGTGGTGGAACACGGTCAACACCGCGCCCGGCGAAGGCACGCCGCGCAACTGGGAGGCCATGGGCGGCGGTTTCCGCGACGGCGCGCCGCAGCCCGGGCAATTGCCCAGCTATGCCGAGTTTGGCGAGGCCTGGGAGTTCGATTACGACAAGGTGTTCTACGGCGGCGAGCCAGATGCGGCATTATTGCCCAAAGGCGGCAACCCGGATTGGGGGCCGAACTGGGACGAGGACGTTGGCGGCGGCGATTATCCCAACGCCTACTACTTCTACATTCCACGCATCTGCAACCATTGTACCCATCCAGCCTGTCTGGAGGCCTGCCCGCGCGGTGCCATCTCGAAACGCGACGAGGACGGCATCGTCCTGATCGACGAGGATGATTGCCGCGGCCACCGCTTCTGCCAGGAGGCCTGCCCCTACAAGAAGATCTACTTCAACACCGAGACCGGGGTATCGCAGAAATGCATCTTCTGCCTGCCCCGCATCGAACAGGGCGTGGCCACGGCCTGTTCCCGGCAATGCCCGGGACGGGTGCGGTTTCTCGGCTATCTCGACGATCCGGCGGGCCCGATCGCCAAGCTGGTCAACACCTACCAGGTGGCGCTCCCTTTGCACCCGGAATACGGCACCGAACCCAATGTCTTCTACGTGCCGCCCCTGGCGCCGCCAGCCTTCGACGCCGACGGCAACCCGACCGACACGCCGCGCATTCCCCTGGACTATCTGGAATCCCTGTTCGGGCCCGGCGTCCACCAGGCCCTGGCGACCCTGATGGAGGAACGGGAAAAGACCGCCCGCGGCGAGGCATCCGAGCTGATGGACCTGCTGATCTCGCGCAAATGGCTGGACCTGTTCGGCCCGTTCACCATCCAGCCCAAGGACGTCGCCCCGACGCGCGGCTAAAGCCTGATGAGGATCCTATGACCAGCACGATTTCCCGCCGCAGTTTCCTGAGAGGCAGCGCCGCGGCCCTGGCGCTCCCCAGCTTCGTGGTCCGGGGCGGCGGCAGCCTGGAAGCGCTCGCCGCAGCGCCACCGCCTTCCTTCACCTCCTTCATGGACGTCTACCGCCAGCAGTGGACCTGGGACAAGACGGTCCGCGGCACCCATCTGGTCAATTGCTGGTACCAGACCCATTGCGCCTGGGACGTCTACGTCAAGGACGGGCTGGTGTTCCGCGAGGAACAGGCGGCGGAATACGAGGCGGTCAGCCCCGACCTGCCCGACTTCAACCCGCGCGGCTGCCAGAAAGGCGGCTGCTATAGCCAGAAGATGTACGAACCCTCACGGCTGACCCATCCGATCCGCCGGGTCGGTGAGCGCGGCAGCGGCAAGTGGGAGCGGGTGAGCTGGGAGGAGGCGCTGGACGACATCGCCGACACCTATCTGGACGTGACTATCCGCGAAGGCACCGACCGGACGATCTGGGACCTGGGCCCCGATATCAACATCGCCGCGGCCAACGCGGCCCAGGCGCGGTTGGCGCAACTCACCCACTCGATCTGCCTGGACATGAACCCGATCAATGGTGATGGCCATCGCGGTGCCTTCGAGACCTTCGGCAATGCCTATATCGAACGCTCGGTCGACGACTATTTCCGCTCCGACGTGATCCTGGTGTGGGGTGCCAACCCGGCCTACACCTCGATCCCCAACGCCCATTTCTTCACCGAGGCCCGCTACAACGGCACCAAGCTGGTGGTGATCTCGCCCGATTACAACGCCTCCGCCACCAAGGCCGATCTCTGGGTGCCGGTGCGGCCCGGCAGCGACGGGGCTCTGGCACTGGCGGTCGCCCACCAAATCGTCGCCGGCGGTCATGTCAACCGGGATTTCGTGCGCGAACAGACCGACATGCCGATGCTGGTGCGCAACGACACCGGCAAGCTGGTGACCGAGGCCGAGGTGGACGAGGGCGGCGCCGACAACCGCTTCCTGGTTATCGACCGGGACGGCACGGTGGCCGTTGCGCCGTTCCGCAGCCTCGACCTTGACGGCCTTGAACCGCAGCTCGAGGTCGACCGCACGATCCGTCTGAAGGACGGGACCGAGGTCGCGGTGCGCTCAGTGTTCTCTTTACTGAAAGAACGCCTGGCGCCGTATACGCCGGAGGCGGTGTCCGAGATGTGCGGCGCCTCGTCCAAGCTTATCCGCCAGTTCGCTAACCTGGTGATCAATGCCAAAGCGCTGTCGAACGTCACCGGCAGCACCCCGAACAAATATTTCCACGGCAATCTGACCGAACGGTCGATGATCCTGATCTGGGCCCTGCTGGGCCAGATCGGCAAGCCGGGCGCCGGCTACTCCGCCTTCTCGCTGCTGGTCAACGACGGCTGGGAGCACTATGTGGCGGGCCTCAGGGTCGGCGAGCGCCTGTCATTCGCCGCCGAGGTCGGGCCGGACCTGGCGAGACACCTGTTCAACGGCGGCACGCTTGAAATGTTCTTCAAGGAATTGGGCCACAAGTTCTTCACCGACCCGGGCAAGCACCTGCCGATCTGGACCTCCAGCTCGCTGTTCTGGAACGTCCATGGCGGGGTCGCGGATCTTTCGGACGATGCCGAAAAGTGGGTGCCGGGGCTGAAACAGCCGGTCAAGCAGTCGCTGGCTGAATCGTTGGAGAAGGACTGGTATCCGCTGCAGCCGGCGGCCAATAGGGAGCCCCGCATCCTGTTCCATTACTGCGCCAATCCCCTGCGCAGCGTGCGCGGCAGCCACAAGCTTCTAGAGGTGTTGTGGCCGAAGCTGAAAAAGATCGTGGTTATCGATTTCCGCATGAGTTCGACCGCACGCCATGCCCACTACGTGCTGCCGGCGGCCAGCTGGTACGAAACCACCGATCACAAATGGGTCACGCCCCTGATGCCCTATAACCACGTCACCAACGCCGCGACGGCGCCGCTCGGCGAAAGCAAGACCGATTTCTGGATCTTCACGATGATCGCCAAGCACATTCAGAAGCGCGCCCGACAGCGCGGGATCAATGTCATCGAGAGCCATATGGGCAAGGAAATCCGGCTCAACCAGCTCTACGACGACATGACCATGGATGGGGAATATGGCGAGGATGATATCGACAAGGCGGCCGGTGCCATTATCGGTGCCTCGACCAACCTCTCCCACCACGATTGGGAGGAGCACAAGGAAAAGGGATTCGGCCGCTATGGCGGGGTGGGATTGAGCCCGCTGGCGATCGGCAATGCCGGCGACCTCAAGGAAGACGAGCCCTTCGTCGCCTTGACCGACCACACCGACGGCAAGTCGCCCTATCCGACCCAGACCCGCCGGATCCAATTCTACCTCGACCATGACGTCTACCTGGATCATGACGAGGCGCTGCCCCGCTACAAGGCGCCGCCCAAGATCGGCGGCGATTACCCGCTGATCATGACCGGCGGGCATCCACGCTGGTCGATCCATGCGGTGTGGCGCGACGCTCGCACCATGCTGCGGCTGAACCGCGGCGGGCCCTATCTGATCATGGGGACCGGGGACGCCGCCGCCCGTGGCCTGGCCGATGGCGACTGGCTGCGTGCCTACAACGATGTCGGCCGCTTTGTCGCCCGGCTCAAGATCTCGCCCTCCCTGATGCCGGGCCAGACGATCATGTACCACGCCTGGGAAAACTATCAGTTCCCCAAGGACGAGAACCCGCGCCGGGTGACGCCGTCGCCGATCAATCCGGTCGAGCTGGCCGGCGGCCATCCGCATTTAAGGGTCGGCATCCTGGAGGGCCAGCCCGGCGGCTTCGACCGCGACACAAGGATCGAAGTGGTGAAGCTACCGGCCGGAGAACTCGCACAACTCGGCCTCGAATGAAAGCAGGGAGACAAGCCATGAACGCTCTTGGACCCGACAATCTGATGCTGCGCAATCGCAGCGCCGCCTATCGCGGCTTCGCCGAGGCTTTTCGCAGCCCCGAAGGCGGCGGCGACTTCCTGGATCTGGTCGCCCGCCTGCCCAGGTCCGACAACGCCGGTAGCGCCTTTCTCGATGCCTTCGACCCGGCGGTTTCCGACCGCGCCTGCTCGCTGCACGAAAGCAGCTACAGCCGGCAGGAACGCAGCGCCCTGTTCGAGGAACTGGTGCGCTGGCACGCGTTTTTCGGCCTCCAGCGCAAGGACACGGCCGAGCTTCCCGACCATGTCTCGGTCGAGCTGGAGTTCATGCACTACCTCGCCCACCGCGAACAGGCGCAAGGCGACGACCCGGCCGCCAGCGACTCACTGCGCCGCGCCCAGCACGAATTCCTCGACCGTCATCTAATCCCGCTGGCCAACGGCATCCAAAAGGGTTGCCGCAGTGACGATCCGCGGTATCGACGATTGCCAGCCTGCTTGATCGATTTCCTGCACCGGGACTACGAGCGGATGTCAGGCGAACCCTCCTAAGCCTTTCAAACAAGTTTGGCCGGAAGGTGCGGCCGACGCGGATCCACCTTTCCGGCGATAAAACCCCAGCTATGGGGTTGCAAATGGGTGGCAAACCTGCTTTTTCTTCCCTGCTCGGGTCAGCCGTTCTGGCCTAAGCCTTTGAAAACAAACAACCGGATGGGTGGCCGAGCGGTTGAAGGCACCGGTCTTGAAAACCGGCAGGCGTGCGAGCGTCTCGTGGGTTCGAATCCCACCCCATCCGCCAAATCCCGTATCGTATGTCCACGCTGGTGACAGGGGAAGGGTGATGACCGATCCGGGACCATATGATCTGAATGATGTTCGCCTGGTGATGGGGCCGAACGGCGTGGCCTCGCCACGTGAGGTCTGTAGCGATTTCTACGCCGCGCTGGACCGCGACTTCGCCAGCTTCGCCGGCCACACGCTGATCGCCCAACATGCCTTCACGAAACCCTGGCCGAGCTGGGAGGTGCACCCGGCGGGCGATGAATTCGTTTTTTTGGTGTCGGGCGATATCGACTTCGTGGTGTGGCAGGACGGTGCCGAGAGTGTGTTGCGGCTCAACCAGCCGGGCAGCTATGTGGTGGTCCCCAAAGCGGTCTGGCATACCGGCCGGCCGCGGAACCCTTCGACGTTGCTGTTCGTAACCCCCGGCGAAGGCACGATCAACGCGGACACCCCCTACCCGTTAGCTGCCGGTTGAACACGCCAAACCACGAGCTGGGTTGGAACCCGACCTAGTTACTCCCAGTGTCTGAACGGTCACCAGGTATCTGTGCGCGTTTCGGTTTGGGACTGGTCCGCGAAGCGGTCGATGCGGAAAGGCTCGATCGGCAGGCTACTGGTCCCATCGATGACCAGTTCGGCCAGGATCCGGCCAATCACCGGGCTCAGTTGGAAACCGTGACCGGAAAACCCGAAAGCATGAAAGACCCCAGCCGTGACGCGGCTGGGGCCAATCACCGGAATGTCGTCCGCCATCCGACCTTCGAAGCCGGCCCAGCCGCGCACGATGCGGACACCGCGCATATGGGGAAACAGGTCGGTGACCGTGGCGGCGCTTTTGGCCAGGGCCGCGAAGTCGAGCCGGCTGACCTCGCGGGCGCGGTCGCCGCTGGCCTCGCGGCCGCCGCCGATCAGCACCGTGCCATTGGGCATCTGCTTGAAGGAAAGCGGCCGACCCACCCCCAGCACCACCGGGTCCAGAAACCGTTCCGTCCTGGCGGTTACCATCATCATCGGCAGGTAGGGGCGGAACGGCACCTGTTCCCCGAAATGATCCGGCAGCCAGTCGGCCCAGGCGCCGCCGCAGTTGAGGACGGCCGCCGCGGTGACCGAGCCGTGGTCAGTATCGATCCGCCAGTCGGATCCGACCTGTTCGATGCCGGTCGCCCGCACGCCTTCGCGGATTTCGGCTCCTTCCAAATCGGCCCGGCGCTTGAAGGCCAGCGACGTGTGGTAAGGGCTGGCGAAGCCGTCGGTGCGGGCGATCAGGCCGCCGGCACAGCCCGGTGCCAGGGCGGGCACCAGCTGATAGAGTTCGGCGGCATCGATCAATTCCTCATGGTCATAACCGAGCGCAGCAAGCTCGGCCGCCCGCGCCTTCAGCCGATCCATGTCGGCTTCGGTCTCGGCGACCGCGACCTGCGATACCGTGTGGTAGCCGCAATCGTCGCCAATAAAATGCTCGATGTCGTGCCAGACCGCCCGCGCCGCCAGGGCCAGGGGGATCTCAGCCGGGTGGCGCAACAGCGTCCGGACCCCACCGGCGTTGACGCCGGAGGCATGTCGGCCGCACCAGTTCTTTTCCAGGACAACCGGTTTGAGCCCACGACGCGCCAGATGCAACGCCGCCGAACATCCCTGCAGACCGCCGCCGATGATGACGGCGTCGGCCGTGGTCATAGTTTCGGCGCCTCCGACGGGGCGGTCGGCAGCTTGGCGCCTTCGGCGGCCGGGGCGCCCAGGCCCTCAAGGGCGGCGAGTTGGCCGACATTGATCGGCTTGACCGGTGGGCGCACCCGATAGGTGCCGACCTCGGCAACGCCCACCCCGCGGGCCTTGGCGAGGACGGACGAGACCGCCAGGTGGCACATACGCCCCTGGCACGGCCCCATGCCGGCGCGGGTGAAGGACTTGGCCTGGTTGGGGCCGGGGCAGCCCTGAGCCGCGACGTGGCGCAGTTCGCCGGCCGTGACCTCCTCGCAGCGGCAGACCACGGTCGCATCATCGGGGGGCGCCAGGATGTCGTCCGAGGGCCGATAAAGGGTATCGAGGAAACGGCGCAAGCGTTGCCAACGCGCCAGTCCGCTGTGGTCGCCAGCGGCGCGGCGGTCCCTTTCGGCTTGATCGATCCGACCTTCGCGGCGAGCCGCTTCCAGGGCGGCGATGCTCCCTTGATGGGCGGCAGCATAGGCACCACCGATACCGGCACAGTCGCCCGCCACCAGTACGCGGTCCTGCGACGTGCCGCCCCAATCATCAGTGATCGGCGACCAGCAGCATTGCAGGTCGTTCCAGTGCAGTTCGCAGCCCGCGGCGGCGGCCAATTGGTGGTTGGGCACGACGCCTTCATGTAGGGCCAACAGGCCGCCGTCGACGCGCGACTCCTGCCCACGGCGGCGATAGGTCACGGCCTCGAATTGCTCGGAGCCGGTGATCCGCAGATCCGTCACCCGGTCGATCACCGGGACGCCGGCCCGCTTGACCTCGCGCAACCAGCCCAGGCCCTTGCGGATTTCAGCGAAGCCGGCCAGCGCATCGCCGATCAGCGACGCAGCCTTGAACCGGTTTCCTGCCGGTGTGGTATCGAGGATCGCCTTGGGTGGCACGCCAGCCTGCAGCAATTGCCAGGCGATCAGAACAACCAAGGGCCCGCTGCCCGCAAGGATCACCGGCACGTCCGGCACCAGCCCCCCGCCCTTCATCGCGGTTTGCAGGGCACCAGCCGTCATCACCCCGGGCAGGGTCCAGCCCGGCACCGGCACCGGCCGCTCCATCGCCCCGGCCGCGATGATCACGTGCCCGGCGGTATTGGCGGCGGCGCCAGCGGTATCGAGAAAGCCGACCATGCCGTCGGGCCCGACCTCCCACACCGACACCACCGGCTTGTAGGTAACGTTGGTTTTGCGGAACCCGGCGACCAGTTCGGCACCGCGCGCATAATCCGCCCCCAGCAGGTCGCGATGGCGATTGCGTTCGATGGCGCGGTAGATCTGTCCCCCCGGCGCCGGTTGCTCGTCGAACAGGATGGTCTGAAGGCCCAGGTCACTGGCCAGGATGGCGGCCGCCAATCCGGCCGGACCGGCGCCGACGATGGCGAGGTCGTAGTCGCTGCTCATTGTAAAGCTTCCCGGGCACCGGTCTGGCGGCGAACCTGCATGCCGTCGCGCACCGGTTCCATGCAGGCCTGGCGATTGGCGACGCCGTCGATTTCAACCAGGCAATCGAAGCAATTGCCGATCAGGCAGTGCGGTCCCCGCACGCCACCGCCGACCGGGGCGGTACGGGTCCGGATGACGCCGTTGGCCAACAGCGCCATGGCGACCGTTTCCTCGGCCGCCGCCTCGAGCGGCCGATCGTCGAAGTAAATGGTGACGGTATCGGCCGCCGGATCATCCAGCCTTTTGAACATTGAACCTCCCAGAGCGGAAACAGTGCAGGTTTTCGGGCAGCGGCGCGCCATCAATCCAATCAGTCAGGGTCAAGGCGTGCACCGCCGCCAAAGTGACGCCACTGTGGCAGGACGCGACATAGGCGCCGGGTGCGCTGTCCGACTGGTCGTAAACCGGGAATCCGTCGGGCGTCATGATCCGCAGCGCGGCCCAACTGCGCACCACGCGTAGGTCCTTGAGGAACGGGAAGGCCTTTTGGCAGCGCCAGGCGATGTCGCGCATCAGGTGGGCCCGGGTAGTCGTGTCGTAACCACGGTCCTCGGCCGTGTAGCCCAGCATCAGACTGCCCTCAGCGGTCTGGCGCACCAGATTGGTCGGCAAGTCAAACAGCGGCCGGACCCGTTCGGTAACCAGCAGCTGGCCGTGGGACGGCACGATCGGCACTTCCAGCCCGACCTGCCGAGCCAGTCCCGGGGTCGCCAATCCGGCGGTGATGACGATTTTTTCGCTGGCCACGGTATCGCTGCCGGTCTGGACCTGGAAGCCGCCATTGACCTTGGATATCGTCTTGGCCGGCCGGTTGGGCAGATAGACGCCACCCTTGGCCAGGAATCCGCCGTGGAGGGCGCGTAACAGATAAAGCGGATTGGCGTGGCCGTCATAGGGCGTGTAGGAGCCGCTGACCACGCCCGGACCGATCCCGGGCAGGCGGCGCTCCAACTCGGCCCGCGGCAGAAACTCATACTCGAACCCTTTGTTGCCGGCTTCACGCCGCAACTGCTCCAGCTGGGCTCGGTGGGCCTGGTCCTCAGCCTCGCTCAGGGTCAGCAGGATGCCGCCCGGCTTGGAATGGGCGACGTTGATGCCAGACCCGTCCTCCAGTTCGGCCGCGAAGTCGGTCCACAGTTCGGCCGAGGTCCGTGACCAGGCGGCATATTCGGGGCGCCCTGCCCCCTTGCCCTGAACCCAGACCAGTCCGAAATTGCCGCGGCTGGCCCTCAGCGCGACATCGCCTTCGTCGAGCAAAGCGACCTTGCGGCCGCGGCGGGCCAAGCCATAGGCAATGGCGGCCCCGACCAGGCCACCGCCGATCACCGATACGTCGTAGTCCGCCATGGTTTCGTTAATCCACTTTGTGGCAGGCCGCCTGGTGGGCGTTGGAATCTTCGATACTGAGTTCGATGAACTTAGTCTGACATGACTCGTCGGCCAAGGGGCAACGTGGTGCAAAACGGCACCCGGGCGGCGGGTCGATCGGTTTCGAGATATCGCCACGGATGTTCGGGATCGCCCGCCGCGAACGCGGGTCGGGGATCGGCACCGCGCCGATCAGTGCCTGGGTATAAGGATGGCGCGGATTGCGGATCACCTCCTTCGACGGTCCGACCTCCATCGCCTGGCCGAGATACATGATCATCAGCCGATCGGCGACATTGCCCAGGATCGACAAGTCATGGGAGACGTAGATGCTGGAGAAGTGGCGCTGCTCCTGCAATTCCTTGATCAGATCCAGGATGCCGGCCCGGATCGAGACGTCGAGCATCGACAGCGGTTCGTCGGCGATGACCATCTCCGGCTCCATCACCAGCGCACTGGCGATGCCGACCCGCTGACGCTCGCCGCCGCTGAGTTCGTGCGGGAATCGCTCGGCATACTTCGCCGGTGCGAGGCCCACGGCGGCGAGGATCTGGGTCACCCGGTCGTCGATTTCCTCGGCATCCCACAGGTCCAGGGCACGCGGCCCTTCGGCTACGATATCGGAAACGCGGAACCGCGGATTGAGCGATTCGTAGGGGTCCTGGAAAATCATCTGGACGCTGCGGCGGTATTGTTTCAGGGCGTCACCCTTCAGGCCGACGATCGATTTGCCTTTGTAGCGGATGTCGCCGCCGGTCGGCTCCAAGAGCCCGGAAACCATGGTGCACGTGGTCGATTTGCCGCAGCCGGATTCGCCGGCGATGCCGAGGATTTCGTTTTCACCCACCGACAGGTTGAGCTGTTCCACCGCCTTGATGTAGCTCATCGGCTGGCGCCGCACGACGCGGTCGATGAAGCCCGGCTGGATTTCGAAATGCCGGCTCAGGCGGTCGAGTTCTAGGATCGCCACGTCGACTTCTCCTTGGCTTGGTCGCGGAACAGCCCGGCGTCCGCCGTGCGGCCACAACGCACGATATGCTCGTCGCCGAGGCCGATAGGATCCGGTGGGGCGGAACGGCAATCATCAACGCTGAACGGGCAGCGCGGCTCGAACGGGCAACTGGTGACCGGCCCGACCAGGGTCGGCGGCGAGCCCGGGATCGAGATCAACTCGTTGCCGACCTCGCGGATCGACGGAAAGGCGTTCTTCAAGCCCAGCGTATAGGGATGGTAGGGGCTCTCAAAGAGGTCGACCGCGGTCGCCTGTTCCATCATCTGACCGCCATACATGATGCCGATGCGGTCGCTCATTTCAGCAATTACGGCGATGTCGTGGGTGATCAGGATGATCGAGCTTTGGATCTCGGCCCGGATTTCGCGGATGCGGCGCAGGATCCGTTCCTGGACCAGCACATCAAGGCCGGTGGTTGGCTCGTCCATGATGATCAGGCCGGGATCCAGGGTCAGCGACATGGCGATCATCGCCCGTTGCCGCATGCCGCCCGAGAATTCATGGGGATAGCTGTTCATCAAGTCGGCCTGCAGGCCGACCACGTCGAACAGATGGGCGCCGCGTTCGCGTGCCTCGGCCCGGCTGATATTGCGATGCGCCAGGACCGACTCGATAAGCTGGTCGCCGACCCGGTAGACCGGGTTGAACGAGGCCATGGCGCTTTGCGGCACCAGGGAGATTTCCTGCCACAGGATGTTCTTGCGGAATGCTTCGTCGCCCATCGCCATCAGGTCCTGGCCCTTGTACCGGCAGAGATCTGCGGTGACCCGGCCGTTGTCCGGCAGCAGCCGGAGCAGCGAGCGGATCAGGGTTGACTTGCCGCAGCCGGATTCGCCGGCGATGCCGAACACCTCGTTGGCGTGGACGTCGAACGACATCTCGCTGACCGCATGGACCGGACCCTGGCTGGTCGTATAGACGACACCCAGGTTGCGGACCGACAGGACGGGTTCTTGGCTTTGCGTATCGGTCATGGCGGCTATCTCTTCCGCAGCCTGGGATTGGCCACTTCCTCATAGGCCCGGCTGACGAAGACCAGCGAAGTGACCAGCAGGACGATGCACACGGACGGGGTGGCGAACCACCACCAGGCGACCCGGGTTTTGCCCGACAGCCACAGCTCGTAGAGCATGCCGCCCCAACTGATGGTCTCGCCGTCGCCGAAGCCGAGGAAGCTGGCACTGGCTTCGGTAATGATCGACCAGGCAATGTTGAAAGCGGCGTAGAGCAGCAGCAGCGGCAGCACGTTGGGCAGGATGTGCCGGTAAATGATACGGAAGTCGCTGCATCCGCGGGCCTTGGCCATGGCAATGAACTGGCGCTGCTTGATGGCGATGGTCTGGGCCCGGATGACTCGGGCCGAGGTGCGCCAGATGATCAGGACGATGGCCAGGATGACGAACTCCAGGCGGCGGCCAAACAGCGAGATCAGGATGATGATGAAGGGCAGGAAGGGCATGCCGTAGAGAATGTCGGTGAGCCGCATCAGCACTTCGTCGATCTTGCCGCCATAATAGCCGGCAACCAGGCCGACATTGGCGCCGATAACGATCGAGATCAGGCCCGAGGTGGCCCCGATCAGCAGGGTGGTGCGGGTGGCCAGCACCAGTTGGGAATACAGGTCATAGCCCAGATGCGTGGTGCCCACCGGAAACTCCCAGGACGGCGGCCGGAGCGAGGCGAAATTGCCTTCCGCGTCGTAGACCATTTCCCAGGGTTCATAGGGCGCGATCAGGGGCGCGAAGATCGCCACCGCTGTGAACAGCACGATGACCCAGAAGCCGACCGCGCTGAACCGGTTGGAGGTGATGATGCGGTAGTGCTCCCCCAGTCCGAGTCGCAGGTTCTTCAATTGGCGTGAATGGCGGTTAACCGACATGGTATTCACCCACTTGGTATTGCCTGATCTTGTCCATGGAAACTTCGACCCCCAGGCCCGGCCGATCGGGCAGCACCGCCCGTCCGTCCCGGACCCAGTCGGAAAAATCGGTCACGTCATCGGCCATTCGCCGGGTCGACATATAGGCGTGGCCGCAGGGCATCAGATTGGTGAGGGTGCAGCCCAGGTGCAGCGAGGCGGCCTGGGTGATGCCCAGTTCGATCATGCTGTTCATCAGGATACGGTGCCCGGCCGCGTCGACCTTGTCGGCGATCACCCGGCTGTTGGCCAGTCCGCCGTTCTTGGAGATCTTGATACTGAAGACATCGGCCGCCTCCGCCGCCAGGATCTCGTCGACCTGATCGGGGCGCAGAATGGACTCGTCGACCGAGATCGGCAATTTGGTCTGGGCCGCGACCCGGTGCAGGCCGTCAAGGTCGGCCGCGTCCAGAGGCTGTTCGACCAGCACCACCGGCAGGTCGTCGCAGGCCTGAACGTAGGCACCGGCCTGTTCGACGGTCCAACCCTGATTGGCGTCGACCATGATCTTGATCTCGTCGCCGACCGCCGCCAGCACGTCCTGGGTGCGGGTGATCTCAGCCTCGATCGGGCGGTCACCCATCTTCAGCATGTAGGTTCGGAAACCCTGCTTCCGGTAGTCCGCAATCACCGCCAAATCCTCTTCGGCGGTGCCGCTGGACGTCGGCCATAAGGAATCAATGCCATCGCACTGCTGCTCGCCCAGCAACCGCCAGACCGGCTGGCCTCGGACCCGTCCCAGCGCGTCATGGCAGGCGACGTCGATCGCCGCTGCCGCGGCCCCGGTGAACCGGCGACCCTCGCCCTGCTCCACCCAGTCGCCGACATCGCGGCCGAGCATGGGCGGGGCGAGTTCGGCCAGTTCCGCACAGGTGGATTCAAGCGTATACCCGTCGAACCGCAGGCCACCCGGGTCTGCCTCGCCCCAGCCGACGCTGCCGTCGCTCAAGGTCAGACGCAGGATCACCGCGTCGCTGTGGGTCAACGTGCCGTAGACCGCCGACAGGTGATAGGGTTTGGCCAGCGGCACCCGGACCGGCCAGTAGTCGATGCCCGTTATGTCCAGGCCGCTGCCCATCAGTTCATGCCCTTGGCCGTGATCTTGATGCGCGGGTCCAGATAGCTGTAGAGCACGTCGGTGAAGAAGTTGAGGCCGATCACCAGGATGGCCAGCATCAGGAAAGTGCCCTGGGCCACCGGATAGTCGTGGGCGGCCGCGGATTCCACCATCAACTGGCCCATGCCCGGCCAGGAGAACAGGGCCTCGACCACCACCTGGCCGCCGACCGCGAAGCCGATCATGATGCCGGCCAGGGTGACAACGCCCAGCAGCGCGTTGCGCGCCGCATGCTTGATCATCACCACCCGCGGCTTCAGGCCCTTGGCCCGGGCCAGTTCGATGAAATCGCTGCCCAGCACTTCCAGCATGCTGTCGCGCATGATCAGCATCGGGGTCGAGATGTAGTACATGCCGACGGTCAGGGTCGGCAGCACGATACGATGCCAGAACTCCGGCATCAGCAACAGATCGCCCATGCCATCCGGTCGTTGGCCGGCCGGATACATGCCGCCGGTCGGGAACCAGCCCAGCCAGTAGCTGAAGATCATCAACAGCAACAACCCGGTGATGAAGGGTGGCGCGGCCTGGAAGATCAGGCCGACCACAGTACCGCCGATGTCCAGGCCGCTGTTGCGCCGCCAGGCCATCATGATGCCGAGCCCGATGCCGACCACCAGGGTCATCAGCATGCCCGCCGCCATCAACAGGATGGTGTTCCAGAAGCGGTATTCCAGGATCGAGGTCACCTCCTGGGCCGATACGAAGGAGCGGCCCCACTCCAGGGTGACCAGGTTCTTCATGTAGATCAGGTACTGCTGCCACAACGGCTGATCGAGACCGAACGCCGCCTTCATGCGCTCCTGGACCGCCGCGTCCATGGCCGGGCTGATAACCTGCATGGTCGGTTCGCCGGGCAGCATGCGAAACAGCACGAATAGGATGCTCGCTACCGCGAAAATCGTGATTAGCGTGTATACGAAGCGGCGCAGAACGTAGTCGAACATGGCACTTCAACCGGGCAAGGGGATGGGGGTGCCTGGCAAGTCCGAAGACCTGCCAAGCACCTGCTGGCTCAATAGCTCAAGTCATGCCGCCATATGGGCGGTCAGCCAGGATAGAGGATGTTCCCGTCGCCATCCCAGGTGTAGCCAGCGGCCGCCAGCACTTCGCGCGCTTTTTTGACGTTGGTACGGCGCGATTTGACCGCGGCGTTGTGCCAGAACTTGTTGGCCGGTGCGATCACCGAGCCGCCGTTCTCGGCAAAGCCGGACATCACCACCTGGCGGATCACGTCGCGCGGGATGATCATGTCCATCGCCTTGCGGAAGGCAGGATCGGCCAATGGGCCACGACGGTGGTTGTAGCCCAGGTCGTAGAAGCCGTGGCTGGCATAGCCCTTGCCGACGACGCCGGGCAACTTGTTGAGGTCCTGCACCAGGGCGGGTTTCAGGATATAGCGGGTGCGGTCGCACTCGCCCGCCTCGATCGCCGCCGCCATGGCGTCGTGGCTGCCATAGGTGATGCGGATGATGCCGGCGCATTTCGGGGCGCTGAAATGGTCCGGATTGGCGCTGACCTTCAGCTCCTTGCCACGGTCCCAATAGTCGAACTTGAAGGGTCCGCTGCCGACCGGCTTTTCGTTGGCGAAGTTCAGCACGTCGTCGACCTTGGCCTTGTCAGGGATGTCCTTCCAGATGTGCTGCGGCAGGATGAAGATCGAGCAGAAGAAGTTGATCATCAGCGGCGCATGCGGCGAAGTCAGCTTGATGCGCAGCGAATTGGCGCCGGTGATGTCGACTGATTCGAACTTCTCCAGTGACGAGATGAAGAACGGCGCCTTCCATTTCTTGTGATAGTCGAAGGTGAACTTGATGTCCTCGATGGTCACCGGCTTGCCGTCGTGGAACTTCATGCCGTCGCGCAGAACGATGTCCACCGTCGTCGCATCGACAATGTCGATCGACTTGGCCGCCCAGGGCTGGACCGAACCGTCCGGCGCCACCTGGACCAGCCGGTCGTAGATCATCCTGAGTTCTTTGAACTCGTTCGAGTCCGTGGCCGAGACCGGGTTGAGGTTCTTCAACGGTGAAGTCTGGCCGGTGCGGACATAGCCGTCGCCCTTCTTGACGCTGACGCTTAAGTCGGACCAGAAGCTGCCGATCCCCTCGCCCAGCATCGGGACCAGACCGGCCAGCCGGTCCTCGCGATAGGCATTGGTCATGCTGGGATACACGATCGGGCTGCGGGCTGTGTCGTCGAACAGCACCTGCTGCGCCTCATGCACCAGGGCCTGGCGCTTCTCGGCCACCATCTCGACCTGCTGGGCTTCGGCCAGCTGGTTGATCTTGGGATTATCGTAGCCCCACTTGTTGTAGGCGCCCTTCACATGGTGCTGCATCGAGATGAAGGTTTCCGGGTCGATACGGTTGGCACGGCCGGTCCAGCGCACGATGAACATGTCGAAGTCTTGTTCCTTGAAGACCTTGCCGATCCCCATGTTGTAGTCTTCCGCCGCCAGTTTGACCTTCCAGCCGATCCCCTTGGCGGCCTGGGCGATCAGGCGCCCCATTTCCGGCCGTACCGGGTCGAAACTGGCATTGGCGGTCAGTACCGACATTTCCTCGACCGGCTTGCCGGCCGCAAAGGCCGGCCGCGGGAAGCCCAAAGCGCTGGCTCCGGCCAGCGCCGTACCCGTCATAAGGAAATCCCGCCGGGTCATCCCGTGATTGGTCATGATCGTCCTCCCTGAATATGGCTCACCGGGCCCGGTTCGGCGCCGGTGCCTTGTCATTCCACCGACATGAAAACAAGCAAAAACCATATCGTCAAAGTCGTTTTTTTTTGCTTAGTATAGAGAAAGGTTATGGATGGGAGTTAGCGCATGGACCGGATTTGGTCGGATTTCGAGAGTTTGTGCGGCTTTGGTGGTCGCCTGAGCGGGTCGCCTGGTGAGCGCTCGGCGCGCGCGTTCCTGGCGCAACGCCTGGCCCAAATTGCGCATGAACATGGCGGTCAGGCCTGGTCTGAGCCCCTTCCCTTCACCTCCTGGCGGCCTCTGTCCGGACAAATTGGGGTACCGGGCTGGGCCGATACCTGGGGCGCCGTGCCCATGCTGCGGTCACCTGCGGCGGAAACCATCACCGGATCGGTGGTCGATCTGGGTCGCGGTACGCACGCGGACTTCGACAGGCATCGGGATCGGCTGTTCGGGGCCCTTGCCCTGGTGCGGCACGAATACATGTTCGCCACCGACCATTGCCACCGGACCCGGAAGTACCAGGCGGCGGTGGATGCCGGTGCGGCGGCGCTTCTGGTTGCCGGCCTTGATCCCGGCCTGGCGGTGACCGGCGGGGTCGGCGGGATTTCTGACGAGACGGAGGCACCCATTCCCGCCGTCGGCCTGGCCCCGGAAACCGCGGTCCGCCTGTCCGAGGCCGGCTCGGCGACCCTTCATGTCGAAATCGACCGCGAACCGGCTGTCACCGAGAACCTGTTCCTGGATCTGCCCGGTGGCAGCGACAGGCTGGTCGTGCTTTCGGCCCATATTGACGGCCATGCGATCGGTCAGTCGGCCATGGACAATGCCAGCGGCCTGGCGGCCGTGCTGTCGGCCACCGAGGTCGTGGCGCCCTTCGCGGCCCGGGCCCGGGCGGGATTGCGGATCGCCTTCTTTTCCCTTGAGGAATGGGGCCTGATCGGATCGATGCGGCATGTCGAAGGACTTTCATCCGCGGACCGCGACCGGCTGGTAGCCGTGATCAACCTCGACGCGGCGGCTGGTGATATGCACCTGACGGCCGTGACCGGCGGCAACCATGCGCTCGGCAATTTGCTGGCAACGGTCGCCGGGGACCGGTTCAGTGTCCACTCAGCCCACATGGCCAATTCCGATCACCACAATTTCCACCGGGTCGGCATCCCAGCCTGCCGGTTGGTCGCCGGGTTCGACCGGCCTGGATCGCGCCTCCGCCATGTGCTGACCGAGGCCGACACCATCGACAAGGTGGCTCCGGCGGAGTTGCAACGCGCCGCCGCTATCGCGGCCGAGGCGGCCGGCCGCCTGATGCGCGAGCCCGATCTGGTGGCCGCCGACCGTATGCAAGGAGATGGGCAATGAAACTGCGCCAATTGGAAGCCTTCAAGGCGGTGGTCGAGACCGGCACCGTCAGCCAGGCCGCGGAGTTGCTGGGGATCTCGCAACCCGCCGCCAGCAAATTGATCGCTAACTTTGAAAGGGCCACCGGCTTTGCGGTTTTTGACCGGGTACGCGGCCGCCTGTCACCGACCCCTGAAGGTTTGATGCTTTACGGCGAAGTAGAACGCGCCTTTATCAGCGCCAAAGACATCGCCAGGCGGGCCGAGGACATAAGGCGCATGAAACATGGGCGCCTGACTCTGGGAGTCATGCCGGCCCTGGCCACGGGTTTCATCCAGACCGTGCTGACCGAATTCCTCAGCGAGCGGCCGGCGGTGACGGTGTCGCTGCAACCGCGATCGTCGCAACAAATCATCGAGTCGGTGGCCAGCCAACAGCTCGACCTCGGCATTACCGCGCTGCCGATCGACCATCCGTCGATCGAAACCGAATTTCTCTGCCGGGTCGAAGCCCTGTGCATCCTGCCGGCCGGCCACCAGCTGGCCGATCAGGACATCGTGCGGGCCCGCGACCTGGCTGGAGAGCCGTTGATCTCGCTCAGCAGCCTGGACCGGTCTCTGCAACGTATCGATCACGCGTTCGAGGAGGATCGGGTCACGCCCGACGTCCGGATCGAAACGCCAATGTCCTATTCGGCCTGCGCCTTCGTGGCCCAGGGCGCCGGGGTCGCGGTGGTCGATCCGTTCTCGGCCCTGTCGCTGGGTTCGCCATCCTTGGTGCTGCGGCGTTTCCGGCCGGTGGTCTATTTCGACATCACCCTGCGTCTGCCGCGGCACCGACGGCGGTCGCACCTGACAACGGAGTTCGTCGCCCAGCTGCGGCGGTCCGTCCACGACCTGCCGGGCCTGCCACTGGTCGAGGAATAGGCAGCTCAGCACATGCTCGTGCCAGCGGAAGACCGGTTGAAACCGATCGGTACGCCCCGGGACGATCAACTTCGGCAAATCAGCCGCAGCAGGAACATCATTGCCGTTTCCGCAAGAGTTGCGGTCCTGCCCGTATAGTCCACGTCGACCACGGACCGCGGCATGATTTCGCCTGCCAGGTATTTCTTGATTCTCGCCACCCTGCTCCGGCTTGCCGGAGTGCCGGGTTTCAGATCGTTCGGTGCGATGGTCATCCCGATCAAGGCCAGAAACTCATCGTCCGATAATTCAGGGTGGGATTTTCCGTAGTAGGTTCGCGCGGCTGCTGAAACGCCGTGGATTGGTCGACCGTCGACGGTTCCGAAATAGGTCATGTTGAGATAGAGGTCCAACTGCCGATCTTTCGGAACCAGTGCGTCGAAGGCATGACAGGCGATCAGGCTCTGCTTGATTTTCTGCAAACCAGGCCGGAATCCTTGCGGAAAATATAGGAGTTTGACCAGGCCCTGGCTGATCGTCGTCAGGCCCGCACCTGGCGTGTCCAGGTCGACGCCGTGATGGTGTCGGAATGCCGGATCCTCCACCATGATCAAGGCAGCAATACGATGCGGCGCCAAATTGACGTGCGAGACTTGTCGTCCGTGACGCTGGAAGGATGTTTCGACCAACAGCGCGGTTTGCCCGCGCGCCAACCGCACCTCGTTCAGCAGGATCACCACAACAAGGGCCAGGAGCAAACCGGAGACGCTGCCAGCGATCACTATCTTTCGAAACATGAAGGTGAACCGGAGAATAAGTTGCCACTGTCAATGGTCCCGGCAATAGCCCGCCATAGTGGCTTTTTGTAGACACGCTTCGAGCTTGCGTTCTTTCTGGAATTCCACCCTTATCGCTCGCCCGTGTCCATCCAGATGGTAACTGGGCCGTCGTTGACCAGCGCCACCTGCATTTCGGCGGCAAAGCGGCCCCGGGCAACGGGAATACCCTCCGCCGCCAACAAGTCACAGAACCGGCCGTAGAGTTGCGCTCCGGTTTCCGGATCGGCGGCCCGCGAAAATCCAGGCCGATTGCCGCGCCGCCAGTCGGCCGCCAAGGTGAACTGGCTGATCGCCAGGATCCCGCCGCCGACGTCACGGACCGAACGGTTCATCTTGCCGGCATCGTCGGCGAAGATCCGCATGGCGGCGATTTTCCGGGCCAGAAAACCGGCGGTATCGTCGTCGTCGCCGGGTTCGGCGCAGACCAACACCAACAGGCCCTGCCCGATTTCGCCGATCGTTTCACCGTCGGCGGTCACCGATGCCTGGCTCACCCGCTGCAGCAACGCCTTCATGGCAACCTCCCCGGGGCTAGACGAAATCCGTCCGCCGGGATATATCAAAATCTCAGGTTGAGCGGAACAGGGACCCGGTTGAGATGATCGTCTACGACGTCGAATGCACCAACGGCCACGTTTTTACCGAGTGGTTTTCCAACAGCCGCGACTATGACGCCAAGGCGTCGGCCGGCGAAGTGGCCTGTCCGGAATGCGGTGACACGGACGTCCACAAGGCCCTGATGGCACCCAATGTCCGCGGCAGCAGCGCAATGCCCGAGCCCGCGCCCTGCGGCGCGCCGGCCTGCGCGTCGGGGATGTGTCAGTTCGCGGGTGATTAGAGCAATTTCCGGATCCCGGTCCGCCGTACCGTCACAGTGAGACGCGGCGGTCGTCCCCTTCCCACTCATTCGCGCGCCGACGTCGATCCGGTCCGATGAAGTGTTGGGTGGCAATGAACTTGCGCGGTTCTTCGATCACGTCGGCGATCCGTTTGTAGACGGTGCCCGCCCGAACCGGTTTGGCGAGAAACTCGGTCACGCCGGCATCGCGCGCATCGACAATCCGGCCCATCTCAGTGTGACCGGTCAGCATGATGATCGGTAAATAGGGGTTGGGGCTGTCGGGCGCGGTCCGGACCAGGCGGGTGAATGCCACGCCGTCCATCGGCTCCATCATCCAATCGACGATGCACAGGTCCGCGTCGAACTCACGCAGCATGGCAATCGCCTGCGCGCCGTCATGGGCCTCGCGGATCATGTTCATGCCCAGGGGCTGCAGGATGGTCTTGATGAGCTTGCGCATATGGTCGTTGTCATCGACCAGCAAACACCGGATAGATTGAAAATCGTAACCGCTCATCGCCGCGCCTAGCTCTCGAAACCGCTGGGAACCCACCTCCGCCTCGCCAAAACGTCTTAGCAGAGGTTCGTTAAAGCTTCGTCAAATGCCAAGCAGTGGGGTTCTCGGTTGCGTTGCGTTTTCGCAGTTTACAAGGCAATACCTGGCGCGAGACTGAGTGCAGGAGAGCGGTGTTGCGGGTTGCAGCAATCGCTTTTAGGGTTCACGCGAGCCTCCCACTAAGCCCTGGGCGACCCAACGGTCGAATACTGATAGAACCTGATCGGCAAAGGCCTGATCGTTGATATGGGCGTCGACTTCGGTCAGTCCGACCGGAGACGAGATAACCTGGCGCATCTCATCGACGAACGCGGCCAGACCATCCGGGTCGTGGGCCGGTTCGCCGGGCCGGTCCCATTCCTCGATCCCCTGAAGCGGCAACACAACATGAGACGGTGCCTGCGCCTGTTGCAGGCGCTCGGCGATCTCACGCGCGGTCTCCCGCCGCTCATCGGCGGTCAGGGCGGCCGAGGCGATCAGCCGGTTGTGGGCATGATAGGGGCGGTCGGCAAAGCGCTCCGGGATCTCCTGCCAGGCCGCGAAGTCGATCAGGTCCAGGCAGCCCGGCGCCACCAATTGCGGCACCCCGGCCTTCCCCGCCCCGGTCAGGCGTTCGCGGCCGGCGTTGACCACCGAACCGACCATCAGATTGCCCAGTTCGGGCAGCGCGAAATCCATCACCGCGGCGAAGGCACCGGCCTTGGCCAGGTTCTCGAACGCCATGCCGCCCATGCCGGTAGCGTGGAAGACGGCAACCTCGAAGCCGCGCTCCTCCAGCGCCGGCTTCAGCGGCTTCATATAGCTGAGGCAGGAACTGCCCAGGCTGGTCATGCCGATCAAGGGCCGGTCGCGGCGCGGCGGCTCGACCGCCCGGGCCGCCCCCAGCACCGCGCCCGCCGCCTGGCTGAGCGAGGACTTGCAGATCGAATTCAGGCCATACAGGCCGCCTGCCCACAGGATCATCTGGATATCGGCCGACAGGCGGTCGGGCGGGATCAACGGGGAGAAGGAGACCGTCGAGATGATGTATTTCGGGACACCCAGCGGAAGTGCCTGGGCGCAGTCGAGGGCCAAGTCGGTACCCATGGTGCCGCCCATGGCGATCATGCCGTCGATCTCGCCTCGCGCGTGCAACTCGGCGACCAGTGTTGACGCCCCACGGGCCATGATCTGCATGGCGGTGTTCTCGTCGCCGGACTCGGCCGCCGCCGCGATCGACGAATCCGCCGCCGCGGCCACTTGGTGCTTGGAGATATCGGTCGGCTGGTCCGGATCACCCAGAACGCTGACGTCCATGGTCATCGCGGTGCCGCCCTGGGCTGCGATGCAACCGGTCAGGTAGCGCAGTTCGTCGGACTTGGTGTCGTAGGTCCCGATCACCAGGATGGTCTTGTCGTCACTCATTATTGCCCCCTAATCGGTGTGGCCCCGCATGCGCTTGCCCTTGGGATCATAGAACGGCGCCAATTGCACCGACAGATTATGCCGGACACCGGCGATCTCGACCTCGAACCCGCCTTCGGCCAGCCAGGATGCGGATACACCGGATTGCCGGTGCAGGCTGGCCAGCCCCAGCGATCTGTCGACACGGTATCCCCAGGCACCCGAGGTAACATGGCCGACCAGTTCGCCGTCCCGCCAGATCGGCTCGTTGTGGATCAGCCAGGGCCCAGTGCGAACCACCGCCCCCTCGACCGCAACCGCAACGGTGCGGTATTCGCTGTCCGGTCCGGCGTCGCGCTGGCGGATCAGGGCCTCGCGCCCCAGGAACGGTTCCGGCTTGTCCACGTCGACGGCGAACCCCAGCCCGGCTTCAAACGGTGTGTCCTCCTCACCGATGTCATGGCCCAAATGGCGGAAGGCCTTTTCCATGCGGCAATGGTTCATGGCGAACATACCGGCATGGCGCAGGCCGAGCGGCTCGCCCGCGGCGATGATGGTTTCATAAACGGCGGCCAGGAACTCGGTCGAAGTCAGAATCTCGAACCCAAGTTCGCCAAGGAACGACCGTCGGATCGCCCAGGCGCGGGCATAAGCGATATCGATTTCCCGGAGGCTGCCGAACGGCAACGTCGCTTCGCTGAGGTCGTCATCCGAGATGGCGCTGAGGATTTCGCGCGCCAATGGCCCGTGTACCGATATCAAGCCATAGGCTGCGGTGGCATCGAAGACCTCGAACCGCCAGTCCGGCTCGGCATGGGCTTCGATCCAGGCTCTATCGCGGATCTGGCTGGGGTGGCCGGTGAACACCATGAATCTGTCGTCCGCCAGCCGGGCCACCGTGACATCGGCCTCGATCCCGCCGCGCTGATTGAGGAACTGGCTGTAGACGGTGCGGCCCGGCGCCACGTCGACCTGGGCGCCGCAGACCCGGTTCAGGGCGCGCACCGCATCCGGACCCTGGACCAGCAGCTTGCCGTACATCGATTGGTCCAACAGCACGGCCGCGTCGCGGGCGGCCAGGCATTCCGCCTCGACGTGCGGCGACCAGTCCTGCCAACCCAGCGAGGGCCGGTTCGGCCAGCCGTTGCGTTCGGGATCGAAGTACATCGGCACTTCCCAGCCGATGCGTTCGGCGAAGACCGCGCCGCGTTCGGCCAACCGATCGTGCAACGGCACCCGGCGGATGCCGCGGGCGGTTTCGATTTGCCGGCCGGGCCAATGCAGGCCCCAATGCATGCCGATCGCTTCGCGCACCCGCTCGGCGTTATAGGTGGCGTTGCTTTGGAAGGGGTGGGCGCGAGCCATTAGCATGCTACCCATGCCCCGGCTTGGCAGGCCGTCGACGATCCATTCCGCCATGGTCAGTCCGACCCCACCGGAATTGAGGATACCGTTGGAGTTCATGCCGGCCGCCACGTATAGCCCCGGCATCTCGGGCGCCGGCCCCAGATAGGGCCGGCCGTCGGGGGTGAAGCTTTCGGGTCCGTTGAAGAAGGTCTGGATGCCGGTCTCGGCCAGCGCCGGCATGCGCTCGAACACCCGCTCCAGCACCGGTTCGACATGATCCATGTCGAAGGGCAGTTCGTCGAAGGCAAAATCGTCGGGGATCCCTGCCCCGCCCCAGGCCTTGCCACGGGCCTCGAAACCACCGATCAGCAGTTTGCCGGCGTCCTCCTTCCAATAGGTGCGTTCCTCCTGGACCACCAGGCCCGGCAGGTTCTTGGGCAGGTCCGGGATTGCCTCGGTAACCAGGTAGAAATGCTCTGCCGCATGCAGAGGTACGGTGACCCCATGGGCCTTGGCGAACCGGCTGGTCCACATGCCGCCGGCCAGCAGAACCCGGTCCGTGGCGATGGTTCCCCGGTCGGTTTCGACCCCGGCCACCCGACCCCGGCTGGTCACGATACGCCGGGCGGCGGTGTTCTCAAAGATCCGTCCGCCATGCAGCCGGGCGCCCTTGGCCAGGGCCTGGGTGACGTCCAGCGGATTGACCTGGCCGTTGGAAGGCACGAAGAAGCCGCCCAGCACGTCGCCGTATTCGATCCACGGCCAGAACCCGGCCAGTTGCTCAAGGTTGAGGAGATGGCTTTCGATTTCCATGCGCCTGGCATGGTCGTGGGTCCGCCGTAGCTGCTCCAAGCGAATTTCGGACAGCGCCAGGTGGATGGTGCCGTTCTGCTTGTAGCCGGTTTCCTGCCCGGTCTTGGCGGCCAGTTCCTGGAACAGCCGGATGGTGTATTTGGCAAGCTCGGTCTGGGCCCCTGAGTCCCGAAGCTGGCCGACGATCCCGGCGGCATGCCAGGTGGTACCGCTGGCCAGTTGTTGGCGTTCGACCAGCACCGCGTCGTCCAGGCCGTGCTTGGCCAGATGGTAGAGGCAGGAGACACCGGTGATGCCGCCGCCGATCACCACCACCGAGGCCCGTTCGGGCAGCGCCTCAGCCATGGCCGCGGCCCCTGCGTTTGGCACGGACCAGGGACCAGATATGAACCACCAGGACCAGCACGATCAGCCCAAAGATCGTCGCCGCGATCGGCCGGTCAATGAAATTCAGCGGCGTGTCGATACGGGCCAGCGAGGTCCGGAACTTTGCCTCCATGATGCCGCCCAGGACCATGCCGAGGATAATCGGGACCACCGGCAGGGCCAGGCGCTTCAGGACCAGGCCCAGAACCCCGAACACCGCCGCCACGGCGCAGTCGGTGGCGGAGTTGCGCAGCGAATAGACCCCGACGAACGACAAGGTCAGGATGGCCATGCCCAGGAAGCGGTCGGGAATGGCGATCACCTTGAGCAACGGCCGCGTCGCCAGCATCAGAAAGCCCAGCGCCAGGCCGTTGAGCACCAGCAGGCACAGGTAGAGCGCCAGCACAAAATCCATCTGGGACTGGAACAGGGTCGGTCCCGGAATGACGTTGTGGACGTAGAAGACCGACAGCATCATCGCGGTCAGCGCCTCGCCGGGAATGCCCAGGGCCAGCAACGGGATCATCGCTGCCGCCGGGACCGCGTTGTTGGCGGCCTCGGAGGCAATCAGCCCTTCCGGCGCGCCATGGCCGAACCGCTCCGGCCGCTTCGAGGTTTTCTGGGCCAAGGTGTAGGACATGAACTGGGCGGTGAATTCGCCCACCCCGGGGATGATCCCCATGATGGTGCCGAACCCGGCCGAGGGCAGCACCACTTTCGGGTAGCGGAAGACCTCCTTGAGGCCGCTGAACAAACCGCCGCTGAGCCTGGGCAGCGCGGCCCGGCTGTCGCGTCCGGATAGCAGCAGGAAGGCCTGCGAGAGCGCGAACAGCCCCAACACCACCACAATCAGGTCAACACCCGAGGCCAGCCAGGACTGGTCGAAGGTGAAACGGCTTGTGTAGCGGACCGGCTCCAGGCCGACGGTTTGCAGGAACAGGCCGAAGCAGAGCAGCGCCCCGGCCGCCATGTTCTGGCCGCGATGGGCCACGACCACCAGGACCATGCCCAGCAGCGCCGCCAGGAAGATCTCGCGCGACCCGAACAGGGGCGCCACCTTGGCCAGCACCGGGGCCAGCAGGATCAGGCACAGGACCGAAAACACACCGCCGCAGAACGAGGCGCCATAGGCCAGCGACAGCGCCCTGGGCGCCTGGCCCGCCCGGGTCATGGGATAACCGTCATAGGTGGTCAGGGCGTTGACCGGGGTGCCGGGCGTGTTGATCAGGATCGCCGGGATGGCGCCGCCGAACATGGCCGACCCGTAGATGCCGAGGAGCAGGGTCAGGCCGACGATCGGTTCCAGGGCGAAGGTCGCCGGCAGCAGGATGGCGATGGCGATGGCCGGGCCGACCCCGGGAATGGCCCCGATCACCACCCCGCCGACCGACCCGATCAACAGCGCCGCGGCCACGTCCCAGCGCAAAAGGATCTCAAGACTGGCGCCCAGCAGCTCCACGGCCCCTCACAGATACAGGATCAGGAAATTGCGCAGCACCGGCGGCAGGAATTCGTAAACCGCACCACCGGGAATCTTGACCGCCAGCAGGGATTTGAAGATCACCACCGTGGCAAGGCCGACGCCAAGGGACGCGACCAGGACCCTGGTCTCGCGGTAGCCGATCCGCAGCGTCAGGGTCAGGCAGAACAGGAGCGTCGACGGCAGGTAGCCGGCCAGCGGGACCAGCCAGACATAGGCCATGAACCAGAGAATGTATTCGGCCGCCTTGAGCCAGCGCCCGACCTCGCCGGCAATGGTCTCGCCGCGGCCACTGCGGTTGCGGGCCCAGGAGAAGATCAGCTCGAACGTCCCGAACAGGGTCATGCCGACGATCGAGACGATCGGCCAGAACGCCGGTTGCCGCACCAGGGGCTGGCCGGCGATCCACTTGGTCTGGCCGGGGATCACGGTCAGCAGCAGCAAGGCCGCGCCGAAGGACAGGACGCCGAAGACGATCTCGGCCCGATGATGCCGGGCCTCGACGAATTCGGAAATCGTGTGGCCTTCATCGTCCGCTGACATGGCGAGCCACCTCGGCAGAAAAGAGCGGGCGGGGACGGCGTCTCAGGCCGCTCCCCGCCCCGCTTGCGTTCAGTTCCCGAGAACCTTGCCGATCGCCCCGACCATCTCGATGTCCTTGGCGATCTGTGCCTGCGACGCGGCGGCGTCCTTCCAGTAGATCAGCGCGCCGGTGTCGGCGGCGAACTTCTTGGCCCGGTCGCTGGCCATGGTCGCCTTGGCGACCGCGGCGATCTTGGCGCGGACGTCGGCCGGCGTGTCCTTGTGCACGAACAGGCCGTTCCACAGTGCGATATCCAATGACGGCTCGACCTCCTTGATGGTCGGCGCGTCCGGCACGGTCGAGATCCGCTGCTCGGTCACCGCCGCCAGCACCCGGATCTTGTCCAGGCAGGGCATCACCAACTGGATGGTGGTGTTCATCACGTCGACATCGCCCGAAGCCAGGGTGTTGCAGTCCAGCATGTCGAAGGCGGCATCCGAGGCGTAGGCAAAGCCCAGCTTCTTGGCCAGGGCCAGAGTCGCCTTGGTCGGCAGCAGCGGGCCGCCGAAATGGCCCAGCACCACCTTGTTGGACTTGGCGTGGGCCGCCAGTTCGGCCATCGACCCATAGGGCGCGTCCTTGGCGGCCACGATCACGAAGGGATAGGTCAGGAAGATGCCGACCGGCTCGAACGGATCCGGATTGAGTTCGGGAATGCCGATATTGGGTCCGACCACCGGCACGCCGACCACGAAGGAACCGACCGTGTAGCCATCGGCCGGCGCCTTGGCGACCTCGACCGCACCGGGGAACGGGCCGCCGCCGCCGCCGGGCTTGTTGACCACAGCCGCCGCCTGGCCGTACTTGGCCTGGAAGTCCTCGGCGATCATCCGGGTCAGCACGTCCTCCATGTCGCCGGGCGGCCAGGGCACGATGAACTGCACCGGTTTTTCGGGATATTCCGCAAGCACCGGCATGACAAAACCGGACATGGCCGCGATCACCGCCGCCGCGGCGGCCGCCAGTAATTTCCGCATGGTCTTCCTCCCATAGTGCGTCGTAACGACGTCGATGGATGTGGTTCTTGTTCATCGGTTCATTATTTGCACCGACGTTTCAAATATATGTTGTATTTGCCCGCGACTTCTGTCAACAGAATTATAGGCGAGCCTATCCACCGTTCGAGGACCCGTCGTGCAAACCGTCGACAAAGCCCTGCGGCTGTTGGACTACTTCACGCCCCAGAGACCGGAAATCGGGCTCAGCGAACTGGCCCGTTTGGCCGGGTATGACAAAGCTGCCGCCCGGCGCTTCCTGGTGGCGCTCAAACGGCACGACTTCATCGACCAGAACCCGGAGTCCAAGCGCTACCGCCTGGGCGCCGCCTTCCTGCATTTCGCCCGGGTCCGCGAGGCGACGCTGCCGCTGGCCTCGATCATCGAACCGGTCCTCAGACGGCTGGCGGACGACACCGGCGAGACCTCGCACGGATCGCTGTATTCCGCCGGCCTGCTGACCAATATCGGGATTTGCGTGCCCAACCGGGCGACCCGCGTCCATGTCGATCCGGGCGAGCCCCTGCCCCTGCACGCCACCGCCTCGGGCCTGGCCTATCTCGCCTTCGGCCCGCCGGAGCGGGTGGCAATGGCGGTCGAGCGGGGCCTGACGCCCTCCACATCCCACACCATCACCCGAAAGAAAGACCTCAAGGCCAAGCTGGCGGACATCGCCGCCACCGGGGTGTCGGTTTCGCGCAACAGCTTCGAGGACGAGGTGACCGGCATCGCCATGCCGTTCTTCGACGGCCAGGGCCTGGCGATCGGCGCGCTGGCCGTGGCCTCGCCCAGCGCCCGCATGACACCCGAGCTGCAGCGCCGGATCACCACCCGGTTGGTCGCCGCGGTTGCCGAGGTGACCCGCGGCATCGGCGGCGCGGTTCCGCCAGCGTTCCTGGCGGCGCACGGTGAAGCCGCGTGACAGGGGCGCGGCAGCCATCGGCCCTGGTGCTGGACTTTGGCGGCGTCGTCACCCGCACCCTGTTCGAAACCCACGACCTGACCGAACGCGCCCTGGGCCTGAAACCTGGAACCCTGACCTGGCGCGGACCGTTCGATCCGGACAGTGATCCGCTGTGGCGGTCGATGCAGGATGGCGCGATCAGCGAACGCGACTATTGGCTGACCCGGACCCGGGAAACCGGGGCCCTGATCGGTCGGGACTGGACCCGCATGGTTGAGTTCGTGTCGGCCGCCCGCGGCAACGACCTGGACCGGGTGATCCGGCCCGAGGTCACCGCCCTGGTCGCGGCGGCAGCCGCCGCGGGGATGCCGTGCGCGATCCTGTCCAACGAGCTTGACCTGTTCTACGGCTCCGGCATCCGCGACCTGCCGCTGCTGGCCAGGTTCGCGGTGATCGTCGACGCCACCCATACCGGCATCCTGAAACCCGATCCGCGCAGCTACGCCCTGGTCGTCGATGGTCTCGGGCTCGCGCCTGCCGACTGCCTGTTCGTCGACGACCAGACCCGCAATCTGGACGGCGCCCGTGCCGCCGGCCTGCAAACCCTGCATTTCGATGTCCGCCATCCCGGTGCCAGTTGCCATTCGGCCCGGGTCAGGCTGGGCCTGCAAACCGATCCGGAGGTGCACCATGACGTTGCATGACAGCAATTTTCTCAAGGCCAACAACGCCCGTTACCTGTGGCACCCCATGGCCCATCCGGCCGAGATGCAGGCGCATCCGCCGAAAATCGTCGTCGCGGCCGAGGGCGTGACCCTGCGCGACGTCGATGGGCACGAGACCCTGGATGCGGTCGGCGGCCTGTGGAACGTCAATCTGGGCTATTCCTGCGACCCGGTGAAACAGGCGATCGCCGAACAGCTGGACCAGCTCGCCTATTATTCCGCCTTTCGCGGCACCTCGACCGGCCCGGCGATCGAGCTCTCGGTGATGCTGGCGGAGTGGTTCGCGCCCGACGGCATGGCCCGCGCCTTCTTCACCTCGGGCGGTTCGGACAGCGTCGAGACCGCGCTGCGCCTGGCCCGCCAGTACCACAAGATCCGCGGCGACCGCGACCGCACCAAGTTCCTCAGCCTGAAGAAGGGCTATCACGGCACCCATTTCGGCGGCGCCTCGGTCAACGGCAACGCCAATTTCCGCCGCAACTACGAACCGCTGATGCCCGGCTGCTTCCACGTCCCGGCGCCCTATACCTACCGCAACCCGTTCGACGAGACCGACCCGGCCAGGCTGGCCGCGGCCTGTGCCGCCGCGCTGGAGGACGAAATCGCCTTCCAGGGCGCCGACACCATCGCCGCCTTCATCATGGAACCGGTCCTGGGCGCCGGCGGCGTGATCGTGCCGGACGCCTCGTTCATGCCCAAGGTCCGCGAGATCTGCAGCCGCAACGGCATCCTGCTGATCGCCGACGAAGTGATCACCGCCTTCGGCCGCACCGGCGCCTGGACCGGGTCGCGGTTGTGGGGCGTGCAGCCCGACATGATGTGCACCGCCAAGGCGATCACCAACGGGTACTTTCCGTTCGGCGCGGTGATGATCAGCGGCGCGATGGCCGAAGCCTTCGAATCCAATGCCGACGCCTTCGGATCGATCGGCCATGGTTATACCTATTCCGCCCATCCGGTCGGGGCCGCCGCCGCACTGGCCTGCCTGCCCCGGATCACCGAGGCCGATTTGGCCAGCAATGCCGCCGAGCGCGGCCGGGAACTGCTGGCCGGGGTCTACGACCTGAAGGACCGCCACCAACTGGTGGGCGACGTTCGCGGCAAGGGGTTGATGGTGGCGCTGGAACTGGTGGCCGACCGCGGCACCAAGGCGCCGGCCGACAAGGCGGTGGTCGGCCAGGTCTTCGAGGCCGCCTATCAGGCCGGTGTGATGATCCGGATCTCAGGCCCCAATATCATCCTGTCGCCGCCCCTGGTGATCACCGCCGACGACGTCGCGAAGATCGTCGGCGCGCTGGACCGGGCCTTGGCGGCGGCCGGATAACGGCGACGCCATCGCATCTGGATTGGAAGCCGGGACTTTAGCCGGTTCGATTACACCCGCCCGCACCAGCCCTCAACCTTGGAGCCGACCCGATCCACGCCTTTGACATCATCATCCTGATCTCGGTCGCCTGCTGCGTCGGACTGACGCCGGTGATCTATGTGAAACGGGACCTGTGGCTGTCGGTCGGGTATTGCGTCGGCAGCACGATCGGCGCCTTCGCTGGCGGCTACGCGGCCTTATGGATGTTCCCCCAATCCGACAAGCCGGGAATCCTGTTCGGCGGTATTCTGGGCGCCGTGGTGATGGTGGTCATCTGGTATCTGATCCGCGGACACAAGGATCGGCGGGGATCCTGATTGCCGGTCGCACCCGGCACGGATCACGCTCGGATCGTTTGCGCCAACATGCCGTTCGGCCTGATCCCAACGCGGCGGCAAGGTGTTCGGCCGCGTCAACGTGTTCCTCGGATGCTCCGTGCTCTCTGTGCAACGCCCCGCCGGCTGGGCCGGTGTCCGCAAAGGGTGCGAAACAGTTACGACCCTGTAGAAAATTATAGGCCGGTTAGCTCCAGGGCATACAAGAAAGCATGGCCGAAGCGATGATCCTGCCAGCGATCGACGACATGGTATCGCCCGTGCTTCACGGCCTCCACGATCGTTCTAGTGCCATCCCGGCCAATTCTTCTCTCGGTGGTAGGAAGCCGCCAAAAGTCCGCTGCACCGATAACATCTGTGAACTCGCTCCACTCACGAGCACCGATAGCAACACTCATGTTAACAACGAGATCACCCGGTTTGTAACCTCCCGCCCCGCTCAAGCTTTTGACAACAAGTGACACGGACGCCGCGTCCTTCTGGACCCGGACGGCCAGGGGTTATTAAACGTAGGCAGCTTTAGAAAACGATAGACTTCCGCCTTTTGGTCCAGCTTCTCATAGAGCGCCTCCTCATCCATCGCCGCCAGGTGGCGCGAGTACCAGGCCCGTGTTTCGGTATCGAGGTCCGGGTGATCGGCAAAAGTTCCAGGTGGAAAGAGCATAGGCCCCCGAGCTTTTGCGCCTCTGCCTGCGAGCCAAAATTTATGTCTCCATTTCATATGAAGAGTCCTTCTCCGTACAAGCCTGCCAGTCGAGGGGCAACGATCAAGCCGACACCAAAACACATGCGATGAGATCTCATTTGGCGTCGGTCGTATGCGCCCCGTCAGATCGGCCTACAGGGGACGGTGATGCTCCCACCTCCGCGTTGGGCGCATCGCCCTAATCTAACCATAGGTGGCGAAACTACGTTATGGCCAGGTGAAATCGGGGTCCGGGGAATCCTATGAGGCGGCACTCCCGCTTTCCTCTCCGCTTTGTGCGCCTACTACACGCGCATCCGACAAGATTGCCGTCAACAATGGTCAGGATGCGCCTGCGAACTTCAGACGACGTAGCGTGGATTGCGCCTAACTGCAATCAACCAAAACGAAAACCCGATCGCTAGACCACAGGCGGCAGCGTTTACCATCATCGGCAGTGTTTCGTGCAGGAAACCGCCCAGGCCGCCGGGTTCCCATTCCGCCAAAGACTCCAGATTCACACCCGCGTACAGAAGGTAGGAAAAAAGCATCACGAGTTGAACTAGCAATCCAACAAAGGCACCGACGGAGATGAAATGCCGGGCAGAAACAAGCCCAAATCTTCGCAAAATGAGAACGCTTGGAACGCCGACACACCAAACGATGACGAAAAAATGCGCGACGGACGGCATCAACCAAACAGGGACAAAAGTGTCGCCACGCATTCCAGCGTGAGGCCAAATCCAACCGGACAACGACCACGGATATGTTCGAGCAAGATAGTCGTCAATGGGTGTGAAAAACAGAGCGCTTGTCGCCATGCAGATGACCGGGGCGATAGCTGCCCCAGCAAGTGTGCGGATGTCTTTCAGAATCTCTCTGTGCATGGCCTATGCTGCTCATTGAAATTCATGTCAGCCCCTCGTCAATTCGGCGCGCCGTCGACGGCGCCGCCGGTGTCAGCCGCGATCCGCACATCGTACATTCTCTAACCATAGGTGGCGAAACCGTGCTATGGCTAGATGAAATCTGGCAGGAAGTGGGTGATGTCGATTTAACAAGACTGGTGCATTTAATTGTCCCGGACATCATCCCGCATTAAATAATGGTAAACCAAAACGACCATGTGGACGTTTATTAGTCATCTGACCAGGATTATACACTCTAAGTACTCGGGTAGTAATTTAGGTCGCGTTTTTGTTTTGATATGGATTTTTCTGATGATAGCCTTTTCAATTTGGGTTGCGTATATGAAGCTCACTATCTACTTCAGAACATCCGATTTCTATATTCGTGAGATGAGGTCAGTTACTGACCGCCAAAGCATTAACTGAGGCGCGTACCTGCCACCAGGCACTTGGGGGCTCGGGCCGTGGTCGATGGCGTCGGCGCAGGATCGGCAGTTGAAATCATTGTATTCCAAAAAGGAAAAGCCCAATAACGGTGACAGTGCATTTATTTCCTTATCTCGCTGTCATGGTTTTCGATCTTGGTCCCCTCTCGGTGGGTTTTGGATTGCTGTCGTGCCGAAGGCGCCCATAAGCAGCGTCCCCGGCAGCCCGACCATCAACACAGACCGACGCGTCGCATAGGTTCACCGGCTGGACTTCACGGCCTGCGGCTTCGCAACTGCATCCCAGGGCGCGGAGCATCCCACCGCCGGTCGGCCCTCAAGAGCCAAGCGGACACGCAGAAAAATGGTCTGGTAAAGTGCGGGATGGCGGAGAGGGAGGGATTCGAACCCTCGGTACCCTTGTAGAGTACGGCGGATTAGCAATCCACTGGTTTAAGCCACTCACCCACCTCTCCGTACCGCCCTTATTGACGCGAAACCAGACACATGTCAACCGGTGTGCGGGCCTGCGAGTCCTTGACCCATGCGTTGAGTTGTCGCGCCAAAAAACGGCAAAAAAGCAACAGGTCGCAACAAATTATCGTCTAGTCCCACCGCCTTCCTTAGGTAAAAATATTTATAGGTATTATTGTTGGTTAGAATAAATTCTCTGGTTTTTACTCGACTTAGTGGTCAAAATAATTTTCGGTAATGTTTCATTAATAATCGTGTACATTTTGGTCATTTATTTCTATATTTATTTTTACTTTTTCTTAACGACGGCTCCGCAAAAATGTAAGGACCGCAGTGCACCTTGTGCTGCGAAACTGTCGGAGACAAACCATGAGAGGAAGAATTGTCACCTTAGCTTTACTGGCCGCGATGGTTTCGACCACGGCCACGGCTCAGACGATGTGTCGCGAGCGCGACGAATTCGTAACGCAGCTCAACAAGGGCTTTTCCGAAGCACCGGTCGCCATGGGTCTGGCGGCAAACGGCAGTGTGGTTGAGGTCCTGGCTTCAGACAGCGGAAGTTGGACCATTATGATTACCATGCCCAACGGTGTTTCCTGCGTCGTCGCCACCGGGGAATCGTGGCAAGACGTGGAAAAGGTGGCAATGGGTCCCAACACCTGAGACTCCTTTCAAATCCGGTGGCAGCGCCGCTCCGACGCTGCTGCCGGCCTCGGCCTTGCGCCGGTTCTCATTTTCCTGGAATTAGACCTGATGAAGCGCCCCGCCGAGGGCGCTTTTGGCGCTTGCGGGGCCTGAACGATCCAGGGCGGCCGATCCGGCCGCCCGGGTTCAGGTGGAGGAACGGCTGAGAAGCCTCAAGCCGCTTGGGCGCTGACCCATTCGCGGGCTTCGCGCTGGGCCTGGGCGACCTGCAGCGCCGACATGATCCGGGCCAGGTCTTCGCGGTTGTGCCGCGCTTCCTCGCTGCCGTTCATGGCCGCCAGATTGAACCATTTGTGGGCGGCGATCAGATCCTGGTCGACACCGGCGCCGGTCGAATAGGCCAAACCCATTTCAAACTGCGCGTCCGGCTGGCCTTTCTCGGCTTGTTTCATACAGGCTTTGAGCGTTTTGTCGTTCGTCTTGCCCATTGTTCCATCCTCACCTTCTGCGTGGTCAGTTCTGCCACTGCCGGGCGTATTCTCCGCCCGTCCGGTAAGATGGTGCCGTGGTCGGCGTTAAAAATTCGTTTCCGCGGGAACAGTGTTTTTGGCCGAAATCAGCCGATCCGGATGAACGTCATCCCGACTTGGCGATGGATTCGTCGACCAGGCCGCCGGTCAGGTGCTGCAGTTCCGCCAGGCTGGAGGGAAACACACAGTGATGGTGACCGGCGGCGGCGTAGACCGTGTCGAATCGGCCCAGGCTGGCGTCGATCGCAACCGGCAGGGCGGTGGCGTGCGCCAGGGGCGGTACGCCGCCGATGGTGAAGCCGGTGGCTTCGCGCACCAGGTCGGCATCGGCGCGGCCGATCCGGCCTGCGATACCCAGCGCTTCGCCCAGGGCCTTGGTATCGCAACGGCGGTCGCCGGCCACCAGGGCCATCAAGGCCTGCCCGTCACCGGTGAAAACCAGGGACTTGACGATCGCACCCAAGGCGCAGCCGACTCCGGCCGCGGCATCCTCGGCGGTGCGGGCGGTGTCGGCCAGGGCAATGATCTCGGCGGATGACCCGGCGGCGCGAAGGGCGTCCTGGACGCGCCGCACATTTGGCCGTTGGAGCAGGTTGTTCACGGAACCTCGAACCCGCGCTGCACCGCCGGCCGCTCCCAAATCCGGTCGTACCAGCGCTTCAGGTTGGGGAACTCGTCCAGATCGATCCCCTGCCATTCGTAGCGGGCGATCCAGGGGAACGTGGCGATGTCGGCGATCGAGTAGTCGCCGGCCAGGAAATCCCGATCCTTGACCTGTTCGTCCAGAACCCCGTACAGCCGGTCGACCTCGTTGGAATAGCGGTCGATGGCGTAGGCGATCTTCTCCTTGGCGAAGCGGCGGAAATGGTGCAGCTGGCCGCACATCGGACCGACCCCGCCCATCTGCCACATCAGCCATTGCATGGTGGTATGGCGGGCCCGCCAGTCCTGGGCCATGAACTTGCCGGTCTTCTCGGCCAGGTAGACCAGGATGGCACCGCTTTCGAACAGGGCAAAGGGCTCGCCCTCGACGTCATGATCGACGATCGCCGGGATCTTGTTGTTGGGGCTGATAGCCAGGAAGTCGGGCGCGAACTGCTCGTCCATTGTGATGTTGATCGGGAACACCTGGTAGGGCAGTTCCACTTCTTCCAGCATCACCGAGACCTTGCGGCCGTTCGGGGTTCCCCAGGTATACAGATCGATCATGGCCTTCCCTTCCCTGTTCGTTCGTTTTGGCCAACGGTCACAAGGTGTAACCGTTGGCCGGTCCGTCAATCGCCGGGCGCGTGCCTCGGCGCGATACTACAGCCGGGCCAGCGCCTGATCCAGGTCCGCAATCAGATCCGCCGGATCCTCGATCCCAACCGAAAGCCGCAGCAGATCGTCGGGAACCGGTGAGTCCGGCCCTTCGATACTGGCCCGGTGCTCGACCAGGCTTTCGACCCCGCCCAAGGAGGTGGCGCGTTTGAACAGTTCCAGCCGGGCCGCCAGGCGCATGGCCCCGGCCTCACCGCCGGCGACCCGCAACGACAACATGCCGCCGAAACCGCCCTGCATCTGTCGCGCCGCCACGTCGTGGCCCGGGAAATCGGCCAGTCCCGGGTAGAGGACGGCCGCGATGCCGGGTCGGCCGCGCATCGCCTCGGCAACCCGCAGTGCGCCGGCACAGGCCGCCCGCACCCGCAGGTCCAGGGTTCGCAATCCGCGCAGCAACAGCCAGGCCTCGAACGGCCCCAGGACGGCGCCACCGTCATGGCGGATTTCGCCCAGGGTCCGCCACATCTCGTCGTCCGCCGCGGTGACCAGCGCCCCGGCGACCACGTCGCTATGGCCGTTCAGATATTTGGTGGCGGAGTGCATCACCAGGTCGGCGCCCAATTCCAGCGGACGGGTCAGGACCGGCGTCGCCACCGTGCTGTCGACCGCCAGCTTGGCGCCGGCGCCGTGGGCAATCTCGGCCGCCGCCGCGATGTCGGTGATGTTCCAGGTGGGGTTGGCCGGGGATTCGATCCAGACCAGCCTGGTGGCTCCGGACCGGACCGCGGCGCGCAGGGCATCCAGGTCGCCGGGCGGCACCAGTTCGACCTCCAGGCCACGGGGCCGGGCATGGTTCAGCAGCCAGCCCCGCAAACCCCAATACATGATCTGGGGCACCACCACATGGTCGCCCGGAACCAGGGCCTGGAACACGGACGTGGCCGCGGCCATGCCCGAGGAATACAGCCGGCAGCCGGCCCCGCCCTCCAACCGGTTGATCACCGCCTCCGCCTGGCGGTAGGTGGGATTGGTGTCCCGGCTGTAGGAAACGCCGTGGGGATAGCTGCCGTCGGTGCCGCGTTCATAGGTGGTGGCGGGCCGGATCGCCGGCGCCAGGTCACCGAAGGGCGGCTCCAGCCAGCCCCCGGCCTGGGCGAGGATCGTCGCCGGCGCGTGCCGGCGGTCGCGACCGGTCACGATGTGCGGGCGGTTTGGCCGAACAGGACCTTTTTGGCTTCCTCGCTCATGCCGGCCGGATCGCGTAATTCCTGGCCGACCTGCCAGCCCTTGTCGACCGCCGGCCGGGCCAGCATGGCGTCGAACCAGCGCTTCAAATTGGGGAAGTCGTTGAGGTCCTGGCCCTGACGTTCATAGGGTTTGACCCAGGGCCAGCACGCCATGTCGGCGATCGAATAATCGCCGGCCAGGAAGTCGCGGTCCGCCAGCCTGGTGTTCATGACGCCGTACAGGCGGTTGACCTCGTTGGTATAGCGGTCGATGCCGTATTGGATCGGTTCCGGCGCGTATTGGCGGAAGTGGTGGGCCTGGCCGGCCATCGGCCCGAGCCCGCCCATCTGCCACATCAGCCATTGCGCCACCTCGTATTTGCCACGCGGGTCCTGGGGCCAGAACTGGCCGTGTTTTTCCGCCAGGTACATCATGATGGCGGCCGATTCGAAGATGCTGATCGGCGCGCCGCCGCCCATCGGCTCATGATCGACAATCGCCGGCATGCGGTTGTTGGGCGCGATCGCCAGGAAATCGGGCTTGAACTGCTCGCCGGTTCCGATGTTGACCGGAATCAGGTTGTAGGGCTGACCCAGTTCTTCCAGCAGAATGGTGATTTTCCAGCCGTTCGGGGTCGGCCAATAATAGAGATCGATCATGCTTCCCTCCCTGGCGCGCGGCTGCGCGCGTCCTTTCGGTTCCGCCGCGTTGCGGATTGTGTCAGATCAGCCCGGCCAGCGGGCTGGACGGATCGGCATATTGTTTTTTGGGCATCCGCCCGGCCAGATAGGCCAGGCGCCCGGCTTCGACCGCCGCCTTCATTGCCTTGGCCATCAGGATCGGGTCCTTGGCCTCGGCGATCGCGGTGTTCATCAGCACCCCGTCGCAGCCCAGTTCCATCGCCACCGCAGCATCGGACGCGGTGCCCACGCCGGCATCGACCAGCACCGGCACCTCGGCCTGTTCCACGATCAGGCGGATGTTGATCGGGTTCTGGATGCCAAGGCCGGATCCGATCGGCGCCGCCAGCGGCATGATGGCGCAACAGCCCAGATCCTCCAGCCGCTTGGCCTGGATCGGATCGTCGGTACAATAGACCATGACGTCGAAGCCGTCCTTGATCAACGCCTCGGCCGCCTTCAGGGTTTCGGGCATGTCGGGATACAGCGTCTTCTGGTCGCCCAGCACCTCCAGCTTGACCAGGTTCCAGCCGCCTGCCTCGCGGGCCAGGCGCAGGGTCCGGACCGCATCGTCCGCCGTGTAACAGCCGGCCGTGTTGGGCAGGTAGGTATAGACTTTGGGGTCGACATGATCGGCCAGCATCGGTTGGTTGGGATCGCTGATATTGACCCGACGCACCGCGACGGTGACGATTTCGGCGCCCGACGCCTCGATCGCGCGGCGGGTTTCGTCGAAATCCTTGTACTTGCCGGTGCCGACCAGCAGGCGTGACCGGAAGCTGCGGCCGGCCACCGTGAAGCTGTCGTCGCTGGCCTGGGCGGCCGCCGTCGCGCCGCTGCCGCCGCCGATGAAATGCACGATCTCAAGCTGGTCGCCTTCGCCGATCGCGGTTTGCGGATAGGCCGAACGCGGAATGATTTCGCGGTTCCGCTCCAACGCCACCTTGGCCGCGTCCAGGCCCAATTCGGCCAACAGCCCTTCGACCGTCAAGGCCTTTTCGAATAGTCGTTCCTCGCCGTTGATCGTCACGCGCATTGCTTGAGTGGTCCCTGGCTTAACCGTGGTGTGTTGGTTGGAGTATGGTGGAGCGCCGGGCGCCTTTCAACTCTCGATAAAGTGAATTTGCCCTCCCCGACCGTGTGGTCTTTCCCAACTTGGCGTTAGCGTCTATAAGGTCGAGGCGGGCCTCGGCGTCGCCGGGGTGCCGCCAAAGGGTTCGCAGTCGCAGCGCGGCCGAGCAGACAAGGGGAGCAATGACAGCCAGCGTTCTGATCCTCAACGGCCCCAACCTCAATCTTCTGGGCGCGCGGCAGCCTGAGATCTATGGCCGCGAGACCCTGGCCGATATCGAAAGAGCATGCGTTCAGCGGGCCCAATCCCTGGGCCTGGACGTCGACTTCCGGCAAAGCAATTTGGAAGGCGAACTGGTCGGCTGGATCCAGGAGGCGCCGTCGGGCGCCATTGGCATGATCATCAACGCCGGCGCCTACACCCATACCTCCTTGGCCCTGGCGGACGCCGTGCGGGCGGTTGACGTGCCAATGATCGAAGTCCATCTATCGAACGTCTATGCCCGCGAACCTGCCCGCCACCATTCCTATCTCAGCCCGGTCGCGGTGGGCGTGATCTGCGGTTTCGGATCCACCGGGTATCTGCTTGCCTTGGAGGCGATGGCGAACGTGATCGGACCTGCAAGCGGCAATTCCGGAAACAACGAGCAGGAAAAAAATGTCGAAACTTAATGTAGACAAGAAATTAATTCGCGAACTTGCGGAACTGCTTGAAGAAACCGGCCTAAGCGAAGTGGAGTGGGAGAGCGACGACACCAGGGTCAGGGTGACCCGTGGCGGTGTCGCGGCTCAGATGGTGGCGGCCCCGGCCGCCGTGCCCGCCCCGGCAGCGGCAGCCGCGGCGGCACCCGATGAAAGCGACCTTTCGAACCATCCCGGCGCGGTCAACTCGCCCATGGTCGGCACGGTTTATGTGGCACCTGAGCCCGGTGCGGCGCCCTTTGTCCAGGTCGGCGATTCGGTGACCGAAGGACAGACCCTGCTGATCGTCGAAGCCATGAAAACCATGAACCCGATCATTGCGCCGCGCGGCGGCCGGATCAGCCAGATCCTGGTCGAGAACGCCCAACCGGTGGAATTTGGCCAGCCCCTGATGCTGATCGAATAGCCCTGCGATGTTCGACAAAATCCTGATTGCCAGTCGCGGCGAAATCGCCCTCAGAATCCATCGCGCCTGCCGCGAAATGGGCATCCAGACGGTGGCGGTGCATTCCACCGCCGATGCCGACGCCATGCATGTGCGCCTGGCGGACGAAAGCGTCTGCATCGGCCCGCCCAGCGCGGCCGAAAGCTACCTCAACATCCCCGCCATCATCGCGGCGGCCGAGGTGACCGGGACCGACGCCATCCATCCCGGCTATGGATTCCTGTCGGAAAACGCCAATTTCTCCGGCATCGTCGAGGCCCATGGCATCACGTTCATCGGGCCGACCGCCGAGCATATCCGGCTGATGGGCGACAAGATCGCCGCCAAGGAAACCATGACCGCCTATGGCGTGCCGGTGGTACCGGGGTCGGACGGGCCGATCGAGGACGCCGTCGAGGCCAAGCGGCTGGCCGGGGAAATCGGCTATCCGGTGCTGATCAAGGCAGCGTCCGGTGGCGGCGGCCGCGGCATGAAGGTGGTGGAAAACCCTGAGGAACTGGAAGCCAAGATGGCCCAGGCCAAGGCCGAATCACGATCCGCCTTCGGTGACGACACGGTCTATCTGGAAAAGTACCTCGCAAAGCCGCGCCATATCGAGATGCAGATCCTGGCCGACACCCACGGCAATGTGGTGCATCTGGGCGAACGGGACTGTTCGTTGCAGCGGCGGCACCAAAAGGTCCTGGAAGAGGCCCCCTCGCCGGCTCTCAATGCCGAAGCCCGCGAGAAAATCGGCCGCACCGTCACCGAGGCCATCAACCGGCTCGGCTATCGCGGCGTTGGAACCATCGAATTCCTTTACGAGAACGGTGAGTTCTACTTCATTGAAATGAACACACGGCTGCAGGTCGAGCACCCGGTCACGGAAATGATCACCGGTATCGACCTGGTCCGCGAGCAAATCCGCGTCGCCGATGGCGCGCCCCTGGGCTACAGCCAGGACAGCGTGAAGATCAACGGTCACGCGATCGAATGCCGCATCAATGCCGAAAACCCGATGACCTTTGTCCCCACCCCGGGGCGGATCAGCGATTACCACACGCCCGGAGGGCTGGGGGTGCGGGTCGATTCGGCGCTGTATTCCGGCTATCAGGTACCGCCTTATTACGACAGCTTGATTTCCAAACTGATCGTCCACGGCACCTCGCGCAACGAATGCCTGATGCGCCTGCGACGGGCGCTGGAGGAATATGTCATCGACGGGGTCGAGACCACGATCCCGCTGCATCTGCAGTTGATTGCGGAGTCCGATTTCGTCGACGGGCTTTACGACATACACTGGCTCGAGAAGTACATCGCGAACCAGTAGGCGGCGGCAATCGACGATGACCAGCCTGACCCTGGATATGGTGCTCAGGGCCTATGCCGGCGGGGTCTTCCCAATGGCCGAGGGGCGGCACGACCCGACGCTCTATTGGGTCGACCCGGACCAGCGCGGCATCCTGCCGTTGGACGGGTTCCGGATTTCCCGCCGCCTGGCAAAAACCGTTCGCCGTGATCCGTTCGATATCTCGGTCGACCAGGATTTCCGGGGCGTCATCGAATTGTGCGCGGCCGCGGCGCCGGGACGTTGGACCACCTGGATCAACGACGAAATCATCGAACTGTACGAGCAGATGCATCGGGCCGGCCATGCCCACAGCGTCGAGGTCCGCCGGGATGGCGACCTGGTCGGCGGTCTGTACGGCGTCACCCTGGGCGCCGCCTTTTTCGGTGAGAGCATGTTTTCGCGGGCCACCGATGCCAGCAAGGTGGCCCTGGTGCATTTGGTGGCACGCCTGAAGCGCTGTGGCTTCAAACTGCTGGACACCCAGTTCGTCACCGATCACCTGCGAAATTTCGGTGCCGTCGAGGTCAGCCGAGAAGACTATCGCGAACGGTTGGCGGCGGCGATCGCGGAACCGGCCGATTTCTACTGTGTCGAAGGTTCGCTGTCCGGCGCCGAAGCCTTGCAGTCGATCACCCAGACATCATAGACCGGGTGTTCCAGTGCCGAAAGCGCCGGGCTGGAGGCAAACATCCAGCCGGTAAAGGCGCGCTCCGGGGGCTCGCCCGGATGCATATCGGTGATTTCCAGGAACGCCGTGGTTTCCGGGGTTTCCTCCGGCGGCCGCTTGTCACAGATGCGGGCAACGATTTCCAATGTCCCGAAACGGACCGGTTGCCCGATCGGCGCCTCGACCACTGAGATCCGCGCGGTTACCTTGTCCAGCGCCTGCAGGACGACGGTCTTGCCCGGCGGATCCTCGGCCCTGGCAGTTGCCAGTCCGGCGGCAAGGACGACGGGAAACAGAAGCCAGCTTCGCATCACCTATTCCGGTTTGTGGGCGGCGAATCGCAGGCGGACATAGTCCGCTGTCCATTGGCCTTCTTCGTCGCACAGCCAGACGCCCAAGGCGTCGATGACTTCGGCCCGGATTTCGGCCTGTTGCGCGGCCGGCACGGCCCGGAACAGGCCCTCTGCAAAGGTATCCAGCCAGCCGGACAAATCGGTTGGCAGCGGCGTCGGCCGCGGCACCAGTTCGGCGCTGTCCACCACCAGGCCTGCAGCTTCCAGGCGGGCGGAATATGCGGCCGGGGTCGGGAAGTACCAGGGCGAGGCCGCACGTCCCGGCAATCCGCGCCGTTCCAGTGCCATGATCAGCGCCGTGGCAATCGCCGCGACATTGCCATGGCCGCCCATTTCACCGACGAATCGCCCGCCCGGTTTCAACAACCGGGCGACGCTGGCGATCACCAGGTCCGGTTTGGTCATCCAATGCAGGGCGGCGTTTGAGAACACCGCGTCGAACGCCCCCTCGCCCAGCGTCGCAACGTCCAGGTTCTGGCCGTCCATGACCAAGGCGTTCAGCCCCAATTCCCGGGTGGCCGCGACCATATCGGGCGACGCATCGACACCGGTCACCTTGGCTCCCACATCGACCAGTTGCCGGGTCAGGACCCCGTCGCCGCAGCCGAGGTCGAGGATGATTTCGCCGGGCTTGGGGGCCAACAGAGCGACGACCCCGCCGGCCAGATCGGAAACGAACCGGGCATTGCGGTCGTAGCGGTCCGGTTGCCAGCTTTGGGCGTGATCAGATTGCATGGGTCGAGGCGCTAAGAAGCGCCGTGGCGCGGGTCATTGCTTGTTGTCGCCCTGCCCGCCCCCACTGAAAATCGCCTGGCCGATCAGATCCATGAGGTTGACCGAGCCTTGCGTATACTTGATCTCGTCGCCCGACTTCAGCAGTTCCTCGCCGCCGCCCGGCTCGATGGACAGGTAGCTGCCGCCCAGCAGGCCTTCGGAGGCCACCTTGATCGACGTGTCGTCGGGCAATTCAACGCCATCATCGATATTTAGGTTGAGGACCGCGAGAAAGGTTTCCATGTCGAGGTGTTGCGAGGACACGGTTCCGACCTTGATGCCGCTCATCCGAACATCGTCGCCGACGGAAATGCCGTCGATGCGTTCGAACTTCGCGGTCAACTGATAGCCGTCGACCGTGCCCAGGTCAGCCGTCGAATAGGCAAACAACAGAAACACGCCGGCCACCACCAGTACCACGGCGCCGATCAACGTCTCGACAAGGTTTCCCCCCATCCTTTCCCTCCTTCGCGTCAGGCCGGCGCTTGCGACGCCGGCGTCACGTCATGGTGTCCAGGCTTCGTAGTCGGCCGACGCCTTGGCCCGCTCGCCGCCGACGCTGACATGGCCGGGCGGCAGATAGGCGCCGGATGTGCCGGTGCGATTGGGCTCGTGGTCACGTTCCCACGGCTTCCGGTCGGGCGAATCCGACGGCGCCTCGTCGAACGTGTGGTGCAGCCAACCATTCCATTCCGCCGGAATGCCTGAAGCTTCGGTCTTGCCGGCATACAGCACCCAACGACGGTCTCCGTTCTTCTCCCGATAATAGCGATTGCCGGAACCGTCCTGGCCGACCAGTTCGCCCTTCCACCAAGTCAATAACAATGTCCCAATCGGCATCATGGCAGGACCCCTGTTACGTGGTCGTTAATTCCCCGAAAACGGGAATAGCATTTGCCGCCGCTGGCGTCCAGCATCACCAGCCCCTAGGCAGTTTGGGTTAACCCGGATGCGTGGGTCACATGTGCCTTTTCTACTACATATTGTGACCAGTCACAAATTCGCCACAAAATGACGTTGACGGCGCTTTGGCGCTTTACTACATTTCGTCTCCCTTGCACGGGCGGACCTCAATATGTTGCCGCTCTAACAAGTTTTCGGGCCTGGAACCGGACCGAACCACCAGAAATAGTTCGGGCGGTTCCTGAACATAGAAAGACCAAAAGGGGGATAATGGGCATGCGACTCGAGCGTCGTTTCACCACGAAAAACCAGTCGCCTTACGCCGAGATTCTGTTCCGGCGCACATCGAGCGAAATCCGCAATCCGGACGGGTCACTGGTCTTTAAGCTGGATGGCATCGAAGTGCCGTCGGCGTGGAGCCAGGTGGCCTGCGACGTTCTGGCACAGAAGTACTTCCGCAAGAAGGGCGTGCCGGCGGCGCTGAAGCCGGTCAAGGAGGATCGGGTCCCGAAATGGCTGTGGCGGCAGGCCCCGGACAAGGCCAAGCTGGCCCAGTTCGACGAATCCGACCGCACCACCCATGAAACCAGTGCCAAGCAGGTGTTCGATCGGTTGGCGGGCACCTGGACCTATTGGGGCTGGAAGGGCGGCTATTTCGACGGCGAATCGGATGCCCGCACTTTTTATGACGAGATGCGCTACATGCTGGCCCACCAGATGGGCGCGCCGAATTCGCCGCAATGGTTCAACACCGGCCTGCACTGGGCCTATGGCATCGACGGTCCCAGCCAGGGCCATTTCTATGTCGACTACCGCTCGGGCAAGCTGACCCGGTCGAAAACGGCCTACGAGCATCCCCAGCCCCATGCCTGCTTCATCCAGTCGGTCAATGACGATCTGGTGAACGAGGGCGGCATCATGGACCTGTGGGTCCGCGAGGCGCGTCTGTTCAAGTACGGCTCCGGCACCGGCACCAATTTCTCGTCCTTGCGTGGCGAGCAAGAGCCGCTGTCGGGCGGCGGCAAGTCGTCGGGCCTGATGAGCTTCCTGAAGATCGGTGACCGGGCCGCCGGCGCCATCAAGTCGGGCGGCACCACCCGCCGGGCCGCCAAGATGGTCACCGTCGACGCCGACCACCCCGACATCGAAGAATTCGTCAAATGGAAGCTGGTCGAGGAGCAGAAGGTGGCGGCCATGGTCGCCGGCTCAAAACTCGCGGCCAAGCACCTCAACGCGATCATCACCGCCTGCCACGAATCCGAGGGCGAGGACGGCTTCGATCCGAAGAAGAACGAGGCGCTGCGCCTGGCGATCCGTGCCGCCCGCCGTGCCATGATCCCGGAAAACTATGTCCAGCGGGTGATCCAGTTCGCCGCCCAGGGCTATACCGAGATCGAGTTCAAGACCTATGACACCGATTGGGACAGCGATGCCTATCTCACGGTTTCGGGCCAGAACTCCAACAACTCCATCCGTCTGACCAATGAGTTCCTGCGCGCGGTCAACGAGAACGGCGAATGGCAGTTGATCCGCCGTACCGACGGCAAGGTCGCCAAGACCCTGGACGCGACCGGACTGTGGGAACAGATCGCCGAGGCCGCCTGGAGTTCGGCCGACCCGGGCGTCCAGTTCCATTCAACGATCAACGAATGGCACACCTGCCCCGAGGACGGCGAGATCCGGGCATCGAACCCCTGCTCCGAGTACATGTTCCTGGACGACACGGCGTGCAACCTGGCCTCGCTCAACCTGATGGCCTTCCGGGACCAGGACGGCAATTTCGACGGCGCCGCCTTTGCCCATGCCACCAGGTTGTGGACCATGGTGCTGGAAATCTCGGTGATGATGGCCCAATTCCCGTCGGCCCAGATCGCCAAGCTGTCCTATGATTTCCGCACACTGGGCCTGGGCATCGCCAATATCGGCGGCCTGTTGATGGCCCAGGGCCTGCCCTATGATTCGACCGAGGGTCGGGCCCTGACCGGTGCGATCATGGCCCTGATGACCGGGACCTCCTACGCGACCTCGGCCGAGATGGCCGGCGAGCTGGGTGCCTTCCCGGGCTATGAACGCAACCGCGACAACATGCTGCGGGTGGTGAAGAACCACCGCCGGGCGGCCCATGGTCACGGTGCCGGTTACGAAGGGCTGGAAGTCCTGCCGGTGGCGCTGGATATCGCCAACTGCCCCGACCCGGACCTGGCGGACGCCGCCGCCCGGTCCTGGGACCTGGCGCTTACCCTGGGCGAGCAAAACGGCTACCGCAACGCCCAGACCTCGGTCATCGCGCCGACCGGTACCATCGGTCTGGTGATGGACTGCGACACCACCGGCATCGAGCCGGACTACGCCCTGGTCAAGTTCAAGAAGCTGGCCGGCGGCGGCTATTTCAAGATCATCAACCGCACCGTGCCCGAGGCCCTGACCAAGCTGGGCTACAGCGATGAACAGCGCGACGAGATCATCGCCTATGCACTGGGTCATGGCACCCTGAACGGGGCGCCGTGCGTCAACCACGAGACCCTGGCCGCCAAGGGCTTCACGCCTGAGGTGATCGAAAAGGTCGAAGGCGTGCTGGCGTCAGCCTTCGATATCAAGTTCGCCTTCAACAAATGGACCCTGGGCGAGGAGTTTTGCACCTCGATCTTAGGGTTCGAGGCCGCCAAGCTGGACGATCTCAGCTTCGACATGCTGGCGGCGCTGGGGTTCAGCCGCGACGACATCCAGGCGGCCAGCATCTATTGCTGCGGCGCCATGACCCTGGAAGGCGCGCCGCATCTGAAGCCGCAACACCTGCCGGTGTTCGACTGCGCCAATCCGTGCGGCCGGCTGGGCACCCGCTTCCTGTCGGCGGAGGCCCATATCCGCATGATGGCCTCGGCCCAGCCCTTCATTTCGGGCGCCATCTCCAAGACCATCAACATGCCCAACGACGCCACGGTCGATGACTGTAAGTCGGCCTATATGCTGTCCTGGAAACTGGGCCTGAAGGCCAATGCGCTTTACCGCGACGGCTCCAAGCTCAGCCAGCCGCTCTCCTCGGCCCTGATCGAGGACGATGCCGAGGAAAGCTTGAACGAGGTGATCGAGGCCGCACCCCTGGCCGATCGGCCCGCGGTTCTGGCCGAACGCATCGTTGAGCGGGTGGTCAATGAACGCCGGCGGCTGCCGCAACGCCGCAAGGGCTATACCCAGAAAGCCACCATTGGCGGCCACAAGGTCTACCTGCGGACCGGCGAATATGACGACGGCAAGCTGGGCGAAATCTTCGTCGACATGCACAAGGAAGGCGCCGCCTTCCGCAGCCTGATGAACAATTTCGCCATCGCGATCTCGATCGGGCTGCAATACGGCGTGCCGCTGGAGGAATATGTCGAGGCCTTTACCTTCACCCGCTTCGAGCCGAACGGCATGGTCGAGGGCAATGAGGCGATCAAGATGTCGACCTCGATCCTCGACTACATGTTCCGGGAATTGGCGATCTCCTATCTGGGTCGCAACGACCTGGCCCATGTCGAGCCCAACGACGTACTGCCCGACACCATCGGCGACGCCAGCCAGGAAAACAGCCTGTCGGCGGAAGGCGCGCTAGAGGCCTCGCCGGCGATCCGGTTCGGCCTGGCCTCGACCGGCTATGTGCGGTCCAACCTTTATGTCCTGAACGGCGGCAATAACGGCTCGGGTGCGGTGACAGCAACACTGCAGGCGGCCGGGGCCACCGGCCTGGCCACCGAAAGTGTCGCCCAACAGGTCACCACGGTCAGCGCGGCGGTGATGGAGGCGGTCGACGACCGGTTGGCCAAGATCACCGAGGCCCGCATCAAGGGCTATGAGGGCGATGCCTGCACCGAGTGCGGCAATTTCACCCTGGTCCGCAACGGCACCTGCATGAAGTGCGACACCTGCGGTTCGACCAGCGGCTGTTCGTGATTGGAATTGGGAGCGGATGCAAGAGCAATAACCTAGTCCGGTAAGCCTCATCCTCCCTCGAAAGGGGCGCGCGCAAGTACAGAGTGAGACCACCGCTCCCAACGCGCGCGCCCTTATTTTCCCTGTCCCTTGCCTTTGACAGTTGCCAGAGACTAGTTTGGTGCCCTGCCCCCGTTCCGGAAGAGGAGACGGCGCCATGATCCCCTTGAAGCCCCTGGCCAATCTGCCGACCCACGAGGTCACCAATATGCCGCCGCATCTCGGCGATCAGGACCTGTGGGCCGGGGACGTCGCGTTGCAGGAGGGCGTGGCCCGCGAGGGCGGCGGCTGGGCGGCCGAGACACTGGCTGCCTTCGGACCGGTTGCCGGTGCCGCCGAGATCTTCGAGAAGGCCGACCTGGCCAACCGCCACGGCCCCGAGATCAAGCCCTTCGACCGCTACGGCATGCGGATCAACCAGGTCGAATTCCATCCCGCCTATCACGACCTGATGCGGGTGGCGATCGAGAACCAGGTCCCCTCCTTCGCCTGGAACCACCCCCGGCACGGCGCCCATGCGGCCCATGCAGCGCTGACCTACATGTACAACCAGCCCGAAGGCGGCGTGCTGTGCCCGATGGCCATGACCTATGCGGTGGTGCCGGCGCTGCGCGGCACGCCCGAGGTGGCCGCGGAATGGCTGCCCAGGATCACCTCGACCGAATATGACGGGCGCGACATTCCGGCGGCGGACAAGGCTGGCGTCACCATGGGCATGTTCATGACCGAGAAGCAGGGCGGATCCGACGTCCGCGCCAACTCGACCCGGGCGGTGGCGGTCGGCGCCGCCACGGGCCAGGGCGCCGAGTACCGGCTGATCGGCCACAAGTTCTTCTGTTCGGCGCCGATGTCGGATGCCTTCCTGACCCTGGCCTATACCGATGTCGGACTCTCCTGTTTCCTGGTCCCACGCTGGACACCGGACGGCGAGCGCAACGCGCTGTTCATTCAGCGCCTGAAGGACAAGCTGGGCAACAAGTCGAATGCCTCGTCCGAGATGGAATTGCAGGACACCTGGGGCGTGATGGTCGGCGAAGAGGGCCGCGGCGTCGCCACCATCCTGGATATGGTCCAGGGCACCCGCTTCTATTGCTGCGCCAGTTCGTCCGCCCTGATGCGCCAGGGCCTTGTCCAGGCCCTGCACCACACCACCTACCGGGTCGCCTTCCAGAAGAAGCTGATCCAGCAGCCTCTGATGCGCAACGTGCTGGCCGATCTGGCGCTTGAGGCCGAGGCGGCGCTGGCCCTCACCTTACGGATCGCCCGGGCGATGGACGAAGCGGCGGAAGACGAGAGCGCCGCCGCCTTTGCCCGCATCGCCACCGCGATCGGCAAGTACTGGATCTGCAAGCGGGCGCCAGGCCATACCTTCGAGGCCATGGAGTGTCATGGCGGCCCTGGCTATGTCGAGGAATCGATCCTGCCCCGGCTCTACCGCGAGGCCCCGGTCAACAGCATCTGGGAAGGCTCCGGCAACGTCATCTGCCTTGACGTGCTGCGCGCCATGTTCCGCGAAAAGGCGGCCGTGCCGGCCTTGCTGGCCGAGCTGGAGGCGGCGCGCGGCGGTCATGCTTCATTGGATGCCGCAGTCGATGCCCTGAAGACCGAATTGAACACGCCGGAAGACCTGGAGCTCAGGGCCCGCGAGATCACCGAACGCATGGCAACGGCGTTGCAGGCATCGTTGCTGGTACGCCACGCCCCGGCGGCCGTGGCCGACGCCTATTGCGCCTCGCGCCTGGGGAACCGGTGGAGCGGCGCCTATGGCACCCTGCCCCGGGGCTGTGACTTCGACGCAATTATCGAACGGGCGCGCCCAGGCCAATAATCGTCGGGCTCGGGTCAGTCGAACCCGGGCAGAACATCGTCGAGATGGCTCCTCAGGTCCGCCAGCGACAAATGGGTCAGGTCCTTGCCCAATTCGCCGGTGACCTTGTCGCGGGCGGCCTTGGACAATGCCTCGCGCAGCTCACCCAGGGCGGGCGGCGGCGCGACCAGGACCAGGCGGTCAAAGTCGTCACGTTTCAACCCGCCCTCAACCATTTTGGCGACCTGTTTGGCAAACAGGTGCTTTTCGTAGCGATGCCAATCGACCCGCGGTTCCATCGCATGGCGCGATCCGTCGAAACTCTTGTGGGTTCGCCCAGGCTTGTCGGTGCCCAGTTCCCGAGTGGGCTGGCTGGGCGCCACCAAATCGTGATCCATGGCGGCTCGCAGGGCTCCGCCGGCGCCCTCCTGCTTCAGGAATCGCGCGCGGCCGCCGTCGGCGACCAGGATCCAGGTGCGAAATGTTATCACGATCTTGCCCCCTTGTTCGGTGACCAGGCGGCAGCGGCGCGAACGGCGTTCGTGGCGTGCCGCTCTTATTCAAACATGGCGCTGGCGCCACGGATTTTAAAGCCTTGGCGGCATCGCGCCGGTTTGCTCAGGGTTGCAATCCGGGAGATGGCGTCGAATGATGCGGTTCGACAAGGGAGGATGTCATGGCCACGACCATTGAGCGTATCGGCTCGGTCACCGCCCGGCTCGGCGAAGGGCCGCTCTGGGACCCTGAAGGCGGTGTCCTCTATTGGGTCGACTCCGAAGCCCCGAAGCTGTGGTGCCATGACCCCGTGACCGGTGCCATCGACGGCTGGGACCTGCCGGGGCGGACCGTCGGCTCGCTGGCCCTGCGTGCATCCGGTGGGTTCATCCTGGCGATGGACAACGGTATCCACGGATTCGACCCCGCCACCGGCGCCTGCGAATTGCTGGCCACCGTGTTCGAGGCCGACGGCAAACGGCGACTTAATGACGGCAAGACCGATGCGGCGGGACGGTTCATCGTCGGATCCATGGACGCAGTTGAACGCGAGCCGTTGGGCAGCCTCTACCGGGTCGACACCGATTTCTCGGTCCACCCATTGGACCACGGCTTCATCGTCTCGAACGGCCCCTGCTTCAGCCCCGACGGCCGCACCCTGTACCACGCCGATTCCCATGCCACACAAATCAACGCCTATGACTATGACCTGGAAACCGGGGCGGTTGCCAACAAACGGCCACTGGTCGCCACCCGCCGCCACAAGGGCGCCCCGGACGGCATGACGGTGGATGCGGACGGTTTTATCTGGAGCGCCCTGATCATCGCCGGCAAGCTGGCCCGCTTCGCCCCCGACGGTTCGCTGGACCGGCTGGTCGAGATGCCGGTCCACACGGTCACCAGCACCATGTTCGGCGGTCCCGACTTGGACGTCCTCTACGTCACCTCGATGGGCAAGCCGGTGGCGGGCCGCGATTTCGGCGAAACGGACGGCGGCGGCCTGTTCGCCGTCCACGGCCTCGGTGTCAATGGGCGCCCGGAGCCGCTTTTCGCGGGGTAGGACGTCCTCCGCGTGCAGGCTGCTTTTGATCAGCCATCCGAAAGCTAACAATGGTCCGGAAAATCACTCCACAATCCGACGACTATCTGTCCTGAGACGGTTAGCTGCCGAACGCAATGAGACCATTCGCTTGCTCTGGCCTCCCCTACCCCTCCAGCTTCGCCTTCAGGGCCTCGTTGACCAGCTTGGGATTGGCCTTGCCCTGGGTGGCTTTCATCACCTGGCCGACGAAAAAGCCCATCAGTTTGGTCTTGCCGCCACGGTATTCCTCGACCTTGTCCGGGTTGGCGGCCAGGACCTTGTCGACCTCGGCCTCGATGGCGCCGGTATCGGAGACCTGTTTCAGGCCCTTGGCCTCGATGATCGCGTCGGCCGCCTCGCCGGTTTCGAACATCTCCTGGAAGACATCGCGGGCGATGCGGCCCGAAATGGTGCCATCGCTGAGGCGGTCCAGCAGGCCGCCCAGTGCCGCCGGCGAGACCGGGCTGTCGGTGACGTCCAGGCCGGCCTTGTTCAGGGCGCCGAACAGATCGCCCATCACCCAGTTGGCGGCCAGCTTCGGATCGCGCCCGCCCGCCAAAGCCTCGAAATAGTCGGCGGTTTCGCGTTCGGCCACCAGCACGCTGGCGTCGTAGTGCGACAGGCCGAGATCGTCCTCGTAGCGGGCCAGCTTGTCGTCGGGCAGTTCCGGCAGATCCGCGGCCAGCCGGTCGACGAACGCCTGGTCGAACTCCAGCGGCAGCAGGTCGGGATCTGGGAAGTAGCGATAGTCGTGGGCCTCTTCCTTCGACCGCATCGAGCGGGTGACGCCGCGCCCGGAATCGAACAGCCTTGTCTCCTGGACCACCTCGCCGCCATCCTCGATCAGGTCGACCTGGCGCCGTGCTTCGTATTCGATCGCCTGTTTGACAAAACGGATGGAGTTGACGTTCTTGATCTCGGCCCTGGTGCCAAGTTCACCGCCGGGGCGGCGCACCGAGACGTTGATGTCGGCCCGCATCGAGCCCTCTTCCATATTGCCGTCGCAGGTCCCGAGATAGCGCAGGATCGAGCGCATCTTGGCCAGATAGGCGCCGGCCTCCTCGGACGAGCGCATGTCGGGCTCGGAGACGATTTCCATCAGGGCAATGCCGGAGCGGTTGAGGTCGACGAAGGTCGCGTTCGGGTCCTGGTCGTGCACGCTCTTGCCCGCATCCTGCTCCAAGTGCAGCCGTGTGATGCCGATCTCGCGGCTCGAGCCGTCCTCCAGGTCGATGACGATGGTGCCGTGGCCGACCACCGGCTGCAGGTATTGCGAGATCTGGTAGCCCTGGGGCAGGTCGGGATAGAAGTAGTTTTTGCGATCGAACACCGAGAAGGTGTTGATCTGGGCTTTCAGACCGAGACCGGTCCGCACCGCCTGCTCGACCGCGACCCGGTTGATCACCGGCAGCATGCCGGGCATGCCGCAATCGACGAACGAGACTTGCGCGTTGGGTTCCGCGCCGAAGGCAGTGGCGGCGCCGGAAAACAGTTTGGCCTTCGAGACGACCTGGGCGTGGACCTCCATGCCGATGACGATTTCCCAGTCGCCGGTGGCGCCGTGGATCAACTGGCTCATGACGCGTCTCCCCACCAGATCTCGGGTCGGGCGGTGAATTCGGCCGCCGCCTCCAGCACATGGGCGGTGCGCAGCACCGTCTCCTCGTCGAAGGCCCGGCCCAACACCTGAAGGCCCAGCGGCAGGCCTTCGCCGTTCAGGCCGGCCGGCACCGAGATCCCAGGCAGTCCGGCCAGGCTGGCCGGCACGGTGAGCACGTCGTTCAGGTACATGGCGATGGGATCGTCGCTCTTGTCGCCGGTGGCAAAGGCGGCGGTCGGCGTGGTCGGGGTCAGGATCACGTCGCAGGCCTGATAGGCTTTGCGGAAATCCTCGGCGATCAGGCTGCGGACCCGCTGCGCCTTCAAATAATAGGCATCGTAATAACCGGCCGACAGCACATAGGTGCCGATCATCACCCGGCGTTTGACCTCGTCGCCGAACCCTTCCGCGCGGGTGTTCTCGTACATCTCGGTCAGGTCCTTGCCCGGCACGCGCAGGCCAAAGCGCACCCCGTCATAGCGGGCCAGGTTCGACGAAGCCTCGGCCGGGGCGCAGATGTAATAGGTCGGCAGCGCATATTTGGTATGGGGCAGGCCGACCTCGACGATCTCGGCGCCGGCCTGTTTCAGCCAGTCGACCCCCTGGCTCCACAGGGCCTCGATCTCCGGGTCCATGCCGTCGACCCGGTATTCCGCCGGGATGCCGACCTTTAGGCCCCTAATATCGCCGGTCAGCGCCGTCTCGTAGTCCGGCACCGGCCGGTCCACGCTGGTCGAATCCTTGGGATCGAACCCGGCCATGGCCCTGAGCATGATCGCCGCGTCGCGGACGTCGCGGGTCATCGGTCCGGCCTGGTCGAGGGACGAGGCAAAGGCCACGATGCCCCAGCGGGAACAGCGGCCATAGGTGGGTTTGAAACCGACAATGCCGGTGAACGCCGCCGGCTGGCGGATCGAGCCGCCGGTGTCGGTCCCTGTGGCGCCCAATGCAAAGCGTCCCGACACGGCCGCCGCCGAGCCACCGGACGAACCGCCGGGTACCAGCGACCGGTTGTCGCCGCTGCGCCGCCAGGGGTTTTCGACCGGGCCGTAATAACTGGTCTCGTTGGACGAGCCCATGGCGAACTGGTCCATGTTCAGCTTGCCCAGCATCACCGCGCCTTCGGCCCAGAGATTGGCCGACACGGTCGACTCGTAGTAGGGGTGGAAGCCATCCAGGATGTGGGAGCCGGCGGTGGTCAGTACGCCGTCGGTGCAGAACAGGTCCTTCATGCCGATCGGCAACCCATCCATCAGCCTGGTCTCGCCGGCGCGGCGCCGTTGGTCGGCCGCATCGGCCTGGGCCAGGGCGTGGTCGGGGGTTTCGGTGATAAAGGCGTTCAGGGGCCGGGCCTGTTCGACCGCCGCGATGTGCGCTTCCGTCAACTCGCGGGCCGAGAAATCGCCCTTGGCCAGCCCATCGCGGGCGGCGGCCATGCCAAGTTCGGTAAGGCCGCTCATCACTCGACCACCTTGGGCACGGTGAAATAATGATCATGGCCGGCCGGTGCGTTGCCTGTCACCTTGGCTGCCTGGCCACCGTCATTGATCTCATCCTCGCGCCAGCGGAGCCGCATCTCAACCGCCGAAGTCATCGGCGCGACCCCGTCGGTATTGACCTCAGCAAGCTGTTCGACCCAGCCGAGGATGTTGTTCAATTCGCTGGCCAGATGGTCGAGATCGTCCTCGGCCACCTTGATTCGCGCCAGTCGCGCGATGTTTCGCACCGTGTCTTTGTCTAGCGACATAGGCTACCTTCGCGGTATAGGAAAGGACGTCGGTTCGGTCGCTGGGGCAACCCGCTTATGGCCGCCGCATTTTGCCCCCTAACGGAGCCTGACCTGAGGGCCGGAAACTATCACCCACCATGGCTTTAAGCAACCTTAGCGACCTCCGAGGCGAACTCCGGCGCGGCCAGCGTCTACTTGGCCTCGATGTCGGCAGCAAGACCGTCGGTCTGGCGCTTTCCGATGCCGGCTTGATGATCGCCTCGCCCTACGAGACCCTGCGCCGGACAAAGTTCACCAAGGACGCCGAGCGGCTGCGCGAGATCGTCGAGCGTGAAGGCGTCGGCGGCCTGGTCATTGGCCTGCCGGTCAACATGGACGGAAGCGAGGGCCCCCGCTGCCAATCGGTGCGGCAATTCGCCAAGAACGTTGAGGCCAAGCTGGGCCTGCCTTACGCGTTCTGGGACGAACGCCTGTCGACCGCGGCGGTCACTCGGACCCTGCTGGAGGCGGACGCCAGCCGCAAGCGCCGCGGCGAAGTGGTCGACAAAATGGCCGCCGCCTACATCCTGCAGGGCGCCCTGGACAGTCTGGGTGGCTAACGCCGCGTTCGACGGCAAAGTTTTGCCGAATGCCGCGCCATTCCGCTTGCGCACAGCACCTGGCGGGCCTATAAGGGCACTTTAATGAACCCGCCCGCTGATTTCGATTTTTCCCACCGCCATTTGCTCGGGATAGCCGGCCTTTCGCCGATCGAAATCAATCAATTGCTGGACCTGTCCGAGGCCTATGTCGAGCTCAATCGGCAGGTCGACAAGAAGCAATCCAGCCTGCGCGGCCGCACCCAGATCAACCTGTTCTTCGAAAGCTCGACCCGGACCCGGACCTCGTTCGAACTAGCCGGGAAGCGCCTGGGCGCCGACGTCATCAACATGTCGGTCAACGTCTCGGCGATCAAGAAGGGCGAGACCCTGATCGACACCGCGATGACCCTGAACGCCATGCACCCGGACGTGTTGGTGGTACGCCATCCCGACAGCGGCGCGGTGGAACTGCTCTCCCAAAAGGTCGATTGCGCGGTGATCAACGCCGGCGACGGCAGCCATGAGCACCCGACCCAGGCTTTGCTGGATGCGCTGACCATCAGGCGCCGCCGCGGCCGGCTGGAAGGCCTGACCGTGGCGATCTGCGGCGACATCCTGCACAGCCGGGTGGCACGCTCGAACATCTACCTGCTGAACGCCATGGGCGCGCGGGTGCGGCTGGTGGCGCCGCCAACCCTGCTGCCGGCCGCCGCCGACCGTCTGGGGGTAGAGGTTCACCATCACATGCGCGAGGGGCTCAAGGATGTCGACATCGTCATGATGCTCCGTCTGCAGAACGAGCGCATGCAGGGCACGTTCGTGCCGTCGATCCGCGAGTATTTCCACTTCTGGGGACTGGACTACGACAAGCTGCAGGCAGCCAAACCGGACGCCCTGATCATGCACCCCGGGCCGATGAACCGGGGAGTCGAAATCGACACCGAAGTGGCCGACGACATCGACCGCAGCGTCATCCGCGAGCAGGTCGAGATGGGCGTGGCGGTCCGCATGGCCTGCCTTGACGTGCTGACCCGGCGTCTGGCCAACCGGCCGGGAGACTGACCATGGCGGAACAGCGGACAGCCTATGTCAATGCCCGGCTGCTGGATCCGGCCAGCGGCCTGGACAGTGCCGGCGCCCTGTTGACCGTGGGCGGTGTGATTGCCGATCTCGGCGCCAGTCTGTTTCCGGGCGGTGTGCCCGACGGGATCGATGTGGTCGACTGCGGTGGTCATCTATTGGCGCCGGGCCTGATCGACATGCACGCCCATCTCTGCGAGCCCGGGGCCGAGCATATGGAGACCATGGCCACGGCCGGCCGGGCTGCCGCGGCCGGCGGAATCACGACGATGGTCGCCATGCCCGACACCTTGCCGGTAATCGACGAGGTGGCGCTGATCGAATTCGTCAGCCGCCGTGCCCGTGAGACCTGCTGTGTCAATGTACTGCCGACCGCGGCCGTGACCCGCGGCCTGAACGGCACCGAAACCACCGAGTTCGGTATGCTGGCCGAGGCCGGCGCGGTGGCGTTCTGCGACCCCGGCCGCTCGATCGCCGGCGCCCAGGTGATGCGCCGGGCCTTGTCCTATGCCAGTGCCTTCGACCTCCTGATCATCCATCATGTCGAGGATACAAGCCTGGCCGAATCCGGTTGCATGAACGAGGGTGAATGGTCAATGCGGCTCGGCCTGACCGGGATTCCCGCGGCCGCCGAGACCATCGTGTTGTCCCGGGACATCCAGCTGGTGGAACTGACCGGCGGCCGCTACCACGCGGCCCATATTTCGCTGTCCGAATCGTTGGATGCGGTGCGGGCTGCCAAGCAGCGCGGGCTGGATGTCAGTTGCGGGGTCGCGCCGTACAATTTCGCCCTCAACGAGGTTGCGATCGGCGAATACCGCACCTTCGCCAAGACGAAACCGCCGCTGCGTGACGAGGCCGAGCGGATCGCCATGGTCGAAGGCCTGGCCGACGGTTCGATCGACGTGATTTCATCGGCCCATTGTCCCCAGGATCAGGAAAGCAAGCGCCTGCCCTTTGCCCAGGCGGCGTTCGGCATCATCGGCCTGGAGACCATGCTGCCCCTGGGCCTGGAGCTCTATCATACCGGTCAGATCGAACTGGCCCAGCTTATGGCCGCGATGACCTGCCGACCGGCGGAGTTGCTGGGCCTGAAGTCCGGACGCCTGGCCGAGGGTGCGCCGGCCGATCTGACACTGATCGACCTCGACCGTCCCTGGGTGGTCGACGAGAGGCGTTTCCAATCCAAGTCCAAGAACAGCCCGTTCGACGGACGACCGGTCCAGGGCCATGCCATTCGCACGGTGGTAGCCGGCGAGACCGTGTTTACCCGCGGCGGCTGACAGTCTGGACCGTGCTGGTATAATCACCGGCAACGACAAACAACAATGGGGGGCGGCATGGCGGAAACCGGGGGCTTCGGGCAAGTCTGGCCATTGCTGTCGGCCGCGATTGTCGGCTATCTGGCCGGCTCAATCCCGTTTGGGCTGGTGCTGACCAAATTGGCCGGGCTCGGCGATCTGCGCCAAATCGGCAGCGGCAATATCGGCGCCACCAATGTCCTGCGCACCGGCAACAAGGGGCTGGCCGCGGCAACTGTGTTGCTGGACGGCGCCAAGGGCGGTGCGGTGGCTCTGTTGGGCGCCTGGCTGACCGGCAGCCTGGCGGTCGGTATTTTCCTTGGTGGATTCGCCTTTCTCGGCCATTTGTTCCCGGTCTGGCTCGGCTTCAAGGGCGGCAAGGGAGTGGCGACCTTCCTGGGCGTCCTACTCGGCCTGACCTGGCCGATCGGCATCCTGTGCTGCCTGACCTGGTTGGCGACCGCCGTTGTTTTTCGATATTCGTCACTCGCCGCCCTGGTGGCGGCGGCTGCGTCACCGATCTATGCCTGGTTCCTGGCGGGGCCCGAGATCGCGGGCCTGGCCTTGGCCATGACCGTCCTGATCTTCGTTCGCCACCACGCCAACATCTCGCGATTGCTGGCGGGTGACGAACCGAAGATCGGGCAGAAATAGTCCCTTTTTCAGTTGGCGTTCTAGCGCGCGGCCGTCTGCCAGGCGATCAGCTCCAACCGGTAGGGTTTGCCCGGCAATGCATGGGCGGCTTCGCCCTGCACCGCGACACTGGCGTTGATCATCACGGTCAGGCCGCCGGCCGCGAAGTCGGCCTTATCGCCGGCCTGCAGGAACCTAGTTTCACCGTCCAGCGTCACCTGTACCCCAAGCCCGTTTTGCCGCACCTCACCGGTCTGCTGGGCCACCAGCCGATAGGCCGGAAGGTCCAGGGTCACCGGCCCATCGGCCCCGACCAGGGCATGGATGAACTGATCCTCGGGCAAGGTGATCGCCATCACGTCATTGCGATGGAAGGGATCACCACGCCGCATGTAGATCTGCGCATGGTCGCCCGCCTTGGCCCTTAGCGGACGTCCGGCAGCCTTGGCCAGAAGCCGGGCCTCACCAAGATTGGGCAGATTCAGCACCAAGCTGTCACCTGCTGTTGAGGTTACCTGGGCCGTGCCGCGATAGGCCTTGGGCAGGTCTGGCAGCGCCTGGGCCGCGTAGCCCGTCGACACACCGGCACCCAGACGTTCGGACCCGGTGGCCATGGCATCGGCGGCGATCCGGGTTGGAACCCGTTGGACAACCGCGTCACCGCCATAGGAGGCGTTGGACAGGCCGGTCACGGCCGGCGATTTGGCGGCAGCCCGCCACAGCTTGGCCTGTTCGGCGCTGGTCGCGAGTTGCGCCTGGCGCATCGCCAGGTCGCTGTCGCTCATGGTCAGCCGCTCCGCCGTTGCGCAAGCGGCTAGGCTCGAGGAGATCAGGACGAGCAGGAAAATTCTGGTCATGACAAGTCTCCCTCAAGGCTGAATGGTGCCGTTGGACTGCGGTCCCCGCAGATCCAACGAGCGCCAGTTCGAGTGGTCGTTCAGGGTCTCGGTCGCGTTGCCGTTGTCGTCGGCATCGAGGCTGAGGCCGATATCGATGGCATCCAGATCGGTGTTCCAATAGACCGGAACCCCGCAGACCCCGATGGGCTCGTTCAGCGAGTTGGTATTTTCGACGATCACCGGGCCCATGCCGTGGGAATAGTCGACGATCGCATTGCGCAGGATCGGGGCGGCACCGTTGGCTTCCAAAGCCGTCGGATCGGCCCAGTAGATCGGTGCACAGGTGGTCCGCATGCGGCGAGTCGCGTTGTTCCGTCCCGATCGCAGTTGCCAGGCGTAGGACATGACACTCCAATAGTTCGGCTTTCGGGTCGAATGGGTGTCGCCACCGTGCCGTTGGCCAAGATTGTGGCCCAGCTCGTGGACGAAGGTTTCGACCTGCGAACGCCTTGTCTGGAACCCAAGTGGGAAATCATCGAAGGTGACCAGGAAGTCATCGCCGCTGCCGCTACCACCGAAATCGACGTCCGAGACGCCGCTGAAACCGCCCACCAGGGCGTTCGCCCAGACCGCATAGTGGTAGATACGGCCGCGCCGCGCATTGTCGAAATTGGCTGCCTTCAGCGCGGTGTAGTTGGTCGTGCCTGGCGGTCCCGGCAGGATGGTCCCAAAGCCCACGGTTTGTGAGAACGGCACCGTGCCGGACGTGTCGAGGATCAGGTTGATCCCCTCCTCGCCGCCGGGATTAAGCACCGGGGCGGCCCGGAACATATGGCGGGCCAAGTCAAAGGTGCCGGGAATGAGGCCGTTCGTCGGGATTGGCGGGTTGTCCAGCCCCTGCATGATGTCGACCTCGACCAGGATGTCGGGCCGATGGGGATTGGCCCCGAGCGCCGCCAGGTCGACATCGATAATACCGTCGCCATCGGCGTCGAACCCGGCGGTTTCCCAACTGTCCAACAGATTGTCGCCGTCGCTGTCGAGATCGGCGAGACTGGTCGGCAACGTTACCGGGAAAGGCTGGCTGATCTGGCCGTCGAGATTGCGGACCACCAGGTTGATGGTCGATCCGGCGGCCTGTGGCCCCGGCACCGCCAACAGCGCCACGTAGTGGTAGATCGGATACCCCATGACGCTGGGGTCGGCGCCGTAGAGTTCGTTGCGCAGGCCCCGGTGGCTGGTGGTGGCGATGTCATTGGCGCCGATACGGGCAACCGCGCCGATATCGATATTGGCGCCCTGGACATAGAGCTGCAGCGACACCTGGCTACCGCTGAAGGATACGTTCTGGAATGTCACCCGATCGATCCGCGGCGCCCCGAACGGCTGTTGCGGCGTGACGGTGTAGGTGACCGGGGATGAGGTCCCGCGGCTGTTGCGGGCCGCGACCGGATGCGGACCCGGGGCCGCACCGGGCGGCACGGTAAACATGCGTGCGCCTTGCAGGCTGCCCGGCAGCACGGCTTCGCCCGGCTGTCCGGCATCCCATATGACCTCGGCTGACTGAAGATTGGTTCCCTGGATCTCGACCAGGCTACGTTCGGGACCGTTGTCGTTGACCAGCGCCGATATCCGCGGCGCACAACTCCCGACTAACAACCCGGACGCACATATGGCCATAAGCACATGTCGTTTCATGACGTTCTCCTCTCTGGAAAATCAGAACGTTGATCGACTGAAAACGCGCTACAGGCCTCACCTCGTTGTGTTGTGGTTGTGGATAACTTAACGCAATTCCCAAAAAAGCCCAAATTAAATACGGCCCGCCCCAATATTCGGGACGGGCCGCAGTTTGGATACTTTGAATTATTTTACTTCTTTTTGTCTTCGTCGGCTGGTTTGGCAACCCGATCCGAAAGGTTCCCGGCCAGACCATGCAAGCCAGCCTTGGGGTCGAAGCCAAGCTCTTCCAGGACCTCGTCGACCAGCGGCGCCTGGATGCGGTAGTTCAGCAACGCCTGGACGATGTTGTCGGGCATCGAACCGCCGCCACCATTGCCGCCGATCCCGGCGCCACCGCCATTGCCGTTGCCATTGCCGCCACCGGTGTGCCCGGCCAGTTGGCCCATGTCGATGATCCGGATATCCTTGATCTTCTCGACCGGCTTCATTGACGCTTCCAGCACTTCCGGCAGCACCTTGACCAGGGCGTTCTTCAGCTCGAAGGCAATGATCCGCTCGTCCAGCACGTTGCGCGCCTCGTTCAAGGCCCGCTTACCGTCCGCTTCGACCGTGTAGCGTGCGGCATCGGCGTCGGCCTCGATCTTGGTCGCTTCGGCCCGGGCGCGAGAGGTGATCAGGGTCGCCTCAGCCTCGTCCTCGGACGCGGTGCGCTGGGCCTCGGCCGCGACGGTGATCACCACCGCGTCGCGTTCCGCCTGTTCGCGGGCCGAGACGATGGCGACCTGCTTTTGCCGCTCGGCCTCGGCCACCCGGGCCACGGTCTTGACGTGCTCTTCCGCCGACACCGCTTCGGCGCGGGCGGCATCGGCCTCGGCCTCGGCCTTGGACTCTTCGCGGCTCTTGTTGGCCACCGCGATCGACTTCTCCTGGCGTGCCAGTTCGACGTCGCGATCGGATTCGATGCGCTTCTGTTCGACTGCCAGGTTGGTGTTGATCTCTGCCTGCTCTTCCTGGCGCTTGGCGTCGGCTTCGCGCTCGGCGGTCTGGGCCCGCGTCTCGGCGGCGTAGTTGGCGACATTGCGTTCGGTATCCAGGCGGGCATATTCCTTTTCCTGGTTGATCTCGAACGAGCGTCGGTCGGCGTCCAGGTTGCGCTGTTCGATCGAAACCCGGGTCGCCTGTTCGATCTCGTTGCGCTCCTTCTTCTTGTTCTCGGTGATCTCGGTCAGCCGGGTCAAACCTTCCGCGTCAAACGCGTTGCTCGGGTTGAAGAACTCCGCCGGTGTCTGGTCCAAGGTGGTTAGCGACACGGACTCCAGTTCCAGGCCATTCTGCTCCAGGTCGGAGGCGACAGAGTTCTGCACCATCTGGACGAAGTCCGAGCGCTTTTCATGCAGGTCGTTCAGCGCCATCTGGGCAGCAACGCCGCGCAAGGCGTCGACGAACTTGGCCTCAACCAGTTCGCGCAGTTGCTCGCTCTCCATGGTGCGGCCACCCAGGGTCTGGGCCGCCAGCGCAATCGCCTCGCGGTTGGGCTTGACCCGGACATAGAACTCGACCCCGATGTCGACCCGCATGCGATCGAAGGTGATCATCGCCGCCTCTTTCAGGCGGTGCACCTCCAGGCGCAGGGTGCGCAAATTCACCCAACTGATGTCGTGTAGCACCGGCAGCTTGATGGCGCCGCCATCCAGGATCACCTTTTGGCCGCCCAGACCGGTGCGCACAAAAGCATAGTCTTTAGGCGCCTTGATATACAGCTTGGCCAGGATCAGTCCGATCACCACCAGGACGACGGTGACGAAACCTGCGAGATAGATATAGGTCATAGCGAAATCTCCTGTCGTGGAAATCATGCATCGCTCCTTCGTTTTGGCTCGAAGGTCGCTTGAAGAGCGACTTTCGGGAGCGCTGTTCCGTCCCGCTCCTCCGCCCAACCACCCAAAGGGTACCCTGGCAGTGGGCGATTGGGCGGAGGAGCGGGACGGAACAGCAAGTCAAACAGCTAGTCCAACGTTTCAGGGGGTTCGATGGCGTCGAACAGCGCCCCCTGGTGACCGACAAGAAGCACGCGGGCATTGATGTCGAATTGGCGACCGGCCTTGGCGGCACGGACCCGAACGAAGTGGACGTTGCCGTGTTGGTCCAGCACCTTGGCCTTGCCGGGATTGTCCGCGGTGATCGGCCCCAGGCTGACTGTCGCAACCCGGCCGACCAGGCTCTCATCGCCGACCGCATAGGTCTCCTCGCGCGGGATCATCGCGCCGATCGCCTTGGTCGACAGCCTGAGCATCGGGATCACCGGCACTAGCATCGCCGGAGCCAGCAGGATCGACGGCAACAGGAAACCGAACAGGCTCTGAGCCAGTGATTGGACAAGGTAACCACCCACAGCGAACAGCATCAGGAACAGCAGCAGCAGGATCAGGAACGGCACCCGCCCCACGTTCAGCCAGCCCAGTGCCTGGGCGGCGATCCCCGGTTCCGAATCCAGACCGTCGATATCGACGTCGGTATCGACATCCAGATCCGCGTCGAGATCGACATCGACACCCGCGTCGACGTCCATGTCGGGTAGCAGATCGTCGATCAGGTCCGACAGGCCGAGGCCAAGTACGGTGCTGACCACCTCGATAATGGCGATGAACAGGGCCACCGCCATGGCGACCAGAAACGGCCCGTTGCCCTCGGCCATGAAGAAATCCAGCCCGGTCATGGCAGGTCTCCCCTTCCCTTAAATCCGCGGCTCAAACTGGTTCAGCCGCCACCCTTCAGCTTGGCCTTGTGGGCCGCCAGCCGCTCCTCGATGGCGTGGCGGCGGTGCAGTTCGGCGAGCTCCTCCAGTTCCTTGGATGCGCCCGGCGCCTCTTCGGCCGGCACCCCGGTGAACTTCTCGCCATAGCGCTCGGCATCGGCCATCGCCTTGTCGGCCATGGTCGCGGCACCGCCGGTCGCCGTGGTCGGTGAACCGGGGGCCGCGGACGCCGCCTCGGCGGCCTTCAACTCCTTCAACCGGGCCTTGGCCTCGCGCCGACTGGCGTGCAGGGCACTCAAGGACTCGCTCAGACGGGCGATTTCCTCGTCAGCCTCGGTCAGGCTGCGGTCCAGCACCGCAAGCTGGGTATCGATGTCCAACTGCCGGGAGGCGCCGGCCTCGGCCAGCTTGTCCTCGCCCTCGGTCAGCGCCAGCGCGATCTTGTCGTCCAGATTCCCGCTTTCGGTTTGGAGACCCTCCTGGCGGCGGCCGACATTGTGTTTGAGGGCTTCCTGCTTGCCGATCTCGGCCTTGACCTCCCGCACCGCCTCATCGATGTCGCGGAGCGCCTGTTCCATGATCGGCACCGCGGCGGCCTGTTCGGCCTGTTCGATGGCGTTGTGGGTGAGCCCGGAAACCAGTCGTGAAATCCGTCCAAACAAGTTGCTGTTCATGGCCTTCTCCCGTTCTCTCGTGTTGCGGTCGGTCTCGGTCCCGGCAAGCCGGGTCCGGATGGTGAACATCCAGCGCCCTTCTCGGCGCCGAAGTTCGGCGTTCTTTACGCCTTTCCTGGCGTCTTCGTAGCGCTCCAAGGCGCAAGCCACGATTACGCGCCCCTCCAATGTCGCCAGCGACACCTGATCGATGGCGCGCATGGAGTACAGGTGCCGGTCATAGGGTACCGGCCCGTCCGGACCGAGCACCGCCGGCACGCTGCCGCCATGGCTCAGCCGGGCGACATGCTTGAGGCACAGCACGGCGGACTGGGCCGGCAGCCCGAACCGTTGGCGCAAGGGCCCGTAGAACAGCCGGTTCAATCTGACCTGGTCGGTCACGCCCGTTGTTCGGATCTCGGCCGCCAGCCAGTTGCCCGCCGCGGCATAACTCCGGGCAAACTCCACCAACGCCCGGTCTTGATCCGGGTCCGGCGCCAACATCATGATCGCGTTCACATCCGCCATATAAGCGTGTGTCTGTTACCGTAATCGCCTTATGGTTATACTTAGGGACAATATTTGTCCCTTTCAAGTGCTACTATAGGGTATTTTGGTCAAAATATATCGTTTCATGGTTCGGACCCGCCTTTGACAACCCTTTAATCGGGCACAATGGTGGCCAAACCTTTAAATTGTATTTCGGGTGTTTACGGGCGGGGTCTCGGCGAAGTCACCGCCATGTGGCCTAAGGCAGCACGTCGAACCCCGCGTACCGTGCGGCCGGGCCGAGCTGTTCTTCGATGCGGAGAAGCTGGTTGTACTTGGCCAGGCGGTCGGAGCGGGCCAGGGAGCCGGTTTTGATCTGGCCGCAATTGGTCGCGACCGCCAGATCGGCGATGGTGGCGTCCTCGGTCTCGCCGGAACGATGCGACATCACCGCCCGATAGGCCGCCTTGTGGGCCATCTCGACCGCGTCCAAGGTCTCGCTCAAGGTACCGATCTGGTTGACCTTGACCAGGATGGCGTTGGCGGTGCCTTGGGCGATGCCGTCGGCCAAGCGCAGGGGGTTGGTGACGAAAAGATCGTCGCCGACCAGTTGCAACTGGTCGCCAAGGGCATCGGTCAGCGCCTTCCAGCCCTCCCAGTCATCCTCGGCCATACCGTCCTCGATCGAGATGATCGGATAGCGTCCGGCCAGATCGGCGTAGTAGTCGACCATGCCGCCGGCATCCAGCTTGCGGCCCTCGCCGGCCAGGTCGTAGACCCCGTCGGCATAGAACTCGGTCGAGGCCGAGTCCAGGGCGAGCCAGACATCCTCGCTCGGCCTGTAGCCGGCCTGCTCGATCGATTTCATAATCAAGTCGAGGGCATCGACGGTGCTGTTGAGATTCGGGGCAAAGCCGCCCTCGTCGCCGACATTGGTGTTGTGTCCAGCGTCCTTCAACTGTTTGCGCAGGGCCTGGAAGATCTCGGCGCCAGTGCGCACCGCCTCGGCCAGGCTACCGGCCGCCACCGGCATGATCATGAATTCCTGGATGTCGATCGGGTTGTCGGCATGGGCGCCGCCATTGAGGATGTTCATCATCGGCACCGGCAGCGTGCGGGCACCGACCCCGCCAACATAACGGTACAGCGGCATCTCAAGATCCTCGGCCGCAGCCTTGGCTGCCGCCAGACTGACCCCGAGAATGGCGTTGGCGCCGAGCCGGGCCTTGTTGGGTGTACCGTCCAGGCCGACCATCAGCCGATCGATATGGGGCTGATCCTCGGCGTCGACGCCGGAAAGTGCGTCGAAGATCTCGCCGTTGACCGCGTCGACGGCTCGGGCCACGCCCTTGCCACCGAAGCGGTCGTCGCCGTCGCGCAGCTCGACCGCCTCATGGGCACCCGTTGACGCGCCGGACGGAACCGCGGCCCGGCCCATGGCGCCGGTCTCCAACAGAACGTCGACCTCAACGGTCGGGTTGCCGCGGCTGTCGAGGATCTCCCTCGCCTTGATATCGACGATCGCGCTCATACTGTGACGTCCTTCCTGTCTGGTTCTCAGTCCGCGCCCTTGGTCAGCCGGTCCAGCGCGACAAGACGGCGCAGCAGCGGCTCCATCTCGTCGACCGGCACCATGTTGGGACCGTCCGACGGCGCATTGTCGGGGTCCTGATGGGTTTCCATGAATACGGCGGCGACACCCACCGCCACCGCGGCCCGGGCCAGGACCGGCACGAACTCCCGCTGGCCGCCCGACCGGCTGCCCTGCCCGCCCGGCTGTTGCACCGAGTGGGTCGCGTCGAAGACCACCGGATAACCAGTGGCAGCCAGGATCGGCAGGCTGCGCATGTCGGACACCAGGGTGTTGTAGCCGAACGAGGCGCCGCGCTCAGTCACCAGCACCCGCGGGTTGCCGGCACTGGCCAGCTTGTCGACCACCTGGGTCATGTCCCAGGGCGCCAGGAACTGGCCCTTCTTGACGTTGACCGCCCGCCCGGTCGCGGCCGCCGCCGCCAGCAAATCGGTCTGGCGGCAGAGAAAGGCGGGGATCTGCAGGACATCGACCGCCTCGGCCACCGGTTTGCACTGGTCGGCGGCGTGCACGTCGGTCAGCACCGGGCAACCGAAGCGCTCGCGGATTTCGGCGAACACCGGCAGGGCCGCGTCCAGGCCGATGCCGCGCGGGCTGGCGATCGAGGTGCGATTGGCCTTGTCGAAAGACGACTTGTAGATCAGGGGCAGGCCGACCCGGCCGGTGATCTCGGTCAGCCGCTCGGCCATTTCCATGGCGTGGTCGCGGCTTTCCATGGCACAGGGCCCGGCGATCAGGACCAGGGGCTGGTCGTTGCCGATGACGATGTCGCCGACGCTGACATGGTGCGTGGTCATGGTGCGAGCCCCCGTGTCAAACCAGGCGCGACTGTTGCACGGCGGCGGCGATGAACGAACTGAACAGCGGATGCGGGTCGAACGGCTTGGACTTGAGCTCGGGATGGAACTGCACGCCGATATACCAGGGATGGTCCTGCAACTCGACAATCTCAGGCAGCGTTCCATCCGGCGACAGACCGGAGAATACCAGGCCGGCGGCCTCCAACTTTTGGCGATAGCTGATATTGACTTCGTAGCGGTGGCGGTGCCGCTCACTGATATCCGGGCTGCCGTAAATCTCGAACAGTTTACTGCCCTCGGCCAAATGGCAGGGATAGGCGCCCAGGCGCATGGTGCCGCCCATGCCCTCGTCGCCGGAACGCCGCTCGACCGTGTTGTCGCGGGTCCATTCAGTCAGCAGGCCGACCACCGCCTCGCTGCAGGGGCCAAACTCGGTCGAATTGGCGCCCGGCATGCCGGCCAGGTTACGGGCAGCTTCGATCACCGCCATCTGCATGCCGAAGCAGATGCCGAAATAAGGCACGTTGCGGGTCCGAGCAAAGGTGGCGGCGCGGATCTTGCCCTCGGCGCCGCGTTCGCCGAAGCCGCCGGGGACCAGGATCCCGTGCACCTCCTCCAAGGTCTGAAGCGCGTCCGCGTCATTCTCGAAAATCTCGGAATCGACCCATTTCAGGGTCACCTTGACCTGATTGGCGATGCCGCCATGGGTCAGGGCTTCCGAGAGCGACTTATAGGCGTCGATCAGGCCGGTATATTTGCCGACCACCGCGATCTTGACCTCGCCTTCGGGACGTTTCACGCGGTCGACAATGGCCTGCCAACGGGACAGGTCCGGTGGCGGCGCGTCGGTGATGCCGAAGCTCTCCAGGACCTGGCTGTCCAAGCCCTCCTGGTGATAGCGCAACGGCACTTCGTAGATGCTGTCGACGTCGGTCGCCTCGATCACCGCTTCGTTGCGGACGTTGCAGAACAGCGCGATCTTACGCTTTTCGCCGGCAGGAATCGGCCGATCGCAGCGACACAACAGCACGTCGGGCTGAATGCCGATCGAACGCAGTTCCTTGACCGAATGCTGGGTCGGCTTGGTCTTCAGTTCGCCGGCGGCCGGGATAAACGGCACCAGGGTCAGGTGAATGAACAGCGAACGTTCCCGCCCCAATTGGTTGCCAAGCTGCCGGATCGCCTCGAAGAACGGCAGGCCTTCGATATCACCCACCGTGCCACCGATTTCGACGATGATGAAGTCGTTGTCGTCGGGATCCGCCAGGGTGAAGTTCCGGATCGCGTCGGTGATATGCGGCACCACCTGGACCGTGCCGCCCAGATAATCGCCACGGCGTTCCTTTTCGATCACCGTCAGGTAGATGCGCCCCGTCGTGATGTTGTCGCTGATCCGCGACGACACGCCGGTGTAGCGCTCATAATGCCCCAGATCCAGATCGGTCTCGGCCCCGTCGTCGGTGACGTAGACCTCACCGTGCTGATAGGGGCTCATGGTGCCCGGATCGACGTTGATATAGGGGTCTAATTTACGGATTCGGACCCTGTAGCCTCGGGCTTGCAATAACGCCCCCAAAGCCGCTGCGGAGAGCCCCTTGCCAAGCGAAGAGACCACGCCGCCGGTAATAAAAATGTACCGCGCCATGGACCTTGATCATATACAGGTTCGCGGCCCGACCCAATACAACAAAAGGCGGGTCGGGGCGAAAAAGCCGGCTGACATTGCCGTCGCTTACTGCGACAGCGGGACGGAGGGTTCCGCCGGTTGGGCGGGTTCGGATTCCTCGACCTGATCGATGATCGAGGGGGTGCGGGTTTGGGCCCCGCTGAGGATCGCCAGCACAATGCTGGTCACCATGAAAGCCGCGGCCAGGCCGGCCGTGGTCCGGGTCAACAGGCTGGCGGCACCGCGGCCGGTCATCAGACCGCCGCCACCACCACCACCGCCGCCGATACCCAGCGCGCCGCCTTCCGAGCGCTGCAGCAGCACGGTGACCACCAGGGCAACCGCGATCATCAGGTGAATGACAAGAATGATTTGCATGGTCACAACCTTTTGTCCCATTCCGGACGCACCGCGCACCGGTTGGACATGGCAAGGGCGTTTGGGAAATCCGACCGGCTTTTACACCATGTTACCGCGCGCCGCAAGCCGCCACGATGGGCCAGAAATCGGCCGCCGTCAGGCTGGCGCCGCCGACCAGCGCGCCGTCGACATTTTCGACCGCCATGATCTCCTCGGCATTGGCCGGCTTGACCGAACCGCCATAGAGGATCCGGAAGCCCTGGGCACCTTCGAACCGGGCCGCCAGACGCCGCCGGATATGGGCATGGACCCTGGCGATATCACCGGTGGTCGGGGTCCGCCCGGTGCCGATTGCCCAAACCGGTTCATAGGCAATGACGGTGTTGGCGGCCGTGGCACCGTCCGGGACCGAGCCCTTGAGCTGCGCTCCGACGACGCGCAATGCCTTGCCGGCATCGCGCTCAGCCAAGGTCTCGCCGACGCAGATGATGGCGGTCAGGCCGGCCCGGTGGGCGGCTTGGGCCTTGGCGTGGACGTCGCGGTCGCTCTCGCCATGATCGGCCCGGCGTTCGGAATGGCCGACAATGACATAGCCACAGCCGGCGTCGCGCAGCATTTCGGCCGCAATATCGCCGGTATGGGCACCGCTGGCCTTGTCGTGGCAGTCCTGCCCGCCCAGCGCCAGGCGCCGCGAGGCCTTGGCTGCCTTGAGCGTTTCCCGCATCGGCGCGATCAACGTGGCCGGCGGGCAGACCAGCACCTCGGCGCCCCCCTTGACCGCCAGGACCCGCTTGACCAGTTTCTTGAGTTCGGACAGGCCCGGCTTGGTCGTTCCATTCATCTTCCAATTGCCGGCAACCAACGGCCGAGGAGGTTTCGACATGACGCGTTTTCCACTTGTTTTTGTTGCGGAAGTCGAGGACTTAGCAAAGATCGGTTAATTTTTCCAGGTTATCCCTTAACCGATCCTCCGAATTCACGGGGATTAGAGTTGCGGCGCTGATACACCCTGACTATCATGCCGCGCCTTCAGGGCTGAAACTGGGTTGGGGATCATCCAGGTAGCGGAGAGCCATGCTCAATACATTACGCAACAGCGCCGGGTCGTGGGTCGTCAAGTTCCTGCTCGGGCTTCTCGTCATCAGCTTTGCCATTTGGGGTATCGGTAGCAACTATCTGACCGGTTTGGGCGGCAACGAACTCGTCAAGGTCGGTGACAGAGAAATCACCGAAGCCGAGTTGCGCGACGACTTCAATCGCCAGGTCGCCAATCTGCGGGCCCGCATGGGCGGCCAGTTCGATGCCGAACAGGCTCGCCAGATGGGCTTGATGAGTATGTCCCTTCAGCGGGTGATCAGCCGCGCGGTCACCGAGGAATCGGCGCGCGAATTGGGTATCGCCGTGCCCGACGCGGTGGTGCGTCAAAACATTTCGGCCAACCCCGCCTTCAAAGGCGAAGATGGCAGTTTCGATCGCGATCAATTTGAACGACTTTTGTACCAATACGGATTCAGCGAAAACGGGTTTATCGCCCTGACCCGCAGCCAGCTGACCCGCGAGCAATTGAATTCCAGCATCACCGCCGGTATCGACAAGGCGCCGTCAGGTTTGGTTGACACAGTGTTCCGTCATCGCGAAGAGAAGCGGGATGCCGATCTGGTGGTTATCGAAAACCAGAACTTGGCCAAGGTTCCGCCGCCAAGTGACGAGCAGATCGCCGAATACCATACAGCCAACGCGGTTGACTTCACGACCCCGGAATTGCGCTCGGTCACCTACCTCAAGGTCGAGGCCAGCGATCTTGCCGAAGGGATGGAGGTGTCGGACGAGGATGTCGCCGCCAGGTATCAGGAAAACCTGTCCCGGTACGTGGTTCAGGAGCGGCGCGACCTGCAGCAGTTGCTTTATTCCGGGAAGGAAGAAGCGGAGGCCGCGTTCAACCTCCTGAAGGACGGTAAAACCTTCGTCGATGTCGGGGCCGAGACATTACAGATTGAACCGGCCGACATGGCGCTCGGGCTGCTGACCAAGAGCGAATTACCGGCCGAAATCGCCGACGGCGCGTTTGGAGTTGGCGAAGGCGAAGTCAGTACACCCTTGGAGAGCCCGCTGGGTTGGCACCTGGTGCGCACCATCAAGGTTCTGCCGGGCGGCACCAAGGAATTGGCCGAAGTAACCGACGAACTGCGCCAGGAACTGCAGTTGGAGAAAGCCGTCGACGCTCTGTTCGAAACCTCGAACCAGGCGCAGGATGCGGTTGCCGGCGGCGCCACGCTGGCCGAAACCGCCGAGCAGATCGGTGTCGAAGCCCGGGTCGTGACCAAATTCGACAATCGTGGCCGAGATGCCAACAACAAGCCCGTCGCCGGCATGTTGGCCGATCCTGGCTTCCTGCCGACCGTATTCGAAACCTCGGTTGGTGCCGAGCCGTTCCTGGTCGACCTGGAAGCCGGTGGCTTTTTCATGGTCCAGGTCGACGAGGTCATACCCGACGCCCTGAAACCCCTGGATGAGGTTCGCGACGCCGTGATCGCTGCCTGGACCGGCGAGGAGCTTAAAAAGGCCGCGGAAGTCAAAGCCGCCGAACTGGTCGAGGCCGTCAAGGGCGGGACCCAGTTAACGGTTCTGGCGTCCAACCATAGCGGCAAATTGAAGAAGGTCAGCAACGTCCATCGCGACGGTCGCGGTCGCGACTCAAGCCTTAGCCTGCCGCTGGTCAGCAAGATTTTCGGGCTCGCCGAAGGTGGTGTCGCCACGGCCCCGGTACCGGCCGGCGACGCGCAGGTTATTGCGGTTTTGACCGCCGTCAACGTTCCGGATACAGGAGCGGCCAAGCAGGCCTACGAAGCCATCGGGCGGGAACTGGCCAACGGAATCCAAAGCGATATCCTGGAGCAGTACCAGGCGGCGATGGCCGACCGGATCGGCGTTGAAGTCAACGAGGCCCGGTTGGGCGCGTTGATGTCGGCCCCGGCCCAGAACTGATGAGCGTCGCGCCCGACTTTCAAACCTTCGCCAAGGTTTACGAGTCGGGCCAGCCTCAAGTCCTGTGGTCGACCCTGGTGGCCGACCTGGAGACGCCGGTCTCCACCATGCTGAAACTGGCCAACGAGCGGCCCTACTCCTTCCTGCTGGAATCGGTGGAAGGCGGGGCGGTTCGCGGCCGCTATTCGATCATCGGCCTGAAACCCGATCTGATCTGGCGCTATGCCGATGGGGTGGCGGCAATCAACGCCCAGGCACGCTATGAACCGGACGCGCCCGAGGCCTATGAACCCTGCCCCGACGGACCACTGGAGTCGCTCAGGCGGCTGATGGCGGAGTGTCGCATCGACCTGCCCGAGCACCTGCCGCCGATGGCGTCGGGCCTGGTCGGCTACATGTCCTACGACACGATCCGCCTGGTCGAACGCATTCCCGATACCAACCCGGAAGCGCTGGGGCTGCCCGAAGCGCAGTTTATCCGGCCGACCATCATGGCGATCTTTGATTCGGTCCTCGACCTGGTCACCGTGGTGACCCCGGTGTGGCCCGACGCCGGCATGGGCGCGCGGGCCGCCTACAATCTGGCCGCCGAGCGGCTGGCGGATGTGGTGACCGATCTGGAACGGCCCCTGGCCTACCGACACGAGACCGGCCAGGATCTGGCCGCCCTGCCCGAGCCCGGCTCGAACACCAGCCGGGCCGAATACCATGAGATGGTCAGACAGGCGAAGGACTACATCGCCGCCGGCGACATCTTCCAGGTCGTCCTGTCGCATCGTTTCGAGGTGCCGTTCGAGCTGCCGGCCTTCGCGCTGTATCGGGCGCTGCGGCGAACCAACCCTTCACCGTTCATGTTCTTCCTGAACTATGGCAGTTTTTCAATCGTCGGTTCCAGTCCGGAAATCCTGGTGCGGCTGCGCGATGACCAGGTGACCATCCGCCCGATCGCCGGCACCCGGCCGCGCGGCGCCAATCCGGCCGAAGACGCGGCCAATGCCGAAGACCTGTTGGCCGACCCGAAGGAACTCGCGGAACACCTGATGCTGTTGGACCTGGGGCGCAACGATGTCGGCCGGGTGGCCGAGATCGGCAGCGTCTCGGTGACCGAACAGATGAAGATCGAGTACTACTCGCACGTCATGCACATCGTCTCCAACGTCGAGGGCAGGATCGCCAAGGGCCAGGACGCGCTGGATGCCCTGTTCGCCGGTTTTCCGGCCGGTACCGTCAGCGGCGCGCCCAAGGTGCGGGCGATGGAGATCATCGACGAGTTGGAGAAGGAGCGCCGCGGCGTATACGCCGGCGCGGTCGGCTATTTCTCCGCCAACGGTACGATGGACAGCTGCATCGCGTTGCGCACCGCCGTGGTCACCGGCGGCAAGATGTATGTTCAGGCCGGTGGCGGCATCGTCGCCGACAGCGATCCGGAAATGGAATACCAGGAAACCTGCCACAAGTCCCGCGCCCTGGTGCGCGCCGCGGAAGAAGCAGTGCGCTTCGCCACCGGCGCCGGCCGCGGCCAGTAGAGATCCACAGATCATGCACGATACGAGTGGCAAACCCGCCAACCAGCCGGAAATCGACGCCGAGGACATCGCCCAGGGCATCACCGATTGGGTCGAAATCGAAAGCCCGACCCACGACCGGGCCGCGGTCAACCGTATGGCCGACCATGTCCAGGCCGCCTGCGAGGCACTCGGCCTGACTATCGAGCGGCGTCCCGGCGAAGACGGGTTCGGCGATCTGGTTGCCGCCCATACGCCTGATCGTGACGGCAAGGGGATCCTGGTGCTCAGCCATCTCGACACCGTTCACCCGATCGGCACCAAGGACGGCGACAACCCGATCCGGCGGGACGGTGACAAGCTTTACGGTCCCGGCAGCTACGACATGAAGGCAGGCGCCTACCTCGCCTACTACGCCTTTCGCCACTTGCAGCGGTGCGGGGAAGCGCCGCGCCTGCCGGTAACGTTCATGTTCGTGCCCGAGGAGGAAGTCGGCAGCCCCTACAGCCGGAAATACATCGAGGCTGCGGCACGGAACGCCAAATATGTGCTGGTCACCGAACCGGCCCGTGACGGCGGCAAGGTGGTGGTGGCCCGCAAGGGCGTCGGTCGGTTTGTAATGCGGGCCGAGGGCCGCCCCTCCCATTCCGGCGCCCGCCACCAGGACGGCCGCAGCGCGATCAAGGAAATCGCCCGGCAGATCCTGGCGGTGGAAGCGCTGACCGACTATGACCGTGGCGTCACCTTCAATGTCGGGCTGATCCAGGGCGGAACCGGCGTCAACGTGGTGCCCAGGGAATGCCAGATGGAAATCGACATGCGGGTGGTAACGGCGGAAGACGGCGAAAGCTTCACCCGCCGCATCCTCGAGTTCGCCCCCCATGACGACGACGTCACGCTGCAGATTACCGGTGGCATGAACCGTCCCCCGTTCGAGGTCAGCGACGCCAACCTGGCGCTGTTCGAGACCGCCCGCGCGGCCAGTCTGGAACATGGGCTGGACCTGCAATACACGCCGATCACCGGCGGCGGTTCGGACGGCAATTTCACCGGTGCCTTGGGCGTTGCCACGCTTGACGGCATGGGCGCAGACGGGGCCGGCGCCCACACCCTGCATGAGCATATCCTGGTATCGTCGCTGGGCCCGCGTGCCCGGACATGGGTCAAGCTGTTCCAACGGTTGGCGTAGCTCTCCAGCCCCTTCCCGGATCGGGTCTTTGGCCTCTGCGCCAAACCGATCCGCCGTTTCACCCCCACCCCAACCCTCCCCCGTCAAGGGGGAGGGTTGGGGTGGGGGTGACGGAGCCCACGGCAGAAGGCAATTTGAGCCTGTCACGCGACATCCAACTGAGCCGCCGAGCAACTCAGGCTACGGCAATCGGCTTTCCATCGATCTAGGCTCGACCCAGAATCATGTCGCTGGCCTTTTCGCCGATCATGATCGCCGGTGCGTTGGTATTGCCGCCGATGATCGTCGGCATGATCGAGGCGTCGGCGACCCTTAGGCCCTCCAACCCACGCACCTTCAGCGACGGATCGACCACCGCCATCTCGTCGACCCCCATCTTGCAGCTGCCCACCGGGTGGTAGACCGTGTCGGCGCGTTGGCGGATCTCGGCCCGGATCTCGTCGTCGCTGTGAACCTTGTCGAGGTAAAGCAGCTTGCCGCGGATCGGATCGAAGGCCGGCGCTTCCAGGATCTGCCGCGACAGTTTGAAGCCGCGCAGCAGGGTTTCCATGTCGGACTCGTCGGCCAGGAAGTTGGGGTCGATCCGCGGCGCGGCCAATGGATCCGGACTGTTCAGGCCGATCTCGCCCCGGCTTTTCGGCCGCAGGACGCAGACATGTAAACTGTAACCGTGGCCGGCGTGGAAGTTACGATTATGGTTATCGACGATGCCGACCACGAAATGCAGCTGGATGTCGGGTGCCTCCAACCCCGGGTCGGTTTTCAGGAAACCGCCGGTCTCGGCGAAGTTACTGGTCAGGCGTCCCGTGCGATTCCGCCGGTATTCGAAAATCGCCTGGACGATCTTGGCCGCGCCGGCCAGGGAGAATCCGAACGTCTCGGTGGTCTTCGCCTTGTTACAGAATACGTAATCGATGTGATCGTGCAGGTTACGTCCAACGCCATTCAGCTCGTGCACCACGTCAATGCCGTGCCGTGTCAGTTCCTCGCCGGGACCGATGCCGGACAGCAACATCAATTGCGGTGACTGCAGGGCGCCGCCGCTCAAGATGACTTCGCGCTCGGCCCTGACCTCGTGGTCGGTCCGGTCCTTGCGATAGGCAATGCCGACCGCCCGCCCCTCTTCCAGAAGAATGCGGGTGGCCTTGGCCCCGGTCACCACTTCGAGGTTGGGGCGCGACAGGATCGGTGTCAGATAGGCCTTGGCGGCGCTATGCCGCTCTCCGTTGAGTTGGGTCACTTGATAGGGGCCGACCCCTTCCTGTTGGGGACCGTTGAAATCGTCGCTACGGGGCAGCTGGACCTGGGACGCAGCTTCAAGGAAGGTCTGGCCGACCGGATTGGGCGAACGGATATCGGCCACATTCAGCGGCCCGCCGGCACCATGATAGTGGTTGGCGCCGCGTTCCTGGTTCTGGGCCCGCTTGAAATAGGGCAGCACGTCGGCATACCCCCAACCGACATTACCCAGGCTGGCCCAGTGATCGTAGTCCGAAGGGTGGCCGCGGATGTAGATCATGGCGTTCAGAGAACTGCTGCCGCCCAGCACCTTGCCGCGCGGCTGAAAGCCACGCCGGCCGTTCAGGCCCGGTTGCGGTTCGGTATGAAACGCCCAGTTCAGGTACTTGGTCGGCAGAATGGCGGCGACGCCGACCGGGGTGTGGATCAGCACGCTCTTGTCGGGCACGCCCGCTTCCAACAGGCAGACCCGATGCTTCGGATTTTCCGACAAGCGGTTGGCAAGGACGCAGCCGGCGGACCCGGCGCCGACGATGACAAAATCAAACATGATCAAACTCCCCAGTGACGCCCGATCAGGGTATCACCAGAGCACTGACCGGCACCAGAACGAAGCCGCGTTCCGCGAGGCCGGGAAGCCATTCCTCCAAAACCGCGAGGGTCGTGTCATGGGGATGACCGATGGTGATGGCAAAGCCCTGTGCCCGGGCGGTCACTTCCACCAGGTCGGTTTGTACGCGGATCGCACTGGGCCGTGGGTCGTTGTCCAGAAACACATCCCGTTCGGCACGGGGAACCCCGACATCCGTCGCCACCTGCATCGCCACCGTTTCCTTGGTGGTCCGCGAGTCGAGGAACAACAGACCATGTTCATGCAGAACTTCCATCACGTCCCGCATCGCACTGCGATCGGCGGTGAAACGGCTGCCCATGTGATTGTTGACCCCGACATAGCCGTGGAAGCGGTCGAGATTGGCCACCAGCTTGCGCCTCAGCGAATCCCGCCCTTCCCTGGATAACAGCGCGTTGGGGCCGGGGTCTAACCCGCCATTGTCGGGTTCCATCGGCATGTGCACCATCAGTTCGTGGCCGGCCGCCCGAGCTTCGGCCGCCAGGACCGGCAGTTCGGTGGCGTAGGGCAGAAACGCCAGGGTCAACGGCCCGGGCATGGCAATCGCGCGGCGCGTGTCGCGCACGCTCAGGCCCAGATCATCGATCACCACCGCGATCATCGGCCGGTCGCGGTCCTCCGGCTGGGCCGCAGCGAAACGCAGCCAGGCCGGCAGTTCCTTGCGCTGCCGCACGGCGGGCGCCACCGCCAGTTCCTGATGACCGCGCTCGGCCAGCGGGATACGGCTGCTGACAGGCGGCGGCGGTGCCGGGTCCGGCGCCTCGAAAACGTATGTCGTGACCGGGACCTCTACACTTCTTGGCTGGCTGCGCCACATGTGCACGGCGATGGTCGCGGTGGCGGCGACCAGCGCGACGGCACCAATGACGAACGCCGTGCGTTGGCCGACCATGCCGGAGTTCGGCTGGGATCGCGGTCGCTGTGAAGGGTGGGCGCGGCGGGGCAAGTCGGTGCGGTCTCTGGTGGCTGTGCGATGGTTCGCACCCGTTGTTCGATGAGCCGCGATTTATAGGACGAGCGAAGTCCCGCGCCAAGACCTATCCGGCGTGTCCGCCGGCCAGGTCGTCCAGGATCGGGCAATCGGGACGATCGTCGCCATGACAGCGTTCGGTCAGGTCCACCAAGGTCGACCGCATCGATTCCAGTTCGGCGATCTTCAGTTCGATTCGATGGATGGTCTCCCGCGCCACGGCCTTGACGTCGGCGCTGGCGCGGCTGCGGTCGCGGTAGAGATCCAGGAGGTGAGCCACTTCCTTAACCGAAAATCCCAGGCTTCGGGCCCGGCAGACGAACCGCAGCGTATTGACCTCGGAGTCCGAATAGGCGCGGTAGCCATTGTCGTTGCGGCGGGCCGGCGCGATCAAGCCGATATCCTCGTAGTAACGAATGGTCTTGGCCGGCACCCCTGATAGCTCAGCTGCTTCACCGATATTCATGCCCGTTCCTCCCGATCAGACCCGCGGCTGCCAACGGGTCAGCAGCAATGCATTGCTGACCACGCTGACGCTGGACAGGGCCATTGCGGCGCCGGCAATCACCGGGTTCAGCATGCCCAGCGCCGCCAAGGGGATACCGATCGTGTTGTAGATGAAGGCCCAGAACAGGTTCTGGCGGATCTTGGTATAGGTTGCCCGACTGATCTCCAAGGCGTCGGCCAACAGCAGCGGATCGCCGCGCATCAGAGTGATCCCGGCGGTCTGCATGGCGACGTCGGTCCCGGTCCCCATGGCGATCCCGATATCGGCGGCGGCCAGGGCCGGCGCATCGTTGATCCCGTCACCGACCATGGCCACGACATGGCCGGACTTTCTCAGGTCCCCGATCAATTCCGCCTTGTCCTCGGGCAACACGCCGGCATGGACGGTGGCGATACCCACCTTTTCGGCCACGTCTGCCGCACTTGCCGCGGTATCGCCGGTCATCATGATCGGTTCCACCCCCAGGCGGCGAAGCTCGGCCACTGCCGGAGCCGCGGTATCCCGAACCCGATCGCTGGCGGTCAGTCGGCCGATCACCTGCCCGTCCCGGGCCAGCCACATGACGGTACCGGGTGTTTCGTCCTCCAATTCCAGGGTCGCGGCACCCAGTTCGGCCATCAGTCGGTCATTGCCGATAGCGATGTCGTGGCCGTCGACCTGGGCCGTCAGGCCGAGCCCGACCCGAGCACGGACATTGGTGGCCGGCATAAGATCGAGGCCTTGGGCCGCCGCGACCACCGCTCCGGCCAGCGGATGCTCGCTGCCCCGCTGGGCCGAAGCCGCGATCCGCAAAAGTTGGTCACGGTCGAAACCGGGTGCCGGGACAATATCGGTCACGGCGGGTTTCCCCTCGGTCAGGGTGCCGGTCTTGTCCAGGGCGATCCGGTCGGTCAGATGGGCCCGCTCCAGCGCCGCGATGTCGCTGATCAGCACACCGGCGCGCGCCGCCGCCCCGGTTCCGGCCATGATCGCGGCCGGGGTCGCCAGGCCAAGCGCACAGGGACAGGCGATGACCAGCACCGCCACGGCGGCGATCAGTCCGGATTCGAAACTCTGGCCGGCCGCCAGCCAGCCGACCAGGGTCAGCGCGGCAATCACCAACACGGCCGGCACGAAGACGGCACTGATCCGGTCAACCAGGCGCTGGACCGGCGCCTTGCCGGCCTGGGCCTGTTCGACCAGGGCGATGATCCGGGCCAGGGTTGAGTCCTTGCCGACGGCACTGGTTTCCAGGACCAGCCGGCCGGGGCCGTTGATCGCACCGCCGGTCAGCTTGTCGCCGGCCCGCTTGACCACCGGCAGGCTCTCGCCGGTCAGCAGGGATTCGTCAACCTCGCTCTCGCCTTCGAGCAGCCGGCCATCAACCGGGATCCGTTCGCCGGGTCGGACCACGACGGTGTCGCCGGCATGGACCAGTTCGGACGGCACCTCGCGTTCCTCGCCGTCGACCAGCACCCTTGCGGTTTCGGGGCGAAGCTGCATCAGGGTGCGCAGAGCCGCCGCCGTCGACCGTTTGGCCCGTGCCTCCAGCCACTTGCCGAACCGGACCATGGTGATCACCGCGGCCGACGCCTCGAAATAGAGATGCCCGTCGCCGGACCCGGTGAACAGCACATAGAGGCTGTAGCCAAACGCGGCCGATGTGCCCAAGGCCACCAACAGATCCATATTGCCGGCCCCGGCCCGCACCGCCTTGGCAGCGGCGACGTAGAAGCGGGCGCCGACGATCACCTGAACCGGCGCCGCCAGGACCAATTGCAGCCAGCCGTCCAGCATTCCGCCGATCCCAAACAGAGGCCAGACCATCTGGCCGACCAGCGGCAGGGTCAGAACGGCGGCAAGCACCACCAGCATCATCTCCCGGGTCTGGGCCTGGCGCTCTGCGGCCTCGCGCCGGGCGGCCTCGGCCGCGTCGGTTGCCGCCTCGGCCGCCTGGTAGCCGGCCGCGACCACGGCGTCGATCAGTGTCTGGGCTATCATGCCCTCGGCCTGCACCCGGGCCCGCTCGCTGGCTAGGTTGACCTGGGCGGCTGCGACGCCCGGCACCGCAGCCAAGGCCTTTTCGACCCGACCGGCACAGGTGGCGCAGGTCATGCCGCCGATCGCCAGGTCGAACCACTCGCCGCCCTCCGCTTCCGCCAAGGGTGGATCGTGCGCCTCTTCTTCCGGTTCGGCAGGTTCCAACTTACCGGTCGGCACCGGGCCGGGCTCGTAGCCGGCGTCTGACACGGCATCGGCAAGCTTGGCCAGGGAGAGTTTGCGGCCCGACACGTCGGCCCGGGACGCGGCCAGATCGACCGATACGCTCTCCACCCCGGCAACCGCTTTGAGGGCATCCTCGACCCGGGCCGAGCATTTGCCGCAGCTCATGCCGCCGACCCCGAACGTGATCCGGTCCTGTGGCCCCACCGGTTCGGCTTCGAAACCGGTGGCGGCGACCGCGCTCGCCAGAGCCTGGGGGTCGAGGTCTCGACCCAGGGCCACCGCGCGGTCAATACGGCGATCGACCATGGTATCCGTCACCCCGGAGATCGAACGTAGCGCTTTATCGACCGTTGCCTCGCAATGGCCACAGGTCATGCCGGTCACTTGCAGTTCGCAGGTATCGGCGACTTCTACGGTCAGTTCAGCTTGCTCCGGCATGGCAGTTGCCCCCTGCAATCCTTCCAGTCCTTGGAAGGTATATGGGCTTCCAGTAACTGGAAGGTCAAGTCACATTAGGCCGGAGGGCTGCTTTTGCTTGACGCCCGCCTGCCTGCAATGTTCTTTCGGGGCCGGAAAAAGCCACCTGACAGCGATTTGCCCTGCGTCCGACGACCATGATCACCCTGATCGACAATTACGACAGCTTTACCTACAACCTGGTTCATTACCTGGGCGAGTTGGGGGCGACGGTCGAGGTGCACCGCAATGACCGGATCACCGTCGATCAGGTGCTGGCCGGTTCGCCAAAGGGCATCGTACTGTCACCCGGACCCTGCGACCCCGACAAAGCGGGCATCTGCCTCGCCCTTGTCGCGGCGGCGGCCGGCAAGCTGCCGATCTTCGGGGTCTGTCTGGGTCATCAGGTGATCGGACAGGCCTTTGGCGGCCGTGTGGTGCGGGCGCCGGCAATGATGCACGGCAAGACCAGCGCCATCCAACACGGCGGCAAAGGTGTGTTTGCCGACATCCCCGACGGCTTCACCGCCACCCGCTACCATTCCCTGACGGTGGCGCGCGAGGATTTTCCGGATATCCTGGAGATCACCGCCGAAACCGCCGATGGCGTGATCATGGGGCTTAGCCATCGCGTTCACCCGATCCATGGCGTACAATTCCATCCCGAAAGCATCGCCTCGGAACACGGGCACGCCCTGCTCGAGAATTTCCTGGCAATGTGCCGCTGACGAGGGATCGCGATGACCAAGGACATGGCCGATTTCAAGGTGCTAATTGCGGCCGTCGCCGACGGCGCCCCGCTGAGCCGTGAGCAGGCCGAATTGGCCTTCGACATCATGATGTCCGGCGATGCGACGCCTTCTCAGATGGGCGGCTTCCTGATGGCGCTCAGGGTCCGGGGCGAGACCAATGACGAATTGACCGGGGCGGTCAGCGCGATGCGGGCCAAAATGCTGCGGGTCAACGCCCCCGACGACGCCATGGACATCGTTGGCACCGGCGGCGACGGCGCCGGCACCTTCAACGTTTCCACCGCCACCAGCCTGGTGGTCGCCGGCTGCGGCGTCACCATCGCCAAACACGGCAACCGGGCGCTGTCGTCCAAGACCGGCACCGCCGATGCCTTGAGCCAGTTGGGCGTCAACCTGGACTGCGACATGCGCCTGGTCGAGGCCGCGATCACCGAGGCCGGGATCGGTTTCATGATGGCGCCCCGGCATCACGGCGCCATGCGCCATGTCGGCGGCACCAGGGTGGAGCTGGGTACTCGGACGATATTCAACCTGCTGGGCCCGATGTCCAACCCGGCCGGGGTAAAATACCAGCTGACCGGCGTCTTTGCCCGCGAATGGCTTGAACCGATGGCCCGCACGCTGGGCAGCCTAGGATCAAAGCGGGCCTGGATTATGCACGGGTCTGACGGGCTGGACGAACTGACCACCACCGGTCCGTCCTATGTCGCCGAATTGGTTGACGGCGAGGTCCATACTTTCCAGATCTCACCCGAGGATGCCGGCCTGCCCTTGGCCAAACCTGAGGATTTGAAGGGCGGCGATGCCGAAACCAACGCCCTGGCGATCGAGGCTTTGCTGGACGGTGCCCCTGGCCCGTTCCGCGACATCGTGCTGTACAACAGTGCCGCCGCGCTCAGGGTCGCCGGCCGGGTCGACAATCTGCACGATGGCGTCGACATGGCGGCCGCCAGCCTGGATGGCGGCAAGGCCAAGGCGGCTCTGGCCAAGCTGGTCGAGGTGACCAACCGGGTGATCGTGGACGACGAGGAAGAATGAGCGACGTTCTGGCCCGGATCTGCGACGACAAGCGCCGCCACATCGCCGAGTGCCGGGCGCGAACGCCGCTTGCAGCGGTGGAGGCCCGCGCCGCCGCCCAAGCGCCGACTCGCGGGTTTCTCAGGGCCCTGGAAGCCTGCCGCGACGAGGCGCGTTACGGTTTGATCGCCGAATTGAAGAAGGCATCGCCGTCGAAGGGGTTGATCCGCGACGATTTCGATCCACCCAGCCTGGCCCGGGCCTACGCTGAAGGCGGCGCCACCTGCCTCTCGGTGCTGACCGACATCCCTTATTTCCAGGGCGACGACGCCTATCTGGAGGCGGCGCGGGCCGCGGTGGACCTGCCGGTGTTGCGCAAGGATTTCATGCTGGAACCCTACCAGATCGTCGAATCCCGGGCGCTGGGCGCCGATTGCGTGCTGCTGATCATGGCGGCCCTGGAAGATGGCCAGGCGGCCGAACTGGAAGCCACCGCCCACGCTTTGGGTATGGATGTGCTGATCGAGGTCCATGACGAGGCCGAGTTGGAGCGGGCCCTGAAGCTTTCCTCACGCCTGGTCGGTATCAACAACCGCAACCTCAAGACCCTGGAGGTCGATCTGGCGACCGCCGAGTCCCTGGCCCGGCTGATGCCGGGCGACCGGGTGGCGGTGGCCGAGAGCGGCCTGCACGCGCCGGCCGATTTGGAACGGATGGCACGGATTGGCTGTTATGCCTTCCTGGTCGGCGAATCCCTGATGCGCCAGGCGGACGTGACCGCCGCCACCCGCAACCTGCTGAACCGCGACGAGGCGCGACTGCATGGCTGATTTCACGCATTTCGACCAGGACGGCAATGCCGTGATGGTCGACGTCACCGGCAAGGCGGAAAGCGAACGCGTCGCTACCGCCGCCGGAACGGTTACCATGCAGCCGGAAACCCTGCGCCGCATCATGGCCGGCGAAATGGGCAAGGGCGACGTGCTGGGTGTCGCCCGGCTGGCCGGCATCATGGCCGCCAAGCGGACCCACGAGCTGATCCCACTCTGTCATCCCCTGCCCCTGACCTCGGTCAAGCTTGACCTGAGCTGCGATCCCGACCGCAACACGGTCGATATCACCGCCACCGCCAAGCTGTCCGGCCGGACCGGGGTCGAGATGGAAGCGCTGACCGCCGTATCGGTGGCGGCCCTGACCGTCTACGACATGTGCAAAGCGGTCGACCGCGGCATGCGGATCGGGGAGATCCGCCTGACCCACAAGTCCGGCGGCAAGTCCGGCACGTTCGAGGCATCATGATCCCAGTCGAAGAGGCGCTGGCCCGGATCACTGGCGCATTGACGCCCCTGCCGGCCGAATCGGTGGCATTGACGGCGGCCCGCGGTCGGGTCCTGGCCGAAGACGTGGTCTCGCGCCGCACCCAGCCGCCGGTCGCGGTCTCGGCCATGGACGGCTATGCGGTGCGGGCGGCTGACGTGGCCAACGTCCCCGCCGAACTGATCCAGATCGGCGAATCCGCAGCCGGCCGAGGCTTCGACGGCGCCGTCGCTGCAGGTCAGACGGTGCGCATTTTCACCGGTGCCCCGGTCCCGGACGGCGCCGACTGCGTCATCATGCAAGAGGACACCAAGGCCGAGGGCGAACGGATCGTGGTCGATCTGGCCGGCGCACCCGGCAAGCATATCCGACCCGCGGGTCTCGATTTCCAGGAAGGTGAAGCCGGACTCAAGCGCGGCCATCTGTTGTCGGCCCGGGATATCGGTCTGGCGGCCGCGATGAACGTGCCCTGGCTGAAAGTGACCCGCCGGCCCCGGGTGGCCCTGCTGGCCACCGGCGACGAACTGGTGCGGCCCGGCGAACCGATCGGGGAAAGCCAGATCGTCAGTTCCAATAGCCTGTCGCTGGCCGCTCTGGTCGAAAGCCTGGGCGGGGCTGCCATCGACCTGGGGATCGCCCAGGACAACGCCGATTCCCTGAAGGCCATGGCGGCCGGGGCCCAGGGCGCCGACCTCCTGGTCACCCTGGGCGGGGCATCGGTCGGCGATCACGACCTGGTGCAAAGCGTGCTTGGCCAGGAAGGACTGGCGGTCGATTTCTGGCGCATCGCCATGAGGCCCGGAAAACCCCTGATCTTCGGCAAGCTCGGCGACACGCCGATGCTCGGTCTGCCGGGAAATCCGGTCTCGGCCCTGGTCTGCGGCCTGGTCTATCTGCGCCCGGCTTTGCTGACCCTGTTGGGGGCGACCGATACCGATTTGCCGCAGTCCCAGGCGGTTCTGGCCTCCGAACTGCCCGCCAACGACCACCGCCAGGACTATCTCAGGGCCCGCCTCGGTCAGGAAGACGGCCGGTTGGTTGCGACACCGTTCGGCAAGCAGGACAGTTCGATGCTATCGCGTCTGGCCGCCGCTGATTGCCTGATCGTCCGCCCGCCGCATGACCCTCCGATCGCCGCCGGCGACACTGTGGCCATCGTCCCCTTGGACCACCTCGCCACCGGGTTGTAAGAAAAATTACCTTTTTCCTTGCAATACGATGCGAACCAAACTAGAACATGTGCTTATGTTGTTGGTTTGTTCTAGATCTTGATCGAGGCCGCCATGCTGACCCGCAAGCAGTACGAACTTCTGATGTTCATCAGCGAACGATTGGAAGAAACCGGCGTTTCGCCCTCCTATGACGAAATGAAGGACGCGTTGGGATTAAAGTCCAAATCCGGTATCCACCGCCTGATCACCGGGCTGGAGGAACGCCAGTTCATTCGCCGCCTGCCGCACCGGGCGCGGGCCTTGGAGGTCTTGCGATCACCGGAAGACGTGCTGCCCAAGGCAGCGCTTCCCCCCCGGCCGAACTTCAAACCCAGCGTCATCGACGGCGGATTCTCCGGCCGCCAGAATGGCCGACCCCTGGCCGGGCAGGTCGAAAACGAAACCTTGTCGTTGCCGCTGTACGGGAAAATCGCCGCCGGTACACCGATCGAGGCTTTGCGCGACCCCTCCTCGTTCGTCGACGTGCCGGCCGACATGATCACCATGGGCGAACACTATGCCCTGTCGGTCGAAGGCGATTCGATGATCGAGGCCGGAATCTTCGACGGTGACACGGTGATCATCAGGAAGTCCGACAATGCCGAAAACGGTTCGGTCGTGGTGGCCCTGGTCGATGATCAGGAAGCCACCCTGAAACGCATCCGGCGCAAAGGCAACTCTGTTGCCCTGGAGGCCGCCAATCCCGATTATGAAACCCGGATCTTCGGTCCCGACCGGGTTCAGGTCCAGGGACGTCTGGTTGGCCTTATCCGCCACTACTAGATTTCTTGCCAGTCCAGGGGCGGTGGCCGCGACGCTGCCCCACCGAGTCCACCCGCCATTTCCCGCCACGGTGATAGAGCGCGTGCGCGCCGTCGCGCCATAGGTCAAAACGGTCGATCAGGATGCGGGCTGCCGGACAACGTCCCCTGACCGGGATCAGACTGACCAGAATGTCGACATGGCGACAATCCTCGGCCAGGGCGGCCTGATGCCGGGCAATGGCCACCGCCGTGCCGTCGACCCGATAGATGCAGCCTAGGGAATCGCAACGCAGCCTGCCATCGCGACTTGGGCGGTCGCTGGGAAAGCGGCCCGCTTCGGCCAAACCTGAGCGCCGCAGCCAGGTATCGGCGGCAAATCGTGCGGCACTGCCCGTGGACAGGAGCAACCCGCCGTCACGCGATCGCACGGCAACCAGCTTGGCGTCGCCGGTGACCAGAAGGTCTGGCCTATCCGCGAGAAACGGGGTCGCCAACCCGATCAGGAGCAGCGGCGCACCGGCCAGTCGCCAATTCGTCTGCCAGAGGCAAAGCCAAAGACCGCCAGCCGCGATCAACACCAGTCCGGAGACTGGCATGGCCGGTATCAGCGACACCGCACCGGGCAGGTCGGCAACCCCGGTGGCGACCGCAACCAGGGCATCGATCCCCCACCCCATCGGGGCCAGCGCCAGATGCTCCAGGCCCAGGGGCATCAACAGGAAGGCCAGCATCGCCCAGGGCATGATCCATAACCCGGTCAGTGGGACCGCCAACATATTGGCCAACAGGCCGTAACTGACCATGCGGTTGAAATGGAAGACGGCAAAGGGTGCGGTCGCCAGACCGGCCACCAGGCTGGTCAGGGCAATTCCCGCCAGGTACAGCAACAGGCGTCGTCCCGGACCGGCGCCTCGCCGACGCTCCGAGAACTCCTGGCGCAGTTGCTCATACACCGCCACCAACGCGATCACGGCTGCGAAGGACATCTGAAAGCTGGCCTGTGTCAGGCTTTCGGGTGCGAACAGCAGAACGACCCCCGCCGCCCAGGCCACCAGCCGCATGGAAATCGCATTGCGGTCCAGCATCACCGCGACCAGGACCAGTCCGGTCATCAGAAAGGCCCGTTGGGTGGGAATGGTTGCGCCGGTGATGTTCAGATAGGCAAACGCCCCGATCAGCGCCAGGGCGGCCGACCATTTCTTGATCGGCCAACGCAGGGCCAGGCCCTCTACCGCCGCCATGGCCAGGCGGCTTGCGAAAAACAGGATGCCGGCAACCAATCCGATGTGCAGCCCCGAGATGGCCAGCAGATGGGCCAGCCCCGCATCCCGCATCGCTTGCATCACGGGCTTGGGTATGGCGCCACGTTCGCCGGTCATCAAGCCGGTCGCGACGGCACCCGCGGTGCCGGAAAGGGCGCCCTCGATCCGCCGGGTGATGGTCTCACGCAGCCTCGAAACCCCTATGCCCCATTCGAAGGCCCCCGACTGTCCGTGTCTTTCCGTCACGCGGGGCGGTTTGACGCTGAAACCCACCGCGCCCAGTTGCCGGAAATAGGCCTGGCGTTGGAAGTCAAAAGCCCCCGGCGCCGCAGGACCGGACGGCGGTGACAGGATCGCCCGTACCCGGATACCATCACCGGGCCAAGCCTGCTCGGCAACCGGCTGGCGAACCACGATCCGCACCTGCGTTGGTGTGGCCTCGCCTGGCAGGTTGCCGATCCGAACCCGGTCCAGAAGGTAACGACGGCCACCATCGTGGCGCTGGTTGCCAACCACCCTGCCGGAAACGGTCACCGGGCCGATACGTTTGGTGAGCGACGGTGCATCAACGCTCGCCGCGCGCCAGCCGGCGGCGGTAAAGCCCACGGCGGCACAGAACCCGGCGACAAGCAGCAGAATGACCGGCTCCGGCAGCCACTTGGCGGTCAGCAGCGCCAGCCCGAGCAAAACCAGCGCTATAAGCCCGGCACCGGGCGGTGGTTCAAACCGCAATAGGAAATAGACAGCAATACCGGCGCCGAACATGACCGGTACCCACAGCACCCAACGTTCGCGATCCGCAGCCAGCAGGTTCCAGGCCCAGATGGCGGCCGCCGGCACGCGCCAGCGCGCTCCGGACAGGCGACCGTCGATCGGGCCTGGTCTGGGACTCATGCGAACCTCACTACCGCCCGGGCGTACCATGTGCTAGTAACGCCGCCATCCCCCTCGGAACCAGTTTAGAGGGGATACAACCACTACGAAACCAGACAAAAACAGGCCAATGACCGTCGTCACCCGTTTTGCTCCCTCGCCCACCGGCTTTCTGCACATCGGCGGGGCCCGCACCGCGCTGTTCAACTGGCTCTACGCCCGGCATACCGGTGGCAAGTTCCTTCTCAGGATAGAAGATACCGACCGGGAGCGTTCGACCGACGCCGCCGTCGACGCCATTCTGGACGGGCTGTCCTGGCTGGGGTTGGACTGGGACGGAGACGCGGTGCACCAGTTCGCCCGGGCCGAGCGCCATGTTGACGTCGTGCGGACCCTGCTGGAAACCGGCCACGCCTATCACTGCTATTGCTCGCCCGAGGAACTGGCGGCGATGCGGGAGAAGGCCCGGGCCGAGGGCCGCACCCGGCTGTATGACGGGACCTGGCGGGACCGTGACCCAAGCGAGGCACCGGAGGGGATCGCGCCGGTGGTCCGCTTCAAGGCACCATTGACTGGCGAGACGGTTGTCCGTGATCGGGTCCAGGGCGATGTTCGTTTTGCCAACCAGCAATTGGATGATCTGGTGATCCTCAGGGCGGACGGCACGCCGACCTACAATCTGTCGGTGGTGGTCGACGATCACGACATGGGGGTGACCCACGTTATCCGGGGCGACGATCATCTGAACAATGCCGCCCGGCAGTCGATGATCTACACCGCCATGGGTTGGCAGCCGCCGGTCTTCGCCCACATCCCGCTGATCCATGGCCCCGACGGCGCCAAGCTGTCGAAGCGGCACGGGGCGCTTGGCGTCGATGCCTATCGCGACATGGGTTATCTGCCCACGGCCTTGCGCAACTACCTGCTGCGGCTGGGTTGGAGCCATGGCGATGACGAGATCATCTCGACCGAACAGGCCATCGAATGGTTCGACCTGGACGGGATCGGGCGCTCGGCTGCCCGGTTCGACTTCGCCAAGCTGGAAAGCCTCAACGGACATTATCTCAAGACCAGCCCTCCGGCAGAAATCCTGGAAATGGTGCAGCCCTTTGTCGCCGGTCATTTGGGCCGGATGCCCACCGAAATCGAAACGGCGCGCCTCGAAATCGCACTTCCGGTTCTGGCGGAACGGGCCAAGACCCTGGTTGAGTTGGTCGAAGGCGCGGCCTTTCTGTTTTCCGAACGCCCTCTGCAGCCGGACGAGAAGGCCGCAAAACAGCTGGCAGGCCCGGACGCACCGGCCCTGCTTGCCGCACTTGCCGACAGGCTGGTCGGCCTGGATGCCTGGACTTTACCCGCGCTGGAAACAGAAATCCGCGCATTTGCAGAAGAAAAGGGCCTGAAACTGGGAAAAATCGCGCAACCGCTCAGAGCCGCCCTGACCGGGCGGGCGGTTTCACCGGGCATATTCGACGTGCTACTGGCGCTCGGACGGGACGAAAGCATCGGCCGGATGCATGATTTGAATCAACCCTGAAAACCGGGGATTTGGTTAACATTTCATTATGGGCTTCAACCGCGGGAAATTTGCCGTGGGGCGGTTCCCTAAGCTATAATGGGGACAGCCAAGCGCGTTATGACGCGTTCCCACCTCGGCGGTTTTGACGAAAAGGGAATGAACATGACAGATACCGCGACATCGGAGTTTGCGGACCTTTTGATCAATGGCGGTGATAAACCGGAACACTTCCCGATTATCGGGGGATCAGTCGGGCCAAAAGTGATCGACATTCGCAAACTTTATTCTGATACCGGATATTTCACGTACGATCCGGGCTTTACGGCGACGGCGAGCTGCGAATCAAAAATTACATTCATCGACGGCGAGAAAGGCATCCTGCTGTATCGCGGTTACCCAATTGATGAACTGGCCGAACAAAGTGATTTCATGGAGGTTTGCTACCTCCTGATGTTCGGCGAACTGCCGAATGCCGACCAGAAACGGCGTTTCGTGCGCGACATCACCTACCACACGATGTTGCACGAGCAGATCATCCAGTTTTTCCGCGGCTTCCGGCGCGACGCCCATCCGATGGCGATTATGGTCGGTGTGGTCGGTGCCCTGTCGGCGTTCTACCACGACAGCACCGATATCGCCGATCCGCGCCAACGCACCGTCGCCTCCTTCCGTTTGATCGCCAAAATGCCGACGATTGCGGCCATGGCTTTCAAATATTCAATGGGTCAGCCGTTCATGTATCCGCTGAACGAACTGACTTATTCCGAGAACTTCCTGCGCATGACCTTCGGCGTTCCGGCCGAGACCTACAAGGTCAACAAGACACTGGCCCGGGCACTGGACAAGATCTTCATCCTGCATGCGGATCACGAACAGAACGCCTCAACCTCGACCGTGCGTCTGGCGGGGTCGTCGGGTGCCAACCCGTTCGCCTGCATCGCGGCGGGCATTGCCAGCTTGTGGGGCCCGGCGCATGGCGGCGCCAACGAGGCGGTCCTCAACATGTTGGAGGAGATTGGCAACGTCAAAAACGTGCCAGAATACGTCAAGAAGGCGAAGGACAAGGATGACCCCTTCCGCCTGATGGGCTTCGGCCACCGGGTCTACAAGAACTACGACCCCAGGGCCCGGGTCATGCAGGCGACTTGCCACGACGTTCTGAACGAGCTGGGCGTCAAGGACGAGCCACTGCTGGAACTGGCGATGGAACTGGAGCGGATTGCGTTGGAGGACGAGTATTTCGTCGAGAAGAAGCTCTATCCCAATGTCGATTTCTATTCCGGTATCATCCTGCGGGCCATGGGTTTCCCGTCCAGCATGTTCACGGCCCTGTTCGCTCTGGCCCGGACGGTTGGCTGGGTGGCCCAGTGGAACGAGATGATCGAGGACCCGTCGCAGCGGATCGGACGGCCCAGGCAGCTCTATACCGGCGAGCCCAAGCGGAAATACGTGCCGCTGCACCGTCGTGGATAGCGGATCGCCACAATGCGGTCCCCAGGAGCCGCGCCCGGGACGGGGTTCCGGGCCGCTCCCGGCGGCAGGTCCACGTCGGCTGACGTTTCATCCTGCGGCCAACGATAACGTACCGAGCGCCATCCGGCGCTCGGTCCTTGCTGTCTTTATAGCTTTTGGCTGCCTTTTCCTGGGCGGGGTATCGTACTTGATACTGGGCTAGTCGCGCTGCACCAGCTCGATCTTGTAGCCGTCCGGATCTTCGATAAAGGCAATGACCCTGGTGCCGTGTTTCATCGGTCCGGCCGGCCGGGGAATTGAGACCCCCTCCTTCGCCATGGCCTCGCAGGCTGCGTAGACATCCGGCAGTGCTATGGCCAGATGCCCAAAGCCGTTGCCCAATTCATAGGGCTCTTCCTGGTCCCAATTGTGGGTCAATTCGACAACGGCATTGCTTTCCTCGTCACCATAGCCGACAAAGGCCAGGGTGAACTTGCCGCCGGGAAAATCGTTCTTGCGCAAAAGCTGCATGCCAAGCAGTCGCGTGTAAAAGTCCAACGACTTTTCCAGATCCCGGACCCTGATCATGGTGTGTAACAGTCGTGCCTTGGTGCCGATCGCGCCGGCCTGCTGCTCGCTCATCCTGTTCCTCCCCATCCGTGCCGGGTGGCAACAGCCGCTGCCACCATCTAATTCAAACCATTAGTCTGCATCGACGCCGACCAGAAACATTCCCGCCTCGTCGAGCGCTGCAATCACCGCCTGGCGGTCGACCACCAGCGTTCCGCCGGCTTCGATTGCGATCCCGTTAAGCGCCGCGGCACGGGCTCCTTCCACCGTGTTGGGGCCGATCGTCGGCAAATCGATGCGCCGATCCTGCTCCGGTTTGATCATTTTGACCAGCACGCCACCAGGTTGGTCGCCGACCATGACAGCGCAACGTGCCAACATGGCGTCGGTGCCTTCCGCCGCCTCTACCGCCAGCACCTGCCCATCCCGCACCACCGCAGCCTGCCCAATGTCCAACTGCCCAATGGCGCGGACCACGGCCAGCCCATGCCCAATATCAGCCTCGTCTTCCGCCGACGGGCTATGGCGGCCCAGCACCCCGGCCTCAGGCAGCATGTCCTGAAGCACTTCCTCGGCACCCAGTATCCGGAACCCTTCGCCTTCAAAGAACCGGACGATGACCTCGACAGCCGCATTATCGCCCTGTTTCAACGCTGACATAACCTTGGGCACAAGCTTCATGCCCGCGAAGTCCGGAATCATGCTGCCCAGGTCCGGTCGGCCGACCGGGCCGATGGCGCACAATTCCTGTGCGCCGGCCCGCTTCAAGGCCTTCAGGACCTTTCCAACCTTGGCGATCTCGACCCATACCGTTTCAGCGGCGTCCGCGGTCGCCGGATCGGTGATCCCCTGAAAGGCAATGATCAACACGTCGCGACCGGCCTCGCGGCAGGCCTGGGCAAGACGTGCCGGCAGCTCGCCGCCACCGGCCAGAATGCCAAGTTTAGCCGTCACGTTCATCCTTGGGCTGACAGATGTTGCGCCCCTGATTGACCCGCATGAATTCAATGATGTCGCGGACCAGCTCGTTGTCGCCGTAGAGCTCTTCCACATCGGCCATTCGCTCCAGCAATGTTCCTTCCGGGGCGAACAGCAGACGGTAGGCGTTGCGCAATGTGTGAATGACTTCCCGACTAAATCCCCGTCGCTTCAAACCGATGAGGTTCAGACCGCTGAGATAGGCCCGGTTGCCCATCACCGAACCATAGGGAATCACGTCGGTGGCGACCCCGGTCATGCCACCGATCATGGCATGGGCACCGATCCGGCAGAACTGGTGGACGGCCGACAGGCCGCCAATCAGGGCGAAGTCCCCAATAATCACATGGCCGCCGATCGCGGCACAATTGACCAGCACCACATTGTTTCCGATCTGGCAGTCATGTGCGACATGCGAACTGGCCATCGCCAGGCAGTTGTCACCGACCCGGGTCACCATACCGCCGCCCGTGGTGCCGGGGTTCATCGTGACGTTTTCCCGTATCGTCGTATTGCTGCCGATGATCAGTCGCGAGTCCTCGCCGCCGAACTTCAAATCCTGTGGCTGGTGACCAATCGACGCAAATGGGAAGATACGGGTTCCCGAGCCGACTTCCGTATTGCCGGAAACCACCACATGGGACTTCAATTCAACGCCATCGTTCAGCTTGACGTTTTCACCCACCACGCAATAGGGTCCGATAACGACGTCCACCCCCAGTTCGGCGCCGTCCTCGACGATCGCGGTCGGGTGGATCTCAGCCATCTGCATCCCGGCTTTCCTCGACGATCATGGCCGAAAATACCGCTTCGGCGGCAAGCTTGTCGTCGACATAGGCCTTGCCGGTGAATTTCCACACCGCGCCACGGCTGCGCTGCTTTTCGACATGGATCCGCATCTGGTCGCCGGGCTCGATCGGCTTGCGAAACCGGGCATTGTCGATGGTCATGAAATAGACCAGGCGTTCGCCCTCGGCATCGCCCAGCGTTTCAACCACCAGCACCGCGGCGGTCTGCGCCATCGCCTCAATGATCAGCACGCCTGGCATGACCGGCTTGCTGGGAAAATGGCCGGTGAAATGCGGTTCATTGATGGTGACGTTCTTGATCCCAATTGCGCTTTCGCCGTGAACGATGTCGACCACCCGGTCGACCAGCAACATCGGGTAACGATGCGGTATGCACTGCATGATGCGTTCGATCGACGCGGCGCCCATTCCGTTGCCGCCACCACCCGCTTCCGTAATCATGACTTCTCCCCCCGTTTTCCTTTACTGAGGCGCGCCAGGGTCGCCAATTGGCGCAGCATCTGCGCCCTGGGCCGGGCCGGATAACCAAACCAGGTTTCACCGGCCGGAACATCCCCGATGACACCGCTGCCAGCCGCCACCTGCGCCCCGTCACCGATATTGAGGTGACCGGCGATCCCGACCTTGCCTCCCAGCGCGACGCCATTGCCGATCCGGGTACTGCCGGAAATCCCGACCTGCGCGACCAGAATACTGTTGCGGCCAATTTGAACGTTGTGCCCGACCTGCACCTGATTGTCGATCCAAGTACCCTGCCCGATTACCGTGTCCGGACCGGAGCCGCGGTCGATGGTGGTGTTGGCGCCGATATCACAGTCATCTTCGACGACCACCCGTCCGACTTGGGGGACCTTCACGAAGCCTCCTGGGTCGAGCGCAAAACCGAATCCGTCCTGGCCGATACGGGCACCCGGGTGCACGGTGACCCGAGCGCCAATCAGGCAATGGCTGAGCGATACGTGGCTGCCGATCCGACAATCGTCGCCCACGATCACCCCTTCGCCGATCACGGCCTGGGCCCCGATCAGGCAGCGATTCCCGATCTGCACCCCGGCCGCGATTACGGCCCCGGCCTCGACCCGGCAGCCTTCGCCCAGCCTGGCCCCGGGGTCAACCGTCGCCGCCGCGGATATGCCCGGTTCCGGTGTGCTGTCCTGCGGATAGAATTTCTGCGCCACTCGTGCGAAACCAAGGTATGGCTGGCTGGTAATCAACAGGGCTGTCGCTTCGGGTGCCAGACCCGCATGGGCCGGAGCCGCTATGCAGGCCCCTGCCTCGGTAAGCTTGAACTGCTCGAGATAGGCGACATTGTCGATAAAGCTCAAATCGTCCGGCCCGGCCTGGTCCAAGGGTGCAATGTCGGTGATCTGCTTTTCGGGATCGGCGCCTTCGCTCAACTCGGCCCCGGCCGCTCGCGCCAATTCGGCCAGGGTGAAGGGTCCAAGATTGCGATGGAACCGGGGGTCGGCCATTACTCCTGGACCGGCACCTTGATCGGGATTGTCGGCAGCTTCTTGTCCAATTCGGTAATCACGTCGGCGGAGATATCTACGCCTTCGACCAGGAACACGGTTTGCGCCCGGTCCAGCACGATATTGAAGCCCCGGCTTTCCACCATGCCGGCAACAATGTCGTAAACAGCGCGAACAATCTTTTTGTTGGCATCCGCCAAAATCGATTGCAGCGCGCGATTGCGGTCCTGCATGCCGCGTTGCACCGCCGTGACCTTGCGTTCGAATTCCTCGCGCTTGGCGTCAAAGGCCTCAGTTGAGAGGATCGACCGCTGTCTGAGAAGTTGCTGCTCTTCTTCCCTCAGTTTTTCCTCTTCCCCGGTCAATTCCTTTTGAAAGGTGGCACGGATCGTTCTCAGCTGTGAACGGACATCCTTGGCGGCGACCGCGTCGCGCAGGATCTTCTGGCTGTCGATGATGGCAATCACCGCCGGAGGCAGTTTTTCCGCCAGGACAGGGCCAAGCGGCAGCACAGCCCCAATCACCAACGCTGCCAGGAATGGGAGAATTCGGTGCGCGAACATAATGGGTTGTTAGAACCTCGTGCCGAAGCTGAACCTGAAAAACTCGTCCCGATCCAGATCTTCCTTGACCAGCGCCTGGGTGAAGTCCATGCGGATTGGCCCGAAAGGCGAACGCCAGGAGATCCCGAAACCTGCAGACACGCGGACGCTGGGCTCGTCAAACAATGTCGGGCCAGCCAGATCCGGTTCCGTCAACGTTCCGGCGATCGAAAACAGCCGGCCCACGATAGCATATTCATCGGGCAATCCGAGCGGAAAGCGCAATTCAGCCGTCGAGACAGCCATCAAATTTCCGCCAAGAGAGTCCTGGGTAACATTGTCGCGCGGCCCGACGCCGCTGCGCTCAAACCCGCGGAAACTGTTTCCACCCAGGAAGTAGCGATCCGACAGGCGAACGTCCTGGTCGAGGCCGAAAATATACCCGGTTTCCAGTGAAATCGAGCCGACAACATCACCGAAAAGCGGCTGATAATGCGCCATCGTTAAGTCCGAGCGCAGGAAGTTGATATTTCCGCCCAGGCCGGCGACCTCCTGTCCGAAGCGCAGATAGTTACCGGTTTTGGGATCAAACCGATTGTCGCGACTGTCGTAGGTCAAGCTGTAGCCGACCGACGACGTGGTCCTCGACCCCGCCTCTGATTTGATGAACACGGAAGCGGAATCCGCGATGTCGCTGATCTTGTCCACACGGTAGCCGTATTTCAAGTCGGTGCGGAAAAACTCGCTGAGCGGGAAGCCGACCCGCAACCGGCCGCCGGTTGAATCGATATCGAACGAGCTTTCGTCCTGGAAGTCGCTCCGCCGGTGGAAGATATCAAATCCGGCCGCCACGTTGCGATCCATGAAATAGGGCTCGGTAAAGCTGAGATCGACCTGCTGGCGTTGCGACGAAACGCCCAGTGACAGCTTCAAATCCTGCCCACGACCCAACAGGTTGCGCTCCCGCAACGAGACGTCGCCTATCACAGTTTCCGTGGTCGAAAACCCGATACCGAAACTCAACTCGCCGGTGGCCCGTTCGTTGACGTCAACATTGATTACCGTTTGATCGGGGCTTGAGCCCTCAGTCTGGGAAACCTCCACCTTGTCGAAGAAGCCCAGGCTCTGGATCCGCTCCCGCGAACGGCGGATCTTGGCGGTGTTGAAAGCATCGCCTTCCACCAACCGAAACTCCCGCCGGATCACCTCGTCCAGCGTGCGGACATTGCCGGTGATGTCGATACGTTCAACATAGACCCGCGGGCCTTCCGCGATCGCGTAGGTCAAGTCGATGGTCAGGTCTTCACGATTGCGCTTTACCCGCGGCCGAATGTCGACAAACGCATAACCGAAACGCCCCAGCGCGAAGGTCATTTCCTGAATGGTTTCCTCGACCAAAGCGGCGTCATAACCTTCACCGCTCTCGGTCTTGACCAGGGCGGCCATCTGTTCCTTGTCGATGTCCTTGAGTTCCGTGGCGACATCGACCTTGCCAAAGTTGTAGTGCTCACCTTCGTCAATCGTGAAGGTAATGAAAAAGCCTTTCCTGTCCGGCGTGAGCTCGGCAACCGCCGAGACGATCCGGATATCGGCATAGCCGTTCTTCAGGTAGAACCGGCGCAGCAGTTCGCGATCCAGGGCCAGGCGATCCGGATCGTAGGTATCGTCTGATGTGAAGAACCGGTACCAGCGGGATTCCTTGGTGGCGATCTCGTCCCGCAGGTCGCCGTCGTCAAAAACACGGTTGCCGATGAAATTGATTCGGGTGATCTCGGTCAGCGGCCCTTCATTGATCTCGAAAACCAAGTCAACGCGGTTCTGCGGCAACTGAATGACCTTCGGCTCGATCGATGCGGAGAAACGGCCGCTGCGCCGATATACCTGCAGCAGGCGCTGAACATCGCTTTGGACCTTGGCACGGGTGTAAACCACGCGGGCACGCAGTTGCACTTCCGCTTCCAGCGTTGCGTCCTCGATGCGCTTGTTTCCCTCGAACGCCAGGCGATTGATGACGGGATTTTCGACCACGACCACCAACAAAGCATCGCCATCACGACGGATGCTGACGTCAGAGAACAACCCGCTGCGGAACAGCTTTTTCAGGGATTGATCGATCTCGGACCGGTCAAACGGATCACCGACACCGACGGTCATATAGGATTCAACCGTCTCGATATCGATCCGTTGATTGCCTTCGACGCGAACCTCGCGGATGGCATCGGCTTGCGCGAACACCTGCCCCGTCGCGGCGATGCCGATGGCGATCGCCAACACACAGACCCGAAAAAGCGCCCCCACAGTATTCGCCTCCAACCAAAGCTTGTTGGTTATTGTTCTTCACTGACGACCGAATCAGGAGAAGAGATTGGAAATAAATTCGAAAAATGGCAAACGTGCAAGATCATTCCATGTCGTGAACAACAACAAGCCTGCCACCAGGGCCAATCCGATCTTGAATCCGAACTCTTGCGCCTCTTGTTTCAGCGGTTTCCCGCGAACCGCCTCATAGGCATAGAACAGTAGATGGCCGCCGTCCAGCATCGGAACCGGAAACAGGTTAATCAACCCCAAACTGATCGACAGGATGGCCAGAAAATGGATGATGGACAGCAGGCCGATGCTGGCCGCCTGGCCCGACAGTTCGACGATGCCAACCGGCCCGCGCAAATCGTCGGCAGCGCGGGTTCCCATGATCATTTGGCCGACGCTCTTCAGAGTCGCGATTGAGACGTGGACCGTCTCTCGTCCCGCATACCAAAGGGCCGTCGCCGGGCCGTGCGTGACCAGTTCGACGCCGCCGCTACGCCCCACCCCCAGGAGACCGATTTTGTGCAGGTTTCCGAACCGGTCGGTGAGTTCCAGCAGGCGCGGCGTGACAGGGAGTGTCACCAGTCCGGTGGCCCGCTCAACAACAAACTCCAACCGCGTTTCAGGGTTGAAGCGAACCACGTTCTGGATTTCCTCGAACCGCTCGATCTTCAACCCGTCGATTTCGACAATCCGGTCGCCCGGCTGAAACCCGGCTTCCGCCGCGGCGCTGTCGGGTGCGACCCGATCGATGACCGGGGGCGTGAAGGGTTGGCCGACAACCATGAACATGATCGCGAACACCACGACCGCGAACAGGAAGTTCGCAAGGGGCCCGGCGACCACGACCGCCGCCCGCGCAGCCAAGGGCTTGCTATGGAAATGGCCGGTGCGGTCCATCTCTTCCGGTTCCTGGGCACTGTCCGGCATCGACGCCGGATTGGCATCGCCCTGAAACTTCACATAGCCGCCCAACGGGACCCAGCTGATCTTCCACCTGGTGCCATGTTTGTCGTTCCAGCCGACGATTTCGGGCCCGAACCCGATCGAAAAGACCTCGACGTCCACACCACACCATCGCGCAACCAGGTAATGGCCCAGTTCATGGACGAAAACCAGCACGGTCAGCACAAGAATGAATGTGCCGGCGTGGTTCCAAATGCCGCTGATGAATTCCATTCGCTATCCGTTGCTTGTCGCGTTCGCGGTTTGGCGAGCGCGGCTTGCTGGGTTGTTTCGCCGTTGCGTCAATCGTTTGCCCTGCTTGTGCGGCTCGTGACTGGCACCGGCCGGGACAGAATTTGGCAGTTTCCAATCAACAGGTTTACTTTCCGTTTAGCGCCCGCGCCGCGCCAAAGCGTTCGCCGCCACGCTGCGGGCTTCCAGGTCCACGTCGCGCACTGCGGCCAAACTGTCGACGTGCCGGGACGGCAGGTGCGACAGCGTCTCCTCGACCACGGCCAAGATATCGAGAAATCCAATGCGTCGGGCCAGGAACCCTTCCACCGCCACCTCGTTGGCGGCATTCAGGATAGTAGGTGTTGCCCCTTGAGTTTGCAAGGCCTGCCGCGCCAGTGTGATAGCCGGAAAGCGTTTTGGATCAGGGGCTTCGAACGACAATCGGCCCAAGGTGGCAAGGTCCAGCCGGGCCGCCGGCGTGGCCATGCGATGCGGCCAAGCCAGGGCATAGGCAATCGGGGTTCGCATGTCCGGCGTGCCCAGCTGGGCCAATACCGACCCATCGACATAGCCGACCAGGCTGTGAACCACAGATTGCGGGTGTATCAGAACTTCAATTTGCGGCTCGGCCACAGGGAACAGGTGATAGGCCTCGATCAGTTCCAGCCCCTTGTTCATCATGGTCGCGGAATCGATCGAAATCTTATCGCCCATATCCCAGTTCGGGTGGGCCAGGGCCTGATCCGGCGTGGCGTGCTCCATCTGAGCCAGATCCGCGGTCCGGAACGGCCCGCCCGACGCAGTCAGGATAATCCGCTCGATCGCATCAGGGTCGGCTGTCTCCAGAACCTGGAATATCGCGTTGTGTTCGGAATCCACCGGCAACAGCGTCGCACCGCCATTGCCGACTTCCTGCATCATCAATTCGCCGGCGCAGACCAGGCATTCCTTGTTGGCCAGGGCAATGGTCGCGCCGCGATGCGCGGCCGCCAATGTGGGCGCCAGCCCGGCGGCACCGACGATCGCCGACATCACCCATTCCGCTGAATCCCGCATCGCTGCTTCGACCACGGCCTGCGGTCCGGCCGCCGCCTCGACTCCGCTGCCGGCCAGTGCATCCTTCAGCGCGCTGTAACTGGTTTCGTCGGCGACCACGGCCAGCTTGGCCCCGACCTGCCGAGCCTGCTCGGCCAGCGTCGCAACGTTCCTGTAGGCGGTCAGGGCTTCGACTTGAAACCGTTCGGGATCGCGTGCCACCAGATCGATGGTGTTGCAGCCGACCGAACCGGTCGAGCCAAGAATGGTGATGCGCCTGGGATCGGCCCCTCCGATCGCTCCCCCCTCTGCCACCGGCTACCCTCCCACCCCGAAACCGACGATCGCGACCGCGGCCATCGGCGCCACCAGCAAAAAGCCGTCCAGCCGATCCAGGATTCCACCATGACCGGGAATCAGGTTGCTGCTGTCCTTGACGCCGAAATGGCGCTTGATTGCCGACTCGGCAAGATCGCCGGCCTGGGCGAGCACCGCCATGACCGCACCCAACACCGCCGCAGAGACCGGGTCCAGCGTAATTCCGGTCGATCCGGTGGCCGCTAATATGACCGTTACGATCGCCGCCGCCACCATGCCGCCGCCCAGTCCGGCCCAGGTCTTGTTGGGACTGACCTTTGGTGCCAGCTTCGGCCCGCCAATTCCCCGGCCGGCGAAATACGCCCCGATGTCGGTCGCCCAGATCACCAGCAGCATGCCGACAAAAACCCAGAGACCGTCCGCCGGCCCCAGCCTGACGGCAATCGCGGCAACGCAAGGCAGCACCACATAGGGCACCCCCAGCAGGTGCCAGCCAAGGCTTCGCCGCTTGGCGAGCGACCAGACAACCGCCCCCACCAATCCCAACGCCAGAAAGGCCCACATCCAGGCAATCGCCAGATAGCTTGCGGAGATGACAGCGCCACCGCTGGAGACGGCTTGCACGATGGTGCCCGGAGAGACTCCCTCGCCGCCGATCAGGCGGTCCCACTCCCACACCATCAGGACGGCCAGCCCGACCATAAAGCCGACAAACAGCCATCCACCGAAAAATATAATGGCCAACGCGATCGGCGCCATGACCAGGGCCGAAACAACGCGCGTCCGCAATGATCCGGAAGGTTTTTCAGCCACTCGACGCGCCGTACCGTCTTTCACGCCGGTGGAAGTCGGCGATCGCGTCGGACAGGGTCTGGTCGTCGAAGTCCGGCCACAACGTGTCCATGAACACCAGCTCGGAATAGGCCGACTGCCACAACAGGAAATTGCTCAGCCGCTGTTCGCCACTGGTCCGTATCAGCAAGTCGGGATCGGGGATTCCGGCTGTCTCCAGCGCGTCGGCGAAACTGTCGATGGTGATATCCGACACCGAAATGTCGCCCTTGGCGACATCTTCGGCCAGTCGCCTGGCGGCGAGGACGATTTCGTTCTGGCCGCCATAGCTGAGCGCGATAATCAGGGTCAGAGCCTGATTGTCCTTTGTCCGGGTTTCGGCCTCATCCAGCATGGCTACAATATCGCCGGCCAGCCGGTCACGCTCGCCGATAAACCGCACCCGGACGCCGTTCTTGTGCAGTTCGTTGAGTTCCCGCCTTAAGTAATGGCGCAACAGCCCCATCAAATCGTCGATTTCCGTGGGCGGGCGCTTCCAGTTCTCGGAGGAAAAGGCATACAGGGTCAGATAGCCGACACCACGTTCGCGACAGCTTTTGACCACCCGCCTGACCGCATCGGCACCGCGCTGGTGTCCGGCGACCCGCGGCAGGCCGCGGGCCTTGGCCCAGCGGCCATTGCCATCCATGATAATGGCAATGTGGACCGGCGGGGCCGGTGTCGACATTTCGGACGATACAGGCTCCATGCCCTCAGACCTGCATGATTTCCTTGTCCTTGGCGGCATAGGCCTCGTCGATCTTGGCGATCATCTGGTCGGTCATCTCCTGCACTTCGTCGGCCCACAGGTGATGGTCGTCCTGACTCATTTCGTGATCGCGCTCCATCTTCTTCAGCAACTCCATGCCGTCGCGGCGCACGTTGCGCACGGCGACCCGGGCCTGTTCGGCGTAACGGCCCGCCACCTTGGACAACTCCTGCCGGCGTTCCTCGGTCAGCTCAGGGATCGGGATACGGACGGTTTGGCCGTCCACCGACGGATTGAGCCCCAGCCCCGAGCTGCGGATCGCCTTTTCAGTGGCGGCAACATTGCCCTTGTCCCAGACCTGAACCGACAACATGCGCGGTTCGGGGACATTGACCGTGCCGATTTCGCGGATCGGCATTTCCGCCCCATAGGCCGGAACCGTGATCTGGTCCAACAGGCTGGGCGACGCACGGCCGGTCCGCAGGCCCGCGAATTCATGGCGCAATGCCTCCAGCGCCCCCTTCATCCTCCGCTCGATGTCCGAAAGGTCTGGGTCTTCCGACATGTCTCCCTCCTTCGCGCGGTCTTGGTTTTCGCCGCGCCTCAGATTACTAGTCGGCTATGATTGTACATTTTCCGCGTCCCGATACCACCTCGGCGAAGGCATCCGGTGCGCGAATGGAAAATACCAGGATCGGGATACTGTTTTCCCGGGCCAGTGAAATCGCCGATGCATCCATCACTTTCAGGTCCTGGGCCAACACCTCAAGATAGCTGAGCTTTTCGAACCGCTCGGCGGTCTTATCCTTCAGCGGGTCGGCGCTGTAGACGCCGTCGACCTGGGTTCCCTTCAACAGGGCGTCGCATCCCATTTCCGAAGCCCGCAGGGCGGCGGCGGTATCGGTGGTGAAGAACGGGTTGCCAGTGCCGGCGGCAAAAATCACCACTCGGCCACGCTCCAGGTGCCGGATCGCCCGGCGACGGATATAGGGTTCGCAAACCGACTGCATCGGGATGGCTGACAGGACGCGGGTTTCCACGCCATGCTGCTCCAACGCATGCTGCATGCCCAAGGCGTTGATCACGGTCGCCAACATGCCGATATAATCTGCGCTGGCACGCTGCATGCCCCGCGCAGCGCCCGAGACGCCGCGGAAGATGTTGCCGCCGCCGATCACCAGGCAGACCTGGACATCCAGCGCCTGCACCTTGGCTATTTCCTCGGCGATCCGATTTACGGTGGCAAAATCCATGCCGTACTGCCCATCGCCCATCAAGGCTTCGCCAGAACATTTCAACAGAACGCGGCGGTATTTGGGCGTGGAGGGCATGGCATGACTCGCGGGGTTGAAATTTGGCCGGAAGAGTACCCTGTTCGAACCCTGTAAACCACACCAATTTCACGGTTTACGATGATGGCGCCCGAACATGCAAACGGCACCGGTTTGCACCGGTGCCGTTGCATCACAAGAGCTGGGTAGTCAGGACGTCAGGGCAGCGACTTCAGCGGCGAAATCGCCGTTGTCATCCTTCTCGACCCCCTCGCCCAGCCGGAACTTGACGAAGCCCGCCACCTCGACCGGTGCGCCGATGTCCTTGGCGGCCGCCTCGACCGCCTTGGCGACCTTGGTTTCGCCGTCGATCACGAAGATCTGCTCCAGCAACACAACTTCCTCGTAGAACTTGCGCAACCGGCCCTCGACCATCTTTTCAATGATGTTCTCCGGCTTGCCCGATTCCCGTGCCTGTTCCGACAACACGGCCTTCTCGCGCTCAACCGCCTCGGGGCTGAGGTCGGCGACCGATACCGATTGTGGGTTGGCGGCGGCGACATGCATCGCCAATTGCTTGCCCAGCGCGGCCGCCTGACCGGCGTCGCCTTCGGTTTTCAAAGCCACCAGGACGCCGATCTTGCCCAGGCCGTCCGCGACGGCGCTGTGGACATAGGGCACGACCACGCCGGGATCGACCTGGATCGCTTCCGCCCGACGCAGCGACATGTTTTCGCCGATCGTGGCGATGGCGTTGGTGATCTCGCCCTCAACACTGCGGCCGGTACCGGGATAGTCGGCGGCCATGAGCTGTGCCATGTCGCCCCCGGCGGCCAGCGCCAATTGAGCGATATTCCGGGCCAGGTCCTGGAAACTGTCGTTGCGGGCAACGAAATCGGTCTCCGAATTCAACTCGATGACGGCGCCGCTATTGCCTTCGACCACAACCCCGATCAGGCCTTCGGCCGCGACCCGGCCGGCCTTCTTGGCGGCCGCCGCCAGGCCCTTGGTCCGCAACCAGTCGACTGCGGCTTCCAGGTCGCCATCGTTTTCGGTCAGCGCCTTCTTGCAATCCATCATGCCAGCGCCGGTTTTGCCGCGAAGCTCCTTCACCAACGCTGCGGTGATTTCAGCCATGTCCTAAACCTCGTTATCAAAAAGATCCGATAATCCGTTGGAACGGATGATGCGATATCCTCACCTGTCGCCGGAACCCTAGGCTTTGCTTTTGTCCTCGGCAGCAGCCTCGGGCGCCGCCTCGGCCTCAGCCGGTGCTGCCGCCTCTTCCGCAGCCGGTGCTTCCTCGGCCTCGGGCTCTTCCTGCGGCGCTTCCTCTGCCTTGGTCTCCTCCGCTGGCGCTTCTTCCGCTTTGGCCTCTTCCGCAGGCGCTTCTTCCGCCTTCGGTTCCTCAGCCGGCGCAGCTTCCGCCGGCGTTTCCTCGGCCGGCGCAGCTTCCGCCGGCGCTTCCTCGGCCGGTGCAGCCGTCGCCGCCTCGGCCTCGGCCGCTAACTCTTCCGAGGGCAGCTCTTCGGCCGGCAGTTCCTCGGCTTCGCCAAGATCGCCATGGGCCGCGAGTTCGGCCTGCAGGCCGTCCAGCACCGCACCGGAAAACAGCTCGCAATACAGGCTGACGGCCCGCAGCGCGTCGTCATTGCCCGGCACCGGATAGGTGATCCCGTCCGGCGAGGAGTTGCTGTCCAGCACCGCCACCACCGGGATGCCCAGCTTGACCGCTTCCTTGACCGCGATGTCTTCCTTGTTGGTGTCGATGATCACCAACACGTCGGGCAGACCACCCATGTCCTTGATGCCGCCCAGCGAGCGGTCCAGCTTCTCGCGCTCGCGGGTCAGCTTCAGCAATTCCTTCTTGGTCAGGCCCTGGGTCTCGCCCTTTTCGAACTGGTCGTCCAGGTCCTTCAGGCGCTTGATCGAGACCGAAATTGTCTTCCAGTTGGTCAGCGTGCCGCCCAGCCAGCGGTGGTTGACGAAGTACTGGCCACATTTCGCGGCCGCTTCGGAAATCGGCTGGGTCGCCTGGCGCTTGGTGCCGACAAACAGCACCCGGCCATTGCCGGCGACGATGTCGCGCACCGCCTGCATCGCCTGATAGAGCATGGGCACCGTCTGGCGCAGGTCGATGATCGAGATTCCGTTGCGCTCCCCGAACAGATAGGGGGCCATACGGGGGTTCCAACGCTGGGTTCTGTGTCCGAAATGGACGCCAGCTTCCAAGAGCTGGCGCATGGTAAAGCTCGGCAAAGCCATGGCCGTCTTCTCCTTCTCCGGTTAAGCCGCCGCGGAAATCGCCCGGATCTGCCCGGGCACCGGATCGACCCTGGGCATGCGCCGCCCGGGCCGTGGTTCCGCGTGAGTCGTTCGCGGCGGTTGATACCCCCATCCCAGGCGGAATTGCAAGGAAAATCAGCCTTGCCGCCGGACCATTGTGCGATTATCACCCTAGCGATGCAAAAGCTCTACGATATCAGGGCCTGGCAGCCGGGCGACGTGGCGGATTTGCACGCCATCAACCAGGCCTCGGTGCCCGGTGTTGGGAGCGTCTCCGAGAACGAACTTGCGGACCTGCTGGACATGTCCGAGATCTCCCTGGTCGCCGAGCGCGGCCCGGCAGTTCTCGGCTTCGTGCTCTGCCTGACCGAGGGCCTGCCCTACCAGAGCCCCAATTACCGCTGGTTCCAGGCCAACTACCCGGCCTTCGCCTATGTCGACCGCATCGCGGTCAGCGAAGCGGCCCGCAATCTCGGCCTCGGCCAGGCCCTCTATGCGGCCCTCGAGACCGAATTGGCCGCCTGCCGCCCGGTCCTGACCGCGGAAGTCAACGAACAGCCACCCAACCCCGGCTCGCTCCGCTTCCACCAGCGCCTCGGCTTCCGCCAGGTCGGCCGCCAGGACAACCCGGACAAGGGCACGGTGGTGGCGTTCCTGGAGAAGCCGCTTAAAGTCCAACCCTAAATTCCAGTCGTATTGGTGATTTTCGGTGTCGCAAATAGGGCGGCCCTCGATTTCAACGCCACTAGGCTCTACCTGAGTTCACACCGACACCGAACCGGAGAGCTACGCCAATGCCCTACCAGATCGCCCTTGGGCCCAGGGAGCGGAAATCACCCTATTTCGACGCCACGGTGGCCGCAGGCGTGACGCATTTTACCGTGTACAATCAGATGTTTATGCCGGTTTCCTATGGCGATCCGGAAGCCGAATACCGGCGCCTGCTGGCCGGGGTGGCGATGTGGGACGTGGCGGCGGAGCGGCAGGTCGAGATCCGGGGCTCCGATGCCGAGCGGCTGGTCCGCTATCTGACACCGCGGGACCTGAGCGCCTGCGTCATCGGCAAGGGCAAATACGTGCCGCTGTGCGACCATCAGGGCCGGCTGCTGAACGATCCGGTGCTGCTTCGACTGGCCGACGACCGGTTCTGGCTGTCGATCGCGGACAGCGACATGCTGCACTGGGTGCGGGCGATCGCCGCCGAGGGCGGCTTCGACGTCGCCGTCACCGAACCCGATGTCAGCCCGCTGGCCATCCAGGGGCCCAGGGCCGAGGCGGTGGTCGTCGACCTGTTGGGCGATTGGGTCCAGGAGCTGAAATATTTCTGGTTCCGTGAGGCCGAGCTTGACGGCATCCCGCTGCTGGTGGCCCGTTCCGGCTGGTCGAAACAGGGTGGGTTCGAGCTCTACCTGCGCGACGGATCGCAAGGCCAGGCGCTATGGGACCTGGTCAGGGAGGCCGGCCGGCCCCACGGGATCGGCCCCGGCGCGCCGAACTATATCGAGCGGGTCGAGAGCGGCCTGCTGTCCTTCGGCGCCGACACGCTGCCCGACAGCACGCCGTTCGAGGTCGGCCTGGAGAAGCTACTCGCCCTGGACCGGGACGACACCTTTATCGGCAAGCAGGCCCTGCGCCGCGAGGCGGACCGTGGCCCGGCCCGACGACTGGTCGGGATCGCCTTTGACGGCGCTCCGGTGCGACCCAATGAGCACCCCTGGCCGGCCACCGTCGACGGCAAGCCGGTCGGCACCGTGCGGGCGGTCTGCCATTCCCCGAGACGACAGGAAAATATCGGCCTGGCCCTGTTGGAGCCCAAATACACGGAACTGGGTACCGAAATCGCCATCACCGGCGAGGCAGGCACCTATCGCGGCCGGGTGGTGCCGCAGCCGCTGGTGCCGCCGGGCACGTCCCTGCCCTGACGGCCGCTACAGTTCCCGCACCTCGTGCACCCCGCCGATGGCCTTGACGGCACCGCGCAGGTCGGGGGTGATGGCATAGGTGGTGGGCAAGGCGATTTCGATGTCGCGGGCCTGCTCGGCCAGGTGCATGTTGAGCACCACCCGCGCCTTGCCCGGCTTGGCCCGGCCCAACAAGCGGCCCAGCTCGTTTAAGGGCCGGTCGTCGTCGATAAACACCCGGACACCTTTCGAGGTGCGGGCGGTAGCATCGTCCAGGCGGCGCAACCCTCCGGCCCTCAGCTTGACCTCCTCGCCCTCGAACTGGACCTCGGCGCTGATCTCCAGCGACTCTCCAACCACCAGGAGTTCACGCGACGCATTCAGTTGCTCCGCGAACACCGTGATTTCAAACATGCCCGTGGGGTCGGAGAGCTGCACGAAGGCAAAGGGATTGCCGCGGGCCGAGCGGCGTTCCTTCATGCCGAGTACGGTGCCGGCCAACTTGACCGCGCCGGCGGTCGTCCGCGGCGTGATCTCGGCGAAGCGGATGATGCCCGCCCGGGCCAGGGCTTCCGGGTCATAGGAATCCAGGGGGTGGGCCGACAGGTAGAAGCCGATCGCCTCAAACTCCGCGCGCAGGCGCTCGGTGGTCTGCCAAGACTCGCCGGACGGCAGCTTGGGTTCCTCCACCACCGTGCAATCCGTGCCGCCGAACAGGCTGGCCTGTTGCGACTGGCGGTCGCGGGATGCGGCATTGGCGTGGGCAAGCAACAGGTCGATGGCTCCGAACAGCCGGCCGCGGTCCGGTTCCAAGCTGTCGAAAGCACCGGCCCGGACCAGGTTTTCCAACTGGCGCCGGTTGACCGCGGTCGCATCGATGCGGGCGGCGAAATCCCAGATCGAGGCGAAGGGGCCATTGGCCTCGCGTTCGGCGATAATGGTCCGCATCGCCTCGCGGCCAACATTCTTGATCGCCGCCAGCGCATAGCGTACCGCTCCTGGCGCTGTTTCCTCCTCCCCCGGCCGTTGGACCGTGAATTCGACGCCTGAGGCATTGATGTCGGGAGGAAGCACCGGGACGTCCAGGCGCTGCGCCTCCTGGCGGAAGACATTCAGCTTGTCGGTGTTGGTCAGGTCCAGGGTCATCGAAGCGGCCAGGAACTCGACCGGATGGTTGGCCTTGGCCCAGGCCGTGTAATAGGCGATCACCGCATAACAGGCGGAATGGGCCTTGTTGAAGCCGTAGCCGGCGAATTTGTCCACCAGGTCGAAGACGTAGCGGGCCCGCTCGCGCTTGACCCCCTTGGCGATGGCACCCTGTTCGAAGGTGTCGCGCTGGGCGTCCATTTCCGCCTTGATCTTCTTGCCCATGGCGCGGCGCAGCAGATCGGCCTGGCCCAGGGTATAGCCGGCGAACACCTGGGCGATCTGCATCACCTGTTCCTGGTAGATGATGACGCCATAGGTGTCCTTGACCACCGGTTCGATGGTTTCGTGCAGGAATTCCGGTCGCTCGCGGCCGTGCTTGCAGGCAATGTATTTCGGGATGTTCTCCATCGGCCCCGGACGGTAGAGGGCGACCAGGGCGATCAGATCCTCGATATTGCTGGCGCCGGCCTCGCGCAGCAGGTCGCGCATGCCGGCACTTTCAAACTGGAAGACGCCCACCGTCTCGCCGCGGGAGCACATCTCGTAGGTCGCTTGATCGTCCAGCGGTAGGGTCGAAAAATCGATTTCGACACCGCGCTCCGCCAACAGCCGCCGGGCCCGGTCCAGTACCGTCAGGGTCTTCAGGCCCAGGAAATCGAACTTCACCAGCCCGGCCATTTCGACATATTTCATCGAAAACTGGGTGACCGGCATCGGCGAGCGCGGATCACGGTACATCGGCACCAGTTCTTCCAGGGGCCGGTCGCCGATCACCACGCCGGCGGCGTGGGTCGAGGCGTGCCGGTAGAGGCCTTCGAGCTTGATCGCGATCTCCAGCAGCTTGGCCACCTGCGGGTCCTGGTCGCGTTCGGCCCTAAGCCGCTCCTCGCCCTTGATCGCCTCGGTCAGGCTGACCGGGTTGGCCGGGTTCGACGGCACCATCTTGCAGATCCTATCGACCTGGCCGTAGGGCATCTGCAGCACCCGCCCGACATCGCGCAGCGCGGCCCGGGCCTGCAGGGTCCCGAAGGTGATGATCTGGGCGACCCGGTCATCGCCGTAGGTCTCCTGGACGTACTGGATCACCTCGTCGCGGCGGTCCTGGCAGAAATCGATGTCGAAGTCCGGCATCGACACCCGTTCGGGATTGAGGAAACGCTCGAAGACCAGGCCGAACGCCAGGGGATCGAGGTCCGTAATGGTCAACGCCCAGGCGACCAGCGAACCGGCGCCCGACCCGCGCCCCGGCCCTACCGGGATATCTTGCGCCTTGGCCCAACGGATGAAGTCGGCGACGATCAGGAAATAGCCCGGGAAGTCCATGCGGATGATGACGTCGAGTTCGAACTCGAGTTGCTCCCAATAGGGTGCTGCCACCTGTTTCCGCTGTTCCTCGTCCATGTCGGGCTTGAAGACACCGGCCGCCAGCCGCTCCTCCAAGCCCCTGCGTGCCTCGGCCTGCAGCTCTTCGGCTTCCGAACGCCCGCCCTTGGTCGGAAAGTGTGGCAGGATCGGCTCGCGGGCCCGGGCCATCACCGCGCAGCGCTGTGCAATCACCAGGGTGTTGTCGACCGCTTCCGGAAGGTCGTGGAACAGTTCCCGCATGCGTTCGGCCGATTTGAACCGATGTTCGGGCGTCAGGCGCCGGCGATCCTGCTCCGCGACGAAGGTCTTCTCCTCGATGCACAACAGCGCGTCATGCGCCTCGTACATCTCCTGGTCCGCGAAATAGCAGTCATTGGTGGCGACCAGGGGTACATCCAGATCAAAGGCCAGCTGCAACAGGGCCTGCTCCAACCGGTTTTCATCGGCCAGGCCATGGCGCTGCACCTCGACATAGACCCGATCGCCAAACAGGTCGACGAGCCGTTCCAGCACCGCCCTTGCGGCATCCCGCTTGCCGTCCCTGAGTCGCGCCGCCAACGGCCCATCGGGACCACCGGTCAAGACAATCAACCCGTCACTGTGCGCCGTGAGCAAATCCCAACTGATGCAGGGATGATGCCCGGCGGGGGTGTCGAGAAAGGCCCGACTGGAAAGCCGCAGCAGGTTCTGGTAGCCGGCCTGGTCTTTGGCCAGGAAGACCAGCCATTCCAACGCTGGCACCGACCTGCCATTGCCGCCATTCTCGGTTTCGGTACATTCCAGGGCCAGGGAACAGCCGATGATCGGCTGAATACCTGCCTTTTTCAGCGTCAGCGAGGCCTCCAGCGCCCCGAACAAATTGGTGCGGTCGGTGATCGCCACCGCCGGCATACGGCGATCGCGGCAAAGCTCGGCCAGTTGTTTGACCCGAATCGCACCTTCGGACAGGGAATAGGCGCTGTGAACACGAAGATGGACAAAATCGGCGTGGGCCATGGGCTGGCGGGTCCGTCGGCGGGGTCGCGGGAAGCGGATCAATTCCGGTCCGGCAATTCTACCACGGTGCCGGCCTGTGCCACCCTCTTTTGTACACCAATTGACTATCCGCGGCCGCGATAACCCGGCACCCCCTGGTCGGGGACCCACAGACCCTCCGGCACCGGGCCGGTCTGGTAAAACACGTCGATCGGCATGCCGCCCCTTGGGTACCAGTAACCGCCGATCCGCAGCCAGGCCGGCGCGATGGTTTCGACGATCCGTTTCGCGATCCCAACGGTGCAGTCCTCGTGGAATCCGGCATGGTTCCGGAAGGACGCCAGATAGAGCTTCAACGATTTGCTCTCGACCAGGAATTCGTCCGGCAGATAGTCGATCACCAGATGGGCAAAATCGGGCTGGCCGGTGACCGGGCACAACGACGTCATCTCGGGGCAGGTGAAGCGGACCAGGAACGCCTCCCCCCGATTGGTGTTGGCCACGCGCTCCAGAACCGCCTCGTCCGGCGAATTCGGCAAGGCCGCGCTGCCCCCCAACTGGGTCAATGTCTCAAACCGTTCGTCGGTCATCCTCGATCCTCGCTTTTCTACCGTGAACACCCAAAATACATCCAAATTTTGCCACAATTCCAAGGTTTTATCGCAGACTTGAGAAACCAAACCTTAAACATTGAACTGCAAAGTAAAACAGTCGTCGCGACGGCTGGTTCTGTAGTTTCGGCACCGCCTTCGTGCCCCCCGACGGCCCTACTCCCCCAGTGTTGGCGTGAAGCACGAGGGTACATGGAACTCGGGGAACAGACCGTGGCGGAGCCAATCGGTGATCCGCTCGTTGCGGGACGGCAGGCCATCAACGCCGGCGACTATCGCTCGGCGGTCACCCATTTTACCGCGGTCATTCGCAGCGGCGAACTGAGCCGCACCGGCTTGGCTCAGATCTTCTGCGATCGCGGCAAGGCACTCGAGCAACTTGGCCTTCTGGATGCCGCGGTGGCCGATTTCGCCCGCGCCCTGAAGGCCGACCCCGATTGTCGCAATGCCCAGTTCGGGCGCGCCAGTGCCGAGGAACGACGGAACGAGCAAAGGTCGGCCCGCAAGGCCGGCGACTGGGACCGGCTGTTGAAACTCTGCCCCAATGATGCGTCGGCCCTGTTCCAACGCGGCACCAGGTCCCTGCACGCCGGGCATCTGTCCAGCGCCGTCGTTGACCTAGGTGCGGCAATCGAAATCGCCCCGAACTTTGCCGCCGCCCTGAACAATCGCGGGATCGCCTATCGCAAACTGGGCAAGCCCGACCTTGCGGTCATCGACCACCATGAAGTGGTCGACCTCCGGCCCAATGACCCGGCCGGGTTTTTCAATCTGGGCTGCGCATTGACCGACCTTAGGCTCCACCACGAAGCACTCTCGGCGTTTGGCGAGGCCATCCGCTTCCGCAACGGCTTTGCCGAAGCCTACAACAACCGCGGCATCGTATGGCGAACCCTGGGGCGGTTGGACGAAGCGATCATCGACTACGATACCGCCATCGAATTGGAGCCCGGATTTACCGCCGCCCTGTTCAATCGTGGCAACGCGCTACGCGCCAAGGGTGAGCCGGAACGGGCGATCGCCGACTTCACCGCCGCGCTGGAATGCGACCCGGACATGGCCAAGGGCTATTACTATCGTGGTTTCGTCCAGGCCAAGCTGGGTCGCCATGGCGCCGCCATGGAGGATTGGCGGCGTGCAGTGACCTTGTGGATGCGTTTGCCCGACTTTCGCGAAAGGCTGCCCGAGCTTATTCAGGCCCCGGTCCCGGCAGCGGCCGGGTGAATGTGACCGGATTCTAGCCGCACCACCCGGTCCATGCGGGCGGCAAGATCGGTATTATGGGTGGCGATCAGCGCCGCCAACCCGTCCTGCCGTACCATGTCCAGCAGTGAGGCGAACACCAGCTCGGCGGTGGCCTCGTCCAGATTGCCGGTCGGTTCATCGGCCAGCAGGATCCGCGGCCGATTGGCAACCGCCCGGGCCAGCGCCACCCTCTGTTGCTCGCCGCCGGACAGGCGCGCCGGCCGGTGGCCCAACCGCTCACCTAGCCCCAACCCCTCGAGCAGAGATTGTGCGCGTGATTTGGCGGCCTTACGCCCGGTGCCGGCAATCAATTGCGGCAGCAACACGTTCTCCAGTGCGGAAAACTCAGGCAGCAGGTGGTGGTACTGGTAGACGAAGCCCAATTCCCTGCGCCGCACCTCGGTGCGTTCCCGGTCGCTCATTTCACTGCAGTCCCGGCCACCGACCAGAATCGTGCCGCCATCGGCCCGTTCCAGCAGTCCGGCGATGTGCAGCAGCGTCGACTTGCCCGCCCCCGACGGCCCCAACAGGCCGACGATCTCACCCGGCGCCAGGGCCAGCGTTGCGCCATCCAGCACGTTGAGTGCCACATTGGCCTGCTGGAACGTGCGGCGAATGGCCTTCAGTTCGAGTACGGGACCGGTCATTCGTAACGCAACGCCTCCACCGGATCCAGGCGGGCCGCCCGCCACGACGGATAGATGGTCGCCAACACCGATAGGCTGAGGGCCATGATCACCACCATCACCACTTCACCGGTATCCACCTTGGCCGGCAGTTGCGACAGGAAACGCACCTCGGGCGACCACAGTTCGGTGTTGGTCAACTGTTCCAGCCACCGCCGGATGGCGTCGATATTGCTGGTAAAACCGATCCCCAGGATAAAGCCGAGAATGGTGCCGATAACCCCGACGCTGGTGCCCGAGATCAGGAAGATCCTGAGCACCGCTCCGCGCGTCGCGCCCATGGTCCGCAAAATCGCAATATCGCGGCCCTTGTCCTTCACCAGCATGATCATGCTGGAGATGATATTGAATGCCGCCACCACGATGATCAGGGTCAGGATCAGGAACATCACGTTGCGTTCCACCTGCAGCGCGGTGAAGAAGTGGGAATTGGCCTGCTGCCAATCGAAGATCCGATGCCCGGCGCCCAGTTCCCGGATCAGCTGGCGCCTGGCCTGTGGGGCGCGGTCGGCGTCGTCCAGCATAACTTCGAGCCCCGAAACCTGGTCTCCGGCCTTGAAATAGACCTGGGCGGCTGGCAGGGGCAGAAAGGCGATCGAGGAATCATATTCGTACATGCCGATTTCGAATGTCGCCACGACCCGATAGGATTTCAGCCGCGGGATCGAACCAAAGGCGGTGGTCGTGTTCTGCGGCGCCACCAGCGTCACCTTGTCGCCGACGAACAGCCCCAGCTTTCCGGCCAGCCGGTGGCCCATGACGATGGCATCCTTGCCGGTGAAGTCTTCCAGGCTGCCGGTCTGAATGCCGCCGGCAATGGTCTCATGCGCCACCAGATCGTCCCTCCGAATGCCGCGCACCAGGGTCCCTGCCGCCACCTGGTTGGCGGTCGCCATCACCTGGCCTTCCAGGATCGGGGTCACCTGTACGACACCGGGCAAGCCCCGGACACGCTCGGCAGTGGTGTCGAAATCACTGAGCCAGCGGGCACTGCTCTGAACCATCAAATGACCATTGAGGCCGAGGATCCGCCCCAGGAGTTCGGCCCGGAACCCGTTCATCACCGACATCACGATGATCAGCGTAGCCACGCCCAGCGCGATCCCCAACAGCGAAAACGCGGCAATGACCGAGATGAAGCCTTCCTGACGCCTGGCCCGAAGATATCTGGCCGCCATCACCCATTCGAATAGGGAAAACATCAGCAGCCCTTGAATTGCCGGCAATTTGAATCGGGGTTCCACCCCCACCCCATCCCTCTCCCGTCAAGGGGGAGGGGGAACAAGGCCGTCGCCGCTCTCTTCCCTCTCCCCTTGAGGGGGAGGGTTAGGGTGGGGGGATGAAACGCCCGAAGCATTGCCCCTACCCCGCCGTCAAACGGTTGACCGCTTCATCCAGGCTCAGGGACTCGCGGTCCCCGGTCGCGCGGCGCTTCAGTTCGACCGTGCCATCCTTCAACCCACGCGGTCCGACCACCAACTGCCAAGGCAGACCAATCAGATCCATGGTGGCGAATTTCGCTCCGGCCCGTTCGCCGGTGTCGTCAATCAGAACCGACCGGCCGCCGGCCACAAGACGGTCGTTGAGAGCCTGGCAGGCGGCATCGCAGTCCGCATCGCCGGCTTTCAGGTTGATCATGCCGATATCGAACGGTGCCACCGAGTCGGGCCAAATGATGCCGTCGTCATCGTGGCTAGCCTCGATGATCGCACCGACCAGTCGGGATACGCCGATGCCGTAGGATCCCATCTCGGGAAACACTTCCTCACCGTCCGGTCCGGTCACCTTGGCGCCCAGGGGCCGTGAATACTTGTCGCCGAAATAGAAGATATGGCCAACCTCAATGCCGCGGGCGCTGACCTGGCGGTCGGCCGGTACCTCGGCCGCGAACCGGTCGGGATCGTGCTTGTCGTCGGTCGCCGCATACAGGCTGGTCCATTGCTTTACGATGGGCTCCAGATCGCCATCATAATCAACATCGGCACTGGGCGGTTCGAAGTCGATGTAGTCGCGGTGGCAGAAGACTTCCGATTCCCCGGTATCGGCCAGGATCAGGAATTCGTGGCTGAGATTGCCACCGATCGGGCCGGTTTCCGCCTCCATGGGGATGGCGGTCAGGCCCAAACGGGCGAAGGTCCTGAGATACGAGACGAACATGCGATTGTAGGACCGCTTGGCGCCGGCAAAATCCAGGTCGAAGGAATAGGCGTCCTTCATCAGGAATTCGCGCCCGCGCATGACGCCGAACCGGGGCCGGACCTCGTCACGGAACTTCCATTGAATGTGGTAGAGAAGCTGCGGCAGGTCGCGGTAGCTGCGGGCCGAATTGCGGAAGATCTCGGTGATCTGTTCCTCGTTGGTTGGGCCATACAGCATGTCGCGCTCGTGGCGGTCGGTGATGCGCAGCATCTCCTTGCCGTAATCGTCATAGCGGCCGCTCTCGCGCCACAGATCGGCCGGTTGAATGGTCGGCATCAGCAACTCTCGGGCACCGGCCGTGTCCTGCTCCTCGCGGACGATCTGCTCGATTTTTTTCAGTACCTTGAATCCCAGCGGCAACCAGGAATAGATGCCGGCACTGGATTGCCGCACCATGCCGGCCCGCAGCATCAGGCGGTGGCTGACAATCTGGGCTTCGGCGGGGGTTTCCCGCAGCGTTGGAAGGAAATAGCGGCTGAGACGCATGATTGTCCCCTAGGATCGGTCACGAGCGACGCCCTCTTTTAGGCTGCGGCGCGGCGCTTGGCAATGGCGGTGGAAGAGGCTTGGTGTCCAGTCAACGTTTCCTGAGCAGCGCACCGCAGGCCCGGATCAGGGCATCGCGCGTCGTGTCGCCGATCGGTTGATCATTGAAGAAGACGCGCGAGCCTTCGATACGGATTTTTCCGACGACCAGTTCCGCCGCTCCGACCGCGGGGGGCCCGGCGCCGAGATCGGCCAACGGGATGGCAAGGTCGATGGTGTAGTGTTCGGGCAACGCCAGCGGCCGGCTGCCTTCCATGTCGGCCGGGGCCACGGGTCGGCCGCGGGCATCGACCCCTTCTCTGTATTCCACACCCGGAACCGGCCGGTGTTCTGTCAGACGGCGGCATTCATCCAGGGATACGCGTACCCGGGTGCCACCCTCGGCCCAGGCCGGGACAAGCCATAAAATCGCCAAACCGATCGCACCAAGTAACACACGCATCGCCTCAAGAATCGCAGGCCAGCGGTTAACGAAACCTTACCGCCTTGCGAGCAGCGGGCGGTTGCGACAACATGGCACGACAAAGTAGAATCAATCAGGTATCGGGGACTTATCAGGGATCATGCTGGAACGGCTTTTCCATCTGTCAGCCGCGGACACGACCGTATCGCGAGAGATCGGGGCTGGAGTAACGTCATTTCTGGCCATGATCTATGTCGTTTTCATGGTGCCCGGCCTGATGTCACAGATCGGCATGGACCATGGCGCGGCGTTCACCGCCACCTGCCTGGCGGCTGGACTTGGCAGCCTGATCATGGGGCTGTTTGCCAATTATCCGCTGGTCGTGGCCCCGGGGATCGGTGCCACCGGGTTCTTCACCGCCGTTGTCGTCGGCGCCATGGAATATGGCTGGCAATCCGCCCTGGGCGCGGTTTTCGTCGCCGGCTTGCTGTTTTTCGTGCTCAGCCTATTGAAGATCCGGGACTGGACCGTGCTGGCGGTTCCGAACTCGCTGAAAGCGGCGATCGCGGCCGGCATCGGTTTCCAGCTGGCTGTGTTCGGCCTGCGCTCCGTCGGCATCCTTGCCGACGACCCAACTCTGTTGACCGGACTGGGCGATCCAACCTCGGTCCCTGCCCTGTTGACCCTGTTCGGGTTCTTTGCCCTGGTCATGCTGTACGCCTTCGGGGTTCCCGGAGCTGCGGCGATGGTGATCTTTGGGCTGGCCGGTCTTGGTGTCGTGATCGGCCTCACCCCGCTCGGCGACATCTTCGCCCTGCCCGCCAACCCGTTGCCGGGCATGTTCGCCATGAACCTGTCCGGTGCCTTCGATCTGGGCCTGTTGGGCGCCATCCTGGCTTTCCTGCTGAGAGATATCTTTGACACCAGTGGCACCCTGTTGGCGGTCAGCCGCCGCACCGAACTGGCCGGCGAACAGGGCCGCCTGCCCCGGGTCGGCCGGGTCCTGGTCGCAGATTCCATTGCGACCATGCTGGGGGCGCTGCTGGGCACGCCGGGGGCCGGAACGCATCCTGAAAGTGCGGCCGGGATCGCTACTGGCGGCCGCACTGGCCTGACCGCACTGGCCGCCGGCCTGTTGTTTTTGGCCTGCCTGTTCCTGGAGCCCCTGGCCGCCACGGTCCAGGCCTACGCAACGGCGCCGGTGCTGTTGTTTGTGGCCTTTTGGCTGGCCCGGCCGCTGGGCGACATCGACTGGGAGGATTTGAGCGAGTATGCGCCGGCCGCCCTGACCACCATCGCCATCCCTCTGACCAATTCAATCACCGACGGCATCGGGTTCGGCTTTATCGCCTATACCGGCATCAAGGCGCTGACCGGCCGGACAGGGGAATTGTACCCAGCGGTCCTGGCCCTGACCGGAATATTCGCGGTGATGTTTTGGATGGCTTGAGCAATCCACACCCCCGCACTCGGCATCCGCGAATTTGTAAGAAAATTAGTGATGACGTTTTAGGCATATTCGAGTATATTTTGGTCGCTGGTAAGAGCAATCAAGAATGACAGCGCGGTTGCCCAAGTTTTGGGAGGAACGAGGGAAGCACGCCGGGAACGCAGACTCCGCAAAAAAGGCGGCTGGCGCGTCCCATCATCACCGATCACAGCAAGGTCCTTGGACCTTGCTTTTTTTTTGATTGTCGATTGGCCTGACTTTGCGAAACACGCGAAGCCGGTCGCGACTGAGGCCAGCGCAAACAGTCAACTCCTGAGGATCGACTGAGGGATGCCGTCGGCCTCCGTCGGGATCAGGCTTGTTCGATTTCGACCAGCGTGCCGCAGAAATCCTTGGGGTGCAGGAACAGCACCGGCTTACCATGGGCACCGATCTTCGGCTCGCCGTCACCCAACACCCGGGCTCCCTCGCTCTTCAGCTTGTCACGAGCCGCGATGATGTCATCGACCTCGTAGCAGATGTGGTGCATGCCGCCGGCCGGGTTCTTGGCCAAAAACGCAGCGATTGGCGAGCCCTCGCCCAGGGGGTGCAACAGTTCGACCTTGGTGTTGGGTAGTTCGACGAACACCACGGTGACGCCGTGATCCGGTTCCGGCTGCGGCGGCGATACCGTCGCGCCCAGCACGTCGCGGTACTGCGCGGCGGCAGCTTCCAGGTCCGCGACGGCAATCGCGACATGGTTCAAACGTCCGATCATTGTACGGCTTCCTTTCGTTTCTTGGCCCCCCTCGGTTCGGTCGGTTCGAGGCGCAGGATCTGAACCTCGGTGGTCGGCCGGCGACCACTCAAACGCCGCACTTCGCGGCGCAGCGCCTGGCCAACCAGGGTCTCGGCCTTTTCGTCATTGTTCCGTTGCGCCGTCGGCAAGTCGTTCCAGGCCTTGGCCACGGCGGCTTCCAACGAGGCCAGGACGTCCGGATCGTCCTCGTCGCTGAAGGCGCCGGCCAGCGAGACCAGCGGCGGCCGCGCCAACAGGCCGCGGCCGTCCACCGCAAGGGCGACCGCAGCGCAACCATTGTGGGCCAGGCGCCTGCGTCGGCGGATCAATTCGCTGTCCAGGGCCACCAAGTCGAACCCATCCACGGCCAGGCGGCCCCTATCTACCTGATCGATGATGTGCGGCGCTCCGGGTGCCAGCTTCAGGACCTCGCCGTTGACCGCAATGGCGGTGCGCCCGATGCCACAGGACTCGGCGAAGCCGGCCTGGGCTTTCAGGTGCAGCACCTCACCATGCACCGGCACCAGAATCTCCGGCTTCAGCCAGCTATACAGCGTCGCCAGTTCCTCGCGTCCCGGATGGCCGGAGACATGGACGAAGGCATCGCGTTCGGAAATGATCTCGACGTCGGCCAGGGCAAGCGCGTTGTGCAGCCGGCCGATGGTCCGTTCGTTGCCGGGAATGATCTTGGAGGAAAAGATCACCGTATCGCCGGCTTCCAGGACCACCTGGCTGTGGACCCCGCCGGCGATGCGGGCCATGGCGCCGCGCGGCTCGCCCTGGCTGCCGGTGCACAGCAGCAGCACCTTGTCCGGCGGCAAGTAGCCGAAATCGCGTTCGGTCAGTACCCGCATCTCGGGGTCCAGATGGCCGGTTGCCTGGGCCGCGACGATCGTTCGCCACATCGACCGGCCGACCACCACCAGATGGCGGTCGGTCGCCTCGGCCACGGCGTGGGCGGTTTCCAGCCGGGCCACGTTGGAGGCGAAGGTGGTGATCGCCACCCGCCCGGTCCGGGCCTTGACCAGATCGATCAGGCTGGCGCGTACCGCGGCTTCCGAACCCGACTCGGAGGAGCGGAAGACGTTGGTGGAGTCGCAGATCAGGGCTTTGACGCCCTTGTTCCCAACCGCGGTCAGCGCGGTTTCGTCGATGGTCTCGCCAACCAACGGTTTCGGATCGATCTTCCAGTCGCCGCTGTGCACCACGGTGCCGTGCGGGGTGTCGATGGCCAGGGCATTGGGTTCGGGGATCGAATGGGTGACGCCGATATAGGTGACGGTGAATGGCGCCAGGTCGATGCGACCGCCCAGCGGCACCACGTTCAGGGGCACTTCGTCCAACAACCCGGCTTCGTCGAGCTTGGCCCGCACCAACTCGGCGGTGAACGGCGTCGCATAGACCGAACAGCGCAGTCGCGGCCACAGAAAGGGCAAGGCGCCGATATGGTCCTCATGGCCGTGGGTCAGTACGATCCCGACCAAATTGTCCTGTTGCTCCTCAAGGAACGACGCGTCCGGCACCAGCAGGTCGACGCCGGGCACGGTGTCGTTGGCAAAGGCCAGGCCCATATCGACCGCCAACCACGAGCCGCCATGGCCATAAAGGCTGAGGTTCATGCCGATCTCGCCCGCCCCGCCCAGGGGCAGGAAGACCAGGTCGTCGGGACCGGCCTGGGTGCCGCTGCTCAACCCGCCCCTCCCAGGTTGCGGCGATAGATTTCGCGCAGGCCCCGCATGGTGATGTCCTCGTCGACATGCTGAATGGTTTCGGTACCGCTGGCGATCAGCGGCGCCAGGCCGCCGGTGGCGATCACCGTCATGTCCGTGCCGTATTCCGCCTTGATGCGCTCGACCAGTCCTTCGATCAGGGCGACATAGCCCCAGTAGACTCCCGACTGCATGGCCGACAACGTGCCGTCACCGATCACCTTGTCGGGCCGTTCGATGGCGATGCGCGGCAGTTTGGCCGCCACCTGATGCAGCGCCTCCAGGCTCAGATTGATGCCGGGCGCGATGATGCCGCCATAAAAGGCGCCGTCCTCGCGGATGATGTCGAAGGTGGTGGCGGTGCCGAAATCGATCACGATCAGGGCCCCGGGATAGGCCAGATGGGCGCCGATCGCGTTGACCAGCCGGTCGGCGCCGGCGTCCTGCGGCCGGGCCAGCAGAACCTCGATACCCAGCTTGGCGCCCTCGCCGACCACCAGCGGTTCGGCATGGAAATAGTTGCGGCACAGCGTCTTCAGCTCGAACAGAGCCTGAGGCACGACGGTGGCGATGATCGCCTGGTCGATGTCCCCGACCTCCAGGTCCTTCAGGGCCATCAGATGGGTCAGCCAGACCGCGTATTCGTCGGCGGTGCGCGGCGCCTTGGTGGCGGCCCGCCATTCGGCCCGCAACTCTTCGCCGTCGAAAATCGCAAACACCACATTGGTGTTGCCGGCATCGATGGTCAGCAGCATGGCATTGCTCCCCGCTTCAGGGTGCCAGGACGTCGCCGGCGGCGACCTTGACCGTGTCGCCCGCGTCCGTCCTCAGCATCAGCGCGCCATCGGTATCGACGGATATGAAGGTCCCGTCAAGGGTGCTGTTGGCCAGCCGCACCCGGATGGTTTCACCAAGACGGTCGGCGCGGGCCAGCCAGGCCTCACGCACCGGAACGAAACCGTCGCGCTGCCAGACCTCATACCAGTGGCCGATCCGCTTCTGATAGGCGGCCAGCACCGCATCGACATTGGCGTCGCCGCCACTGCTCGCGATCGACGTCGCCGCGTAGGCCAGGCCGGCCGGCGCCGAGGCGACGTTGATCCCGACACCAATGATCACCCAGCTCAGGTGGCGGCCGTCGTCGCTGTGGGATTCGAGCAGGATGCCGGAGATCTTGGCGCCATCCACCAGCACGTCATTGGGCCATTTGCAGGTCACCCTGGCGGTGTCCGGCAGAGCCCCGGCCACGGTCTCGGCCACAGCAAGGGCGGTAACGAAGGAGAGTTCAGCGGCCCGGGCCATCGGACAGCCCGGTTTCAGGATCAGCGAGGTGTAGAGATTGCCGCTTGGCGACACCCAGTCCCGCCCCATGCGGCCCCGCCCGGCGGTCTGCCGCTCGGCCACCACGATGGTGCCGGCCTTGGCCCCGGCGGCCAGTTGCGCCCGGGCCTCGTCATTGGTGCTTCCCAGTTCCGCGAAGCGCAACTCGCGAAAGGCGATCACGCTCCAACCGTTCCCGTTTTACTGTCTGACCGAAAAAGCGCGGATCGCACTTCTTCGGAGCGCTGTTCCGTCCCGCTCCCCCGCCCAACCGCCCATGTGAGGGTACCCTGTTGGGTGGTTGGGCGGGGGAGCGGGACGGAACAGCAACATTCCAAACAGTCCTATGGAAACAGGGCCTTGGCCGCGATCCCGGCGGCGGCGACCAGCGGTGCCGGCCAGGCGATAAAGAACACCGTGAACAGCCCGGTCCCGGCCAGGATCACCGACATCTCGCGTCCGGCCGGTTTCTCGAAGGCCTCGGCCGGTTCGTCGAAATACATGATCTTGATGATGCGGATGTAGTAGACCGCACCGACCACACTGGCCAGCACACCTATTATCGCCAGGGCATAGAGCTGGGCGTTGATCGCCGCCAGGAAGACGTAGAACTTGCCCATGAACCCGGCCAGAGGCGGGATGCCGGCCAGCGAGAACATGAAGATCGCCATGGCCAGCGCCATTTTCGGGTTGTTGCGCGACAGCCCGGCCAGGTCTGCGATCCCCTCGACCGCGTTGCCGTCGCGCCGCATCGAGAGGATGCAGCCAAAGGCGCCGGCGGTCATCGCCAGGTAGATCGCCATGTAGATCAGGACGCCGCGTACCCCCTCCTCGCTGCCGGCCGCCAGGCCGACCAGGGCGTAGCCGACATGGCCGATCGACGAATAGGCCATCAGCCGCTTGATGTTCTTCTGGGCGATCGCCGCAAAGGCGCCTAGGCCCATCGAGGCAATCGACAGGAAGACGATGATCTGCCGCCATTCGTCGGTGAACTCGGCGAACGGCACCACCAGGGCGCGGATGAACAGGGCGATGGCGGCGACCTTGGGCGCCACCGCGAAAAACGCGGTGACCGGGGTCGGCGCGCCCTCGTAGACGTCCGGGGTCCACATGTGGAACGGCACGGCTGAGATCTTGAAGGCCAGGCCGGCAACCAGGAAAACGATCCCGAACAGGAGGCCCATGCCCAACTCGCCTTCCGCGACCCGGCCGGCGATCACCTGGAAGTTGGTCGAACCGGTAAAGCCGTAGATCAGCGAGCAGCCATAGAGCAGCATGCCCGAGGCCAGGGCGCCGAGGACGAAATATTTCAGGCCGGCCTCGGTGACCCGGGTCGAATCCCGCTTGATGGAGGCACAGATGTAGAGCGCCAGGCTCTGCAGTTCGAGGCCGAGATACAGCGACATCAGGTCGTTGGCCGAGACCATCATCATCATGCCGAGGGTGGCCAGCAGGATCAGGATGGGGAACTCAAAGCGCTCGACGCCTTCGTCGCGCATATAGTCCAGCGACATGACGATGGCCAGCGCCGAACCGATCAGCACCAGCATCTTCATGAAGCGGGCGAAGGCATCGGTGACGAACATGTCGCCCATGGCCAATAACGGCTCGCCGCTGCTGAAGGCGGTCATCACCAGCACCACCAACAGCGCCAGCACCGCCAGCCAGTTCACCGTCCGGGCCGAACTTTCGCCCCGGAAAGCGCCAACCATCAGCAGCGCCATCGCCGCGATCGCCAGCAGGATTTCCGGCAGGACCGGTGCATAATCGGCAAAGGTCGTCGGGGTCATCTTGCCTTCCCTCCTAACGCGCGGCGACGTTGACCGGCAGGCCGGCCGAAATCGCGGCCTCGTGCTGCTGGATCAAATTGTCGACGGAAACGGCCATCACGTCGAGGAACGGCTGTGGGTAAAAGCCGAAGAAGATGACGGCGGCGATCAGCGGCGCAAAGATCAGGACCTCGCGCCGGTTACAGTCGAGAATCGATTTCAGGTCCTCCTTGACCAGTTCGCCGAACACCACCCGGCGATACAGCCACAGCGAATAGGCGGCGCCCAGGACGACGCCGGTGGTGGCCAGCAGCGCGACCCAGGTATTGACCTGATAGGCCCCGACCAGGGTCAGGAACTCGCCGACGAAGCCGGAGGTGCCCGGCAGGCCGACATTGCCCAGGATGAAGACCATGAAGATGAAGGCGTAGATCGGCATGCGGTGGATCAGGCCGCCATAGCGGGCGATCTCGCGGGTGTGCATGCGGTCGTAGACGACGCCGACACAGAGGAACAGCGCACCCGAAATAAATCCGTGGCTGACCATCTGCAGGATGCCGCCCTGGATGCCCTGATCGTTGAGCGCGAAGATGCCCATGGTCACGAAGCCCATATGGGCGACCGACGAATAGGCGATCAGCTTCTTCATGTCCTCCTGCATCAGCGCGACCAGCGAGGTGTAGATGATCGCCACCACGCTCAAGGTGAAGACCAGCGGCGCGAACATCACCGAGGCGTCCGGGAACATCGGGATCGAGAAGCGCAGGAAGCCGTAGCCGCCCATCTTCAGCAGTACCCCGGCCAGGATCACCGAGCCGGCGGTCGGCGCCTCGACATGGGCGTCGGGCAGCCAGGTGTGGACCGGCCACATCGGCATCTTGACCGCGAACGAGGCGAAGAAGGCGAGCCACATCCAGGTTTGGATATCGGCCGCGAAACGGGTCTGCATCAGGGTCGGGATATCGGTGGTGCCGGCCTGCAGGTACATGGCCAGCATGGCCAACAGCATCAGCACCGAACCCAGCAGCGTGTAGAGGAAAAACTTGAAGGTGGCGTAGACCCGGCGCACCGAGCCCCAGATGCCGATGATCAGGAACATTGGGATCAGGCCGCCTTCGAAGAACAGGTAGAACAGCACCAGGTCGAGGGCGCAGAACACCCCGATCATCAGGGTTTCCATGACCAGGAAGACGATCATGTATTCCTTGACCCGGACCTGGATGGCATCCCAGCTGGCCAGGATGCACAGCGGCATCAGGAAGGCGGTCAGCAGGATGAACAGCAGCGAGATGCCGTCGATCCCCATGTGATAGGCGATGCCGGCACCCAGCCAATCATGCTTCTCGACGAACTGGAACGCGGCTGTGGTGGGGTCGAACGCAACCCAGAGCGCCAGCGACAGAACGAAATTGGCCAACGTCACCCAGAGGGCGACCATCCGGGCGTTCGCCTTGGCCTGCTCTTCATCGCCCCGCAGGAAGAGGATGAAGATGACCCCGATCAGCGGCAGGAAGGTGACCAGCGACAGAATGGGTATGTTATCCATGTCGACCTCCTCAGCCGCCGGCCATGTACAGGAAATAGGTGGTTATGGCGGCCACCCCGATCAGCATGGCGAAGGCGTAGTGGTAGACGTAGCCCGATTGCAGGAAGGTCGAGCGCCGGGCCACGTCCAGGACCGTCGCCGCGATCCCGTCGGGGCCGAAGCCGTCGATCACCTTGCCGTCGCCGCCCTTCCACAGGGTCCGGCCCAATGATTTGGCGGTGCGCACGAACAGGAAGTCATACAGTTCGTCGAAGTACCACTTGTTCAGTAGGAACCGGTACAGGCCGTTGAAGGCGGTGCCCAGTGTGTTCGGAATGCCAGGCTTCAGGATGTAGAAGATGAAGGCCACGAAGATACCGGACAAACCCGCCGCAATCGGCAGGACCTTGACCCAACCGGGCACGTGATGCGCGTCTGCCATCGCGGTGTGATCGGGCAGGATCAGGATCGAAGATCCCCAGAACGTGGTGCCGGTGCCGGTCAGCAGACTGACGAACACCATGCCGCTGATCACGGCTCCGATCGCCAAACCGATCAGCGGGACGATCATGACAAGCGGTGATTCGTGGACATGGCTCATCACGTCTTCGCTGGCCCGCGGTTTGCCGTGGAAGGTCATGAAGATCAGGCGCCAGGAATAGAAAGCAGTCATCACCGCCGCAGCGACGCCAAGCCAGAAGGCGTAGTCACCCATCCGGGTCCCGGCCGCAAAGGCGCTCTCCAGGATCAGGTCTTTGGAATAGTACCCGGCAAAAAGCGGCATCCCGGCCAGAGCCAGGCTGCCGACCCACATCAGGCCGTAGGTGACCGGGATGCGTTTCCACAGGCCGCCCATCTTGCGCATGTCCTGTTCGTCCGACATGGCGTGGATCACCGAGCCGGAGCCCAGGAACAGCAGCGCCTTGAAGAAGGCGTGGGTCAGCAGGTGGAAGATCGCGATCGGATAGGCCGAAACGCCGGCGGCGAAGAACATGTAGCCGAGCTGCGAGCAGGTCGAATAGGCGATCACCCGCTTGATGTCGTTTTGGACCAGGCCAATGGTCGCCGCGAAGAAGGCGGTGAAGGCGCCGACTATGGTGACCACGCCCAAGGTGATCGGGGCGAATTCGAACATCGGCGACAGGCGCGCCACCATGAAGACGCCGGCGGTGACCATGGTCGCGGCATGGATCAGGGCGGAGACCGGGGTCGGGCCCTCCATGGCATCGGGCAGCCAGGTATGCAGGCCGATCTGGGCCGACTTGCCCATGGCGCCGATGAACAGCAACAGCGTCACCGTGGTCATGATGTCGAATTCGGCGCCCAGGAACTCGAAGTTCTGGCCCGCGACCGCCGGCACCGCCTTGAAGACGGTGTCGAAATCCACCGACTGGAAGACGAAATAGGTCGCCATGATGCCCAGCGCGAAACCGAAATCGCCCACCCGATTGACCACGAAGGCCTTGATCGCGGCGGCGTTGGCACTGGGCCGGTTGTACCAGAAGCCGATCAGCAGGTAGGAGCAAAGGCCCACCCCTTCCCAGCCAAAGAACAGTTGCACGAAATTGTCGGCGGTCACCAGCATCAGCATGGAGAAGGTGAACAGCGACAGATAGGCCATGAAGCGCGGGATCGCCGGGTCGTGCGCCATATAGCCGATCGAATAGATGTGGATCAGCGCCGAACAGGTGGTGACCACGAACAGCATCACCGCGGTCAACTGGTCGATCCGCAGGGCCCAGGAAACCTCGAAATCGGCGACGTCGAACCAGGTAAACAGCTCGACCGTGGCGACCTGACCTTGGTAGCCGACCTGGTAAAGCGTCACCCAGGAGAGCGCGGCCGCCACGCTGACCGCACCGCAGGTCACCAACTGGGCGAACCGGTCGCCGAAGACGCGCCCGAAAAAGCCGGCGGCGATGGCGCCGATCAGGGGCAGGAATACGATGGCGGCGTACATGCTTCGCCTACCCTTTCATCATGTTGATATCTTCCACGGCGATCGAGCCGCGGTTGCGGAAGAAGACCACCAGGATGGCCAGGCCGACCGCTGCCTCGGCCGCGGCCACGGTCAGCACGAAGAGCGCGAACACCTGGCCGACCAGATCGTTCAGGTGGGTCGAGAACGCCACCATGTTGATGTTGACCGCCAGCAGCATCAGCTCGATCGACATCAGGATAATGATGACGTTCTTGCGGTTGAGGAAGATGCCGAAGACCCCGGTCACGAACAGGATCGCGGCGACGGTCAGATAATGTCCGAGTGCGATTTCCATGGTCCGACGCGCCTCCTAAATCCCCTGGCCCGGTTCGATCTTGTGCATCACCACCGCCTCCGCCCGGGTCCGGGCCACCTGATCGGCGATCACCTGGCGGCGCACGCCCGGGCGCTTGCGCAAGGTCAGCACGATCGCCCCGACCATCGCCACCAGCAGCACCAGGCCGCCGGCCTGGAACAGGTAGACGTAACGGGTGTAGATCAACTCGCCCAGCGCATGGGTGTTGCTGAGCTCGGATGCCGCCGGGGCCGGCGCCGCTGCCACGGCCGCGTCCGGCGTGATCACCGAGGCGGCAACCACCATCAACAGCTCGATCAGCAGGATCACCCCGACCAGGGCGCCGATCGGCAGGTATTGCAGAAAGCCCTGGCGCATCTCGACGAAATTGATGTCCAGCATCATGACGACGAACAGGAACAGCACCGCCACCGCGCCGACATAGACGATGACCAGGATCATCGCCAGGAACTCAGCTCCCATCAGCACGAACAGGGCCGCCGCCGAGAAAAAGGCGAGGATCAGGAACAGCACCGAATGCACCGGGTTGCGGGCCGATATCACCAGCACGCCCGAGGCCACGGTGATCGCGGCGAAGAGGTAAAAGGCCAAGGCCGAAATGATCATGACTGCCTCCCCGGCTCAGCGATACTGGGCGTCCGCCGCGATGTTCGCGGCAATCTCACGCTCCCAGCGGTCGCCATTGGCCAGCAGCTTTTCCTTGTTGTAATAGAGCTCCTCCCGGGTCTCGGTCGCGAACTCGAAATTGGGCCCCTCGACAATGGCATCCACCGGGCAGGCCTCCTGGCAGAAGCCGCAATAGATGCACTTGGTCATGTCGATGTCGTAGCGGGTGGTGCGACGGCTGCCATCGGGCCTGGGCTCGGCCTCGATCAGAATCGCCTGGGCCGGACAGGCCGCCTCGCACAGCTTGCAGGCGATGCAACGCTCCTCGCCATTGGCATAGCGGCGCAGCGCATGTTCGCCCCGGAAGCGGGGGCTCAACGGCCCCTTCTCATAGGGGTAGTTGACGGTCACCGGCTTCTTGAACATGTAGCGGAAGGTGGTGATCGCCCCGACCACCAGCTCGGTCCAGAATACCGTCCTGATTGCACGGTCGAAGAAGGCCATGGCTCAAGCTCCCGGCAGCATGTCGAAGGTCACCAGGAACCCGGCGGTCAGCACCAGCCAGCCCAGTGATACGGGCAGGAAGACCTTCCAACCCAGCCGCATCAACTGGTCGTAGCGGTAGCGCGGATAAGCCGCCCGGGCCCAGATAAACAGGAACAGGATCGCGACGATCTTGATGAACAGCCACAGCGGACCCGGGATCCAGTCGAACAGCCAGGCCAGTTCGGTGCCGCTCAGCGGCGGCAGCCAGCCACCCAGGAACAGGATCGCGGTCATGCCGCTCATCAGGATCATGTTGGCGTATTCGCCCAGGAAGAACAGGGCGAAGGTCATCGACGAATATTCGACCTGATAGCCGGCCACCAGTTCGGCTTCGGCCTCGGGCAGGTCGAAGGGATGTCGGTTGGTCTCCGCCAGGGCCGAGACGAAGAACAGGGCGAACATCGGGAACAGTGGTATCGCGAACCAAAGGTTCTCTTGTGCCCGCACGATGTCCGACAGGTTCAGGGAACCGACGCACAGCAGCACGCTGATCAGGATGAAGCCGATCGAGATCTCGTAGGAAACCATCTGCGCCGCCGAGCGCAGGCCACCCAGAAAGGCGTAGCGTGAATTCGACGCCCAGCCGGACATGACAATGCCGTAGACGCCCAGCGACGAAACCGCGAACAGATACAGGATCCCGACATTGATGTCGGCCACCACCCAGCCATCGGCGAACGGGATCACCGCCCAGGCAATCAGGCTGAGGATAAAGGTGATCATTGGCGCGATGACGAAGACCACCCGGTTGGCGCCAGTCGGCAGGATGGTTTCCTTGAAGAACAGCTTGGCGCCGTCGGCCAAGGGCTGCAACAACCCGAACGGCCCGACCACGTTGGGGCCACGGCGGACGTGCATGGCCGCCATCACCTTGCGTTCCATCAGGGTCAAATAGGCGACGCACATCAATAGCGGCAGGATGATGGCGATGATCTGCAGCAGGATGATGATCAACGGCCAGAGCCAGTTTTCCCAGAACTCAACCATGGGTCCCCGTCGCCTCCGCTTGGGCCTCGCCGAACATGGCGCTGCACTTGGCCATTGTCTCGCTGGCCCGACTGATCGGATTGGTCTGGTAGTAATCGCTGACCGCGTTCCGGAAGGCGCCGCCGTCCATCGCGCCGGCGCCGCCAAAGGCGCCCCATTCCGCCTTGGCAACGGCGTCGATTTCGGCGAAGTGCGGCGCCGCCTCGCGCATCCGGGCGCGCAGGCCCGGCAGGTCGTCATAGGGCAGCGTCTGCCCCAGCACACCCGACAGGGCCCTTACGATCGTCCAGTCATCGCGGGCGTCACCGGGCGGGAACAGGGCCCGCCGGCCCAGTTGTACCCGGCCCTCGGTGTTGACCCAGGTCGCGTCCTTCTCGGTATAGGCGGCACCCGGCAGGATGACGTCGGCGCGATGGGCACCGGCATCGCCATGGCTGCCGAGATAGACCACGAAAGCGGACCCCAGTGCCGCCATGTCGATCTCATCGGCGCCCAGAAGGAAAACCAGGTCGATCTCACCGGCTCCGGCACCGGCGATGATGCCGGCGGTGTCGCGCCCGCCCTCACCCGGTACAAAGCCCAGGTCCATGCCCCCGACCCTGGCGGCCGCGGTGTGAAGAACGTTGAAGCCGTTCCAGTCGTCGGAAACCATGCCGCTGGCTTCGGCGATCGACCGGGCAGCGGCCAGCACTGCCGCGCCGTCGCCACGGGCCAGGGCCCCCTGCCCGACGATCATCATCGGCCGCTCGGCCTGTTTCAGGATATTGGCAAAGTCGCTGCTGCCGTCGGCGATCGCCTTCAAGGTATCCGGCCCGGCACCGAGATGGGTGACCGGGAACGTCAGGTCCGCCACTTCGCCGACCGCCGCCACATTGAAACCGCCGGCCCGCCAGCGCTTGCGCAGCCGGGCATTGACCAGCGGTGCCTCGCGCCGTGGGTTGGTACCGATCAGCAGGCAGGCATCGGCCTGTTCGATACCTGCAATCGTCGTGTTGAACAGGTAGCCGGCCCGGCTGCCGGCCGGCAGGGCGGCGCCGTCCTGACGGCAATCCTTGTTCGCCGAGCCCAGTCGGTCCATCAGGTCGCTGAGCGCCATCATCGATTCGCCGCAGGCCATGTCGCCGGCGATGGCCCCGATGCGGCCGCCATCCAGCCCGGCCAGACGCTCGGCGATCGCCGCGAAGGCCTCGTCCCAGGACGCTTCCTGCAGGTTCCCGTCGCGCCGCACCCACGGCCGGTCAAGACGTTTCTTCTTCAGCCCGTCGACCGCAAAGCGGCTCTTGTCGGCCAGCCATTCCTCGTTGACGTCCTCGTTGAGGCGCGGCAACACCCGCATCACCTCGCGGCCGCGGGTGTCAATCCGGATATTGCTGCCGACCGCGTCATGGGCATCGATGCTCTCGGTCTTGCGCAATTCCCACGGCCGAGCGGTAAAGGCGTAGGGCTTCGAGGTCAGCGCCCCGACCGGGCACAGGTCGATCAAATTGCCTGACATCTCCGAGGCCACGGCGGTCTGCAGGGAGGTGATCTCCATGTGCTCGCCGCGATTGATCGCGCCCAAGGCCTCGATCCCGGCGATTTCCTCGACGAAGCGGACGCAGCGGGTGCAATGGATGCAGCGGGTCATCGCCGTCTTGATCAACGGTCCCATGAACTTGTCCTTGACCGCTCGCTTGACCTCGTCATAGCGGGCGAAGGCTCGGCCATAGGCCATGGCCTGATCCTGCAGGTCACATTCGCCGCCCTGGTCGCAAATCGGGCAATCCAGGGGATGGTTGACCAGCAGCAGTTCCATCACCCCTTCGCGGGCCTTTTTGACCGCCGGGGTGTTGGTGTGGATGACCATGCCGTCGCCGGCCGGCATCGAGCAGCTGGCGATCGGCTTCGGTGCCCGCTCCATCTCGACCAGGCACATGCGGCAGCTGCCGGTGATGGACAGCCTTTCATGATAGCAGAAGCGCGGGATCTCGATTCCCAAATCCTCGGCCGCCTGCATCACCGTGGTGCCGTCGTCCACCGTGATTTCCATACCGTCGATCGTGAGGGTCGGCATGCTCTTGCTCCTACGCCGCGGCTGTCTTGTTGTATTCGTCGATGCGCCGTTCCAGTTCGGGCCGGAAATGGCGGATCAGCCCCTGCACGGGCCACGCGGCGGCGTCGCCCAGGGCACAGATCGTATGCCCCTCGATCTGCCGCGAGACCTGTTCCAGCAGGTCGATCTCGGATTTGTCGGCCCGGCCTTCGACCAGGCGCTGCATGACCCGCGACATCCAGCCGGTGCCTTCGCGGCACGGGGTACACTGGCCGCAGCTCTCATGCATGTAGAATTTCGACAGCCGGGCGATGGCCGCGACGATGTCGGTCGACTTGTCCATGACGATGACCGCTGCCGTGCCCAGCCCCGATTTGACCTCGCTCAGACTGTCGAAATCCATCGTCACCGTGTCGCAGATTGCTTTCGGCAGCACCGGGACCGACGAACCGCCGGGGATAATCGCCAGCAGATTGTCCCAGCCGCCGCGCACGCCGCCGGCGTGTTTCTCGATCAGCTCCTTCAACGGGATGCCCATCGCCTCTTCGACATTGCAGGGCCGCTCGACATGGCCGGAGATGCAGAACACCTTGGTGCCGGTGTTGTTGGGCTTGCCGATGCTTGCGAACCAGGCGCCGCCGCGGCGCAGAATGGCCGGTGTCACCGCGATGCTCTCGACATTGTTGACCGTGGTCGGGTTGCCCCAAGCGCCGACATTTGCCGGGAAAGGCGGCTTCGAACGGGGCTGCCCCTTCTTGCCTTCCAGGCTCTCGATCAGGGCCGATTCCTCGCCGCAGATATAGGCACCCATGCCACGGTGGATGTAGATATCGAAGTCGTAGCCGGAACCGCAAGCATTCTTACCGATCAGCCCGGCCTCATAGGCCTCGTCGATCGCCGTCTGCAGGGCTACGGCTTCGTTGTAGAACTCACCCCGGATATAGATGTAGGCGGCCACCGTGTTCATGGCGAAACCGGCCAGCAAACACCCTTCAAGCAATTTGTGAGGATCGTGCCGTATGATGTCACGGTCCTTGCAGGTTCCCGGTTCGCCCTCATCGGCGTTGACGACCAAATAGCCGGGTCTGGCCGGGTCCGGCTGCTTCGGCATGAAGGACCATTTCAGGCCGGTCGGGAAGCCGGCGCCGCCGCGCCCGCGCAGGCCAGATGCCTTGACCTCGTCGATAATCCAGTCGCGCCCCTTGGCCATCAGGTCCTGGGTGCGGTCCCAATCGCCCCGCGCCTGCGCGCCCCTCAGGCGCCAGTCGTGGATACCGTACAGATTGGTGAAGATGCGATCGGCGTCCGTCAGCATTTACGCCCCCGTGCCTGGAATGTCTTGCAAGGTCGTCGGTCCGCCGACCGGTGCCGAGGTCTGGCGATCGATCTGCGGCCCCGGGGCGGGCTTGTCCCCGGCCTTCAGGGCGTCGAGCAGTTTCTCGGTCGACGCCTCGTCAAGGTCCTCGTAGTAGTCGTCGCCGACCTGGACCAAGGGCGCATTGACGCAGGCGCCCAGGCATTCGACCTCGCGCAGGGTGAACTTGCCGTCTTCGGTGGTGCCGCCCAGGCTGATTCCCAGCGTCCGCTCGCAGGTCTTGACGATGTCCGCCGAACCACGCAGCCAGCACGGCGTCGTGGTGCAGACCTGCACCACGTGCTCGCCCACGGGCTGCAGGTTGTACATGGTGTAGAAGGTCGCGACCTCGTAGGCCCGGATATAGGGCATGCCCAGATGGTCAGCGACATAGGCGATGGCGGCTTCCGACAACCAGCCCGCGTTCTGGCGCTGGGCCAGGTCGAGGAGCGGCATCACCGCCGAAGCCTGTCGTCCTTCCGGGTATTTGGCGATGACCGCCTTGGCGGCTTCCAAATTCTCTGGCGTGAACGCGAAACCGTCGCCCGATTTATCGTTGCTACTCATCGATCAATCTCGCCGAAAACGATATCCAGGGTCCCCATCAAGGCACAGGTGTCGGCCAGCATGTGACCGCGCATCATGAAGTCCAAGGACTGCAGATGGGCAAATCCGGGGGTGCGGATCTTGCACCGATAGGGCTTGTTGGTGCCGTCCGACACCAGGTAGACCGCGAGCTCGCCGCGCGGCGCCTCGATCGCGGTGTAGGTCTCACCGGCCGGCACGTGAATGCCTTCGGTGTACAGCTTGAAGTGATGGATTAGCGACTCCATCGAATTCTTCATCTTGGCCCGGGGCGGAGGTACAAACTTGCTGTCGACCGCCGATACCGGTCCCTCCGGCATCTCGTTGATGCACTGCTGGATCATTCGGATGCTCTGGCGCATCTCGTCCATACGACAAACATAGCGGTCGTAGCAGTCGCCGTGCTGGCCGACGGGTACGTCGAAGTCCATGCGGTCATAGACCTCGTAAGGCTGCGCCTTGCGCAGATCCCACGGAATGCCTGAGCCGCGCAACATGACGCCGGAAAAGCCCCAATCCATGGCGTCCTGGGCCGAGATCACGCCAATATCGACGGTGCGTTGCTTGAAGATACGGTTTTCGGTCAGCAGCGCCTCAATGTCGTCGAAGATCTGCGGCACCCGCTCGCTCCAGGCGTAGATATCGCTGATCAGGTCGGGTGGAAGGTCGCGGTGAACGCCGCCGACCCGGAAATAGGCAGCATGCATGCGGGCACCGGACGCCCTTTCATAGAAGCCATAGCACTTCTCGCGTTCCTCGAATCCCCACAGCACCGGTGTCATGGCGCCAACATCCATACCGGCGGTCACGATCCCGAACAGATGGTTCATGATCCGGGTCATTTCGGTGAACAGGACGCGGATGTACTGGCCCCGCAACGGCACTTCGACTCCGGTCAGCTTTTCCACCGCCAGGAGGAAGGCATGCTCCTGACAGACCGGCGAGACATAGTCTAACCGGTCGAAATAGGGCATCGATTGCATATAGGTCTTGTGCTCGATCAGCTTCTCGGTGCCGCGATGCAGCAGGCCGATATGGGGGTCGAGCCGTTCGACCACCTCGCCGTCCAATTCCATGACCAGGCGAAGGACGCCGTGCGCCGCCGGATGCTGCGGGCCGAAATTGACGGTGTGGTTCTGGATCCGGATGTCCGCCATCAGGAAGCCTCCTCGCCCTTTTCGTCGCCCGGCAGGATGTACTTGGCGCCTTCCCAGGGGCTCAGGAAATCGAAACTGCGGAATTCCTGCGGCAGCGATACCGGCTCGTAGACGACCCGTTTCTTTTCGTCGTCATAGCGAACTTCGACATAGCCCGACAGCGGGAAGTCCTTGCGCAAGGGGTGCCCCTCGAAGCCGTAATCGGTCAGCAGGCGGCGCATGTCGGGATGGTCGGCAAACATGATGCCGTACATGTCCCAGGCCTCACGCTCGTACCAGTGGGCCGACGAAAACACCCCGGTGACCGAAGGTACCGGGGTGTCCGCATCCGTCTGCACCTTGACCCTGACCCGCATGTTGTGGTTCAGGCTGAGCAGATTGTAGACCACGTCAAAGCGTTGCGGCCGGTCCGGGTAATCGGCGCCGCACAGGTCCATCAGCAATTTGAACTGGCAGTGGCTGTCATCGCGTAGATAGGTCAGGACCTTGACCACCCGATCGGCACGGGCGTTGACGATCAATTCCCCGAACGCAATTTCGTAGCCGTAAACTTCATTCGCCAGAGCACCGGCGATGGTCTCGCCGAGTTCGGTCAGCGCAGTGTTATCCATACCCCGATCCGCCGTCTGCGGCTAACGGGCAAGCGTGCCCGTGCGCCAGATTTTTTTCTGCAGTTGCAGGATGCCGTAGACCAGTGCCTCCGCGGTCGGCGGGCATCCCGGCACGTAGACATCGACCGGTATGATGCGGTCGACGCCCCGAACCACCGAATAGGAATAGTGGTAGTAGCCGCCACCATTGGCGCAGCTCCCCATCGAAATCACCCAGCGCGGCTCCGACATCTGGTCGTAGACCCGACGCACGGCCGGCGCCATCTTGTTGGTCAAGGTGCCGGCGATGATGATCACGTCCGATTGCCGTGGGCTGGCCCGCGGCACGACGCCAAACCGGTCAAGATCGTAGCGCGGCATCGAGGCATGCATCATCTCGATCGCGCAACAGGCCAGACCGAAGGTCATCCACCACAGCGAACTGGTTCTGGCCCAGTTGACCAGCAGATCGACATTGGTGGTGATGAAGCCTTTGTCGGCGAGTTCGTTGGAGAGGTCACGCAGGAACGGGGCGTCCTGACCGCCAATCAAAGGTCCGGCGGCCGTGTTCTGTTCTACTCCCATTCCAACGCTCCTTTTTTCCATTCATAGATGAACCCGATGGTAAGGACACCAAGGAACACCATCATCGACCAGAAGCCGAACACGCCAATCTTCCCCAGCGAGATCGCCCAGGGAAAGAGAAAGGCCACTTCCAAATCGAAGATGATGAACAGGATGGCGACCAGGTAGAACCGGACGTCAAACTGTTTGCGGGCATCGGTGAACGCGTCAAACCCGCACTCATAGGCAGACAGCTTATTTGGGTCGGGTTTTTGCGGTGCAATGATGTAGGACGCTATGACGATTACCGCGGCCAAGCCGACGGCAACCACCAAGAAGATCAGTATCGGCAGGTACTCTGCAAGAAGGGCTTCCATGCTCGCCGCCTCCCGGCACAGCAGGTTGTACGCATCAACAGGTCGTCAGGACGACGCCTATTGTTTGTTGGCCGCATTATAGGACGCGCCCACTATGAATCAATGGGAACAATCAAGGAATTCGATTAGGGAACGCGACATTCCGCCGCAGTGCACAATACTGTCAGGCTGACCGGATTTTGGTCGGTCCGGGTATTGGGCGGGCTTAGCTCCGGCCCTTTTCCCCGGCGCCAAAATTGGTAAAAAGCCCTACAGGCCGCGGCCTGTGCGGGGTTCGGTGTCGCCGGGATTCGGCACGTTCAAACAACGACCGCAGGCCTTGGTTCAGATTTTCGTCCTGCGGTTCGCCATCATCGTCGCCGGACGCGTCGGCTTCCGCGTCGCCTACGCCCAAGTCTTCGGAATAGGAAACTGGTTCCGATGCCTCTTCCGATATCCCTCCGGCTGCGGTTTCCGCTTCGGATTCGGTTGCCATGGGTTCGGCCAGAACCGGTTCGACCACCGGCGCCTCGTCCGCGGCTGGTTCGACCTCTACCGGTACCGCAGGTTCGATTGCAGTGTCTAACTGGGTCGGTTGTTCGTCCGCCTCATCCTGGACAGGTTGCTCCTCGGGCGAATCCTCCAACAGGTCGTCGATGACCCTGCTGGCAACGTCCAAATCGGCCAGTTCTTTGTCGATGGAACGCACTTGACTGATCAATTCGCCGCGTCGCTGTTGCAACCGGTTGCGCCGATCGAGAATCTTTCCCGCGATATCCACTGCGACCTCCGAATCACGTCGCTGTTGCACGTTGACTCGACCGGCAATGTCGTCCGCGCCGGTCCGGGTCGGGTCAAGTATCCGCACCACATATTTAATACTGCGTTAAATTTACTAAACCCCCGGACAGAGAATCTTTTCGCGCGTTCTGAAATTATGGCGAGTAAGTAGCTGTTCGGCGACCTGGAACGTGTGCAAACACGGCACTGCGCACAGTCCTGATTCCCCGTGGCTGGCCCTATGCTCATAGCCCAGAAACACCAACGGCCCCGTTTGCGGGGCCGCTATTCCGTTGAAAAGATGGCGGGAGTGACGGGACTCGAACCCGCGGCCTCTGGCGTGACAGGCCAGCGCTCTAACCAACTGAGCTACACCCCCTCAGCCGCCCTCAGGGACGACACCGTTTACTGGTTCCCCCGACAGGTGTCAAGCCGAATGACCGGCCCCTACCCGCCTGCGGAAGGCGCAAACACCACCTGGGAATCCGGTTCCAGTTTCAAGCAGGTATCGAAGTCCTGAAACCCGATATGCAGCCCATCCACCCGGATCACCCCTTTTTCCTCTGTCGTGGCGTTTTCCAACAATGTGGGATTGATCGCGCCGAGGGCCCGCCGCTTGACATCGTCGTCCCGCATTTCCGAGAACAGAATGCGATAACTGACATCCGCGGTCACCACGGTGCGCATTTGGCATACCTTATCGCCCCGACCCAATCGCACCGGCAGGCCGGCGCCGCAATTCCCTTTGAGGTACCTGTCCTGCAAGTACTTCATTCCGGTGTCGGTGACCCGATTGATCCGGACATTGGCAAATTCCACAAACACCGACTTCACTGCCGCGGCACCGGCGGCCGCATTGACCGCGTCGATGCGTTTCTCCGAAAACTCGAACCGTCCCCGCTCCAGAGTTTGAAAGGGCGAGGTCTCCGGCCGCCAGCTTTCGGTCAGGGCGATGCGATCCTCGGCGTTGACCAGGCAAATCTCGTCGATCCGCGCGTAGTCGCCTCCCGCCAACTGAGCAACATGGTTCAGCGATCCGGGCCCGCCGTTTGTCGCATACGGCTTGAAGGCAATGTAGCCCGCGTCGTTGATCAGGCCGTTCGGCGTGTCAACCGCACAGCCGCCGACTCCGATCGCACAGACAAGCGCCAATATTCTGATGTTCATAAGACCTCCCCGTGGCGGCCGCTTGGCCTGACCCCCCTGCCCCTTTGGGTCATGGCGTTCGCGAAACACGCTCTGTCTTTGCGCCACCAACATCCGGCCGCTGGCCCATTACTGGCCGGTTGCGTCCCGACGCACGACTTCCTTGCGGCAGGCCCACCCCTGGACTGCCAAGAATCGCGCAACTATGCCAAATGAACCCGGACCTGTCTATTGACCGGCGGAAATCCGCATACACTGCGGCTATGACAAGGGAAGGTAATTGGTGGGCGGTGACAGGCTCGAACTGCCGACATCCACGGTGTAAACGTGGCGCTCTACCAACTGAGCTAACCGCCCTGGGGCCGCGACATTAGCCAATTCACCGTCCGATGAAAAGGCCACCGATGTCCGCGGGCAAACGAAACCGGCCGCCCTTGCGAGCGGCCGGTATCAAAACTCAATTTTGTCCGGGTCTAGTTGACCGCGGATTTCAGGTTTTTGCCAGCCTTGAACTTAGGTTGTTTGGTCGCCGGGATCTGGATTTTCTCACCCGTGCGCGGGTTGCGGCCCTCAGACGCGGCACGGGTCGCGACATTGAAAGTACCGAAGCCCACCAACCTTACTTCGCCGCCACCGGCGAGGGTAGAGGTGATGGAGTCGAATACGCTGTCGACCGCCTTGCCGGCGTCGGCCTTGGACAGGCCAGTGTTGTCAGCAACCTGCGCAATAAGATCGTTTTTGTTCACGTGGCGCCCCCTCTATTGTTAGGAATTGGCTTGCACAAAACTGCAAAAAAAGGTGATGGAGCATAGAACGTGGACTGGGGACCGTCAAAGAGAAAAACAAAGATATCCCCAGCTTTTCTGCGCTTCCTGTTGCCTTGAAGACACGAACGGGCGGCCGTTGCGGCCGCCCGTCGCGATCAATCGGATACCTTACAGAATCAGTGGGTCATGACCCCGTCGCGATCGACGTCGGATTGGCTTTCGGCGACGTTCTTGGGCGGCGATTCGTCCTTGTCTTCGTCCCATTCTATGGCCGTCAGGGGTTCAACCAAAGCCTGTTCCAGCACCTCGTCGATGACGCTCACCGAAACGATCTCCAACCCGCGTTTGACGTTGTCGGGGATATCGGCGAGGTCCTTTTCGTTCTCCTTCGGGATGAGCACCGTCTTAAGGCCACCGCGAAGCGCGGCCAGCAGTTTCTCCTTTAGGCCACCAATGGGCAACACCCGGCCTCGCAACGTGACTTCGCCGGTCATGGCGACATCCTTGCGGACCGCGTTCTGGGTCAAAACCGAAACGATCGAGGTCACCATCGCGACACCGGCCGAAGGGCCGTCTTTCGGGGTCGCGCCTTCCGGAACGTGGATATGGATGTCCTTGCGATCGAAAATCGTCGGCTTGATCCCGAACTGGGTCGCGCGGGCCCTGACGATGGAATGGGCGGCCTGAATCGATTCCTGCATCACGTCGCCCAGCTTGCCGGTGATGGTCATCTTGCCCTTGCCGGGCACCAACACCGATTCGATGGACAGCAACTCACCGCCGACTTCGGTCCAGGCCAGGCCGGTGGTGACACCGATCATGTCTTCCAGCTCTGCCTCGCCGAAGCGGAAACGACGGACCCCGGCATATTTTTCGAGGTTGCGCCGGGTCACCTGGATGCTGTCGATGTCGTCGTGGGTCAGGATATCCTTGATCGCCTTGCGGGTCAGGTTGGCGATTTCGCGCTCCAGGTTTCGGACACCGGCCTCGCGTGTGTAATAGCGGATCAGGTCGCGAAGCGCCGATTCGGAAATCGACCATTCATGGTCCTTCAGGCCATGCGCCTTGATCTGCTTTTCGATCAGATGCCGCTTGGCGATCTCAACCTTTTCATCCTCGGTATAGCCGCTGAGCCTGATCACCTCCATGCGGTCCATCAACGGTCCCGGGATGTTCAGCGTGTTCGCGGTGGTCACGAACATCACGTCGGAAAGGTCGTAGTCGACCTCCAGATAATGGTCGTTGAAGGTGCCGTTTTGCTCGGGATCCAGCACCTCGAGCAGCGCCGAAGAGGGGTCGCCCCGGAAATCCGCGCCCATCTTGTCGACCTCGTCGAGCAGGAACAGCGGATTGGACGACTTCGCCTTTTTCATGGACTGGATGATCTTGCCCGGCATCGAACCGATATACGTACGCCGATGGCCCCTGATTTCGGCCTCGTCGCGCACGCCGCCCAGGGACATCCGCACGAAGTTCCGGCCCGTCGCACGGGCGATCGAGCGGCCCAGCGACGTCTTGCCGACACCGGGCGGGCCAACCAGGCACAGGATCGGGCCCTTCAACTTGCGGGTCCGCTGCTGCACGGCCAGGTACTCCAGGATCCGTTCCTTGACCTTCTCAAGGCCGTAATGGTCGGCATCCAAAATCTTCTGCGCGTGCTTGATGTCTTTCTTGATGCGACTGCGCTTGCTCCACGGAATGGTCAGCATCCAGTCGAGATAGTTGCGGACCACCGTGGCTTCCGCCGACATCGGTGACATGTTGCGCAGCTTTTTGAGTTCCGCCGAAGCCTTTTCGCGGGCCTCCTTGGTCAGCTTGGTCTCTTTGATGCGGTCCTCGAGTTCAGCCATCTCGTCGCGGCCGTCCTCGGTCTCGCCCAATTCCTTCTGGATCGCCTTCAGTTGCTCGTTCAGGTAATACTCGCGCTGGGTCTTCTCCATCTGGCGCTTGACCCGGCTGCGGATCTTCTTTTCGACCTGCAGGACGCCGATCTCGTTCTCCATCAGCGAATAGACCCGCTCCAGCCGGTCCGAGACGCTGTCGAGTTCCAAAAGCTCCTGCTTTTCGGAGATTTTCAATCCGAGGTGCGACGCGACGGTATCGGCCAGCTTCGACGGATCATCGATCTGGTTCAGCGACACCAGGACCTCGGGCGGGATCTTGCGGTTCAGTTTTACGTACTGCTCGAACTGCGACACCACCGAACGCGACAGCGCTTCCAGTTCCTGGGGATCGGCATCCCGCTCCGGCACGATCTCGGCATAGGCCTGGAAGAATTCCTTGTTGTCGGTGAAACGCACGATGCGGCTGCGGTTGCCGCCTTCGACCAGCACCTTGACGGTGCCGTCCGGCAGTTTCAGCAACTGCAGCACCGCCGCCACCGTGCCGACCTGGTGAATGTCGTCCGTATCCGGGTCGTCCTGGGCAGCATTTTTCTGGGTGACAAGCAGAATCTGCTTGTCTTCCTTCATGACATCTTCAAGCGCGCGGACCGATTTTTCGCGGCCGACGAACAGGGGCACGATCATGTGAGGGAACACCACGATGTCCCGCAAGGGGAGCACCGGGTAAATCGCGACGTCGGTAGGACTGACCATCAATTTGCCTCTGTTGGGACCGGGTGACACTCACGCGGCCTGACGGGAATTCTTAAGCGGCGGCCGATCCGAGATCGGCCGCCTACGAAGCAGAGTTAGCGTTCGGGAGGGCAAGGTTCAAGGCCCGGCACGAGGTTAAGCGCCGGTGCCCAGGTCCTCGTTGGCTCGATCGACATAGCATTGCAGCGGCTGGGCGCGGCCCTCCACCACTTCGGCGTTGATCACCACCTCTTCGACGCCGGTCAGGGTCGGCAGGTCGAACATGCTGTCCAGCAGGATCGCTTCCATGATCGAGCGCAGGCCACGGGCACCTGTCTTGCGCTTGATTGCCTTGCGGGAAATGGCACGCAACGCGTCTTCGGCAAAGGTCAGCTTGACGTCTTCCATTTCGAACAGACGCTGGTACTGCTTGACCAGGGCGTTCTTCGGCTCGGTCAGGATTTTCATCAACGCGGCTTCGTCCAAGTCCAGCAAGGTCGCCAGCACCGGCAGGCGTCCGACGAATTCCGGAATCAGGCCAAACTTCAACAGGTCCTCGGGCTCGACCTCGGCCAGCACCTCGCCGGTCTGGCGATCATCGGGCGAGCGCACATCGGCGCCGAAGCCGATCGCGGTCCCCTTGCCGCGGCCGGAAATAATTTTCTCCAGACCGGCAAAAGCGCCACCGCAGATGAACAGGATGTTGGTGGTGTCGACCTGCAGGAATTCCTGTTGCGGATGCTTGCGGCCACCCTGCGGCGGAACGCTGGCCACCGTGCCTTCCATGATCTTCAGCAGCGCCTGCTGCACGCCTTCGCCCGACACGTCGCGTGTGATCGACGGGTTGTCGGACTTGCGGCTGATCTTGTCCACCTCGTCAATGTAGACGATGCCGCGCTGGGCCCGCTCGACGTTGTAGTCCGCGGCCTGCAGCAGCTTCAGGATAATGTTCTCGACGTCCTCGCCGACATACCCGGCTTCGGTCAGGGTGGTGGCATCGGCCATGGTGAAGGGAACGTCCAGGATCCGGGCCAGGGTCTGGGCCAGCAGGGTCTTGCCGCAGCCGGTCGGGCCGATCAGCAGAATGTTGGACTTGGCAAGCTCGACGTCGTTGCTCTTGCCGCCATGGTTGAGGCGCTTGTAGTGGTTGTGAACGGCAACCGAAAGCACGCGCTTGGCGTGAGCCTGGCCGATCACATAATCATTCAGAACCGCCAGGATGTCGGCCGGCGACGGGACCCCGTCCTTGGTTTTGACCAGCGAACTCTTGTGTTCCTCACGGATAATGTCCATGCACAATTCGACGCATTCGTCGCAAATGAACACGGTCGGACCGGCGATCAGCTTGCGCACTTCGTGCTGGCTCTTGCCGCAGAAGGAGCAGTAGAGGGTATTTTTTGAATCGCCGCCGCTGAGCTTAGTCATAGAAACTCCGATCCACTGGATTTTCCCTGTGATCCGCTACCCGACCGCCCCAGAGCGGTCGAAAACATGGAATCACGTCACGCCACCTACACGAAACCTATCCTGGTGACTAAAGTAATGTAGCAGAACAAACTCTGCAACTTTAGCCACGCCGGCTCAAAAATCCGTTAACAGCCTGGGCCATCGGACAAGTTTGCCACGGCAATCAGGCTTTACGAATTCTTTATGCCTCGTCGCCGTTCGGCGCTTCATCCTCTTCATCCGGGACGGAGCGCTTGTCGACAACATCGTCGATCAGGCCGAATTCCTTGGCTTCCTCGGCCGTCATGAAGGTATCGCGCTCCAGCGTCCGTTCAATGGTTTCCAAATCCTGGCCGGTGTGGCTGACATAGATCTTGTTCAACCGGTCCCGCAGCGCAAGGATGTCCCGGGCGTGGATTTCGATATCAGAAGCCTGACCCTGAAAACCACCGGAGGGCTGGTGCACCATGACCCGGGCATTGGGCAGTGCGAATCGCTTGCCCGGCTGGCCGGCGGCCAGCAGTAGCGACCCCATCGACGCCGCCTGACCAGTGCACAGGGTCGAAACGTCCGGACGGATGTACTGCATGGTGTCGTATATCGCCAGGCCCGACGTCACGATGCCGCCAGGAGAATTGATGTAGAAGGAGATATCCTTGGCCGGGTTTTCGGCTTCCAGGAACAGAAGCTGAGCGGTCACCAGGCTGGCCACATGGTCGTTGACCGGGCCCACCAGAAAGATAATGCGTTCCTTCAGCAGACGGGAGTAGATGTCATAGGCCCGCTCCCCGCGATTGGTCTGCTCGACGACCATGGGGACCAGGGTGTTCATGTAGACATCCATCATATCTTTCATCTCGTTCGGCTCCTGCGAAATGTCCTAGCTGGGTTCGGCTTGTCCGCCTATTCCGACGCTTCGTCCTCGGCTTTCTTTTTGGCGGCCGGCTTTTTCTTCGCGGCCGGCTTTTTCTTGGCCGGCTCGTCATCCGCCGCTTTTTTGGTCTTGGGCTTGGCCTTTTTCGGCTTCTTGGCCTTGGCTTCCTCTTCCTCCTCCAAAGCCGGGTCGCGCATCAGCTCGTCCAGCGACACCTGCTTTTCCGAAACCTTGGCCATCTCGAGGATGAAGTCGACCACTTTCTCTTCGAATATCGGCCCCCTGAGCTGTGCCACGGCCTCCGGGTTGGAGCGGAAATACTCCATCACCTGCTGCTCCTGGCCGGGGTACTGCTGGGCCTGCTGGATCATGGCCCGGTTGACCTCTTCGTTGGCCACTTCGATGTTGTTCTGTCGTCCAATTTCGGAGAGCAGCAAGCCAAGCCGCACACGCCGGTTGGCGATCTGCGAGAACTCCGCCTTTTGGTCATCGTCAAGATGCGCATCCGGCGCCGGCGCCTCGGAGGATTCGCCCTCGCCTTCCGGGGGTTCCGCTCCGGCGTCCGCGGCGCGTGGCGCCACTTGTTGAATGATCTGCGCGTATTCCATTTCAACCATGCCGGGCGGTACGTCGAATTCGTGCCGTTCCGCCAGCACGTCCAACAGGCTGCGTTTCAGCCTTTCGCGCGACAGCGAGGCGTATTCCTGTTCGGTCTGCTGTTTGATCGCCTGGCGCAGCCCGTCCAGGTTCTCGAGGCCGAGATTCACGGCGAACTCATCGTTCACTTCCGGAACCTTGGCGCCCTTGACCTCTTTCACCTTGACCTCGAAGACAGCCGGCTTACCCGCCAGATTCTCTGCCGGATAATCGTCCGGGAACGCGACTTCGACCTGCTTTTCGTCGCCCGCCTTGGCGCCGATCAACTGGTCCTCGAAGCCGGGAATAAAGCGGCCCGAGCCCAGTTCGAGCTGGAAGTCCTCTGCCTTGCCGCCCTCGAATTCCTCGCCGTCGACACGGCCGAGGAAGTCGATTTGCACCGCATCCCCGCTTTCCGCCTTCTTCTCGGCCGCTTCGTAGCTTTTTTGCTGCTCGGCCAAGCTTTGCAGCCGCGTGTCGACCTCTTCCGCCTCGACCTCGGCGGTCAACCGCTCAACCTCGATCGTCGACAGGTCGCCGGGATCGATCTCCGGCAGCAACTCGACGCTCATGGTATATTCGAGGTCGGTTCCCTCCTCAAACTTGGTGACTTCGATCCGCGGCTGCATGGCGGGCCTTAGTTCACGCTCCCCCAGCAATTGCTGGCTGGAAGTTTGGATGGCTTCCTCCAACACCTCGCCCAGCACATTTGCCTTGTAGCGCTGGCGCAGCAGCGACAGCGGCACCTTGCCGGGACGAAAACCCGGCAGCCGGATGTTCTGCTTCAGCTCCTCCAGCTTTGCGGTGACCTTGTCTTCGATTTCGTCGGCGCCCAGCACGATGGAGAAATCGCGCTTCAAGCCCTCGTTGTTGGTCTCGGTGATTTGCATGAATGGCTCTGTCTGCGTATCCCTGACCGCTGAACCGCGGTCTCTGTAAACTCAATCTTTCGCGGGGCCGGCTTGGTGCGGGCGGAGGGACTCGAACCCCCACGACTTGCGTCACCAGGACCTAAACCTGGCGCGTCTACCAGTTCCGCCACGCCCGCAAGCGATCGCTCCCGCCGTTCCACGATGCTGCCCGCCGGCGGCTTGGGCGCCCCTCTATAGCACAAAATTCAGCCATTACCAGCGTCAAGGCACCCACCCCGGCAACCACCCGATGATCGGCTGTCAGGCGGCTTCGGGCCAAGCCGGCGCGTGGCTGCCCAACGGCATCGCCGGGCGGTCCCAACGCGGCGGCGTGGCCGACAGTCGCGCCGCATGGCGGATCGCCGTCAGGTGCCCGAACCCGGACGGGCTCTCCTCAAGAAAGGCAGCCACAGCCGCGTCATCCTGGTCAGGCGCCGACAGGCCGTTTTCGAGGCGACCGAGCCCCATCAGCCAGCGACCGGTGCGGGCCAGCGAGACCTGGACATGCCAACTGCCGCCCTCGCGGACCCGCCGGGCCAGGGCGGCCAACGCGCCAAAGGCCATCAATTGGCCCGACGCGTGGTCCAGCGCCTGGCAGGGCAAGGCACGCGGCCGGTCGCAGGACGCCGCTTTGGCCTCGGCATGGTTTATGCCGCTCGCCGTCTGGACCAGGGAATCGAACCCCCGCCGGCCGGACCATGGACCCGCCCGGCCATAGGCCGACAGCGACACGTAGACGATCCCCGGACGCAGGGCCGCCGCCTGGGCCGGGGAAAAGCCACGATCGGCAATCGTTCCCGGACGGTAGCCCTGGACGAACAGATCGGCCTCGGACAGCAAGCCTTGCAAACGGTCGCGCCCATCGTCCGTGGCAAGATCGAGATGGGCCGACAATTTCCCGCGGCCACCGTCCATCACCAGGGGCGCCATGAACGGCAGTTTGGGGCCTGTGACGCGCAGGACATCGGCACCATGGGCGGCCAGGGTCCGACCGCAAACCGGGCCGGCGATGATCCGGGTCAGGTCCAGCACCCTGACGCCGGCCAGGGGCCGGTCGGCGTATGCCGGTTGCCAGACCGGCCCGGGCCCGATCCGGGTGATCTCAATCAGAGGCAATGTATCCAGCGCCTGGGCCTGGGGATGACCGGCCCATTCCTCAGGCGAGCGCATCATGGCCACAACGAGGCCACGCTCGGCGGCCGCGGTTTCAAAGGCCTCCGCCTCCCAGCCCGCCAGCGCGGTTTGCACCGAATCCCGGTCGTTGGCACAGTCCAGGAGGTCGAGAACCCCGTCACGGTGGTGCGGGAAATTGGTGTGGAGCCTAAGCCACCGCCCATCGCCCGCCTGGTAGATGCCGGCGATCTTGTCCCAGAGCTCGGGCGTCGGGCCGCCATCGACCCTGAGATGGCGTTCGCTGCGGAATTCGGCCGCCGCATGGGCCATGTCAACCGCGACCTGTTGGTCCTCGCCGCCCCTGAGGCGCCAGATCTCGGCCGCCGCCAGTGCGGACGCCGCGATACTGACCTGCGCCGCCGCCCCGACCCGAAACGACGAGGGCAGCGCCGGTTCGCCGCCGGTCAGGCGCAGGGCGCCCAGCGCTGTCTCAGGCATGCCCGCCTGCGCCCAAATCGTTGCGAAAATGTCAGATGGCTGCATGCGCCGGTTCCGATTGCGAACGGCGCATCATAGTCGATCGTCGGGGGAATTCTAGTCGACCTGGCCCAACTCTGCGGTCGGGCGGCGTTACTGTCAGCTCACCTGGTTCAGGCGGCTTGCTCGGCCGGTGTGAACTGCTCGGCAAAGATGCTGAGCGCCAGCGTCCTGGTACCTTCGTGAGTGCTGGGATGATCCAGTCCCTTGAACCGGACATTGAACCGGACATGCGGAATTCCGAAGGAATCCTCGCCGATCCACAGAACCTCAGCTTCCTCCATCAGGTTGTTTTTGTGCAGGCGCTGGTAAATCGTGCCTTCGGTCACCGGTCGGATCTTTGGCTTGCGCCACTCGAACATGACCACTTTCCCATTATCGTTTGCCATTGGACCCAAGTTCGGGGTCAACAAACGGGCCCAGCTATATTTTTACCACTCCAAACGTAAACAAATGGTTTCGCCACCAATTGGCGAATTTATGAAAAAACAAAACAAGTCACTGATTTATCTTAGACTTTAATCAAGCGCCGGAAGCCCGGCGAGGCGGCGATGCGACCTAGCCCGCTATAGACCTCGTGATTGCCTTCGATCTCGGACAGCTTGTAGAGGTAGTTGATCATCATGCCGGCCGATTCCGCCAGTCCCTTGGCCGACGTATCGCCGAGCCAGTTCAGCCGTTCCACCCTTGCACCGTTCGACAAATGGAAATGCGCCACCCGATCAATGGCTTGCCGACCTCTTTTCACGTTCAAAATGTAGTGTGCTACGAGTCGCATCAGGATCGGTTTCAGGGTCTCGACCAAATTCTGGTCGCCCACCCAATCGTCACGGTCCAGAACCTGGTCCAAACCGGCCAGACCGTCGATCGTCGGTGACGCCTGCCGCAGTGCCTTGACTTCGGCCGCGGTCAGCACGTCGTCCTGATGGACGACAGACTTCAGCCAGCGGCGCCAGCCGGGGATCGGCGACAGGGTGGCGAAGGTCTTTAGCCGCGTCAGGTCGCGGGCCAGATCTCCAACCACGGTCTTGATCAGGAAGTTCCCGAAGCTAACCCCGGCCAGTCCCTTCTGGCAGTTGGAGATCGAATAGAAGATCGCGGTGTCAGCGGCTTCCGGATCGTGGGTCGGTGCGTCCTGGGCCAACAGATCCTGGACGTTGGCGGCCATGCCCTGGACCAGCGCGACCTCGACGAAGATCAGCGGTTCGTGCGGCATCGATGGGTGGAAGAACGCGAAGCAGCGCCGGTCACTGTCCAGGCGGTTTTTCAAGTCCTCCCAGGATTCGATTCGGTGGACGGCCTCGTAGTCGATCAGCTTTTCCAGCAATGCCGCCGGCGCTTCCCAGGTGATCCGCCTCAGGTCCAGGAACCCGACATCGAACCAGGAGACAAGCAGATCGCGCAGATCCGTGTTCAACGCAGCCAGCGCCGGGTCCTTGCGCCTGAGGTCCAGCAAATCCGCCCGCATATCGACCAGGAACTTGACCCCTTCGGGCAGGCCGTTGAACTGGGTAAGCAATTTCAGCCTGGGCGGTTGCAGCACCTCGCGCAGGGTCTTTTCGGCCGCCGCCTGGGCGGCATCGTCGCCGGCCTCGCGCCAGCCGCTGATCGCCGTGTCCAAACGCAGGCGGTCGATATCCAGTTCCTTGGCCACGATGGTCAGGAAGCGCTCCCGCCCGATCTCATCCAGTTCCAAATAGACCCGGCCAAGATCGGCGGCCCGGGCCCGGGCCGAAACCTCACCGCCGCGGGTCGCCAGGCAGGCCGCGATCTGCTTGCGCAGACGGTCGATATCGCCATCCGGCAGGTCGGCGGCCACGCTTCCGGCCAGAGTCTCGTCGCCGCCTGAGATATCCCGCCAGGCACGACGCAAATTGCTGAGTGTACGGTCGATCAGACTCGGCGCCGGACTGGTGTTCATCGCTATTGGGCTCGCGGTCGAAGGTGGCTCAAAACCAGATGTCGTCGGCGTCGTTGTACAGCGTCGCCAGCACCGCTGGCAACCGTTCGGGCAAGTCATCTGCCATCAGGCCACGACCGGCGGCGCGACCGGCTTCGCCGTGAAGCCAGACCGCGGTGCAGGCGGCCTCGAAGGGTGCCATGCCCTGGACCAGCAGGCCAAGAACGATACCGGCCAGCACGTCGCCGGACCCGGCAGTCGCCAGCCAGGGCGGCGCATTGCCATTGATCGCGGCCCGGCCGTCGGGTGCGGCGATGACGGTGTCGGCGCCCTTGCCGATGACCACCGCGCTGGCCCGGACGGCGGCATCCCGTGTACGGCTCAGCTTGTTGTCACCTGTTTCGAACAACCGGGCAAACTCGCCGTCATGGGGGGTTAGGACGCAGGGCCCGTGGATGGCACCGAACAGGCTTTGCGGATCATCAGCGAAAACGGTCAAGGCATCGGCGTCCAGCACACAGGGCTTGCCGGTCGCCAATAGGGCCAATGCGTTGTCCCGGGTGGCGTCGGTGACACCGCAACCTGGCCCGATCAGTGCGCCGTGCCGCCGCCGGTCGGAGAGAAACCCACTCAGCTCGGCGGGTTCGGCAAAGGCCTGTACCATGATGCTGGTCAAATGGGCGGCGTTGACCAGCACCGCGCCGGGTGGCGACGCGACCGTGGCCAAGCCCGCACCGCATCGCATGGCGGCCCTGGCCGCCAGCCGTGCCGCCCCGGTCGAAGCCGCGCCACCGCTGACGATGACCGCATGTCCAGCGGCATATTTGTGAGCGTCGGCGGTGCGGTCCGGCAGTGCCGGCCGCCACAGCTCCGGGCCATTGTCCCATTGCCTGGGATCGATCGCGGCGATCGCGGCCTCGGGGATGCCGATATCGACGACCCGGGTTTGGCCGCAGAACCGGCGTCCGGGAAACAGGAGATGCCCGGGTTTGCGGCGGAAAAAGGTGACCGTCAGATCGGCCGCGAAGGCATCCCCCAACACCGCACCGGTATCGCCGTGCACGCCGCTTGGGATATCGACGGCGGCGCAAACCAAACCGCGGTGATTGGCCTCGGCGATCAACTCGGCGACCACGCCGCCCACCTCGCGGGCCAGACCGGCCCCGAAGACCGCATCGACCACCAGTTCGCAACCGTCCAGAAGTTTCAGGTCCAAGGGTTCGACCGCGCCCGACCAGCGCCCGGCCATCAAGGCCGCATCACCCTGCAGGCGATCGCGGCTGCCCAACAGGCCCAACCGCACCGGCCAACCCTGCTCGGCCAGGACCCGGGCGATCACGAACCCGTCGCCGCCATTGTTGCCGGGACCGCACAGGACCGATACCGGCCGCGGTGACCAGGTGTCGATGATCGCCGCGGCAACCCCCTGCCCGGCGGTTTCCATCAGCCGTTCGCCCGGCGTGCCGCCTTCGATGGCCAAGGCATCGGCCCGATACATCTCCTGAACGGTCAGCAACTCCTGGGCCATGGCTGGATCCCCTACAGCGGCGGTCGCCGGTCGGTGTAGGGATGGGCCGCCTCATAGGCCCGCGCGGCCCGCAAGGCCAACGGTTCGCGGTATTTGCCGGCAACGATCTGCAGACCCACCGGCAGTCCGTCATCGGTGAAACCGCAGGGCACGCTCAAGGCCGGCTGCTGGGTCAGATTGATGGGATAGGAAAACGGCGTCCAGGCGGTCCAGTCGCCGCCGCTTCTCTTGTCCGGTTCCAGCCGGTTGACCGGGAAGGCCGGCACCGCCAGGGTCGGCGTCAACAGCAGGTCGTAGCGGTCCAGGAACCGGCTCATGGTGACGGCCATGGCGCCCCTGTCGCGGGTTGCCGCCATGTAGTCGTCGATCGGGATCCGGCTGCCAACCTGTGCCAGGTCACTGAAACCGGGGTCCAGCTTGGCTCGCTCGCTTTCGTCCAGCGATGCCGTGGCGCTGGCGCAGCCGGCGGCCCAATGGAGGTGGAAGATGTCGTGGCTGTTGCCGATCTCCGGGTCGACCTCCTCCACCTCGGCCCCAAGTTCGGCCAGCACAGCAACCGCCGCCGCGACCCGTTTGGCGATCTGGGGATGCACGGTGGCGTGGCCCAGATCCGGGCTAAAAGCACATTTCAGGCCGGCCACGCCATCCTCAAGCCCGGCCAGGTTGTCCTGCCCGTCGGCCGGCAGGGCCAGCCAGTCGCGCGGATCGGGGCCGGAAATGACGTTCAGCATCAGAGCGGTGTCGGCCACCGTACGGGCCATCGGCCCGACATGGCTGACCGTGCCATAGGCGCTGGGTGGATAGGCGGCGACCCGGCCGAAGGTCGGCTTGATTCCAACCACCCCGGTGAAGCCGGAGGGTATGCGGATCGAACCTCCACCGTCGCTGCCGGTCGCCAACTGGCACATGCCGGCAGCCAGCGCGGCCGAGGCCCCGCCGCTGGACCCGCCCGGAGTCAGTTCGGTGTTCCACGGATTGCGGGTCGCCCCGGTCAGCGGGCAGTCGGTCACCCCCTTCCAGCCGAATTCCGGCGTCGTCGTCTTGCCGATCAGCACCGCGCCGGCGTCACGCAGCCTTGCCACCACCGGCGAATCATCGGCCACCGGCGCCGCCGGGTCACCGGTCAGGCTGCCGCGACCGGTTGGCCAACCGGCGACATCGTGCAAGTCCTTGACCGAAGTCGGCACCCCGTCGATGGCGCCGCAAGGTGTGCCGCTGCGCCAACGGGTCTCGGAGACCTGAGCCGCCTTCAACGCGCCCTCGCGATCCAAATAGCAATAGGCGTTGATCAGGGAATCCTTGTCGGCGATGCGGGCGAACACCGCATTCGTCACTTCGACCGGCGAAAACTTGCCGGCGGCATAGCCCGCGACCAGATCCTGTGCCGTCAGGTAACAAAGCTCCAGGTCCACTGCACTCTCCTCATTTCCGGGTCGGCGTTATTGTTGCCGCTTCCCGGCGCCGCGGCAATCGCCATGTTGGCGGTGGTTGAAACCGGCGACGGTCTGGGTGTAATTCTCGGGTCTTGTTTCGAACCTAAAGGATGCGAACCGGACCCGTGACCGATTGTGACTTCCTGATCGTCGGCGCCGGCATGGCCGGGGCCTCGGCCGGCTACGAGCTGGCCGCCCACGGTCGCGTCGTGGTTCTGGAACGCGAGTCACAGCCGGGCTACCACACCACCGGCCGGTCGGCGGCGTTTTTCGTCGAGACCTACGGCAATGCCACAATCCGCAAACTCACCATCGGGTCCAAATCCTTCTTCACCGATCCGCCGGACGGCTTTTGCGATCATCCTCTGCTGAGCCCCCAGAGCGCCATTCATATCGGCCGTGACAATCAGTGCGACGCTTTGAGACGAACCTATGACCACTGCCGGACCATGGTTGGCGATATCGCGTGGCTGGACGGGACCGACGTGGTCGCGCGCGTATCCACGGTCCGGCCCGACTATGTGGCCGCCGGCGTTTTGGAACCGGGCGCCCAGGCTTTGAACGTGCACGCCATCCACCAGGGTTTCCTCAAGGGTCTGCGTGGCCGCGGCGGCGCCATCGTCACTGATGCCGAAGTTCAGGGTGCAACCTATTTCGACGGCACCTGGCAGGTGGAAACCCCGGCCGGCCGCTTTGCTGCGCCGGTGCTGATCAACGCCGCCGGCGCCTGGGCCGACAAGCTGGCCGAGCGGATCGGGGCGGATCCGGTCGGCCTGGTGCCGAAACGGCGCACCGTCATCACCTTCGATCCTCCCGCGGGATTGGACACCAGCGGCTGGCCGCTGGTCGTCGATGCCGAGGAACAGTTCTACTTCAAGCCCGACTCCGGCCGGATCCTGGCCTCGCCGGCCGACGAGACGCCGATGGAACCATGCGACGTACAACCGGATGAACTGGACGTCGCGATCGCCGTCGACCGGCTGCAAAACGCAACCGACCTGGAGATCAAGACCATCAACCGCAAATGGGCCGGGCTCCGGTCGTTCGTGGCCGACAAATCGCCGGTGGTCGGCTTCGACCCCAAGCTTGCCGGGTTCTTTTGGCTGGCCGGCCAGGGCGGCTACGGCATCCAGACCGCGCCGGCCATGGGCCGCACCGCCAGTGCCCTGGCCCGATGCCAGGCGATACCGACCGATCTGGCGGCTCTGGGCTTGCGGGCCGAGGAACTGGCGCCCGACCGGCCTGATCTAACCTAGGGGACGAACATTGACAAAACGGTGGACGCAGCGGCCTGAAGGCTCGAACTGGGGTGATTTCGGCGACGACGACCAGTTGGGGCGGCTCAACCTGCTCACCCCCGAGAAAGTCAAGCAAGGCGCCGCCGAGGTGCGCGAGGGCTTGAGCTTCTGTCTCAGCCTGCCGCTCGACCTGCCGGGCGGCAACAAGCTCAACCCGCGCCGCTTCCCGCCGATGCTGAAACCGTCGATGAGCGGCGACGACCCGGTGATCAACTTCACCTCGCGCCTGATGGACCCGGCCTTTGTCGACGTGATCTCAGACGATGCGGTGCTGTTGTGGACGCAGTATTCGACCCAGTGGGATTCACTCGCCCATGTCGGCTGCCTGTTCGATGCCGATGGCGACGGGGTCGACGAGATCGTCTACTACAACGGCTTCCGCGCCGGCGAGCACGTCAAGGGGCCGGTCGACTATCTGGACGGCCGCCGGGCCACCGGCGACGAATATCGCGGCGCCGCGGCGCTGGGCATCCAGAACTATGCGGAGAAGGCGATCCAGGGCCGCGGCGTGCTGGCCGACCTGCATGCCCATCACGGCCGCGACCGCGCCTTTATCGGCTATGACGAGCTGATGCGGATCTTCGAGGCCGACCAAGTCGAGGTCGAGACCGGCGATATGCTGGTGCTGCACACCGGCTTCGCCCAGGCCGTCTATGAGATGGGCGGGGACCCGGACCCCGAGATCCTGCACGGGGTGTGCAGCGTCCTGGACGGCCGCGACCAGCGGCTGCTGCAATGGATCACCGACAGCGGCATCGCCGCCCTGATCGCCGACAATTACGCGGTCGAGGGCCATCCGGCCCGCCCCGGCCAGGGCGAACGCCACCCGATGCTGCCCCTGCACCAGCACTGCCTGTTCAAGCTCGGTCTGCCGCTCGGCGAAATCTGGCACCTGACCAAACTCGCCGCCTGGCTCCGCGATCATGGGCGCAACCGTTTCCTGTTGACCGCCCCACCCCTCCGCCTCCCCGGCGCCGTCGGCAGCCCCCTGACCCCGGTGGCAACGGTGTAGGTAGGGGGCATGGGGGAGTCGCATAGTACACGAAACGTCGTGTCTATGAACTAAAGCCTTTTAAAATTGTATTGATTTTAATCAACGACGCTTGAGCGTGCTGCGTCCACACTCACGGTTCCACGGCGTACGGGAATAGCATCGGCACGCCGCGTGACAATAGAGGTGCGCGTTCGGCGGACCTGCCTGCTAAGCGACCGGAGACCACCGGCCGAAACAGGGAGGTTGCGTCGAGTTCGCCGTCATAACTGGGAGGACAGGGCATGCCGCTGGGAGATATCCTGGTGATCCAAGATGGCCACAAGCAAGCCGCACAGGCCATCACCGACTTAGTCGAAAACAGCTATACCGGAGACAAGATCTCGATCTCGATCGGCGCGGAATCGGGGGCCGGTAAATCGGAAATCAGCCATGTCGTGGCCAGCAGCCTGTTCAAGTCGGACAAGCGGCTGCGTTCGTTCATCGTCCACACCGACGATTTCTTCGCACTGCCCCACAAGGAACGCAACGACCTCAGGAAGTCCAGCGACCTGGCCAGTGTCGGCCCCTCCGAAATCAATTTCGAGGAATTGAACTACGTGCTGCGCAGCTTTCAGTCGGACAGCCAGATCCTGCTGCCGATCATGGAATTCATCACCTCGTCGGCCTACAAGCTGCTGGTCGATTTCAAGGACGTCCAGGTGCTGATCTGCGAAGGCCTCTACGCCCCGATGCTGGACACCACCATCAAGATGTTCATCGACCGGGACTATCACGACAACGAGGAATTCAACCGGGTCCGCGGCAAGGAGGTTCCGGACGAATTCCGCCGTCGGGTATTGGAGAAGGAGCACCAGGCGGTCAGCGAGTTGCGCAAGCAGGTCGACTACCTGATTACCAAGGACTACAGCCTGCAGAAATTGTGAGATCGGCCCATGGCTGATTTTCACCAGACCGGCGTCATCGCGACGCTGCCGCGCTTCCCGTGCGCCGACCTGGACCGCCAGGAACGCGACCTGGAAGCCTTCGCCCGTGCACGGCCAATCACGCTCGCCCTGCCCTCGCTGGTCTGCGAACTTGATCGCCCGGCGCTGTGGCGGATCGTCAACGAATTGAAGGACGTCACCTACCTGGACCAGGTCATCGTCTCGCTGGACAATGCCGACGCCGCCGGGTTCCAACGGGCCAAGGCGTTTTTTGCCATCCTGCCGCAGGACGTCCGGATCATCTGGCACGGCGGCGACCGGATGGGGTCGCTTTACAACCTGCTGGACCGACATGGCCTCAGTGTTGGAACCGGCGGCAAGGGCCGCGGAGTCTGGAGCATGATCAACTATGCTCTGGCGACCGGCGGCGACCGGGTGCTGGCCTTCCACGATTGCGACATCATCAACTACGAACGCGGTCTGCTGGCCCGCCTCTGCTACCCAATCGCCCATCCCAACTTCAAGTACGAGTTCTGCAAGGGGTATTATCCGCGGGTCAACGGCCGCATGTTCGGGCGCGTGACCCGATTGTTCGTGATGCCGCTGATCCGAGCAGCCAAAACGGTGCTCGGCGAGTGTCCGATGCTCAGCTATCTGGACAGTTTCCGCTATCCGCTGGCGGGCGAGTTCGCCATGACCACCGAACTGGCACGCACTTACCGTGTGCCTGGAGATTGGGGCATGGACATCGGTCTGCTGGCCGAGGTTTACCGCAACACCTCGCCGCAGCGGATCTGCCAGGTCGAGCTGATCGAGACTTACGAGCACAAGCACCAGCCGATTTCCCAGACCGATCCGGAGCGCGGCCTGTTCAAGATGTCGACCGACATAGCCAAGACCTTCTTCCGCAACATGGCATCCGAGGGGACGGCGTTTTCCGACGGCGTCATGGGATCCCTGTTGACCGCCTACCGCGTGGCCGCCGCCGACATGATCGGCAAGTGCCACGACATCGCCGCGATCAACGCCCTGCCCTTCGATTGGCACGAGGAGGAACGCGCGGTCGCCACCTTTGCCGAGGGCCTGCGGATCGGGGCGGAAACCTATCTCGCCGGTCAATTGCCCAGCCCGGAGCTGCCCAATTGGAACCAGCTGGTCTCGGCCGTGCCGGACTTTCCGGCCCGGCTGCGTGGCGCGGTCGTCGCCGATAACCAGGATCAGGAACAGCATGGCGTGTGCGTTGCCTAATAGTCGGCGGCCGCAATGGGTCGTCTTCTCGGATCTTGACGCCAGCCTGCTGGATGCCGACGACTATTCCTGCCAGCACGCCCTGGGCACCCTCCACCGGCTGCAGGCCCGCGGCATTCCGTTGGTGTTCTGTACCAGCAAGACCCGGGCCGAGGTCGAGCCGATCCGGGCCCGGCTGGGCAACCGCGACCCGTTCGTGGTGGAAAGCGGAGGTGCCGTCCACGTACCGGTTGGCTACTTCCCTGAACCGTTCGACCATGATGAGGCGGACAGCGAATACCTGACCATCGGGCTGGGCGCGCCCTATGCCGCGATGGTCGCGGAACTGGACCGGCTCAAGCAGTTGACCGGCGCCGCGCTGCGAGGGTTTTCCGATATGACGGTTCATGAGGTCGCCGCGCGGTGCAACCTGACCATGGCCCAGGCCGCGAGCGCGAAGCGGCGCCATTGGGACGAGCCGTTCCTAATACTCGACCCAAGTATGCAGGACGCAGTGGTTGCAGCAGCCGACAGGCCCCTTCCTCATGGCGGGCGGTTCTTTCACCTGGCCCGCAGCGACAAGGGACGCGGCGTGGCGACCGTCCTCAGGCTCATGCGGCGTTTCCGCGGCGCGGTCACTAGTGTCGGCATCGGTGACAGCGCCAACGACCTGCCGATGCTCCGGGCCGTCGACCTGCCGGTCCTGCTGGGATCCGGCTGCCGTGATGCCCCGGACGACAGGTACAAGCTGCGGAGAGTCGACCAACAGGGACCAGAGGGCTGGGCGATTGCCGTCGGCGAAATCCTGGACGATACCGCGCCGGCCATCCACGAGGGAGACGAACATTGCCAGATCTCGACGCACTGAAGCAGGCCATCAGGGGAAAACGCATCCATCTATTCGGCCCGCCCGGCTGCGGCAAGGGAAACCGGTCCAAGGACCTGATTGCCCTGGGCCTGGAGCATGTGGCATCGGGGATCGCGCTCAGGGCCAAGGTCCGCGACGATCCTGAGTCGGACCTATCGAAACAGGCGGCGGCGTGCATGGAACGGGGGGATCTGGTTCCCGACGATATCGTCGTCCCGATCATCCTCGAGCATCTGCAGAGTGACGCCTGTCGCAAAAACGGGTTCGTGCTGGACGGGTTTCCCCGCACCAAACAGCAGGCGGACCTGCTGTTCGCCCAGATCGACCTGGACCTGGTGCTGCACCTCGACGTGCCGCGGAACTTCCTGGTCTATGGCGTGGTCGAGGGCAACCGCCGCGCCTGCAGCAAATGCGCGGCCGGATACAGCGACTTCGATCCGCCAAAGACCGAAGGCGTCTGCGACCGTTGCGGTGGCGCCATCGTCAGCCGGGCCGACGACACCGCCGAAACCATCGAGAAGCGGCTGGTTATCTATGACCGGGAGACCCGCGCGTTCCTGCCCGACCTGGAAGCCAGGGGCATCGTGGAGGTGCTGCCGATCACGGTTGACGACGACGAGGATATCGACGTGTCCCGCCTGAAGACCTTCCGCGGCGAGGTTTACTGGGCCAAGACCGACGATGGCGGCCGGGCCCGAATGCTGAACCTGGAGGGTATGCGGGAGCGTCTGTACCGTTTCCTGACCGACAGATTTGTTTGAGGAGTGCCGTCATGGGCTGGAAACCACTCAATATCCTTCTTGAGAGCCTGGGCCTTGGATACGCCTTGCGCCGCCTGCACGGCGCCTATTGCAATGTCAGGTACCCGGAATACAACATTTTCAACGCCTTGGCGTTGAAGAGTGGCCTGCCGGGCAGCGACGTGTTCAAGTTCACCACCGACGGCAAGGAAGTCACCCTGGTGCCGTTCGGCCAGCATCTCGATCAGCATGGCGGCGACGAGATCGTCGACCTGAGCTCGCTGCGCCATGACTTCGAAAAGCCCGACGGCAAAATCGCCTGGATCACCAGGAACCGCCTGCATGAAGGCAAATACCTGTCGGAGTTCGTCGACGAAGGCCCGGTGCGCATCCATTACCTGCCGGGCGCCAAATGCCTGGCTGCGGGCGGCGGCCGCAACCGCATGCTGACCCTGATGCGCCTCGGCTTCCGCAACCTGGCCCAGCTCAAGGAAGCGACCTGGGACGAGGCGCAACAACGCTATGTCGGCGGCGACATCGCCATCAACTCGCCGGGCAAGCCGGTCTGGGACGACATCCCGCCGGACACCACCCGGCAAGGCTGGGTCGACAAGACCACGCGCTGGGAGGACGCCTGGCGGCAGGGACTGCGCCTGACCCTGGGTGAGGTCTACAACGCCGTGTTCCGCTAGTCCATCAACCCTCCCCGGGTATCAGGCCTGGCGTCCGATTCAATAGTGGCTGTTCCGTCCCGCAAGACACCAACAGCGACTTACGGGCCAAACTCTCAAAACGACACGGTCACGCCGCCGTCGACCAGCAGTAAATGGCCGTTGACGTAGGAGGCGGCGTCGGAGGACAGGAAGATTGCGACACCGGCCAGTTCCTCCGGTTTGCCCCAGCGGCCCAACGGTGTGCGCAGTTTGACGTGGGCGTCGAATTCGGGATTGGCTTGCAGGTCGGTCGTGATCTCAGTGGTGAAATAGCCCGGACCGATGGCGTTGCAGTTGATGCCCTGCGGCCCCAGTTCGATTGCCAACGCCTTGGTCAACCCGGCCACCGCGTGTTTGGCGGCAACATAGGCCGGGATGCCGGGCCGGCCCAGGGTCGACATGATCGAGCCGACATTGACGATCCGACCCCAGCCTTGCGCGACCATCGGCTTGGCCGCCTCGCGGGCGAGCACAAACAACGCGGTCTGGTTGACATCGATAACGCGCTGCCAGGCCTCGGTCGTGAATTCGTCCAACGGCGCCCGATGGGTGATACCGGCATTGTTGATCAGAATGTCCAACCGGCCAAATTTCTCCACTACACCCTGCACCGCGTCCCGGATCGCGGCTTCGTCGCTTACGTCGAAGGCGGCGACCGCCGCCCGGTAGCCGGCCTTGGTCAGTTCGGCGCAGCGGTCCTCAAGCGTCGCCTGGTCGCGGGAATTCAGGACGACCGCCGCGCCAGCCTCGGCCAGTCCCTTGGCGATTGCCCATCCCAAGCCGCGACTGGCACCGGTGACCAGCGCCACCCGTCCATCCAGCGAAAACCGTCCCGTCATGACCTTGCTTCCTCCCTGTTTCAGGCTGCCGCCTATTTCCGCTTCGCGGATTTTCGTCGTGACTCCGCCAACAACAGTCGCGGTCCCGGCCCGTCCGCCGCCATTCGGTCGTCGCGATTGTAGAGCTTACAGTTCCTAAGCGATAGACAACCGCAGCCGATACACTGGGTCAGCTTCTCGCGCATCTGCTGCAAGTCTTCGATCCTCTGGTCCAACCGTACCCGCCAAGCTCGCGACAACCGCTCCCAATCCCTCTTGGTCGGCGTGCGTTGACCCGGAAGTTCCGACATCGCGGCACCGATCTCCTCCAGGGTCAAGCCCAAGCCCTGCGCGACCCTGATCACCGAAATCCGGCGCAGCATGTCGCGGTGGTACATACGGTGATTACCATCCGTCCGCACCGAGCGGATCAACCCGCGCTTCTCGTAGAAGCGCAAGGCGCTGGGCGCGACGCCAGCGCGCCTGGCGGTTTCACCGATGGAGAGAAATCCGGGAAGGTTCGAGATCGTGCACGTCCCCTGTTGGCTGGGCAAAAACTAGCTTGACTTAAACTTAACTTCAACTTTGAAACTGCCCGGAACCTGATACATCGGAGGATCCTGGATGGCCCTGTCCCGTCCGGACATACATGATGCGTCAACGCGGCCGCGCCGTTTCGACGTGCGCCTGGCGGTGCTCTGCCTCGGGGTTTGGCTGCACGCGGCCAACAGCATGCTGGCGGCAACCACCTTGCCCAGCGCGGTGCGGGAGTTCGGTGGCGGCGACCTGATTGGCTGGGCCTTCGCGCTCTACCTGCTCGGCTCCATCCTCGCCGGTGCCGGAACCGGAGCCCTGGTCCGGCGCGCCGATTTACGCCTGAGCCTGGCCCTGGCGGCGATGCTTTACCTGATCGGATGCGTCATTTGCGCGACCGCTCCATCCATGGCCCAGACATTGGCCGGGCGGCTGGTTCAGGGGTTTGGCGGCGGATTCCTGGTCGCACTGGCCTATGTCGGTCTCAGCCGCTGGTTCGATCGCAAGTCATTGCCCCGCCTGCTGGCGCTGGTGTCGGTGATCTGGAGCCTCTCCGCCTTTATGGGCCCGTCGGTCGGCGGCGCCTTCGCGACCTACGCGGACTGGCGCTGGGCCTATTGGGCCTTTGCGGCCCAAGCCGCACTGGCAGCAGCGGCGGTAATAATCCTGATGCCGGTGGAAAAACGCCAGGCCGCAAGTAAGGCGCCCGGCTTTCCGGCCATGCGGCTGTCGGTTCTCAGTCTGGCGGTCCTTTCGGTCGCCGCCGCCGGCATGGCCGTGGATACCGTCCTGTCGCCATTTCTGTGCCTGTCGGGGGCCGTTGGGATGTGGCTGGTCCTCAGACGCGATGCCAACCGTCCCGAGTCGCGCATGTTCCCTGGCCGACCACTCGACCCGTTCAGACTGCCGGGGGCCGGACTGTGCTTTGTTTTCACCATGTCGCTGGCGACCATGTCGTTGTTGGTTTACGGCCCGATCCTGTTGGAAACGCTGTTTGGCATGACGCCGCTGGCCGCCGGGTACCTGGTGGCCGGTGAATCGATCGCCTGGGGGGCCGGCGCGCTGGCGGTATCGCGCTGCGGCGAAGCACCTGAAACCGGATTGATACGGACGGGCGCCGTATTGATCGTCACCGGCATTGCCGCCTGCGCTTTTGCCATGCCGTTCGGGTCGGTTTGGTTGGTGCTGATCGGCGCCGTCACCCAGGGTGCCGGATTCGGGATCTCCTGGGCCTTTGTCGTCAAGCGCATGTCCGAAGCGGCCCATGAATCGGAAAAGGACGTGGCAGCGACGTCCGTGCCGACCATGCAGCAGATTGGATTTGCCTTCGGTGCGGCGGCGGCTGGGATCATCGCCAATGCTGCCGGCTTCGGCGACCAGGTGAGCCCGGATGCTGCGCAATTGGCTTCGTTCTGGATCTTCGCGGCCTTTCTCCCCCCGGCCGCGATCGGCGTTTTCGCGGCCTGGCGCGTGAGCGCGCGCCCGTCCAGATAAACACCGTCTGTTGTCAAGTATTTAACCAATATAACGTTAAAATCTTAACCGAAGAGCAACCCTAATTCGCAATACTGGCCGTGCCGCAATGCGGTTCGGGCAAATTGTTATCGCGTTGGATCACGTACCATGCTGCAACAGGTCATCTTTCTTGTGGTTGCCATTCCGTTGTCGATCGGCGCGGTGATCTATTTCCTTATGGAATTCAGTCGCCACACCCAATTGCACCGGTGGAACGCGGAAGAAGTCGAACGGCGCGGTATTGTCATCGAACAGCAGACCCGAAAGATCGCCGAGCTCAACGAAGAAATGCGGGTGTTGAAACAGGACGCACAGGCGATCCCGGTGATGGAAGCGGAAAACAGCCGCCTGCGCGAGACGGTCAACGAAATGCAGACCAAGGTCGCCCACACTGAGGCTCTGGTCAAATTGCTAGAAAACATGACGCACGAAAGGTCGGCCGGCCACGACGACGCTCACCACACGGGCGACCATCACCACCCCGAAGTCAAAACACAAGGTACAACGCACACTGAGGTCCGTGCGCATCCGCCGGCCGAAGGCGAGTGGCATGCGGTGCCGCTTCAGACGTCGGCGGGCAGGGTCGAAGCGGTGCCCGACGGCGGCGACCGTCAACCCGAAGAAAAAGCCCCGCGAACGGACTCCGGCATCGCCGCTGCACGCCCTGCCCGGCGGTCGATGTAGGCCAGCACACATTCCGCCGTCGCGGTACAATCACCTCCCTGGAAGATCCCGTGTCCCGTGGTCAGCGATGACCGGCCAAGCCGCAGCGTGCAGCTGCCGACCTCGACGCTGCCAGGAAAATGCATCTGTTTGCGGTAGGTCAGGTCGATGCGGACCAGCACGAAACCCCGCTCCAAGTCCCTGATGCTGTCGGATAGCCGGTCATAGAGATAGTTGACCCGGCCGGTCTCGACATAGGCCGCGAAAGCGACGTTGTTGACATGGCCGGCGGCGTCCTGATCGCTGAACCGGATGGTGTCGACCACCCAATGGTCAAAGGCGGCGCGGTCGGACAGGTCAAGGGTGGTGTCGGTCATGGCGGGATCATACTCAACTCAGGCTGTGGCGGCGCACCGGTTTATAGGCAGGTCGGCAGGACCCGGTCAAATGCCGGCCGGTTGGCGCCGCAGGTCCTCGGGCACCGCCGCTCCGAAATGTTCAACCTGATACAGCGACACCTGGATCCGGTCGGACCAGTAGTCAGGTTTCAGGCCCGCCTTGATTTTCAGTTCGCGCAAAAAGGCCTGCGGATCCCGGATGGTATCCCAGACTTGAGGCAGGAATGTCGCACGCTTAGCGCCTTCGGTCAGTAGCACGCCGTCGATGCCCGGACGCAGGCGCCGCAACAGGTCCGCTTCACCGTCGAACCGGATCGGTTCCGGCTCGCCCAACAGCGAAATCTCGATGGTCAGCGCGGGAAATTCCGCCCAGGTCAACGGCGTGAAGCGCCTGTCGCCAAAGGCCGACGACCAGGCATACCAGGCCACGGTTTCGCTGATCGATCCAGACCGTTCCAGGGTCCCGACGCAGCCGCGCAGCTTGCGGTCCTTCTTTAACGTAACAAAGCAGCCGGCAATTCCACTGGTTTCAACATCGGAGCCCTGGCCAACACCCGGCCGGTCGCCGGTTTCCAGGCCATGCCGGATCGCCTTGGCTGCGACCCGGACCAGACGCCGCCGATCCTCTTCACCAACCATGCCTTGCTCCGGCGGATACAGGGTCCAGGCGCCATAGCCGACCACTCGGCGGTGGTCGCCGGCCGTATCGCCGGAATTGCGCAGGTCGAGGCGGCTGATGTCCAGTCCCCGGTTACGGGCCTGGTGCAGCAGGCCGGCCAAGGGGCGGCAACCGCAGGCGTCCTCGCCACCCAGGCCGCCGCCCTCCAGTCGTTCGATTGCTGCCGCGGTGCGGCCGTCCCGGGCGCAGGCCTGGCGATAGTCCAGGAAGTGGCTGAGGTCGGTGCTGACCACGATCAGCGTTTCATCGCCGCCCCAGACCTGGTCCAGCGCTTCCGCCACCAGTTCCGGTGCGACATCGCCAACCACCACAGGGATCAGGCGGAAGTCGCCCAGGACCCGTTGCAGGAATGGCAAGTGGACCTCCAGACTATGTTCCTGGGCATGGGCCCGGTCGCTGGCGATCACCTGCCGCAGCGCCAGCAGGTCGTTGACGCCTTCCCGATCGATCGGGATATCCCCTAAAGGCGTGGCAAAAGTGCCGGCCGTCGGCACGGCAAGTTGCGCCAGCGCCATCCGGTGCGACGGGCCGAATAGAACCACCCGTTCGATCTCACCGGCGAAGGGCGCCAGCCGGGCATAGGCGCGAGCCGCGATCGGCCCGGAATAGATATAGCCGGCATGGGGTGCGATGATCGCCTTGGGTCTTGGGAGGTTGTCGGGAACCGTGTCGGCTTGAGCCAGCAGGTCATCGACGTCACGCCGCAACTGACCGGCGGCCGCGGCGTAGAACATGCCTGCGACGGCTGGTTGACGCGATGGCGGGTTGCTCTGTTGATTGCGCACCTGTCCTCGCTCCGCCGGGTTGCCGAGGGATGAAACGCTACCAATGTATAGAATATAGGCCAAACAGCGTCCAATCCATGAGTCTTACCAAGACGGCATATCCGGGAGCCGGACCGGCAGCGGGGCGCTACTGGCACGCCGCCGACGACGGCCGGCTGCAATGCGATCTCTGCCCCCGCTTCTGCCGCCTGAACGACGGCCAGCGGGGCCTGTGTTTCGTGCGGGCGCGGACCGGCGACCGGGTTGTTTTGACCACCTATGGCCGTTCGTCCGGGTTCTGCATCGATCCGATCGAGAAGAAACCGCTCAACCATTTCCTGCCCGGCACGCCGGTGCTGTCCTTCGGGACCGCCGGATGTAATCTGACCTGCAAGTTCTGCCAGAACTGGGACATGAGCAAGAGCCGCGAAATGGATATCCTGGCGGACGCGGCCGCGCCTGAAGACCTGGCCTGGGCGGCGGCGGGCCACGGCTGCCGATCGGTCGCCTACACCTACAATGACCCGGTGATCTTCCTGGAATATGCCGTCGACACCGCGATCGCCTGTCACGCGCACGGGATCCGCAACATCGCCGTCACCGCCGGCTACATTTGTGACGAACCCCGCCAGGATTTCTTCCGCCACATGGATGCGGTCAATATCGACCTCAAGGCGTTTACCGAGGATTTCTACCGCCGCCTGGCCAGCGCGCACCTGGCGCCGGTCCTGGAAACCCTGGAGTATCTTTGCCGCGAGACCGCGGTCTGGGTCGAAATCACCACCCTGCTGATCCCGGGCGAAAATGACAGCGATGCTGAGCTGGACGCAATGACCGGCTGGGTGGTGGAGCGTCTGGGTCCCGACGTACCAATGCACTTCAGTGCCTTCCACCCGGACTACCGCCTGCTGGACCGACCGGCAACGCCGAAGTCCACCCTGATCCGGGCCCGGGAGATCGCGATCCGCAACGGGGTTCGTTACGCCTATACCGGCAATGTCCAGCATCGCGACGGGGACAGCACTTTCTGCCTCGGTTGCGGCGGCCTGTTGATCGGCCGAGACTGGTATGAGTTGGATACCTGGCGGCTGACCGACACGGCCACCTGCCCCGATTGCGGGACCAAAATCGCCGGCGTCTTCGAGCCGCGGCCGGGACATTGGGGCCGCAAACGCCAGCCTGTGCGGATCGCCCGCAACAGCATTTCACAGCCATACGGGATCATTTGACCGGTATGCGTGGGAAATGCTCTAACGGATCGATATCTCCCGGTGAAGCGGTCCACCCTCCACCGGCCAGATTTCTTTGCGAACGGCACGACCACCCTCAAACGTGACCAGGGAACGCGACCCGTAGTGCGGCAACGGGCGCAACAGCCGGGTCAGCGCGGCGACGTCCGGCGCCTCGACCACGACATACGCCGAACCCCGCTGCGTTCGTCCGGCCCAGGCCAGGACCGTTTCGTCCGCGTCTGGCCGAACCGCATCGAGACCGGCCAAATGGGCCGCCAGGTCGGCGCGGGTGCCGATCAACAGGGCAACCTGGCTGCTATCGGCACGGTCAACCGGATTGAGGCGGCCCTCGGCCATGCGTTCGGCCAGGCGGCGGGCGGCGGCGCGATAGTCATCGTCTTCCGCCGCAATGACCAACTGGGCATCGGAGGCCAACATGGCCTCCCTGAGGATCGGCGGGGTTTCGGTGATGTCCAGACGGCGGAAAAGATCGAAATCCGGGTCTACCGCCAGCCATTGCGGACGCACCTCGGTAACCAAGCGAAAGTCGCCGCGCGCCCGGTCCAGATCGACCACCTGATAATCGACGCCGGTTTCTGTCCCTACCGCGACCGGAATCCGAAGCTGGTAGTTTGGGCGATCCTGGCTCAGCCGGAATGTCACCTCATAGCCATTGCCGGCGGCTTTGGCGGCGACCTGATCCAGTGCAAGGTGCGGCGCCCCTGCCCGCTCCAGCCATTGGGTGAAGAACAGACCCAGGTCCTGGCCCGAAGCGGCCTCGAAGGCAGCGCGGAGATCGTCCCAATCGGCGACCTGGAAGCGGTGCCTGCGCCAGATCTGCTTCAGACCCTGGCGGAAGGCGGGATCGCCGATGCGGTCTCGCAGCATATGGAAGACCATCGCCGTCTTGTTGTAACCGACCATCTGGCCGGCGCCGTGCTGGCGGCTGATGAATTCGCGCAAGGGGTGGTCGCGATCGTCCGGCAGGGAGGCGAAATCCCTGAGCCAGCGCAGCCTGGCCTGTTTGGCGGCTTCGGTTCCCGACGCCTCCTTGATCGCGTAGTCGGCCAGATAAGTGGTCAGCCCCTCGGCCCAGTTGCCACTGGCATAATCGACGTCGACCCCGTTGCCCCACCAACTGTGCAGCACTTCGTGGGGCAGCGAGGTGACCGGGATGAACGGCAGCCTCAGGACACGCCGGCCGATATAGGTGAGGTAGGGAAAGCCCAGTCCGACCGGCAACGGCGCGGCGACGATGGAAAAGGCGGCATAGGGATAGGTACCGATCATCCGGTCATAGCGTTCCAGATAACCCAACGTGCGATCGAGATAGGTGTCGGTCAGGTGGGCGAGTTCGGGGGTGAAATAGGTGCGGACCAGAATATCGCCGTGATGGCGCTCTGAAACCTGATAGGGACCGCTGGCCAGCATCACCCCATCGACCGGCCTTTCGCTCTTGAAGACCGCCCGCCAGCCGGTCTCGGTGCGGCGCTCCTCCACCAGCTTGCCGAAGGCCACGGCCCGCTGACCTTTCGGCGTGTCGATGGCGATGCGGTAGTTGAGCGGCCGCCGTCCGAAGCGGGGCAACCAGTCGACACCGTAGGGCAACAGACCGCCTTCAGGGCCCAGGAACATCGCACGGTGACTGCGGCCGGCTTCGGTTGGCAAGTCACCGCCATAGTCGATCGCCAGCGTTTTGGTGCCGGCCGGCAGCCGGACACGAAAGCGCGGACCGGTTCCGGTGACGGCAACCGGTCGCCCGTCGGCGCGTACCGCACTAACTTCAAGGCCGGCCACCAAATGGAAGTGCAGGCCGCCCTGCCCGGCATGGCGGATCACGTCGGTGACCGCGACCCGCCCGCTGTCGGGATAAAGCCGGATCGTTGCCCGGTGGTCGACCGGTTCCTCATTGGCCACCGCCGCCGTTGCCACCAACAGCCCGGCCGTCAAGCTCGTGACAAACCAGTGACGCATCACTCCTCGACCGGAAAGCGGGCGACCAGGTCCATGGACTGGTCGCCGCGACGCACCGTCAGCGGCAGCCAGGTACCCCAGGCCTGACGACGCACGATCTGCACCAGGTCCTGGGTGGTGGTGATTTCGAGGCCGGCGGCATGTGTGACCACGTCGTCGGCCTGAATGCCCGCGGCCTCGGCGACGCTATCGGGCATAACGCCAACCACCTTGGCTCCCAGTTCGTCCGGGCCGATCCGCACCCCCAAAAGTGGTCGTTTGACATCCTCGGTGACTTCGACCGGTGGCGCGATCCCGAATACCCATTTGGCGGTTTCGGCCGTCAGCCTGTCGCAATCGCGCTCGCGTTCCCAGGCCAGCAGGACCGCGTGGTCGGTAAGGCCAAGATCGCCCAACTGGGCTGGTATCCCAAATCCGTTTTCGGCATGGCCACCGCCGGCGATCGCCACGACCAGAGGTTTTTCGGGGCGTGCCGCGGCTTCGGCGATGGCCTGGGCCATGGCCCGGTCGCGCAACAACTGCGCATCCATGAAGCGGTCGAAATCGACACCTGCATCACCGTTGTCGGTGTCGGCCTGGGCAATCTGGCGATGCTGATCGAAGCTGCGCTCCAGATAGGCGCGATAATCGGGGCCGGCCGCCACCGGGTCGGTAATACCCTGGCGATCGTCGGCGGGAACGGCGGACCAGCCTTCGTCCCGCACCCGTTTGGTGAAGCTGCGCTCGACATCTAGGGCAACCATCGGTATCCGGTGCATACGGGCAAAGTGGAACAGGCGCAGATACAGGGCCGGATCCATGCCCCAGACCCGGTCCCATTCGGATTGGTTGAGGAATTCCGCCACCGAAAGCTCGCCCGCCACCCAACGATCAAGGGCCTTCTGCACCGACCGGGGAAAGGTCTCGAAGCCGATCACCAACGGCCTGGGCCGCGTTTGCAACGCGGCCAACACCTGCAGCTGCCACCGGTGGTGTTCGTGGGAATCATGGTATTCGGCCAGGATCACCGCCTGGCGGCCGGCAATATCGGCCATGACCCGATCGGCGGTTTGCGTGGTGCGACCGCCAGGATCGACCCAGGCACCGACCGGAACACACGCCGGCTCAGCCATGGCCGTGCTCGCCAGTGCCCACGCCCCGCACCCGACAAGCCACGGAAGAACAGCACTTTTCATGCAATAATCCGCCCTGAAACCACGTTACCCCTCCATGTAGTGTGCTGGCCCACGGCGCGCCAGCTTGTGAATGGACTTTTGTCCGACCTTTGCCTATAGAAGGCGGCGATGCGCGAATTGGCTTGGGTCAAGGCGGCAACGCCCTATTTATGCCTTATCTTCGCGGCATTTACCCGCCTGGCCGGCGGTGACCGGCGCCGGGTGCCGGCAATCGTTTTGAGGCCAGGGGAAAGGATACGTCCAACATGATCACGGAAATCGGACACTACGCGCTGGTGATGTCGCTGGCGGTGGCGATCGTGCAGAGCATCCTGCCCCTGGTCGGTGCCCATCTTGGCAACCATTCCTGGATGACCACTGGCAGGACGGCGGCGCTGGCTCAGTTACTGCTGGTCGGGATCGCCTTCGCCGCCCTGACCAACGCTTATGTCACGTCCGATTTCTCGCTGCTCAACGTGGCCAGGAACTCCCATTCTGCCAAGCCGCTAATCTACAAGATCACCGGGGTTTGGGCCAATCACGAGGGCTCGATGCTGCTATGGGTGCTGATCCTGGCCCTGTTCGGCGCCGCCGTTGCCGCCTTCGGGCGCAACCTGCCGCCGACCCTGCTGGCCCGGGTCCTGGCGGTCCAGGCCATGATCGGGGTCGGTTTCCTGCTGTTCATCCTGTTGACGTCGAACCCATTCGAACGGCTGGAGACGCCGCCGGTCGACGGCAATGGCATGAACCCGCTGTTGCAGGACCCCGGCATCGCGCTGCACCCGCCCTTCCTCTATCTTGGTTATGTCGGGTTCTCGATCGCCTTCTGTTTCGCCATCGCCGCCCTGATCGAGGGCAAGGTCGATGCCGCCTGGGCCCGCTGGGTGCGGCCCTGGACCCTGGCCGCCTGGTGCTTCCTGACCGCCGGCATCGCGCTGGGTTCGTGGTGGGCCTATTACGAACTGGGCTGGGGCGGCTGGTGGTTCTGGGATCCGGTCGAAAACGCCTCCTTCATGCCCTGGCTGGCCGGCACCGCGCTGCTGCACTCCGCAATCGTGGTCGAAAAACGCGACGCTTTGAAGGCCTGGACAATCCTGCTCAGCATCATTGCCTTTTCGCTCAGCCTGATCGGCACGTTCCTGGTCCGCTCAGGCGTGTTGACCTCAGTCCACGCTTTCGCCCAGGACCCGGAACGCGGCGTGTTCATCCTCATCCTTTTGCTGATCGCGATCGGCGGCTCTTTCGCCATGTACGCCTATCGCGCTCCGGCCATGAAGGCCGGCGGCCTGTTCGCCCCGATCAGCCGCGAAGGCGGCATGGTGCTGAACAATGTCCTGCTGTCGGTGGCGACCGCCACGGTGCTGCTGGGCACCCTGTACCCGCTGTTCCTGGACGCCCTGGGTGGCGGCAAGGTCTCGGTCGGGCCGCCGTTCTTCAACGCCACATTCCTGCCGATCATGGCGCCGATGCTGATCGCCCTGCCGCTCGGCCCTCTGCTGGCCTGGAAACGCGGCGATCTGGTTGGAGCCCTGCAGCGGTTGCACCTGGCCTATGCCGCCGTGGTTGTCGCGGTGCTGTTGGTCCTCTGGTGGCGTGGCGTCGACCAGTTGCTGGCGGCCTTGGGCATGGGACTGGCGGCATGGCTGGTGGTCGGCTCGGCCCTGGAACTGGTCCAGAGAATTCGCCTCTTCCGCGCAAGCCTTGGCGAGACCTGGCGCCGTGCCCGCGGCCTGCCGCGCTCTGCCTATGGCATGACCCTGGCCCATATCGGCATGGGGATCGTCGTCGCCGGAATCACCGGTGCGTCGGCCTGGAAAGTCGAGCACATCCAGGAAATGAGACCCGGCGACTCGGTCAACGTGTCCGGCTTTGACTTCCGACTGGACGGGGTAGTCCAGGCCAGCGGTCCCAACTATCAGGCCGAGCGCGCCCAATTCACTGTCAGCCGCAACGGCACGCACATTGTCGTTTTGGAGCCGGAAAAGCGCTTCTACCCGGTCCAGGGACGCGATACCACCGAGGCCGGTATCCTGACCACCTGGTGGACCGATCTGTATGCCGTGATCGGCGAGCGTAGCCCGCAGGGCGGCTGGGTCGCGCGGTTGTATGTCAACCCGTTCATCGCATGGTTATGGGCGGGGTCGACGATCATGGTGCTGGGCGGGATGCTATCACTGAGCGACCGGCGCCTGCGGGTCGGAGCGCCGACCCGACGGCGGCGCCGGCTGCACGCGGATGCAACCGCCACCGGTTAAGTATTGGGAAGAGTAGTGCCGATGAAATTTGCCATCCTTGCCCTGACGGCGTTTCTGCTAGCCGGGGCGCCGGCCTGGGCGGTCGAGCCCAACGAGATGCTAAAGGATCCGGCCCTAGAGGCCCGTGCGCGTGTGATTAGCCAGGACCTGCGGTGCCTGGTCTGCCAGAACCAGTCGATCGACGATTCCAACGCCGGTCTGGCGCGCGACCTGCGGATCCTGGTGCGCGAGCGGCTGTTGGCGGGCGACAGCAATAGTGAGGTCGTCGATTTCGTCGTCGACCGCTATGGTGACTACGTGCTGCTCGACCCGCCGTTCAAGGCGTCCACCTTGCTGTTGTGGCTGGGCCCGTTGGTGATCATGCTGCTAGGCGCCTGGGCAGCGTTCTCCTTCTTCCGCTCCCGCAGAGGTGCCGCAGCAACCGCAGGTCAGCCAGATGACCTGACCTTTGCCGAACAAGCCAGACTCCACGAGCTGTTGGCCGAGGACAATGAAGATGGGCGGTCGTCATGATTCTTTGGCCATCGATTGGAATTATCACGGTCCTGGTTCTGGTATTGGTCAGTTGGCCGATGTGGTTCGGCCGCCAGACCGGCATCTCGCGGCGCGACTACGATCTGGCGGTATACCGCGACCAGTTGTCGGAACTGGAACGCGACATCGAGCGCGGCGTCCTGACCGGCGAGCAGGCCAAAGCCGCCCGACTGGAGATTCAGCGCCGCATCCTGGCGGTCGGCGACACTGAGCAACGGACCGCCAGCCGCGCGATCAGCAACCTTCCGGCGTTCGGGTTGATCGTGATTGCCATCCCGGCGGCCGCCATCGCCGGGTATCTGTTCCTCGGCAACTTCGACATGCCGGACCAGCCGCTGGTAGCCCGGGACCTGCCCGATGCCCAGGCCACCGCCCACGCCAACCAGCAAATGGGCGGGGATATTGCAGCCAGCGCTGCCAAGCTGGCGGCCCGGCTGGAGGAGGAACCAGGGAACATCGACGGCTGGATCCTGCTGGCGCGTTCCTATGACGCCATGGGGCAGCAGGACAAGGCCCTGGCGACCTTCGAGCGGGCCATCAAGGAGAGCGACGGCCGCCCCGACGTGCTGTCGGTCTACGGCGAGGTCCTGGTCGAGGCCGCAGGCGGCATGGTCACGCCCAAAGCCGAGGACATCTTCCAACAGGTTTTGGCCAAGAAACCCGACGATCCAAGGGCCCAGTTCTTCTTGGGCCAGGCCCGCGCCGAGGCCGGCGATGCCGAGGAAGCCCTGAAGATCTGGACCAAGCTGGAGGCCAGTTCGCCGGATGACGCCGGTTGGCTCGGCTTCCTGCGCAAGCGAATGACCGACCTGGCCGAGTTGAATGGCCTGCCCTTGCCGGAATTCCGCGAGCTAAAGGCGGCATCCCGCCCCGCCCCCAGCGAAGCCGACGTCGCCGCGATCGCCAATATGAGCCCGGAAGAGCGCCAGGCAATGATCACCGACATGATCGGCGGTTTGGAGGCTCGCCTGGCCGAAAATCCGAACGACAAGCAGGGTTGGCAGATGCTGGCCCGGTCTTACCGGTTCCTGGGCGACGAGGCCAAGGCGGCCGAGGCGGAAGCCAAGGCGGCGGCCCTGAACGACGCGCCCGCCGCGCCGGCTGCCGAGCCCAAGGGCCCCAGTCAGGCCGACATGGTCGCCGCCGCCGACATGACGCCGGAAGACCGCCAGGCCATGATCAAACAGATGGTCGGAAACCTGGAGGCACGGCTGGCGGAGAACCCGGACGACGCCCAGGGCTGGCAGATGCTGGCCCGGTCCTATCGGGTGATGGGCGAAACCGCCAAGGCAGCGGAAGCCGAAGCCAAGTTCGCGGCCCTGTCGAAGGGGCTTGGCGCGCCCGCGCCAGCCAAGCCCCAGGCCGGCGACAATCAATCGATGGTCCGCAGCATGGCCCGGCAGTTGGAAGCCCGGCTGGCCGAACAGCCGGATGACATCGAAGGGTGGCGGCGCCTCGGCAAGGCCTATGACGGTCTTGGCGAGGCCAAGAATGCCGTCACTGCCTATCAACGTGCCGCCGATCTCGCGCCCGACCGTATCGACCTGCAATGGGAACACGCAAGGGCGATCGAACGCACGATCGGGTCGCGCGATAACAGACCGCCGAGCTTTTTCGATGCCATGCGCCGGATCAATCAAATCGCCCCCACCGAGCCTGAGCCGCAATGGTATCTGGGGCTGGAGGCGAAACAGCAGGACCGCCCGGCCGAGGCGCGGCGGATCTGGACGTCCCTGCTCTCGCAACTGTCCAAGGACTCCCCGCAATACGGATTGGTCAAGGACGCGCTCGACGCCCTACCGGTAGAATAGATCCGTTCCTATCTCCAGCCGACCAAGCAATAGCGACCATGGCCACTCACGACCTGCTCCAGCCCGAAGCCCAGCCTGACAGCGGCCAACCGTTCCTGCTGTTCCAATACGGGTTTCGCGTCTTTTTCCTGTCGGCCGGCATGTATGCCTGCCTGGCGATGTTCGGCTGGCTGGTCTGGCTCGGCCTGCATCAAGTCCAGATCGAAGTCATCGAACCGACGGTGTCGATCCCGATCTACCAGTGGCACGCCCATGAAATGCTGTTCGGCTATGCCGGCGCGGTGATCGCCGGGTTTCTGTTGACCGCGGTACCCAACTGGACCGCGACCCGGCCACTCTCAGGCACACCCCTGGTGATTCTGGCCACGGTCTGGGCCCTTGGACGCCTGGCCATGGGCCTGTCGACCTATCTCCCGGCAACGTTGGTTGCGGTACTCGACCTTGCCTTCCTGCCGATGTTGGCCGGTTTTGTCGCGGCCCCGCTGTTCCAGTCCCGAAACCGCCGCAACTGGATCTTCATCCCGCTGCTGCTCGGCCTGTTCGCGGCCAACCTGCTGGTCCACGTCGAGGTCCTGGGCGGGGCGAACGGATTGGCGGCAACCGGCCACAAGCTGGCGGTCAACCTGCTGGTGGTTCTGCTCAGCCTGGTCGGGGGGCGGGTGGTGCCCGCCTTTACCCGCAACTGGCTGACCGCACGGGGCGAGCAGCGCTTGCCGGTTTCGATTTCCGCGCTCGACCTGACCACCGTCCTGGGCACGCTGGGCTTTGCCATCATCAGCCTGTTCCCGGTGCCGGACACGGTGATCGGCGGCTGGGCGGCGGTTCTTGCCGCGCTGCATTTGGTTCGCCAGGGCCTTTGGCGGCCACTGACCACGCTTGCCGCGCCCATCGTGCTGGTCCTGCAGATCGGCTATGCCTGGATCGGGCTCGGCTTCGCGCTGATCGCCTGGTCACTGTTGGGCGATGGCTTGACTGAAGCCTCGGCCTACCATGCGTTGACGGTCGGCGCCATTGGCAGCCTGACCTTGGCGGTGATGAGCCGGGCGGCACTCGGTCACACCGGACGCGACTTGGTCGCCTCGGTGCCTGTGGTCTTTGCCTATGGCCTGGTATCCTTAAGCGCGGCGATCCGTGTCATCGGCCCCAATCTTTGGCCGGAACACTACGGCGGCATGATGCTGACGGCCGGCCTGACCTGGTTCATCGCCTTTGGCCTGTTCTGCATGATCTACTGGCCGATCCTGACCTCGCCGCGGATCGATGGCCGGCCGGGTTAGTCGGGTATCAAGACGAAGCCTGGATCAATCGAGAGCAGGCACACAGGAAAGCCGATCACGGCATTCGGATACGCTGGCTGCCTTGCGAGGTGCGGTCCTCTTCACAGAAATCGAACAAGGCCTCGACGTCGGAGATGATCACCTTGTTCTGTTCCGACCTAACGCCAAGCGACCGGAGTTTCATCAAGGCGCGCGACAGGCTTTCCGGCTTCATGCCGAGGCGCCCGGCAATCAGGAACTTGTCGTAAGGCAGGCGCACGACCGCCGTGCCCTCGTCGGAGTCACACTGCCGCAACAGGAACGCCGCCAGGCGCTGCGGCCCCGACAGTCCCTTCAACTGCTCGATCTGCTCCACCAGTCGCCGCATGTGGTTCGACATCGACGCCAGCATGTTGATCGCCAGCTTGGGGTCGTTGCGAATCCGGTCGATCATCAAATGGGCGGAAATGCGGATGATGCGCGCTTCGTCCACCACCTCCGCCGATGCGGGGTAGTTGCCATGAGCGAACATGGCGATCTCGGCAAAAGTCTCGCCGCGGGTGAAGACGTTGAGGACGATTTCCTCGCCGTTCAGGCTGTGTCGGAACACTTTGACCCAGCCATCGAGGATCAGGAAAAAGGCATCGGCCGGATCGCCTTGTTGGAAGATCAGGCCGCCTTTGTGGTAGCGCCTGGGCGGCGCCGCGAAGGTTTTGAGGTCCTCGACTGATACGCCGGCAAACAGGGGCAGGCTTTGAAGTGCCCTGACATGATCTGCCTGCATGGCCTCATCCGGTCAATCGTTTGTGGGTCCCGTAACTTGACAATATCTTTGCGTATTTCCAGGCGCGAGGAAAGCGAAGAACGATCAGGGTCCTACTCGGGAGGTTTTCAGACCCGCACTCAAAACACCCGCTAATCGGAAATCGGCGGCCCGCGCAGCTCCCAAACCACCCAGACAAGGCCGCAGAACAGAACCATGGCGACAGCCTGGTGCGCCGCCGCCAGCGGTACCGCGACGACCGTCAGCAGGGTGGCAATCCCCAACGCCACCTGCCCGAGAACCAATACCACCATGGTATTCAGCGCCGCCCCTGCCCGGCCTGGCGCGTATTGGCCGCGCCCCCGCCACCACAGCCAAAGACAGGCCAACAAGGTCGCGATCGCCAGCAGACGGTGGTTGAACTGGACCGCCGCGATGTTTTCGAACAGGTTCATATAGGCGGGCTGGAGGTCGAGATATCCGGCCGGTACCAGGTCCCCATCCATCAGCGGGAAGGTGTTGTAGGTGAAGCCGGCATCCAAGCCAGCCACGAACCCCCCGGAAATCACGGTGACAAAAGCCAGGCAGGTGATCCAGACGGCGGGCCGGAACAGCCTGTTCTGGGCGGTTGCGGTGGACAGCAGCAATCCCAGGGCCACCCACAGCATATAGCCATTGATCAGGAACGCGGCGCAGAGGTGCGCGGTGAGGCGGTATTGGCTAACATCGGGACGGTCGACCAGGCCGCTCATCACCATGTACCAACCCATGCCGCCCTGCAGCGCGCCCAGCAGGAAAATGACCGCCAACTGCGGAACCAGCGGCCGGTCGATCCAGCGCTTCAAAGCAAAGAAAATCAGTGGCAATATGAACACCACGCCGATCAACCGGCCCCAGACCCGGTGGATGAATTCGAACCAGAAGATCGACTTGAACTCCCCCACCGTCATGTCGCTGTTGAGCTTTTGGAATTCCGGGTATTGCTGGTACTTCTCGAAAGTGAGCTGCCATTCCGCCTGACTCAACGGCGGCAGCCAGCCGGTGATCGGTTTCCATTCGACCATCGATAGGCCCGAATGGGTCAACCGGGTCAGGCCGCCGATAACCAGCATCACGAAGACCATGGTGCACAGCACCAGCAGCCAAATCCCGATGGCGCGCCGCCCCTTGCCTGATGCCGCCGCACCGGCCCCACCGATCGTGTCCGTCACCATTGCCTCGATCCGTTTTTTCATCACACTCCGCGACAGGGCAGATAGCATTTGGGCGGCACCTGCGCATTAACAAAAGTCATGGCGGGCCCTTGCGCCGGGTTGCCCGTCGCCTGTTTGATGGCGCGGGTCGCAGATTGGACAGACAGGCTTTTGCACGCGTGTTTCCTGGTCTTTGCGCTCTTCCGCACCGCAATCGGCGGCGCTTGGCTTGCCGCGCCGTTGCGGAGGGTTTATCAACAGGCAAACGCCGGCAACGCGACGGACATCAGCGATGGCGAAATATTCGATATTCAGCCTGGTTCGCAACGGGCTCGCCTATCATCGGGACTGGCCGCAGGCATGGCGCAGCCCGGACCCGAAGGCAAACTACGACGTGATCATCGTCGGTGGCGGCGGGCACGGCCTGGCCACCGCCTACTATCTGGCCAAGGAGCACGGCATCACCAACGTGGCGGTGCTGGAAAAAGGCTGGCTGGGCGGCGGCAACACCGGCCGCAACACCACCATCATCCGGTCGAACTACCTCTGGGACGAGAGCGCCCATCTCTACGAGAAATCGCTGCAGCTTTACGAGGGGCTGACCAAGGAGCTCAACTACAACATCATGTTGAGCCAGCGCGGCGTCCTGAACCTGGCCCACAATCTGCACGACCTGAGGGAACTGTCGCGACGGGTCAATGCGATCCGCCTCAACGGCATCGATAGCGAGATCCTGACGCCTGAGCAGGTCAAGCAGGAGGTGCCGATCATCGACATTTCGCCTACCGCGCGCTATCCGGTCCTGGGTGCCTCGATCCAGCGCCGTGGCGGGGTTGCCCGCCACGACGCCATCGCCTGGGGCTATGCCCGCGCCGCCGATGCCCGCGGCGTCGACATCATCCAGAACTGCCAGGTCACGGGGATCTTGCGCGAAGGCGGCGCGGTCACCGGGGTCGAAACCACCCGCGGCACCATCCGCGCGCCCAAGGTCGCCCTGGCCGTCGCCGGCCACACCTCGGTCCTTGCGGAAATGGCCGGCCTTAGGCTGCCGATCGAAAGCCATCCGTTGCAGGCCCTGGTCTCGGAGCCGGTCAAGCCGATCCTGCACAGTGTGGTGATGTCGAACGCGGTGCACGCCTATGTCAGCCAGTCCGACAAGGGCGAGCTGGTGATGGGCGCCGGCATCGACGCCTATACCTCCTATGCCCAGCGCGGCAGCCAGCACGTGGTGGAAGGCATGATCAGCGCCGTCCTGCAGCTGTTCCCGATCTTCAGCCGGTTGCGGGTGATGCGGCAATGGGCCGGCATCGTCGACACCTGCCCGGATGCCAGTCCCCTGGTCTGCAAAACGCCGGTCGGCGGGCTCTATGTCAATGGCGGCTGGGGCACCGGCGGCTTCAAGTCGACCCCGGGATCGGGTTGGACCTATGCCCACACCATCGCCAAGGACGAGCCGCACCCGCTGAACGCCGCGTTCACGCTGGAGCGCTTCACCACCGGCTTCCTGATCGACGAACACGGCGCCGCCGCGGTGGCGCATTAGGGGAGGACCAGGCCATGTTGAAGATCACCTGCCCCTGGTGCGGCGAACGCGACGAAACCGAATTCTCCCATGGCGGCGAAGCCCATATCGCCAGGCCCCTGGAACCGGACGCCTTGAGCGATGCGGAATGGGCCGACTACCTGTTCATGCGGACCAACCCCAAGGGCCGGCACCTGGAACGCTGGGTCCACGCCCATGGTTGCCGCCGCTGGTTCAATGTCGAACGTGACACCGCCACCCATGCCATCGCCGGCAGCTATCTGATGGGTGAAAAGCCGCCCAGCGAGCGTGGCGAGAAACCCAGTGACGAGGGAGACGCGTGATGGCCCGGCAAGCCAACCGCCTGGACAACGGCGGTCGCATCGACCGCGGCAAGCCGCTGACATTCACCTTCGACGGCCGCCGCCTGCAGGGCTATGCCGGCGACACACTGGCCTCGGCGCTGCTGGCCAACGGCATCCATTTGGTCGGGCGCAGCTTCAAATACCACCGCCCGCGCGGCATCTATTCGGCGGGGGCCGAAGAACCCAACGCCATCGTCCAAATTGGTCGTGGCGCCACCACCTCGCCCGACCACAGGGCGACCCAGGTCGAACTTTATGACGGCCTGGAGGCCAGAAGCCTCAACGCCTGGCCGAGCCTGAATTTCGACATCGGTACGATCAACCAGCGTTTCGCGCGCTTCCTGCCGGCCGGGTTCTACTACAAGACCTTCATGTGGCCGGGCTTTCTGTGGCCGACCTACGAAAAGATCATTCGGGCCGCAGCCGGTATGGGCGAAACCCCGACCGAGCCGGACCCCGACCGCTATGACAAGCGCCACGGCCATTGCGACGTGATGGTGGTCGGCAGCGGCCCGGCCGGCGTCGCCGCCGCCCTGGCGGCGGCAAGGGGCGGCGCCCGGGTGATGCTGGTCGACGAACAGGGCGAGATGGGCGGATCGCTGCTCGCCGACACGGTCGAGATCGACGGCAAGCCGGCGGCCGAATGGCTGGCAGCCGGGTTGGCGGAACTGGCCGCCCTGCCCGAAGTGACTCTGCTGCCCCGGACCACGGCCTTCGGCTATTACGACTGCAACACGGTCGGCATGCTGGAAAGGGTTACCGATCATCTGGGCGCGGCCGCGCCGGACAATCTGCCGCGGCAGCGCTTGTGGACGGTGCGGGTCGGCCAGGTGGTGCTGGCGACCGGCGCCATCGAACGCTCGATGGCCTTCAGCCACAACGATCGCCCCGGAACCATGTTGGCCGGGGCCGTGCGCACCTATATCCAACGCTTTGGCGTCCTGCCTGGACGCCGGGCCGTGGTCTTTACCAACAATGACAGCGCCTATGGCGCCGCCATTGACCTGGCCAAGGCCGGCGCCGAAGTGGCAGCGATCGTCGACCTGCGCCCGGAACCGGCCGGCCCGCTGGCCAAGCAGGCCGGCGAAATGGGGCTGCCGATTTTCGGTGGCCACAGCATCACCAAGACCAGTGGCGGCCGCCGTATCCGCGGGGTCGAGGTGATGACCCTGAACCAGGCTGGCGACGGCGTGGTCGGGGCCGCCCAGCGCTTCGCCTGTGACCTGCTGTGCGTCTCGGGCGGCTGGAACCCGGCGGTGCATTTGTTCTCGCAGTCCGGCGGGCGCAACCGGTTCGATACCGGCATTGCCAGCTTCCGCCCCGACACCAGCCCGCAGGACCTGGCGATCGTCGGGGCTGCTAATGGCGATTTTACCCTGGCCGCTGCATTGGCCGATGGTCACGCCGCCGGATTGAGTGCCGCCCGCGCCGTCGGCTTCGAGGCCGAGGACCAGGCGGCGCCGATCACCGAATCCGTTGCCGCCGACGAGGCCCGTACCATCTGGATGCTGCCCTCCCAGGACGGTCCGGCCCATGGCCGCAAGCACTTCGTCGACCTGCAGGGCGACGTCACCGCCGGCGACATCCAACTCGCCGCCCGCGAGGGCTACCGCTCGGTCGAGCACACCAAGCGCTATACCACGCTGGGCATGGGCACCGACCAGGGCAAAACCGGCAACATCACCGGCCACGCCATCCTGGCCGAAACCCTGGACAGCCCGATTGAGGAAGTGGGCACGTCGACCTTCCGCCCGCCTTATACGCCGGTCACCTTCGGCGCCCTGGCCGGTCGCGACCTGGGTCCCGAATTGGCCGACCCGACCCGGCGCACGCCGATGCATCACTGGCACGAAGCAAACGGCGCCAAGTGGGAGGATGTCGGCCAGTGGAAGCGGCCCTGGTACTACCCGAAGGGCGGCGAGGACATGCGGGCCGCGGTCGACCGGGAATGCCTGGCGGTGCGCAACGGCATCGGCATCCTGGACGCCACTACGCTGGGCAAGATCGACATCCAGGGGCCGGACGCCGCCACCCTGCTCAACCGTATCTACACCAATGCCTGGTCGAAACTGGCGATCGGCCGCTGCCGCTACGGGCTGATGCTGGGCGAGGACGGGATGGTGATCGACGACGGCGTCACCGCCCGGTTGGGCGAGAACCATTTCCTGATGACCACCACCACGGGCAACGCCGCCCGCATCCTCGGCTGGCTGGAGGAGTGGGTGCAGACCGAATGGCCGGAGCTGAAGGTCTACATGACCTCGGTCACCGAACAATACGCCACCGCCACGATCTGTGGCCCCAAGGCGCGGCAGGTCCTGACGTCATTGAGCCCCGACACCGACCTCTCGCCCGAGGCGCTGCCCTTCATGGGCTGGTGCACCGCAACCGTCGCCGGCCTGCCGGCCCGCATCTTCCGGGTCAGCTTCACCGGCGAATCCTCGTTCGAGATCAACGTGCCGGCCAATCACGGCATGGCCCTATGGAGCGCCCTGATGGCGGCCGGCGCCGAATACGACATCACCCCCTTTGGCACCGAGACCATGCATGTGCTGCGCGCCGAGAAGGGTTTCATCATCGTCGGCCAGGAAACCGACGGCACGGTGACCCCGGCCGATCTCGGCATGGCCTGGGCCTTGAGCAAGACCAAGGACTTCATCGGCAAACGCTCCCTGAGCCGGCCCGACAGTGTCCGTGACGACCGCAAGCAACTGGTCGGCCTGCTGCCCGAGAACCCCAACCAGGTGCTGCCCGAGGGCGCGCAACTGCTGGCCGAAGTGACCAAGAAGCCGCCGATGCCGATGATCGGCCACGTCACCTCCAGCTATTTCAGTGCCACTCTGGGCCGGTCGTTCGCGCTCGCCCTGTTGCAGCGCGGCGCCTCCCGCCACGGCGAGGTGATCGACGTCGGCTTCGACGGCCAGACCGCCAAGGCCAAGGTTACCGAGCCCTGTTTCTACGATCCGGAAGGGAAACGCCTCCATGACTGACGCGACCGGATTCCAGGGGCCGCTGGCCCACGCCCCGCGGGCCACCCGCGCCGCCGGGGTGATGCTGGGCGAACGCCCCTTCCGCGGCCATCTGAACCTGCGCGGCAGCGCCCGCGACATCGGCTTCCTGGACGGGGTCCGCACAGTGCTCGGCCTCGACCTGCCGCTGATCCCCAATACCTCCGCCAGCGGCGACGGGGTAACCGCCCTGTGGCTGGGGCCCGACGAGTGGTTGCTGTCGCTCGATTCCGATCAGGCGGAGGAAGCGGCGGCCAAGCTGCGTGACGCCCTGGCCACCGTCCATGCCGCGATCACCGACGTCAGCCACGCCCGCACCGTGCTCGGCCTGGCCGGGCCCGATGCCCGCGAGGTACTGGCCAAGGGCTGCGGCCTGGACCTGCACCCGCGGGCCTTCGCGGTTGGTGCCTGCGCCCAGTCGACCCTGGCCAAGGCCACGGTCATCCTGCACCTGGTCGACGCCACCCCGACCTTCGAGATCCACATCGGCCGCAGCTTCGCCCAGTACCTCTGGGTCTGGCTCCAGGACGCGGCCGGGGAATACGGGTTTACCTTGGCCTGACGGCGAGGAGAGGTTCGCCGTGTACCTGCCCCAGCACTTCCACGAAGACCGGCCGGAGGTGATGCACGGCCTGATGCGGGACTATCCCCTGGCGACTCTGGTCACGACGGGTGCGGCCGGACTGGAAGCCAATCACGTGCCGCTCCTGCTGGACGCCCAAGCGGGTGAGAACGGTGTGCTGCGCGGGCACTTGGCACGGGGCAATTCGGTGTGGCGGAGGATCGATCCGGCGGCTGAGGCGCTGGCAGTGTTCATCGGGCCCGACGCCTATGTGACGCCGTCCTGGTATCCGTCGAAAAAGGCCCATGGCAAGGTGGTGCCGACCTGGAACTATGCCGCTGTGCACGTCCATGGGCGGTTGCGGGCGATCGATGAACCGGCCTGGCTCCGCTCACTGCTCGATGACCTCACCGACGCCCAGGAACGGGATCGGCCTGTGCCGTGGGCGATTGACGATGCGCCGGCGGATTTCACCGACAAGATGATCCGGGCGGTGGTCGGCATCGAGCTCACCATCACCCGTCTGGAAGGCAAGTGGAAGGTCAGCCAGAACCGCGACCCGGTCGACCGTTCCGGCGTTGCCCGGGGCCTGCGCCTGGAAGGCGACAGCGACGCGATGGCCGACCTCGTCGACCCGGACTAGCCGATCGTATCCGGGATCTCGGATTTGCGGCGGGCCATGAACTCGGTCAGCGCTTCGTCAATGGCCGGATCCAGCGGCGGTGCTTCGTAACGCGCCAGCATCCCCTTCCAGATCTTGTTGGCCCGTGAAGATGCATCCAGGGCGCCTTCTGATTCCCACTGTTCGAACGAATTGTTGTCGGCGATCGAAGAGCGGTAGAAGGCGGTTTCGAAATTTGCCTGGGTGTGGGCGCAGCCGAGATAGTGACCGCCCGGTCCGACCTCGCGCACCGCGTCCAGGGCCTGGCCGTCACTGGACAGGTCGATGCCTTGGGCCAACACCGCCATCATCCCCAGTTGGTCGCAATCCATGACGAATTTCTCGTAGCTGGCGGTCAGGCCGCCTTCCAGCCAGCCGGCCCCGTGCAGCATGAAGTTGACCCCGGCCATGACGCTGGGCAGCAGGGTCTGGGCGCTCTCATAGGCGGCCTGGGCGTCCGCCATCTTGGAGCCGCACAACGAGCCGCCGGAACGGAAGGGAACGCCTAGGCGCCGGGCCAGCTGGGCCGCGGCGATCAGGACCTTGGCCGGTTCCGGCGTGCCGAAGGTCGGCGCCCCGGACTGCATCGACATGGAGCCGGCGAACAGCCCGAACACCACCGGCGCCCCGGGCCGCACCGCCTGGGCGAAGGCCAAGCCCGCCATCGCCTCGGCCAGGGCCTGGGCCAAAGTGCCGGCCACCGACACCGGCGCCATGGCGCCGGACAGGATGAAGGGCGAGACGATGCAGGCCTGGCCGGCCCGGGCATAGACCTTCAGCGCGCCGAGCATGGTCTCGTCATAGACCATCGGCGAGTTGGCATTGATCAGGTTGATCAGAACCGGGTTGTTGTCGACGGTCTCGTCGCCGAACACCAGCCGCGCCATGGCGATCGAGTCCTCGGCCCGCGAGGGGTGGGTGACCGAACCCATGAACGGCTTGTCGGAATAGCGGATATGGCCGTAGACCATGTCGAGGTGACGATGCGCCACCGGCAGATCGACCGGTTCACAGATGGTGCCGCCGGAATGGTGCAACGCCGGCGACATATAGGCCAGTTTGACAAAGTCACGGAAGTCGTCGCTGGTCGCATAGCGCCGTCCCTGCTCCAGATCGCGGACGAAGGGCGGGCCGTAAACCGGCGCGAAGACCGTGTTGTTGCCACCGATTTCCACGTTGCGGGCCGGGTTGCGGGCCAACTGGGTAAACTGGCGCGGTGCCTTGGCGATCAGGTCACGGGCCAGGCCGCACGGCAGTCTCACCCGTTCGCCGGTCACCTCGGCACCGACGTTGCGCCAGATATCCAGGGCCTCGGTATCGTCGCGAAACTCGATGCCGATCTCGGCCAGGATGGCCTCGGCATTGGCCTCGATCTGTTCCAACCCTTCTTCACCGAGAATTTCCATACAGGGGATACCACGCACGATATACGGCGCATGAGCGCCGCCGGCTTGGCCGCGGGCGTTGAGCCTTGCGTCCCGGCCGCGACGCCGCTTGGTGCTGTCCACCATCATCTCGTCTCCCTCCGAAGCCAGTCCTGGATTGGCTGCATGCGCGCATCTTGGCTTGACCGGTGACCGGTAACTTGCCGACAGCCGTCCAGATTTTGTCGGGTTTCGTCATCCGGCCGCGGGCCGCATAGCCCCCAGACCCGGAAGCCGAACACGCGCCGCTCGGTTGCGGATACAGGTCACCCCGACAAAGGTTCAAACCACGGGTCGATGCCGCCCACGCAGGCCATCGACAGTATAGGAAATGCGGGCTAGGGTCGTGACCCGAAATGCCACTTTCGCCGCGGCCTTTGGCATCGACCACCGGGCGGACCATCGATCGGGACCATGTTCGCCCAAATTCTCGCCAGCCTCGTCCTCATCAGCATCGCCGCCGCAATCGTGCTGGCCGGGTTGCGATTTGCCCGATTGACCCAGGCCCGCCCGGCCAAGGTGAACTGGTTTGCCGGCTTGGCGGCAACGCCCCGGCGGTTTCAGGTCGACGTCCACCACCGGGTCGCCCGGCACCGCCCGTCAGCCATCATGCATGCGACAGTCGCGGTCGGCTTCCTGGGGTCATTGCTGGTCGCCGTGCCGATCCTAGGGTTTGGCGTGCAGAATCCCAGGGCAGTCCTCATCGCCCACGCATCGCTTGCACTAATGGCGTTCGGTGGGGCATTGGCCTGGCTTAGGCGCCAGGGCCCGACCCGTCCGCGGCTTTCCGGCGGCGCCTACAAGCGGCTGCCTCTTGCTTTCGTTGCCCTGGCGGCTGGGTTCCTCACCGCCAACTTGGCTCCGCCGCTATGGGAAGGCGCGCCCGTGCTTGCCCTGGTGCTGCAGAGCGCGATCGTCGCCGCCATTGGCTGGGCCTGTATCGAACTGATCGTGTTGGCGCCTTCAGGGCCGCTGAGTCACGCAATTGCCGGCACGCTGTACCTGGCCACCCATCCCCGACCTAAACGGTTCTCAGGGCCCGACACCGCGCTTGACGCCTCCAAAGGCGGCGCCGAAACCATGGCCGACTTTCCCTGGAACCGTCTGTTGGGTTTTCTCGCCTGTGTTGAGTGCGGTCGTTGCAAGCTGGTCTGCCCGATGCTGGCTGCCGGCCAGCCGCTCAACCCCAAGAAGCTGATCCAGGTATTGAGCACCACGATCCATGGCGAGGGTCGTGACGTCGCCTATCGCAGCGGCCGCTATCCCCGGGGCCGCCCCCTACCCCCGGCCGAGGGTGGCATGCACCGTCCAGTGGTCGGCGAGAAGGCGCTGGTCCACCCCGACACGATCTGGGCCTGCACCACCTGCCGGGCCTGCGTCGAGGCCTGCCCAATGCTGATCGAGCATATCGATGCGGTGGTCGATCTCAGGCGTGCCCAAGTTACCGCCGCCAAGCCATTGCCCGGCGAAGCCACCGCGGTTCTGGACAACCTGCATCGACACGGCAACGCCGCTGGTCGGCCGGCAGATGAACGGCCGGCCTGGGGCGACGGCCTGGACCTGCCGCTTGCCGCGCCTGGCAAGCCGGTCGAGGTTTTGTTGTGGCAGGGTGAAGGCGCCTTTCTCGCGCACCATCACGGTGCGTTGCGGGCGGTGGTTGCGCTGTTGCGGGCTGCCGACGTGGATTTTGCCGTCCTGGGCGCGGCCGAGCGTGACTGCGGCGACCTGCCCCGGCGACTGGGCGACGAACCCCTGTTCCACCAGTTGGCTACGGAGAATATGGCGTTGCTGGCGCGGTTCGACTTCCAGCGCATCGTCACTCTGGACCCGCACGTCGTACACAGTCTGGTGCGGGAATACCCCTGGGAAGGCGACACGCCGACAGTGCTGCATCACAGCGCCTTTCTGGCCGAACTGATCGATCAGGGTCGGCTAACCCTAGGCGGACCGGTTGACCGGGCGGTGACCTACCATGACCCCTGCTACCTGGCCCGATATCTTGGTGAAATCGACGCGCCTCGCCAGGTTTTGGCGACCGCGGGCTGCGAACTTCGCGAAATGGCGGCTCATGGCCGCGACACGACCTGCTGCGGCGCCGGCGGCGGCGCGGCCCACACCGCGATCGCCGGCGGGGGCAGCCTGGCTGAGGTACGGGCTGCCGCGGCGGCCGAAACGGCGGATTTTGTCGCCGTGGCCTGCCCCCATTGCGCCGGTTCCCTGGCCGAAACGGTCGCCGTTCGGGACATCGCCGAACTGCTCCTCGATCGGTACGGAGTGATCGCGCCGGAAAAAAAATAGCCAATTAACGAAGTTTCGCGTCGGCTTGAGGATTGAATTCCGGTCAAACTAAGGGTTATGATCCGCATCAAGCGCTTCCGGAACACCGAGGGCGCGGCAAAAAAGAAAACGCTTCACGGCGTGTTTGGGAGGTACTTTGCTAGGTTTCCTGCGAAAAGGAAAAGGTCTGCAACGCAACAAAGCGTTTGCGGGCGGCGCCCCCTGGATCACTAGGCCAAGGACGGCGTAGGGGTTTCATGGTCGCGGACAACACGGCATTCGTTAAATTCGATTCAGTCCAGAAAAGTTACGACGGGGAAATTCTTGTCGTAAAGGACCTGAATTTGGATATCGCTCAGGGCGAGTTCCTGACCATGTTGGGACCGTCGGGCTCTGGCAAGACCACGTGCCTGATGATGCTGGCGGGGTTTGAGCCGGCAACCCATGGCGAGATCTTTCTCGACGGGGAGCCGATCAACAACGTGCCGCCGCACAAGCGCGGCATCGGCATGGTGTTCCAAAACTACGCTCTGTTTCCCCATATGACCGTCAACGAAAACCTCGCCTTCCCGCTGGAGGTGCGCAAGCTGGGCAAGGCCGAGGTCAAGGAGAAGGTTGAGCGCGCGCTGGACATGGTCGAGCTGTCAGGTTTTGGCGGCCGCCGCCCGGCGCAACTGTCCGGTGGCCAGCAGCAGCGCGTGGCGGTGGCCCGGGCGCTGGTGTTCGAACCCGATCTGGTGTTGATGGACGAACCGCTGGGCGCACTCGACAAGCAGCTGCGCGAGCAGATGCAGTACGAAATCAAGCACATTCACGAACGGCTGGGCGTCACCGTGGTCTATGTGACCCACGACCAGGCGGAAGCCCTGACCATGTCGAACCGGATCGCGGTGTTCAATGACGGGGTGGTCCAGCAACTGGCGCCACCGGATGATCTCTACGAACGCCCCCTGAACGCCTTCGTGGCGCAGTTCATCGGCGAAAACAACACGCTGAACGGGACGGTCCGTGACATCGAAGGCGACACCTGCACGGTGGACATGGGCGATTTCGGCACGGTCAAGGCGCTGAAGGTCAATGTCGACAATGTCGGCGACCGCAGCCAGATGTCGCTGCGCCCCGAGCGGGTTGAGGTCGCGCCACCGGACGGCAAGTATCCCAACGTGTTCGAGGGCGTGGTCGAGGAACTGATCTACCTTGGCGACCATATACGGACGCGGGCCAAACTGTGCGGCCATGATGATTTCATCGTCAAAGTGCCGAACGCTTCAGGACATGTCCATTTGAAGGAAGGCGAAAAAGTCACCTTCGGATGGACCATCGAGGATTGCCGGGCATTGGATTCCATCTAGCGGATGCACCGCGCCGCAGCCCGGCGCAGACAGCGGTCGCAGCGTGATCAGCACGACATCCGAACTAGGTGAGTTGATTAAGCAAATCGGGAGGTTGAATTCCATGATCAAGAAACTGAGCCTTATTGCCGTTGCTGGCACTGTGGCCGTGGGCGCTTTGTTTGCGTCGACCACGGCCGGCGCCGAGGAAATGACCATCGTGTCATGGGGCGGCGCCTATTCGAAATCACAACTTCGCGCCTATCACGAGCCGTACATGGCGAAGAATCCGGGCGTGAAAATCATCAATGACGAAAGCTCGAACGAGGCGGTGGCAAAGCTGCGGGCCATGGCCGAAGCCAAGAACACCACCTGGGACGTGGTCGATGTGGTGGCGTCCGACGCCATCCGCCTGTGCGACGAAGGCCTGGCGATGGCGATCGACCCGGACAAGCACCTTGCCAAGGCGCCGGACGGCACCGGGGCCGCGGATGATTTCGGCGAACTGCTGGTTTCCGAGTGCTTCATCCCGCAGATCGTCTACTCAACGACCTTCGGCTACCGCACCAACGTCGCCGAATGGGGCGGCAAGGAACCGTCAAACATCTGTGACGTGTTCGACGTCAAGAACTTCCCTGGCAAGCGCAGCCTGGAAAAACGCCCGATCAACAACGTCGAATGGGCTTTGCTGTGCGACGGCGTGGCCCCGGACAAGGTCTATGACGTCTTGGGCACGCCGGCCGGTGTGGACCAGGCGCTGGCCAAGCTGGCCTCCATCAAGGATCACATCATCTGGTGGTCGGCCGGTGCCGAAACCCCGCAGCGCCTGGCGGACGGCGAAGTCGTGATGGGCTCGACCTACAATGGCCGCCTGTTCTCGGTGATCGAGGAGCAGAAGCAGCCGGTCAAGATGCTCTGGGACTGGCAGGTGTTCGATCTCGACGGCTGGATCATCCCGGCCGGCCTTTCGGATGAGCGCAAGAAGCGGGCACTGGACTACATCTACTTCGCCACCGACACCCAGCGCCTGGCCGACCAGGCCAAGTTCATCTCTTACGGCCCGGCGCGCAAATCGTCCGCGCCGCTGGTCGGCAAGCACGCCGATCTGGGAATCGACATGGCACCGCATATGCCGACCGACCCCAAAAACGCGAAGCACACCCTGCTCTACAATTATGAGTTCTGGGCGGACAATCGCGACGACATCGACGCCAAGTTCCAGGCTTGGCTGGCCAAATAAGGGCATCCGGCCGGGGGCGGTCCTCCGCCCCCGGCCATCTCTTTGACGACTAAGACGCCGAGGCAATCGCGTGGCGAGTGTAACAAACGATCAGGTGACTGACGCCGGGACAAGCACAGGTCCGATGCTGGCTGCCGACGGCACACCGCTGAAGGTCAGTATTCGGCGCGCCCTTAGGCGCCAGAAGATCCGCGCCCTAATGCTGGTTGCACCACTGTTTCTGTTTATTCTGATTACCTTCCTGGCACCGATTGGCGACATGCTGTTCCGTTCGGTGGAAAACAATATCGTTCCCGAAACCCTGCCCTTGACGGTGGAAGCCCTGAAGGATTGGGACGAGCAAGCGGGCCAAAGCCCGGGCGAGCCGGTCTACGCCGCCTTGTATGAAGACCTGAAGGTCGCGGTTAAGACCAAGGTCCATACCCGTTTGGGCAGCCGGCTGAATTACGAAAAATCCGGCATGTCGAGCATCTTCCGGAAGACCGGCCGGAAAGTGAAGCGGATGAAGGGGCCGCCCTATAAGGAGCAGTTCCTGAAAATCAACAAGGGATGGGGCGATCCCGCTAACTGGGAGACGATCAAGCGGTTTTCCGGCATCTATACCCCGGGATACTTCTATGGCGCGGTCGACGCTGAGGAGACCAAGGACGGGGTATCCCTGAAGCCGGAAAATGAGCGAATTTATCTCTACCTGTTGTGGCGGACAATTCTGCTTTCCGTCGTTATCACGCTGTCTTGCGGGCTTCTCGGCTATCCGATCGCCTATCTGTTGGCGGTCTTGCCGCTCAGGACATCGAATTTGTTGATGATCCTGGTCTTGTTGCCTTTCTGGACCTCACTCCTGGTGCGGACCTCGGCCTGGATCGTACTGTTGCAACAATATGGCGTGATCAACGATTTGCTGGTCAATGTTGGGCTGTTGGCCAATGACGGACGATTGCAGTTGATGCACAACTCAACCGGCACCATCGTCGCCATGACCCACATCCTGCTGCCTTTCATGATCCTGCCGCTTTATTCGGTCATGAAAACCATCCCGCCCTCCTATATGCGTGCGGCGAAGTCAATGGGGGCGAATGACTGGACGGCGTTCTGGCGGGTCTATTTCCCCAATACCGTACCGGGAATCGGCGCCGGGGCGGTACTGGTCTTCATTCTGGCCATCGGTTACTACATCACGCCCGAGCTGGTCGGCGGCACCTCCGGCATCTTCATCTCGAACCGAATCGCCTACCACATCTCCACCTCTCTCAATTGGGGGTTGGGGGCGGCCCTGGGCGTTATGCTGCTGGCCGTGGTACTGGTGATGTACTTCCTCTACGACAAGATCGTGGGGATCGACAACATGAAGCTAGGATAGTCGGATGGCCGGACTTCCGCCATATGCCACGATCGGGCAACGGGCCTGGCACTACGGATACCGCACCATCTGTGCGCTGATCTTCCTGTTCCTGATTCTGCCAATCCTGGTGATCCTGCCGCTCAGCTTCAACGCCTCGGATTTTTTCACCTTCACCAAGGAAATGTTGGCCCTGGATCCGGCCGGGTATTCGCTTAAGCACTACCGGGACTTTTTCACCAACATCGACTGGCAGTTGGCCCTGGTGAATTCGATCCGAATCGCACCGATGGCAACCCTGCTGTCGACCGGCTTCGGGACCCTGGCTGCGATCGGCCTGTCGCAAAGCTACATGCCGTTCCGCAGCGCCGTGATGGCTATCCTGATCTCACCGATGATCGTGCCGCTGATCATTTCCGCGGCCGGCATGTATTTCTTCTATTCCCGGATCGGCATGCAGGGCACCTATTGGGGCGTCGTCCTGGCCCATGCCGCCCTGGGCACGCCGTTTGTGATCATTACGGTGACCGCGACCCTGGTCGGTTTCGACAAGAACCTGGTGCGGGCGGCCGCCAATATGGGCGCCGGTCCGGTCCGCACCTTCTTCAAGGTGCAGATGCCGCTGATCCTGCCGGGCGTGATCTCCGGTGGGCTGTTCGCCTTCATCACCTCCTTCGACGAGGTCGTGGTGGTGCTGTTTGTCGGCTCGGCCTCGCAGAAAACCCTGCCCTGGCAGATGTTTACCGGCCTCCGCGAACAGATCTCACCGACCATCCTGGCGGTCGCGACGGTCCTGGTCGCCATCTCCGTCATGCTGCTCGCCACCCTGGAACTGCTCCGGCGGCGCTCCGAGCGCCTCAGAGGCATGAGCCCGGGTTAAAACTCGCAAAATCGTTACGGCACTTGGGCTTGTGTCGTGTTCCGAGAAAATTAAGTCTCGAATGAGATAGTGAACCATAATCCGGGGGTTTAGCCTCTGGATCAGGCCCCGGTGCGCCGGGTACGAAGGCTATTGTGCGGCAATTTTGCGGGCGGCCGGTACTGGCGCGACCCCTCAAGTGTAAGGAGATCGATCGATGGACGAGAACGAAGTCGTTGATCTGGCAGCGCTTGCGGACGATGAACTCGTCGAGCAAATGTGGGACGATTTGTACGACGGCCTGGCCGACGAGATCGTCGAGGGGACCAACATCCTTCTGGAACGGGGCTGGCAACCTTATGAAGTCCTGACCAAGGCTCTGGTCGAGGGTATGCGGATCGTCGGCGTGGATTTCCGCGACGGCATCCTGTTCGTGCCCGAGGTCCTGCTGTCGGCCAATGCGATGAAGTCGGGCATGGGGATCCTGAAGCCCCTGCTGGCCGAGACCGGCGCGCCGAAAGTCGGCAAAATGGTGATCGGCACCGTCAAGGGCGACATCCACGACATCGGCAAGAACCTGGTTGCGATGATGCTGGAAGGTGCCGGTTTCGAGGTCATCGACCTGGGGATCAACATCCCGGTCGAGGACTACCTGGCGGCGCTGGAAGAGCATCAGCCCGACATCCTTGGCATGTCGGCGTTGCTGACCACCACCATGCCCTACATGAAGGTGGTGATCGAGGCGCTGAAGGAAAAAGGCATCCGGTCGGATTATGTCGTCCTGGTCGGCGGCGCACCGTTGAACGAGGAGTTTGCGGCCTCGATCGGCGCCGATGCCTATTGCCGGGACGCGGCCGTGACGGTCGATACCGCCAAAGAGTTCATGAGCCACCGTCAGGGATCCGCCTTCGCGCAATCCGCTGGCTAGGCCCTCCGGCGATGGCGCCGCACCGCACGTTGTTGATTGCTTGCGGCGCTCTCGCCAAGGAGATCATGGCGGTTCTGGGTGGCCAGGGGGTCGGCGATATCACGCTGACCTGCCTGCCGGCCGATCTGCACAACCGACCCGAACAGATTCCAGAACGCGTTGTCGAAAAGGTCCGGCGCGCCAAGGACGAGTTTGATCGGATATTCGTGCTGTACGGCGATTGCGGCACCGGGGGGCGGCTGGACGCGGCGCTGGAAGCGGAAGGTGTAGAGCGGATCGAGGGGCCGCATTGCTATTCCTTCTATGCCGGTCACGCGGAATTCGAGGCCCTGGCCGAGGAAGAGATCGGCAGCTTCTATCTCACCGACTACCTGGTGCGGCATTTCGACCGGCTGATCATTGCCGGACTCGGAATCGACAAACACCCGGAACTCCTGGACATGTACTTCCAGAATTATCGCCGCCTGGTCTATTTGGCCCAGATTGAGGATCCCGAGCTCGATCGCCAGGCGCGGGCGGCAGCCGCAAAGCTGGGCCTGGAGTATGTTTACCGCCACACCGGCTATGGTGAGTTGGCGACGTGCCTGGACGAGATGAAGAAAAAGGGGAGCGGAAATGGCACAGCTGACGATCGTCTATTGGCGTGACATCCCGACCCAGGTGATCGGCGGGCGCGGCCGCAACAAGGCCAGCGCCACTCTGGCCGAACGTTTTATGGAAGCGGTCGACCGGGCCGCCATGCGGGCCAAGCTGCGCGACACCGACTCTTATCTGGCGGAGTGGCGCCGCAGCGATCCGATCGAGGTCGACGGCGACATGGCGGAAGCGGCAACCGCATTGGCTGCGCGCCTGGAGCAGGACTATGACGATGCGCGCCTGGCGGCCCTGGTTGCCGCCGGCGGCGCCGAACCCGAATCCCGTTAGCGAAGATGCCCGGCCGGACGCGAGTTTGGGAGTTGCCGCGATGCTGATGGTCCGCCGCTGGTCGATCCGCCACTCGCGGTTTCTCGAGAGCCTCTACGACCGGTTCGCCGACGCCTTCCGGCTGCTCGACATTATCTTTCGCCGCATCGGCTACAAACGCGTCGAGCCGCCCCTGCTGCTTGTCGAACGCAACGTCAAGGGCTTTCTGTTCGACTGCCAGATGTGCGGTACCTGCATCCTGGGCGACAGTGGCATGTCGTGCCCGATGAACTGCCCCAAGACCCTGCGCAACGGCCCCTGCGGCGGCGTCCGGCCGGACGGATGCTGCGAGGTCAAGCCGGAGATGCGCTGCGTCTGGGTGGCGGCCTGGGAGGGCTCCCGCCAGATGCGCGACAATGACCGCATCCAGAAGGTCCAGCCGCCGGTGGCCCATCACCAAAAGGACAGTTCTGCTTGGCTCAGGTCGATCCGCGGCCTGGCCGACCTGGCCAAGAATGGAACCGGGACATGAGCGACCGCTACGATCCCGAGGCACCGCTGCCGCTGCTGCCCGGCCACACCACCGGCGGCCGCCTGGAGCGGGTGCTGCGCGCCGGTAAGTTCGCCGTCACCTCGGAACTGAACCCACCGGATTCGGCTGACCCCCGCGAGGTCTTTGAGCGCGCCCTGGTGCTGTCCGAGGTTTGCGATGCGATCAATTCGACCGACGCCTCGGGCGCCAACACCCATATGTCCAGCCTCGGTATCTGTGCCCTGTTGACCCGCGCCGGTTATGCCACGGTGATGCAGGTGTCGTGCCGCGACCGCAACCGGATCGCCATCCAGGGCGACGTGCTGGGTGCCGCCGCACTAGGGGTTACCAATGTGCTCTGCCTGTCGGGCGATGGGGTTCAGACCGGCGATCAGCCCGGGGCCAAGCCCGTGTTCGATTTCGACAGCATCTCGCTGCTGGAGACCCTGCGGCGGATGCGCGACCAGGGTGAGTTCCTGTCGGGCCGCAAGCTGACAATGCCGCCCCGGCTGTTCCTCGGCGGCGCCGCCAATCCGTTCGCACCGCCTTATGAGTTCCGGCCCCTCAGGCTGGCCAAGAAGATTGCCGCCGGTGCCCAATTCGTCCAGACCCAGTATTGCTACGACATCGACCTGCTGAAACAGTACATGGCGCGGGTCCGCGATATGGGCCTGCACGAGCAGTGCTTCATCCTGGTCGGGGTCGGGCCGCTGGTCTCGGCCCGCCAGGCCCGCTGGATGCGCAACAACGTACCCGGCGTCCATATCCCGGACCCACTGATCGACCGCCTGGAAAAGGCCGAGAAGCCGAAGCTGGAGGGGCGCAAGATGTGCGTCGAGATGATCCAGCAGATCCGCGAGGTCGAAGGCGTCGCCGGCGTCCATGTGATGGCCTACCGCCAGGAGGAGCTGGTCTCCGACATCATCATCGAATCCGGCGTCCTGAAGGGGCGCCGCCGTTTCGCGTCGCCCTTGAAGGGCAGAAAACAGAGAGCGTAAACCATGACCGATACCGTGATCAGTTCGGCCACCCGCGAGGTGGTCATCGGCTTCGACAAGCCTTTCGTCGTGATCGGCGAGCGGATCAATCCGACGGGGCGGAAACTGCTGGCCGCCGAAATGGCCGAGGGCGATTACAGCCGGGTCGAGGCCGACGCCATGGCCCAAGTCGCCGCCGGGGCCCAGATGCTGGACGTCAATGCCGGCATCCCGCTGGCCGACGAACCGAAGATTCTGGCCGAAGTGGTCAAGCTGGTGCAGGGCCTGACCGACACCCCACTGTCGATCGACAGTTCGATCGTCGCCGCCTTGGAGGCTGGCCTGGAGGCCTATGAGGGCAAGGCCCTGGTCAACTCGGTGACCGGCGAGGAGGACCGGCTGGAGGCCGTGCTACCCCTGGTCAAGAAACACGGTGCCGCGGTGATCGCCATCTCCAACGACGAGAGCGGCATTTCCGAGGACCCGGACGTGCGCTTCGCCTGCGCCAAGAAGATCGTCGAACATGCCGCCGATTACGGCATCCCGGCCTCGGACGTGGTGGTCGACCCGCTGGTCATGCCGGTCGGTGCGATCAACATCGCCGGACGCACCGCCTTCCAGATCATCCGGCGCCTGCGCGAGGAGCTGAAGGTCAACACCACGTGCGGCGCCTCCAACATCAGCTTCGGCCTGCCCAACCGGCATGCCCTCAGCGGCGCTTTCCTCAGCATGGCGATCCACTCCGGCATGACCTCCGCCATCGCCAACCCGATGCACGGCGAGTGCATGGCCGCGATCCGCGGCGCCGATGTGATGATGGGCCATGACCCGGATTGCCGGCGCTGGATCCAGGCCTATCGCGAGCCGCCCGCGGATGGCGGCGGGGCCGGCCGCCGCGAGCGTCGCCGCCGCCGTGGCTGACGACGCCCTGATCGTCTTCACCCCGTCGGGGCTGCGCGGTCGTTTCGCCAAGGGGACGCCGGTCCTTGAGGCGGCCCGCAGCCTGGGCGTCGACCTGGATTCGGTCTGCGGCGGCCGTGGTATCTGCGGCCGCTGCCAGGTGACCATCGGCGAAGGCGCCTATGCCAAGCTGGGGATCACCTCGAGCACCGCCCACCTGTCAGAACCGGCCGAGAACGAGATCCGTTTTGCCGCCAAGCGCGGTCTGGCCCAGGGACGGCGCCTGAGCTGTTCGTCGCGCATCGAGGGCGACCTGGTGATCGACGTGCCGCCCGCCAGTCAGGTCCACAAGCAGGTGGTGCGCAAGCGGGCCGAGGTGCGGGCCGTGACCGTCGACCCGGTGGTGCGGTTGCACTATGTCGAGGTCGAGAAGCCGGACCTGGCCCACCCCTCCGGCGACCTCCGCCGGTTAAAGGCGGCCCTGGCCGAGCAATGGGGCCTGGGCTGGCTCGAGGCCGACCACCATGTCGCGCGCCATCTGCAGGCCCTGCTGCGCCAGGGCGACTGGACGCTCACCGTGGCGGTCCGCAACGGCGAACAGATCATTGCCGCCTGGCCCGGCTTTCACGGCCGCGCCTTTGGCCTGGCGATCGATATCGGCTCGACCACCATTGCCGTGCACCTGACCGACCTGGCCAGCGGCGAGGTCGTCGCGGCCGGCGGCGCCATGAACCCGCAGATCCGTTTCGGCGAGGATCTGATGAGCCGGCTCAGCCATATCATGCTCAATCCCGGCGGTGACATCGAGCTGACCGAGGCGGTGCGCGGCGCCCTTGACGAACTGGCCGGCGAAGTGGCGGCCGAAGCCGGCGTCGACCGCAGCGACATCCTGGAGGCCGCGGTGGTGGGCAACCCGGTGATGCACCATCTGGTGCTGGGGATCGACCCGATCGAGCTGGCCGCCGCGCCCTTCGCCCTGGCCACCGACGAGGCGGTGACGGTCAAGGCGGCCGAAATCGGCCTCGACCTCAACCCCGGGGCTCGGGTCTATGCGTTGCCCTGCATCGCCGGCCATGTCGGCGCCGACGCCGCTGCCGTGGTCCTGTCGGAAGCGCCCCACAGGTCCGAGGCATTGCAGCTGATCGTCGATGTCGGGACCAACGCCGAAATCGTGCTGGGCAACCAGGACCGGCTGTTGGCGGCTTCCAGCCCGACCGGCCCGGCCTTCGAAGGGGCCCAGATCAGCAGCGGCCAGCGGGCAGCGCCCGGCGCCATCGAACGGGTGCGGATCGACCCCAAGACCCTGGAGCCGCGCTTCAAGGTGATCGGCTGCGACGCCTGGTCCGACGAGGCGGGCTTCGAGGCCTCGATCAGCGGCATTTGCGGCTCCGGCATCATCGAGGTGATTGCCGAACTGTTCCTGACCGGGGTGATAACCGCCGACGGCCGCATCGACGGTGAAATGTCAGCGCTCAGCGACCGGGTGGTGGAGGACGGCCGCACCTTCGCCTATGTGCTGGCCCAGGGCCGAACCGAGATCCGCATCACCCAGAACGACGTTCGGGCCATTCAGCTGGCCAAGGCCGCGCTCTACGCCGGGGCCCGGCTGCTGATGGATCGCCTCGGCGTGACCAGGGTCGATCGGGTCGTCCTGGCCGGCGCTTTCGGCAGCCAGATCGACCTCAAGCACGCCATGATCCTAGGGCTGATCCCGGATTGCGACCTGGCCCAGGTCTCGGCCGCCGGCAATGCCGCCGGCACCGGCGCCCGCATCGCCCTGGTCAACCGTGCCGCCCGCGAGGAGATCGAGAGCCTGGTCCGCCGCATCGAGAAGGTCGAGACCGCGGTCGAGGCCAAGTTCCAGGACCATTTCGTGGACGCCATGGGCCTTCCCCACACCACCGACCCCTACCCCGAACTCGCCAAGGCCGTGACCCTGCCGGAACGGAAGGCGGAGGCACCGACGGAGCCGCAAAACGGCGGGCGACGGCGACGACGGCGGGGATAGAGTGTATAGTCCTTTGCGAAAGGACAAGATGCATGACAACCACCCGCCTGATCCAGGGTTCCTGCCATTGCGGTAACATCCGCTTCATCTTCCGTCTGCCGGCGGCGGCAGGGCCGGTGCCGGTGCGGTCTTGCGGTTGTTCCTTCTGTCGCAAGCATGGCGGGCTTTATACCTCGCATCCGCAGGGCTCGTTGACGGTCGAAATCGGTGACACGGACAAGGTCCAGCGTTACCGCTTCGGCCACCGGACCGCCGACTTCCACGTCTGCCGGACCTGCGGCGTGGTGCCGCTGGTCACCAGCCGGATCGACGGAAACGACTATGCGGTGGTCAGCGCCCGCAGCTTCGACGGCCTGGGGCCGGAAGACCTGGCCGAGCAGCCGACGGATTTCGAAGGCGAGGAGATCGACGGCCGCCTCGCCCGCCGGGCGCGCAACTGGATCCCTGAGGTGAAGTTCGAGTAGGGCTCTCGCCTCTCACATCCGTCGAGACGGACCGTGCGGTCCCCCTCAGGATGAGGAGGGGCCGCTTTCCGTTTTCACAACCAAACCAATCTCTCCTCATGCTGGAGACCTTTGCGTGGTTGGGTTTTGCACGGCATGTTTTGTTTTTGCACTTGG
>CAYFNG010000005.1:0-126783 GCA_964344385.1 uncultured Sneathiellales bacterium
CCGGCGAGATCAGCCGCAACGTCCAGGAGGCGGCAACCGGCACCGAGCAGGTGTCGTCGAGCATCGGCAGCGTCAGCGTCGGGGCCCAGGAGACCGGCCAGTCGGCGGCCGAGGTCCTGAAGTCGGCCACCGAGCTGGCCGGTCATTCGACCACCCTGAAGCGCGAGATCGAGAAGTTCTTCGACGACATCCGCGCCGCCTAAACCACTCCACCCCTCCAACAAACCGGGGAGCCGCAACACATGCGGCTCCCCGGAACGTGGAACTCAACCGCCAGCCTTTGCCAGATCGACCGTTCAGTTATCGTGGTGGCGAATAGGGCCGATTCCCGGTGGTCGGAAACACGATTTTCCTTCTTCTTCGGCACGACCTGTTCTACGCTTAACCAAAGCGGAATCCGGTATCCATAAGCTGGATTGAGGGAGGCTAAAATGCTGACAATGCGAGGTTTTGCGGCTTTGGTCGCCGCAGTCGTAATCTGTGCCACGCCTTTGGGCGCACAGGCCCAAAAGGCGAAACTGACAATTTTGCACGTCAACGACGTCTACGAAATCGGCGCCAAGCGCGGCAAGGGCGGCATGGCCGAACTGATGACGCTGCTGAAGGCTGAACGGGCCCGGGCCAAAAACCATATCACCACTTTGGGCGGTGACTTGATCTCGCCGTCGGTGATGTCCGGCCTGACCCAGGGCATTCAGATGATCGAGCTGATGAACGCGATCGGCCTGGACTATGCCGGATTTGGCAACCATGAGTTCGACTTTGGCGCCGACGTGTTTGCCGGCCATATCGCCCGCTCGAAATTCACCTGGCTGGCGACCAATACGCTGGGCCAGGACGGCAAGCCGTTCGGCGGAGCGACGGCCAGCGTGGTTCGCCAAGTGGACGAATTGAAGATCGGCTTGTTTTCCCTGCTGACGCCGGAAACCACCCATCTGTCGTCGCCCGGTGCCGCGGTCAAGTTCACGCCGATCGAGGAAACGGCGGCCAACACAGTCAAGGCCTTGAAGGACCAGGGCGCCGATTTCATCATTGCCCTGACCCATATGGACCTGGCCGAGGACCGGGCCCTGGCCCGCAAGGTCCGGGGGATCAACGTGATCCTGGGCGGCCATGACCACGACCCGATCTCGATCTACGAAGGCAGGACGCTGATCGTCAAGGCCGGCTATGACGCCCATTACCTGGCGGCGATCGACCTGGCGATCGAAAAACGCGAAACGCGGCGCGGGCCCCGGGTCGATATGCAGCCGCAATGGCGTTTCGTCGCCACCGCCGGGGTGGCGCCGGATCCCGAAATCAAGAAGCTGGTCGACAAGCACAATGCCGAACTGGACAAGCAATTGTCGGTACCCGTCGGCAAGACCGAGGTGATGCTGGACAGCCAGCGTTCGACCGTGCGGACCCAGGAAAGCAATATCGCCAACCTGATCGCCGATGCCATGCGGGCCGGGGTCAAGGCCGACGTCGCCCTGACCAATGGCGGCGGTATCCGCGGCGACCGCACCTACGACGCCGGCACCACGCTGACCCGCAAGGACATCCTGACCGAATTGCCGTTCGGCAATGTGGTGGTGCTGATGGAACTCAGCGGTGCCGACCTGCTGGCGGCGCTGGAAAACGGCTTCAGTCGGGTCGAGGACAGGGCTGGCCGCTTCCCGCACGTCTCAGGCATGCAGGTCACCTACGACCCCAAGGCGCCAAAGGGATCGCGGGTGGTCTCGGCCACGGTCGGCGGCAAGAAACTGGACACCGGCAAGACCTACCGCCTGGCGACCAACGACTATATTGCCAATGGCGGCGACGGCTATGCGGCACTGAAAAAGGGCAAGCAGATCATCGATGCCTCGGGCGGCACGCTGATGGCGTCGATGGTGATGATCCACATCTCGTCGCGGGGCAAGGTGGCGCCCAAGGTCGAGGGACGGGTCACCGCGAAGTAGTGGCGGCGACAAAGGCGGTAAGCTTGGCCGGGTCCAGCTTGCCGCCGCTGCGCACCCCGCTACAGACGTCCACCCCGTAAGGTTCTACCGCCGCAACTGCCCTGGCGACATTGTCGGGGCGCAGGCCGCCGGCCAGGTAGACCGGCCGGGCGACCGCTTCGACTAGGCGCCGGCTCAAGGACCAGTCATGGGTGCGGCCGGTACCGCCCAATTCCTTGACCGCGGCATTGGGGTTGCCGCTGTCCAACAGGATCGCGTCGACCAGCGGCGCCACCGCACGGGCCTGGTCCAATACGCCGTCGTCGACCACGTGCAGCACCTGAACCAGCCGCGTGCCGGGCAACGCCCGGCGCAGTTCGGCGAGGTCATTCGGCGCGACGGTGTCGACCAGCTGCAAAGTGCGGGGATTGAGCGCCCTGGCCTGTTCGATGATCGCCATGGCGTCAGTGCGGCTGGTCAGCAGGAAGCTGTCCGTGTCCGGCGGCAGGCCCGCGATGATTGCGGCGATCAGGGCGTCCGGAATCGGACCCGGACCGCTGGGCATGGCTGAGACCAAGCCGATGGCGTCGGCACTATGGGCCAGGGCGTATTCGGCTTCTTCGATCGAGGCAATGCAGCAGATCTTGACGGCGACCATCAGTCCAGTCTCTGAAGCAACGCCGCCCGGGTTTCGGGATCGGCGAATCCCGCCTCGATCGCGGTGCGGGTCATCCGGTTCAGCACGGCCTCGCTCAAACCAAGATGGGTTCGCGCCGCCGCATATTCGCCACCGATCGAGGTGTGAAAGAAGGGCGGGTCATCCGAATTCAAGGTGACCCGGCAGCCGGCTGCCAGCAGCGTGCGCAGGGGATGACCTTGATGGTCGGGGTAGATGCCGGTGGCGATGTTGCTGCCGGGGCAGACCTCCAGCACCAGGCCGCGATCGGCGATCTCGCGCACCAGGCCGGGGTCCTCGACCGCTCGCACGCCATGGCCGATGCGGCTGACCGGGAGGTGCGCCAGGGTCTCGCGGATGTCGTCCGGCCCGGCCCATTCGCCAGCATGGGCGGTGAGCCCCAGGCCGGCCTCGGCGGCCAGGGCGAAAGCCGGCGCGAAGTCCGCTGCCCGGCCGCTGAGCTCGTCACCGCCGAGACCCAGGCCGACCACCTGCTTGTGGGGGTGGCGCGCCGCGGTCCGGGCAACATCCTGGGCCCGGTCGGCCCCGAAATGCCGGACGCAGATCAGGATGATCCGCGCTTCGATGCCGGTCGCCGCCTTGGCGTCGTCGATCCCCTGGGCGATGCCGGCGATCATTTCGACATAGTTCATGCCGCCGGCCGCCGCGTGGTCGGGCGAGGCGGAGACCTCGACGTAGATCGCGCCTTCGGCGGCGCAGGCGGTCAGATAATCGTAGGTGACGTCGCGGTAGTCGGCAGCATCGCGAATCACGCCGCTGATCAGGTCATAGACCTCGAGGAAGTGCAGGAAGTCGCGCCAGACATAGTGGCCGTCATCATCGAACAGCCCGTCCGGCAGCGTGATCCCGTGGCGGGTGGCCAGCTTGCGCACCAGTTCGGGCCGCATCGTCCCTTCCAGGTGGCAATGCAGCTCGGCCAGGTGCATCAGGCCGGAGATCCCAGCCGTGCGACGAAACCGGCGACCAGGTCGCGGAAGTCCACCGCCGCCCGGGTTGCGTTGGCCAGGGTCTCGTCATGGCTGAGCGGGCTTTCGCTCAAGCCCGCCGCCAGGTTGGTGATCACCGACAGCGCCGCCACCCGCATGCCCGCATGCACCGCCACCAGGCATTCCGGCACGGTCGACATGCCGACCGCGTCGGCGCCGAGAATGCCGGCGGCCCGAACCTCGGCCGGGGTTTCGAAATTGGGGCCTGAGAACCAGGCATAGACGCCCTGGTGCAGGGTCAGGCCGCGTTCGTCGGCGACCTCCAGCAACCGCGCCCGCAGGTCCGGGTCATAGGCCGCGCCGACATCGAAGAAACGCGGCCCGAAACTGTCGTCATTGGGGCCGATCAACGGATTGACGCCGACCATGTTGATGTGGTCGGTGATCAGCATCATGCTGCCCGGCCCCATTTCCGTGCGCAGGCTGCCGGCGGCGTTGCTCAGCAGCAAGGTCTGGCAGCCCAGCCGGGCCAGGGTGCGGACCGGCAGCGCCAGAGCCGCCAGGTCGTGGCCTTCGTAGAAATGCATCCGCCCCTGCATGCAGGCGACGGGCACCCCGGCCAATTCGCCGACCAGCAGGCGGCCGGCATGGCCCGACACGGTCGGCCGCGGAAATCCCGGCAGGTCGGCATAGGGCACGACGACCGGATCGGCGATCTGGTCCGCCACCTCGCCGAGGCCGGACCCGAGCACGATGGCGACAAGCGGTCGTGCCTCACCGATACGCGCGCGGATCAGCGCCGCGGCGGCATCGGCGGTCATTGCGGGGTGTCCAGTTCGAAATCGTGGGGCAGCAGGTCGGCCAGGCGGAAGGTCGCCTGGATCCCTTCCGGATTGGCGATGTGGATCGGCGTGCCGGGATTGGCGAACTCGCTCAGACGCTGCCGGCAGCCGCCGCACGGCGTGCACAGCCCCTCGCCGTCGCCGATCACCAGCACCTCGATGATCTGGCTCTCGCCGGCCGCGACCAGGGCGGCGATGGCCGAGGTCTCGGCGCACCAGCCTTCCGGATAGGAGGCGTTCTCGACGTTGCAACCGACATAAAGCTCGCCGCTGGCGCCGCGCACCACCGCGCCGACCTTGAACTTCGAATAGGGGGCGTGGGCCCGTTCCCGCACCGCCTTGGCCAGCTCGAACAGATCCCCGACCGCCATCTTACCGCTCCTTCACGAAGGGCACGCCGATCGCCTTGGGCGCAACCGCCTTGCCGATGAATCCCGCCAACAGCACCACGGTCAGAATATAAGGCAGCGCCTGGATGAACTGGACCGGGATCTCGCCGATCATCGGCAGGCGCACGCCTTGCAGCCGGTCGGCCAGCGCGTTCAGGAAACCGAACAGCAGGCAGGCGAACATCGCCGGCACCGGTCGCCACTTGCCGAAGATCATGGCGGCCAGCGCGATGTAACCCATGCCGGCGCTCATCTCGCGGATGAAACCGGCGTTCTGGGCGATCGAAAGGTAGCTGCCGCCAACCCCGCACAGGGCGCCGGCGCACAGTACGGAGCGATACCGCTGCCAGGTCACCGAGATGCCGGCGGTGTCGACCGCCAACGGGTTCTCTCCGACCGCCCGCAGGCGCAGCCCGAAGCGGGTCCGGAAAACCACCCACCAGGTCAGCGGTACCGCCAGAAATGCGATGTAGAGCAGCAGGTTGTGGCCGCTCAACAGTTCGGAATAGAGCGGCCCGATCACCGGCACGTCGGCCACTGCCTCGGCCCCGGGAAAGGTGATCGCGGTAAAGCGAGCCTCGTTGGGCAGCGACGGGGTCTGGCCGCCGCGGCCGAACCAGGCCATGCCCAAGGTGACTGTCAATCCGGACGCCAGAGTGTTGATGGCAACGCCGCTGACCACCTGGTTGCCGTTATGGGTGATGCAGGCGAAGCCGTGCAGCAAAGAGAGGCACATCGACGTCGCCAGCGCCGCCAGCAGCCCGGCCCAGGCCGAGCCGGTCACCGCTGCCATCGCTCCGGCGGCGAAGGCGCCGGCCAGCAGCTTGCCCTCCAGGCTGATATCGATGATGCCGGAGCGTTCGGAAAACACCCCGGCCATGGCGCACAGCACCAGCGGCGCGCTCATCCGCAGGGTCGCATCCAGGGTCAGCACCGCCAGCTGATAGAACTCACCCATCGCTCACGCCCTCCGAGCCGTTGGATGGGGATGAAACAGTGGCTGCCGGCCAGGCGCCGCCCGCCACCTGGTTCGAGACGCGCCCCTCCCGGTGCGCTCCTCACTATGAGGAGAGGGTCGTGCATGGTGGAAGGCTGTAATTTGCCCTGACCATGGATCTATCCTCATGGTGAGGAGCCGCGAACCGCGGCGTCTCGAACCATGTTGCGGGGCAGGCTGGAATGGCGGGCAAAGTATCATCGTTCACGCCCTCCCGCCGGCGCGGGCCATGAACAGGGCCTCGATGCGCGGCTTCAGCATGAATTCCAGGGCGCCGGAGAACAGGATTACCAGGCCCTGGATGACCACCACCAGTTCGCGCGTGATCTTGGGCATCTCGAAGGCAAGCTCGGCGCCGCCCTGGTAGAGCGCCCCGAACAGCAGTGCCGACAGCACGATGCCGATCGGATGGCTGCGCCCCATCAGCGCCGCCGCGATGCCGACAAACCCGTAGCCGGCGGTGAAGTTGAGGAGCAGCCGGTGCTGCACGCCCATGATCTCGTTCAGGCCGACGAACCCGGCCAGCCCGCCGGAGATGCACATGGTCAGGATGATCACCCGGGCCGGCTTGATGCCGCCATAGACCGCCGCGGTTTCGTTGAAGCCGATGGCACGGATCGCGTAGCCCCAGCGGGTCCGCCAGATGAAGGCCCAGACGAACAGCGCGCAGAGCAGCGCCCAGAAGAAGGAGAGGTTCAGGGGCGAGCGGGTGATTTCGATGCCGATCCAGGCGAAGGCCTCGTGCATGAAGGGCAGCCAGGCGCTTTCCGCGAACTCGCGGCTTTCCGGCGACATCTGGCCCGGCTTGATCAGGATGTTGACCAGCAGATAGTTCATCAGCGCCGCGGCAATGAAATTGAACATGATCGTGGTGATCACGACATGGCTGCCGCGCTTGGCCTGGAGATAGGCCGGCACATAGGCCCAACCGGCCCCGAACAGGGCGCCACCGATGATCGCGGCGGGCAGGATCAGCAGGAATGGCAGATAGGGATCCAGGGCCAGGCAGACCAGGCCGACACCCAGGCCGCCGATATAGGCCTGGCCCTCGCCGCCGATGTTAAACAGGCCGGCATGAAAGGCGACCGCCACCGCCAGGCCGGTGAAAATGATATTGGTGGTGTAGTAGAGAGTGTAGCCGACCGCCTGGTCGAAGCCGAAGGCGCCATAGACCAACAGCCGCATCGCCTCGATCGGGTCCTCGCCGATCGCGATCACCACCAGGCCCGAGAAGAAGAAGGCGAGCAACAGGTTGAGCAACGGGATCAGTCCGTAGCCGACCCATTTCGGCGCCTCCTTGCGCGGCTGGGCGGCGCTCATGGCCGGGCCTCCGCCAGGTCGTCGGGCACGATATTGGCCATCATCAGTCCAAGCTTGCGTTCGTCGGCCGCCGCGGCCGGCACCTCGCCGACGATATGGCCGTCGAACATCACCAGGATGCGGTCGGCCAGCGACATGATCTCGTCCAGTTCGACCGAAATCAGCAGCACCGCGCAGCCGGCATCGCGCATGGCGATCAGGCTTTGGTGGATGAATTCGATGGCGCCGATGTCGACGCCCCGGGTCGGCTGGCCGACCAACAGCAGATCCGGTTCGCGCAGCATGTCGCGGGCCAGGACCAGCTTCTGCTGATTGCCGCCGGAGAAATTGGCGGTCTTCAGGTCCGGATCCGGCGGGCGCACGTCATAGCGTTCCATCTTGGTCGTGCAGTCGGCCAGGATCGCCGGCAGGTCAAGCAACACCCGGCCCTGATAGGCCGGGTCGTCGTGGTACCCGAGCATGAAGGATTCCAGCGCCGAGAACTGCCGCACCAGGCCCATGCGCAAGCGGTCCTCGGGCACATGGTTGACCTTCAGGTTCCGCATTTCATGGGGATCGACCGGCTGGTCGGGCGTGATGGTGCGACCGTTGACGGTGATGCGTCCGGCATCGATCGGGGTGATCCCTGAAAGCGCACGCAGAAGCTCGCTCTGGCCGTTGCCGCTGACCCCGGCGATGCCGACGATCTCGCCGGCCCTGACGTGGAAGCTGACATCGTCGACCCGGCGCACCCCGGCCTCGTCGATCACCGTCAGCCCCTCAACCTCCAACCGGTTTTCGCCCGGGCTGGCGGTTCCCTTGTCGACCCTGAGCAGCACCTTGCGGCCGACCATCAACTCGGCCAGTTCCGCCTCGTCGGTCTCGGCCGTGTTCCGATGGGCGACCATCTTGCCGCCGCGCATCACCGAAACCTGATCGGTGACCGCCATGATTTCCCTGAGCTTGTGGGTGATCAGCAGGATGGTCACGCCCTGGTCTTTCAACGCCCGCAGAATCTGGAACAGGGCATCGGTTTCCTGCGGCGTCAGCACCCCGGTGGGTTCGTCGAGGATCAGGATGCGGGCGCCCCGGAACAGGGCCTTCAGGATCTCCACCCGCTGCTGCACCCCGACCGGCAATTGGCCGACAATGGCGTTGGCGTCGACCTCCAGCCCGTATTCCTGCTCCAAACGGTCGAGCTCGCTGCGGGCCGCCTCCAGGCTGGTCTCCAGCAGGGCGCCGGCTTCGGCCCCCAGGACGACGTTTTCCAGGACGGTGAAGGTATCGACCAGCATGAAGTGCTGATGCACCATGCCGATGCCGGCGGCGATCGCGTCCTGGGTGGCGCTGATCGTCATCGGCTGCCCCGCGACCAGGATCTCACCCTGGTCGGCCTGGTAGAAACCGTAGAGGATGCTCATCAGGGTCGACTTGCCGGCGCCGTTCTCGCCGATCACACCGTGAATAACCCCGGGCGCGACGCTCAGCGACACGTCGTCATTGGCGACCACGGCGCCGAAACGCTTGGTGATCCCCCGCAATTCGATGGCGGGCGGCGCCGCACTGTCTGCGGCACCGCCCGGATTACCCGTCACTTCGACCATGACGATACGCTTGTTGGGCCAAGCCCCGCCGATCAACCGGGGCAGCTATTGTCCGACATATAGTCGTGGACCTTGATCTCGCCGCCGATGATGCCCTTGCGGATCGCCTCCACCTTGGCCTTCATGTCGTCCGAAACCAGGCCGGCATTGTGCTCGTCCAGGGCCCATCCGACCCCGTCCTCGGCCAGGCCGAGAACCTGGATGCCGGACTTCCAATTGCCGTCCTTGGCCGATTTGAAGACGTTGTAGGCGGCCACGTCGACCCGCTTCAGCATCGACGTCAGCATGGTGCCCGGATGCAGGTAGTTCTGGTTGGAATCGACGCCGATCGCCAGCTTGCCGCGGTCCTTGGCCGCCTGGTAGACACCGACGCCGGTGCCGCCGGCCGCCGCGTAGACGATATCGGCGCCGCGGTCGAACTGGCTCTTGGCCAACTCACCACCCTTGGTCGGATTGTTCCAGGCCGCGGGCGTGGTGCCGGTCATGTTCTGCAGCACGTCGACCTTGCCGTTGACGTGCTTGGCGCCCTGGACATAGCCGCAGGCAAAACGACGGATCAGCGGGATGTCCATGCCGCCGATGAAGCCGACCTTGCCGGTCTTGCTGGCCATCGCCGCCAACGCGCCGACCAGGAACGAGCCCTCATGCTCCTTGAACACGATCGACTGCACGTTCGGCAGGTCGACGACCATGTCGATGATCGCGAAGCGCTGTTTGGGGAATTCCTTGGCGACCTTTTCAAGCGCCGGTGCCTGGGCGAAGCCGATACCGAGGACCGGGTCGGCACCGCGCTGTGCCATGCGCCGGAGCGCCTGTTCGCGCTGGGTCTCGTTGGTGACCTCGAACTCGCGGTATTTGATGCCGGTTTCCTTGCGGAACTGCTCGACGCCGTTGTACACCCCCTCGTTGAACGACTTGTCGAACTTGCCGCCCATGTCGAAAACGACGGCCGGCTGGATGTCGCCGGCCTGGGCTGTCGCCGCCATGGCAAACAGTGCCGTGGCGGCCAAAACCATACGTGATTTCATGTCACCTCCCGTTTTTTCGTTGCTTTGACTGGTTGGTAAAAGTTTCGATCACTGCGCCTGTCATGTCTAGTCGAAAAATCGTGCCACGTCACTTGTCGCGGCCCAGGCCCCGGCTTTTTCGCCACAGCGCCCAGCGCACACCGAAGTCGAGGAAGGGGCGCGGCGGATTTAGGGCCGGCATCGGCAATGACAGCGCATCGTCGAGCCGGTCCGACGTGGCACCGACCGCAAGATCGGCAAGCAATGCCCCCAATGCCGTGCCGCGGGCCACGCCGCTGCCGTTGTAACCGGCGCTGGCATAAACCTTATCGGCCGGCCGGCCGAAATAGGTGCTGCCGTTGCGGCTGACCGCGATGGCCCCGGCCCAGCTGTGGACGAAATCGACCGAGTCCAGGTCCGGGAACCGAGCCCGCAAGGCCCGTTCGTGGATCCGGCGGCAGTCCGCAATCTCGCCCTCGTCCATGTACAGCCGGCCACTATATTCGGCGGTGTTGCGGATCATGATCCGACGGTCGAGGGTGAAGCGCACGGTGGCGCCCATGGGATGCTCGCTCAGGACCCCCCAATCCGATGGCGATCCGATCGCCTGGTGTTCGGCCACGCTCAGCGGTCTGGTCAGACTGGCGGTCAGGACCAACGGCGCCAACCGGTTCCGCAACAGGCCGAGGCTGGGCAGGAAGGCGTTGGCGCAAACCAGCAAATGGGATGTGCGGACCGAGCCGGAGGGGCAGGTCAGCCGGTGCGGCGCGCCATGGTCGATGGCGGTCACCGGACAGTCCTCGTAGACGATGACATTTTCCGGCAGCGCCTCGGCCAGGCCGCGGGCCAGGGCCGCCGGCTGGACCAGCACACAGTCCGGTGAATACAGACCGGCCCGGTAGTAACCGGTCCCCAGTTCCTTTTCCAGTTCGGCCCGGCCCAGCAGGCGGTAGGACTTGCCGTCGCGCTGCAGCCAGGCGGCATAATCCTCGATCGCCGCGACATTGCCGGGATCGGCGGCGCAATGATATTTGCCGACCGACCGCCATTGGCAGTCGATGCCGAAGCGTTCGACCTGCCGGGTCAGAATATCGATGCCGTGCTGGTTCAACCGGTTGACCGCCCGGTAGGTGTCGGGATCGCTCAGCGCGCCGCTGTCGGTCTGGCGCGAGGTTCCGACCACGAAGCCCGAATTGCGGGCCGAGGCCCCCTCCCCGGTACGTTGGGCGTCGATCAGCAGGATGCGGTCGTCGGGCCGGTGCGCGGCCAGTTGGTGGGCCGCCGCAAGGCCGGTGAAACCGCCACCCAGGATGACCCAATCCGCCTGTTCGTCCCCCCGTAGCCGCCGGGCCGGGGCCCGTTCCGGCAGGATGGCAATCCAGCCGCATCCCTGGTCGTCATTGGGCAAAGTCGTGACGCGCATTCCCTGAACCTCCCCGCCCGCCAGTCTCTTGGCAGATCGGAGGATCGTCAACCACCGAGACGCCGCTGATCCGACGGAGAGCGCATGTATTGGGCCCGGTAGGCGCGGGCAAAGGCGGAGCCCGAGGCAAAGCCGCAGGCCAGGGCGATATCGGTGATCGAACGGTTGCTGTGGTCCAGCATGCGCCGCCCCAGAGCCAAGCGCAGGGCCATGTAGTAGGCGCCCGGCGTGCGCCCCAGTTTGCCATGGAACCGGCGTTGCAGTTCCCGCATGCTCAAGCCCACCGTGGTGGCGATCTCGGCGATTGGTAGTGGGGTTTCGATATTGGCCTCCATCAGGCGAATGGTCTCGACCAATGGCGGGTCGTGCCAGGCCAGGCGGCCGGCCGCGACCATGCGCTGGGGGTCGGCGGCCGCGTGCTCCTGTTCGTAGATAAAGGTGCTGGAGACGGCCAGCGACAGCGACAGACCGACGTCTCGGCGCAGCAAATCGAGCATGAAATCCAACGCCGGCAGGGCGCCGCCTGTGGTGAAGCGGTTGCGGTCGAGGACGAACCGGTCCGGGACCACGTTGATGCGCGGGAAGCGCTCGGCGAAATCCTCCAGGTCCTCCCAATGGGTGGTGGCCCGGTAGCCGTCCAGCAGCCCGGCCAAAGCCAGGACATAGGCGCCGGCCTCGACCCCGCCGATCAGATTGCCGCGCCGGGCGGCGTCGCGCAGAAAGCGACGCACCGATGACCCGGCATGGCGATCGACATCATAGGAAGCAACCACCAGCACCACGTCGTAAGCGCGGCCGTCGACGTCCGCGTCGGCAGCGACGCGGACACCGCTGCTGCTGGTCACGGCATCGCCATCGACCGACAGCAGCGACCAGTCATAATGTGGTTGGCCGCCCAACCGGTTGGCGGCCCGCAAGGGCTCCATGACCGCCGCCAGGGCCAGGTGGGAAAAGGACGGCAGCATCAGGATGCCGACCCGGCGCGGCCGCTGGGTTTCTGAAATCATCAACTTTGTCGTATTTCGTATAGATCTATTCGTAACCAGTATCGCACTTATGGAAACCCGTCCACTAATCTGTCGCCTAATCTTGGGGAGGAGATGCACATGAACTGGGACGTTTTCGTGACCTGTGCGGTCACCGGCTCCGGTGCCACCGCGGACAAGAGCGAACTGGTGCCGATCACCCCGGCCCAGATCGCCGACGCGGCGATCGAAGCCGCCAAGGCGGGCGCGGCGATCGCCCATATCCATGTTCGCGACCCAGAAACCGGCAAGGGCTCCCGCGATCCGGCGCTCTATCGCGAAGTGGTCGACCGGGTGCGTTCGGCAGATACCGACGTCATCCTCAACCTGACCGCGGGCATGGGCGGCGATCTGGTGTTCGGTTCGACCGACCAGCCGTTGCCGCTGGACCCGGCCGGGACCGATATGGCCGGCCCGTTGGAACGGCTGACCCATGTCGAAGAACTGTTGCCCGAGATCTGCACCTTGGACTGCGGCACCATGAATTTCGCCGAGAGCGATTATGTCATGACCAACACACCGGCGATGCTGCAGAAGATGGCCAAGCGGGTGCAGGAGTTGGGCGTGCGGCCCGAACTCGAGGTCTTTGACACCGGTCACCTGGTGTTCGTCAAGAAGCTGATCGCCGATGGGCTGATCGACGATCCGGTGATGATCCAGCTGTGCATGGGAATCCCCTACGGCGCGCCGGATGATCCCGGCACCCTGCTGGCGATGGTCAACCAGTTGCCGCCGGGCACCGTCTTCTCGGCCTTCTCGATCGGCCGCATGCAGCTGCCCTATGTGATGATGGCGCCCCTGGCCGGCGGCAATGTCCGGGTCGGGCTGGAGGACAATCTCTACCTCAGCCGCGGCCAGCTGGCCCGCAACGACCAGTTGGTGGATCGCGCGGTGACCATGCTGCAGGCCGCCAACCTCAACATCCTGGGACCGCAGGAGGTGCGCGAGCGCCTGAAGCTCACCAAGCGGGGCTGAACCATGGACTTCGGGCTCAGCCACGAACAGGAGCTGGTGGTCGACACCGTCCGCAGCTTCGTCGAGAAGGAGCTGTTTCCCCTGGAAGCCGAGGTCGAACGGACGGGCGAGGTGCCGGCCGAGATCGGCCGCGAGATCCAAGCCAAGGTAAGCGAGCTCGGCTTCTACGCCCCCAACATCCCCGAGGAATTCGGCGGCGGCGGCCTGGACCACCTGACCTTCACCCTGTTGGAACGGGAATTGGGCCGCACCTCGCAAGGCCTGTCGGTGTGGTGGGGCCGGCCCTCGAACATCCTGTGCGCCTGCGACGAGGCGCAGCGCGAGAAATACCTGCTGCCCTGTGTCCGCGGCGAGAAGATGGACGCGCTGGCCATGACCGAGCCCGATGCCGGATCCGACGTGCGCGGCATGAAGACTTTTGCCCGGCGGGACGGCGATGACTGGGTGGTCAACGGCACCAAGCATTTCATCAGCCACGCCGATATCGCCGATTTCGTCATCGCCTTCATCGCCACCGGCGAGGAGGAGACACCAAGGGGGCCTAAGAAACGCATCACCTGCTTTTTGGTCGACCGCGGCACGCCGGGGTTCGAAATCCGTCCCGGCTACCGGTCGGTGTCGCACCGTGGCTATCAGAACTGCATCCTGACATTCGACGATTGTCGCCTGGGCTCGGACCAGATCCTGGGCGAGGAAGGCAAGGGCTTCGAGGTCGCCAATACCTGGCTCTACGCCACCAGGCTGACGGTGGCAGCGATGTCCGTCGGCCGGGCCCGGCGCGCCTTCGACCTGTCCCTGAGCTGGGCTGCCGAACGCAAGCAGTTCGGCCAGGCCATCGGCAAGTTCCAGGGCGTGTCGTTCAAGTTGGCCGACATGGTCACCGAAATCGACGCCGCCGACTGGCTGACCCTGGCCGCCGCCTGGGCCCTGGACCAGGGACAGGACGCCAACCGGGTCATCGCCCAGGCCAAGCTCTATGCCACCGAGATGCTGGCCCGGGTCACCGACGAGGCGATCCAGATCCATGGCGGCATGGGGCTGATGGACGACCTGCCTTTGGAGCGGTTCTGGCGCGACGCCAGGGTCGAGCGCATCTGGGACGGCACCTCCGAGATCCAGCGGCACATCATCAGCCGCGAATTGCTGCGCCCGCTGGGGGGCTGAGCGGCTTATGTTTGCTTGGACTGGCCCACCCGCTCCCCCGGCCCAACCACCCATGCCATGGTACCCTTGGGGTGGTTGGGCCGGGGGAGCGGGTGGGCTCGCACGACCTTGAAACAGACACTTCTCGACCGCCTGCTCAAACCGCAATCGATCGCGGTCTTCGGCGGCGGCTGGGCCGAGGAAGTGGTGCGCCAGTGTCACCGGATCGGCTATCAGGGTGAGATCTGGCCCGTCCATCCCGACAAGGCGGCGATCGAGGGCCATCACTGCTATCGCAGCCTGGCCGAACTGCCGGGCGTGCCGGACGCCGCCTTTGTCGCCATCAACCGCCACGCGACGGTCGACCTGATCCGGGATCTGAACGCCGCCGGTGCCGGCGGCGCGGTGTGTTTCGCCTCCGGCTTCAAGGAGGCCGGCGCAGGCGGTGCCGACCTGCAGCGGGAATTGCTGGATGCGGCCGGGCCGATGCCCTTTCTCGGACCCAACTGCTATGGCTTCCTGAACTATTTCGACCGCGCCCTGTTGTGGCCCGACCAGCATGGCGGTGAGACGGTCTCGCGGGGCGTCGCCTTGATCTCGCAGTCCGGCAATATCGGGGTCAGCCTGACCATGCAGCGGCGCGGCCTGCCGTTGGGTTATTTGTTCACGCTCGGCAACCAGGCCCGGGTCGGGGTCGCACAGCTGGTCGAAGCCCTGGCTGACGACGACCGGGTCAGTGCCATCGGCCTGGTGTTGGAGAGCCTGGGCGACGTCGCCGCGCTGGAGCGTGCCGCCCGCTTCGCCCGCGAGCGTCGGGTGCCGATCGTCGCCCTCAAGCTGGGCCGGTCCGAGGTCGGTCGGGCAGCGGCGCTGACCCACACCGCCTCGCTGGCTGGGCCGGACCGCCTGGTCGACGCCGTTCTGCGGCGCTTCGGCATCGCCCGCAGCCCGTCGATCCCGGCCTTCCTGGAGACCCTGAAGCTGCTGCACCAGACCGGCCCGCTGGACGGCAATACCATCGCGTCGATGAGCTGTTCCGGCGGCGAAGCCGTGTTGGTGGCCGATGCGGCCGAGCACCGGGACCTGAATTTACGGCCGCTGACGGATTCGGAGCGCGCGACAGTCGCCGCCACGCTCAACCCCCTGGTCGAGGTTGCCAACCCGCTGGACTACCACACCTTCAGCTGGGGCGACGAGGCGGCCCTGACCGAGACCTTCAGCGCCATGCTGGGCCGCGGCTTCGATCTGTCGATGCTGCTGCTGGATTTCCCGCGTGAAGACCGCTGCCAGCAGGATGAATGGCTGGTTGGCCTGCATGCCCTGGCCGCCGCCCAGGCCCGCACCGGCGCCCGGGCTGCTTTGGTTGCGACCCTGCCCGAATGCCTGCCCGAGGCGACGGTGGCCCAGGTCCACGCCACCGGCATCGCCGCCCTGGCCGGGGTCGAGGAAGCGCTGGACGCGGCCGCCGGCGCGGCCCGCATCGGCCGGGCCTGGGCAACCCCCGCCCCGGCTCCCCTGTTGCCGCCGGGGTCGCAACCGGACAACGCCGAAACCTTGAATGAATGGCCGGCCAAGCGGGAGCTGGCGGCAGCGGGGATCACCGTGCCGGCCGGTGAGCTGGTGACCGGGGCCGAGGCAGCAGTTGCGGCAGCGACGCGCATCGGCTTTCCGGTGGCGTTGAAATCGGCCAACCCGGAGCTTGCCCACAAAACCGAGGCCGGGGCGGTGCGGCTGGGACTGGCGGATGCCGATCAGGTGCGCGACGCCGCCGAAGCGATGGCCGGACTGGGCCGGGACTTCCTGGTCGAGGCGATGGTTACGGATGCGGTGGCCGAACTGCTGATCGGTGTCGACCGCGACCCGGAGTTCGGCCCCTATCTGGTGCTGGGCAGCGGCGGTGTCCTGGTGGAACTGGTCGGCGACAGCCGCGTCCTGCCCCTGCCGACCACCGCGGACGAGGTGCGGGACGCGATCCAATCGCTGAAGGCCGGTAAGCTGCTGGGTGGGTTCCGCGGCCGCCCGGCCGGCGACTTGGACACCGCGGTCGCGTGCGCATTGACCGTGGCCCGCTTTGCCGAGGACAATCTCGACCGGTTGGTGGAACTGGATATCAATCCCCTGATGGTGCGGCCACAGGGCCTGGGCGCGGTGGCCGCCGATGCGCTGATCCGCATCGTGATGTGATTTAGGAGTCTGAATATGTCCGAAAACCCCTTGCACCTGGTGCGCGACGGCGCGGTCCTGGAAGTCACGTTGGACCGGCCCAAGGCCAACGCCATCGACGCCGCCACCAGCCGTTTGATGGGTGACGTGTTCGCCGGTTTTCGCGACGACCCCGATTTGCGGGTGGCGATCGTCACCGGCGGCGGCGACAGGTTCTTCAGCGCCGGCTGGGACCTGAAGGCGGCGGCCGAGGGCGAGGCACCGGACAGTGACTATGGCGTCGGCGGCTTTGGCGGCATCCAGGAATTGCCCGACCTCAACAAGCCGATCATCGCGGCGGTCGGCGGCATGGCGGTCGGCGGCGGCTTCGAACTGGCGCTGTCGGCCGATCTGATCATCGCGTCCGACCAGGCCAGCTTCGCCCTGCCGGAAATCAAGGCCGGGACCCTGGCCGACGCGGCGACCATCAAGCTGCCCAAGCGGATCCCCTATCACGTCGCCATGGACCTGCTGTTCACCGGCCGTTGGATGGACGCGGCGGAAGCCAAGCATTGGGGCCTGGTCAACAAGGTGGTGCCGCCCGAGGGGCTGATGCCCCGAGCGCGGGAACTGGCCGCCCTGCTGGCCGCCGGCCCGCCCCTGGTCTTCCAGGCCCTGAAGGAAGTGGCGCGGGAGAGCGAGAATATGAGCTTCAATGATGCCCTGGCCCGGGTCATGAAACGCGGCTTCGCCACCGTCGACCGGCTGTATTCCAGCGAGGACCAGTTGGAGGGCGCCCGCGCCTTCGCCGAAAAGCGCGACCCGGTCTGGAAGGGCCGCTAGGCAATGGACATCGACGACATCGAAACCCCGGCGGTCTTGGTCGATCTGGATATCGTCGAACGCAACCTCGCCAAGCTGCAGGACTATTGCGACCGCCACGGCATCGCCAACCGGCCCCACATCAAGACCCACAAGCTGACCCGGTTCGCCAAGGCCCAGATCGCGGCCGGCGCCGCCGGCATCACCTGCCAGAAATTGAGCGAGGCGGAGGTGATGGCCGATGCCGGGTTCGACGACATCCTGATCACCTACAACATTATAGGCCTGGCCAAACTCGCCCGGCTGAAGGCACTGGCCAGGCGCTGCCGGGTCAGCGTCTGTGCCGACAGTAAAGCGACGATCGCCGGCCTGGCCGGCGCATTCAACGACCCGGACGTGCCGCTGCCGGTGCTGGTCGAATGCGACACCGGCGCAGGGCGCTGCGGCGTGGTCACCCCGGAACAGGCGGCCGAACTGGCCGGAGACATCGCGGCCCAGCCGGGATTGGCCTTCAAGGGCCTGATGACCTATCCGCCGGCCGGGCAGGTCCCGCAAGTGCAAGCGTGGCTGGCCGAAGCCGTGGCCCTGTGCCAGGCGGCTGGCCATGACTGCACCGTCGTCAGTTCCGGTGGCACCCCTGATCTGTACACCGCCCACCAGGTGACGGCGGCGACCGAGCATCGCGCCGGCACATATATCTACAATGACCGTTCGCTGGTGTCCCGCGGGGCCTGCGGCACCGATGACGTTGTCCTGACCGTCCTGGCCACGGTGGTCAGCGCTCCGACGCCGCGCCGGGCGATCATCGACGCCGGCTCCAAGGTTCTGACCTCGGACCTGATGGGAATGACCGGGTTCGGCAGCGTGGTCGGGCACCCCGAGATCGCCGTAGACAGCTTGAGCGAGGAGCATGGGCGCCTCGACCTGGCGGCCGTGCCGGGCAGCCTGAATATCGGCCAGCGCATCCAAATCATTCCCAACCACGCCTGCCCCGTCAGCAATGTCGTGGGCCTGGTCCACCTGGTTCGCGGCGGGCGGGTCGAGAAGACCATGACGGTCGACGCCCGGGGCTGTATCACCTGAAATTGCGCGAATTGCGCAGCCTTATGCGTATTTTGATCTTAATCAAGCTCCCTTCATCTTTCCCGATGTAGACTTTCCCCCTAGCCGCCCGGTTTGGAGGCGATCCAAAAAGGCCCGAAAGGCCCGGAAGCACTTGCCACAAATCGGGGTTTTTATTGTTTGATCTCAGACTGCAATCATGCGGTCGGACATCGACGAAAATAGCGGATCGGACCGGAATGTCGCACCAACGCGACGAACATGCGGCGAAAAACGCCGCTACAGACGGGGGGATTGCCGTTATGCAGCAGAACACCATCGTTCGCCGCGAGGATTTTTCCGACGTCACTTTTTTGCTCGAGGTCTACCACCCGGCCATGGCCAAGGCCGCCCGGCCGGGCCAGTTCGTCATCGTCATCGGCCAGGACCACGGTGAACGCATACCCTTGACCATTGCCGATTTCGACGCCGAGGCCGGTACCGTCACCCTGGTCATCCAGGCGGTCGGCAAGTCGACCCGTGAGATGCAGGACCTGTGCCTCGAAGGCGCCAAACTGCACAGCATCACCGGTCCGATGGGGCTGCCCAGCCATGTCGGCAACGCGACCAAAGTGGTCTGTGTCGGCGGTGGCCTGGGTGTCGCGCCAATCTTTCCCCAGGCCCGCGCCTTCAAGGAGGCCGGCGCCTATGTCATCGGCGTGGTCGGATTCCGCAACAAGGACCTGGTGTTCTGGCACGACAAGTTCCGCACCGTGTGCGACGAATTCATCATCTGCACCGACGACGGTTCGATCGGCATCAAGGGGCTGGTCACCGACGGAATCGCGGCCGCCATCGCGGCCCATGACGACATCGACGAAGTCGTCGCCATCGGCCCGCCGGTGATGATGCGGGCGGCGGCGGAAGCGACCCGACCGCACGGCATCAAGACCATGGTCAGCCTCAACCCGATCATGGTCGACGGCACCGGCATGTGCGGCGGCTGCAGGGTGTCGGTCGGCGGCAAGATGAAGTTCGCCTGTGTCGACGGCCCCGATTTCGACGGCCACCAGGTCGATTTCACCGACCTGATGAACCGCCTGCAGCGCTTCAAGGCGGACGAAAAAATGTCCATGGACCGCTGGCTGGACAATTGCCGCAGTATCCAGGCGGCCACGCCGGTCGCCTGACACCCTTGAGCATAAGGGATTGTGTGATGCCCAAGAAACGTACCATCCGAACCATCCCGCAAGATCGCACCCCGATGCCGGAACAGCCGGCCGATATCCGGGCCCGCAATTTCGAGGAGGTGGCCAAGGGCTACCTTGTCGATCACGCCAAGAATGAGAGCCTGCGCTGCCTGTTCTGCCCCGAACCGGCCTGCGTGCGCGGCTGCCCGGTCGGCATCGACGTTCCGGCCTTCATCGAGAAGATCGGCAACAAGGATTATCGCGGCGCCTATGAGGTGATCTGCGAATCCAATTTGCTGCCGGCGATCTGCGGCCGGGTCTGCCCCCAGGAAGACCAGTGCGAAGGCGTTTGCCCGGTGGGCGACAGCCTGGAACCGGTAGCAATCGGACGCCTGGAACGCTGGGTCGGGGACCAGGCGATTGAAAATGACTGGTTCCGGGTTCCCCATATCGAACCCAATGGCTATCGGGTGGCGATCGTCGGTTCGGGCCCGGCCGGGATGGCCTGTGCCGCCGACCTGGCCAAGGCCGGTTGCGACGTCACCATCTACGAGGCCCTGCACAAGCCCGGCGGGGTGTTGCGTTACGGCATCCCCGAATTTCGCCTGCCCAACCAGGTGGTGGATGCCGAGCTTGGCAATCTGATCAAGCTGGGGGTCAAGATCGAATGCGATACCCTGGTGGGGCGGCTGTTCACCATCGAACAATTGCGCACCGAAATGGGCTTTGACGCGGTGTTCGTCGGCACCGGTGCCGGCACCCCGAAATTCATGGACATACCGGGCGAATCGCTGAACGGCGTGCTGTCTGCCAACGAACTGCTGACCCGCTGCAACCTGATGGGGGCCGGCGATTTTCCCAATTATGATACGCCACTGCATTTGGGCCGGCGGGTCGCGGTGATCGGGTCGGGTAATACCGCGATGGACGCCATGCGGGTCTGCCTGCGCCTGGGGGCCGAAACCGTTTACTGCGTCTATCGCCGCACCCGCGAGGAATGCCCGGCCCGGCTGGAAGAGATCCACCATGCCGAAGAGGAAGGCGTCGAGTTCCACTGGCTGACCGCGCCGGTCGAGATCCTGGACGATGGTGCCGGCAATGTCCGCGGCATGCGCTGCCTGAAAATGGAATTGGGCGAGCCCGATGATTCCGGCCGACGCCGACCGGTGCCGGTCGAAGGCAGCGATTTTGAGTTCGAAACCGACATGGTGGTCTATGCCATCGGCACCAACGCCAACCCGATCATCGGCCAGACTTCGGGCGTCGATCTGAACCGCTGGGGTTATATCGGCGTCGACGAGGCGCTGGAAACCTCGATTTCGGGCGTCTTTGCCGGCGGCGATATTGTCACCGGCGCTGCGACGGTGATCGAGGCGATGGGCGCGGGGCGTCGCGCCGCTGCCGGCATCAAGCGTTACCTGGCGGTGCGCGACAGCGACGTGGTCTATCGTGAACCGGCGATCGAGGACGCCGACAGGTTGTTCGGCATCCCACGCGAGGAACGCAATTTTTCCCGCCTGCGCTTGGCCGCGGCCGAGTGAGGCAACAGACGAGTAGGTCATGGATACTGTGGTGAACTCAACCGAGCCGGTCGCACACGAGACCCCGATCGTCGACAAGCCGGTGACCGAACTGCGCCAACATGTGGTCGAGATCGTCAGCGATTCCGGCGAGGGGGCGCAAAAATGCGGCCAATCCTTGGCCTCGATCGCGGCCCGCATGGGCAACGGCGTGTGGACGGTCGAAATTATTCCGGCCGAAATCCAGCCACCGGCCCGCAGCATCGCCGGCGCCAGCGGCAACCGGGTTCGTTTGGCCCAGACCAGTGTCACCAATGGTGGCGATGAGGCCGATCTGGTGGTGGCCTTCAACGAGCAGGTCATCCTGGGACGGATCCAGGCCGAGGAGCTGAAACCCGGCTGCACCATCCTGTTGGAAGACAAGTGGCGCACCGACCGCAACCCGGAGATCGCGGAAGCCTATGTCAGCACCTATGAACAGTTGGTCGCCGACGGCTACAACGTGATCGAGGTGCCGATGGAGGTCGAGTGCCTGAAGCACGTTTCGGACGCGCGCCGCGGCAAGAACATGTTCGTGTTGGGCATGTTATGCAGCATCTTCAGCCTGGACCACGACCTGGCGGAAATGCAGGTCCGCCTGGTGTTCGGCGCGAAGGGCGGAGAAGTGGTCCACGCCAACCTGCTGCTGCTGGAGGCCGGCCTGGAATGGGCCGAAGCCAACCTGCCCTTCAAATACAGCATCCCGGCCACCAAGCCCGACCAGCCACAGATCGTGGTCAACGGCAATACCGCCTTGGCGCTTGGCACCCTGGCGTCGGGCATCCGGGTCTGTTCCATGTACCCGATCACTCCGGCAACGTCGGTGTCGCACTATTTGAGCGAAGTGTTCGAAAAGGTCGGCGGCGTGGTCCACCAGGCCGAGGACGAGATCGCGGCCTGCGGCTTTGCCATCGGTTCGTCCTATGCCGGCAAATGCGCGGTGACCATCACCTCAGGCCCGGGCTATTCCCTGAAACAGGAATCGATCGGCCTGGCCGTGATGGGCGAGATCCCGCTGATCGTGGTCAACGTCCAGCGCGGCGGCCCGTCGACCGGCCAGCCGACCAAGGGCGAACAGGGCGACCTGCTGACCGCCTGTTTCGGCAGCCATGGCGACGCGCCTAAGGTGGTGATGGCGGTCTCGGGCATCGAGGACTGTTTCTACGCCATGATCACCGCCCGCAAGATCGCCGAGACCTTCAACATGGTGGTGGTGGTACTGACCGACGCCAACCTGGCGACCGCCCAGCAGCCCTTCGTCCGGCCGACCTTTTCGACCGACTGGCTGGCGCCGCCGATCGACCAGAACCCGGTGCCGGACGATGGCCGGCCTTATGACTGGGACGAGGCCACCGGCATGGCCCGGCGTTTCATTCCCGGCCAGCCCGGCGGCATGCATTGCCTGACCGGCCTGGCCCATGACCGAGACAGCCATGTCGCCTATGACCCGCATATCAACGAGGAGGGTCTGCGTCACCGCAGCCACAAGCTGGCGGTGCTGCAGAAGACCCTGAAGACGCCACCGGTTTATGGCGGCGATGACGGTGATCTTCTGATCGTCGGTTGGGGCAGCACCAAGGGCTCGATCGAAGAGGCGGTCGATCGCCTGCGTGAAGACGGGCGCAAGGTCTCGTCGCTGCATCTGCATTTCATCCAGCCGATGGCGTCGGGCCTGAAGGAGATCTTCAACCGCTTCAAACAGGTGATGACCGTCGAATGCAACTGGGCCGACGATGTCGAACACGGCCTGATCGACGACGAGAACCGGCGCTATTCCAACCTGGCGCTGATGCTCAGGGCCCGCTACCTGGTCGATATAGACTGCTGGTCCGAGGTTCGCGGCCAGCCGATCAAACCGGGCACCATCGTCAAAGTCATCGAAAAGAAACTCCACCAGATTGAGAGGCCGGCATGACCACCCCCTTTACAGACAGCCTGCTGCAGGCCGACGATGATCGCTTCACGCTGGCCGACTATCAGGGCGGGATGCCGCGCTGGTGCAATGGCTGCGGCAATAACGGCGTACTGACCGCGATGCAGCGGCTTTGCCGCGAAAAACAGTTGCCGCCGGAAAAAACCGTCTTCGTGTCCGGCATCGGCTGTTCCAGCCGGTTCCCCCATTACATGAAGACTTACGGCTTCCACAGCCTGCACGGCAGGGCCCTGCCAGTGGCCGAAGGCATCAAGATGGTGCGCCCCGACCTGCACGTTTTCGTCAACACCGGCGACGGCGATTGCTGCTCGATCGGCACGGCGCATTGGATCCACGCCATTCGCTACAACATCGACATGACCGTGATGATGCACGACAACCATGTCTATGGCCTGACCAAGATGCAGGCGTCGCCGACCTCGCCGCGCGGCATGAAAAGCCGCACCAGCCCGCAGGGCGCACATCTGGACCCCCTGAATCCGCTGACCGTGACCCTGGGCGTGGCCAACGCGTCCTTCGTCGCCCAGACCGTCGACTGGAACCCTGAGCTGCTGTACGACATCGTCAGCCAAGCCTATAACCATAAGGGCTTTTCGTTTGTCCGCATCATTCAGCGCTGCCCCGAATTCCTGCCGGAAATGTTCGAGCCCTGGCTGCGAGACCCGGACCGGATTACCCTGCTGACCCATGAAAACGGCATCCGTCCGGATGCCGGCTTGGCCGCGCTTTACAAGAACCGCGAGACCCACGACCCGGCCGACATCCACCGGGCCCGGGAGCTGGCCTCGATGGAGAATTCGATCCCGGTCGGGGTGCTGTACCGCAACCCGGACGCGCCGCGCTACGACGAGGCCCACTACAGCAACCGGACCAGCGCGCCGGACGTCATTCAATCCGGGCTGGAAGCCGAGATGGACAAGTACACGGTTTGGCCCGACGACGAGTAGGGGCCGGTCGCGAAGCTGATTATGACCGCGCCCAGGAAAGAGTATGGAACCATGAATTTGCAATCCCCACGGCATGCCCTGTTCCACCTGTTGGGTGAGCGCCCGGCCGAGAGTGGCGAGCCCGACGACGTCATGCGGTTCCGACCGGCCCAATTGGCCCGCTACCGGGACCTGGCCAGCCTGCGCCATGACTATCCGTTGGTGCTGCGGGAAGGTGGGCCCGAACCCCTGGCGGCGGGTTTGAGTTCGGTGGTCGGTGGGGTCGCCCGGCAATTGGCACCACAGGGGGCCGACGGCGAAGCGTTGCGCCGCCTGCTGTTGCGGCTGGAGTACGAGGTCCGGGCACAGGCCATGGCCGGCACCAAAGGCAGCCTGAGGATGCTGTGGAACCGGGCCGAAAAGGCGGTTCTGGAAGAAACAGAAAGTGGTGCGACGCACCTCAAACAGGACCTGCGGACGATCCGCCGGGCCCTGCCGATCAAGGGCCGGGTGGTCGGCTGCAACGCCGACACGTTGGGCACCGTGGCACGTTACGCCTGGGACGGCATCCAGGCGAATAAAGTCGCCAGCCTGGGCCGCGAAATCGAGAAGCTGGTCACTTCCTTGCGGGAAACCCTTGACGCCGACCACCAGAAGACCGCGGCGGCCCGCACGCCCAAACAGTTGGAACGCGACCTTGGCGACAGCTATCGCGCTGATATCGATTTCAACCGGCTGTCACAGTTGCTGCCGCCGGTCGAGGCGGGGGCGGTCATGCCCAAGGAACGGCGAGCCCGGATCCTGGCGGCGCTCAAAGTGCTGGAAGAGCAACGCTTCCTGGTCCCCGCCGGGGCCAGCGAACGCCGCGGCCGGCGGTCCTACCGGTTCGTGTTCGAACGTTGTGGCGAAGCCCGGGCGGCATTCCGCAAGCGGCTGCCCAAGCTGGTCGATCTGGTCAAGGCGATGACCCTGGCCGAGTTGGAGATCGCCAACCGCTACCAGCCCGAAAAGCACGACGCGCATTTCGCCCGTTTCGACGAGACCCATATCGAGCCGGAATACCTGGCCCGGTTCCCGGCCTATCTGGTGCACCTGCACGCCGCCCGCAGCGACGCGGTGGAAATGGCGGTCATGACCGAGTTGCTTGAAGCCGGCCTGCCGTTCAAGTTCATCCTGGAAAGCGACGACCTGCTGGCCGAACAACCGGTCACGTCGGGCCGGTTCTCGCTTGGCGCGCGCGGCACCAGACTGGCCGGCATGACCTTGTGCACCTGCAATGCCTTTGTCCTGCAGGCGCCGGTCTCGCATCTCAGGCAGCATTGGACACAGTTCATGCGGGCCATGAACTTTGACGGCCCGGCCTTGATCCACATGCTGTCGACCGAGGGCATGGACGCGCCGCACCTGCCGACCTACCTGAAGGCGGCCGCCGCTCTGCAGGCCCGGGCCTTCCCCGCCTTTAGCTTCGACCCGGCCGCCGGCGGCGACTGGGCCAGCCGCTTCAGCGTTGCCGGAAACCCCCAGCCGACCGTCGACTGGCCGGTGGACGAGCTGGACTATGAAGACGATGTGATGCGCCGTGAGGCCATCGAATTGGCCTTCACTTTTGTTGATTTTGCGGTCCTGGACGCGCGCCAGGCGCATCATTTCGCGGCCGTGCCCCGCAACCAATGGCATGACGGCATGATCCCGGTGGCCGATTACCTGGCGGCGCCACCGGACAGCGTCGCCGACCGCATCCCCTATATCCTGGCGGCCGACGAGAATGACGTCATACACCGCCTGGTGGTCGAAAAAGAGATGATCCTGGCCGCCTTGCGGTGCCTGGACGCCTGGCACAGTCTGCGCGAGCTGGGCGGGATCGCCAATTCCCACGCCGCCGCCGCGGTGGCGGCCAGCGACGCGGCCTGGCAGGATCGGCTGGCGGCGGAAATCGCCAGCCATGAGGCGAAGGCCGAGCCGGAGGCCCCGGCCAAGGTCGCGGCCCAACCGGCCGCAGCACCGGCACCGGCCGCCGAGCCGGAGGAGCCGGAAGAGGAAGCCCGCCCGGTCGGCGACCCCTACATTGACACGCCGCGCTGCACCACCTGCAACGAGTGCACCCAGTTGAACGACCGCATGTTCGCTTACAATGAGAACATGCAGGCCTATATCGCGGACCCCGATGCCGGCAGCTTCAAGCAGCTGGTGGAGGCGGCCGAGAACTGCCAGGTGTCGATCATCCACCCGGGTAATCCCCGTAACCCGGATGAGGACGACCTGGAAGCCCTGATCGACCGCGCCGAGCCGTTCAACTGAAATTGACCGGCCGGCCGGTAGAAACACGATTGTCGTTACCGGCACGGCTTCGATAGACTGAATGTCTGTCGCTACCGGAGCCGAACATGACCGCGCACGTCGTCACCAAGGAAATGGGTTACACCCACAGGGAATTTCTGCGCCTGCTGCCCAAGGCGTTGGGCAGCGACGACTACACGGTCGATGGCCGCGAAATCCGGTTTACCGACGGGGAACGCCAACTGGACATCAGCCTGTCCGAAGAGGGCGAGCGCCGAATTGCCCTGGTACGGATACCGATGACCGAGGTCCAGCTCAGTTTCACCGGTTATGACCAGCCCGGCATCGAGGCGGCCCTGAAGCTCTTCTGGCGGGCCTATCAGAAGGGCGGCGGTTAAAGCCCACCCCGGCCGAGGATCACACCACCGGCGAACCGTAGCCCCAGCTATAGGGGACCGCCCCCGAGAGCGCGACCACGTCGCCGTCTTCCAGCTCGAACGACCCGCGCACCGGATCGCCGACCCGGCCGCGGGTGACATCGCGGCCGTTGACCAGGACCAGGAAGATTTCCGGCTCGGGGATGTTCAAGGTTTCGGCCAGGTGGCTGACCGTGGCGCCGGGATCGAGTTCGATCCGGAAGCGCTGGCCGCGGGTGTCGGCGAAACGCGAGATGCTGTTGAACAGGCGGACCTCGACGGTGATCTTGACGCCCTGGGAATTGTGACCGACCAACATGACCTTGCCCTCGGACCGTGCCGGCGCAATCTGGCATCGCGGGATCGCTGAGGTCAAGAAAAACGGCGGGTACCCGGGGCACCCGCCGTCCTTCGTGAGAGAGAGGTCGAAAGTTAGGCGATCTGTGAGCCGCGCCCAAATTCGGGATAGGCTTCCAGCCCCAGTTCCGCCCGGTCGAGGCCCAGAGCCTCTTCCTCTTCGCTGGCCCGGATGCCAAAGGTGAATTTCAGCACCAGCCAGACCACGGCGCTGGTGACCGCGACGAACCCGCCAATGGCGACGACGCCAAGCGCCTGGGTCGCGAACTTGGCGTCACCGTTGGTCAACGGCACCGCCATGGTCCCCCAGATACCGGCCACCAGGTGGACCGGGATGGCACCGACCACATCGTCGATCTTCAGGCGGTCCAGCAGCGGCACCACAAAGACCACGATAACGCCACCGACCGCACCGATCAGGGTGGCGCTGCCCAGGGTAGGCGTGTCGGGCCCGGCGGTGATGCTGACCAGGCCGGCCAGGGCCCCGTTCAACACCATGGTCAGGTCCGGCTTCTTATAAAGGATCTGGGTCAGGGCCAGGGCGGCAATGACACCGCCGGCGGCGGCGATACCGGTATTGGCGTAGATATTGGAGATGGCGACCGCGTCGGCGCCGGTACCCAGCGCCAACTGCGAACCGCCGTTGAAGCCAAACCAGCCGAGCCACAGGATGAAGGTGCCCAGCGTCGCCAGCGGCAGGGACGAACCGGGCATGACGTTGATGCGGCCATCCGCCCCGTACTTGCCCTTGCGGGCGCCAAGAACGATGGCACCGGTCAGGGCCGCCCAGCCGCCAACCGAATGCACGATGGTCGATCCGGCGAAATCGGCAAATCCCTTGTTCGACAGCCAGCCGCCGCCCCACTGCCAGGCACCCTGGATCGGGTAAATGAAGCCGGTCAGCACGACGATGAAAGCCAGGAACGGCCACAGGCGAATGCGTTCGGCCAAGGTGCCGGACACGATCGACGCGGCGGTGGCGACGAACACCATCTGGAAGAACCAGTCCGACGAAGCAGCGTAGCCGCCTTCGAAATCACCGGCCAGCGCCTTGGCATCGTCGGCGGACCACAGGCCGAAACTGCCGATCCAGCCGCCGTCGACACCGGCGTACATCAGATTGTAGCCGACAAGGTAGTAGAGGATCATCGCGGTCGCAAACAGGGCGACGTTCTTTAAGAGGATCGTGGCAACGTTCTTCGAACGCACCAAGCCGGCCTCCAGCATGGCAAAGCCGGCGGCCATGAACATCACCAGGAAGCCGTTCATCAGGAACGACAGGGTGTTGAAGACATATGTGGCTTCAGGCGTCACTTCGGCCCGGGCCGGGGTGGCGGCAAGGGCCAGAACGCAGGCGACACCCGCGGCCATGAGCGGGGTTTTACGGGTCAGGTACATGATCGGTCTCCGCAGAATTCGGAAAATACGTTAAAGGGCCGTCGCACCGGTCTCGCCGGTACGGATGCGAACCGCTTGGGTCAGTTCGTAGACGAAGATCTTGCCGTCGCCGATTTTGCCGGTCCGGGCCGTGTCGCCGATGATTTCGATGGCGCGTTCGGCCAGTTCGTCCGGGACCGCGACCTCAAGGCGCAGCTTGGGCAGGAATTGCACCGAATACTCGGCGCCACGATAGATTTCAGTGTGGCCACCCTGGCGGCCAAAGCCGCGGGCCTCGCTCACCGTTACCCCGGCGACGCCCAGCGCCGAGAGCGCCTCGCGAACCTCATCGAGTTTGAACGGCTTGATGACGGCCGTGATCATTTTCATCGGATCAACCTTCCTAATATGACACTCGCAGGGACCAAGCCCCCTTGGCCTGGCCTTATCAAGAAGCGTGCCGTTTTTGCAGGAAGGTGATTTACTGTTTTAAATCAAAATATTAATTACTGCCGCGTGGTGATCGGTCGAATCCCATCAATCGATTGTGATGAAAAAATAGGCAAGAAAAATTCACCGCCTAAAATTTAGGCGCACATAATCTGTTCAGCAGCGGAAGCCAATCGCAGCAGACCGCCTTCGCCGAACGGAGGCGCCATGAACATCAGCCCGACCGGCAGGCCATCGGCCAGGCCGCAGGGCAAGGTTATGGCGCACAGGCCCAGCAGATTGCCGATCCGGGTGTTGCGGACCGCCAACAGGGCCGCCTTGGCATAGGCGGCCGCATCCGCCTCCAACGGGGCGATCGGCGGCGGCGGCACCGCGACGGTGGGGGCCACGACAGCCGTGAAGCCGGCCGTACGGGCGGCATAGGCGCGCTTCAATTCCTCGGCCCTGATCAAGGCGCCGGCATAGGCCGACGCCTCATGCCCCAACGTGCCCCGGAAACGGTCGTAGATCGGCCGGTAGACTTTGGCGGGCGCCGCCTCCATCGCGTCCCGCCATTGGCCATAGCCCTCGGCATTGATCTGGCCGCCGGCGGCGTCGACGAGCGGCCCGATCTCGGCGGCTTCGGGGAGCGGCGCCTCCACAATCGCGCCCCCGGCGACAACCAGCCGGTCCAGCGCCGATTCGATCACGTCTGCCACCCCGGTATCGAGCCCGTCCCACATGTGGCCCTGCGGCTTGCAGAGCCTGACCCCGTCCAGACTCGCCCCGCCAAGGTCGGCCGGACGGCGGCGGGCCAATACGGCGAGCAGTGCATTGGCGTCGGCCACGTCACGGGTCAACGGGCCGACAGTATCGAGGGTTGGCGACAGCGCGATCACCCCGTCCAGGGGCAGCAGCCCGGCCGTGGTCTTCAATCCCACCAGGCCGTTCCAGGCGGCCGGGATCCGCACCGAACCACCGGTATCGCTGCCGATCGCCGCCGCCGCTAGGCCGCGGGCGACCGACACGGCGGCCCCGGCCGAGGAACCACCGGGGACTCGCGGCACCCGGTCGTCGAACGGGTTGCGCGGGGTACCGTGATAGGGGTTGATGCCCAGCCCGGAAAAGGCCAGGTCCGGCAGTCCGGTCTTGCCCAGACAGACCAGCCCGGCCCGGGTCGCCCGGGCCAGAAGTTCGGCATCCCGGTCGGGCACCCGCCCCGCCAGCAGTTCGGTACCGCCATTGGTTTCGACGCCGGCCGTGTCGAACAAATCCTTCCAGGAAATCGGGACGCCGTCCAAGGGGCCCAGGCGCATGCCGCGCCGGTTGCGGTCGCGGGCGGCCATGGCTTCCGCTCGGGCGCGGTCGGCGGTCAACCGGACATAGATCGCGTGATCGGGGTCTTCGGCCCCAATCCGGTCGAGGAATAAGTCGGTCAATTCGACCGGATCGATGCGCCCATCGCCGATGGCTTGGCCCAGCGACAGCGCGGTCTGTTCATGCCATGGCGTGTCCATGGCCGAGAAACTAGACCGGTCGCCGCAGCCCGACAACCGCCAAGACGAAGGCGATCGCGGAAAGCCTGTTCCGGTGCCGCGCGCTGTGCCATCTTGGCCCCGGCAATCCAAGGGACCTGAAGCGATGACGAACCAAACTCCTAAAGTGGGACTGATCGGCACCGGCGATATGGGACACGCGGTCGGCGGCGCGTTGAAGGACCATGGCCTTGACGTCGTCACCAGCCTGGTCGGGCGCTCGGCGCGGTCACGCGGCCTAGCGCAGGCCGCCGGCATTCATGACCTGGGCAGCCTGGACGCGGTTGCGGGCACGGCCGATCTGGTGCTGTCGATCCTGCCCCCCGATGCCGCCCTGCCTGCCGCCGAGGACATGGCCGACGCCCTGGCGCGTAGCGGTGGCCGGCCGGTCTATGTCGATTGCAACGCGGTATCGCCGGACCGGGCCCAAGCCATTGCCGACCGAATAACCGCGGCTGGCGCGGTCGCGATCGATGTCGGTATCATCGGTGGCGCCCCGGGCCGCGGCGCACCGCCGCGATTCTACGCCAGCGGACCTGAAGCGGGACGGCTGGAGGTGCTGGACGGCAAGGGCATCGACGTCGCGGTGATCGGGGACGCAATCGGCCGTGCCTCGGGCCTGAAGATGTGCTATGCGGCGCTGACCAAGGGTCGGATGACGCTGCACACCGCCGTCCTGATCGCCGCCGAGGTGCTGGGGTTGAGCCGCGATTTGCGGGATGAACTCAGCTATAGCCAGGCCGAAAGCTGGGCGCAAATGCAGCGTACGGTCCCCCGGTTGCCGGCCGATGCCGGGCGCTGGGTCGGCGAGATGGAGGAAATCGCGGCCACCTTTCGGGCCGCCGGCGTGACGCCCGGCTTTCACGACGGCGCGGCCGAGATCTTCCGCCTGCTGGCTCAAAGCCCCTATGCGGCCGAAACCCGCGAGACCATCGACCCGAACCGGACCGTGGCGGACGCGGTGCCGGTGTTCGCCGCCCTGCTGGCCCAAGGTGGCGGCGAAGCCGAGGACTGAACCAGGCCGGGAGAGATGTGGTGCGCAGCTTTGTCGCGATCGAGATCCCCGACGATATCCGCCAGGGACTGGCCGGGCTGGCCGGTGGGGTCCCCGGGGCACGGTGGCTGCCGCCGGACCAGATCCACCTGACACTGCGTTTCGTGGGCGAGGTCAACGGCACCCAGATCCCCGACCTGACCGCAGCGCTGGAGGCGGTTCATGTCGCCCCGTTCGAGCTCGAGCTCGCCGGGATCGGCACGTTCGGCCATCGCGAAGCGCGGGTGCTGTGGGCGGGGGTCGCGCCGCAGCCCGCCTTGACCACATTGCAGCAAAAGGTCGAGAACGCGGTGCAGCGGGCGGGACTGGAACCGAACGGTCGCAAATTCACCCCCCACGTCACCCTGGCCCGGCTCAACCATGCCAAAAAAGCCAAGCTGGGTGAATTCATCAGCCTTCACGGCCTGTACGCCAGCCGCAGCTTTACCGTCGACCGGTTCGTTCTGTTCTCGAGTTTCCTGAGCCACAACGGCGCCATCCACACGCCCGAGGCCGTATTTCCCCTCAACGGGGGATGATTTGCTTTTGGTTGAGGCGGGTCCACCCGCCCGGTTACGGTCAATATCCCAACCGATCGAGGACCCGCGCCACATCGCCGGCATAGCCGCCGCCAAACAAGCGGACATGGACCAGAAGTGGGTAGAGGTTGTAGAGGTAGCGCCGGACCTCGAAGAAACCGGGAGCGATGGTCCGATGATCCTGGTAACAGTCGAAGAAGCGCCTGTTGAATGTCCCGAACAGGGTTCCGAAGGCGAGTTCGATTTCGGCATCGGCGTAGTAGATCGCCGGGTCGACCACCCCAGTGACCCGGCCATCCGCCGACAGGATATTGCCGGTCCACAGATCGCCATGGACCAGCGACGGCGCGGAAGCGGCCGGCAGGTGCTCGGCGAGAGACGCCGCCAGCCTTTCCAGCCGGGGCACCAGGACCGTCGGCAGCCTGCCGGCATCCACCGCCTGGCGCGTCATATAGAGAAGCCGCCGCTCGCGGAAAAAATCGATCCACCCATCCATCCAGCCATTGGGCTGGTTCAGCCCGCCGATGACGGTATCTTGATCCAAGCCAAAGCGGTCGGCGGTGATTTGATGCTGGCCGGCGATCAGATGGGCCGCCTCGGCCTCGGCGCCGGCGATCCCGGGCCGTCCGTCCAGCCAACTCATCACCAGCAATTCAGGCTCCGCGCAGATCACATCGGGCACCGGCAGCGGCGACCGGCTGCCAAGCTCAGCCAGCATCCAGCCTTCGAGGTCAAGCCCGCCGCCGCCCGGGGCCCATTTGGCGACCAGTGGCGGCCGGTCCACAAAGTCGAGCCGGAAGACCTCGCCGATGCAGCCGCCCGCCAGTCCCCGGATCGCCGTCGGCCGGCGGGCCAGCGCGGCCTCGATGGCGTTTGCCAGGGCGGCGGTCACGCCGTGAGCTTGGCCCGCACCGCCGCCAGCAGGCCGGGAATGGCGGCCTCAATCAGTTCGAACGACAGGTCGTAATCGGCCTCGCCACCGTAATAGGGGTCCGGGACCTCCTCGGCCGGGTGGTCGGGGGCAAAATCCATCATTCGGAAGACGGTGCCGGGGCGGGCGTGCCGCGCCATCGCCCGGTAGTGCCCGTTGTCCATGGCGACCAGAAAATCAAACTCGTCATAGTCGGAAGGCAGGAGCCGCCTGGCGCGCAGACTGTGCAGATCGTAGCCGCGTGCGTCGGCCGCGTTGCGAGCCCTGGGATCCGGCGGCTCACCTTCATGCCAACCGCCGGTGCCGGCACTGTCGACCACCACCTGGTCGCCCAGTCCTTCGCGTTCGACATAGGTCCGGAACACGCCCTCGGCGGTCGGTGAACGACAAATATTGCCACTGCACACGAACAAGACCTTGACCATTTTCGCCCTTCCGTTTTTGTTGTGCGGCACGGCCGACACAGAGTCTTGGAGTCCAGTTCACCGGTCTCTGCTCTGTCCCGCTCCTCTGCCCAGCCACCCATTGAGGTACCCTGGTAGGAGATTGGGCGGAGGAGCGGGACGGAACAACACCCCGAAACAGCGCGGCTGGCGCATTTTCGGCCACAAACCTAGAGGGTAACCCGTATCATGTCGAAATACGACCGCATCGTCATCCTGACCGGCGCCGGGATCTCGGCCGAGTCCGGGCTCGGTACCTTCCGTGACGAGGATGGCCTGTGGACCAAATACGACCTGGAAGAGGTTGCCACTCCCGGCGGCTTTGCCCGCAACCCCGATTTCTGCCACGAATTCTACAACGCACGGCGCCGCAACCTGCTGGACGCCGAACCCAATGATGCCCATCGCGCCCTGGCCAAGCTGGAACAGGACTATGCCGGCGAGGTGTTGGTGGTGACCCAGAACATCGACGACCTGCACGAGCGCGCCGGCACCACGCGCTTGATCCACATGCATGGCGAGCTGTTGAAAAGTCGCTGCGAACTTTGCAACACAGTCTTCACCTGGCGCGACGATTGCAGCACCGCCAACGCCTGCCCGGCCTGCGCCGAGACCGGCGCCTTGCGGCCGCATGTGGTCTGGTTCGGCGAGATGCCGTATGAGATGAACCGGATCTACAGCGAATTGGAGCGTTGCGACCTATTCCTGTCGATCGGCACGTCGGGCAATGTCTATCCGGCGGCCGGTTTTGTCGAGGCGGTGCGCGGCCGCGGCCGGGCCCACACCATGGAACTCAACCTGGAACCGTCCGAGGGAGCCAGCCTGTTCGCCGAACAAATCCTTGGCCCCGCCACGGAGATCGTCCCCACCGCCGTGGAGCGGCTGTTGACGGCCGGCTAACGCCGGCAGACCAGGGCGGGGCAGTCAAGCTGTTCGATCAGGCTCTGCAATTCCTCGGGCGCGAAGGCGCTGGCCGCCAGCACCATGAAACCACGACCGTCGGCACGGGCCGCGTCCGCCGCGTCCATCGGCCGTGACAGGGTGCGGAATTCGGCATCCAGGACCGGGTCGAGATGGCCGACCGCATGGGCCTGCATCTCGGCCGCATCGGCGCCGGGGGGCGGCAGCAGGTAGACCACCACCATGCCGGCATCATTGCGGGCCAGCCGTGAGGCCAAGGCCAGGGCGCGCTCGCCGCAGGGCGAACCGTCATAAACCACCCCCACCCGATGTGGCGCCGACAGCGCCCCTTCGGCGGTCAACAACAGGCCGCAATGGGCGGCCGACGCCAGCGACCGGGCGGTGCTGCCCAGCCGGGCCCGCCGGGTCAGGGGCCGGATCGCCTTGCCCATGGCCATCAGGTCGGATTCCAGCGCCGCCCGCATCAGTTCCAGTTCAACCCGACCGCGGGCGATTTCGAACGACCAGCGCAAGTTTCGTTCGCGGGCCGCAGCCTCGATCGCCCGGCGCGCCATTACCGCCTGGGCCCGCACCTGGGACTCAATCTCGGTCCGTTGGGGGCGACCACCACTGCCTGAGATGACCTGCACCTCGCGGGCAACCGGCAGGGCCGCCAGGTTGATCAGGTTGATGTCCTCGACGAAGATGCCGTGCAGGTCGACACCGAGCCGGGCCGCCAGACGGGCCGCCTCGGTCAGCGCCGCCAGGCTCTCGGGCGAGGCATCCAGGGCGACCAGCACCCGGCTGATCTCGTCCCGGCCGCCGGTCACGGTTTCGACTCCTCGTCCTCGGTGCCTTTCCCGGTCGCCCCGAACGCCTTGCGGGCCTCGGCCAGCGCCTTCAGGCGCTGCTCCACCAGGTGGAAGACGGTGCCTTCCGGGAAGGCACCGTCGGCGTCGCGCACGCCCGCCGGCACCCCGGTCAGCAGTTCGATCCCTTCGGCAATCGTCGCCACCGGGAAGACCTGGAAGCGGCCCTCGGCACAGGCCTCGACCACGTCGCGGCGCAGCATCAGGTGGGTGACATTGGCGGCCGGGATCATCACGCCCTGCTCGCCGGTCAGGCCCTTGCGCCGGCAGACATCGAAGAAGCCCTCGATCTTTTCGTTGGCGCCGCCGATCGCCTGCACTTCGCCCAGTTGGTTGACCGAGCCGGTCACCGCCAACGACTGGCGGATCGGCAGGCCGGAAAGGGCCGACAGTAGGGCATAGAGTTCAGTCGACGAGGCGCTGTCGCCGTCGACCCCGCCATAGCTCTGTTCGAAGACCAGGCTTGCCCCCAGGGACAGAGGATGGTCGGTGGCGAAGGTGGCCCCCAGATAACCGGCCAGGATCAGCACGCCCTTGGAATGCAAGGGCCCGCCCAGTTCCACCTTGCGTTCGATGTCGATCACCTCGCCGCCGCCCATGCGGACCCGTGCGGTGATCCGGCTGGGCCGGCCGAAGCTGAAATTGCCGAGGCTGAGGACCGAGAGCCCATTGACCTGGCCGACCTCGGCACCGTCGGTCGAGATCATCATGATATCGCGCTCGATCATCTCGTGGCTGCGCTCGCGCAATCGGTCGGCGCGGTGGATTTGGGCATCAATCGCCTGCTCGATATCGGCGGCGCTGACCACCTTGCGGGTGGCCTCGCCGGCCCAGTAATCGGCCTCGCGCATGACGTCGGCCACGCTGCCGATGCGCGAGGTCAGCCGGGCATTGTCGCCGGCCAGCCGGGCGCTGTGCTCGATCACCCGGGCCACCGCGTCCCGGTCCAGGGGTTTCAGCCCCTCACGCCGGGCGACGGTGGCGACCAGCCTGGCATATTGCTGGGTGACGCCATTGTGCCGGTCCATTTCGTCGTCGAAATCGGCCGCCACCTTGAATAGCTCGGAAAAATCCGGCTCGTACTGGCAGAGCAGGTAATAGAGCCGACGATCGCCGATCAGTACCACTTTCAGATCCAGCGGGATTGCCGCCGGGTCCAGCGACACGGTGCTGACCAGGCTCATGGCCTGGCCCAGGGATTCGATCCGCACCTCCTTGCCCCGCAAGGCGGATTTCAGCGCCTCCCAGCCATTGGGCTGCATCAGGAGTCGCCGGGCGTCGAGCAGCAGGTAGCCGCCATTGGCGCGATGCAGGGCGCCCGGCTTGATCAGCCGGAAATCGGTGACCAGGGCGCCCATCTCAGAGAGATGCTCGATCCGGCCGACCAGATTGGCGTGGCTGGGATGATCCTCGAACACCACCGGCGCGCCCTTGGCCTCGCCGTTGTCGATCACCAAATTGACCTCGTAGCGGCCCAGGGACGGTTGGCTGCCACCGGCCCGCGCGCCCGGCATGCCGCCGCCGGCCAGCACCGCCTGAGCGCCCTCCGCCTTCTGGCCGAGGAAGCTGTCGACATTTTCGCCGACGTCCTTGCGCACCGCTGCCAGGTAGTCGCCGATCGCCGCGTGGTCGCGGTAACGCTCGCGGACCGCGTCGATCAAATGGCCAACGGCGTAGGCCGAGACTTCGCGGTTGAGGTCCCGCACCCGGTCGCCATGGTCCTTGGCCCAACTCGGGATCTGCTGGACGATGCCCTGCAGCTGTTTTTGCAGGTCCTCGATATCCGCCTCGATACGGTGGCGCTCCGTTTCCGACAGGGTTTCGAACTCTTCCGGCTTCAGGACCTCGCCATCCTTGACCGGCGCCATGCCGAACCCCATTGGAGTGCGGATCAGGGCAATCCCCTTGTCCTTGGCCCGGTTCTGAAGGTCATCGAAGGCGGTTTCCTGGCGCTGTTTGAACTCCTCTTCGATCACCTGGCGGCGGTTGCGGTAGTCGTCGCTTTCGAAGGCCGCCGGGATCGCCGATTTCAGATCGGCAACCAGTTGCGCCATGTCCTGGCGAAACTGCCGTCCCAGCCCCGCCGGCAATCGGACCGCGACCGGTTTGTGCGACATCTCGAAGTTGAAGAGGTAGCACCAATCGTCCGGCACCGGGGCCTGGGCCGCGGTTTCCTCGAGATAGCGTTTCAGGGTGGTGTGCTTCCCCGCCCCGGGCGGGCCGAGCGCGAACAGATTGTACCCTTCGCGCTTGATGCCGATGCCAAAACGGATGGCCGCCAGGGCCCGGTCCTGACCGATGATTTCATCCAAATCGGCAAGATCGTCGGTGGTGGTGAAGTCGAGGCTCGCCGGATCGCAACGCTGGTACAGGGACTCTACCGGTAACGGGTCGGGCGCCATCTCATAACCCTCCTAGTGGATGAAATCTAACATAAGGTACCCTGTCATTGGGTGGTTGGGCGGCAAGCGGACTGGAACAGCAATCGCCAAACCGAAACCATCACCTTCCAATCAGTCTTCGTAACTCTCCTCGATCGCCTGCATGTCGGCATCCGAAAGGCCATAGTGGTGGCCGATTTCATGGATCAGCACGTGGCGCACCACATGCATCAGATCCACATCATGTTCGCACCAATAATCCAGGATCGGTCGCCGGTAGAGGAAGATCATGTCAATCGCCTGCGGCACGTCCAGGACCGATTTCTGATCCAAGCTGACCCCCTTATAGAGGCCCAGCAGGTCAAACGGGCTTTCCAGCTCCAAGTCAGCCGCGACGTCCGCATCCGGAAAGTCCTCGACCCGGACGACCAAGCCGGAAATCGGCCGCCGGAGCTTTTCCGGCAGGCTTGCCAAGGCGGTTCGCGCCATTGTCTCGATATCCCCGAGACTGGGCGCGCGTGCGGCGACTTCTGGTGGCGGAACGCGTGGCTTCATGCCGAATAAGATAGTACCGCAAGCCGGGAAGTACCATGCACGTCCGGCCTTAAACAGCGAAAAATCCCGCCGATCGTTTAACTATGAAAAACTTTCGGATAATCCCGGCAAGCGGGTTCAAAGCTTACCCTTTTTTAATCTCGTTACCCGACACTCGCAGGCGGTGAACAACCACTATCGTGCCAAGGTCAATGGCCCACTTGCCTGGCGCGCTTGGTGCAGATGTGACAGGTGGCCCAGGAGGCCAGAACAACAACCAATTCCGGCGCGACGACATCATCCCCCGAGAGAGTCAGATGACAGCCACCGACCCTAACGCGAACACCCTAACGTCCTTCGAAATGAGCGAGGTCGGGAGCCCGGAAACCGCGCAACAGCCGGACCAATCGGCCGAATGGACAACCGTCCTTCATGCCGCCCGCCGGACCCATGAAGACGCTTCGGCCACGTCGAGCAAGGCCGACATGATCATGATGAACGTCCGCATGGTCACGGCCATGATGACCCAGACCTGTGACAGCTGTGTCGACGTGGTCGGCAAGGCAAAGGTCTCGGAAGATGCGGCGCAAAGCGCGCTGGACCGTACCGCGGAATGCCAGGAGCGCATCCAGGTCCTGTCGACGATCGGCGACCAGATCGCCAGCATCGCCAACATCATCAAGGGAATCGCCGGGCAGACCAACCTGCTGGCCCTGAACGCCACGATCGAGGCGGCGCGGGCCGGCGAGGCCGGCAAGGGATTTTCGGTCGTCGCCCACGAAGTCAAGAACCTGGCAACCCAGACCGCCAAGGCCACCGAGGACATCACCGCCCAGATCAACGACATCAAACGGGCCACCGGTTCGGCCGTCGAATCGATCGAGAGCGCCCATACGGGCGTCACCGAGGTTCGCACGATGGTCGGTGGGCTGGCCGGCGCGGTCGGCGACCAGCGCGACACGGTCAACACGATCAACACCTACATCTCGGAAGCCGCGGACGGCGTCGAGGAGATCGCCAAGAGCCTGAAGGGGATCGCTGAAAGCGCCGCCGAGACCGACCAAACCGCGGAAAATGCCGTAACCCGGTTGAACGGCCCCGACGAGCAAGCGGAGGCATGCGACAACGATAGCCAGAGTGCGGCGTAGGGGGGGCGGGGAGCCACTTTATCCGCGCCTCGTACGGGGCGTATGTGAAACACGAAGGAGACTGATAGATGCCGTTAATCGAATGGACCGATGGGATGAGTGTGGGAGTGGCGGCTTTCGACGACGATCACAAGAAACTCGTTGCCATGCTGAACGAGCTGTTTGATTCCATGCAATCCGGCGCCGGCAAGGACAAGCTGGGTGAGATTCTCGACGGTCTGATTGCCTACACCGTGACGCATTTCGACCGCGAAGAGAAGATGTTCGCGGAACATGGCTTTCCGGGTGCGGAAGCCCATATCAAGCAGCACGAGGACCTGAAAGCCCAGGCCGTGGCAGCCCAGGAGAAGTTCAAGAGCGGTGCCGCCGCAACCGTCAGCATGGAAGTCCTGAACTTCCTGAAGAACTGGCTGGTAACCCATATCCAGGGGTCGGACATGGCCTATTCAGCGTTCTTCAAGCAAAAAGGGCTCGCCGCCTGAGGGGCTGAGCCGGGCTTTCGGGCCCAGAACGTTTCGGGTGTATCGGGCCTGGTCGGCGATCCGTCACCGACTGTGCTCGATCCGCCCGATATTTTTATTTATCTCCCACCATTGTCGACCTCGGCCCCGGGTTACAGTTCAAGGCAAAAGACCCTCCGAACCCCCGAGGACCCGAATGACCGAACCACTGAGCCCCGCGGAGCGTGACGCGGCGCTGGCCCGCCTGCCCGGCTGGGCGTTGGACGATACCGGCACCGCGATCGGCAAGCGCTTCCAATTTACCGACTTCAGCACCGCCTTTGCTTTCATGACCCGGGTCGCCCTGGCCGCCGAGCGGCTCGACCATCATCCCGACTGGTGCAATTCCTACCGCCGGGTCGACATCACCCTGACCACTCATGAGATCGGCGGCCTGAGCCGGCGCGACATCGCCCTGGCCGAGGCGATCGAGGCCTTGGTTTAGGCGCCGGGCAACGGATTCATGATTGCACAACGAAATTTCGCAACAATATATAGGTGTGAACCAGGAAAGCCGATATGTTCTCATGGGGACGCAGACGAGCGGCCAAGCGCTATGCCAATGAGCTGGGGCCGCAGTTGATCAATGACTACGGCGCGTCGGAGACCTACACCGCCGGCCAGATCCGTTCGGCCGTAGCCCGCCTGGAGCTGCCGGAAAAATACCTCTGCTTCGGTTTTGCCGGGTTCATGGACGAGGCCGGCTACAATACCCAGCTCCGCGACCTGAGAAAGGCGCCGCCCTACGCCATGGCCCGCAAGCTGTTCCAGCGCTATGTCCCGGTCCGTGGTTTTTCCGAACCCGCGCCGGCCCGCGTCAGCCCCTATATCCACACCGGCAGCAGCATTCGCTAACCACCGGCGGAACCTGCATTTACACGTGGCGTGACGTGGGGCACGGGGCAATCTGCACAACACCGCCGGCGGGTCGCCCAGCAGCATCATGTATCGCGAGCCCAAGCCCACCCAAGCGTGGAAGTTTGCCTCGGAGTTGGGTTACAAGTTCGGTGTTCTTGGTCTGCTATGCAGTCGCAACGCTGTAGTCATCGACAATTCGTGCGGTGCCGACCGTGGCCTCAAGGCGCAATGGCAGTATTTCGCGATAGGCGGGCGAATTGTACCACGCTTCCGCCTCATCCCGGGATTTGAACCGGAGTACGATCGTTCGCGGAAAATCGGAACCGCCTTCGAGAATTGTGCTGTCCTCATCAAACACGAGCACTTCCCCGCCGCTTGCCTCGATAAGCGCAAAAGCCTCCCCGACATATTTCGCCATCTTCTGCGCATCGGTCACGACGTTGTTGAAAATCACATAGGTTGCCACTTGTTCTTCCTCAAAAAAGTATGGAAATGGGGCGTTCGATCCCGGGTTGAAGGGGCGGCAATGCAATTGTGCCACATCGCCCAGAGTCGGCGGATGCCTCGCTGCCACGCAAGGGTCTCAATACTGCGACCGACCCCGAGCCGGCGCAACCAATTGTGCCCTGAAATCCGCAGAGTACGGGGTCCTCGGTCTCGACGTAAATGGCTCTCTCCCTCTCCAAGTAAAAAGCGTCCATTAAACCGAGGGGACTCCAATCTACTAGCGCGCCTGCTCCAAGAGAAAAATGGCCGGAGTTCACCCGGCCATTTTTGCGCTGCCAGTGAGATGGCAATTCCATTTTGGAAACCGGCGGCCCGTTTTAGGCACCGATCAACATGACAATCGTATCTGGTCGTACGCCATCATGCTTCATCGCCGCGGCACCAACGTCGCTTTGCATGAGTGCGTCGAATGCGTCCATGTCATCAACGACCATGGTCAGGCCCACCTTGTTGGCGTCGGAGGGATGGACATAGGTCTCGATGTTCTCAGCGATGCCGGCAAAGACTTCCTGCCGCTTGGGGGATGCGAGCCAATGATCGACGTTGTCAACTTCATGCATGACGATAATATTTGGCATTGTTTATCTCCTGGTTCGTTAGAGGGATACGCATCGCTCAAGTGCGATTAGCGTGAGCCAACAGGCGGACGGATATTTGAGCCACCTGTGATGAGGTGTGAGAGGTCGCGGTGATGGGGCTTTGCTGCGGCTGGAAATAGATCTTAGATGTTCAGCACAGCCGCCGAGAGACGCCCAATGTGGGTATCGGCATACCGCCCGCCATCGTAAACCGTTGTTAGACGCGCTATGCGTCCATCGCTATCCAGTACGACCCCTGTGACGCCAGTGTTGACTGGAGCGGTTGCGGTGGCCGTCCATTCTATGGCACCGCCATCGTCGGATCCGACAACATGCCGAAATACGACCCCCTTGCCATAGGGCAGCATCGGCAGGGCGCGCTTTAGATGCGCTTGAACCGCGTTGCGACCGATCAACTGCGACCGCAAAGCCATATCCTCGAATACGACGTCGTATGCGAAAACATCACTCGCCTCAGCTTTCGGGTCGTTCTCGAATACCGCCAGTAGCTTCTGCGAGACATCCGCCATCTTGGCGGGGGTTGCGCTCGCAACTTCGGTTTGGCGGAAGTCGGTAAGTTGAGCCTTTTCAAGCCCATAGTCATTGGGCCAGTCGCGGCTGTCCCAATGGTCTATCCAGCGTATGATTTTGCCGTCCTTGAAATCGATAACCGCCAAGAGACGCAACTCGCCGCCAAACAATTCGGGTGTGTCTGTGAAGGCGACAAAGGCACCGCCCTGCATGTCGCCAACGATGCGTGTGGCGTACGACCTGGCAGTATCGGGCCAGTTCGGCATATATTGCGTGAAGACACCTTTGAGCGCTTCATAGCCGGCTATGTCCCATCCCAAAGTCGCGTCAATATAGGTGACGAGATCAGGCGAGAAGAACGACATGGTGGCGTCAATATCGCGGTTTGTCTTGGCTTCGAAAAAATCCGTCATGAAGGCTGCTAGATCAGGCGACGCGCCGGTTGTGTCGATCTGCGTTTCACGGCCAGCATCGGTGTGCGCACGGGCCGGCAGGTTGACTGTCATTGCTGCCATTGATCCCATAGCGGCAAGCTGAAGAAACCTCCTTCGCTGCGTGTTGATAGGCCCGGGGAAACTGTCCAAATTCATTAGCTCTTCGTTAGAGCCAATATTTTTAAATCCCATGGTAGCGAGTCCTTCCGTTGCGTCCATTGTGGGCCTGGTGCCCAAACTGTGCTTGCGAATTGTGGACAGCTTGGGCGAAGCTGCACCATCACTCAAACGAATGGTTTTCAGGGGTCATGAAGGAAATTCAGCTGCATCGGGTCGACCTCAACCTGCTGGTCGTATTTGAGGCCCTGATGCTTGAAGGCAGTGTCGTCGGGGCAGCCTCAAAGCTGAACAAGACGCCTTCGGCCGTCAGTCACGCCCTTGCCCGCCTGCGTGACCAGGTGGGGGATCCGCTTATGGTCAAAGTCGGCGGGCGGATGCAGGCCAGCCCGTTTGCACTTCAACTTATTGATGATGTCCGGCCGATTTTGCGCAGCATCAAACGTGTGCTTGAGCTGCCGGAACCTTTTGATCCTGCCGCCAGCCAGCGCACGTTTCGAATAGCGAGTCCGATTGCGGGGCAGGTATTGTCCGATGTCGTGAACCAAGTCGGCCGAGAAGCGCCGAACGCATCCATCGAATGGTTATCGACGCCGCGAGAAGTCTATGCAGCCGTCTCCGAGGGGATGATTGACCTGGCGCATTTGGGTGGCGAGCGCAGCCTCCCCGATGGCCTCGAAGAAGCTGAGATGCCTGCGTTGAACTTTGTGAGTTTTGTGCGCGAAGGTCACCCAGCAATAGCGGACTGGGGACCTGAGGCCTGGCAACATTTCAACCATGTTCAGGTCGCGATTGGCAATGAGGTTCGAAGCCCCGTCGATAGCGCTGGGACAGGCGCAACTGGCGAGCGGAAGATTGGTGCCTTGATTTCCGAGTTCGCTGCTGTCGGACCACTCCTCGCCAGCAGCAACATGATTGCCACGCTTCCCACCATGATCATGGCAGGGGATATTCAGAAATACGGGCTCAGACCTATGCCATCCCTGTTACCAATCCCACCGTTCCGTGCACGCTTTTTTTGGTCGTCGCGAACCGCCAACGACCCGGCTCTGGTCTGGATTCGGGACCTCGTTCTGAACGCCTACCGCACGGCGCACGAAGAGGCCGAATCAATTGTACAGAGCGCGCTGAACGCTTCTTAAAAGCGGCTTTTACAAGTCGAGACTCCTCGAAACATAGAGGGCGCCGGCTTTCGCATCAGCCGTGCGATCCAGCAGAGAGGGTTTGTCTTATGATTTCTCTATCGGTCTGGAAGGACATCGAAACGGCTCGTAACCGAGGAAACAGATAACAGCTGAAAACTGGCTGACCACGGGCGGAACCTGCATTTGCCCATGGCGCGACCCGCAACCAGCCTGTACCATGTTTCGGTTGTGTCTTTGTCTGTTTAACAACGCAAACCGGGTTGGGTGACATGGTCGCGCGGGTCAGTACGGTGGCGTTCCAAGGGATCGAAGCCAGGGACGTCGACGTCCAGGTGCAGGTGGCGTCGGGCATCCCGTCCTTCGCCATTGTCGGCCTGCCCGACAAGGCGGTGTCGGAAGCCAAGGAGCGGGTCCGGGCCGCCCTGGGCGCGGTCGGCATGGCCTTGCCGCCGAAGCGGATCACCGTCAACCTGGCACCGGCCGACCTGCCGAAGGAGGGCAGCCACTACGACCTGCCGATCGCGGTCGGCCTGATGGTCGCGCTGGGCGTGCTGCCCGGTGATGCCATCGCCGGCTACACGGTGCTGGGGGAGCTGGCGCTGGACGGCGCGATCAGCACCGTGGCCGGAACCCTGCCGGCGGCTCTGCAGGCCTCGGCCCAGGACCGCGGCATCATCTGCCCGGCGGCGTGCGGCGGCGAGGCGGCCTGGGCCGGCGAGATCGAGGTGCTGGCACCGGCCGGCCTGTTGGCCCTAGTCAACCACTTCAAAGGATCCCAGGTGCTGAGCCCGCCGGAACCGCGCCTGGCCGATGACAACCCGAGTGTCCTGGACCTGAAGGACATCAAGGGCCAGGAGACCGCCAAGCGGGCCCTGGAAGTGGCGGCGGCCGGCGGACATAACCTGTTGATGGTGGGACCGCCCGGCGCCGGCAAGTCGATGCTGGCGGCCCGGCTGGCCGGCCTGCTGCCGCCGCTGGACGCGGCCGAGGCGTTGGAGGTCAGCATGATCGCCTCGGTCGCCGGCCTGTTGGGCGATGGCCGGTTGAGCCGCACCCGCCCGTTTCGCGACCCGCACCATTCCGCCTCGATGCCGGCGATGATCGGCGGCGGCACCAGGGCCCGGCCGGGCGAGGTCAGCCTGGCCCATCTTGGGGTTCTGTTTCTGGACGAACTGCCGGAATTCCCGCGCCCGGTCCTGGATTCCCTGCGCCAGCCGCTGGAGACCGGCGAGGCGGTGGTGGCACGGGCCAACGCCCATATCCGCTATCCGGCCCGGGTGCAATTGGTGGCGGCAATGAACCCCTGCCGCTGCGGCTATCTGGGCGACCCGGAGCAGGCCTGCACGCGGGCGCCGCGCTGCGCCGGGGAATACCAGTCGAAGATTTCCGGCCCCTTGTTCGACCGCATCGACCTGCATGTCGAGGTCCCGGCGGTCGCCGCCACTGATTTGAGCCTGCCGCCGCCGGCCGAGGGGACGGCCGAGATCGCCGCCCGGGTCGGCCTGGCCCGCGACCTCCAGCGGACGCGCTACGCCGAACGGGGCAATGGCGCGGTCATCCGGACCAATGCCGAGGTTGACGGCGAACTGCTGATGGACGTGGCCGCCCCGGATGATGCCGGCAAGCGGCTATTGGCCGAAGCCACCGAAGCCATGCGCCTGACCGCCCGCGGCTACCACCGGGTCCTCAGGGTCGCCCGCACCCTGGCCGACCTGGAGGGCACGGACGCCGTCCGCCGCCTCCATATCGCCGAGGCCTTGAGCTACCGGCGGATCCTGTTGGGACGGTGAGCCGGCCGTCAGGTGTGGGGAAGATTGAGAAACGACTTTAGCTGCGTGCGTTGCGGTGAGCCGGGTCCCAGGATTTGCCGTTCGGTGGCGATCAGCGTGACCACCGCTTCGGCCTGGCCCTGCATGTCGAGGACCGGCCCGGCCAGGGCAAACAGTCCCGGGATATAGATTTCCTTGGCCTCGGCCAGGCCTTCGTCCCGGACGGATGCGCGAATTCCGGCCAAGTCCGCCGCCGTCAGGTCCGGGCGTTCCGCCTGGGCCAATGGCAGGACCATCCGGTCCGGCAGCCAGGCCGCGAAGGCGAGCCCGGTCGCCGAGCGCAACAGCGGCAGGACCGACCCCACCCCCAGGGCGGTCACCAGCGGCGGATGGGTGCGTTCCCAGCGGACCACGGTCGGCCCCATGGTGCCGAACACAGATAACATGGCGGTGCAGCCCAGCCGCTCAACCAGCCCCGGCAGCGCATCGGCGGCGCGGTTGACCACGTCGACCCGGGCGACGGCGGCAACCCCGATGCGGGCGGCTTCCGGCCCCAGATCGTAGCTGCCGCTGTCCCGCTGAACCACAAGGCCCGAGGCGATCAGGCTGACCAGGTAGCGGTGGACCTTGGCGGCCGGCATGGCGACCTGCGCCGCGAGATCGGATAGCGCCACCGGTCCGCCGGCATCGGCCACCGCCTTGAGGACCCGTACCGATACCTCTACCGACTGAACGCCGCGATGACGAGCCGCAGCAATCCCATCCATGTCGCGTTTCCCTTTTGCTGTGTCGTCACACCATACGTGCTTCCAGGCAAGCCGGCACCGAATAGCCGGCTTCCCGAGTCCACTTGACAAATTATATAATACGTAAATAATTACGCAATAAGTAACTACAGATCCGATATAGGGGAGTGGACATGCAGATTTCCGTCATTGGCGGTGGCCCGGCCGGATTGTACGCGGCGATCCTGATCCGACGCGCCCGCCCCGATATCGAGGTTCGGGTTTTCGAGCAGAACCCCGCCGACGCCACCTGGGGGTTTGGCGTCGTCTTTTCCGACCAGGCCCTTGCCTTCCTTAAGGCGGATGACGCCGAGACCGCGGACCTGATCGAACCGCAAATGAAACGGTGGTCGGATATCGCGGTGGTCCACCGGGGTGAGCGCATCACCATCGACGGCGTCGGTTTTGCCGGTATCGGACGGTTGAAACTGCTCCGGCTGCTGCAGCGCCGTGCCAAGGACCTGGGCATTGCCGTCGCGTTCGAACAGCGGTGGGACGATGTCGCCGGGCTCGACGCCGATCTGGTCATCGGTGCCGATGGCTTGAATTCCGTCGTGCGTGCCTCGGCCGATTTCGGGGAACGCATCGAAACGAAACGCAATCAATTCGTCTGGTACGGCACCGAGCGGGAGTTCGATGCGCTGACCCAGACTTTCATCGACACGGAATACGGCGCCATGAACGCGCACCACTACGCCTATGCGCCGGGTCGAGCGACGTTCATCATCGAAATGCCGCCAGAGGTCTTCGCCCGTACCGGTTTTGCCGACATGCCGGAACCGGAATACCGCCAGGTTTGCGAACGCCTGTTCGCCGACACGCTGGACAGCGCGGCCCTGGTCGCCAACAACTCGATCTGGCGCCAGTTCCCCGATCTCACCTGTTCCCGCTGGCACGTCGGCAACCGGGTGCTGGTCGGCGACGCCCTGCATACCGCCCATTTTTCGATCGGTTCCGGCACAAGGCTGGCGCTGGAAGATGTCATCGCATTGGTCAAGGCGTTAAGGGACGCCGACTGGGACGTCGGCCGGGCCCTGCCGGCCTACCAGGCCAACCGCAAGCCGATCCTGGACAAACTGGTCGCCGCCGCCAGGACGTCGTGCGATTGGTACGAGGATTTCCCGGACCACATGGCCCTCGACCCCTGGCGGTTTGCGCTTTCCTATATTCGGCGGGCCGGGCGACTGGACGTCACCCGGTTGAGCGAACTGGCGCCCCGCTTCACCCGCGCCCTGAAAGAGCGCGGGATCGACCCGGAGGCGGCGGCATGAACCATCCCACGATCGAGGCGTTGGCCCGGCAAGTCGGCTTCGACCTGCCGCAACGCTACAATGCGTCCCGCCTCCTGTGGGACAACCTCGACAAGAACGCCGACCGCCCCGCCATCCTGCACGACAGCGGCACCTGGTCCTATGCCCAATTGGCGGCGGACGCCGCCCAAATCGGCAACCACCTGCGCACCCTGTCAAAGCCGGGCGATCGCGTCCTGCTGTTCATGGACGACGAGCCGGTCTATCCGGCCGCCATCATGGGTGCGATGCGGGCGGGCCTGGTGCCGATCCTTGCCAACACCCTGTCGCCGCAAGACCAAATCCGTTTCTTCCTGGACGACAGCGGCGCCACGGCCTGCATCGTGTCGGACAGTTTTCGCGACCTGTTTAGCCGCGAGATTGTCGACGGCACCGCCTGTCACCAGGTTCTCTACGCTGGCGATCGGCCGTGGCGCGACGCGGCGACCGAACTCGCCCCCCACCCGACCGACCGCCGGGACCCGGCCTTCTGGATGTATTCCTCCGGCTCCACCGGGCGGCCCAAGGGGGTGGTACACCGGCACGAAGATGCCGCCTATACCGCCGCGACCTACGCGGCGGAAATCCTGCGGATCGCCCCCGGCGACATCTGTTTTTCGGTGCCCAAGATTTTCTTCGCCTATGGCTTCGGCAACGCCGTGACCTTCCCCATGAGCCGGGGCGCCGCCGCCGTGCTGATGTCCGGCCGCCCCGATCCAGCCCGGGTGTTCGATCAGATCGCGCGGCATCGCCCCACCATCTTCTTCGGCCTGCCGACCCTGTACACCGCGCTGGCCCACAGCGCGCCGGCGAAATCGGCGGACCTCGGCTCGGTCCGGCTGTGCGTTTCCGCGGCCGAAATCCTGTCCGACGAAATTGCCGGCCTGTGGCGGTCCCGCTTTGGCCTGGACATCGTCGAGGGGCTGGGCTCAACTGAGATGCTGCACATTTACCTGTCGAACGACGCGGTTCGACGGAAACCGGGCTCCGCCGGCCGGGCGGTCCCCGGCTATGCGGTGCGGCTGATCACACCGGACGGCCGCGAAGCCGGGCCAGGCGAAGAGGGCGTCATGGAAGTCCGCGGCCTGTCCGGCGCCGAGACCTATTGGAACCGGCCGGACAAGACGGCTGAAACCATGCGGGACGGCTGGCTGGTCACCGGCGACTGTTTCGTCAGGGACGCCGACGGTTACTATTTCTTCAAGGGCCGGGCCGATGACCTGGTCAAAGTGTCGGGTCAGTGGGTGTACCCGCTTGAGATTGAACTGGCTCTCAATGACCACCCGAAAGTGCGGGAATGCTGCGTCCAGGCGGTCGAACTGGCCGACCGCAGGCTGACCATCGCGGCCTGGGTCGTCCCCGCCACCGGGATCGGCAGCGGCCCGGACCTGACCAGGGAGCTCCAGGACTACGCAAAAGCCACCTTGTTGCCCCACAAATATCCCCGCGAAATCATATACTTGGCGGAACTTCCGAAAACCGGGACCGACAAGATCGACCGGCAGGCCCTGCGCCGTTCAAGGCCGGACTGACCGGAAAACGGTACCGGTTCCATCGAAGGTCCGCTTCGGCGAAAACCGGTTCAGTCCCACGCCCCCGGCTTTTACGGTTAACAACTTGTTAAGCAATTCTGCCTAGCGTGAGGCCACGGAAGCGTTCTTTCGTCGTAAGCAATCGGGGGATCTACCATGACATCGACGCGTGCATTGCTGCTTGGCGCATCCATGCTGGCCATGACCGCTGCGGCCACGCCGGCATTGGCTGAAAACGGCCGTTCCGTCGCCTTCGGGCTCGGGGTCGGTACGCTTGGTGCCGGCGCCTCGATTTCCACGCGGTTGAACGACTATCTGGTGTTGGGCGTCAACGGTAACTATTTTGCCTTGTCCAAGACTGTCGACTATGGCGGTCTGTCGTACAGCGGTGACCTGGAACTGGCGACCGCCGGGCTGGTGGCCGATTTCCACCCCTTCAAGTCCGGCTTCATGATCTCGGTCGGGGTCTACTGGAACGGCAACAACGCCGATTTCGACGTCACGCCGACCAACAACGTGGTGATCGGCGGCACCACCTATACCCCGGCCCAGGCCGGCCGCCTGGACGGGCGGGTCGAGTTCGACAACGCCGCCCCGTTCCTTGGCATCGGTTGGGACGGCGCGCTGTATGGCAAGTCCAGCTTCTCGTTCGTCGCCCGCCTGGGTGTCCTCTACCAGGGTGAGGCCAAGGTAACCCTGACCTCGAGCGGTACTGTCTCGAACGCCGATATCGCCACCGAAACCGCCCAGATCCGATCGGATATCGAAGACAATCTGGAGTTCTATCCGGTGCTGTTCTTCGGCGTCAAAATCCCCTTCTAACCCTGGCGCCCGGCACCGCCGGGGCACGTGCTTGACAAGCCGCGGCACCCATGCAGACATGCGGCCTGGGTGAACACAAATGCGCGGCGAGGACAAGTTGAAGATCGGGGTTCCACGTGAAATCAAGCCACAGGAAGGCCGGGTCGCGTTGCTGCCGGCCGAAGTCGAGGCACTGACCCAAGCCGGCCACGCGGTCACCGTCGAGCGCGGCGCCGGTCACGCCTCGGAAGCCGGCGACGATGCCTATCGGGCGGCCGGCGCCCAGCTGGCCGATGACGGAGCGGCGGTGTTCGCCGCGGCCCAACTGATCGTCAAGGTCAAGGAGATCCTGCCCCCCGAATACCCGTATCTGCGGGCCGATCACACCATCCTGACCAACATCCATGGCGCCGCCAACCGGGACGAGCTGGACCAGCTCCTGACCGCCGGCCTGACCGCCATCGCGGCCGAGGACACCCACCAGCACGGTTCGCCCAATTGCGCCCTGGCCGGCGAGGTCGGCGCTTTCGAGGGCCTGCGCCTGACCCTGGCTCCCCATGGCGGGTCGGGACGCCATTTCATGCGCCAGTTCGGGGCACCGCCGGTCGAAGCCCTGGTGTTGGGGCTCGGCCATGTCGGACGCGGCGCCCTGCGCACGCTGTTGAGCCTGGGCGTCGCGGTGACCGGCCTCGACATCGACGCCGGCGCCCGCAGCCGTGCGGCACGCGATTGGCCCAATGCCGGCTTGAGCATCGACGATATCGGCACGCTCGACGCCTATCTCGGCCAGGCCGACCTGGTGGTCAATTGCGTGCTGTGGCCCAAGCACCGCGACGATCATCTGATCGCCCGCAGCCAGCTCGGCCGGATGAAGCCGGGCGCGGTGATCGCCGACATCTCCTGCGACGAGGGCGGCGCGGTCGAAACCTGCCGCGCCACGACCTGGGCCGACCCGGTCTATATGGTCGACGGCATCCGCCATTTCTGCGTCGACAACATCCCCGGTGCGGTGCCGGTTGCCGCATCAGCCGGCTATGCCCAGGCGCTGCTGCCCAAGGTCATGGCGATCGCCGAACTGGGCCCGCTGGAGGCCTGTGCCCGCGACCCCTGGCTGGCTCGCGGCCTGACCTGCGCGGATGGCGTCCTGACCCACGCCGAATCCGCCCGGGTCCAGAACCGCGACCACGTGCCGGTCGATGAATTCCTTACCGGTCGCGCCTCGTGAATCGCTGGCTGCACGCCTTTGCCGACTACCGGGAGCCGCGCATTGTCGCGATGCTGTTCCTCGGTTTCGCCTCCGGCCTGCCACTGGCGCTCACCTTCAGCACCCTGACCATCTGGCTCGCCGAGCTCGGGATCAGCAAGTCGACGGTCGGTCTGTTCGCATCCCTCGGCACGCCTTATGCCCTGAAATTCCTCTGGGCACCCTTGATCGACCAGCTGCCGCTGCTGGGATTGACCCGCCGTTTCGGACGCCGGCGCGGTTGGATATTGCTGACCCAGTTCGCCCTGATCGCCAGCATTTTGGCGCTCGGGTCCTGGGACCCCGCCATCGATATCTGGCTGACCGCCCTGCTCGCCTTCACCGTGGCATTTTGTTCCGCCAGCCAGGATATCGTGATCGACGCCTATCGGGTCGAGATCCTGGACCGTGAGCAATACGCCGCCGGCGCCGGTGCGCAGGTGTTCGGCTACCGGATCGCCATGCTGGTGTCGGGAGCCGGGGCACTGTATGTCGCCGAGTTCGGCAATTGGTTCATCGCCTATGCGGTGATGTCCGGGCTGATGCTCATCGGCGTGATCACGGTGTTGGTGAGCAGGGAGCCTGAAGACAGTGGTGAAAGTGAACGTGACGCCCGCCTAGCCGAAGCCAACGCCTATTTGGAAACCCGGCCCGAACTGGGCGGTCGCAAGGGAATTGCGATCGCCTGGCTCTATGTCGCCGTCGTTTGTCCGTTCGCGGATTTTCTCAAGCGGTCGGGGCCCATGGCCATCGTCGTGCTGGGTTTTGTCGTGTGTTTCAAGTTGGGCGACAGCCTTGCCGGAATAATGACCAACCCTTTCCTGATTGAACTCGGTTTCAGCAAGATCGACATCGCCAACGTGTCCAAGCTGTACGGCTTCGCGGCCACGATTATCGGCCTGGCGCTCGGACACTGGCTGTACGAGAGGGTCGGCATGGTGCGCAGCCTGTGGATCTGCGGTTTCCTGCAAATGGGATCGAACCTGATGTTCGCCGTCCAGGCGGAAGTCGGTGCCGATATCAACGTGTTGGCGTTGACCATCGGCATCGAGAACCTAGCCGGCGGCATGGGGACGACGGTGTTCGTCGCCTACCTTTCCAGCCTCTGCAACATCACTTATACGGCGACGCAATACGCGTTGCTCAGCTCGCTGTTCGCCGTCCCCCGGACCTTGATTTCATCCGGCTCCGGCTTCATCGCCGAAATGATGAGCTGGACCGATTTCTTCATCGGCACCTTTTTCGCCGCCATCCCCGGGCTGATCCTGCTGTGGTTGATGGCCCGTCCCGGTGCGGTGACCCGGCCCGACTGACTTGACTCGCGCCTCAGCCGGTTTAGGCTGATGGCCGTGAACCAGACAGGAGACGATCATGCGTCTTTCCTTGTTTTACGGGCCGGCGATTGCCGCGGTTTTGGTCCTGCCGGCCGCCGCCCAGCCGACCGATGCGGGCCACGCCGATACGGTCAACGGCCTGCGCCAGGCCGATTGGCAGGTGGTGAAGAAGGTCGAACGGGACGAATGGGTCAAGGGCGAAGCGCCTTACGAGAACCTGCGCCGGCTGATCTACACCGCCGTCTATACCCTGGAAAAGAACGGCCGGACGCGCACCTGCACGCTGACCCGCGACCTGATGACCGACAAGTTCACGGAGCGCTGCTCGGCGGCGGAGTAGTGCAGAGCGCCTGATCTCGGCCAGGCGATTGCGAATAACCCCTCACCCCAACTCCGGCTCTTCGGTCCGGAACGGTTCTTCGGTCGCGTCCAGGCCGCGGGCGTAGGCGTGGCCGGAATAGATCGCGGTGGCGATGGCGCCGGGCGCGTGGGCGTCGCCGATCGGGGTGAGGCTGGCGATGCCGGCTGCCGACAACACCGCCGGATCGGCCATCAGTTCCCGGTAAAGGCCGTCGTTGCGTTGGCGCGTGCCGGCCACCACCAGGGTGGCGCAGGGGATGTCGATTTCGCGGCCGCTGTAGGTGCAGATCGCGGTCAGGGCCTCGCCATCGAACCGGGCCACACGATGGGCCGTGACCAGTCGGACGCCCAGCTCCAGCAGCCGCGATTGGGCGTGGGCGTGTTCGTTGGTCTCGCGGCCCCAGGTCGAAACTTCGGCGGCGTTGGTGACCAGGGTCACGGGATGCCCATCTAGGGCCAGCTTCTCGGCGATGACACCGCCGATGTAGTGGTTATCGAAATCGAAGACCGTCACCGGGCCCCGCACCTGGGCACCCGCCATCACCTCGCCCGCGCCCAGTACGGTCCCGCCTTCGGGCGCCGCGACCGGTGCCGCATCGGGGCCGAGCAGCTGACGGCTCCAGCCGGCGCCGGTGGCGATGGCGACATGATCGGCGCCGAAGTCGAGGATGTCTTTGGCGGTCATGCGGCTACCGAGATGCACCGCGACGTTCGGCATCTCAGCCAACCGCCCGACCCGCCAATCGCGCACCCGGGCCCAGGTGGCGAGGCCGGGCAGCGCCGCCTCCCCATTGATGCGGCCGCCCAGTTCGCCCGTCGCCTCGGCCAGGGTCACGTCATAACCGCGTTGCCCTAAGGCGCGGGCCGCTTCCAGCCCGGCCGGGCCGCCGCCGACCACCAGGACGCGTGCCTCCGAGCCTTTCGGCGGGATCCGCTCCGGATGCCAGCCGCGCCGCCATTCCTCACCCATGGTCGGGTTCTGGGTGCAGCGGATCGGCGTGCCCATGCGATAGGTGGCGATGCACATGTTGCAGCCGATGCATTCGCGGATTTCGTCGATCCGACCATCACGGATCTTATTGGGCAGGAAGGGATCGGCGATCGACGGCCGGGCGGCGCCGATCAGGTCGACCACACCGCGGCGGACCTGGGCGGCCATGGTGTCGGGCGAGGTGAAATGCCCGACCGCCAGCACCGGCTTGCTGGTCACCGACTTGGCGAAGCCCATCATCACTTCCATATAACCTTCGCCCGAGAACCGGGCCGAGGGCGGATCCCAATCAGCGGTGCCCTTCAGGTCCCAGAGGTCGGGCTCCTCGGCCAGCAGTTCGAGGACCTCCCTTGCGTCACCGGTGCCGTGGGCCCGGTCCTGGGCGATCAACTCGTCGATCGACAGCCGCACCGCGACGCCGCACCGGTCACCGACCGCGTCCTTGGTGTCGCGGATCATCTCCTTGAGGAGCCGGGCCCGGTTTTCCAGCGAGCCGCCATATTCGTCCCCGCGCTGGTTGAGGTGGCGCAGCAGGAACTGCAACGGCCCGAAGCTGTTGCCGGCATAGACATAGACGACGTCGAAGCCGGCCTGGACCGCCCGCCTGGCCGCCGCGACCTGCCAATGCCGCAGGTCCTTGATATCGGCCTTCGACATTGCGGCTTTGCCCTGTGGGTAGGAATAGCGCTGGTAGCCGGTATGCCAGCCGACCCCGGAGGGGGTCAGCGACGGGGTGCGGCTGTAGATGTTGGGGGCATAGGTGCCACCGTGCCAAAGCTCGATCCCGGCCAGGGCGCCATGTTCGTGCACCGCCTCGACGGTGAGGGCATGGGATTTGATATCGGCCTGGTTCCAGATCCGGCTGTGGGGATAGGGGGCGTCGTCGGAACTGGGGTGGATCGAGCAATAACCGGTACACACCACGCCCCAGCCGCCCTCGGCTTTGACCCGGCGGATCTCGGCCCGGGTCCGGGGTAGGGGATGGCCGGCGCCGGTCGCATGCGGCACCTGGTAGAACCGGTTCGGCGCCGTGACCGGACCGATCGCCACCGGTTCGAACAACACATCGTATCGCGGATCCCGCGCCACCACACACCTCCCAGATCGGACCAGGCGCCCACGCTAATCAGGGCAGAGGGTGTGCGCAACGGGAAACGGCGGCGCCACTGGGTGGGAGCGCCGCCGCTGCTTGCCCGGAGGAGAGAACGGGCCGGCTATTTCTCGAGGTCGCGAAACTTGCGGGCCAGGTTGAACTCGGCCGAGGTGACGTGGCGTTCGATGTCGCGCAGGCGCGCTTCCAGGTCCCGGAAGGTGTGGCGTAGCGACGAGAAGGTGCGGTCGGGCGCGGTCGAGACCGAGCGCCAGAAGACCTCTTCCTCGCCCGAGGCGTAAACCCGGTCGGGGCGCCGGGGGAGGAAGATCACCGCGGCGATATAGGCCAGCACCGCCGGCACGGTGAAGAAGATGCCGCCGGCGATCGCCGCCAGGCGCATGGTCCAGGGCGCGACCCCGAAATAGTCGGCAACCCCGGCACAGACGCCGAACAGGATCCCGTTTTCGGTATTGCGGAACAGCCGGTGCGGGTTGGGCGAACGGAAGCTGTCATATTCCGTCGTCATTGTTGGTTCCTCCATTCGGGGGTTTCGGCGTCCAGGATGGTCTCCAGGGTGGCGATCCGGTTTTCCATCTTGCGGACGGATTCCCAGATTTCGACCAGCATGCGTTCGTCGTCGGTGGTCAGGCCCTTGGCCGCCTTCCAGCGCGCCAGATAGTGGAACACGATCCACAAGGGCGCCACGAACGCCATGAAGATTACCATCGGCACGAAGAAAAACAGCGATCCCATGATCTTACCTTTTCCGTCTACGCGTTCAGGCCGGCGGGGTTGTTTCCAACGGTCATTGGGAATGACCGTTGATCAGTCCCTCAAACGCCGGGCGCATTTCTCCGAAACGCTTGGCTTCCGGCACACAAGCGCCGACGCACGTTTGTGCTTGCCACCGGGCCATGAGCCACGCTCACTGCCCGATGGAACTACGACTTGGCCGGCTTCTTGGCCGATTTGGCCTTGACTGCCTTGGCCTTCAGGGCCTCCAACTCGGCCTCGACCTTGGACTCGACCTCCAGGTCACCGAATTCCTCGGCCAGGCTCTTCTTGCGTTCACCGCCCAGATCATAAGCCTCGACCTGCCCGTTCACCTCGTCCAGCTTCCTTTCCATATAGTCAAAGCGGTCGATCACGTCATCGACCTTGCGATTGTGCAGTTCGACCCGCACTTTCAGCCGGTTGCCGGCGGTCTTGGTCCGCATGGTCATCGCCTTCTGGCGCGACTTGGCATGATCGAGCTTTTCCTGCAGCTTGGCGATATCGTCGCTGGCCTTGGCCAGGTCTTCGTCGATCCGGGCCATGTCCTCGTCCAACTGGTCGCGGGTTTCGACCAGCTTGGCCTTGGCGACCAGGGCCGCCTTGGCCAGGTCTTCGCGGTCCTTCTCCAGCGCCAGTTCCGCCTTGCGCTGCCATTCGTCGATCTGGGCGGTCAGCCGCTCCCGCTGGCGTCCCAGTTCCTTGGTCTCGGCGATGGTGCGGGCGGCGCCCGAGCGGGCCTCAACCAGCGTGTCCTCCATCTCCTGGATCATCAGCCGAACGATCTTTTCCGGATCCTCGGCCTTGTCGAGAATGGCGTTGACGTTGGAATTGATGATGTCGGTGAGGCGCGAGAAAATGCTCATCTGTCCTGTTCCGTGGTCTTGGCGGCACCGCCCATCGGCGCCGTCATTTGGGGTTGGTAACTGAGGTCCGGTGCCACATCCTGGACCCGGCGCAGGTCAGCCAGCCAGACAAAGGCCAGCAGGATCAGGGGCACCGCGATCACGCCGACCAGGACTTGGGTGATGGCCCGTGGGTCGATCATCGATCCGGCCCTGCCTGCACCACTGGTCGCGCTCTGCATCTGCACCCTCCTGTCGTCGGGACGGTCCGTCTCTGCGGTTCCGTCGCTTGCCCGATACATAGCAGGGAGCGTGCCAATTCGGGCCGGCCAGATAAGGCATTGAAATTTATGGGTAAAATTCCGGACCGATTTTTGACTTCTTGATATAGTGGTGAAAATCGCTAAATAAATGGTGAGAAAAACCTATTAATCGATTTTTTTACCATGGACCTGCCGCAGATCGTCGGACAATCACCGCCCTGGCTGGAACTGCTGGAGCAGATCAGCCGGGTCGCGCCCCTGGACAAGCCGGTGCTGGTGATCGGCGAACGCGGCACCGGCAAGGAACTGATCGCGGCCCGGCTGCATTTCCTGTCGCAGCGTTGGAACGCGCCGTTCGTCAAGTTGAACTGCGCCGCGCTGCCCGAGACATTGCTGGAGACCGAGCTGTTCGGCCATGAAGCAGGCGCCTTCACCGGCGCCGGCAAGCAGCGCCTGGGCCGTTTCGAACTGGCCGATGGCGGCACATTGTTCCTGGACGAGATCGCCAACGCCTCGCTGGCGGTCCAGGAGAAGATCCTCAGGGTGATCGAGTATGGCGAGTTCGAGCGGGTGGGCTCCAGCGCCACGCAAAGCGTCGATGTCCGGGTGATCGGCGCCACCCATGTCGACCTGCCGACGGCGGCGCGGGCCGGCCACTTTCGCGAAGACCTGCTGGATCGGCTGGCCTTCGATGTCGCCACCGTGCCGCCGTTGAAGGCGCGGGGCGAGGATATCCATTTGCTGGCCCGGCATTTCGGGGCCCGTATGGCGCGCGAGTTGGAACTCGAGAGCTTCGCCGGGTTCGCGCCTGAGGTCGAAGCCGAACTGGCCGCTTACCGCTGGCCGGGCAATGTCCGCGAGCTTCGCAATGTGGTCGAGCGGGCCGTCTATCGCCAAGCCGACCCCGAGGCGCCGATCGCGGCCGTCGTCTTCGACCCCTTCGCCTCGCCCTACCGACCGGGGCGGCCGGACCCGGAAGACGCGAAAGAGGCGCCAGAGGAGCCCTACGACTTCCAGGCCCGGGTCCGCGACCTGGAAACCGATTGGCTGGGCGCCGCCCTGGCCCGCAACCACCACCACCAACGCCGCACCGCCGAATTCCTGGGCCTGACCTATCACCAGCTGCGCGGCTACATGCGAAAATACGATTTACCTTAAGGGTTTGTCTTACAAAGTGGCCGTTCCATCCCGCTCCCCCTCCCAACCACCCATTGATGGTACCCTGGTGGGTGGTTGGGAGGGGGAGCGGGATGGAACAGGCTTCCCGTAAGTCGCCGATAGTGACTTACGGACAAAATATCACAGGTTGTTGAGCCGAGCTTCGGCCATCGCCAAGGGGCGGAAGATGCTTTAGGCTAAGGCACTTGATGGCGCGACGGAGGGGTCATGCAGGGTCGCTATCGGCTGTTCGGAAGTCTGGGCTCACCCTATTCGATGAAGATGCGGGCGATCCTGCGCTACCGGCGCCTGCCGTTCGACTGGGTACTGCTGAATGATGCCAACCGGGCCGAGATCGCCCATGTCAAGCCGGCGATCATCCCGGTGCTGTGGTTCCCCGAAAGCGGCGCCCACCGGGTCGATTCGACGCCGCTGATCTACGACCTGGAGCGCCGCCACCCAGGCGCCCGGTCGATCCTGCCCGCCGATCCCGGTCACGCCTTCCTGGCCCAATTGCTGGAGGACATGGCCGACGAATGGGGCACCAAGATCATGTTCCACTATCGCTGGGCGGCCGAGATCGATCAGCTTTATGTCAGCCGCTGGCTGGTCAGTTCCCGGCTGGGCCCGACCGACGATGCGACGGTGGCGGAAGCGGCCGAGATCTTCCGCCAGCGCCAGGTCGGGCGCATGCCGCTGGTCGGTTGCACCCCGGAGAACGCACCGCTGATCGAGGAGAGCTTCGACCGGTTGCTGAAAATCCTCGAGCGGCACCTGACCCGCCACGCCTTTCTGTTCGGCAGCCGCCCGTCGCTGGCCGATTTCGGCTGGTTCGGCCAGCTCTATCAATTGGCGGTCGACCCGACCCCGATGGCAATCCTGCGCGAACGGGCGCCGCGCACCTATCAATGGGTCGGGCGGATCGACGATGCCTCGGGCGTCGAGGGCAACTGGCTGGATCCGGCAGCCCCGCTGCCCGTAGCGGTCAGCGAGCTGCTGCACCTGGCCGGCGCGCTCTATCTGCCGTTCCTGGCGGCCAATCAGGCCGCCAGCGAGCGGGGCGAAGACAGGTTCCGTTTTTCCGCTCTGGGCCTTGACTACGCCCAGGCCACTTTCCGCTATCAGATCAAGTGCTTGAGCTGGCTGCGCGAGGCCTTTGCCGGGCTTGAGGGCGAACCCAGAAAGCGGGTCGAGGCGGCGCTTGACGGTACCGGTTGCCTGGAGGTTCTGCGGGGGGTATGAAACACTATGTGCGTTCGGCCTGGTGGCCTGGGGTTTGTCTGAACTGGAGGTTTGGGCCATGCTGACCATCGATCCCGACAAGGTGTGTTACATCATCGTCAAGGCGCGCGAGTTCGACGCCAAGGTCGACCCGCCGCTGGCCGATCCGGGCAGCAACCCGGGCGACGACGGATCGGGGATTGTTCTCGGCGACTATCCCAGCGACCCGACCCTGCAGGAGCTGATGACCGCGCTGCGCGACCTGCCCGAGGACGAGAGCGTCGAGGTGGTTGCCCTGACCTGGCTGGGCCGCGGCACCTTCAGCACCGACGAATGGGATGCCTGCCTGGAAGAGGCCCGCAGCGCCCACAACAACCGCACCGCCGAATACCTGACCGGCATCCCGCTGCTGTCGGACTATCTGGAAGAAGGCCTGGCGCAGCTCGGCTATGACTGCGAAGACTTCGAAATGGGGCGGATGTAGCGGCCCACGATTGCTGGTCCAGGATCTTCCTATTCCGGTTTGACAAAAAACCGGTGACTGACCCGAAACTCCCGGATCAATTTTCGTTTGGTGGTGCGAAAGACCACAAACAACAGTGCGTACCCGCTGCACAACCCGACCCAGACTTGGAATTCCCAAATCCGAATAGGAGACACTAAAATCAGGGCGAATATCAGGGGTGCCGAAACGATAATCCCCAATAGCGTCCATTCAATTCGCCTCGCTATAGTCTCTTGGCTATCGTTCTCCAGAACCAGGCCAGCGTGGTTTGCACCCCACGGGTAGTAGACTTTCGTCCGACCTGGATCCTGTTGAATGTTGCGCTCGGCAAATCTTGAAACGCGACGCCGCAAGGCAAGGAAGCATATGACACAACAGGCCCTAAACCCGACACGCAACGGCTCGGACAGTCTGCACTCCCCCGCGGTCACATCTTGATGGGCCGAACGCGCACTTTGGCCACCTTGCCGGATCGGCGGTCGTTTCCGCCCGAATGGCGTCATTTTATTCCGCCTCCCTCTAGACAAGCGATAAAACGAGCGGCACCGGCAACGTTCCCCAGCTCAACGGTGATCGGCCCACAAAGGTTGGTTTTAGCCAAGGTCATGAGCGTGCTTTCATCACGCGAAACCGCCTCCAATCCGCGTATGACATAGTCGCTGGTTGCGGGTCCGATCGGGCCGGTGATTTCGAGCAGGACAGCCCGGCTGGCTGCGGCGTCGCGGACAATGCCGGACACCAACAGGGTTCCCAGAAGAAGGATTTGGAACAACCGGATCAATTCGCCCTCTTGAAACGACCGGACCGATCGGATCACAACCATTGATCACCTATTTGTGACGACAACCGTCAATATGACGTTAAAATTGCATTTAGAATCGATATCAACTGAACGCGGGTATTTGAGAGTTTTTCCAGCCCTAAACAATTATTTCGCGTAGAGCCTGGCCGAAACCGGCGAATCCCCGGGGGCGGCGGCGGCAATGAAGCCGGATGTTCGCCAGCGATTGGCCATGGCCCCGGACATGTGCTATTGGCACGGGATCGCGCCTGCGGTCCGGGTACCGAGCGGCGCCGACACATCACAGGGGCAGGGCGAAACAGGGACTGGGCGAGATGGAAGCCAATACCGTACGTGAGAAGTGGAAGGCCGGTCAGCCGGTGCTGAACGCATGGCTGGCCATCCCCGACGGGTTTGCCGCCGAAGTCATGGCGGCCCAGGGCTGGGACAGTGTCACCGTCGACATGCAGCACGGCATCGTCGACTACCAGTCGGCCGTGCGCCTGTTGCAAGCGGTCCGGGGCAGCGGCGCCACCCCGCTGGTGCGGGTGCCGTGGAACGAACCCGGGATCATCATGAAGAGCCTCGACGCCGGCGCCTTTGGCGTGATCTGCCCGATGGTCAACAGCCGCGAAGATGCGGAACGCCTGGTTGCCGCCTGCCGCTATGCGCCGGCCGGCAGCCGCAGTTTCGGGCCGAGCCGGGCCGTGATCTCGGCCGGCGCTGACTATTTCGAGCACGCCAACCAGTCCGTCATCACCTTCGCCATGATTGAGACCGCCGAAGCGCTGGGCAATCTCGATCAAATCCTCTCGGTGCCGGGTTTGGACGCGGTCTATGTCGGACCATCCGACCTGGCGATCAGCCTCGGCCATCCGCCGAATCCCGACCCGGACGAGCCCGAGGTGGTCAAGGCAATCACCCATATCCGCGAAACCTGCGCCAACCACCGGGTCGTGGCCGGGATCCACACCGGGTCGCCGGAGCGGGCCGCCACGATGTTCAAGGAGGGCTTCGCCTTCGCCACCATCGGCAGCGACGCGCGCCTGATGGCGTCGGCAGCCCAGGCGGCGGTGCGCGAAACCTGGAGCCGATACGAGGGCTGACACAAGGACCCGTGTGCCGGACGGGACGAGCCATACCAAATCTTCGGTCGCTGCCCGAGCTGCCGGTCCCATTTCACCTGTTCCCCGACCACCCTTGGATCAATTGGCCGTTATGCCAATTGGCCGAAGCGGAGATGCGGCGGATTATGCCGCCGGCTGGAAACATAACGCGCTGCATGACACGATCACGGCCCGCGCCCTGGTCTCAAGCATGAACCGAATCGTCAGTGGCGCCGGCAACCAAGGCTACTTTGCCTGGGGCAACGACACCGGCATCCGCGGCGAACCACCTGAGACCGTGCCGCCGCCTTGACTGAACTCGTTTTAGGTGTGTTTCTTTAATTTTTGTTAATCTATGTCAAAGACGCCGGATCCGCGTTTCCGATAATTGTTAACCATATTCGACGGGCATGGCGTCCCCGAATACTTGGCGGGGCCAACCCGTTGCACATGGGCATCGTGAGACACGCCGGAAAATCATGGTGATTTGCTAAGTCGCCTTGGTCAATTGTATTTTCTACCGTCTGAATGGGTGAAATTTGTGATGAATTTGGAACAGTAGCGGAAATTCGGCACACCGGGAGAGATTACATATTGCTTGCAGCTACGTAGTTTGGTTTAGTGAAACTGAGCTTGAAAAACGTCAGGCCAGAATAGTTAAATATAGTTAACGCACAACTTGCCGTTTATCTTAAATTTTGGCCGGTGTGCAATAAAGGCAGTAGTAGAAACAATAAAAACAAGGCTCGACCGGCCCTGCACAGCATCCGAATCGGTTGTTAAGAGGGCGTTTTAGGTTCGCAGCCGGACGGTGACAAAGTCTATTGGTCACTGCACTTTTGGCGTGAGGCGGCAGGGGACGCTGACAGCAGTCGGGACGGCTCCCGTGGTACCTAACTGGGTCAGAAGGGCAGGATATTGATTACACAAGGCATTAGAATCACCGTCACAGTCGGCACCGGCATCCGGGCGCCATTTGCTCCGGGCAACGGTTGACCATGGACGCATACACGGATACGACCGGCCGAAGTGAAAACCCGGCTGGCACCACGCGTGCCCGGCTTCGCCAATTGGGTGTCGATGAACTCTCGGAGTTGATGCTTGAGGTCGTCGGCGACAATATCGACGCCATCGACCGGCTGCAGCAAGCGGTGCAGAAACGCGAGGGCGCCCCGGAACCGTCCCCGGTGCAGGAACCGGAAAGCGAGCAGTTCATGGTTGGCAGCAGCCCAGCCATGCGGCGCGTGTTCGACCGCATCCGACGGTTCGGTGCCACCGACGCGCCGGTTCTGGTATTGGGGGAGAGTGGCACCGGCAAGGAACTGGCCGCCCGGGCGATCCATGAGCGGTCCCGGCAAGCGAACGCACCCTTCGTTGCCATCAACTGCGCCGGCCTGCCGTCCAGCCTGATCGCATCGGAGTTGTTCGGGCACGAAAAGGGCGCGTTTACCGGCGCGACCCAGCGGCGCATCGGCCGAATCGAAGCGGCCGCCGGCGGCACCGTGCTGTTGGACGAGATCGGCGACATCCCGATAGAACTGCAACCGTATCTTTTGCGATTTCTCGAGGAAAAAACGATCGACCGGGTTGGCGGCACCCATCCGATCGAGGTCGACGTCCGGGTCGTCGCCGCCACCAATACCGACCTCAAAGTGGCGATCGAGGAAGGCAGATTCCGCGAAGATTTGTTTTATCGCCTGAACGTCCTGACCCTGGAGCTGCCGGCGCTTCGGGAACGCAGCGACGATATCTCTTTAATTAGCCGATTTTTTCTTGAGAAATTTGCCCGCGAAATGGGGCGGGAAGACTGCCGGTTTTCCGACAGCGCCATGGCGGCGATTCGCAGCCATGTCTGGCCGGGCAATGTCCGTGAACTGATCAGCCGGGTTCGCCAAGGCGTGGTGATGAGCGAGGATGGTTGCCTGACCGTCGAGGACCTTGGCCTGCCGCAGTCCGTGGCACCGATCGAGAGCGTATCGGGCAGCGACGACCTGGACAGCCTGATCGCCCAGGTGGGAACGTCGCACCTGCTTCCCATCCTCGACCAGGCCCGCTACCAGCTGGAAGGCAAATTACTTCGGCGGGCCCTGGACCAAAACAACGAGAACGTCAAGAAAGCAGCGCAGGATTTGGGGGTGTCGCGGGTCACCCTGTACCGGCTGATGGAAAAGCACGGAATCCAGCGCACCAAAACCGTTCGGGCAGCCACAACACGATAGAAAGGCCGAAGCCCAATCACAGGATGGGATCAATCCAGGAGACCCCAAACATATCCGAGATCAGTTGCACCGCCCGAACGTAAGCCGCGAATAAGGTTGCGGATCGGGATTCGAAACGCGAAACTACGCGCCTCTACGCGTAGCTTGCGCTTTCGTATGTTGATCCGGTTGTTGCAGGTGTCGGGCTCGCCTGCAGGGGACATTTGACCGGACCCGGTTTCCGTATTTCGGTCATGGTCAGAATCCACAGCAATTCTCGATCAAGGCGGGAGACAGCCGCCGTAAATAAGGAGGCGAAATTGAAGCTCAGTCGAGGGAATGGATGCACGGTGGCGGGCGCCGCCTTGGTCCTGGCGGCAACGGCCGCCATTCCACCTGGAAAAGCCGGCGACCTTTCCAACAGCCAGTTGGAATTGGACCGGCTGCGCCAGGAAATTGCCGCCGAACGCCAGCAACTGGCCGATCAGCAACAGGCGCTGGAGCGACAGTACGAGGCGCTGCAGAATCAACGTGACCGACTCGAAGCGCTGGAAGCCCAACTTGATGGCGTCGGTGGTCCGCGGATTGAACGGGCCGGCTATCGGGTGCCGTCCACGACACGGGATCGCATGCGGGACGGCGGCAGGCGGACGCAGGTGCAGACCACACCGCAGGCCGGCGAAGCGCCGTCCGAAGAGCGGCCCCGGGTCCAGGCGCTGGTGGAATCCGGCGGCGTGTTGCTGCCCCAGGGTAATTTCGTCCTGGAACCGTCGTTCGAATATGTGCGAAGCGACGTCAACCGGGCGGAGATCGTCGGCTTCACGGTGCTGCCCGGCATTGTCGTCGGCAACATTTCCGTGGTCGAGGCCAACCGTAACACCTATGTCGCTGCTTTGACCGGCCGGTACGGCGTCACCGACCGGCTGGAGATCGAGGCCAAGGTACCCTATGTGATGCGCGATGATAGCACGACGACCCGTGAGATCGGGCAGGGCGCATCGGCAGACGTTGTCACCAGTGCCGACGGCAACGATGTCGGCGACATCGAAGCCGCGATCCACTACCAGCTGAATCAGCCTTCCGCCGGCAAGCCCTATTTCGTCGGCAATCTGCGTGTCAAATCCCGCACCGGCACCGACCCGTTCGAGGTGCCGCGCGACGCGACCACCAATGCCGAACTTGAGTTGCCAACCGGCACCGGTTTTTGGGCAATCGAACCAAGCGTGACCGCCATCCTGCCGTCGGACCCGGCGGTGCTTTACGGCAATCTCAGCTATCTGTGGAACATGGAGCGCAACATCGGCGGCCAGTTCGGCAAGATCGACCCCGGCGATGCCATTGGCCTGAATATGGGTTTGGGTATCGGGTTGAACGAAGACCTGTCCTTGAGCCTTGGGTACGATCACAAAGTGGTCGGCAAAACCACGCAGAACGGCCAACGCTTGACCGGATCGGACACCCTGCATGTCGGCAAGATGCTGTTGGGCAGCACCTATCGGATGTCGGATTCCACGTCGCTGAACCTGTCCTTCGGTATCGGCGTCACCGACGATGCCCCGGACTTCGATTTTGTCGTGCGCTGGCCGATCACGTTCGGCGATCCGGACGACTAGGATCGCGCCGGCCAGCCTGGGGAAAGGGGTCGGCCCATTCCCATCGGCCGGAGGAGGATTCTCCTGGGTTGGCTCAGGTGAAGTGCAAGGAAGGGGCTGCCACCAGGCAGCCCCTTTTCTCACCGATCTTCAGGGTGACCCGCGGGCCGCATCGCAATTCGACGGCGGCGGTTGCCGAGGGATAGGCTGCCGTCGTCGAACGGGTCGCCGGGACCGGCAAGAACGGCGGACATTCAGAAACCAAGCGTCAGTTGGTAGCTCAGATTGTTGATCGTGGTGGCCAACCGGGAACTGATCACCGCGGTATTGAAGGTATCGACGGTGATCTTGCTGATGTTCTGAATATTTACATTGTCCCGAGTGTTCTGGACCAAGGTCAGGACACCGCTGAAGTCGTCAAAACTGACTGCCGAGTTTCCGTCGCCCACCTGGGTCACTTGGGTGACGCCATGGTCGGTGATTTCCACGCCCGGCGGCGGCGTGCCACGGGTCAGGTCTTCGGACGTGAAACTGTAACGGACCCGGTCTTCGCCGTTGATCCGCCTGAGGATCTCGACGCCGAAACGGAAACGGAAGCCGCCGCGGGTGAAGCCGCCGCGCATATTGTCCAGTTCCTGGTCGCCGACCTTGGCCATCCCGGCGAAGGGATTGTCGCTCGATGCCAAAGCGGCAGCGGCCGGATTGCCGACTGCGGAGAAACCCAACAGGAGCAGCGCGACAACCAGGCCCGCCAGTCCGTTGGTCGATAGTTTGTTCCAGCTTGTCATTGTCATTATCCCCCTCCCAGCCAAACGTCTAGAAGTCGCCGGTGCCCGGCAGCAACATGGTGAATGTCGCCAGGCCCTGACGGCTAAGTGCGGAACCGAATGGTGCCTTCTGGCGAACCAGCCAGTCCTCTTTCTGGTTGAAATGGGTCTTGGCCAGCGGAATATTCTGGGTTACGACGAACAGGATGCCGTTCCACATCGCTTCGAATTCAGCCCGGTTATAGGTCTTGGTGCCCAAGGCAGGGTCACCGACCAGGATTTCATCGTCGCTCAAACCCTTGACGACGACGAAGTGACGGTAGCCGCGAGTGGTGATCAGGGTAATCGCGGGAATGCCCACCTCCAGCAGCTTGTCCAACGGTGCCCGGAAACCGTCCGACTGGATATTGCGGCGGTTCAGGTACTGTTTCATATCCAGAAGCGAGAACCCTTCCTTGCGGATTTTCGTCTGGTCGCCGGTTTGGTACATATCCTTGAAGACGGCCTGTTCGGTGACCGGGCTGTCATAGTGATGCGACAGCAAGGTCGCGATCGCCGCCGAGCCGCAACTGAAATCATAGGCCTGCTTCACCACGTTGCGAAACCGCGCTTCCTTAAGGCTGACGATCGGCAGCGAGAAATCCCCGCCGACCCCAAACACCGGAAGTGACGCGGCACCCGCGTCCCGGCCTTGCAGGCCGAAAAGCAGGAAACCCACCAATATCACGTTGAGGAACGGTCGCATCTTTACCTCTCCGGGGTGATCGACCGGGACGGTTTGGCCGTCCCGGCCTCCAGCCTCGTTAGTGGTGGTTGATGGTCACGATCGTCGCGGTTTGAATGACGACGTTGTTGCCCGAGTTCTGGATCACCGTGGCAATGCCCGAGGCGCCGGAAAACGCGGCATCGACAATGGTGTTGGAACGTGTGGATCCATTGTCGATTGCCGTATTGTCGTGGTGATCGCTGTCGAACATGTGATCGAAATCGAAATCGTCCGAGCCACCGCGAACGGTGGCCAGATCGCTCAAGGCCACCTTCTGTCCGGCACCGACCAGGGCATCCAATCCCGATTCGCTGGACAACTCGCCGCCAAAGGCTGCGCCGCCAAACCCCATGACTGCCAACAGAACGAACGGTCCCATTCGGGTTATGTAGGTCGTTCTCATCGCATCCTCGCTTCCAACTCAGCTTCGCGCTGGGTTAGGAAAAGGCGGCTGGCGGAGGTGTGGTTCCGCCAGCCGCGTCGGGGTATCAGTAGTTGGCAACAACGCTGATTGCCGACTGGATGGCGTTGTTGTTCCCGTTGTTTTGCTGGACGACCATCACACCCGCGGCACCCATGAAGGAGCCCGAGACCGTGTTCAGGAAGCCCGGCGCACCGACCGTCGGCTCGACGATCGACGTGTTCCCGGAAACCGTAGCGCCCAGTGCGGCCATCGAACTTGCCGGCCCGAACCCGAGGCCGCCGCCGCCGCTGTCATCGACGATGACCGCATTGGCCGAACCCATGACGTTGTTGTCGCCATTGTTCTGCTGCAGGGTCATGATGCCCGCGGCACCGTTGAACGCACCGCCTGACACACTGTTGGTGCGATCGACGAATTCGGTCGCGATCGCCCAGTTCTCGGTCACTTCAGCGTTGCCATAAGCGGCGTTCGATGCCCGGTTGGCGGTATGGTCAGCGCTGCCGAGATTGGCAACCACCGCGTTGGCCGCCTGGATGACGTTTTGGCTGCCATTATTCTGCTGCACCGTCAGCACCCCGGCGGCATTGCCGAAGGAATTGGTCACGGTGTTGCCGCGGTTGGAGGCCCAGTCGCGGGTTTCAACGCCCGACACCATGCCTTCATTCGATGCCGTGGACCAGTTGACCACATCCGTGTTCTCGTGGCTGCCCACATTGGCGACCACCGCGGTGGCGGCGCCCATCATGTTGTTGTCGCCATTGTTCTGCTGGACCGTGGCGATGCCTTCATAGCCGTTGAACGACGGGTTGATCAGGTTGCTGCGATCCAGGTCGTCGCCAGCAGCCGACATCTCGGTCGACATCGTCGTGCCTTCGATGCTGCCATAGTTACTGGCCGACTGGGTCCGAACCCGTTCAAAATCGCCGTCGATAATGCCGGTCGTATCGATATTGGCATTCACCGCCGTCGCACCGGCCATCACGTTGTTGCTGCCGTTGTTCTGCTGCACGGTGGCGATGCCGGCGGCGCCATTGAACGAATTGGTCACCGCGTTGTCGCGGTCGCCCCAGGCTTCCTGCCGAACGTCGAGTCCCCGCAGAAGGCCCCGGTTGCCGGCCGAAGTGTCGGCATCCTGGTCCACCGTGCTGGGTGCCGGAAGGTTGGCGTTGCCCAGATTGCCGACCACACCGGTCGCCGCCGACAGGACATTGCCGTCGCCATTGTTCTGTTGAACCGTGGCTACACCGCTATAGCCGTCGAACGAGCTGTCGATGGTGTTGTCACGTGACTGGCTGCGGTCGACGATGGCCTGATTCCCCACCGAACCACCGGCTGAAACCGACTGCCCCACTCGTCCGGCACCCATGTTCATGAACACCGCCGTGGCCGCCGACATCGCATTGCCGTTGCCGTTGTTCTGCTGCACCGTGGCGACACCGCCCGCGTTGTTGAACGACGGGTTGATCAGGTTGCTGCGGGCGCTTTCCTCATCGACCAGGAAACGGCTGTCGTCGCCGCGCTGGGCTGAGGTGTTGCCTTCGGCGCTGACCGACTGGCTGGCGTTGCCGCGGCCGCCGGTTCCGGTGTGGACCGCCGTGGCGGCACCGATTTCGTTGTGGTCGCCGTTGTTCTGCTGAACGGTGGCCACACCGAAATAGTCTTCGAAGCTGTTGAGGATTTCATTGTCGCGGGTGCCGCCCACATTGACCGTCTCGTTGTCAAATGTGTTCGAATATACGGCCGCGCCGCCGCCAATATTCTGGTTGTTGGCGATATTGGCGTGGGCCGCCGTGGCCGCGCCAATCGAGTTGTTGCTGCCGTTGTTCTGCTGCGCGTGGGTGATCCCGGCCGCGCCGTTATAGGCACCATTGTTTATGGTATTCAACCGCGTGCTGCCGTAGTCGGCGGCATAGTTGCCGGAAACGGTTTCGTCTTCGGCACCGACAGAAGCATCGGCGATCGGTTCATCGGCCCAAGCCTGCGTCGCAGTCCCAACCGTCAATGCGATGGCCGAGGCACCCATTAAAAGGAGACTTTTCCTCATCGTGTTTCTCCTAGTGACCTTAACGTTTGTCAACTGGGCGTCTCCTCGGCTGGAGGGTCGGCCCCCGAGAGCGTCGACACTCGCCCCTATCGCACCTGGTTTCAGCGGATCGGGCGCATGTGTAGCGGCGCTCGCCCACCTACCTAGCAAAGCTTATGCCATTTGGTCTATTTTTGATAAGTAATTGTTTTTATTTATGTTTATTGCGCCTGGAATCAACGCAGCAAGATATATGTAAATGTCTTGTAACTAATGGTTAAGGCTACCGAGCCGGATATTTACCTAAAATTAGCTATAAACGGACGTTTTCTGCGAACGATTCGCAATTAGGCGGGGTTGACAGTGTTACAGCAACGTTACACTCAAGGGTGAGCCCCCGCTTTCCCGGTATCGATCTGTTAACCATGCCGACAATCGGCACAAAAAGGCCGTCGCGCGGGTTCTGCGCGACGGCAGGAAAACCGGAAGTCTGGTGTTTATTGGCGGCCCGAAATCGAACTGGAAATCTGATTCGATCCGATATTCCGCGGCAATGTCTGACCAGCCGGTTGCGGCGGCTTGAATTCGTCCCACAGGATGACGGCCACACCCGTCTCGTTGCCGGAAGCGCCCGGCGCACCGAGGTTTTCGCCTGCCCGCTGGCGCGAGAGCTCGTCCATGGCAACCGCTTGGCCACCAAGCGGGGAGATCTGGGCGCTGGCCAAGTGCAATAGTCGATCTTCGGCCGCGACCGGGCCGGAAAGCATGGCCAGACCAGACAGCGCCAGCACTGCTGTCGCGGCCTTGAGGCAGGGTCGAAGAATTCGCTTCACCATAGCGAACGTCCCACATTCGTTCCTTTACATCGGCCGCCGGGATCGCCGCGACCACCCCATATTATGGCAAACTTCATGCCAAATTTTAACCCATACGAGAGATTTGCGCCCTTTCGCAGTTTCCGGCCGATTCAAGCAGGCCGGACCCGATCCGGAGTGCTCGGGCAGCGTAACCCGCGGTTTACACCCACCGATCGCACCGTCGGCCGGGCCGTTTGGTTCGTTCGGTCAGCGGGCGCAAATCAAACCGATTTCGACCGTAAAGTCCGGCGCGGCCAGTTTCGACTCCACGCAGGCCCGACACGGCGTGTGGTCGGGCACCACCCAGGCGTCCCATACCGCATTCATCTCGGCAAAATCCGAAATGTCGGCCAGCCAGATGGTGGCGGACAGGATCTTGCTCTTGTCGGTCCCCGCCTCGGCCAGCAGGGTTTCGATCCGGGCCAGAATATTCTGGGTCTGCTCGGCGGCGCTGGCGCCCGGCTTGTCCTGTGCCACCTGTCCGGCCAGGTAGACGGTGTCGTTGTGGATGACGACCTGGCTCATACGCGGACCGACGTGCCGGCGTTCGATGGTCATGGCGTTCCTCCCCAAATTTTGTTCTAGGCGGTCAACTTAGCACGGGCGCCGGGCGGCCAGAAAGGCCCGCATGTGAAAGGCCGCCTGAGCCGGTTGATAACGGAAGTCGCGCCCAGCCGGACACGCCAGCCTGGCCCGGCAACCCAGCTCCATGCAGTCCACCCCGCCCTGGTCCGCCAAATGGGCCGCGCACGCCGGTACGTCGTAGCCCTGGGCCGAAAAGGCCGCCACCGGGCAGGTTGCCAGGCAGGGCCGGTCGCTGCAATTGTCACACGGGCTCGGCCGAAGGTCGGGCGCCGGTAATTCGAACCACCTGTCAAAGACCAACGCCCCACGAAAGCCATGCCAAAGGCCGAAATCGGGATGGATGAACATGCCCAGCGGCGAAGGATGGCAAGCTTCGGCCTTTTGGGCCCAGCGCTGGAACGGCAGATAGGGTCTGGTGAAGGGAAACAACGCTGCCGCACCGAGCCTTTCCGCCAGTCCCCCGATCACCTCGCGCGACCAGTCGTCCAGCCGATCGGTGTTGGAATCGCGGGCGGCCGTGAAGGCCTGCCACATCGCCGGGCCGGCATTGCCAAGCAGGATCAGAGTTGCGGTTGAGCCGCCTTCGGCCGACACCGGAACCAGATCATCCGGCCCTGGGTGGAAGCCACCCCGCACCGTCAAACCGGCGGCCTGGACGGCCTCAGTGACTTTGGAAAAGTCCAACTGCCGATCTCCCCTCAGTGGATCCTGGGCAACGCCGCCAGGGTGTCGTTGGGCTTCAGTGGGCGGCCGAGCCAACCCGTTGCATCGGTATCGGTGACGCCGTTGATCAGGGCCAGCCGGCATTCCTCAAGCGGCACGCCAAGATCCGCCAGCACCGCGCCGGCGGTGGCCCCGTCCGGCACTTCAAGCACGGCCGCCAAGCCATCATGGCCGGATGGCAGGTATTGGCGGAAATGGGCTAGTAATTTGACTGTGACTTTCATCGCACAACGCATCCGGACGCCAAGCCGACCGCGATGATGCCCAAGGCCGGCGACAGAGGAAACGGTTTTCTTTCGCCGACCCCAAGACCGCGTCCGGGATGTCTGGATCATCCGCGGTGATCTCGTGTAGGCTGCGCCATCCCCCATGTCCGGGGCGCACGACCCGAACGAACCTGCCGATGACCCGTAAACCACCCAATCTGCTGTTCATCCTTGGCGAGAGCCACGCTCCGCACCTGCTGGGTGCGGCTGGAAATCCGCATATCAAGACCCCGAACCTGGACCGGTTGGCCGCGCGCGGAACCCGGTTCGAAACCGCCTATTGCGCCAGCCCCCTGTGCGTGCCGGCCCGGGCCGCCCTGGCAACCGGCAAGTTCCCCCACCAGACCGGCTATTGGGACAGCTCGCTGGCCTATGACGGACGCGAGGCGAGCTGGATGCACCGGTTGCGCGCCTCGGGCCATGAGACCGTCGGCATCGGCAAGATGCATTTCCGCAGCGACGCCGCCGACAATGGCTTCAGCCGGGTGATCGAGACCATGCAGATCGCGGACGGGGTCGGCGACCTGATCAGCGCGCTGCGCTATGACGGAGAGGAACCGACCTATCGCGGCCTGTGGCGGCTGTGGACCTCGCGCTACGGCGCCGGGGACCAGGACCCCTACCGCCAATATGACGAGCGTATCGTCGCGAGCGCCGTCGACTGGCTGGCCAACGAAGCACCGCGGAACGACCGGCCCTGGGCCCTGAGTGTCCATTTCATTGCCGCGCATGCACCGTTCATGGTGCCGGAGCGGTTCTACCGGATGTATGATCCGGCCCGCATTCCGCCGCCGGTCCGCTACGGCGAAGGCGAACGCCCCGACCACCCGGCGATCGCCCATTTGCGGGACATAATCTGCCACGAGGCGGACCTGCCGCTGGCCCATACCCAGAAGGTCCGGGCCGCCTATTTCGCGACCGTCACCTATCTGGACCATCTGGTCGGCCGCTTGCTGGAGGGCCTGGAGCAGGCCGGCCTGCAGGACGACACCCAGATCATCTACACCTCGGATCACGGCTTCAGTTGCGGCGATCATTACATCTTCGGGCTGTTCCACTTTTTTGAAGAGTCCCTGGGTGTACCGCTGATCATGGCCGGTCCAGGCGTACCGAGCGGCACCACCGTCTCGCAGCCGGTCTCCCATGTCGACCTCTGTCCAACGATCCTTGAGAGCGCCGGCTTGGAGCCCACCGGCCAATCGCTCTGGCCGCTGCTCAACGGCCAGGGGGAAAGCCGTGACCCGGTGTTCGCCGAATATCACGGCACCGGGACATTGACCGGTGGCTATGTGCTGCGCGATGGCGCGATGAAACTGGTCACGTTTGTCGGCCTGGAACCTCAGCTTTTCGATCTGGCGCGCGACCCCGAGGAATCCCGCGATCTGGCCGGCGATCCGGCGATGGCACCGGTGTTGGAGCGGATGTTACGCGCGCTCCGCGCGCGGATCGATCCGGAGGCCGTCGACCGAATGGCCAAACAGGCGCAGGAAGCGCTGATCGCACAGCACGGCGGCAAGGCGGAGGTTTTGCGGGCCAAGCAGGGCTTTTCCTATTCGCCGCCGCCGGGACTGCGTTGGCAGATGATGGACGGCAATGACGCAGAGGACTGAGTTGAGGATCGTGACATGACTGCCACAGCGACCAGGATCACCATGGCGACCCCGGTCGCGTTCCGCGATCCGCTGCCCGACGCGGTCGACGTGGTGATCATCGGCGGCGGCGTTATCGGGGTGTTCAGCGCACTTTTTCTGGCGCGACGCGGCATGCGGGTCCTGGTTTGCGAAAAGGGCCGCATCGCCGGCGAGCAATCGTCGCGCAATTGGGGATGGATCCGCCAGCACGGCCGCGACCCGGCGGAACTGCCGGTCATGACCCAGTCGCTGCGGCTTTGGCACGACATCAATCGCGAGACCGGCGGCGCCACCGGCGTGACCACCGCCGGGACCAGCTATTTGGCCAGCAGCGCCAAGGAAATGGCGGTGCTGGAAGGCTGGATGCCAATCGCCCGCGAGCATGGGCTGGACACCAGGCTGCTCAGCCGCACCGAGGCCCAGGCCCTGTTTTCGGGCGAGGCCGACCATACCTGGGTCGGCGGCACCACGACGCCCAGCGACGCCCGCGGCGAACCCTGGGCGGCGGTACCGGCGGTCGCCCGGCTGGCCCGGACGGACGGGGTGGCGATCCGCGAGGACTGCGCCGTACGAGCCCTGGACCTGGCCGGCGGCAAGGTCGCCGGCGTCGTCACCGAGGGCGGACGTGTGGCCTGTGACCAGGTGGTGTTGGCCGGCGGTGCCTGGTCGTCCCTGTTCGCTCGCCGCCACGGCATCGATGTTCCCCAGCTATCGGTGCAGGGTACTGCGGCTTGCACCGCGCCGTTGACCGAGTTCGCCACCGGCAACGCGACAGACGAGAAACTGGCTTTGCGGCGGCGGTCGGATGGCGGCTACACCCTGGCCCTGGCCGACCGCAACGGCTTCCACCCCGGCCCCGATGCACTGCGCCATTTCCTGACGTACTTGCCCTTGTTGAAGCCCAGTTGGCGGGCGATCAAGCTTCACGTCCGCGCCCCGCACGGCCGCCCGGACGGCTGGCGTACCGCCCGGATCTGGTCAGAGGATCGGGAGACCCCGTTCGAAAGGCTTCGGGTGCTGGAGCCGGCCCCCAACCGTGCCTATGTCCGGATGATGGTCGAGCGGTTCGCGGCCCGTTTTCCCGGCCTCGGCCGGCCGGCGATCGCCGATTGCTGGTCGGGCCTGATCGATACCATGCCCGACGTGGTGCCGGTGGTTGATGAGGTACCGGCGATCGACGGGCTGGTCATGGCCACCGGCATGTGCGGCCATGGCTTCGGCATCGGCCCCGGTTTCGGCCGGGTGGTCGCCCGCATGGTGGCCGGCGACCCGCCGGAGCACGACCTGCACCGCTTCCGTTTCAGCCGGTTCGCGGACGGCAGCCGCCTGGAACTCGGCCCGGCGCTTTAGAGGCCGGCGGGGTTTTGGCCTCAGCCAGGCAGCGCGGTGCGGATGATCCGGGCCATGCCCTCCTGGAAGGCCTCGCTGGTCTCGCACTTGAGCAGGAGGCCCTTGGCCGCGACCAGCAGCAGATAGGTGATGTCTTCCGCCTCGACCGGGGTTGCGCAGACCTGCCGATCGACCAGAAAGCGCGTCAGGTCGGCTTCGACCGCGCCGTGGGGATCGATATTCGACCGCTGCATCGATTCGGTGCCCATGTCCATGATCTCGGCGCCGTGCGGCGAGCCACGCAACAGCGGCACGACATCGCCGATCAGCCGGCTGAACACCTGCAGCAGCGATTCCGCGGCCGGCCGGCCCTCGACCCGCAACTCGGCCAAGGCATCCTCGCCGCTGGCGCGGGCCCAGCCCTCGACCGCCCAGTCCAGTACCGCCTCTTTGGTCTTGAGCCGGTTGTACAGGGTCTGGCGCGAAACACCCACCGCCTGGGCTAGGTCCTCCATCGAGGATTTGCGGAACCCGTAATGGGCAAACACGCCCAGGGCCCGTTCGAATGCCAGCCGATCTTCCATGGGAAGACAATACAAAATTGACATAATTTGTCAATTGACATTGACAAATTATACTTCAGTTGTAAATACGGAAGATGGCCCTTTACCGACACGGGAGGGGTTTCTGACTTGGGAGGCGGAAATAAGGACAAGGGAGACGATGGCCGGTACGACACGCGTCCTGAACGTCACCGCTGTCCTGGGCCTGGCTCTGGCGCTGGGCGCCCTGGCCGCCTGTACGCCGTCCGCCGCTTCGAGCCCCGTCAACGACGATAACCGCGAGCTGGTGGTGCTGTTGCACGGGCTGGGGCGCAGCCCCTCGGCCATGCGGTCGCTGGCCGGGCGGCTGGAAGCGGCCGGCTACCGGGTCGAACGGCCCGGCTACAGTTCGTTGGACAGCAGCCCCGATGACATCCTGGCCGAAGTGAGCGACAAGATCGCGGCCCTGGGCATCCAACGGGCGCCGCGCGTGCATTTTGTCGGCCATTCCCTGGGCGGCCTGTTGATCCGTGCCTTTCTCGCTGATAACGAGCCGGCCAATCTCGGTCATGTGGTGGTGATCGGTTCGCCCAATCACGGCACCCCGCTGGTCGACAATCTGCGCGGCAAATGGTGGTTCGACATGCTGGGACCGATGACCCTGGCGCTGGGTACCGGTCGCGACAGCTTTCCCAGCCGGCTGCGGCCCCCGGATTATCCCCTTGGTGTCATCGCCGGCCGGGTCGAACGCGACAATGACGACCTGTTGCCCGGCCCCGATGACGGGCTGGTCACCGTCGCCTCGACCAAGGTCGAGGGCATGGCGGACTTCGTCGTCCTGGACGCCCATCACGCGGCCCTGCGCTCCGACAAGGCCGCGGCCGCCCACACCGTGAGCTTTCTGAAGCGCGGTCGTTTCGGCGCCGGTGCCGCCCATGTCGACTGACGACACCCTGGCTCTGCCGCGAGCCCGCCGCCTGCGGTTCCGCCGCTTCACCTTGCGGGTTTTATGGCTGTTTGCCGCCGCGCATCTCTATGTCGGCTGGCGCCTATTGCCGGACCTACCCCTGGCCCTACCCTGGCAGGTCCTGGGTGCCCTGACCCTGGTCGCTTCGACCCTGTTGATCCCGTTCGGCACCATGGCACGGCTGTTCCTGGGCGACGAAGCGGCGGTCGACCGGCTGGTCTGGGCCGGCTCCCTGGCCATGGGCTGGTTCTCATCGCTGCTGATCCTGACCCTGATACGGGATCTTGCCCTGATTGTTCCCGCCTTGCAGCCCTGGACCGCCGACAGCGCCATGCTGGCGGTCGTGCTGGCGGTTGTCGTGACGGCAATCGGGTTCCTGAACGCAAGGCGGGTGGCCAAGGTGGTGCCGGTCGACATCATGCTGCCCAACCTGGCGCCGGAGCTCGACGGTTTCACCATCGTCCAGATCAGCGACATTCATGTCGGCGCCACCATCAAGGGCGACTATGTCGACGGCATCGTCCGGCGGGTCAATGCGCTGCACCCGGATCTGGTGGCGATCACCGGCGACGTGGTCGACGGCACCGTGGAACGCCTGGGCGACGAGACCCGGCCCCTGGGCGACCTGCGCGCCCGCCACGGCGCCTATCTGGTGACCGGCAACCACGAATACTATTCCGGTGCCGATGCCTGGGTTGACGAATTCGCGCGGCTGGGCCTGGTCCCGCTGTTGAACCAGCACGTTGTGATCGACCATGGCGGCGCCCAATTGGTGGTCGCCGGGGTCAACGATTTCAGCGCCGCCCGGGTCCACCACGACCATGTCAGCGACCCCGGAGCGGCAGCCAAGGGCAGCCCCGAAGGCGTATTGAAAGTCCTGCTGGCCCATCAGCCGCGTTCGGCTGCGGCGGCGGCCGCCGCCGGTTTCGACTTGCAGCTCTCGGGCCATACCCATGGCGGCCAGTTCTGGCCCTGGAACCATTTCGTCCGCATGCAACAGCCCTATACCGCCGGCCTGTACCGGCACGGCGATTTGCAGGTCTATACCAGCCGCGGCACCGGCTATTGGGGCCCTCCCAAGCGCTTCGGCGCCCCGTCCGAGATCACCCGGATCACCCTGCGCCGGGGGTGAAGGGGTCGGGTCGTGCTTTAGTTGCGATTTAAGGCCAATCAAGGCGACACGAATTAAGGGGACACGAATTAAGGGGACACAATACTTAATTCCACGCATGAATTAAGTATTGTGTCCCCTTAATTCGTGTCCCCTTAATTCGTGTCGCCTTGATTGGCATCCCCTTGATCACCCAAACGCCGGCAAATGTCGCATAGGCCAAAGGACCGCGCGGTGAATACGGCTAAGCTGTCACGGTTTGCGGATCGGGAGCGGCGCATGGCGGTTGGCGGGTACGATTATATTGTCATCGGCAGCGGCTCGGCCGGCGGGTTGCTGACTTACCGTCTGACCGAGGCGCGGGACATCAAGGTACTGCTGCTGGAGGCCGGCGGCCGGGAGGGGCATTGGTCGATCCGGATGCCGGCGGCGGCCCGCAACAACTTTATGGGCGGGCCGCGCAACTGGTGCTTCGAAACCGAGCCCGAGCCCCACATGTTCGGCCGCCGCATCTTCCAGCCGCGCGGCAAAGTGATCGGCGGTTCGTCTTCGCTCAACGGCATGGTCTTTGTCCGCGGCCACCGGCGCGACTATGACGGCTGGGCGGCGGACGGCGCGCCGGGCTGGGGCTATGACGAGGTGTTGCCCCATTTCCGGAGCCTGGAGCGCTACCTGCCCGGGGCCGATGCCTATCGCGGCGACGGCGGCCCGATCGTCGTCGAGCGGCTGGGTGACCACCATCCGATCGAACAGGCCTTTCTCGACGCCGCCCAGCAGGCCGGCCACGCGCAATCGACCGACTATAACGGGGCCGAGCAGGAAGGCGTCACGCCGTTCGACGCCAACATCTTCCGGGGCGAGCGGTGCGGCACCGCCGCCGCCTGCATCGCCCCGGCCCGGGCCCGGCCCAACCTGACCATCGCGACCGGCGCCCAGGTCACGAAGATCGTCATCGGGGGCGGCCGCGCGGTCGGCGTCGACTATGTCCAGAGCGGCCAGGTTCGGCAGGCAAGGTGCGAGCGCGAGGTGATCCTGAGCGCCGGCGCCATCCAATCGCCGCAGATCCTGATGCTGTCGGGCATCGGCCCCGCCGATCACCTGCGCGACCATGGCATCGCGGTGGTCCAGGACCTGCCCGGGGTCGGCGAGAACCTGCAGGACCATCTGGAGGTCCATATCAAGCACCGCTGCCCCGGCGGCCTGGCCAAGAACCGCCTGTTGCGCAAGCACCGGATGGCATTGATCGGCCTGCAATGGTTTCTCGCCAAGGCCGGTCCCGGCGCCACCACCCACAGCCGGATCGGCGGTTTTCTGCGCACCGACGCCGCCGCCGACTATCCCAATATGCAGTTCCATTTCTGGCCCTACTTTCTGGAGGGCTGGTCGCCGCCGCCGCACAAGGACGGCTACTGCTTCGACGTCGGCCCGACGCGCAGCAACAGCCGCGGCTGGGTCCGCCTGGCGTCAGCCGATCCCCTGGCCAAACCGCTGATGCGGTTGAACGGACTGTCGACCGAGCGCGATTTGGAGGAGTTCCGGGCCTGCCTGCGGATTACCCGCGAGATCGCCCGCCAGTCGGCCTTCGACTTCTGCCGCGGCCCCGAGGTGGCGCCGGGGCCGGAGGTCACCTCGGACGCCGACATCGACGATTTCGTGCGCGCCAACGCCAACAGCGCCTACCACCCCAGCGGCACCTGCAAGATGGGCAGTGACGTGCTCGCGGTGGTCGACCCGGAGCTTAAGGTCCATGGGGTCACAGGTTTAAGGGTGGCGGACGCGTCGATCATCCCGACCATCCCCAACGGCAACCTCAACGCCCCGTCCCTGATGATCGGCGAGCGGGCGGCCAGCCTGATCCGCAATCAGCAAGCCTCCTGACAAGGGTGTCTCGTCCGCTATTTGATATTCCGGCAATGCACCATGGTCAGCCAACCGAGCGGCGGCAGATCACGCAGTTCGACCACGTCCACGTTGCCGCACGCCAAGAACGGCCCCAGTTCGAAGTCCGGCCGCCAGCCGAGCTGGGCCGCAAATGGCGCCAGGGACCGTTCGATCTGGCCGCGCAGTCCGTTGACCGACGCAAAGTGGTTGACGATCACGATGTCACCGCCGGCAACACAGACCCGCTGGATCTGTTGCAGCAGCCGGGCCGGGTCAGGCACCACCGCGGCGACGAACATTGCCACCACGATGTCGAAGCTGTCGTCGGCAAAGGCGAGCCGTTCGGCGTCCATGTCGAGCAGCGCTTCGACGTTTTCCAAGCCGTGCTCCGCCACCCGGTGACGGGCACGCGCCAGCATTTCTTTCGAGACATCGATGCCGACGATCCGCTTGCTGGTGTGGTAGTCGGGCAGCGCCAGGCCGGTGCCGATGCCGATATCCAGCAACCGCCTGCCCGGCAATGCATTGACTTTTCCGACCGTCAAACGGCGACTATTGGCCAGCGCTGTCCCGAAAACCGCGTCGTAATAGGGGGCATGCCGACGATAGGCCCGTCTGACCGCCGCCAGGTCCATTCCGTTTGCCAAGCTCTGCATCCAAGTTTGGTTCAATGGGAACAAACGACACTGGTGCACTCATGGTCCGGCTGTTTTCCGATCAAGGCAAGAAAAAACGCTGCATTTTCGCCCGAATCTGATATTGGGGATGGTGGCAAAATGAGGGAGAGGCGCGATGAGCAAGACCTATGACGCGGTGGTCATCGGGGCGGGGATTATCGGCACCGCGGTGGCGTTCGAATTGGCAAAAAACGGCAAGCGGGTGCTGGGCCTCGACATGCTGCCGGCCGCCGGCTACGGCTCGACATCCAATTCCTGCGCCATCATCCGGGTGCATTATTCCACCCTGGACGGCACCGCCGTGGCCTATGACGGGTATTTCTTCTGGAGGGACTGGGCCGACTATCTGGAAGCCCCCGCCGGGGAGGATCTGGCGGTGTTCAACAATTGCGGTTGCCTGGTCATGAAGACCGAAGGAAACGACCATCTCAGCCGCATCATCGGCCATCTCGATACCCTGTCGATCCCTTACGAACATTGGGACGGCGACCGGATTCGCCAGCGCCTGCCGATTTTCGACCTGAAATGCTTCTCTCCGGCCAAGCGCATGGACCAGCCCGGCTTTGGCGAGCCCACCGGCGGTGAACTGGCGGGCGGCATCTACTTCCCCACCGGCGGCTATATCTCGGATCCGCAGCTTGCGACCCGCAACATCCAGGACGCCGCGGCGCGCAAGGGCGCCGAGTTCATCTTCAACCGACGGGTTGTCGAGATCCTCAAGCAGGGCAACCGGGTTCAGGGCGTGGTGCTGGACGACGGCACGAGGATCGACGCACCGGTGGTGATCAACGTCACCGGCCCGCATTCATCCAAGGTCAACGAGATGGCCGGGGTCACCGGCGACATGCGGATCACCACCCGGGCCCTGCGCCAGGAGGTGGTCCATGTGCCGGCGCCCGAGGGCTTCGACATGGGAGCGAACGGCCTGGTGATCAGCGACAGCGATATCAGCGCCTATAGCCGGCCCGAGATCGGCAACCACATCCTGGTCGGCAGCGAAGATCCGCCCTGCGATCCCCATGATTGGGTCGACGCGGACGATTTCGACCGCAATTTCACCGATCAGTGGACCACCCAGGCGATGCGCCAGGCCCAGCGCATCCCGACCCTGGGCATTCCCAGCCGCATGGCCGGGGTTGTCGACCTCTACGACGCGACCGAGGACTGGGGCCCGATCTACGACCGGTCAAACCTGGACGGCTTCTACATGGCCTGCGGCAGCAGCGGCAACCAGTTCAAGAACGCCCAGGTCGCCGGCAAGTTGATGGCCGGGCTGGTCGACTATTGCGAGGCCGGTAACGACCACGACGCGACGCCGATGCCCCTGAAACTCACGCACCTCGACTACACGGTCGACACCGGCTCGTTCTCGCGTCGCCGCGAGATCAACCAGGACAGCAGCTTCTCGGTGTTGGGATAAGCGCAGGACGGAACGGCCGCAGCTTAACCACCCGCCAGCCAGGCCTGAAAGGCGCGCGCGCCCTCGCCTGAGAAGCTGACCACGCGGCTTGCCTTATGCCGCCGGGCCCAGCCGAGGGTTTCCAGCCGGCTGAACACCGCCCGGCCAAGGCTGCCGGCCAGGTGCGATCGGCGTTCGCTCCAGTCGAGGCATTCGCGACACAGCGGGGCGCGGGCCGCGACCAACGTGTCCAGGTCGATCCCGAAGCCCAGCATCTCGGCCCGGCCGGACTCAGTCAGGACCAGGTCGTCGCCGTCCCTGATCAGGTGATTCCTGTCCACCAGGGATTCGAAAAGCTGCGTACCCATTTCGCCGGCCAAGTGGTTGTAGCAGACCCGCGCCTTTTTCAGGGCAGCGTCCTTCGGCCCGGTGCGGGTGCGGAGGTGGCCTGCCCCCGCCGCCAGCCCCATCAGACCCTCCAGCACCTTGGCAACCTCATCGCTGGCCAGGGAAAAGTACTTGTGGCGCCCCTGGCGGCGCAGGGCCAGCAGGCCGCCGACCTGGAGCTTCGCGAGGTGAGCGCTGGCGGTCTGCAGGGTCACGCCGGCTTCGTTGGCAAGCTCGGTCGCGGTGAGTGCCTTGCCGCTCATCAATGCGGTCAGGATGTTGGCACGGGCCGGATCGCCAATCAGGGCCGCCACCCGCGAGATATCAGGTCCTGTTTTCATAGTTCGACCGTAAACGAAGCATTCACGGCAGGCAACCGGTTATAAAATGCAGACCGAATGAGGGAGAGATCTGTGCTGAACGCCAGCTTCCACTGTCAGGTTTGGCAGCAAGGATGAGCGCCGCGCCCAACCGCGCGATTGAGTCGCTGTTCCTCGGCCTGCTGGCATTGCTTTGGGGCTCGTCCTACCTGTTCATCAAGGTGGCGGTGAGCGAAATAACCCCAATCACCCTGATCGCCCTCAGGGTCAGCGGAGCGGCATTGTTCCTATGGCTGGTCCTGGTCTGGCGCCGCAGGCGATTGCCGCGCGACCCGAGGACCTGGCGCCGGCTTGGGATTCAGGCGGTCCTGAACAGCATCGCCGCCTGGACATTGCTGGCCTGGGGGCAGCAGCATGTCGATGCCGGGCTGGCGAGCGTCCTCAATTCGACCTCACCGATCTTCGTCTATCTGTTCACCGCTGTCGCCATCCAGCAGCAGTCGCCGGGCCGGCGAAAGCTGCTGGGGGCCGTTTTGGGTCTGTCCGGCGTTGTTCTGATCGTCGGCGTGGACGTATTGGCCGGGCTGGGCACGGCGGTCGCGGGACAATTGGCGTGCCTTGTCAGCGCCATGCTTTACGCCGGGGCTGCCATGCACGGCCGGCGGTTTACCGGGCTGGGTGCCCTGGAGACGGCGCTTGGCACCCTGATCTGGGCCAGCGCCGTGCTCGTGCCGGCGGCGTTTGTCTTTGAAGCCCCCCTCGACCTCACGCCCAGCCCACAGGCCGTCGCCGCGACCGCCGTTCTTTCGGTCCTGTGTACCGGTGTTGCGCTGTTGATCTACTTTCGGCTGGTCCAGACCCTTGGGTCCATGGGCGCGGCCAGCCAGGCCTATCTGCGGGTGGGAATTGCGGTACTGTTGGGGATTGTCGTTCTGGGCGAGCGGCTGACCCTGCCCGCCACAGCAGGAATTCTGTTCGCCGTTGTCGGTGTCGTGCTGATCAATATTCCGGTTCGGGAGACGCCGAAAGCGACAGGCGACACCCGCTGAATCATCATGTGGCTACCGCAGGTTTCGCCGCCCTGGGCCAACCCGCCACAGGCGCGATCGCCCGCCTGTGTCCCATTTTTTCCCTGATCCCCGGGTGCCAATCTGGTATGTCTAACCATGTCGGTTATCCAAGTAGGGGCTTGCCGCCCAGTCAGGGGCGATCGGAACCGGCCCAGCACGGTTCCGGAACTTCGCGACCGGTGTCGCGGACCGGTTCTCTCAAGGAGGAAATTGTGAACGTTCGGGTGACGGCCGGGAAGTCGGCGAAGGGCAAGAAGAAACCGGAACTGCCGGTGCGTTTCGTGACCGCCGCCAGCCTGTTCGACGGCCATGACGCGTCGATCAACATCATGCGCCGGATCCTGCAGTCCCAGGGCGTCGAGGTCATCCACCTGGGCCACAACCGCTCAGTGCTTGAGGTGGTCGAGGCGGCGGTCCAGGAGGACGTTCACGGTATCGCCGTCAGCTCCTACCAGGGCGGCCATGTCGAGTTCTTCAAGTACATGATCGACCTGTTGCGCGAGCGCGGCCGCGGCGACATCAAGGTGTTCGGTGGCGGCGGCGGTGTCATCGTGGCGGAGGAGATCGCCGATCTGCACGACTACGGCGTCACCCGCATCTATTCGCCCGAGGACGGCCGGCGGATGGGCCTGCAGGGCATGATCGCGGACATGGTCAACCTGTCGCGGCGGGACATCGGGGCCGAACTGCCAACCGCCGATCAGCTTGCCAAAAACGCCAACCCCGCCGACCTGGCCCGCCTGATCACCGGTTTCGAGAGCGGCACCGTGCCCCAGGCCGAAGCCGAGCGCCTGCACGAATTGGCGGCGTCGCGCCAGGGGATCGCGGTGATCGGCATCACCGGGACCGGCGGCGCCGGCAAGTCATCGCTGACCGATGAGCTGATTTTGCGCTTCCGTATGCACGCCGACAACCCGCGCATTGCCATTATTGCCATTGACCCGACCCGCCGACGCAGCGGCGGCGCGCTGCTGGGCGACCGCATTCGCATGAACGCGATCGGCGGCGACGGCATCTACCTGCGGTCACTGGCGACCCGCGATGCCGGCAACGAGGTGCCGTCCTGCATGCCGGATGTGGTGGCCGCCGCCAAGGCCGCCGATTTCGACCTGGTCATCCTGGAAACACCCGGCATTGGCCAGCGCGACAGCGGCATCGTCGATCTGTGCGACCTGTCGCTCTACGTCATGACCCCGGAATTCGGCGCCGCCAGCCAGCTGGAAAAAATCGACATGCTGGATTTCGCCGACGTGGTGGCGATCAACAAGTTCGACCGCAAGGGCGCCATGGACGCGCTGCGCGACGTCCGCAAACAGTATATGCGCAACCACGAGGCCTTCACCGAGGCGCCGGAGGACCAGCCGGTCTTCGGCACCATCGCCGCCCGTTTTGCCGACAGCGGCGTCACTGCCCTTTACCTTGGACTGGTAAAGAGCCTGACGGCCAAGGGGTTCGATCGGATCCGCAACCGGCTCGATGCTGAATTCGACAAGCACAGCCAGGTCCAGGACGCGATCGTTCCACCGGCGCGCCAGCGCTACCTGGCGGAAATTGCCGAAACCGTGCGCGGCTATCACCAGACGATCGACGAGCAGACCAAAATTGCCCGCGAACGCCAGCAATTGCGGGAAACCAAGCGCATGCTGACCGAGGCGGGCAAGGACGCGAGCGACCTGGACGGGCTGATCGCCAAGCGGGAGGCGGCGTTGGATGCCCGCGCCGCCAAGTTGATCGAAATCTGGCCAAAGGTGCGTGAGAGCTATTCGGGCGACGAATATGTCGTCAGAATCCGCGACAAGGAGATTCGGACCAAGCTGACCCATACCACGCTGTCGGGCAACCAGATCCCCAAGGTCGCGCTGCCCGACTTTGCGGACGAAGGCGAGATCCTGAAATGGCTGTTGAAGGAGAACGTGCCGGGCAGCTTCCCCTATACCGCCGGTGTCTTCGCCTTCAAGCGCGAAGGCGAAGACCCGACCCGCATGTTCGCCGGCGAGGGCGATCCCTTCCGCACCAACCGCCGCTTCAAACTGCTGTCGGCGGACCAGCCGGCCAGCCGATTGTCGACGGCGTTCGATTCAGTGACGCTTTACGGGTTTGACCCGGCGGAGCGCCCCGACATCTACGGCAAGGTCGGCAATTCCGGCGTCTCGATCGCTACCCTGGACGACCTCAAGGTGCTGTATGACGGGTTCGACCTGTGCGACCCCAAGACCTCGGTGTCGATGACCATCAACGGCCCGGCGCCGATGATGCTGGCGATGTTCCTGAACGTCGCCATCGACCAGCAGACCGACAAGTTCGAGCGCGACAACGGCCGCGTGCCGACCGACGAGGAGATCGCCAAGATCCGCGCCTGGGTCCACGAGAACGTGCGGGGCACCATCCAGGCCGACATCCTGAAGGAAGACCAGGGCCAGAACACCTGCATCTTCGCGACCGAGTTCGCGCTCAAGATGATGGCCGATATCGCCGAGTACTTCGTCCACCACCGGGTCCGGAACTTCTACTCGGTGTCGATTTCCGGCTACCACATCGCCGAGGCCGGCGCCAACCCGATCTCGCAGCTGGCGTTTACGCTGGCCAACGGTTTCACCTACGTCGAGGCCTATCTGGCGCGTGGCATGCACATCGACGATTTTGCGCCCAACCTCTCGTTCTTCTTCTCCAACGGCATGGATCCGGAATACACGGTGATGGGCCGGGTGGCGCGGCGCATCTGGGCCACCGCCATGCGCTTCAAGTACGGCGCCGACGAGCGCTCCCAGAAGCTGAAATACCACACCCAGACCTCGGGCCGGTCGCTGCACGCCCAGGAAATGTCGTTCAACGACATCCGGACCACGCTGCAGGCCCTGATCGCCACCTATGACAATACCAACAGCCTGCACACCAACGCCTATGACGAGGCGGTCACCACGCCGACCGGGGAATCGGTGCGGCGGGCACTGGCCATCCAGATGATCATCAACCGCGAATGGGGCCTGGCCAAGAACGAGAACCCCAATCAGGGCAGCTTCATCATCGAGGAACTGACCGACCTGGTGGAAGAGGCGGTGCTGCAGGAGTTCGAGCGCATTGCCGAACGCGGCGGCGTATTGGGTGCCATGGAAACCGGCTATCAGCGCGGCAAGATCCAGGACGAATCGCTCTACTACGAAACCAAGAAGCATGACGGCACGCTGCCGATCATCGGGGTCAACACGTTCCTCAATCCGGACACCGACGGGACCTTGCCGACCCCGGAACTGGCGCGCTCGACCGAAGAAGAGAAGCAAAGCCAGCTCAGCCGGCTGGGCGAATTCCAGGATCGCCACCGCGATGCCGCCGGGCCGATGTTGGCGCGTCTGAAGGCAACGGCGACCGCGGGCGACAACATCTTCGCGGTGCTGGTGGATGCGGTCCGGGTCTGTTCATTGGGCCAGATCACCGATGCCCTGTTCGAAGCCGGCGGGCAGTACCGCCGAAACGTCTAGAACTACAGTTTTTTCTTGCTAAACCTAGCTGGCGCCACCTATGCTCAGGGAAAATAATGTCACAGATAAGGGCAGTCGGATACCATGTGAAGTGGCAACTAGCGTTTTGCCACGGAACACATTCGTTACTCTAATAAAAGACTAGATTTATCCCGATTGGCCCGTATTCGTAGAATGTAGAGAGATGTCAACCGTTGTTCCATTGAGATGCCACGGCTGCAGGGCGCGCCATGTCGGGATCTGTGAGCCGATCACCGACGAGCATTTGGATATCGTCGAGAAGTTCAAAAGCGGCAACCGCATCCTGAAAGCCGGCACCGACCTGTTTCGCGAAGGGGAATATTCTTACGAGCTCTACAATCTGCTGGACGGTTGGGTCTATTCCTACCACTTGCTCGAGGACGGACGGCGTCAGATCCTGGAGTTCATCCTGCCCGGCGCCTTTGTCGGCTTCGAATCCAATTTGCGGGCGCCGCTGACCTATTCCGCCCAGTGCCTGACCGAAGTCGCGGTCTGCGTCTTCCCACGCGAAAAGATCCCCGACCTGTTCCGCGAGCACCCGGAACTTGCCATTCGCATGACCCGGATGTGCGCCAAGGAACGCATGCTGATCGCCGGCCATTTGACCAGTGTCGGACGCCGCACCGCCCGCGAACGGGTCGCCTGTCTGTTGACGGAACTCTACAACCGGCTGGTGGTTCTGAGCCGAGGTACCAAGAACGAGGTTACCCTGCCGCTGACCCAGGAACATATCGGCGATGCCTTGGGCCTGTCGGCGGTGCATGTCAGCCGCACCCTGCGGGATTTCAGGGCCGCGGGATGGGTCACCATTCGCCGTGGCGAAATCCGGCTACACAACCCGTCCGCGGTTGCCCAGGTCGGCTGCGCCGAGACCATCGCCGCATTCAGCGACACCGTCCCTTAACGCCGGTCCAAAAAAACAATGAATAAGGGGCCGCGCATGATCGGCGGTTTCGGCGCACGGAAACCGGCCCTGGGGCCGGATCCTCGTTTGGAACGATGATGTCTCCGTGACCGCAGGTTCAGCGGTTCCCCAAATCCCCGAAAACATCCTCGGCCGTCAACTCTTCGTCTGATTGCGGCTCGTCGGCGGTGTCCGGTTCGGTGCCGAAAACCGTCGCCGTATCGGCCGCAACATCCGGTGCCGGCGCGTCTTCCGAAGATGCGTCTTTCGAAGATGCGTCTTCCGCAGGCGCTTCTGCCGCCGCCTTTTCGGCCGCCTTCTCGGCCGCGACGACATCCGGATCCAGCCCGGCGGCCCGGGCAGCAGCGGCGGCACGCTTGGCCTCTCGGGCTTCCTGGGCCCGGAGCTTGGCAACCCCCTTGGTCACCGCGTCGTCAAGTTCGGTCTGCGAGCAAATGCCCAGGGACACCGGGTCCTGCAACTTGATGTTGGGGGAATTCCAATGGGTCCGGTTGCGGACCGCGTTGATGGTCGCCTTGGTCGTGCCGACCAGTTTCGAAATCTGCGCGTCGGTGATTTCGGGGTGGTATTTCAACAGCCAGGCGATGGCATTGGGCCGGTCCTGACGCCGCGACACCGGCGTATAACGGGCCCCTTTGACCCGACCGCGCTGCAGCGGCACCTTGGCTTCCAACAGTTGCAGCCGCGCACTTGAATCAGCGGTACAACGCTCCAACTCTTCGCGGGTCAACTGACCACTGCCGACCGGGTCTTGCCCGACAATACCGACCGCCACCTCGCCATCGGCAATGCCCTGCACTTCCAGCACATGCAAGCCGCAGAAATCGGCGATCTGCTGAAAGGTCAGCGTGGTGTTTTCGACCAGCCAAACGGCCGTAGCCTTTGGCATCAACGGTAACGCCATGATGTCTCCTTAGAACTGCTGCCTGCGCTTGTCGCGCCGGCCGCTTAATCCGATCCCCCTATATAAGCGCTTCCTAGGCCGGCGCAAAGAGGTGAGTTCACACCGGCCGGTCCGTCAACTGGTCAGGACGATCTTGCCGATATGGGCGCTGCTCTCCATGCGCTGATGAGCCTGGGCGGCCTGGCCCAGGGGATAGGTGGAATCGATGGTTGGCGCAACCAGGCCCGCTTCCAGCAACGGCCACACCCGATCGCGCAGGGCTTCCGCGATTTCCGCCTTCTGTTCCACGGTGCGGGGCCGCAGAGTGGAGCCGGTTACCGTCAACCGTTTCAGCATGATCGGCAGCAGGTTGAGTTCGCGCTTCGGCCCCTGCAGGAATGCGATCTGCACCAGGCGGCCTTCGACCGCCAAGGCGTCCAAATTGCGTTTGACATAGTCCCCACCGACCATGTCCAGGATCAAATCGACGCCTTCGCCACTGGTCATCTCCTTGACCACGGCCACGAAATCCTCGGTACTGTAGTCAATGGCCCGCTCTGCCCCCAGCCGTTCGCAGGCCGCGCATTTGTCGGCCGAACCGGCGGTGGCGAACACCCGGGCACCGAACGCCTTGGCCAGCTGAATGGCGGTGGTGCCGATGCCGCTGCTGCCGCCATGCACCAGGAAGCGCTCGCCACCGGCCAGGGCGCCACGCTGGAAGACATTGGTCCAGACGGTGAAATAGGTCTCAGGCAAGGCGGCGGCACTGATCAGGTCGAAGCCCTCTGGGATCGGCAGGCACAGGGCGGCCGGCGCCGGGCAGTATTCCGCATAACCGCCGCCGGTGACCAGGGCACAGACGGCGTCGCCTTCCGAGAGCCCGTCGACCCCGGGGCCGACCGCCACGATGGTGCCGGCGATTTCAAGCCCGGGGATATCGGATGCCCCCGGCGGCGGTGGATAGCCGCCCTGGCGCTGGGCGACATCGGGGCGGTTAACCCCGGCGGCACCGACCTTGATCAACACTTCACCATGGGCGGGTGCCGGCACCGGCCGCTGGACCGGTTTCAGGGCCTCGGGCCCGCCCGGTTGGTCAATTTCAATCACCGTCATCATATCGGGTATCTGGTCTGCCATGGTCGGTCCTCCCCCTAACTCGAACTGCGGCACCGCGCCCTGCCCCTCAAGCTCTAATCGGTCGCCCGGCGCAAATCAAGCCGCAGGCACCGGCCCAAGGCGCGCCCAACCCTTAACCAACCCTTAACGCCCGCCCGGCTAGGCTGGATCAGAGGGCCCTAGTTGGAACACCAACCAAGGGGCAATACATGACCGGAACGATCGGCCCGACACAGGGCCCGCTGTCGCCGAATACAGAACCGTTTGGCGGCAAACCGTCCGAAAAGAGCCGCCAAACCAGCGGCCCAACGGCCACCCCACCGCGCCAGCGTGGACTTCATCGCTCGGTCGGCATCGCCATGCAGGCCGATCTGGTCGAGGGCACGGTGCGTCGCCTGGCCCAGGAGGCCAGCCGAGCAGCGGAACGCGGCGATGCATTGACCGCCAGACGCGCCTGGCGCATGGCCCGTTTGGCCCATCACCAGACCAGCCGCGATGCGGAAGGCGGTGAGCCGTCCCGCCGACCGGGGCCAAGGCGAGCCCGGCCTTTCAGCCTGCGCCAGGCGGTCCAGGCCAAGATCCATGCGACGGTCGACAGCATCGCCGGCTGGGTTCGCGGGGTTGAGGCCAGTGTCCGGCGGGCCGACCGGCTGGATCAGGACCATCGTCAAACGCGACACCGGAATGCCAGGGATCGGGCCCACCATGTGTGAGCAGCGGTTCGGGCGCTTGCCAGGCGCCGCGTGAATTGTTACCACGGCTGTCGTCCAAGACCCGAACCTGTGCGGGAGGCAACAGTCATGGATTTTGAGGATCTGGAACCGCGGGCCAAGAAACCGGACCCGGTCAACCTGGATATCATGTCGGTCGAGGCCCTGAACGACTATATCGCTGAGTTGGAGGCGGAAATCGCCCGTGTCCGCGAAGCGATCGCCCACAAGCAGGCGTCGCGAGCCTCGGCCGAGGACGTCTTCCGATGATCAGGCGTTGGCGCGGCCGCTACCAGGGCCGCAACCGGGCGGTGGCCTATGCCGACCTGGTTTTCACGGTTGCGACCGCCGCCGATGGTTCTGTCGGCGTTGCCGGGCAGACGGCACAGACTTTGGCACAATTGGAAAGCAACCTGATCGACGCCGGTAGCGACAGGCACCATATCCTGAACGCAACCGTCTACCTGGCCGACATCGCGACCAAGCCAGAGATGGATGCGGTGTGGAACGACTGGATCGGGCCGGATCCGGAAAACTGGCCTCAGCGGGCCTGTGTCGGCGCCGCCCTGGCCGGCGACACGCTGGTTGAGATTACCCTGGTCGCCGCCCGCGCACCCGGCGACCCGCCACCGGGCGGCCTGTGATCGACCAGGTCGCGGAACTGATCCGCGAGGTTGCGCAAACCGTTATCCTGCCCCGCTTTCGCCACCTGGACCGCGATGAGATCGAGGAGAAACGTCCCGGCGATGTGGTAACGGTGGCCGATCGGGAAGCCGAGGCGGCCCTGACCGAGGGCTTGCGCAAGTTGCGCCCCGATGCCGCGGTGGTTGGCGAGGAAGCGGCCCATGCCGATCCCGGCCTGATCAAGGCGCTGGAAACCGGCGGTCCCGCCTGGATCATCGATCCGGTTGACGGCACCGCCAATTTCGCGGCCGGCAAACCGATCTTCGCGGTCATGGTGGCGTTTGCGGAACAGGGCCTGCCGCGGATCGCCTGGATCCACGATCCGGTGGCCAACACCATGACCGTTGCCGCGGCCGGAGCCGGTGCGTGGGACGACGGCCAGAGGCTCAACATTCCGCCGGCGCCGCCGATCGAGGAGATGCACGGCGGTGTCCTGACCCGGTTTCTTCCCGGTGAGCTGCGCGGCCCGGCCGAGGCCGCTTGCCGACGCTTTGCGTCGACCGGTGGCTTCTTCTGCGCCGGCCGCGAATATCTCGCCCTGGCCCGTGGCGAAAAGCACTTCTCCCTCTACTACCGCACGCTTCCCTGGGACCATGCGCCGGGCAGCCTGATCGTCGCCGAGGCGGGGGCGACAGTGGCCAGGTTTGATGGCAGCCCCTATCGCCTGGACGAGAACGGAACCGGCCTGTTTGCAGCGACCGATCCCGCCAATTGGCGCATGGTGCGGGACCTGTTGCTGCCGCGATTTAGCGGGCTTGAGGCCTGAGGCCGGCCGTGCCATAGTCCGCCCACGTAATTACCGGCCGCCGGCCAAGTTTCGGATCAAGAGGGGACGCATGACGATTCTCAGGGTTTTCGGTATTGCCTTTTTGCTGGCCGTCGCGCCGCTGATCACGGCCTGTGAGCCGGAGGTCGGCAGCAAGGAATGGTGCGAAAAGATGAAGCAGAAGCCGAAAGGCGACTGGAGCGCCAACGAAGCGGCCGAATTCACCAAGAGCTGCATTATCTGACCGCGAACGGTCAGGCGGCCGGCGTCTTGTCCGGATAGGGGCAGAGACCGCTGACCCGGCAGTTCGGGCAGGCCGGTTTGCGGGCCTTGCAGACATAGCGTCCGTGAAGGATCAGCCAGTGATGGGCGTGGCGCTTGAAGCGGTCGGGGATGGCCTTTTCCAGCCCCTGTTCGACGCTGAGCGGTGTCTTGCCGGGCGCCAGACCGGTGCGGTTGGCGACCCGGAAGATATGGGTATCAACCGCGATGGTCGGCTCGCCGAACGCGATGTTCAACACCACATTGGCGGTCTTGCGCCCGACCCCGGGGAGCTTCTCCAGCGCCGCCCGGTCGCGGGGCACCTCGCTATCATGGTTTTCGATCAGCATCCGGCTTAAGCCGATGACGTTCTTGGCCTTGGTGTTGAAAAGGCCGATGCTCTTGATGTAATCGCGCAAGCCCGCCTCGCCGAGCTCCAACATCGCGGCAGGTGACCGCACCACCTTGAACAACGGCCCGGTCGCCTTGTTGACCCCGACATCGGTCGCCTGGGCCGACAACACCACCGCGACCAGCAGCGTATAGGGATTGACGTAATCGAGCTCGCCCTTGGGCTCGGGATCCGCCGCCTCGAGCCGGGAAAAGAACTCCGTGATGTCGGTTTTTTTCATTGGGCGGGTCTCCGTCTTTATATTTGCCCTCAGGCGCCGGGCGCGCACCTCCGTGCGCTTAGGCTTCCGGCGCATAAGCGCCGGCGGCCGTTCGGCCTTGCCTCGGCCCCAAAAAAGGGGCCTCGGTACGACTTCTTTGGCCCTCAGGCGCCGGGCGCGCACCTCCGTGCGCTTAGGCTTCCGGCGCATACGCGCCGGCGGCCGTTCGGCCTTGCCTCGGCCCCAAGAAGGGGCCTCGGTACGACTTCTTTGGCCCTCAGGCGCCGGGCGCGCACCTCCGTGCGCTTGGCTTCCGGCGCATACGCGCCGACGGCCGTTCGGCCTTGCCTTGGCCCCAAGAAGGGGCCTCGGTACTGTTCCTTCTGCGTTTTGGTCGCCTTACGCGCCTCTGCCGGATGTCCCTTTCTACAGGCCGAGCACGTCGCGCATGGTGTAGAGGCCGGGTTTGCGGTCGCGGGCCCATAACGCCGCCTTGACGGCACCACGGGCGAATATGGCACGGTCGGCGGCCTTGTGGCTGATTTCGATGCGTTCATTGTCGGCGGCGAAGATCACGCTGTGCTCGCCGACCACATTGCCGCCACGCAGGGTGGCATAGCCGATATCGCCGCGATTGCGGGGCCCGGTATGGCCCTCGCGGCTAAGCACCGCATGGTCATCATGGGTAATGCCACGGCCCAGGGCGGCGGCCTTGCCCAGCATCAGGGCGGTGCCGGAGGGCGCGTCGACCTTGTGGCGATGATGCATCTCGACCACTTCGACGTCGAAATCCTCATCCAGGGCGGCGGCCACTTTCTCGACCAGGGTGACCAGCAGGTTGACGCCAAGGCTCATATTGCCGCTCATCACGATGGCGGCCCGCTCGGCGGCCTGGGCGACCACAGCTTCGTCGGTGGGACTCATGCCGGTGGTGCCGATGATGTGGACGGTGCCGTTGGCGGCGGCCAGGGCGGCGTGACCGACGCTGGCGGCCGGCACGGTGAAGTCAATGACCGCATCGGCCTCGGCAAACAGCGGCGCCGGATTGTCGCCGACGCCCAGGCCCAGCGGGCCGAGCCCGGCCAGTTCGCCGACGTCGCGGCCGACCGCCGCGCCGCCGGCCATCTCGGTCCCCCCGGCGATGGCACAGCCGCCCGTTTCGGCAATCTGCTTCAGGAGCATCCGGCCCATGCGGCCGGCGCAGCCGACCACCCCGATCTTCATCTCACCCGCCATCTCTACCGCCTCCCGCATGCTCTGGGGGAGAGGTTGTAGCATATGCGCGAGTTGGGATTAACCGCTGTTGTCGGCAATTCGTCCGGTCACATGGTTCGAGACGCCGCAAATGCGGCTCCTCACCATGAGGCGGCATTATTGTCGACACGTAAATACGGGGACACAATACTTAATTCCGTTGAATTAAGTATTGTGTCCCCGTATTTATGGTATCCTCGTATTCCCGTAAATCAGTCGGTCAGATCGTCCCAGAGGTCCTTGACCCGGGCGAAGAAGCCTTCCGATTCCGGGCTGGTCTTGGCACCGCCGGCGTCGGCGAATTCCTGCAACAGGTCCTTCTGGCGCTTGGTCAGGTTGACCGGGGTTTCGACCAGGGCCTGGATGTACATGTCGCCCTGCTGGTTTCCGCGCAACGCCGGCATGCCCTTGCCCTTGAGGCGGAACTGGCGCCCGCTCTGGGTTCCGGCCGGCAGCGTCACCTTGGCGCGACCGCCATCCAGGGTGGGGACTTCAATGGCGCCGCCCAGCGCCGCCGTCACCATCGGGATCGGCACCCGGCAATAGATGTTCATGCCGTCGCGCTGGAAAATGCGGTGGGCGGCCAGGGAGATGAAGATGTAGAGATCGCCCGACGGACCGCCACGCAAACCGGCCTCGCCCTCGCCGGCGACCCGGATGCGGCTGCCGTCCTCTACCCCGGCAGGGATGTTGACCGCCAGGGTGCGTTCGCGATGGACCCGGCCGGCGCCACCGCAGGTGCTGCACGGATTTTCGATCACGCGGCCGACACCGCCACAACTGGGGCAGGTGCGCTCGATGGTGAAAAAGCCCTGCTGCGACCGTACCTTGCCATGGCCCTGGCACTGCGGGCAGGTCACTGGCTGGGAGCCGGCCTCGGCACCGCTGCCGCCACAGTCCTCGCAATTGGCCGTGGTCGGGACCTGCAATTCGGCCTTCTTGCCGAAAAAGGCGTCTTCCAGCGAAATCTCGAGGTTGTAGCGCAGATCGGCACCGCGGGCGGTGCCGCCGCTACCGCGACCACGGCGGCCACCCATGAATTCGCCGAACAAATCGTCGAAGACATCGGCGAAGCTGGAACCGAAATCGAAATCGAAGCCACCGGCCGGACCGCCGGCTCCGCCCTCGAAAGCGGCATGGCCGTATTGGTCGTAGGCAGCCCGCTTCTGCGGGTCCTTCAGAATCTCATAGGCTTCGGAGATTTCCTTGAATTTCTGTTCCGCCTCGGCATCGCCGGGATTGCGGTCGGGATGGTACTGCATGGCGCGCTTGCGATAAGCGCGCTTCAACTCGTCCGGGCTGGCGCCCCGGTCGACTTCCAGGATGTCGTAGAAATCGGCTTTAGACATGCCAACTGACTCCGGCGGCGGCCGGCACACCTGGGCGGGTTTCCCCCCTGGCGGACCGGCCGGTTCTATGCATCGCCGTCGTTACGCCGATTTGCTGGTCTTGTCGTCGTCCTCGACTTCCTCGAAGTCCGCATCGACGACGTCATCATCACCGGCGCTGTCGCTGCCGCCATCGGAAGCACCGGCGTCATCGGCATCCGCCTCGGCACCGGCCTCCTGCTGCTGCTGGTAGAGGGCCTCGCCCAGTTTCATCGACGACTGGGTCAGCGCTTCCATCTTGGCCTTGATGTCATCGACATCCTCGCTGTCCTTGACCGCCTTCAGGGCTTCCATGTCGGCCTCGACCGCCTTGCGGTCTTCGTCCGAGATCTTGCCCTCCAGATCTTTCAGCGTGCGCTCGGTGGCATGCAGCAACGCCTCGGCCTGGTTGTGGGTCTCGGCCACTTCCTTGCGCTTCTTGTCGTCGGCCGCATGTTGCTCGGCATCCTTGACCATCTGGTCGATGTCGGCGTCGGAAAGGCCGCCCGAGGCCTGGATGCGGATTTGCTGCTCCTTGCCGGTGCCCTTGTCCTTGGCCGAGACGTTGACGATGCCGTTGGCGTCGATGTCGAAGGTCACCTCGACCTGCGGTACGCCACGCGGGGCGGGGGGAATGCCGACCAGGTCGAACTGCCCCAGCAGCTTGTTGTCGGCCGCCATTTCACGCTCACCCTGGAAGACCCGGATGGTAACCGCGTTCTGATTGTCCTCGGCGGTCGAAAAGACCTGGCTCTTCTTGGTCGGGATGGTGGTGTTGCGGTCGATCAGCCGGGTGAACACGCCGCCCAAGGTCTCGATGCCAAGGCTCAACGGCGTGACGTCCAGCAGCAGCACGTCCTTGACGTCGCCCTGCAGTACGCCGGCCTGGATGGCGGCGCCCATCGCCACCACCTCGTCCGGGTTGACGCCCTTGTGGGGCTCGCGGCCGAAGAAGTTCTTTACCGTCTCGATCACCTTGGGCATGCGGGTCATGCCGCCGACCAGCACCACCTCGTCGATTTCGCCGGCGCTTAATCCCGCATCCTTCAACGCGGCGCGGCACGGTTCGACGGTGCGCTCGATCAGGTCCTCGACCAGCGCTTCCAGCTTGGCCCGGGTCAGCTTCATGGTCAGATGCTTCGGGCCGGTGGCATCGGCGGTGATGAAGGGCAGGTTGATCTCGGTCTGGGTCGCCGAGGAAAGTTCGATCTTGGCCTTTTCGGCCGCCTCTTTCAGGCGCTGCAGGGCGAGTTTGTCGCCGCGCAGATCGATGCCCTGTTCCTTCTTGAACTCGTCGGCCAGATAGTCGACCAGGCGCATGTCGAAATCCTCGCCGCCGAGGAAGGTGTCGCCGTTGGTCGAGCGGACCTCGAAGACGCCGTCGCCGATCTCCAGGACCGAGACGTCGAAGGTGCCGCCGCCCAGGTCGAAGACGGCGATGGTGCGGCCCTCGCCCTTGTCCAGGCCATAGGCCAACGACGCGGCGGTCGGTTCGTTGATGATCCGCATCACCTCGAGGCCGGCGATCTTGCCGGCGTCCTTGGTCGCCTGGCGCTGGGAATCGTTGAAATAGGCGGGCACCGTGATCACCGCCTGGGTGACCGGCTCACCGAGATAGGATTCGGCCGTCTCCTTCATCTTCTGCAGGATGAAGGCGCTGATCTGGCTGGGCGAGTATTTGTCGTCGCGCGATTGCACCCAGGCATCGCCATTGTCGGCCTTGACGATCTGGTAGGGCACCATGCCCATGTCCTTCTTGGTCGTCGGATCGTCAAAGGGCCGGCCGATCAGCCGCTTGATGGCGAACAGCGTGTTTTCCGGATTGGTCACCGCCTGGCGCTTGGCCGCCTGGCCGACCAGCCTTTCACCGTCGTCCGAGAAGGCCACCATCGACGGGGTCGTGCGCGCACCCTCCGAATTCTCGATGACCTTGGGCTCCTTGCCTTCCATGATCGCGACACAGGAGTTGGTCGTCCCAAGATCGATACCGATAACCTTGCCCATTCAATTCCTCATTTCTTTGCGGCAGGCTGCTGCGGCCACTTACGGCACCGGAACAGCCCCCAAGGGTCAGACATGTGCTATTGATCGTCCGGGCGGGACGACCGACTTGCGCTTATATAGGTTCGATATAATCGCCTCGCAAGCGTAAGCACGGGTAAAAAAGGGCTGTTTTAGGGGTGCCACCGACCCGGAGGGGTTCCGCACGTGATCATTTCGGCCAGCTACCGCACCGACATCCCGGCCTTTCACGGGGATTGGTTCCGGGCCCGCCTCGAAGCCGGTGAATGCCTGGTCGCCAATCCCTATGGCGGCAAACCCTACCGGGTCGACCTCAGGCCGCGGTCCGTGGACGGCTTCGTCTTTTGGACCCGCAACGCCAAACCGTTCCTGCCGGTGCTGGACGCGTTGTATGCCGCGGGCCGGACCTTCATGGTTCAATTCAGCCTGACCGCCTATCCCCGCATCCTGGAACCATCGGTGCCGACAATCGACCAGGCGGTGGCGCAGATCCGCGAAATTTCGCACCGTTTCGGGCCGCGGGCCGCGGTCTGGCGCTACGATCCGGTGCTGTATACCGACCTGACCCCGGCCGCGTTCCATCGCGACAGGTTCACCGGACTGGCCGACCGGTTGGCCGGCGCGGTCGACGAGGTGCAGATATCCTTCGCCCATATCTATCGCAAAACCAAACGCAATCTGGGCGCGGCGGCGCAGGCCGGCGGCTTCGCCTGGTGGGACCCGCCGGACGACGACAAGCGTAGTCTGGCGGCCGAGCTGGCCGAGGTCGCGGCGACACGCGGCATGTCCTTGAGCGTCTGTTCCCAGCCGCAATACCTGGCCGGCCGGGCCAGGCCGGCGCGCTGCATCGACGCGGCACGGTTGGCCGACATCGCCGGCCGGCCGGTCACCGCCCCGGGCCGCGGCCACCGCCCCGAATGCGGCTGCCACGCGAGCCGTGACATCGGCGCCTATGACAGCTGTCGCCATGGCTGCGTCTATTGCTACGCGGTCAACAGTGCCTCGGCCGTGCAGCGGGCGCTTGCGGCCCACGACCCGGACGGTGACTGCCTGGTCCCGCGCAGGCGCAAAAACCTCTAAACTGCAAGCCGAAGCAAACAGGGAAGGTGGCACCATGAACGACATCTCGACCATCGGATTTATCGGCCTCGGCGTCATGGGCGAGCCGATCTGCCGCAACCTGGCGGTCAAGAGCGGCATTCCGGTGACCGCCTTCGACCTGGCCGCCGAACCGCTGCAGCGGCTGGCGGCGCAGGGGGTGACGGCGGCGAATACCGTGGCGGACACCGCCGGCGCCGACCTGGTGTTCCTGTCGCTGCCCGGCGGCGACGAGGTTGCGGCGCTTTGCAACGACAGCCTGCTGGACGCCATGCGGCCCGGCGCCATGCTGGTCGACCTGGGCACCACCCAGGTCGGGCTGACCCGCGACCTGGCAGCGCGATTTGCCGAGCGGGAAATCGCCTATGCCGACGCGCCGGTGGCCCGCACCAGGGCGGCGGCGGAAGCCGGCACCTTGAGCATCATGGTCGGGGCCGACGCCGCCGGCTTCGCCCGGATCGAACCGCTGCTGCGCCATTGCGCCAGCGAGATCACCCATTGCGGACCCGTGGGCTCGGGCCAGGTGGTCAAGCTGATGAACAATATGGTGCTGGTGCAGACGGTGGCCGCCCTGGCCGAGGCGCTGGCCACCGGGCGGCGGGCCGGGGTCGACGGCAAGGTCCTGTTCGAAACCCTGAGCAAGGGGTCGGCCGACAGCTTCGCGCTGCGCAACCACGGCATGAATGCGCTGTTGCCGGGGGAATTCCCGGAACGCGCCTTCCCGGCCAGCTACATGCTGAAGGATCTGAGCTACGCCATCCTGCTGGCGCAGGAAAACGGTCTCGACCTGGACGGGGCCGGGCTCACCGGCCGGCGCCTGGAGGAGACGATTGCCGCCGGCTTCGGCAGCAACTACTTTCCCGCCATGCTCAACGTGATCGACCGGGACGGATAGACAATGACCAGACGCATCACCACCGTGGCCGAGCTGGAGGCGCTGTACGGGTCGCCGGTCAAGACCTCGCTGATCAAGGAAATCGACTATATCTCCGACCATTACCGCGCCTTCATTGACGCCGCACCCTTCGTGGTGCTGGCGACCAGCGGCGCCGGCGGTCTGGACTGCACGCCGCGCGGTGACCCGCCCGGCTTCGTACGGGTGGTCGACAACAAGACCCTGCTGATCCCCGACCGGCGCGGCAACAACCGCATCGACACCCTGCGCAACCTGGTCGAGGACCCGCGGATTTCGCTGCTCTTCCTGATCCCCGGCATCGGCAACACGCTCAGGATCAACGGTACCGCCGAGATCATCGTCGATGAGGATTTGAGCACCTCGTTTGCGGTCAACGGCAAGGTCCCGGCGACGCTGCTCAGAATTACCGCCGAGCAGGTCTATTTCCAGTGCCCCAAGGCGTTGGTCCGTTCCAAGCTGTGGCAGGACGATTTCCGCCAGGAGCGCTCCGCCCTGCCCAGCACCGGCGAGATCCTGAAGGCGCTTAGCGACGATTTCGACGGCGAGGCCTATGACCGCAACTATCCCGACCGGCTGGAAGAGACCATCTATTGAGATAGGGGGTTCTATCTCTGGAGTGGCTGTTCCGTCCCGCTCCCCCTCCCAACCACCCATGGCATGGTACTCTGTTGGGTGGTTGGGAGGGGGGGGCGGGACGGAACAGCGCGCCCGAAGGATACTGAGGGCCCAAATACAAAGCCGCTTGGCTGCGAGCGCGATTTCTGGCAGACAGGGCGCCGATGGGCCGAACGGGTTGGGATGCGGCAAAAATGAGCGAAACCGAGAGTGCGACACGCGATTTCATTCGCGACCAGATCCGCGGGGACCTGGCTGCCGGGGTCACCGACAGGCTGATTACCCGCTTTCCGCCGGAACCGAACGGCTTCCTGCATATCGGCCACGCCAAGTCGATCAACCTGAACTTCGGGGTGGCGGCCGAATTCGGCGGCCGCTGCAATTTGCGCTTCGACGATACCAACCCGGTCAAGGAAGAGGACCTCTATATCCGCGCCATCCAGGAGGATGTCCGCTGGCTGGGCTTCGACTGGGGCGAGCACATCTATTTCGCCTCCGACTATTTCGACCAGCTCTATGACTGGGCTGAGCATCTGATCACCACCGGCAAGGCCTATGTCGACGATCTGTCGGCCGAGGAGATGCGCGACTATCGCGGCACCCTGACCGAGCCCGGGCGCGAGAGCCCCTGGCGCGGCCGTTCGGTCGAGGAAAACCTCAACCTCTTCCGCCGCATGAAAGCCGGCGAGTTTCCCGACGGCTCCCGTGTCTTAAGGGCCAGGATCGACATGGCGTCGGGCAACATCAACATGCGCGACCCGGTGATCTACCGCATCCTGCACGCGGCGCACCCCCGCACCGGCGACGCCTGGTGCATCTACCCGACCTATGATTTCGCCCATGGCCAGTCGGACGCCATCGAAGGGGTGACCCATTCCCTGTGCACCCTGGAGTTCGAGGATCACCGGCCGCTCTATGATTGGCTGGTCGAGAACCTGCCCGTACCGATGCGGCCGCGGCAGTACGAGTTTTCGCGGCTCAACCTGACCCATACCGTGCTGTCGAAGCGCCGCCTGATCCAGCTGGTGACCGAGAACCACGTCGCTGGCTGGGACGATCCCCGCATGCCGACCCTGTCGGGTCTGCGCCGCCGCGGTTTCCCACCCGAGGCGATCCGCGATTTCGTCGGCCGGTTGGCGATCTCCAAGTCGATCGGCACCGTCGAAGTGGCGATGCTGGAGCATTGCGTGCGCGAAAACCTGAACGCCGGCGCGATCCGGCGCATGGCGGTGCTGAAGCCGCTGAAGCTGGTGATCGAGAACTACCCGGAGGGCCAGGTCGAGAGCTTCGAGGCCCGCGACCATCCCAATGACCCGACGAGCCCGGCGCGCCAGGTGCCGTTCGGCCGCGAAATCTTCATCGAACGCGACGATTTCATGGAGGACCCGCCCAAGAAATTCTTCCGCCTGGCGCCGGGACGCGAGGTACGGTTGCGCTATGCCTATCTGGTGACGTGCCGCGAGGTGGTAAAGGACGCCGACGGCAATGTGGTAGAGCTGCGTTGCACCTACGACCCGGAAAGCCGCGGCGGGACCGCACCGGACGGGCGCAAGGTCAAGGCGACCCTGCATTGGGTGTCGGCGGCGGCCGGGGTCCGGGCCGAGGTCCGGCTCTATGACCATCTGTTTGCCAGCCCCGATCCCGGCGCCCTGGACGATCCCTTGGAGGACCTCAACCCGGATTCACTGGAGGCCCTGACCGACTGCGTGCTGGAACCGGCCCTGGTCGAGCAGCCGGTCGGCCAGGCGGTGCAGTTTGAGCGGCTGGGCTATTTCTGTCCCGACCCGGACGGCGCTCCTGACACCCCTGTGTTCAACCGCACCCTGGCCTTGCGCGACAGCTGGGCCAAGGAACAGGCCAAGCGATAACTGTCCCTGATCTACCGTGCGGTCGAACGGCGCAGCAGGTCGCCGGAAATGCGGCCCCCCGCCCTGAGCGCGGCGACGATGCGGTCGAGATTGCCGGCCAGATTGATATTGAAGCGGAAGGGATGGCCGTCCAGGACATCCGGATTGCGGCCCAGCAGGCCAAGGCCGATCTCGGCATCGCCGCCGGCCGCCTTGTTGAGGCTGACCGAAAGGTCGTCGTAGTGGAAATCCTCCAGAGCCTGCAGCATCAGCGCCACCGCCTCGCCGCCGCCTTTGAGTGCCTCGGTTGCGGCTACCGAACGGAATTGCACCACGCCGCCATTGGCCGCCGCCAGATTACCGTCGCCGATCGACAGGACGCCGCCGTCCAGCCTGAGGGGGATCCGCCCGTCCATCAGGCCGGTTCCCTGCAGCCCGTCGACCTTGACCATGCGGAACAGCTGTTCCAGGTCGAGGCGGCTGACCTTGAGCTCGATGTCGTGGCGATCCCGGGTCGGATCGAATAACTGGTCGGCCACTTCCAGCCGGCTGCCGGCAAAGCCAATTGTGCCCTGTTCGACATGCAGCTTGAAGGGCTCGCCGGGGCGGATGGCAAAGCTCAGTTCACCGCCGGTCAACGGTACCACCGGGTCGACTTCGGCAACGAACAGGCGCTGACCCGGCGGGGTCGAGAGCGGCAACAGACTATCGAATTCGACCTCGCCCGAGACGCCGCGGAAACGGGTCTCCTGAATCGTGAAGCCGAGATCGCGGAGGCGCACAGTCCCCCCGGAACCGACCCGTCCACCGGCCCAGCTCAACGCCGCTTCGCCTTCGACCCGGCCGCTGACCTGGGTGATGTCAGCCAGGCCGGGCAGGAGGTCTGTCGGTTGGAAGCCGTTGGGATCGAAGTCCACGGCCGGCAGCGTCAACTTCGCCCGACCGCCACTGCCGGCGTTCTGGACGACGGCGACGCTCAGGCGCAACGCACCGCCGGGATCGGTGAGTTCCGCATCCACGGTCTGTCGGTCCGCGGTGGCGACGAACCGTCCGCTGAGCACCAGGGGAAGGAACGCGGCCGGGGTCACGGTATGGCTGACCACGCCCTCGATGTTCTCGCCCAGCCATTGGCCGGCCGGGCCCTGGTTGACCGCCAGAGCGAGGTCTGTCACCGCGACATTGTGATCCACCAGCGTAACGGCGGCGCCGTTCCCCCTGGCAGAAAGACCCGCCCGGCCATTGCCGATCCCGACCTGCCAAGCCCCGGGGTTCAGGGCAATTTGCTGCACCGCCTTGCCCTCTCCGACCGACGCCAAAATCCGCTCACCGGTTAGCGAGACACCGGCCCTGATATCGCTTCCAGGCGTCCAGCTCGCCTCGCCGCCGGTCACCGTCAACGCGATCCTGCTTTGTCCTTGGATATCCGGCGGTTTTGCGAACCGGTCGACCTGCACCGAGCCCCGCCCGTCGATCGCCATGGCCAGTCCGCCCTCGCGCCAGGCCACGCTCAGCGGCAACCGGGCCTTGAGGCCGCTCAAAACCGGATCGGCCAGCACCTGGCCGGGGACCACCGTCCGGACTTCGGCTCGACCGGCCAGGGCGTTGGGAGGGCCAGCCAACGCCAGTCGCAACGACCCGGTGCGCACACTGGCGCCGCGCAAGACGACCGACCCGTCTACCGTGAGCGATTCCGGCCAGACCGCGGCCAGCAATGGCTTGCTGCCGATGCCCGCGATCGAGGCTTTCCAGGGCCCCTGTAGCAGTTTCGCCAAATCGCCGGGCAACCCGGCCAGCATGTTCGCCGCCAAAGCCCCCAGATTGACGGTGGCGTCCCGGCGCAATTGAACTTTGACTTCGCCGGCCGACAGCTCGGCGGTCAGGTCGGCCTCGCCGTCCACCCCATCGGCCAGGCCGGGAAGATCGACGCCTTCAATGCTGGCCTGGATTTGCGCGGTCAATCGGGTGTCGCGAAGCAGGTCAGCCATCGGGCTTTGAACCGGCAGCTTGGTTTCACCCTCGGCGGTCACGGCAAATTGGAGCGTTCCGGCACTGGGCTGCGGCGCACCAAGCATCGCCCACAGGCCGGACCCGGCCCCGAGCGCCGCCTTGCCATCGACGAACAGCCGACCGGCCGCGTTCATCGATACAGAGGCGGTGGCACTCTCGGCCGGACCGTTCAGGGTGAAGGACGCGACGCCGGTGGCCGCGCCGTTATCTTTGCTTTCCAGATTGGCGGCGAACTGCCCGGCAACCGGGCCGACCGGGGTTTCGGCGATCAGCCGGCCGCGCTCCACGGTTACCGGCGGCGCTGGCCCGGAGGCAGCGCCGCCGCCCGCCAGCAATGGCTGCAAGCCGCCCAGCACCGGCCGATCGGGGTGCAGATCGAGCCTGAGGGTCACGCCGTCCGCCGCGACCGAATTGACCGGCTGGCCTGCCAGGGCCCAAGGGTCGTAGGTGATGTGCAATCGGTCGATCGCGACCTCGGGCACCCGCCCGAGAGACAGGTCGGCGATATCCAGGCTGCGCCAACCGACACGTTCGACCCGGATGGTCGGCACCGGGACGCCGCGCTGGGTCAAATAATGGATGGCCGCGGTTTCGACGATCTCGGCCCGAAAGGCCCAGGCCCCGGCCACACCGGCAGCCACCAGGGCCAGCAAACCCAAACCGATCTTCAGCCAAACCCGCCCTGCCATTACCGGAAACCCTTTGCAGACTGGAACTGATGGTTGATCATCCGCCGCAGCCTGTCACGGGAAAATTGGCCGGCCTAAAGGCGGCGCAGAAACACCAGGGCGGAGCCGGCCAGGATCAACAGCACGCCGATCACCCGCTGGACCGTGATCGGGTTCTCGCCATATCCGAAGGCCGCGAAATGATCCAGGACCAGGGCCGAGGTCAACTGGCCGCACAGCAGTGCGGCAACCAGCGCGGTCGCCCCGATACGGCCAGCCGCCAGCACTGCGCAGGTGACGTAGACCGCCCCCAGCAGGCCGCCGCCCCAGCTCCACCAGGGTGCCTTGGCCCAGGCCGAGGCCAGGGGAAATTCCGCCGTGAAGGCCTTGCGGAGAATCAGTATCGCAACCGCGCTGACGCACAACGAAACCGTGGCGGTATTGACCACCCCGGCCAGGTGCCGGGCCAGTTCGGTGTTGAGGCCGGCCTGGGTGACCAGCGCGACGCCGCCGGTAAAAGCCACGGCAACAAACAGCCATTCCATGATCTACAATCGCCTCCCCGCTTGTTGTCAACGAATGGCGCCGATCCCCCTGAGGATGATGTCGGTGACGTTGTGTTTGGCGTCATCCCACTGTTCGGACGACAGTTCGGCACCGTTGATGGTGGCGATCTGATGGCCGAAATCGGCATAGTGCTGGGTGGTCGCCCAGATCATGTAGAGCAGTTGGTGCGGGTTGACGGGGCGGATTTGCCCCTCGTCAATCCAGCGTTGGATCATGCCGGCGCGGTCGGCGGTCCATTCCTTCAACGTGGTTTCCAGATAGTCCTGGATCATCGGCGCGCCCTGAATAATTTCGTTGGCCCAGACCTTGGAACCCAGGGGCCGCGAGCGTGATAGGTCCATCTTGGTGTGGATATAGCGGGTCAGCGCCGTTACCGGGTCCTCGCTTTCGTCCAGGGAATCGGCTGCCGCCAGCCAGATGTTGAAGATGTTGTCGATCACCCGGCGGTAAAGATCGATCTTGGTCGGGAAGTAATAATGCAGATTGGCCTTCGGGATGCCGGCCCGCTTGGCGATCCGCCCGGTCGAGGCACCGCCAAAGCCGCACTCGGCGAACTCCGCTTCGGCCGCCTCCAGGATCCGCCGCTCGTTCTCGGCGCGGATCGCCGCCTTGTGGCCGGTGCGGCCGGCCGGTCGCGTTGCCGTCATGACTGCCTGCATTAATCCTTGATCAAACGGTCAATATAGTGTAACTATTCCTGACCGTTCGGTCAAGAATAGTTGTCGGCCCGTAATCGGCACGACCCAGGGAGGACGATTGCCCATGGCAGTCAAAGCGGCGTTTGCACCGCCTGACAACGCTTTGCTGATGCCGTCCACGGACCGACGGCCGATATCGGTCGTTCCGAACCCTGTTCCTGACGTTTTCCATCTTTATTCACGGCCTTTGGCCGTGGCATGCTGCGCTGGACGGCGTGCACCGGGGTATCGCCGCCGCCAACCAATCCGATTGCAGGCGTTCGGCCGCCCAGGGGCGGAACAGCCGGAAGCTTGCACCAAATTCACGACGCGCCGGGGAAGGCGCCAGCAAAGGAACGACAAGCGATGAAGGCGATTCACAACATCATCGGCGGCAAGCCCTATCAATCGACCAGCGGCCGGACGACGGCGGTGTTCAACCCGGCCACCGGCGAACAGACCGGCGTCGTCGACCTGTGTTCGGCGGCCGAGGTCGGCGAGGCGGTGGCGGCGGCCAAGGCGGCCCTGCCGGCATGGGCCAACGAACCGCCGATGAAGCGGGCCCGGCTGATGTCCCGGTTCCGGGACCTGCTGGAGCAAAACAAGCCGGAATTGGCCCGCATCCTCGGCTCCGAGCACGGCAAAGTGTTCGAGGACGCCATGGGCGAAATCACCCGCGGCATCGAAAACGTCGAGTTTGCATGTGCCATCCCACAAATGCTGAAGGGCGAATACAGCCGCAATGTCGGTCCCTCGGTCGACAGCTACACCCTGCGCCAGCCCTTGGGCGTTTGCGCCGGCATCACGCCGTTCAACTTCCCGGCCATGGTGCCGATGTGGATGTTCCCCAACGCCGTCGCCTGCGGCAATACATTCGTGTTGAAACCGTCCGAGCGCGACCCGTCAGGACCGATGTTCGTCTATGAGCTGTTCCGCGAGGCGGGCTTTCCCGACGGGGTCCTGAACGTGGTCAACGGCGACAAGGAGGCGGTGGATGCGCTGCTGACCCACCCGGATGTCGCCGCCGCCAGTTTTGTCGGCTCGACCCCAATCGCCGAATATGTCTACGTGACCGGCACGGCGAACGGCAAGCGCATGCAGGCCCTGGGTGGTGCCAAGAACCACATGATCATCCTGCCCGACGCCGACCTCGACAAGGCCGCGGACGCCCTGATGGGGGCGGGCTACGGCTCGGCCGGCGAACGCTGCATGGCGGTCTCGGTGGCGGTGCCGGTCGGCGACGCGACGGCCGATGCGCTGATGGAGCGGCTGGTGCCCAGGGTCCAGGCCCTGAAGGTCGGCCCCTATACCGACCCCGACGCCGAAATGGGACCGCTGATCACCAAGGACGCCTATGACCGGGTGCGTGGCTATATCGACCAAGGTGTCAACGCCGGAGCCGAGTTGCTGGTCGACGGCCGCGACTTTTCGCTGCAGGGCTATGAGGGCGGCTACTTCGTCGGCGGCACCCTGTTCGACCGGGTGACGCCGGACATGTCGATCTACAAGGACGAGATCTTCGGTCCGGTCCTCAGCACCGTGCGGGTCGACAGCTATGCCGAGGCGATGCACCTGGTGCAGAGCCACGAATACGGCAATGGCGCGGCCATCTTCACCAATGACGGCGACGCCGCCCGGGAATTCGCCGACACCGCCGAAATCGGCATGATCGGCATCAACGTGCCGATCCCGGTTCCGGTGGCCTATCACAGTTTCGGCGGCTGGAAGCGCTCGCTGTTCGGGGCCCATTCGATCTACGGGCCCGACGGGGTGCATTTCTACACCAAGCTGAAGACCGTGACCTCGCGCTGGCAGGAAGGCATCCGGTCGGGCGCCGAGTTCCATTTCCCGACATTGAAGTGAGGCAGACAGGACAGGACGCAGGGAGGACGCGATGGCGAAATTGAAGGGCGGATTGATCCAGATGCAGCTGAAAGGCGACACCTCGATGTCGCCGACCGAGATCCGCGACGCGATGCTGGAGGCGCACATCCCCCTGATCGACGAAGCCGGGTCCCAGGGCGTCCAGGTCCTGTGCTTCCAGGAGGTCTTCACCCAGCCCTATTTCTGCCCCAGCCAGGACGCCAAATGGTATGGCGCGGCCGAGGCCATTCCCGATGGCCATACCACCCGGCTGATGCAGGACTACGCCAAGAAGTACAACATGGTCATCGTGGTGCCGATCTACGAGGAAGACCTCACTGGCGTCTATTACAACACGGCCGCGGTGATCGACGCCGACGGCAGCTATCTGGGCAAGTACCGCAAGTCCCACATCCCCCATGTCGCCGGCTTCTGGGAGAAGTTCTTCTTCAAGCCCGGCACTTCGGGCTGGCCGGTGTTCGACACCGCCTATTGCCGGCTGGGCGTCTATATCTGCTACGACCGCCATTTCCCGGAAGGCTGGCGCGCCCTGGCCCTGGCGGGGGCGGAATATATCGTCAACCCGTCGGCCACGGTGGCCGGTGTCTCGGAATATCTCTGGCGCCTGGAACAGCCGGCCGCGGCCTGCGCCAACGGGGTCTTCATCGGCGCCACCAACCGGGTCGGGACCGAGGCGCCGTGGAACATCGGCGAATTCTACGGCCAGAGCTATTTCGTCAATCCGCGCGGCGAGATCGAGGCGATTGCCAGCCGCGACCAGGACGAGCTGCTGGTCCACGAAATGGACTTCGACATGATCAAACAGATCCGCAACAACTGGCAGTTCTTCCGCGACCGGCGCCCGGAAGCCTACGGCCTGTTGAGCGATACCGGGCATTGAAAGTCTGACGTGAAAATCGCTGTTCCGTCCCGCTCCCCCGCCCAACCACCCATTGAGAGTATTCTGTTGGGTGGTTGGGCGGGGGAGCGGGACGGAACAGAACCCCGAAAATACGTGATTCACGTGTTTTTGGCCGGATACTAAGGGGAGCGGCGGCATGAGCGATTTGAAGAACTTGCAGATCAATGGCCCCAGGCTGTGGGACAGCCTGATGGACATGGCCAAGATCGGGGCGACGGAAAAGGGCGGCTGCTGCCGCCTGGCACTGACCGACCTGGACCGCGAGGCCCGCGACCTGTTCGTCAGCTGGTGCAAATCGGCCGGCTGTACCATTCGCATCGACAAGATGGGCAACATCTTCGCCCGCCGGGCGGGCGAGAACGACGATTTGGCGCCAGTGATGACCGGCAGCCATTTGGACACCCAACCGACCGGCGGCCGCTTCGACGGGGTATTCGGCGTGCTGGCCGGGCTTGAGGTGGTGCGGTCGCTGAACGACCTCGGCTATCGGACCGAGCGGCCGGTCGAGGTCGCGGTCTGGACCAACGAGGAAGGCTCGCGTTTCGCACCGGCGATGGTCTCGTCCGGCGTATTCGCCGGCGTATTCGACCTGGAATACGGGCTCAGCCGGGCCGATCAGGACGGCAAGACCATGGGCGAGGAACTGGCCCGCATCGGCTATGCCGGCGAGGACGAGGTCGGCGGGCGCGAGGTCCATGCCTTCTTCGAGACCCATATCGAGCAGGGCCCGATCCTGGAAGCCGAGGACAAGACCATCGGCGTGGTCACCCATGCCCAGGGCCAGCGCTGGTACGAGATCACCCTGACGGGGGTCGAGTCCCATGCCGGCCCGACCCCGATGGCCCGGCGCAAGGACGCCTTGCTGGGGGCCGCCCGCATCGTCAACGAGGTCAATGCCATCGGCCTGGAAAAGGCGCCGCTGGCCTGTGCCACCGTCGGCATGATGAACGTCCACCCCAATTCCCGCAACGTGATCCCGGGACAGGTCTTCCTGACCGTCGACTTCCGCCATCCCGACGACGGCGTGCTGGCCGAGATGGATGAACTGCTGCGCGAACGGGTGGCCGCGATTACCGGGGACATCGGCCTGGACATGGACCTGGAGCAGATCTTCTATTACGCGCCGGTGCCGTTCGAGGAGAGCTGCGTCGGCGCGGTCCGGGCGGCGGCCGAGGAATGCGGCTATGCATCGCGGGAGATTGTTTCCGGCGCCGGCCACGACGCTTGCTACATGGCCGGCGTGGCACCGACCGCCATGGTCTTCATCCCCTGTGTCGACGGCATCAGCCACAACGAGGTTGAGGACGCCAAGCCGGAATGGGTCACCGCCGGCGGCAATGTCCTGTTGCGGGCGATCCTGGATAAGGCAGGGCACATCGAGTAGGGAGTATCGGGAATGCCCGAGGCCGTGACAGCAACTGAGGCCGAAACCAAGACCGTCGAACGCCGGCGGGTGGTCGACATCCGCAAGCTGAGCCTGACCTTCGAGACGGCGGACGGGCCGGTCTTTGCGCTGTCGGACATCGATCTGCAGATCGACCATGCCGAGTTCGTCTCATTCATCGGGCCGTCGGGTTGCGGCAAGACAACGCTGCTCAGGGCGATCGCCGACCTGGAGCAGCCGACCGGCGGTGAGTTGGTGGTCAACGGCGTCACGCCGCACGAGGCACGGCTTGGCCGGGCCTATGGCTATGTCTTCCAGTCGCCGGCGCTGTATCCCTGGCGCACCATCGAGCGCAACGTCACCCTGCCGTTGGAAATCATGGGCATCTCGGCCGAGGAACGCCGGGCCCGGGCGAGCCGCTATCTCGACCTGGTCAACCTGTCGGGCTTCGAGAAGAAATATCCCTGGCAATTGTCCGGCGGCATGCAGCAACGGGCCTCGATCGCCCGCGCACTCTCGTTCGACCCGGAACTGTTGCTGATGGACGAGCCCTTCGGCGCCCTGGACGAAATCGTCCGCGACCATTTGAACGAGCAATTGCTGGCGCTGTGGGAGAAGACCGACAAGACCGTGGTCTTCGTCACCCATTCGATCCCGGAGGCCGTCTTCCTGTCGACCCGCATCGTGGTGATGTCGCCGCGGCCGGGCCGGATCATCGACATTATCGAAACCAATTTCCCGCGCGACCGCACCCTGGATATCCGCGAGACCCCGGAGTTCCTGGAAGTGGCACACCGGGTCCGAGAAGGTCTGAGGGCAGGACACAGCTATGACGACTGACGCCGCCATTGCCGGCCGGCCGCGACCCACCTGGCTCAGACGCCGGGTGGCAGGGCGCAGCGGGCCGGTGCTGGTCGTGGTGCTGGCGATCCTCTGCCTGTGGTATGTCGGCGCGGTGGTCATGAACACGCCCTGGCAGACCGGGGTCTACGAACGCCAGAAGGTGGACTGGACCACCCAGGACCTGATCCGCGACACCCTGGCCCAGGATCGGCCTATTCTGCCCGCGCCGCACCAGGTGCTGGTCGAAATGAAGAAGACGATCCTCGACAAACGCCCGACCTCGAAGCGCAGCCTGGTGCTGCATTCCTGGGTGACGCTGTCCTCGACGCTGCTGGGCTTCGCCATCGGCACCGCGCTGGGCATCGTGCTGGCGGTCGGCATCGTCCATGTCCGCAGCCTGGAGAAGAGCCTGCTGCCATGGATCATCTCGTCCCAAACCATTCCGATCCTGGCCATCGCGCCGATGATCGTGGTGGTGCTGGGTGCGATCGGGCTAAAGGGTTTGGTGCCCAAGGCGATCATTTCCACCTATCTGTGTTTCTTCCCGGTCGCCATCGGCATGGTCAAGGGCCTGCGTTCGCCCGACCTGCTGCAGATGGACCTGATGCGGACCTACAGCGCCAGCCGCTGGCAGACCTTCTGGCTGTTGCGCTGGCCGTCTTCGATGCCGTTCCTGTTCGCCAGCCTGAAAGTGGGCATCGCGATCAGCCTGGTCGGCGCCATCGTCGGCGAGCTGCCCACCGGGGCCCAGGCCGGCCTGGGCGCCCGACTGCTGGCCGGTTCCTATTACGGCCAGACCATCCAGATCTGGTCGGCTTTGCTGACCGCCGCCCTGTTGGCGGCGACCCTGGTCTGGTTGATCGGGGTGCTGGAAACGATCGTGCTGCGGCGCATGGGGACGCGGCCATGATCGCCGCCATCGACCGGTTTTCGGCCGCCGCGGCCCTGTTTTTCCTGGCGGCGCTGTGGTTCCCGGCAACGTCCGGCGACACCGAGCGCCTGATTCTGGACATGCCGTTGTCCGGTATCTTGATGCCGCTCCTGGTGCTGGCAGCGCTGGTTTCGGCCTGGCGTGGCGTGGCCAACATCGCCCACGCGGTCGGGCTATTGGTGCTGGTGGTCCTTGGCTGTTTCATGGTCCTGCGGAACGTCCATCTGCCGCCCTATGCCGGCGCCATCGGAACCGGATTGTGGCTGATGATCTTTGGCCTGTGGGCGCTGGCCTGGCGGGCCATCGACCAGATCGCCCGTTTCCATTCGCTGAACCGGCGCCGGCAAAGGCTGGCCGACCTCAGCGTCCCGATCGGCTTCGGGCTGTGGGTGATCTTCCTGTGGGAGGTCATCGTGGTCGGCTTCGGGGTGCCGCAGGTGCTGCTGCCGGCCCCGGGCGTCATTGCCGTACGCTTCGCCGGCTCGTTGGACATTTTGTGGGCCGACTTCGTCCAGACCTTCCTGAAGGCGGTGCTGGCCGGCTATGTGCTGGGCTGCGGCTCTGGTTTCCTGGTCGCCATCCTGGTCGACCGGGTGCCGTTCCTGCAGCGCGGCCTGCTGCCGCTGGGCAATCTGGCCAGCGCCCTGCCGATCGTCGGCGTCGCGCCGATCATGGTCATGTGGTTCGGCTTCGACTGGCCGTCCAAGGCGGCGGTGGTGGTGATCATGACCTTTTTCCCGATGCTGGTGAACACGGTCGCCGGGCTGGCCGCGGCCAGCACATTGGAGCGGGAGCTTTTGAATTCCTACGGCGCCAGCTATTGGCAGAGCCTGTTCAAGCTCAGGCTGCAGGCGGCGCTGCCGTTTATTTTCAACGCCTTGAAGATCAATTCGACCCTGGCCCTGATCGGTGCCATCGTCGCCGAGTTTTTCGGCACGCCGATCGTCGGCATGGGGTTCAGGATATCCACCGAGGTGGGACGGATGAACGTGGACATGGTGTGGGCGGAGATCGTGGTCGCCGCCTTGGCCGGTTCCGCGTTTTACGGGGTGATGGCCGTGGTCGAACGGGCCTTCACCTTTTGGCATCCCTCCTACCGGCAACGCCGGTAACGGAGGACAGGGAGAGCAAAACCAAAGGAGAACAACATGAAACGGCTATTGTTGGGTTTGACGATTATCGGCGGTGCCATGAGCGCCGCCACTGCGATGGCGGCGGACAAGGTGACGTTGCAACTGAAGTGGGTCACCCAGGCCCAGTTCGCCGGCTATTACGTGGCCAAGGAAAAAGGGTTCTATGACCAAGCCGGCCTGGACGTGACGATCAATCCGGGCGGGCCGGACATCGCGCCGCCGCAGGTGATCGCCGGCGGTGGTGCCGACGTGATCATCGACTGGATGCCGTCGGCCCTGGCGTCGCGCGAAAAGGGCGTGCCGCTGGTCAACATCGCCCAGCCCTTCAAGCGTTCGGGCATGATGCTGACCTGCCGCAAGGAGACCGGCATCAAGGCGCCGGGTGACTTGCGCGGCAAGACCCTGGGCGTCTGGTTCTACGGCAACGAGTACCCGTTCCTGAGCTGGATGTCGAAGCTGGGCATCCCGACCTCGGGCAGCGGCGGCGTCACGGTGCTGAAGCAGGGTTTCAACGTCGATCCCCTGCTGCAGAAGCAGGCCGACTGCATCTCGACCATGACTTATAACGAATACTGGCAGGTCATCGACGCCGGCATCCCGGCCGACGATCTGGTGGTCTTCAAGTACGAGGACCAGGGCGTAGCGACGCTGGAAGACGGCCTCTACGTGCTGGAGAAAAACCTGAGCGACGCGGCCTTTGTCGACAAGATGGCCCGTTTCATCAAGGCCAGCATGCAGGGCTGGGACTGGGCCCGGGCCAATCCGAAAGACGCGGCGATGATCGTGCTGGAAAACGACGCCACCGGCGCCCAGACCGAAAAGCACCAGGTCCGCATGATGGGCGAGATCAACAAGCTGACCGCCGGTTCCAACGGCAAGCTGAACCCGTCCGATTATGACCGCACCGTGGCGACGCTGCTGTCGGGCGGCTCCGACCCGGTGATCAGCAAAAAGCCGCAAGGCGCCTGGACTCACGCGGTCTGGGACATGGCCAAGATCAAATAGGCATCCAACCCATCGCCGCCCCGGCAGTCCAGCCGGGGCGGCACCCCATGGCGTCCGGCGTCTTCACGGCCGGAAATAAGGAAAACAGGAGGAACGCATGGCTGTACATATCAAGGGCGGCACCGTGGTCACCGCGGAAAAGACCGTTCGTGCCGACGTGTTGACCGATGGCGGCAGTATTGTCGCGGTCGGCGAGAACCTGGACGCGCCGTCGGGCGCCGAGACGATCGACGCCGGCGGCTGCTATGTGATGCCGGGTGGCATCGACCCGCACACCCATATGGAACTGCCCTTCATGGGCACGGTGGCCTCCGAGGACTTCTTCACCGGCACCACGGCGGCGGCCTGCGGCGGCACCACGATGATCATCGACTTCGTGATCCCCGGCCCCCAGGAAGACGTCATGGAGGCCTATCACAAATGGCGCGGCTGGTCGGAAAAAGCGGCCGCCGACTACAGTTTCCACGTCGCCATCACCTGGTGGGATGAAAGCGTCCGCACTGCCATGCATACCCTGACCCGCGACCACGGGGTCAACAGCTTCAAGCACTTCATGGCCTATAAGGGCGCGATCATGGCCGATGACGAAGTGCTGGTGAACAGTTTCATCACCGCCCGCGAACTGGGCGCCGTGTGCACCGTGCATGCCGAAAACGGCGAGCTGGTGTTCCACCTGCAGCAGGAATTGCTGGCCAAGGGCATTACCGGGCCCGAGGGCCATCCCCTGTCGCGCCCACCCGAATGCGAAGGCGAGGCCGCCGACCGGGCAATCCGCATCGCCCAGGTCCTGGACGTGCCGGTCTATATCGTCCACAACAGTTGCGAGGATTCACTGAAGGCGATCACCCGGGCCCGGCTTGAGGGCCAGCGGGTGTTCGGCGAAGTGCTGGCCGGTCATCTGCTGATCGACGACAGCGTCTATCTGCACGAGGACTGGGACTATGCCGGCCACCACGTGATGAGCCCGCCGTTCCGGGCCAAGAACCATCAGCGCGCGCTGTGGCGGGGCCTGCAATCGGGCATGCTGCAGACCACGGCGACCGACCATTGCTGCTTCTGCACCGACCAGAAGCGCATGGGTTTCGAGGACTTCACCAAGATCCCCAACGGCACCGGCGGGGTCGAGGACCGCATGCATGTGCTGTGGCACCATGGCGTCAACACCGGGCGACTGTCGATGAACGAGTTCGTCGCCGTGACCTCGGCCAATGCCGCCAAGATTTTCAACATCTACCCGCGCAAAGGCGCGGTCGAGGTCGGAGCCGATGCCGATCTGGTGGTCTGGGATCCGGAGCGTGAACGCACGATTTCCAAGGACACCCACCACCAGAACATCGACTTCAACATCTTTGAAGGCATGACCGTCAAGGGGGTCAACACGGTGACCGTGTCCCAGGGCAACGTCGTCTATCAGGACGGCGATGTCCGCACCGTGCGCGGTGCCGGCCGTTATATCGACCGGCCGTGCTTCGCGCCTTATTACGGCGCCATGCAAGAGCACCACCGCCGCAAGGAGCCAAAAGCCGTAAAGCGGGGCTGAAGACGTCAACCTGCCGGGGGCTGGGACATGGGTCTCAGCTCCCGGATCGAGTCACCATAAAAAATTGACCGAACGATCAAAATTTGATCTAATCATGGGCCTGGAGATCGTCCGGTCGTATCGGTAACGACCGACAGCAAACGAACAACAATCGCGATCAGGGAGGACGTCATATGGCTATGGGGTCTCACGCAACAGGTATCGCCGCCGGCAGGCTGGAACGGGCCGAATACGCCGAGGCCTTCACCGACCTTCACCCGCCATTAAGCGTCCACGAGGCCAGGGTCCAGGCGCAGCGCTGCTACTTCTGTCATGACGCGCCCTGCATGACCGCCTGCCCGACCAGCATCGACGTGCCGCTGTTCATCCGCCAGATCGCCACCGGCAATCCCGGCGGTGCGGGGCGCACCATCCTGAGGCAGAACATCATGGGCGGCATGTGCGCCCGGGTCTGCCCGACCGAGACCCTGTGCGAGCAGGTCTGCGTCCGCAACGAGGCGGAGGGCCAGCCGGTCAACATCGGCCGGCTGCAGCGTTTCGCCACCGACCATCTGATGGCCAATGGCGGCCACCCCTTCACCCGGGCCGCGGCCAGCGGCAAGTCGGTGGCGGTGGTCGGGGCCGGCCCGGCCGGCATGGCCTGCGCCCATCGCCTGGCCATGCTGGGCCACGGCGTCACGGTTTACGATGCCCGCGAGAAACCCGGCGGCCTCAATGAATACGGTCTCGCCGCCTACAAAACGCCGGACGATTTCGCGGCCCGCGAGATCTCCTTCATCCTGGGGATCGGTGGTATCGAGATGCGCCCCGGCACGCGCTTGGGCCGCGATCTGGCCCTGGCCGACCTGCAGCGCGACCATGACGCGGTGTTCCTGGGCCTTGGCATGGGCGGCGTCAACGGCCTGGGCCTGGCCGGCGAGGACCTGCCGGGCGTCGAGGACGCGGTCGACTACATCGCCAGGCTGCGCCAGGCCGACGATTTGGCCACCCTGCCGGTGGGCCGGCAGGTGGTGGTGATCGGCGGCGGCATGACCGCGATCGACATCGCGGTTCAGACCAAGCGCCTGGGCGCCGAGCAGGTGACCATCGCCTACCGCCGCGGGCCGGACCAGATGAAGGCCAGCGACTATGAATGCGAATTGGCCCAGACCAACGGGGTCCAGATCCGCTATTGGAGCGCCCCGGTTGAGCTGATCGCCGAGCAGGGTCGGCTGGCAGCCTGCAAATTCGAATACCAGGCCATGGACCCGGACGGGCGGCTCGAGGGGACCGGCGAGACCTATAACCTGGACGCCGACCAGTTGTTCAAGGCGATCGGTCAGACCTTCCTGGCCGACTGTTTGGGCGACGCCGGCATCGAATTGAAAGCGGGTCGGATCGCGGTGGATGCGGATCGCCGCACCAGCCTGAGCGGGGTCTGGGCCGGTGGCGATTGCATCGATGGCGGCGACGACCTGACCGTCGCCGCGGTCGATGACGGCGCCAAGGCGGCGGAAGCGATCCACCAAGCACTGGCAAACATTTGAGTAAAGCTGTTCCGTCCCGCTCCTCCGCCCAACCACCCATGGCATGGTACCGTGTTGGGTGGTTGGGCGGAGGAGCGGGACGGAACAGACCTTGTAGGCCCGACTCGACGCAAGGAGACGAAACATGGCCGATCTGCGCAGCGACTTCGTCGGTATCAAGTCACCGAACCCCTTCTGGCTGGCCTCGGCGCCGCCGACCGACCGGGAAGTCAACGTCACCCGGGCCTTCAAGGCCGGCTGGGGTGGCGTGGTCTGGAAGACCCTGGGCCTGGACCCGCATATCGTCAACGTCAATGGCCCCCGCTACGGCGCGGTGCGGGCCAATGACGGCCAGTTGATCGGCTTCAACAATATTGAGCTGATCTCGGACCGGCCGCTGGGCGTCAACCTGCAGGAAATCAAACAGGTCAAGCGCGACTGGCCCGACCGGGCCATGGTGGTGTCGCTGATGGTGCCGTGCGACGAGGAGTCGTGGAAGACCATCCTGCCACAGGTCGAGGACACCGGCGCCGACGGCATCGAGCTGAATTTCGGCTGCCCCCACGGCATGTCGGAACGCGGCATGGGCGCCGCGGTCGGTCAGGTCCCGGACTATGTCGAAATGGTGGCCCGCTGGTGCAAGCAGCACACAAACATGCCGGTGATCGTCAAGCTGACCCCGAACATCACGGATATCCGCTATCCGGCCCGGGCCGCCAAACAGGGCGGCGCCGACGCGGTCTCGCTGATCAATACCATCAATTCGATCGTCAGCGTCGACCTCGACATCATGGCGCCCAATCCGCACACCGACGGCAAGGCCACCCATGGCGGCTATTGCGGGCCGGCGGTCAAGCCGATCGCCCTGAACATGGTGGCGGAGATCGCCCGCGACGGCGCAACCGCCGACCTGCCGATCTCAGGCATTGGCGGCATCACCACCTGGCGCGATGCGGTCGAGTTCATGACCTTAGGCGCCGACAACGTCCAGGTCTGTACCGCCGCCATGACCTATGGCTTCAAGATCGTCGAGGACATGATCGACGGCATGTCGGCCTGGATGGACGCGAAGGGCTACACCTCGGTCGACCAGTTCGTCGGCGCCGCGGTGCCGGCGCTGACCGACTGGCAGTATCTGAACCTCAACTACGTGGTCAAGGCGCGGATCAATCAGGACACCTGCATCAAATGCGGCCGCTGCCATATCGCCTGCGAGGACACCTCGCACCAGGCGATCACCGAAACCGTCAACGGGGTGCGCAAGTTCGAGGTCAAGGACGAAGACTGCGTCGGCTGCAATCTGTGCGTCAGCATCTGCCCGGTAGAGGGCTGCATCACGCTGGAACGCCTGACAGACGGCGTCGACCCCCGCACCGGCCAACCCATCGACAGCGCCTACGCCAACTGGACAAGCCACCCCAACAACCCGATGCGCGAGGGGTAGGGGAGAGGGTGTTTCGCGCGCGGGTGATTATATGGCGCGCGGGTATTTTTGCGCGCACGGACCTTGGGAATACGACATTAAGGTCGGGGCGCGCGCGCCCCGATCCCTATGAAATGTTCCCACGGTCCGTGCGCGCGAAAAAAACCCAAGCCTTAATAAACCCCTCTAAACCCCACCCAATTTGCAGATCAGCTTCCAGGCGGCATCGTCGACCGGCATCACCGAGAGCCGCGACTGTTTGACCAGGGCGAGGTGGTTGAGGCGGTCGTCGGACTTGACCTGGGCCAGAGTCACCGGTTCGGCCAACGGCTGGACCGCGGCGACGTCGACCATGCCGAAGCGGCCCGAGGCATCGCTGGGGTCGGGATAGTATTCGCGCACCACTTCGACGATGCCGACCACCTTCTTCTCGTTGACCGAATGGTAGAAGAAGCAGCGGTCACCAACCTTCATCGCCTTCATGTTGTTGGCCGCCTGGTGGTTGCGGACCCCGTCCCATTCGGCGCCCTTTGCCCCGGCCGCAACCTGGTCGTCCCACGACCAGGCACCAGGTTCGGATTTCATCAGCCAGTACGCCACGGCCCTAGACCCCGCTGCCGATGACGTGGCGCCAGGGCCGGATTTCAACGCTTTCGAACAGGCCGGCCTTGGCGTAAGGGTCGTTGGAGGCCCAGATCTTGGCCGCATCCAGGCTCTCCGCCTCAACCACGATCAGGCTGCCGGTCATCGCCTCGCCGTCTTCGGTGGTGGTCGGGCCGGCGAACTTGATGGCATCGCCGGTGGCTTTCAGGAAATCGACATGGGCCGGGCGGTTGTCCAGGCGGACCTGGCCGTGGTCCGGCTTGTCGGTACAGAAAATCGCAAACAGCATGGCAGACCTCATCGGGTTCGAGGATGGCACCAGGGTAGCCGGTCAGCGCGCGCGGCTCAATCGGACACAGGCGCTTCGGTGGTGAAGGGGCGGCGCAGCAGCGCCTCGATCGCGTCGTCGACGCTCAAGCCGCGGTTGAGGATCCCGTCCATCACGGCGCAGATCGGCATTTCGACCCCCAGACGCGCAGCAAGCTCGGTAACCGCGGCCGCGGTGTAGACGCCTTCCGCCACCGAACGACGCTCGCCCAGGACCTCGTCCAGGGTCCGGCCTTCGCCCAGGGCCTGGCCCAGCGAAAAGTTGCGCGAGGTCGTCGAGTTGCAGGTCAATGTGAGATCGCCGAGACCGGACAGCCCCATCAAGGTTTCCATCCGCGCGCCCTTGGCCCGGCCCAGGCGCAGGATCTCGGCCAGGCCGCGGGTGATCAGGGCGGCCCTGGCATTGTCACCGAGGCCACGACCCTCGACGATGCCGCAGGCGATGGCCAGCACGTTCTTGACCGCGCCGCCGATCTGGGCCCCGATCAGGTCGTCCGCCAGGTAGGGCCTGAAGGTGGGCAGGCCGAGCGCCGCCACCATCTGCTCCCCCAGGGCGGCATCATCACAGGCCAGGGTGACCGCGGTCGGCAGGCCCCGCGCCACTTCGATCGCGAAGGTCGGCCCGGAGAGGACCGCCAGCGGCGCCTTCGGCATCACGTCGGCCAGGGATTCGCTCATCAATTTGAGGCTCTGTTGCTCGATCCCCTTGGCACAGATCACCGCCGGTACCGGTGCTTGCAGGTGCGGCGCCAATTGACCGGCAACGTTGGCAAGATGCTGGGCCGGTGCCACCAAGAGCAGCAGGTCGCACTCCGCCATCGCCGCCAGGTCAGTGGTGGCGGTCAGGGCCGGGTCCAGCTTGACCCCGGGCAGATAGACCGTGTTTTCGAAGCCCCCATTGATTGCGGCGGCAACCTCCTCCTCCCGCGCCCACAGCACGGTTTGGCGCCCCGCGCTGCACGCGACCTGGGCCAGGGCCGTGCCCCAGGCGCCGCCGCCGATCACCCCGATCTTCCGCATCAATGTCTACCTCTTGTTTCTCCCTCTGCCGACTATCGCCCGGCCGCCCGCCATCTGGCAAGGGGCAGGGCAATCGCGCTTTGCCGCCTCCCCGCACCGTGGCATAGTGGCGGCCATGACGGACGCCACGCCAGCGGCAGCGGAGAATGGCCGCCCCCACCGACTCTACCTGATTGACGGCTCGGCCTATATCTTCCGGGCCTATTACGCGATGCCGCCGCTGACCCGATCGGACGGCACGCCGGTCGGCGCGGTCTCGGGCTTTTGCAACATGCTCTACAAACTGCGCGACGATGCCCTGTCGCAAGGCGGCGCCAGTCATTTCGCGGTGATCTTCGACACCGCCCGGACCAGCTTCCGCAACGAGATCTACCCGGAATACAAAGCCAACCGGCCGCCGCCGCCGGAGGATCTGGTCCCGCAGTTCGGCCTGATCCGCGACGCCACGCGGGCCTTCGGCCTGCCCTGCATCGAGCGCGAGGGCTTCGAGGCCGACGACATCATCGCCACCTATGCCCGCGAGGCCAAGGCAAACGGCTATGAGGTGATCATCGTCTCGTCGGATAAGGACCTGATGCAGCTGATCGGCCCCGGGGTCGCCATGTTGGACCCGATGAAGAACAAGCTGATCGGCGAAGACGGGGTGCGCGACAAGTTCGGGGTCGGACCGGACCGGGTGGTCGACGTCCAGGCCCTGGCCGGTGACAGCACCGACAACGTGCCCGGCGTACCCGGTATCGGGGTCAAAACCGCGGCGCAGTTGATCGAGGAATATGGCGATCTCGACAGCCTGCTGGACCGGGCCGCGGAGATCAAGCAGACCAAACGCCGCGAGCGGCTGATCGAACATGCCGATCTGGCCCGGATCAGCCGCGACCTGGTGCGCCTGAAGGACGACGTGCCGCTGGACGACCGGGTCGATGCGCTGATCGTCACCGAAATGGATCCCGCGCCCCTGATCGCCTTCCTGGAAGAGCAGGAGTTCCGCAGCCTGACCCAGCGGGTACGGGCCCGGGCCGGCGACGACGGGGCGGCGGCCGAGCTGCCGCCGGCGCCCGAGGATGCCGAATACCAGCTGGTCCAGGAGCTGGCCGATCTCGAAGCCTGGATCGCGGCCGCGACGGCCGAGGGTGTGGTCGCGGTCGATACCGAGACCACCTCGCTGGATGAAATGCGGGCCGAGTTGGTCGGGGTCTCGCTGGCGGTGACGCCGGGACGCGCCTGTTATATCCCGCTGGCCCATCGCAACCCGCCGGTCCAAGGCAGCCTGGACCTCGGCGATGGTGGCCTGGGCGCCGGCGGCGAGGCCGGGCCGAAGCAGATTCCCCTGGACGATGCACTGGCCCGCCTGAAACCGCTATTGGCCGACCCCGGGGTCCTGAAGGTCGGCCAGAACATCAAATACGACATGGCGGTGCTGGCCCGTTATGGCGTCGAGGTGACACCGGTCGACGACACCATGCTGCTGTCCTTCGTGCTGGATGCCGGCAGCCATGGCCATGGCATGGACGAGCTGGCCCGGCGGCACCTGGACCATAGCCCGATCCCCTACAAGGAGGTGGCGGGCACCGGCAAGGCGCAGGTCACCTTCGACCTGGTACCGCTGGACAAGGCCCTGGATTATGCCGCCGAGGATGCCGAAATCACCCTGCGCCTGCACCAGTTTCTGAAGCCCCGGCTGTTGCAGGAGCGTATGGTCACGGTTTACGAGACCCTGGAGCGGCCGCTGATCCCGGTGCTGTGCGCCATGGAGCGGGCCGGCATCAAGGTCGATCGCGACGAGCTGGCGGGCCTGAGCCGTGAATTCGGCCGCCGCGCCGCCGGGCTGGAGGCCGAGATCCACCGTCTGGCGGGCAGGGAATTCAACGTCGGCTCGCCCAAGCAGCTGGGTGAGATCCTGTTCGACGAGATGGGCCTGGCCGGCGGCAAGAAGGGCAAGACCGGCGCCTATTCGACCGGCGCCGACGTGCTGCAGGACCTGGCGGCCCAGGGCCATGACCTGCCGGCCCGGGTCCTGGACTGGCGCCAGTTCACCAAGCTGACCAGCACCTATACGGACGCGTTGCAGACCCAGATCAATCCCGATACCGGCCGGGTCCATACCTCCTATGCCATGGCCGGGGCCGCCACCGGGCGGCTGGCCTCGACCGACCCCAACCTGCAGAACATCCCGGTCCGTACCGAAGAGGGCCGCAAGATCCGCCGTGCCTTTGTCGCCGAGGACGGCCACCGGCTGCTGTCGGCCGACTATTCCCAGATTGAGCTCCGCCTGCTGGCCCATGTCGCCGGCATTGACGTGCTGCGCGATGCCTTCCGCGACGGCGCCGACATTCACGCCATGACCGCGTCCCAGGTCTTCGGGGTACCGCTGGCCGAGATGGACGGGGCCACCCGCCGCAAGGCCAAGGCGATCAACTTCGGCATCATCTACGGCATCAGCGCCTTCGGCCTGGCCCAGCAGTTGGGCATCGGGCGCAGCGACGCCCAGGCCTATATCGACGCCTATTTCGAACGCTACCCGGGCATCCGCAAGTACATGGACGACACCATCGCCTTCTGCCGCCAGCATGGCTATGTCGAAACCCTGTTCGGGCGCCGCAACCACCTGACCGGCATCAACGACAAGAACCCCAACAAGCGCGGCTTTTCCGAACGGGCCGCGATCAACGCGCCGCTGCAGGGGTCGGCCGCCGATATCATCAAGCGGGCCATGATCCGCCTGCCGGCCGCGCTGGAGGATGCGGGCTTAAGCGCCCGCATGCTGTTGCAGGTCCATGACGAATTGATCTTCGAGGTGCCCGAGGCAGAACTCGATGCCACCGCCGCCACAGTCAAACAGGTGATGGAAGCCGCTGCCGACCTGGCTGTGCCATTGATTGTCGACACCGGCCACGGCGCCAATTGGGACGAGGCGCACTAGGGTGTTGCCGGGCTGGCTGGCGGAACGGATTGGCCGGTGGCTGGCCGGCTATCTGGAGAAGCCAGTCGCCGCCTACCGCCATTTTTCTGTCAGCGACCCGGAGACCCTGGCCACGGTGATGAAGCCGGGCGATGTCTTGCTGGTCGAGGGCGACCAGCGGATCAGCGTCGCCATCAAATACCTGACCCAGTCGACCTGGTCCCACGCCGCCATCTTTGTCGGCGACGCCTTGGCAGATCAAGGCAAGGCGTGCCATTTGATCGAGGCGGACCTGCGCGACGGGGTGGTCGCGGTGCCTTTGGCCAAATACGCCGGCAGCAACACCCGGATCTGCCGCCCGGTCGGTCTGTCGGACACCGATTGCCGCAGCGTCGTCGATTTCCTGGTCAAACGGTTGGGCCATTCCTACGACCTGAAGAACGTGATCGACCTGGCCCGTTTCCTGTTGCCGACCCCGCCGGTGCCGGCCCGCTTCCGCCGCGACCTGCTGGCCCTGGGCAGCGGCGATCCGACCCGGGCGATCTGTTCGACCTTGATCGTTCAGGCCTTCCAGTCGGTGCGCTATCCGGTGCTGCCCCATGTCCAGGTGGCATGCGACCAGGGTCAGGTGGAGCGGTCGGTCCTGCGGCTGCGCCACCACAGCCTGTTCACGCCCCGCGACTTCGACCTGTCGCCCTATTTCCGGGTGGTCAAACCGACCATCGAACAGGGCTTTGAGTATCGCGACCTGGTCTGGCAGGATATTCCCGACCCGGAATGATGGCGCGGTTTAGGATAGGGATATCGGCCGACCTGTTCGGCCCCGACGGGCAGCCGGCCTGGCCGATGTTCGATCTGGGCCGGCTGGCCGAAAATACGGCCGTCGATCTGGTCACCGTCGCGGCCTATGACGGCTGGATCGCGCCCGAGGCGGTGGCCGGGTTCGATGCCCTGATCCTGGGGTCGCCGAACTTCACCGCCGCGTCGGTTCCCGGCGATGGACGATTGGCCCTGATCGCCCGATTCGGCGCCAATTGCGACACGATCGACGTCGCCGCCTGCCGTCGCTCCGCGATCGCCGTTACCGTCGCGACCCAGGCGTTGGTGCACCCACGCGCGGTGGCCGGCCTGACCCTGGTCCTGGCCCTGGCCGGCAAGCTGCCGGCCAAAAGCGTGGCCGACAATCCGGCCGACCCGGCACAGCAAATCGGCATCGGGCTGGAGGGCCGGACCCTGGGTTCGATCGGCTTCGGTCCGGTGGCGGCAGAGCTGTTTCGCCTTTGCCAGCCCTTGGGCCTGCGCTTTATTGCCGGCGATCCGGTGGGCGACCCCGCCCGGGCCGACGAATTGGGGGTGCGACTGGTCGGTCTCGACCAGGTGTTCCGAAAAAGCGACATCCTGACCGTCAATTGCCCGGTAACGCCGGAGCCCCGCCAGCTGGTCGACGGGCCCAGATTGGCCATCATGAAACCGGGGGCCGTACTGATCAGCACCAGCGACGGTGCGGTGGTCGATCGCGCCGCCCTGGTGGCCGCGCTCAACAATGGGCATCTGGCGGGCGCCGGGCTGGATCGGTTCGATCCCGCGGCAACGGCCAATGACCGGCCGGTGGCCGACAACGCCATCGTCACCGTTCCGTCCCTGGCCTGGACCGACCAATGCATCGCCGCGATCGGAGGGGCGTCGGTGGCGGCCGCGCTGGCAGTGATGCAGGGAAGGCCGCCGGATGATATGGTCGATCCCAGGGTCGCCCAGGACGATCGGTTCCTGGCCAAACTGGCCCGCAATCGGGATCGGTTCGTATGACCGGACCGGAAACGAAGAACAAGGAGAGAGGCATGTCGATCGAGGAGTTCCGCACCCTGATGCAACCGGTCACCGAACTGATCGGGGCCCGCACCGTCGACCGCGAGCTGGCGGCGGACCTGAACCGGGCATTGCCGGCGTCGGGCGAACAGGTGGCGGCGATCGAGGCCGCCTGCCACAAGGCGATCGAAGACGGCTGGATGTGTTCCCAGGGCGAAGCCGGCCGGCGCTTCGGCCGGATTATCGAACCGGGGCCGGAGAGCCGCAACCTGAGCGTCGACGTGGTCGAACTGACCGATATCGTCGGACCCCACCACCGCCACCCGACCGGCGAGATCTGCCTGGTCATGCCCCAGGACGCGGATGCCAGATTCGGCGGCCATGGCGCCGGTTGGTGCGTCTTTCCGGCCGGTTCGGCCCACCAGCCGACGGTCAAGGGCGGCTGCGCCCTGATCCTCTACCTGCTGCCCAACGGCGAGATCGAATTTCTGGAATAACGCAAGAGTCGGACTTGAAAACCGCTGTACCGACGCGCCTTCCTCGCGAAGGCGTGATTTGTCGCGCCCGCAGCTTGACGGTCTAATGCCGGCCCTTAATTCGTACTGCAAACAGAGAGAGCGTCATGTCAGTGGGAAGCAAATTGGCGGCCGGCGAAACCATGCCGGACCTGCGGGTCGCCCGGGTTGGCGGCGGCGAGGTTGAGACCGGCGGCAATGGCGGCTGGCGGGTGGTGGTGGTCTATCGCGGCAGGCACTGCCCGATCTGCAAGCGTTACCTCAAGACCCTGGACGGGCTGCTGGAGGACTTCCGCGGCGCCGGGGCCGAGGTGGTCGCCCTGTCCGCCGATCCGGCGGAAAAGGCCGAAGCCGACGTGGCCGAGCATGGCTGGCGTTTTCCGGTTGGTTACGACCTCAGCCAGGATCAGATGCGCGCCCTTGGCCTCTATATTTCGCACCCCCGCTCACCCCAGGAGACCGACCGGCCGTTTCCCGAGCCCGGCCTCTTCGTGGTCAACCCCGACGGCAATCTGCAGATCGTCGATATTTCGAACGCACCGTTTGCCCGTCCCGACCTCAACAGCATATTGGGTGGCTTGAAATTCATTCAGGAAAAGGACTATCCGATCCGCGGCACCGCCGACTGACGACCGGCCGCGTCGCCGCGGCGATTTCCGCCCTCGTGCTGTCCGGGCTGGCCGTCCTTGGCCCGGCCCGGGCGACCGAGGTCGCGGTTGACCTGGAGCTGGTCCTGGCGGTCGACATATCCGGCAGCATCGACGCCGAGGAAGGCGAACTGCAGCGCCTGGGCTACATCGCCGCCCTGCGCGACCCGTTGCTGCACCAAGCCATTGCGGCGGGACGCAAAGGGGCCATCGCGGTGACCTATTTCGAATGGGCCGGTCACGCCCAGCAGCGGCCATTGGTCGGCTGGCGCCTGATCCAAACCCCGGCCGACGCGGCCGCCTTTGCCGAGGCCTTGGCAGCGACCGCCCGCACCGGCCTGCGCCGCACCTCGATCTCTGGCGCCATTGCCTTCGCCCTGCCGCTGTTCGAGGACAACGGCTTCAAAGGCGACCGGCGGGTGATCGACATTTCCGGCGACGGGCCCAACAATGACGGGGCCTATATCCTGCAGGCCCGCAACCTGGCCCTGGCCGCCGGGGTCACCATCAACGGCCTGCCGATCGTCAACCAGCGCCCCAACCAGTTCGGCTATCCGCAGCTCGAGGACCTCGACCTCTATTACGAGGCCTGCGTGATCGGCGGGCCCGGCGCCTTCATCGTCGTCGCCAGGGGATTCAAGGATTTCGCCCGGGCGATCCGCCGCAAGCTGATCCTGGAGATCGCGGCCCGGCCGGCCGCGCCGCGCGCCATGCCCCTGAAGCAGGCCGTGATCGCGCCGTCCTGCGACATCGGCGAACGCCAGCTGTACGAATATTTGGAGCAGAACCCGTTTTAACCGAGCCCTAGGATGCTTACGTTAGTGTTTGGCCCGGAAAACACATGCTGCGCTTTCCGGGGAGCG